>NZ_JBNDLU010000004.1:0-50353 GCF_050436225.1 Paraburkholderia lebeckiae | reverse complement strand
GGCAGCCGCTCCGGATGCGTTCATTGTCCATATCCCATCCCAGCTGGTGACGGACGTGCAGGCCACCGTGCCGCGCGCGCTGCTCCCCGAGTTCATCGCCGACGTGATCCGCCAGCGCTCGCCGGGGATCGGGCGGATCCGCAACCTGCGGGTGCTGTAGGCGTCCGCGCGATGTGCGGGTCGAATGTCCGCTGATCGACCCGCATCGGACCGATCCTGGCGGTCCACAGCCTTAGTTCGTGAAGGACCTTGTATGAATTTGCCCGCTAGCCTATCCCCTGCAAACATTGCGCTAGAAAATCGCATCGTCCGCAGTCATTTCAGTACGCAAGCCGAAGTGCAGCAGCTACCGTTGCTCGCCTGGCGGGATCGGGTGGGACATGTCATTGATGTGGTGCTGCCCCCGCTCTCTGAGCTCGGAAAACCTTTCCAGGCGTCAATCGATCGCTACCAGGTCGGCGCGGTCATGTTTACCGATTGCCGCTCGGACATGCTGGTGCTCGAGCGCACAATGGCCCGGATTTCGAGGGATAAGCTTCGCGACTTCAGTTTCCTCGTGTTTCTGGAGGGTAATGTCGAGAACGTTTCAGTGCGCGTGTCGGGGCGCGGGGGGGCGCCTTCCCTTGGAAGTATCCTTGCGATAGATATGAGTCAGCCCATTCGCATGAAGCGCAATGCATGCAGGGTGATCAATTTCTTTGTGCCCGGCGAGCTGGTGCAAGAGGTATTTCCCGATCCCGGAGCCATCCACGGCCGTACGATCCATGGTACGACGCCGCTCACGCGGCTCATCATCCAGCACGTTGCGACGCTTGCTCAGAGCATTGGGTGCATGAGCGCTGACGAGGCGGATGGCGCCATACGCGCAGCGGCCCAACTCCTTGTCGCAGCGTTCGGCAAACAGGCCCGGCTGAGCGGCAATGCGAGGTCGGCAGCCCGCGCCGCCATGTTTGGCCAGGTACGGCGCTATATCCAGTCGAACCTGTATGAAGCAGACCTCTCTCCCGAGCGCGTTCTCGACGCGTTGCAGCTTCCCCGCAGGACTCTGTATCGCCTGTTCGAACATGAAGGCGGTCTCGGGAGCTATATCCGTCATCTCAGACTGCGCCGTGCAGCCGATGATCTGGCATGCAACCCGAACATGACGGTGACGAATATCGCCTACGGACTTGGTTTTAAAAGCGCTTCGGACTTCACGCGCGCCTTCCGGCGAGCCTACGAAATGGCCCCGCAGGATTTCCGGGCTTTGGTCGGTACGGTGGCTTAGGCGCGCCGATTTTCTGTCGCCGACGCGAAGGTCGGCGACAGAAAGTGTGGGTACCAGTTCAGATTTCGAAATGCTGTTCCTTGAACAGCATCAGTGCACAAAAACTCACCGCGCATGCCGGGGCGACATACCAGGCTACAGACATTGGATCGCCGGTCCATTTGATCAGACCTGTCACGATGAATTGCGCGGTACCGCCGAACAGGGCGACCTGGAGCGCATGCGACACGGCCATGCCGCTGGCGCGCACCCGCGCAGGAAGGGCTTCGAGCACAAGCAGGGCGACCGCGCCGGCGCCAAACGCCACCATTGTGCTAATGAGCCCGACGCCGCACAGGACAGGCAGCGCGCTGGTCGCACGGGTAATCATCAGAAAGACGGGATAGACCAGAAGGGTCGTGCATCCGCAGGCGACGAGGGCCAATGGTTTGCGGCGACGCAAACTGTCTATCAGACGGCCCGCCAGCGGTGGAATGACGACCAGCAGCAGCGCGGACAACGCGGAAGCCCGAAATCCGGTTGCGGCGGGCATGTGCATCACGCGAGTCGCATAGCTCGGCATGAAGTAGACGATCGCGTAGACCGGTATGCTTTGCCCCATCATCATCAGAATTGCCAGCAGGATCGTCGTCCCATGTTCGCGACGCAGTTCGGTGAGCGGAGGGCCGGCATGGGTGGCGGCGTTGTTGAGAATCGGATCATCGCGAAGCCGGTGGCGAACGTAGAGGCCGACTGGGGCGATCAGAAGACCGATCGCGAATGGGATTCGCCAGCCCCACGAAGCAACAGCAGACGGTGATACCGTGCTGGTGATTAGCAGGCCCAAGCTTGCGCCCAGCAACGCGGCCGTCCCCTGGCTGACGAGTTGCCAACTGACCAGATAGCCGCGGCGTGACACCGGTCCCGCCTCGAGCACGAAGGTCGCGGCGACTCCGATGTCGCCACCAAGGGCGAAGCCCTGCAACGATCGAGCGGCGATGACAATGAGCGGCGCAATCACGCCTATGCTGGCGTACGACGGGCACAGGCCGAGCGCGGCGGTTCCCAGAGCCATCATCCAGCTGGTCCTCGTCATCGCGGCGCGGCGTCCCACGCGGTCCGCGTAGGTGCCGATCATCATCGCGCCAACAGGCCGCATGAAAAAACCGACGCCGAATGTGCCGACGGCCCACAGTAATGAAGTCATCGGATCGTTCGCCGGGAAGAACCGATCGCCGATCACCACCGCGAAAAATCCGAAAACGGTGAAATCGAACATTTCGAGGCCAGTGACAAGCGATGCTGCTACAACGGTTTTGAGAAGCTCGCGGCGATTTTTCTGGTTTCCGGCCGGCTGGGCGCATGCCGCGTCCAGGGGCGTGCACATTTGTTGTTTGGTCATCAACTAAGACGCGTGAGCTTCGGGTTGAACGCGCAATCCTTGCTGCGCGACGCATCGCAAAATACCACGCGCGCCCGATCGTTGCTCGCCTGCGCAAGCGCACTTTTCATTGCGATCTGCGGCCGGTGAGCATGCGACAGGCGCTGTAATGCCCAATGCGGACATTCGCCAACGTTTGCGTCGTGAAAAACAAGCCTTCGTAGAGAGTGGAAACCGCTAATTCGCGCAACACCGAAGTCGATGGCATGGACTGGTTTCGAGAGGAGGTTGTTGCGGCAGATTGCCGAGCGGGCGGTCGAAACGTAGTTGGCGATTGGCTCATGTTGGCCCTGAAACGGACCTTCGGAGATCTCGGCCGACCGGCGGCATGGGAGCGCGACGGCGACATTCGGAGAAACTAGCTGATGGCAGGAATGGAATATAGCTGGAAAGCGCGATTAGCGTGAAATATCTCGAAAACTGGCACGCACGGTAAAGCACACCAAGCGGAAATCGGTAAAACTTGCGGTGCGTTAACGCAAACGAGCCGCGAAGATTAAGCGGCCATACTCAAGAAGCGCGAGGAATTTCCAGCATGAAGAAGCCGACGAGTCATCGTCCCAGACTTAGGCCTGAGGCGTTCGATCTTCCAGGGGTTTGAGGATGCCCGACAATCAGTCAATCCTGTCGCCTTGGTCGGATCGCCTGATATTGCGTCCCTCCTCGCAGCTGGGGGCACGCAGAATCATATGACGTACAGCGACGCCGGGATCGTCCCATCAAGTTGGATTGACCCTGATAATTTGCGCGGCCACAGTCTATGGGCGGAGTTAGAAAGGCAGACCCTTCTGAAAACATGCTGTCAGCAGGTGATTCGCGCGACCGCCGACGCGGCCCGCGTCTCTGACGTCGAGAGTGGCGATTATGTCTGCCTGCAGGGCGACGCCGACTCGCCTCTCATACTGGTTTTATCTGGCCAGCTCAGAAAGTGCTTTGCGTCGGAAGAAGGGGATGAGATCGGGATACGGACTGTCGCGGCTGGCGAGTCAATTGGCGAGGCAGCAATAGTCGGAGATGTGCCCATTCCCGCGAATATCATCGCCAGCCGGAAAAGCACCATTGCCATGCTGAGCCGTGTTCGGGCGCGCCAGTTGTTCGCTGATTCCGAGGTGTCGCGCGCGCTGACCCGCTCCCTGGCCGCGCAGGTTACACGCTTTGCGCACCGTTACGCCCAACAGGGGCTGCCGCGAGCGGCGGCGCGGATCTCTGCCGTGATCGTCTCGGAGATCAGTAGCGCGGATCTCCTTTCGGCGGTTGAACTCCCGAATCATGCAACGATTGCGGCGATGGCTAATGTCAGCCGTGAAACTGTTTCGCGCGTACTGGCCTCACTCGAGCGCCGGGGTGTCATCGTGAAACAGGGACGGCGGATTTCCATCCAGGATCGTGCGGCGCTGCGGACAATCGCTATGGGGTAGTTTTAGCATGCCTGAATTTGCTGGCCGACCAGCGCGTCGCGCGCGCTTGGTCGCACGAGAAGAAAGGTCTATTTCGTGCGGGTCGGTGCGCTGTGGAGCGTCGACGGTGAAGTCGAGCTAGACAAGATATTCTCGCCGCCCAGTGCGGGAGTAATGCGCCCACAAGGCTTCCCCTACGTGCTGCGCGCGGCCTAAAGCGTTTCATCCGTCGGGTCGCCCAATTTGAATGACGCTGTGGCCCGATGACCGGCCGTTCGGGGGGCGCCTCGCGATTGTCTCTTCATGGCCCAGGATTGCGGTAGGGATGCCCATTACTGAGCACCCCCGCACATACATGGACGCCCCCGGTTTGCCAAGCTTTCAATCTGTGACGGCTCAAAGGTAGAGATTGCACTCATACATCCGGACTTTCGGTGCGGCGTTGCCGCTGTCCCTGATGGAATCCGCTGGCCAGGTTCTCAATAGATCCGTGTGCTCGAGGCACGCTGTGCGGGTCAGATTTTCTTGGCCACGGTCTTACCAGTTTTGCCATCAATTCATGATCACCTGAGCAATCGATAGAGCTGGTCCGCTACGGGGTTACGGTGGATTTTTCAAGCCGCTCTGACTACGCGACTGCGATAACCGTCGCGTAGTCAGAGCGGAACTCGCGGTCACTGGACAGCAACGCCCAGATAATTCGGGCGTTCTTGTTAGCCAGGGCAACGGCCGCCACATTGGCGTTACGCCGCTTAAGCAGCCGACTCAGCCAGCCGTCGTCGGGAGTCTCCTTTCGCTGCGCCGCGTAGATCACCGAGCGTGCGCCCTGGATCAGTAGCGTTCGAAGATATGAATCCCCTCGCTTACTCATCCCCAATAGCACCGTCTTGCCGCCAGTGGAGTTTTGCTTGGGCACTAACCCGATCCAGGCACTTACCTGTCGGCCATTTTTGAAACTCTTGGCGTCGCCAATAGAAGCCACCATCGCACTGGCCGTGATCGGCCCTATGCCGGGAACCCTGGCCAGCTTGCGGCTGCCATCGTTCGTGCGATGCCAGATGATAATTTGATTCTCGATCTCATGGACCTGACGATCAAGCTCCTTCAATTGCTCCAGTAGGCGCTGCACAAGCAGACGGAACGAACCCGGCAACTCATTGCTCGCATCCTCAATAAGCTCCAGTACGCGCTTGGCGATGTGGGCGATGCCCTGCGGAATTACAAGCCCGAATTCCGCCAGCAGTCCGCGGATCTGGTTGGCTTGCGCCGTCCGCGCCTTTACAAATCCTTGACGGACGCGATGCAACGCCAGCACGGCCTGTTGCTCGATGTTCTTGATCGGCACGAAACGCATGTTTGGTCGGCCAACCGCTTCGCAGATGGCTTCAGCATCAGTCACATCGTTTTTGTTCGTTTTCACGTAGGGTTTGACGAATTGTGGTGCCATTACCCCTGCCGACGCTTCGCGGACATCCTCACGGACGCCTGCGCATGGCCCGGGGCCGATGTGGTTCGCTATCCCTTCATCGCAGTGGACTTGCACCACTTACTCCTTGCCGGTCTCCCGGCGCACCTGTGTCAAAACGCACGCCGCTTCGACTCAGCGCAAAAAACGGCTTGTCAGAACGCCCTATATCGGCCTCGCGGCACCTCGGAAGGGGTAAAGCAACCCACCAAAACCTAGTGATTTTGAGTTTTGACACGGCCTCGGCCGGTGGAGACAATCAATTTACTATGGACAGCGAAGCGAGTCGAAAGAGCTACCGTGTCTTACACGCGGATCCGCTCGACCTCGTCGAGGCTGATCTCGTCGCGGCGTCGGTCATAGAGCTGCGTGGTGCGCGTGGACGAGTGGTTGGCCATCGCCGCGGCGTTCTCGAGCGTACCGCCGTTCTTCAGATAGGCAGTGATGCCGGTCGCGCGGAACGTGTGATTGCCGATCGCCGTGCCGATGCCTGCGGCCAGCGCGCGGCGCCGCACCATCGCATACGCATTGGCCTGGGGTAGGGCGGTGGTGCTGAGGTGCCCGGTGCCGCGCGCAATCGTGCGGAACAGCGGCCCTTTCGGATCACCGCCAACACCGGTCCCGTCCAGATACGCGTGCAGATACGCTTCCAGCGTGTGATGACACGGCATGGCGTGCGCCTTGCCACCTTTTTCACGCAGACGCACCCACAGGCGCCGCTGCTGCACATAGACATCGTCGACCCGCATCGCCAGCGCGGCGCCCACCCGTGCGAACGAAAACACCATCAGCGCGATCAGCGCCCGGTCGCGCAGGCCAATCGGGGTCGTCACATCGATGCTGTCCAGCAGCTGGCGCGCCTCGGCCGCATCGAGCACCGGCGTTTTCCCTTTTTTCGTGGTGTGGCTGGGACCTCGCACTGATGAGGCCGGGTTGTGCGGCACGATCTGGCCGGTCACGAGCCAGTCGAACAGGTGCCGGATCGCCGCGAGCCGCAGCTTGACCGTCGGCGCCGAGAGCGTCTGCGTCTGCCGTTCGATCCACGCCGCGACATGCAGCGGCTGCACCTCAGTAATTGACGCTACACCGGCAGCGGCGCACCAGTCCAGAAACTCGCTGGCCGCGCGCGCGTACGCGCGGCGCGTGTGCGGATTGCGGATCGCCGACGCAAAGAACTCCATGAAACGGACGCCGGCGCGCCCGCCGGCCGCTACCATGAGCGCTGGCGTGGTGATGCCATTGAGCGTGACGAGCGGGTTCATGATCCTCAGTTACGTTTCGCGCGCCGGGAGCCCGGGTTGCCGTCTTCGCCTGCATCCGGTTTCGGAAGGGCGGCGACGAGCGCCCGGTTCTGCTCGTGCACGCGCACCAGCTCCGCGTTCAGGTCGTCCACGCGCCGCTCAATCTCGGTCGCACGCGTCTCCGCCCGCGTGGCGCGCTCACCGGCCGTCCCCGCGTCAGCCAGCGCCGCCTCGAGTCGCTCCGTCGTCTCCCGCGCGGCCCGCTCCAGCGCCGCGCAACGCGCCCTGGCGACGTCGAGCTCCTCATTCAGCTGATCGGCCAGATCGGCGGCCTCCTGGCGATCGGCCTCAAGCTGGACCCGCTCGGCCTCGAGCGTGTCGCGATCCGCGGCGAGGCGCGCATTGGCGAGCTGCAGCGCGAGGCTCCAGAGTTCGGCGCCGAACTCGTTAAGCCGCTCCGTCAGGGCCGGCGGCGCCGGGTCGGTGACCGGTGCCGCCTTCGCCTGACGCCTCGCCTTCCATTCGGACATCGCCTCCTGGATGGTCGTGAAGCTGCCGCCACCCACCGCCTTGCGCACGGCGGCCAGCGTCGGCGGCTTGCCTGCCTGGTCGAGCTCGTCAGCGACGGCCCAGATCTGGTCTTTGGTGATGGCCATGTTGGTGTCCATTTTCTCGGTGAGAATGTAGTATTTGTACTATACTACAAAATACAACATACTACAACATGCACGTTCCCGCCGCGATGGGATTGCCCCGGTGCCCCGTCAGCGCTGGCCCGGGCCGTACCGGCCGGGTGGCCCCGTCATATATGTGATAAAGGACATTATCACATATAGCCGCGCAAAAAATTGCGATGCGAGCCTGGCACAAGGAAAGCAGGTTCGCACCGCGCGATTCCAGTTATCTCACTGGAATTTGCAGACAGGTGTCAGATGAGACCGAACGTAGTCGCTTCCAGCTGAGCATGAGTCTTAGCTAGCTGAGCATAAAATTTCTTGTCCCATGCCGTCTGACACTCCCATTCGAAAAAGCGTAATTCAACTTCCTGTCTCGTCCGTATAACTTGCAGGGCCGCATTCATGACGACAGATACATCAGAGTCCTTCGCAATCTTCCGTAGGCAATCGTCAGTAAACACTGCAAAACGTGACCGACATCATATTGATGTAATGAATTCAGATGCTCAAAATTGTATGCAGACAACATGAATTCACCTTATACATCTATTCATTAAAAATTAAGCAAAGCGTTATGCTTAAATAAAAGCGCTGATATCTGTTCCAAATCGTACCGACAGCGCTTTTGCAACATTCTTGCTGATATCCCGACGACCAGCCAGAATGTCGCTGATGACGGTTTGTGAAGCGATATCGGCCAGATCCTTCTGCTTAAGATCATGCGTGTCCATGAGGTACCGCAGTACCTCACGGGGTTCTGCGGTCGGAACTTCAACGTGGTGAGTCTCCCATACCTCAATCAGGTCGGTAACTACCCCAAAAATGTCATGCAAGGGGCTTTCTTCCTCGTCCCCCAAATGATCGGCCAGTTCGTTGGCGAGGGCGACCATCTTGTCATAGTCGTCCTCGTTACGAATTGGTTTGATAAAAACCTGGTCCTGTAAAACAGACCAGGTTTTTACTATTTCGGGAACGCCTCCCGAATGGCTATGGATATTCATTTCCGTCTATTTTTCCTTGTCCATTCGTCATATTCCTTGTGCGTGAGCACATGACGGATGAACAATTTTTGCCGGTCAAAATGGACTGTGGCTACTACGCGAAAATTGTTTCCACCCACATCAAATACGTAAAACTGGGTTGGAACGTAGTCAACCGAGCCAAATGTCGTTTTCAAGCCGTTGAGGTCATCGGTCTGGCACTTACTTGCCAGCGTGTACCAAAGCAGCAGAGAACTTTTCGCGGCAGGGTGTTTTTCAATAAAGTCTAGAACCGCTTTCTTGGAGAGGACCCGCATGTTTTTCCTTGTTAAAAATTCGTACGTTGTTCATGGCTTTTCTCCTTGAAGTGGGACGTAGCCCCGGTAATAATGTGCTGCCCATGCAGCACAGGTACCACTATAGGCGCCCAGCAAAAATATCGCAAGATGCAATATTGCTTTTTGCGATATTTTTTTACTTCATCCGGTCGGGCGTCTCTTGGAGGGGCCCCCTGTCTAGGCTCTATCGATCTCGAACCGGTGGGGCCGTGCCTTTGAGTTGACTGCTGTCGCACCAACAAGCGATGAACCTGCGTGGGTGTGTAAGGGAGTATCCTGCCGGAACCAAGCTCAGAGCAGTATTCAAAGGCAAGGAATACTTGGGCGAGGTCAAAAACGGAGCATTCCTGTTGGACGGTGTTGAGCACACTTCGCCATCGGCTGCGGCCTACAGCGTTACCCAGTCATCAGTGAATGGCTGGACTTTCTGGCAATGCTTCCGTCCTGGGGATACCAAGTTGGATTTCAATCGACTCGCTGCGCGTGTGAAGAGAGCATCCGCCTCGCGGATTCGCAAGGATATTGGTCTGGAATTCGATGTCGAGTGTTGGTGGTAGTACTTGTTCGCTTGGTCGAGCACGTACTATCCGTGCGAGCGAGCTATCGCGCATTTGCCCTCTCTTCCACAAGTCGCGTTGCGCCAAATGACCATGTCCAAATGGATGAGCGAGGCAGTAGTTAACACAAAACCTGTTGTCGGGCGTTTCGGGCCGTATCTAACGGCCCGCGATAAACTGTCTGTGGCGGGCGCACAGGGTGGTACCCGCCTCGGCCGGGGCGAAACGTGCGATGGGCTGCCGTCTGCGGGGTTTTGCCGGTTTTTCCTGACACAAGAAAAAATCGGCCTATTCACATGTCAAGGAACACTCGTTCTCAGTCGATTTCGCCAACACTGCAGCCTGCCTTGACGCTTGAGATACCGACAACCGGCCTGCGCGAGTTCATCACTGATCTGGCGAAGCGTCATGGCGTGACGTATGTGAGGGACGGCTATAGCGCATTGGCAGAGGTCATTACGCGGCTGTCCGATGATGAGGCTGTGCCCGACGAGACCGAAAAGCTGGTCATCGCACTTCGCCGCGCAGAGGTCATCGACGGCCCGACAATGGTGACGCTGCTCGGCCGCTACCTGGACGAGCTGCGCGAGCGTAATACCGAATGACTGTTAGCAGGCGGTTCGGGCCGCACCTATCTGCTAGGCCCGGGCTTCAATGAGAATCGACCATGACGAAAGCACCCAAAATCCGCTTCGGCCTGATGAAGGGAAAGATCAAGATCGCTGACGACTTCAATGCGCCACTCGATCCGCTCACCTTCACCGATCACACGCAAGCGACAACCGCCGCTGAATCGGTGACGCTGCACGAGGCGTTCCAGCGCGTGCGTCAGATTTCGCCGGAAGAAGCGGACCGGTTCAAAACCGATATTCGCGAACTCCGCGAATTTTTCCAGACCGAGGCCGTCTCCCGGAGCGTGCCGCTGCTGGTCGAACTGACGGACGGCACGCGCACAATTTCGGTTGGCGTTTCCGACCGCGCGCAGTTCAACGAGCGGTTTGTGCGTGCCTGGCACGGCGAGCACGTCGGAGAGGCCGTGACGTTTGCCACGGAAGCACTGTTACGGCAGGCTCTGGGGCCGGACCTAACCGCGCCGGAAACCTTCGAGTGGGTCCGGCAGTTCATGGACGATGAAATTCCTTACGAGCGGTTCATCGCGGGCCGCGACGCCATGCGCTGAAGAGCTACCGCCTGCGCGTATCGTCCGCGCACGCCAGGGGCGTCACGTCCCTGGTGATGGCCTTGCCCGCGACAGGTTATAGGCCGATTGCAGGTTGAGTAGAGAACGACAATTATCTTGGCGGGCGGCCATCGTAATTGACAATCTACAGTTGAGCCAGCCCTGGGCCTCACTCCCGAAATATCGCTCCAGACGCAGTGCCGTGTCTGCTGCACTCAGTATTCCGGGTTATCGCTTGGTTTAGGCCCCGCCTTGTATCGTGCCGCCGCCGCTTTCGAAATGTAAACGGGAGAATTTTCTTCGACTTCCGATTTCGGCAAACCGTTAGTTTTCATGTCCAGCAATGCCGCCGCCACATCAACAGGCGGCTTATTAACTCCCGATTGCGCTTGAACTGGCGCTACCGCCTGAGCAAGCGCCTTTGGAAGCGTCAGAGGAGCAATTGCCACCTGAACCCCTTGCGCCTGACCTCGCGCCTTTCGCGCCCGCTGCAATGCCTTGCAGAATCCATCGAAACCCATCGTCAAACCGTGTTCCGCCTTGATCGCTTCGAACACCTGTTGCCGAGTCACTCCACGACCTAACGCCACTTCGATTTCGACCAGCATGTTTCGAATCACAGACGATTCGCTTTTCGGTTTCAGGTTCGAAAAATCCATTTCATCCTCGCTTGTCCTCACTCAGTCCCCACTATGTCCCATTTTGTCCCTACAGTGTCCTCACTGGGAATTCTACTTGTCCTCATTTCGTCCCGCAATGTCCTCGATTTGTCACTGGCTTGTCCCTCATGTGTCTCTGATTTGTCTTCAGTGTGCCGTAACCGCGTTGGGGAACAGATCGAGACGTGTTTTTGCCTCCGAATCGCGGCCCAACTGTACCGGCCCTGTACTGTTTTTCGTGGTTCGCAACTGCCCTTAAAGAGCCATACACAATACGCAAGTGCCTTCGGCACGTGCAAAAACCCGCAAACCCACGACCAGCAAGGCTTCTCGCGATTCCAATTCGAAAAAATGACGATAATTTGCGTCCGACAAAAGTCGGACGCAAAATCATTGAATGCCCGTCAGACAAGGGTTTGTTTGGCTGAAAACTGGCAAACGCGGCTTCAATACTTGTAACGTTATGACTAACCACACACGATTCACAGTCCGCTGCACCGTCGCAGAGCGGGCTGAACTCGAAGTCAAATCGGGCGGTGACCTCTCGAAATACGTCCGCGCCACTCTATTCGAGGGCCAGTCGCAGGCTATGCTGGACCTCCAGGCGAGGGTGGAGGAGCTGACCGAAACGGTTCAGGTTCTAAACCACAGGCTGGCCCAGACTGGCGAAGAAGTATGGGAGCTAAGTAGCAGGCAGACCCGCACTGGCGAGGAAATAGGGGAGGCCTTGGCGAAAGCCGCGCCACCCCCGCAGGTGCAACCGATCGCAGTACCGGCCCAGGACAATTCCCGCCTTGAAGGCATGATGCTGGAACTGTTGCTACTGCAACGAGCGGTCCGGGGCCGCCCCGATCTTGACCGCGCACAAGGTACGGTCGAGAAGCAGAATCTGCCGGTTTGGGAGGACAAACCGTTTGTGCCATCAATCACGACCGAGCGCCGGCCGCCGGCAGAGGTTGAGAGGCAGGAGGCACCGGCCAGGCGGGGTGTCGGGCGGCTTTTCGGCGGGAAGTGACGGCATGCCCCGTTCATCCCGGCGAAGAACTACATCAAACCGCTGGGCCTTAGCGTCAGTGCGCTCGCCAAGGCGCTGCCCCTCCCGTTCTCACGCCTGCGTGATGTGGTGGCCGGCAAACGTGCCGTCACGGCGGACATGGCACTGCGCCTGGAGCGGTATTTCGGCAGCGAGGCCCAGGGATGGCTCAACCGGCAATCAGCCTATGACCTGTGCATCGCCAGGCAAGTCGCGGGCGGGAGCATCGCCAGGGACGTAATGCCCCTGGGCTCGCGCGGTCGATAGTGCTCTCCTCGACCGTTCGTTTTGAGGTTATTGGGGAAACGGCCCGGTTGAGCGCTCCCGAACCGGGCCGTTTCCCCAATAACCGACTAAGGATTACGCCAACAAAGGTCATAGTCCAAGGAGAAGTCTAGGGGCGACAGCGCGCAGCAACCCCAAGCCAGGTAAGGGCTACGCGAAAGGTCATAGTCTAGGGGGAGCCAGTAGCGCGCAGCACCCCCACGGTCGAAGGTTAAAGAATCCGGGTAAATAAATAGTCCTTTCCTGGCACCCCTAAGCAGCCGGTCTAGGGCCTTTGCCATTTGCTCATACGCGGTATCTAAGCTCACCTTGAACGTCTTAGCGTAGTCAATGGCGGATAGCTTGACCGTCCAGAAACTCTCGTGGTGAGCGCGCGGGCGTCCGTGGCGTCCGTATTGGCTAAGGCCGCAGATAGTAGGCGCATCTCCGAAAGGTTCAGGTTAAACGCCGACCGCACAATAACGTTCGCTTTTGGACAGGTCGTAACGCGGATCATAATCTAGGGGTTTACCCATATCAGACAACAAACAATTGCTGCCTTCGCCCTTAATATTAAGGGTTTGCTTACCTAGACTGTAGTCACTGGTTACGGACAGGGCTGTTCGTAGCAGGAAGACAAAATTTCGAGGTAAGTCGTCATGAAGTCGCTCATCCAAGCCGTTGTTGTTGCCGCCGTACTTGCTGCTCCGGTCGTGTCGTTCGCTCAGTCGAATGCGCCTGTCACCCGCGCGCAAGTTCGCGCCGAGCTGGTCCAGCTCGAAAAAGCTGGCTATCATCCAAGCGACGGCGACCGCACTACCTATCCCGCTGACATCCAGGCTGCCGAAGCCAGGGTAGCTGCGCAAAACGGCGCGGCAAGCGGTTACGGTGGTGGTGTGAGTGGCTCGTCGGCATCGGGCGCACCCGCAGTAGCTCGCCCTGCATCCAATGACGGCATGAAGCCGGTTTACTTCGGTCAATAAACCGGTGAGGTTCGCGGGTCGCCGGCGACCCGCCCGTTCGCCGGGCTGGATAGCGTCAAGCAGGACGTCCGGTTTACCGACAAACATCTTGGCCGGTCGGCCGAGGTGATTGTCGCTGCGTCAGGGGAGCATGGTTGTCGCTCCGTTCGGGTTGTCAGTGGGTAATTGACGGCGGCGCTCTTTCTGTTTGTCGCTGGCTGTGCGGCGCCGATAGCTTTCGACATTCAGCTCAAAGATCGTCGAGTGATGGACGAGCCGGTCGATGGCCGCCACCGTCATGCCGGGGTCCGGGAAGACGTCATTCCAGCCGGAGAATGGCTGGTTGGCGGTTATCAGAAGACTTTTCCGCTCGTATCTTTCGGCGATCAGCTCGAACAGCACGCTGGTTTCGGCCTGGTCCTTCCTCACATACGACAGATCGTCCAGGATGATCAGGTCGAACCGGTCGAGTTTGGCGAGCGCCGAAGGCAGTTGCAAACTTTGACGTGCGACCTGGAGCTTCTGCACGATTTCGCCGGTCCGGGTGAACAACACGCGATAGCCGGCATCGATCAGGGCATGTCCGATTGCGCTGCCAAGATGACTTTTCCCGCCTCCAGGCGGCCCGAACAGGAGAATCGTGGCGCCTTTCTCAAGCCACGAATCGCCGGTGGCCAGCGCCATCACATGCGCCTTTGAGACCATAGGCACAACACCGAAGTCGAAGGTGGCGAGCGTCTTGGTCGGATCCAGATGTGACTCGGCACGATGACGTTCGATTCTTCGTTTGGCGCGCTCGGCAAGTTCATGTTCGAGCAATGCACCGAGTAACCGCGACGCCTGCCAGCTTTCCTTGTCCGAGCGTTCAGCGAAGTCCGGCCACAACCGGCCGATCGTTGGCAGGCGCAGTTCGTTGAGCATAAGTGCGATACGGCCAGTATCGTAGGCGGCGTTCATGCGAGCACCTCCTCATCGAGCAACGTATCGTAAAGCGCGGCGGACGGCATCTCGACGACAACCACCGGACACTCGGCCTGGCGCGGCGCGAACTCATCGAACAACACCTTCAGATCGGGCAGTTCACCGAGTTCGAGCAAAGCATCGAGCCGCTCGGCCAGTTGCGCCTCAACGCCGTGGTGCCCGGCGAGTTCAAGCAGGCCCACCATGGTCTTGCAGGCGCTACGCGGCGTCAGTGCCTGATCCAGCCGTTCCCAGGTGCGACGATAGGCTTCACGCGGAAACAGATCGTCACGGAACGCGAGACCCCTGAAGGCCTGCGGCTTGCGTTTGAGCGAATCGATGAAGTGCCGGTAGTCGATGCCGCGACCGCGCCGCTTGCTGGTGTGCGTGGCCCTCGTCGTGCTGTGCACGAGCGCGCCGGACAGATAGCAATCGAGCCGGTCACTGTAAAGGCGCACCTTCAGGCGATGGCCGATCAGCCGCGACGGCGCGCTGTACAGGACGCAACGTACGGTGAAGGTTCCGCAACGGGTCACGCGCGCCTCTTCCTCAACGAAGTCGGTGGTACGGTGCTCAGGCAGATCCAGCAGGTGTTCGCGCTCGATCTGGAACGCTGCAGCATTGCGCCGGTTGCGGTGCATTACCACCCCGCGCACGAACTCGTCGTACGCGGCGCGGTCTGCGAAGTCGCGGTGACCGCGCAACTCCAGAGCCTGATCGACCTGATCCTTCAGATAGCGATGCGAGGATTCGACGCTGCCATTCTCATGACCCATGCCACGGTTGTTGCGCGTGCCTTGCATCCCGTAGTGTTCGAGCAGCGCTGCATAGCGAACCGTGAAGTCTTCCTCTTCCTGCAGGTTTCTGAACGCCGCCGACAGACTGTCGGAACGGTGTTCGCGTGGGCAGCCGCCGGCCTGCCAAAGCGCGTTCTGCAGTCCCGTCGCGAGCGCCTGGAAGCTCTCGCCACCATCGACCACGCTGGCGTATTCCCAGCGCGAGAACGCCAGCACGAAGTGATACAGCAGGTGGTTGAACGGGATGCCACCAATCGTTACGCACAACTTGTCCATGTGCGTGAAGTCCGACAGGCCTCGCGCGCCTGGTTGATACGTTTGAGGGAAGAACACTTCCTGGTTCGGCCCTTCGAGCGCGCGCCACTGGCTGACATGCCGCTCGAACGTGCGCCGCATGCTGTCCGGAAAGCGTTCGGGATGGTCCTCCTGCAATTTGCGCAGCAGGGTGATCGCCTTCAGCTTTGGCGCAGCGCGTAGCAATGGCACCACTTCGCTATCCCAGACATCGGCGAACGGATCTGGGCGCGAGCGCCAGTAGCGCCGGGGCTGCTGCGACGGTAGCCCGGCTTCGTGTTCGACACGCCGCGCCGTGCGCTCGCTCATGCCTGACTTCGCCGCAGCAAGCTTCTGCGGATGGTGTTTGCGATGGTTCATGTAGAGGCGGACCTGCAGGTCGGTAATGCGGCTTCCAGACATGGGCTGACCGCCTCTTTTTAGGTTCAGTCAGCCATCCTAAGCCTCGCCGCTCCGGCGCCGCCGGCAGTTCGTCGTCTCCGGCGGCTACGCCGCCTCCGACTCCTCACTACCGGCCAAGATGAATGTCGGTACACCGGACGTAGTCATTGTCGCCGCCCACCGGGCATCGCCCTCTGAGCGCGCAGCACCCCTGCGCGCCTCCATTCAAGGAACTGGCTCGCTATCGCGGCAACGCCCCGGCAGCGGGCCAGTTTCGTATCAACACCTCCGCCGTCGGGCTCCCGATGGCTTCGCCTGGACTTTCACAGTCCGGGCGCTTTTTCGCGTTCATGGCACGAACATGGCCATAACCAAGGATCAGATCTGGGTTGTAGCGGACGAGCTCGACCAGGCTGGCAAGCCGGCGACGCTGGCCGCTGTGCGCAAGGCGGTGGGCGGCGGCAGTTTCACGACCATTCAGGAGGCGATGTTCGAGTGGAAGGCGAAGCGCTAGGCCAAAGAGACGCCGATCACGGCGCCGGCGCCGGAGGCCTTGACGGACAGACTCAACGAGTTCGACGCCGAGCTGTGGGGCATGGCGCTCCAGCTGGCGAATGCGCGCCTGGCGGCCGATCGTGAAGCATGTCGCTGTCGGAGGAATAATCCCCACTTGGGGAAATTACGGGCGGCATTGACAAGGCGAGTGCTGGGCGGCGGCTATGGCTTTGTCCGGACGTCCTGCTTGATGCTGTCCACGAGTGCCGCAATGCTCGGGCGAGCTACTTTTGGCAGCCCCTACCCGTGCGTGCGAAATCACCGCATTACGGGTGGCTGTACATCGCGCTCCAGTCGGCCTTCGACGCGGCCGGGCGTTCTGCTTCCGACGAACCACTGACGACACCACCGTAACCACTTGCCGCGCTGTTCTGTGCAGCCACCTTGGCTTCGGCGGCCCCGGATCTGCGCCGGATCATAGAGTCGTTGTATCTGCTTCATGATGGCTCGCTGTTCATCCTCCGATCGCAAACCGCCACCCACTTAACCGAATGCCACCGCTATCCGTCATCATCGGCGTAGTAGCGCGCTGCGGCCTCGAGCATGCGCCGTCGCTCTGCCCGCACATAGATCGAGGTGGTCTGTAACGACGCGTGGCCGAGAATGGCCTGCACGACATCGGTCGGCATGTCGCGCGCGACGGCTCGCGTGCCGAACGTATGCCGGAAAGCGTGGGCGGAGGTATTGACTAGCTGCACCAGGTCCTCCGCGCTGAAATTGGCCAGCGCAGCAGTGTGTGCGCTCAAGCGTTGCACCGCCATACGCACGAGCCGGCCCAGTGCATCGATTGTGTATGGCACGTCGTCCCCCTCGGCGTCGTGCCGATCGAGCGCCGTGCGGGTCGCCGGAATCCACTGCGGCGCGATTAGCGGTCCCTGTACGCCGGGTTCGTCAAAGTCCCATCCGCGATCCTTCCAGTGAGCCCGCAGCGCGACGATGGTTGCACCGCTCACCGGTACCGTGCGTTGTTTGCGACGCTTGCCGATGATGGTCCAGATTGCAGGCGTCGTGCGACCCGGGTCGGGTGAGGTTCTTTGTGCCGGCCCCGATGACCCACCGCGTGAAGATCCGGGATCGCCACGGACTTCGGCCGGGCGCAGATCTTCGCGCCGCGCCAAGGTGGCCTCGGCGCGGCGTAGCCCGGAATCGCCCATCAGCAGAATTGCCGCGCGGGCGGCCCGCCACTGACGGGCGTCATCCCCGGCGCCGGGCGCTTCCGAACCGGACGCTTCACAGCGCTCGTCGAGTGCTTCACGCACGTGCGCCCACAGTTTCGCCGGCAGCGCCCGGTGAACCTGCATCGACGATTCACGTGTGATGGTAGCCGGTTCATGAACCGCGCTCCAGGGATTGCCCGCCAGATAGCGCACTTCGACCAGCCACGCAAAAGCGGCACGGAGCACCCGCACCGCGTAGGCCTGACTATCAGGCGACAGGCCTTCCGGTGCGAACGGACGCCAGCGACTGCTGCTGCGGGGTCGTTTTGGCCCGGTGAACCACGGCAACGGCGCTTTCAGGAAATCCTTGTACGCCTCGCAGTCCTCGACGGCGAGCGACGAAAGCGCTTTCTGGCGAACTACCACGCTCCACAGGATCAGCCGCTCAAGTTCGCGCGTATAGGCGCGCAAGGTCGTAGGGCGATCGCGATAGCGGTGCAGATACGCGTGAACCGCCGCGAGGTCGTGTTCGGCGCGGATAAATGCAAAGCTCGTCGCCCGGTTGAGGCCGCGGCTGGTGCCATTCCCGCCCGACAACTCCACCGGCACGGCCAAGTGCTCGAAGGGCGCCAGGCGCAGCTCAGCCGGGTCGCCGATCACGATCACTGCATCCTCGGCGCCCCCATCCGCGCCGCGGTTTGCGCCGTTGGGTCCGATCGACGGAACCAGTGACCCTGTGTCGACGTCCGCCGCCACGCTGACACCGAGCGTCGCCTGATGCCGGCGGAGCCACGCGACAATCGTCCTTGCCCGCAGCGCACCGATGCGCGGCACCGACCGCCACCAGCTGCCACCGCGCGCGTTGCAATAGTCGATCAGCGCGCCGAGCGTGCTGATCCCCTCCCCGCTCAGGCGCTGCGCGATCAGCGGTCGGAACCAAAGGTGGACCGGGTGCGTCACGACCGGGACCGCCGCCGCCAGGGTCGACGCCTGCCCGACCATGCGTAACGTTACGGCCGTCAGCTTGGCGCTGCCGTGCTGCCTGATCGACGCCTTCAGGTGATCGGCGAGGACCGGCGAGCCGTGTAGCAGTGCGAGCTGGACCAGGTCGTCCCGCATTGTGCGCAGATAGCGCTCCATCGCGTCGGCACTCGCCGCATGCGGCGAGTGCTCGGGATCGTAATAGAGCCGCGCGATGGTCGTCGCCGGCAGGCGCTGCACGAACGCGCGCAGCGCGGTGAAGTCAGTGCGCGTGTAGGTGCGCGGCGGCGGCAGGGTCAGCTGTTGCGGTTGATTGGCCATGATTGAGCGCGCCCTTTCTTGCAAATCGACGGAACGCCGAAGGGATGAGTCCAAAGGGTGAGTCTTTTCAGGGAGAGACGGTGAGCTTATTCAGGGGCGCGTCTCTCCCGGCCGAGGACAGCCGCTGGTCCCAGCAGTTCTCCCCATTGCACCGGCTATGGCCCGGATATCATGAGGCGCGCCGCGTCCGGATGCGCCGGATTGACCACGGCATGGCATTCCGCCCGGGCCACCACCGACGGCACCAGCAGCACCGCGAATCTCGCCGCTTCAAGCCAGCGGTGACCGAAGCGGCGCGCCCGGTGCGGATCTGATCCGGTGCATCACGGTCATCTGGCGTCGACGCGTTCGACGGCTGACGGGTGAAAGCACAGCGCCGGCCGCCCGATGGTTGTGCCGATCGGCCCTGCGCTCAGGCAATGCCGATAAAAACCGCCAGCGCGCGACTGACCGCCACCATCGTCTCCTCTTCCAGCCGCCCAAACACCGCGCCGATCTTCTCGCGTGCGACCGTCTGCGCCTTGTCGACCATCACCTGGGACGGCTTCGACAGATTGTTGGCGGCGCTGGGCTCGACTTCGATGCGAAACAGCGGCGTGTCACGGAGCTCGCTGGTCACCGGCAGAATCGTGACCGACGGGTGGGCGTCGAATAGGTCGGACTGAATGATCACCGCGGGGCGCGGTTTTCCGTAATCCCCCTGCAGCGCAATCGTCACCAGGTCGCCCCGCCTCATTCCCAACCCTCGCGATCGGCGGCTGCCTCCCAAAAGTCGAGCGTGCCTGCTTCGTGCGGATCCTCGCGCAAGCGCAATGACTGGCGTCGACACTCCTCGGCAAAGCCGGCGCGCCGGGTATCCGGCACCCAGATTTGCACCGGGCGCAAGCCGGCCGCCCGCAGCGCATTGCGGTGGTTGCGCACGCGTTCGATCAAAGACGCCGCCATGGTGCCCCCGGTTGCTGGATACGTTACATGTAACACTATACACGCCTTCGCGGGGGTCGGTGAGGCGCGCCTTTGCATTCGCTCTCCGCCGGCGTCCGGGCGAATTGCGGTCTAAAGGGGGCCAAAATCCTAGCGCCCCGCGCGAGCCCGCGAAAAGCCGGGGTTTACACCGCGATACCGCCGTTCCAGCCATTAACCGCTTCACTGCTAATGACAATTAGCAGTCAAGGCCTTTTCGCTGCCGGGGCTCCGGGCACGGCTCGCGGCGCTTGGGGACACGTCCGAAAGCCCTTCGACACCGCCGGTGGTCGTTGGGCCCCTCCCCTGACGACGTACCCCGAATCCGACAACCGCGTGTCAAGCGCCGGAGCCCAACCTCCCCGGCAGATCCGGGCGCACGCCAACATCAGCCTGGCGTATGGAGCACAGGGCGTGCGGCTGACTGACCGTTAGCTGAATATTTCGACCGGTACCTGCCTCGCCGATGTTGCCATAAGCGCGTCACCGAGCTTCGGGCCGAGACGTCGTACTGTCGTAGGGTCTTGAGGTCGCGTTGAGCTGGTGAATGTGTATGAAACCGACAGCTGATACCTGCGCCCGGGTGCAGCACTCGACACCTTAGCCGTTCCGTATTACCGGCACCTTTGGCGATCCACCTGCCCGACGAACCGCGTCTTTGCGCCTCTGTGGCGTTCGCATAAATTAGGGGCTGGCTGGGGGCCAACGCTCTCTCAGCGGTGTTCGTCCGGCTCCAGCGTCAGGCGTTGCTGCGGATTTTCAACAAACCGGAATTCCAGCGAATGGACCGCCCTGCCACGCTTGATACCCTTCCAGTCAATTACGAGGTCGGCTTTCTCGTTCAGTTCACCGACTGCCATGTCGATGACCCGTCGCTTGATATCGGCGAACCGATACGTTTCTGGCACCTCCAGCGCCGTGCGCAGGTCGTCCACCGTGATCAGAAGCCGGCCCCGATCTTTCTCCCGCATCAGAAGCTCGAGCAGACGCCACGAATAGATGGACTGCAGACCGCGGGCAAATTCGAGCTGGTAACTGACAAACTTGCGCTGTAGCAGAAAGATATGTGGCGTCAGGTCGGGCGAAAAGCAGATCTCGGCCCATCCTTCGCCGTCGTGGTAGGTCGCCTTCCACACCCACCGCAGTTGCACTCTCTTCTTGCCGTCCGTGTAGCTCAGCTTGCGTTCCAGCAGGCTTGCACAAGCCTCCTTCATGCCCTGATACGCAGCCGCAGCCTGCTTTTCACCACTTCGAGGTGCCAATGCACCCACCGCGGCGAACTCATCGGCCCGGATCCTGACAGAAACATACCCATCCGCCTTGCCATGCTGATAAGGGGATTTACGACTGTCTATGCTGCGCAACGCAGTCATCATCAGACGCTTTTCGTTAAGCGATAGCCCGTGCTGCGCATTCACGAGCGCCCTGCTCATCGCCACAGTGCCCTTTATCCGACCGTCGACTTCGAGTATTTCCTCCGGCGATGTACCTAGCTGGATCGCCATGGACTCAATCAGTTCCGCGGCGTCATCAGGTATGCCTTCCAAGGTCTTGCGCAACGGCCGACCCGTCTCCAGCGTGTTACTCAAAACTATTCTCCTGCGTCCAGCCAGAAGTGACTTCACTCAATGGCGTCACCATGGTATAACGGTGACGCGACAGGCGCAAGTCACCGTTGTGGATAACGGTCGGATAATGTCACGCGCAGACCGGATACTGTCCACTTCGGGTCGGAATTTGTCCACCTTCGGCCGGATTATGTCATCTCTGGACCGGAATCTGTCACCTTTCTGCAATTCGCCCCTAGCGCAATCCCTTGCCCTGCAAGGCTTGGCAAGAACACGCAGACCGTTTACAAAAGGTTTTATAAAGGCGTTTACAAACTGTATTACAAAAGGTCTTACAAAAGAGCCTTGATATATATATTTTCGGAAAGGGAAAGACACATCGCGGTTCATACTCAGGTGATTCCTCAAGGATCATCAAGGTAAGGATTTGAATTGGGACATCTTTCGTAGCACTGCCAGCTGGACGCAGAAAACCCACAACCTATGGTGAGGCCATGAACTCTGGGTAACCGCTCCCATTGAAGCGGACAGTTATCGTCATCTCTCTCTAGCCGGGTCGGAATGTGTCACCTTTGGAATTTCGGTCAGGCGTCTCTGGATTGCTGGTAAGTCTTCATGTAGCCAGTGGGCAACGAAGACAGTGTTCGCGCGCGATTCTTTCACCCCACAGGGCGACGCATACACAGCGTCCTGTGCTGCAATCCTGTGAATGGAAGCGCTAGCGGCCCGTAACGGAGGGCGCGGGATGTCTGGCCGGCCCCTGTTTTTGTAGGCACGGCAAACATGTGACTGGCTCGGACGGCCCGAAAGGATTTATATTCCACCGTTCGCTAAATCTTCGTGCCGTTGTCAGACGAAGGTAAAATCGGCCGTCAGCGACGCTAGGCCGACGATCAGCATCGTCACCTACATGCGAAGCCGTGGTACGAGTCGTGGGCCTGCGCCTCTCTTGACCGCGTTGCCATCCAGCAGGCGCGAAAGCGGGCGTCTCTCCCTTTTCTGCATCCGGGGCTTTCTCGAGAAGAGCGTAAGAACGCGTGTCACCCTGCACCCACGCCCACGGCGTGATGTCCAAAGTTTGGACACTTCATCGGAAGTCTTCCATTAGTGTCATGGCCACGATTGTCTCTTCATCTGCTGTTCAGCTGGCAGTGAAAAGTGACGGATTCCGGCCTGGCGCCTGCCCTGGGTCCCGAGTCCAATCGGAAAAACCTGTGTCTTCCCTACGTCAGGTTGTCGGATCGGCCGGGTCGCGTTGCCCAGATGGCGGCCGGAGCCCTTGTGGTTGCCGGTATGCGCGCGTCCAAATTTTGGACACCTCGTCCAGACATCGTCGCGGCGGTTCCGGAACCCGAAGCGGTCATCTTTCGCCGGCGAGCATCGTCACCTGATCAGTGCGGAGCCACCGAATGCGGTGCGCATCCGTCGTGCCGGCTAAGCCGCTTCGCGTTGGGCAATGGTACCGTGGGCGGGCATTTCTGCGGGCCGGAATCTGTCACCTTTCGCCCGATCTCCCGGACCGGGCTGAAAATTTGTCACCCTTTGGTTGGCCGGCCGGCAACCTCGCGCGGCGCAACCGGGCGAAATTGTTGGTGCCGCAGTGCAGCTTTCAACGTTTGCGCTGGCGGCCGTCTCGGCGCGCTGACCCACCAGGCCGAAAGGTGTCACCGTTCACCGGCCCGGCGGCGCCGCGACGAAACAGTCGGTGGGAATAGTCGAGGGCCGCTGAGCAGAGGTGTCCAAACTTTGGACGCTTTATCGCACACCGCGTTGATCTTGTCAGGCTGGAATCTGTCACCTTTGGTTGCTGTCCACTCTGCGCACAAATCGAGAAGCGGACCTGTCTGGCGCGAC
The DNA here is from genome assembly GCF_050436225.1 of Paraburkholderia lebeckiae. NCBI lineage: Bacteria > Pseudomonadati > Pseudomonadota > Betaproteobacteria > Burkholderiales > Burkholderiaceae > Paraburkholderia > Paraburkholderia lebeckiae. Next base: position 27,082 of record NZ_JBNDLU010000004.1, on the reverse strand, counting down.
TGCGTCGACACTGGATATATCTCCGGAAGCGTCGCGCAACGATCCCTCTCAGGTCGGAATTGGTCACCCTTTCGGTAATCGGTGGCGTCCCGCGGCGAAACAGCGGAATGGAGTTCCTGGCGCAGCCTGTGCCGAAGTGCAGTCAAGAGCGCCGATCATCCAAGCGTCGCGGCGGGAGCCCTCGGAAGTCCGAAATTTGTCCCCTGTGGGGAAAAACCGGGGTCGAGCCGCCCAATGTCACTTATAGATGTTCGCGCCTGGATACGCCGCGCGGGGAGCGCAGCTAAAAATTGTCCAAACTTTGGACGTATTTCATCGGGCCCACATCTTGGCACGCCTCATATGATGAGCCCCTTTTTTGTTGGCAACCTCCCGCAGGATGTGCGGAGTTTCATCATCTTGCGCCGCTTTACAGAAAGGCAAGGCAGGACAGTCGGCGGTTGCTGCGCGACAATCCATTCAGGCCGAAGGCCGGGCGGAGCCCAAATGAACGTTCAAAGTGGAGCGTCGACATCGCATCGCGGCGATCCGGTCAGGCCGGAATTAGTCACCTTTCGTCAGGCTGCGGCATTGCGCAATGGATAGCAAGGCCGAGTTGCGCGGCGTCGCCGGCGCAAATGCACCATATTTGGACGGTACGGACGGCGATGCCCGTCAGGGCGGGAATCTGTCACCTCTCGCGCATCGCGGCGAGTAAGTCACCGCTTGTGCAGAGGCCCGCGTCCAGACTTGCATCTTCTCTCAAGTGCATAAGGAGGTCGCGCAGGCCGGGCCGGAATCCGTCACCTTTCCCGGAGTTTGCATCTTTGCTGGTACCGCATCACTGCTTTCCAGAGTCTGGTCCGTATGCCGGTGCGAGAACGGTCTGGTGTTCCTGTCGAAGCAATCGCTCGTCTTTTCAAAACGGCCTTCACCGGTGGTCAGGCTACGCACGGAAAAACGGGGCAGTGGCGGGGGTAGGGAAGTTTGACGGCGTTCCGGCAGGAGCTGCCCCGTACCCGCACGGCGCGCAGTCCGCCGAGCGTACCGCCTTACGGCAGTCAGTAATGGCGCGATCAATCCGAGTGTTCAATGAGTGGCTGGCGTCGTAGCAGGTGGCACAGAGGACCTGCTGGTCATCGACCATTTCACGCAGTGCACCGATACATTCGCGCTCCAAGCGCGTGCATGGTGGACACTCGCGACCATGGGTCAGGGAATCGTGCGCGTACGCAACACCTGACCGCGTCCCGGACGTTCGATTTCTGGGCACGCATACCTGCCGAGCAGGCTACAAATCCGATGAAACACGCACGTCTTTGCCGTCGCATCGCGTTCCGGGACGGCAACCGATGCAGTGACCGCAAGCCCGGATCCGCCTCCGAACATCAGAGCTTGCATGCGGAGCGGGACGAACCGGCGAGTAGGACTGCTCCACCATGCAATACCGGACACGAGGTTCAGCCAGGCAACAAGTGCCAAAATCCCAGGAAGGTTGTCAATGCAACTTGCCCACCCTCCGGCTACTCCCATGCTCGAAATACGCGCCCGGGCTATGTGACAAAAGTGTTGCGTGGGGTCAACCGTTTTTTGGACGATCGACTTTACACGGGGGAGGAGGGCGCGTATCGTGCACGAAAACTGACTGCATCGAACACGAAATGGCAAGCTTTGAACACACGAAAGTAATAGCAATCGCCAACCACAAAGGGGGATGCGGCAAGACGACCACGGTCATCAACCTGGCGGCCGAGTTCGGGCGCCTTGGCCTGAAGGTGCTCGTCGTTGACATGGATCCGCAGGCGAACGCTAGCCTGCATATCGGCAAGACACATCCAAGCCGGGTTGATCTCACCTGTGCCGAGCTCCTGCTGTCCAGCGTAGCCAGCCTGCCGGGGGCTATCCATGAAGAGACCAATATCGAGGGAGTCTCTCTGATTTATGGGTCTCTGGCGCTCGGGAAAACGGAAGACGACCTGAAAGATGCCACGCCAAGGCCCGCGGAAGAGTTACGCAGCAAGCTCGAGCCTGCTGACGGCATTTATGACGTAATCCTGATCGATTGCCCGCCAAGCCTCAAGCTTCTCACAAGCAACGCGATGGCAAGCGCAACGCACATTATCGTGCCCGTCGAGTCCGGCTCCCAATACGGTCTGTACGGTGCCGATGACCTGTTAAAGCACATCGACAAGATCAAGCGCATCAATCCCACAGTAAGACTGCTCGGCGCGCTTCTCATCAAGCACGACGAGCGGCAAACCGTATGCAAGCTCCTTGAGAGTACGGCTTTGACGACGTTCGGCCACCTTCTTCCCGTCAAGATATCCACCAGCACGAAAGTGAATCAGGCCGCCGTGATGCAGCAGAGTCTTCACGCACTTGATCGCACCTCGAAAGTTGCGCGCGAGTTTCGTCAACTCGCCTCCAGTCTGGTGCGAACGCTTGAGCTCAAGGCCTTGGAGGAGGGCGCAAAAAATGGCTAGGAGTCTCAAGGCACAGCTCGCCCAGAAGGCTGAGGAAAATACGCAACGCCATCGTGAAGCAAACTATCGCGACGATTTCGACGTCGGCCGTCAGCACACCAAACTCCCACTCGACTCGATCGACCCCAACCCGTACCAGCCACGGACCAGTTTCCCGGAGGAGGAAATCCGCGAGCTGGCCGTCTCCATCAGTGCGGTGGGCCTGTTGCAGCCGATCAGCGTACGCGCCGTGGGCGAACGGTATGAGCTGATAGCCGGAGAAAGGCGGCTACGCGCACACAGGCTCCTATCCAAGCCAACCATCGAAGCTCTGGTCATCTCTGCGGACGACGCAACCAGCGCGACCCTTGCCCTCGCTGAAAATATTGAGCGGGAAGACCTGTCGGATTTTGAGATAGGGGAGAGCATCAAGCGCCTCGAAGAACACTTTCCCAAAAGGACAAAGCTGGCTGAATCGCTTGGTATACAGCGCTCCGACCTCTACCGGTACCTGTCGTTCTCCAGCCTTCCAGACAGTATCCGTGAGCGCCTAGCCGCCAGACCGAAACTACTGTCCCGCTCTGCAGCCGCAGACATCGTCACGGTACTCAAGGAAACCGGCGATGATGAAACCATCCGGAAGCGCCTCGATGAGGCATGGGCGCTACTTGAGGACGGAAAGCTCGACCAGACGAAGTTTGCGACCTTCCTGCGCCACACGCCGGCAACAGTACTCACCTCGCGCCAGAAACCCACTCATATCCTGAAGCGCGGTGCCAGGGTGGGCACGTTTTCGCATACTCCCAGGGAGTTTGTGATGAAGCTGGCCAGCAACGTGCTGACGGACGAACAGAAACAGAAGATTCAACAGTTTGTCGTGCAGCTTCTGGAATAACAGGCTGATGCGTCCAAACTTTGGACATTTTGGGTGGGATCGTTCTGGATGGCGTCTTTGCGGTGCATCGGCTCGCGGCAAGGGCTTGACCCGTTAGCGCTCCATGTGATCCAGACGAGTCGTAGCCGAACTTAGGTCGGTCGAAATTGGTGGAGGCCAACAGGGTAAGCAGCGAACGGGGCTACGATAGCATCGCTGTGTAAATGTGGCGGGCACCAACAGGTAGTCCAGAGGGGCCTGCGTCCGTTGCCGGTTGTAGAACATCTCAATGTGTTCTCCAGAGCAGCCGGGATCAACGTACTCTATCCCGTAACGCAGGATTGTTGTTAGAACAGCACGGCGACCATGCGAGCCGTAGCTGTGACGGCCTTGGCTGTCCGCGCCGACAGGCGCCCGTAGCAGCCGCCCAGCGCGGTATCCGTCTTGCCGATCGGGACGGCGGCAAGACGTAGCGCAGCAGCGGCCCTGCTGGAGGAGCGGCGCGCGTTCTGAAGGACAACACTTTGCCGGCGGAGATCTTGTTGACCGACGCCCGACACAGCGACACAGCCACGATGTGAAGTGCTTTACCGTCGGCCAGCGCGACATGTCAGTGCCACACCCGGCGACCAGCTTCAGTGCAAGGTCTGGGTCCGTGCATCTTCGCGATGCTCAAGGTCTTTCAGGAAGATGTCGCGGGGCACGTAATTGCACGACTGGCGACGTCATACAGGTTGAGACGTCGTTCCCGTACAACGCATACGACAGGTACGTGCAAATGGCCATGCTGACCGCACAGAAGGCGTTACGGCGCGCCGCTACCTGAACTGGCGCGCTATGTCGAACGCGAAGGGCGTAGCCGGTAGCGGCACCTGAAGCGAAGAGAATCAAGCGTCACACGTCGACGCTTTTCTGTTTGCAGGAGTGCCAGTGTCAAGACCGCTGGGGCCCGAGGGAAAGTGCGGGAGCAGGGCGTGAGGTTCGCGGATGCGTTGAGTCTGCCATGGGGCGGGGGTGCCCGGGCGCATACGATCACCCGAACTTGCGGACGATCTCCTCTGACTCTCCGGCGGTTTTATTGCGCAACTGGATTTCCGCTTCACCTTTGGCGAGCCTTGCGAGCATTACCGTATCAAGAACGACCAGACGTCGGCGCTCACGTTCGACGACCTGGTTTGTCACGAGCGATCCGATCGCACGTGACACTGTTTCGCGGCTCACGTTGGCCATGATTGCAATCGCCTGCTGACTCGGCAGGTTATCGACCGTCATAAGGCCAGTATCGGCTTCCTTCTTCATCGATGCTTCGAGCACTGAATACACTCTGGCATAGGCGCGTGAGAGACCAAGCATCGAGCGATAGCTCGATGCTTGCCTGATCGTGCGGCATAGCCGCTGCATGAGCGCTTCCACCACGGCCGGATTCCGATAGAACAGTGCCTGCGCCTGCGCCTTGGCCAGAAAGCCGACCACCGACTCGGTCGTCGCGATGATCGACGCCGAACGCGGGCCGCCATCAATAATCGACAGTTCACCGAAATAGTCGCCAGGCTCGACAAAGTTGAGTCCCACTTCCCGGCCATCTTCCGAAAGGGCAATCACCTGCAGGCGCCCGGACATCAGCATGAGCAATGAGGAGCCGGCGTCGCCTTTGTGAACGACGACATCGCGCTTGCCGAAACGGCGATACCGGATGGAATGACTGATCTCCTCTATCACATCGTCGGAGACATTACGTAGCAGGGTCTGCTGTTTGAGGAGATTGACGGCTTTTGTCTGGTCCGCACCGCCTCTATCTTTTTTTAACATCTCTCGGAATACGATCTGGTCTGGGGCACGCCGAACAATAAACGTCCTAGACGAGAAACGTTGTGATGACCGTCACATTAATCCTCAAAATTTGAGATGTGATTTCAATCGCATTTCTTTCAACCATTCTATTTGTTCAACTCCCGCGCCTCCTGTGCTCGCTTTAATAAGCTAGATGGATAGGTGAGGGTTCGTGAAAAATATTTCACGCCCTATCCGCTTGGCAGTCAAGCGAGTTCGCCATCGATGGTTTCCTAGGTTACCTGGCGTTATTTTGAAAAAATGTGTGATTGCCGTCACAACAATAAGACGCGTCATGATTAATCATCTATTGCACACAATAGGAGGATGGCTGAGAATTCCATCCCTGTATATGTGTAATTCTGTAACCGTAACAGCTCAGATGCGTTGCTCGTGCTGAAGCGTTTTGGTTAATAAGACGTTAGTATCCATATCTAGGGGTAAATCTACATGACGGTTTCGGTCGATCAAACCATTGCAGCATGCTACGTTGCGTTTTTCGGGCGCAGCCCCGACCAGCAGGGCCTGCAGTATTGGGAACAAGTAGCGCAGAATTCCGGTTTGTCCGGCATTGCGCTGACGGAAAGCATCGCTGCCGGCTTTGCGAATAATCCGAGCTTCGCGTCCACCTACGGCACCCTCGGCAATGCGGCGTTCGTGGATGCCATCTATCAGAACATCGGTGGCACCGCCCCCGATGCAGCAGGTGCGGCGTACTGGACCAACCTGCTCAACAATGGCGAATCCCGCGCCAAGGTCGTCGGCGATTTTGTCTATGGCGTGCTGAACATGTCTGCCGCCGACATTCAGACCGAGGTGACTAACGGCACAATCACTGCCGCCGAGGCGACCGATGCCCTGCAACGTCAGCAATATCTGCTCAACCGTTCGGATGTGGCACTGACCTACACGACCGCGATGGGTGCCGGTTCCGATATGGCGCCGACCACCAACCAGCTCGACCCGGCGTCGCTCGCCAACGATCCGGCATACCAGGCATCGCAGGCTATTCTGAACAACGTCACGGCCGATCCGGCAACGGTTACTGCTGCAAATACCTATTTGTCGTCTGGTACGCCGACCTCAGCCGGTATCATTGCTACGTTTGGCGGCAATGTCGCTACCTCGACGTTCACGCTCACTACGGGTGTGGATAACCTGACGGGCGTCGCCGGTGACAACAACGTCTTCTACGCTGTGCTGGACGCGGCCAACAGCACTCCGTCGTATACGCTGAATGCGGGTGACGTGATTAACGGTGGCACGGGCTCCAACAATACGTTGGATATCGTGGTAACCGGCAACCCGACCATCAATCTCGCGACCGAAACCATCACCAACATTCAGAATCTGGTGATTAACTCTGCCGACGGCTACCTTAACCAGACCATCAACCTGCCCGGCTCCAACGGATTCAGCAGCGTTACGGTGGTGAACCCCGACTATGTGACGGTCCAGGGAATCAACGAGGGAGCGAGCGCTACTGTTCAGGCAGCTGCAAATGGCTCTTCCGCTTATGCCAAGTTTGACTTCAACTCCACCACGGCCACCTCGGTGACCATGAACGATACGGTGACTGGAGCGGCTGGCGTCACCGACTACACGGAAGGCGACTTCTATCACGGTGAGGAGGGTGCAGGGCTCGCCAACGCAACCACCATCAATGCGACGCTGAACGTGCAGAACGCGAGTATCGTGAATGGTGGCGGTGAGGCCGATGGCTACCAGGACATCTACGCGGAGAATGCCGGCAACAAGGGCGCGGCGATTACGGCCAACGTGAACATGACCAACCTGTCCACGGATGGCTCCAACGAATACCACGAAGCAGAAACGGACATTTATCAGACCGGCGATGCCGTCGTGACGGCCAACATCAACATGACCAACGCGTCGGGTTGGGCTGAGGTCGATGCAAATGACAACAATGGTGTCACGGCAGACCCGACCAAGAACGTGGCCAACATCACGCTGAACAACGTCTCCGCCGGGTATGGCGACACCGGTGTCGAAGCTTCTGGCTTCGATACGGTGAATGTGAACGTTACCGGCAATGCGGTGCTCGATGATGGGTTGTACTTCTACGAGAACGATTCGACCGCGACGTCCACCAACTCGCAGACCGTGACGATTAACGCCTCGGCCAACCTGACGTCCGCAGAAACAGAGCTCGACGAAAGCGGCAGCACGCACCTGGTGGTGACCGGTAGCGGCAACGTGAATCTGGGCACGTATGATGGGACGTCTGATACGCTGAGCGCCACCGTCACCAGCACGATTGACGCCTCGGCCCTCACGGGCAACCTGACTGTTGTGCTGGACACCGAAATCAGCTCGTTCATCGGTGGCAGTGGCAATAACGCGCTGCTGGCTACGTCATACGGTTCGATTGCCGCAGGCGCGACCATTGACGGCGGCGTGGGTGGCATGAACACCATCTCGGCATCGCTGGTCAACGCCGGCGACTCGGCCAACATCAAGGACTTCCAGATTCTCGACGTGGACGGATTTGGCAACAGCGCTGGCAACGGTGTGCTTGACGCTTCGCTGCTTTCGAGCTCGGTTAGCGGTGTCGCCATTTCCAGCACGGGGACGGATGGCACGGCCACGCTGTTGAACCTTGGTGCTAACGTGACGGTGACCGATTCGACGGTAAACACGGATTCGGACCTGGTTCTGACTCACGCAGGTACGGGCACGAACTCGCTCGCGGTGAACTTCGAATCGAACTCGACTACCGGCGACGGTGATATTGACTCTATCGTCTCGACCGGCGATACGACCGTCAGCATCTCGTCCGATGGCGTTGCCACGGCTGTGACCGATGACTACAACGTGCTCGGCACGCTGGCAGAAACCGACAACGTATTGACCAAAGTTTCGGTCAAGGGTGCCACGTTCTTCGAACTTGATCATGTCAATACGAATACCGGTGCTATGACTGCAACGGCTGACGTGGCTTCATCGTTGAAGACCATCGATGCGTCGGCGACCACTGGCGGCGTCTCCATTGAGGCGGGTTATAAACAGTCAATCGACGGAACCTACTACACCACGTACACGGGCCTGACCATCCATGGCGGCACGGGTGGTGACGAGATTACCAACGGGGCTGACAATGGCGTGATTGTCGAAGGTGCGACCGCAGCTACCGTGACGCAAGGCTACGATAGCGACACCGGGTTTGCTAATACGCTGACGGTGACGGGCAGCCATGCCACCATCAACGACTCGGCTTCGGCGGCTACCGATGATTTGTTCCTGAACGGCTTCAGCGACAGTGCGACGCTGGGTTCGGGCAAGGGCGTCAGCGTGACCGTTGCAGACGACACCTTTGATACGTCTGGCGCAGCGAAGCTGGGCGACGTGGCGACGGTGACGCTTGGTACCGGCACCGCGACCATTACGGACAACCTGCTCTACAACGCAGTTAATTCGTCGACCACGTCATTGAACACGAACGGCGACATTCTGGCGCTGAACGGCACGCTGCACGGCGAAACGATTAGCTTCGCGAACGTGGCGAATACGGCCACCACGCTTGGCGCAGCGTCGTCGGTTGCCGGTGCCCAAACGTTCGACCAGGCCGTGTATCTGGCTGACCACCAGACGGGTGTTGCGGCCCACACGGTCGTGTGGTTCCAGTACGCTGGCAACACGTACGTGGAAGCAACCGGCGCGACCTCGACGACGGATGCACACGATGCCCAACTCGTCAAGATTGCGGGTACGGTCGACCTGTCGCACGCGACGGTGAGCGCTGCAAACCACGCCATTACGTTTGCCTAAAGCTGACGGTCCGGGGCAACGCCTCGGGGGAGTTCCGGATTAAAAGCTTGACGTGACGACCCCGCTCCTCGCAAGAGGCAGCGGGGTTTTTCACTTGGATAACTAGGTGAAGTTTTCCGCTATCACGTTTGCCGTTTTTTTTGGTTTTTAAACGTCTCCAATTCACATGTCACACGCAGAGAACCCCGGTTCGCGGGCGAAAGCATGATGCCGCGCTGGCTAATTCCGCTGGGCCGCTGGAAGGTCCGCGCTGAATCGACCAGCGGGAAGGCCACCATCGGCGTATCTGGCCGGGCGCTGTCCGACTCTTCGCAACAGGGTGCTGCGTATCACCTCGCGCTCACACCGGACCAGGCTCACGAGCTGATTTCCGGACTCAATCTCGCGCTGCTCGAACTCGAACTGCAGCGGACCGCCGACCTCGCGCGCGCTGCCGAAGGCGCAGGGTAGCCGCTGCCCGTTTGCCGGCCGCCCGCATTCGGAGGGTATCCAACATGCCGCATCATAAGAACCGTACGCGCGACGAAGAAAACGCGAACGCACCTTCGCTTTTGCCGGTACGCTGCGTATTCCACGCCAAACCGAACGCTAATTCCACAGCAAACCGAGCACGGATTCCACAGCAAAGCGAGCGCCGATTCCACGGCAAACCGGGCAGGAATTCCACGACTGCCCGAGCGCGAATTCCACGCGTAACCGAGCAGTAAGGTGGAGGGACCGCGACGCGGATAACCATGGCACGCTCGACGATTTTGTCGGGCGGCCGAATGTCGAATAAAAGGTTATCCATGCGTCAAATCAGGGAAGTGCTGCGCCTGCGTTTCGTATGCGAACGTAGCCAGCGCGAGATCGCGACGACGATCGGCGCTTCGAGCGCGACGGTCTGGGACTACCTGGACCGGGCCCGGCGTGCACAACTGGACTTCGGGAAGGCCATGTCGATGGACGACGCGGCGCTCGAGGCGCTGCTGTTTCCGCCGCCACCGTCGCTGAGTCGGACATGATCTGAACGTGCCGGCTGCATGCCGGCTTTCGCAAAATGGATCCCGTTGACCCGGCCTGCCAGGAAAACATGACTGCCAGCATGGGCGGCGAGGCTTGATGACGCGGACACGCGTGGATACTCCCGGATGCAGGCAAGGTAAGCGGCCGGCAAACGATCGGGCTGCAAGGCGAGGGCCGTTTCCGCTTGCTGCTGCGCGTGCTGCCGTTCGCCACAAGGCTGTCGCGGTGATAAACGTGTTCCGGAGCAGCAACGAATGTTTTGGTTATCCTGAATGACAGCCCACGCTTGCTCAGCCGGTTCAATCCACGTGACCGCCAGAAGCGCAGACCGTTGTACGGACAGCAAAGGCGCACGCGGCAGATCCTTGCGCGTGCGCATCGTGCGATGGGACTCGCGGGCGAATGTCAGTTGCATTGATCGGGCCGTGCTGGTCTGCTGCTACTGTTTTGCCGGGAAGGCGTGGCATGCAGGCCAGCTCTCACGTTTCGTCGTGAGCTTTCGGACTGCCCTCGGGCGTTTGTGCACGGATCCCGCGGCGAATAACCCGAACGGAAGCACGGGCATGGCGGCACAGCAGATTCCTGAAGAGCCGCCCTGACACGATCTCCCGCGCCTGCAATGCGAACGCACCTGAGGGCGCCTGGTCAACTGGCCAGACGCCTGTCCCGATGAACCGGGAAGTGCACACAGGCGTCACGCAAAGGCTTCTTGCCTTCCTTCCCGCCGGACGCTGTGCTCATGCGGCCAGTCTTGCCCTGGCGTCGGGCTGCCCATTTGAGACGCGACGCAGATCGGCTTCTACCATCATCGCGATCAGCTGCTCAAGCGAGGTTTTGGCCTCCCAGCCAATCTGCGCACGCGCCTTCCCAGGGTCCCCAAGAAGGACGTCCACTTCGGCAGGACGGAAGAATGCCGGATCGATCACGACGTGATCCTCCATGTTCAGGCCAACGTGGCTGAAGGCAATCCGGCACATTTCACGTACCGTGGTGGTGCGTCCCGTCGCAATGACATAATCGTCCGGCGTATCCTGCTGAAGCATCAGCCACATTGCCTCGACGTAGTCCCCGGCAAATCCCCAGTCGCGCTTCGCATCGATATTGCCAAGGCGAAGCTCGCTGGTCAGGCCGAGCTTGATGCGGGCGACGGCATCGGTCACCTTGCGGGTAACGAATTCGAGGCCGCGAAGGGGCGATTCATGGTTGAAAAGAATGCCGCTGCTCGCGTGCAGGCCGTAGCTTTCGCGGTAATTGACGGTCAGCCAGTGCGCGTACAGCTTGGCAACGCCATACGGGCTTCGCGGGTAGAAAGGCGTCGTCTCACTTTGTTTTTCCGCTTGGATCAGGCCAAACATTTCACTGGTCGACGCCTGATAGAAGCGTGCCTGCGAATTGACCATGCGCATGGCTTCCAGCAGGTTGGCCGCCCCTAAGCCTGTCACTTGGGCGGTCAGCAGTGGCTGGTTCCACGAAGCACCGACAAAGCTCTGGGCGGCGAGGTTATACACTTCATCGGCCCGGGAAGCCTGCATGCTGCGGATAAGCGAGGACGAATCGGTCAGGTCCCCGTCGATGAGCCTGACATCGGCATCGATGCCCAGCTCGCGTAGCCGCCACAGGGTGTCAGTGGAGCGACGGGCCACAAGCCCCCATACGTCATAGCCTTTTTGCAGCAGCAACTGCGCGAGATAGGCGCCGTCCTGCCCGGTGATGCCAGTAATCAATGCGTATCTTGTTGTCATGATTGTTTCTGGATGCGCTGCTCCAGTCCTTTACGATTTCATGGTGGGGAGTATCAAATGGGATCTGCGGCTGCCGTCCAAGCCTGACTTGTTTCGCACTACAGACGATAGTCTGTCGACAAAAGATTGTCTCGTCAGGCTGGTGATTTTTTTCTCGCCTCTGGTCATGCTGATAGCCGTTCAAAGCGCCGGACCTTTGTCCAGACGGCCCGTTCCAGCACGTAATGGGTAACAAGTGCGAGCAGGGAACTCAGCGCAAGTACGGCAGTGGCCTGAACCGGCCGCACCGCGCCGGGCTGCACATGGAGCGACCACAGGGCGGGAAAATGCCACACGAACACGCCGTACGAGAGGTTGGCGAGCAGCCGGTCAAGGCTCTTCCACACGCCCGTCGGGCGCGCGAGGCGCAGGACCTTCAACACGGGCAATCCCAGCACGAGTCCTAGCGCGACCTCGCGGTTATAGGGGACGGCTGGCCCATGCATCAGCAGCATCAGCAGGTAAGCCGCCATCAGCAGCCAGAATGCGAGCAGGATGGAGTGGAGGCGGGGCTGCCGCATTGCGCCCCCGGCCAGAAAGATGAAGAGCACGCCCGGCAGCAGCCGATAGCCGAAATGGTCCGTATCAAGCCACTGTAGCTGGGCCGCAGCAAAGACGGCCAGGCTGGCCAGCATGACCAGCGCCAACCGTCGTGGTGAGAGGCCCAGCAGCCACGGGGCCACCAGATAGAACTGCAGTTCGACGGCCAGCGACCAGGCTGGTGGCACGAGCACGAAACTGTCGAACCCGGTGTACATGAAGTAGCCCAACGGGATGACGAGGAGGTTGGCCAGCCACTCGAAAAGACCGGGACTGCGTAGCAAAAAGGGCGATTGGGCGCCGGCCCGCCAGAGCACGGCGGCGACGAGCAGGGCGCAAAAATACTGCGGCAGGATGCGCCACAGGCGGTCTGCATAGAAACGGGTTGTCGCGGCAGGCTGGCTCTGCCATTTTTGCCACAGTCCTGCCACGACGTGACCAGCGAGCAGGTAGAAGATGACAACGGCGATCACACCGGGGTTCAGGCCAGCCATGCTGTAGCCAAGATGGCTCAGCAGGACGAGGCTCGCGAGCAGATAACGCAGAGTACCCATCAGACGGCGTGAGGTACAAAACCGAACACGGTGTAGTTCGCGTACAGCCGCTGTGGTTCATCCGTGCACACGCCGGCAAGGGGCTCAGGAAGCGTGTAGAGCACGCCCACGTCACGCAGCCCCAGCCATTGCAGGACAAAGCCCAGATAGTTATCAGAGAGCGGCTTCTGGTGGGTAGGGTCGGTGTAGAAGCCGTTGACGGCCAGCGGGTGGCGCATGTTGATCGTTTCCACGAGTAACACCCCGCCAGGCATCAGGCGTTTCACACAGGCTTCGAGCGTCGGCAGGATCTGCGCGGGCGCCAGGTGTTCAATCACCTGGAACATTGTGATACCGGCAAACTGTTCGCCAGTGTCGCGCAGGAAGTCCTCCGCGCTCGCGTGCACCGCATCGAGCCCGGCAGACGCGGCACGCTGCACCTCGGTAGTGGACAGATCCACCCCGACCGCTGGGACCTGTGCCTCGCGCAGGAAGGCGAGGAATTCTCCTGCACCACAGCCTATGTCGAGCACCCTGCCGCCCGCTCGGGTCGCCTTTTGCAGCAGGGGCAGGTAAGCCTGATACTGCTCCCGCAGGACGGTGCTATGGCCTCCCCCCATCTCACTATAATAGGAGTAGAACGCCTGTTCGCGTTCGACTGGCGACAGCGCGGCGAGCGGGCGGCCGATACGCTGCTCGGCACGTTCGATCCAGTTGGGCGCAGCAACCATCCAGGCAAACTCCAGCGACTCATCGTGAATGAGCCGAAGCAGAGGCCTGAGCTTCGCAAGCTGGCGGTGCGTGTCCTCCCCGGACGCTTCCAGGTGGTCCAGCCGTTGCCCGATGAGCGCGAGCGACGCCTCCATCCGGTCAAGGCGCCCGTTATGTTCGATGACAGCCGATTCGAGCCAGGCCAGCCGCTCTGCATGACGGTTCTGTTCAATGGCGACCGCTTCGAGCCGGGCCAGCCGGTGTGCCAGAAAAGGAAAAGCCTTCAGTGACCGGTAACCCTGGTTCAGCCAGGTCCTGATGCGACGCATGCTGACTCCTTACGCGCAGGGAATGAGAGGCGCGGCCAGCCAGGCCGGGTCGTTCAGCCAGGCCAGAATCGACGGGACAATGTCATCAGCCGATGAGACGGATGATGGCGGCAGACAGGCCGTACGCCATGCATACAGGCCTGGCGTGTCCGACACCGCTGAGCTCGAGCCAAGCCAGGCATCGTCGTGCCCTGTCAGCACGGATTCTTCGGGCAGCGTGGCCGGAATACGCAGCAGCTCACAAACAGCAGCCCGCGCCGTTTTCCAGTGACCGTCCACCCGGTGCACGCACTCAAGCCGCCAGGGCGTGGGCAACGCCTTGACCAGTTGCGGCAACCACGCGGACAGCCGGTCAGCGCTCTGGGCGGTGAGGTCGACGATCAGCGAAGGAGGGCGGCTCATCCGCCGGTTGCGGGTGATGCAGGCTGACAGGGTCGCGATGTCGGCGTCGGCAAGCATCGGGCCGACGTCGATCGCGGCGATGTCGTCAAACAGACGCAGTTCATGCGCGAGCGGTGCATCGCGATAAAACGCTTCGATGCTGTCAAAGTAGCTGCGCGCGACCTGCGCCGGTGTATGTTCGCGGCGCACGTAGTCGCGCCCCTGTTGCGCCAAGTTCGCGCGCCACACAGAATCCAGGAACAGCCGCTCCAGTGCCGATGCCAGTTCCTGTGTTTCGAACCGGTCGGGCAGTCGCACGCCCACTTCGGCGGGCAGCTCTGCGGCGGTTCCGTGCGCATTGAACACCAGTGCCAGGCCATGGGTCAGGCAGTCAAAGACTGCAGCGGAAGTTTCTCCACGCGACAGGGTGCGCAATTGAACACCCACATCCCCGGCGGCCAGCCAGTCGGCATAGTCAGCCGCCTTTGCATATCCCGTAATCGAGATGTTGCGACTGCGTTTAAGTGCAGCCTTGACCTGGTGGTGGTATTCCACGGCAGCTTCCTGGCCAACGAATACCAGACAGGCATCGGGATGCGTGGCGAGCGCACAGGCCTGCCAGGCCTCGATCAGTTGCAGGTTGAGCTTGGTGTTGCCCATGAACCCGAAAGAACACACCACGAACGCATCGGCGGGCACTCCGAGCCTGGATCGTGCATCGGTACGCGATACGCTCGACACGGGCGGATGGGCAAACGGCACGCGCACAAGGCGGCGGGCATAAGCTTGCCCGTAGGTGCTCGATGCGAGATCGACTGCGTACTGCGAATGCACCAGTGCGCCCATGGCGAAGTCCAGTACTGCCCGGTTGGCCGGAAAAGTCATGGCAGCCGATGCGGTATCGCCGTGTGCCAGATCCTGCAGGGCGGTGTAACCGTGCGAGCGCAGCAGACCGGCGCGGAATGCGAGCGGCTCCTGGGCACGAGACTCGGCATAGTTGAGCATGCCGCTCAGGAAGTAGTCATGCAGCATGACCACGCCGGGTATGGCTCTGATCAGCGGCAGCATGTGCGTGTGAAATTCGCTGTTACCGACGTGATACAGGACCCGGTCGTAGCGACCCGCGTGCTGCTGGAACCAGCTGATGGTGCGAACCGGAAAGCTCGAGCGCAGCCAGTCATCTTCGACCTCACCAGCCTGGATGATCAGTTCAATATCGTAATGGCGCGCCAGCTCGGGAAGGAGCCCGGCACTGTAGTCGGCAATGCCGCTTCGCTGCGCTGGAAGGGGTGACAGGTAGGCAAGCCGTGGTCGTCGGAGCGGGACGGACGCCGGTACCGCATGTATGCGGGAGGCCGGCACCGAGGCTTCGAGGGCGGCGAGCGCCCGTTTTGCGCTTGCCTGCCATGAGAACTGCTTTGATCTCGCCAGCCCGTGTTCGCGCAGACGTAGAAGGAATGCTTCGTCCTGCAGCGCGCGCGCCATCGCCGCAGCGATATCCGCGGGCCGGGCAGGATCGAACAGTGCGTCTTCGCGGCCCAGTACCTCGGGAATGCTACTGAGACTGGAGCCGATTGCCGGCGTACCACAGGCCATCGCTTCCAGCACGGGCAGTCCGAATCCTTCGTGCAGCGAAGGAAACACAAACAGCCTCGCAAGGTTATATAACTGCACCAGCTCGTCTTCGGGCACAAAGCCGGTCAGAACCAGCTCATGATCCGAGAGCCCATGTCGGCGGGCAGCGGTCTGCAACCGCTGACGGTCCAGGGGCTGCACGCTGCACACAATCACAAGCTGCAGGGCTGTGCGCATGATGGCAGGCAGCATCGCATAGGCCTGGATGAGGCCCTCGATATTCTTCCGGTAGTCAATGCCCCCTGTATAGAGGACAAACTCACCCCTGATGCCGTAACGCTGCTGCAAGGCAGCGCGTTGTTCCTGCGTCACGTCCAGCGGGCGGAAGTGATCGTCGATGGCAGACGAGATATTCACGACGCGCTCAGGCGCCGAGCCCAGCACGGTGATGGCTTCCTGACGCGAGCTTTCCGAAATGGCCAGCTGCAGCTGCGCGTTCTTTGCAAACTGCAGACGACGGTAGTACCAGCGCCGCGCATTGGGATCGGCCAGATAGACGGATGCGTGCAGGTACGGAATGAGATCGTACAGGGTAATAGCAACCGTCTGTGCGATGCCCGGTACCGGTTCAACCGAACAGACCGCATCATCGCCCAGCCCTTCGAACAGGCTCGCGATATGAACGCAGTCCGGTTTCAGCTGCCGGATGACGTGATTACGGATGCGCTCGGCAGCAAGCAGCCGGGTGAAATGCGTCGGATCGACTTCCGTGCAGGCTGCAGGCAGGGAGATCACGTGTATGTTCTCGCGCCCCACCAGCGGGGCGAACATCTGCCGCAATCCCGTTACGGTTTCCGGGAAGCGGTCAGTCAGAAGCAGGCTGATGCGGTGTGCGTGCCCGCCCTGTGTGGCCATTGCGCGGGCCAGCGCCAGAGAATAACGGCCGATACCACGGTCGCGACTGCCGGTCGTCTGGCAGGCCTGCAGGTCAATGAGAAGATGCATGTTAGTCATGACGGCGTGCGTCCATGGCACGCTGGAAAAGATAGCTGATGTGATCCACTCCAGGCGCTGTCAGGTCGGGCACCATCGGCTGCGTGCCGGGCGTGCCGGGCGTGCCGGGCGTGCCGGGCGTGGCTGAGGCCTGCGGCACGACGGGCATGACCGCTACCGTATCCCCCTCCAGGATGCGACGGACCGCCCAGCGCTTGAGGGCGGGAAATCTGGCGGCCGTATCCAGGACAAGACGGTACAACGCTGGACGTCCGAGGACGAAAAACCTGAACGCCACCAGGTTATTGCGCAATGAGACGCGAAAACGGACACGGGCTCTAGTTATGAACATGGTTGGCTACAACGTCTTGCGTTACGTCAGTGAGCTGCGTGCCATTCGGGCCACGCTGGAGGGTGAGACAGGGCTCGATCCAGTTACACCCGGCAAAAAGTCGATGCGTGCGATTGACCACCTCAAATACGAGTGCAAGGTCCCGCCATTCGTAATTCTTTTCGTGATGATCCTGCCGGCTTGTCAGCGCAGTGGATATGGAATAGGAGCCCGGACCCAGGCGTGCTTCAAACTGGAACTGGAATTCAATCGTTTCGCCCGCCTGCAGGTTCTGCAGGACCTGCTGCTGGTGGTAGGTATTGGTGCCGTAAATGGACTGGCCAAGGCGATCTCGCAGCAGGTAACCGAGCACGAGCTGTTCGACCGGCTGCCTGATGACGACGCGCAGATACAGACAGACCGAGGTGCCCACCTCCACGATTTCTACCGCCTTGCCATGGACATCGCGCAGTTCGAGCGCGACCACTGCAGCCTCACCGGTTCCAGACACGGTCTGCGCCTGTCCGTTTTGCTGGGGCTCCGAGCGGACTGTTTCCATGCCCTGATGGCCGATGATGGCATTGTAAAAATCCATCGCCTCGGCGGGTTCGGCATCCCTGACTATCGTCCCGCTGTGCAGCACCAGTGCGCGATCGCACAGGCTCATGATCGCCGCGCGGTCATGCGAGACGATCAGCAGACTGGTGCCAAGCTCACGAAACCCGGCGATCCGGTCAAAGCTCTTGTGCTGAAAGTAGGCATCCCCGACCGACAGCGCCTCGTCAACGATGAGTACGTCCGGGCGAAATGCGGTGACCGCGGCAAAGCCCACCCGCATCTGCATGCCACTCGAATAGATTCTGACAGGCTGGTCAAAATACTCGCCGATTTCCGCAAACGCTTCGACGTCGTCAATGACGCTGTCGATTTCCTTTGCTGTCCGCCCCATCAGTGACAGGCTGTGCCGCGCGTTCTGCCGGCCGGTCAGCTCAGGGTTAAAGCCCATCCCCAGCTCCAGGATGGAGCCGACCGTACCTGCGATATCAATGCGCCCTTCACTGGG
This sequence comes from Paraburkholderia lebeckiae, assembly GCF_050436225.1. Classification (NCBI taxonomy): domain Bacteria; kingdom Pseudomonadati; phylum Pseudomonadota; class Betaproteobacteria; order Burkholderiales; family Burkholderiaceae; genus Paraburkholderia; species Paraburkholderia lebeckiae. Next base: position 8,906 of record NZ_JBNDLU010000004.1, on the reverse strand, counting down.
GACAAGCGTTCCGGTAATGAGCTTGAGCAATGTACTTTTGCCTGCGCCGTTCTGCCCGACAATGCCAACCGACACGCCGCGCGCGACCTCGAATTCAACGTTGCGCAACACCCAGTGCTCGCTTTGCGGCTGGATGCGTTTATTGAACCACGAGCGAACACGCTGAAACTCCGAGCGGTACGCCCGGAATGACTTCCCGAGGTTTGAGATGCGGATAACACTCATAGCATGTCAACGATTTCGGGTCTTGCCCGCCTATACAGCAGCATTGCCAGCATGATCAGCACGACCCCTGAGAGCAGCACGGCAAGCACGCCTGGGAGCGCGGGCATGCGATGAAAGACCAGCACGGCCTGGTAAGCGCTGACGATCTGGAACATTGGATTGAACTGGTAAATCCAGCGGTAAGGCTCCGGTATGACCTCGATCGTGTAGACGATCGGTGTGAACCAGAAGGCGAATTGCAGAACGACGGGCATGATCTGCCCGATGTCGCGCATGAAGACGTTCAGCGTGCCCAGAATCAGTCCGAGACCTAATGCGAATGCCACGGTTGCCAGGATCAGCAGCGGCAGAACGAGCATCTTCAGGCTTGGCAGGTGCCCGACAAGTCCGAAGATCACGGTGACCGCGGCCAGCAGAAGCAGATTGCTGACCAGCGCGGACCCGGAGATGATCAGCGGCAGGCACATGGCCGGAAAAGAAATCTTTTTCAGCAGATGCGCATTGGCGGTGAACACACCCAGACACCGGTTGATGATTTCCGAAAAAAGGGACCACGCGACGCTACCGGCGGTCAGATAGATCGCGTAGGAAAAAGGGCCGCTGAGCCCCTTCAGGCGACTTCCCATCAGGGAGGACAGAATCAGCGCGTACATCGATACCTCGAGCAGCGGGTGCAATAACATCCACAAGCCACCGAGCTTGCTGCCGGCAAAGCGCACACGCTGCTCGGTCAGGATCGATGAGAGGACGAAGTCGCGATATGCCCAGGCAAAACGCAATCTCTGGATCATCGCACGCCGCATGTTGCTTTAAAGGCACGTGGTGATCGCAAAGGACCGGCAGTTTCTCGGCTGCCCATGTCGGACATGGCATCACTGATAAAAGAAAAAGTTGTCTTCATTATTCATTCCCGATTGCCGCGCCTCGATGTCCAGGTGTCGTCGCGACCTCAAAACCGCTCCATCGTTCTATTCATGCGCGTCGTATCCATTCCGCCCGACGCAGGCGATATCGCCACGATTCAGGGCCAGACGTCAGGAGCTCATATCAGCCGCGATCGTAGTTACGCCTTCATGTGCAATGCCGAAGGCAACGTGCGGCACGTCCCCGTTTCGCAAGACGACATCACAGCGACAACAGCCATACCGGCCAGACTGAAAGCCGGAAGACCGGAAAACGAGGCGAGCATATACGGTCACTGACTGTCTTTGACGGGTCGCCCCTCAAGCGGCGCTAGTATCTCGCGTCTTTAGTCAAATTCATGTGATCGCCGTCACATTCCATCGCGCGCTGATCGAGCAGAATGTCGCCGTCGTCATCGAAGGGTGTCGGTAACCTAAAACAGATCAGCATGAGGCCGGCCGAAGCAAAGTCGGGAATCGCGGGCACATGTGCAAGCGGATCCGCGTTAAAAGAATGAAAAAAATCAAACTCCCGTCGAACGAAATTGTTCAGGCGCTGCTCGGCTACCGCCGGGTGTTCCGGACAATTGGCGTGTTCAGCATGCTCATCAACCTGTTGATGCTTGTGCCATCGCTGTACATGCTGCAGGTCTACGACCGCGTACTGCCAAGCCGCAACGGTGTCACGCTGGCTATGCTGACACTGATGATGGTAGGCATGTATGCGCTGAGCGCCGCACTTGAATATGTTCGCAGTTTCATTGTCATCCGCATTGGCGCGAAACTGGACAACCACCTGAATACGCGCGTCTATACCGCGGCCTTCGAAACGAACCTCAGGCAGCAGGGCGTCAACGCGGGGCAGTCGCTTAACGACCTGACCACGATTCGTCAGTTCGTGACGGGCAATGCGCTGTTCGCGTTTTTTGATGCGCCGTGGTTTCCCATCTACCTGATCGTTATTTTCATCTTCAACGTCTGGCTCGGCGTCTTTGCCCTGGCCGGCGCGGCGCTGCTGGTTGCGCTCGCGATCGTGAACGAGCGTGTCTCCCGGCGCCCCCTGTCGGAAGCCACTGCCCTGTCGATCCGCTCGAGTTCGCTGGCCACCAGCAACCTGCGCAACGCGGAGGTCATCGAGGCGATGGGCATGCTGCCGAATCTGATGTCGCGCTGGACGATACTGAACACGGGCTTTCTCGCGCGGCAGGCCGAGGCAAGCGAGAAGGCCGCGCTGGTGGGCAATATCACCAAGTTCGTCCGGCTCACACAGCAGTCTCTCGTGCTGGGCATTGGCGCACTGCTTGCCATCGATGGCAAGATCTCGCCCGGCATGATGATCGCTGGCTCGATCCTGATGGGCCGTGTACTCAGCCCGCTCGAAATGATCATTTCTGTGTGGCGACAATGGAGCAGCGCGAAAAGTGCATATGAGCGGCTTGTCGAGCTGCTTGAAGGCAATCCACCGCGCCGCATCGGCATGAGCCTGCCAGCGCCGGCCGGTCGCCTGACACTTGAAGCGGTCAGTGCCGCGCCCCCGGGCGCACGGGTGCCCGTGCTGCAGGGACTCTCCTTTGCGATTGAGCCCGGGGATATCGTCGGGGTGATCGGACCCAGTGCGTCCGGGAAATCGACGCTTGCCCGGCTGATGGTTGGCGTATGGCCTGCCGCGATCGGCACCGTGCGACTTGACGGCGCTGACATCTATCAATGGGACAAGGACCAGCTCGGCCCGCACATCGGCTATCTGCCGCAGGACATTGAACTGTTCGGCGGTTCAATCGCCGAGAACATTGCACGTTTCGGCCAGATCGACGCGGACAGGATCGTCGAGGCAGCGCGCCTTGCGGGCGTGCACGACATGATTCTTCGTTTGCCGCAGGGCTATGACACCCTGATCGGCGATCGTGGCGCCGGGCTCTCCGGCGGCCAGAAACAGCGCATTGGTCTTGCCCGTGCGCTGTATGGCAGCCCCGCGCTGATCGTGCTTGACGAGCCCAACTCCAACCTTGACGAGACGGGCGAAGCCGCGCTGAAACTGGCGATAGAGAGCCTGCACGCCGCTAACAGGACCGTGGTGCTGATCACCCATCGCACCAGCATCATCGCAGCTACAACCAAACTGCTGCTGCTGGTCGAAGGACAGGTGAGACTGTTCGGCCCGACCGCTCAGGTGCTTGCCGCGCTCCAGAATGCGCCCGCACAGCAGGCCGCCGCCAGCAGGCCAGCCTCCGCAGGCAGCACCGAATCCACCACCGAGACCGCAGAAGTCCCGGCCTGATCCGAAGATTCCCATGTTTAATCCTGCTAGCAAGAAGGCCGGCCTGCCCGCCGCCGAGATACTGGGTACGGCGTTGCCGCCGGCCCTCGACACCGACGAATCGCGTTACGTAAAGGTGGGCTGGACCATTGTTCTCGTGGGCGTGGTCGGCTCGCTGCTCTGGGCGACATTTGCTCCGCTGAGCAAAGGCGTGCCGGTGGAGGGGACAGTTGTCGTCACCGGTAATCGCAAGGCAATACAGCATCCTACGGGCGGCATCATCCAGGACATTCTGGTGAGCGAGGGTGACGAGGTGAAGGCTGGACAGATCCTCGTCAGGATGAACGACGTGCAGGCGCGCGCGCAGGCAGCGACGATCCGCGCGCAGTACCTGTCGGAACTCGTGCTGAAGGCGCGCCTCGTGGCCGAAGCGACAAACGCGAAAACGATCACCTTTGCGCCGGAACTCGTGGCGAGTGCTGCGGCACACGACCAGCAGGTCGAGGACGACATGCGTCTGCAGGAGCAGTTGCTGGTCACGCGCCGGCTTGCGCTGCAATCCTCGCTCGGCGCACTGCGCCAGACCGTTTCGGGTTACAGCGCGGAACTTGCAGCTACGAACCAGTCCCGCGCCTACAAGCTCGCCGAACAGAAGACGCTTGGCAGCCAGCTGGAGGGGATGCAGCAACTCGCAGACGAAGGCTATGCGCCCCGTTCGAAACTGCAGGATCTGGAGCGCGAAGACGCGCAACTCGACAGCGAGATTTCCACGCAGGCCGGCGCGACCGGCCAGCTGGCAAGCCAGATTGCTGAAGCACGCCTGCGCGCCGCGCAGCAGCAGGAAGACTACATGAAGGATGTGCGCACGCAACTCACGGACGTGCAGCGCGACACTGAAGCACTGCGCAGCCGCCTGGACGCAGGTGACTTCGAACTCGCCAACAGCGAGGTTCGCTCCCCGGTCGACGGCACGGTGGTCGGTGTGAATGTCTTTACCAACGGCGGTGTCGTTGCAGCCGGTGCGAAGCTGATGGAAATCGTGCCAAGCGGTGAACCCCTGGAGGTCGAAGGCGAACTGCCGGTTAATCTGGTCGACAAGGTCAGGCAGGGTATGCCGGTCGACATGATGTTCACCGCCTTCAACCAGAACAGCACACCCAGAATCCCAGGTACCCTGACGTTCATCTCGGCCGACCGGCTGGTCAATGACCACACGGGCGCGCCTTATTACCGGGTGCGCGCCATGGTTACGCCGCAGGGGATGAAGCTGTTGAAGCCCCTGAAAATCAGACCGGGCATGCCGGTCGAGGTGTTCGTCAACGCCGGGCAGCGCTCGTTGCTCAGCTACCTCCTGAAGCCGGTCATCGATCGCGCGCATACGGCACTCACGGAGGATTGACGTGCAGACTGCGATGACACGTACGCGCGATACGTCGCGCGGCTTCGGCCATGCCATGGCGCAGCGATCCCGACCACGTGGCGTTGCCATTCGCATCGGGGTACTGATTGTCTTTACGCTGGGGCCTGTTCAGGCCTCGCATGCACTTGGCCTCGCCGATGCCTACGAAGCGGCTCTCCAACATGACCCCCTCTACGCTGCAGCGGCACAGGAAAAGGCGGCCGGCGACGCGAACCGCGCGATAGGTCGATCCTATCTGTTGCCGAGCCTCTCGGCCAACTATGCGAACTATCGGGATTGGACGCGCACGACCTATCTCGATTCGCAAAACGGGAACCAGTCAATCAACCAGACCTATCACGCCTATTCCGCCGGCGTATCGCTGCGCCAGCCGCTGATCAACTACGAAGGACTCGCCCGCTACCGTTACGGCAAGGCGGTGGCACTGGCCAGTGACGCGACCTTTGACGATCGCGGCGAGGACCTGCTGGTGCGCGTTCTGACCGCGTACACGGACACCGTGTTCGCATTCGATCAGCTTGCGCTTGCTTCTGCCCAGACAACGGCACTGGACGAGCAGCTCGCGGTCAACGAAGCCATGCTCAGGAGCGGTGAAGGCACGCGCACGGATGTCCTTGAGACAAGGGCGAAGCTCGAACTGGCCCGGTCCGATGTTGCCGATGCGCAGGACTCACTTGACAATGCTGCGCACGCGCTCGATGCAGTGACCGGTGTGCCCCTCTCAGCCGACGTTGCAAAGCTCGACCGGCTGAGCGATGCCTTTCAGCCTTCGATGCCGTCTCCGGCCGGTTTTGAGCAGTGGCGCGATATCGCCCTGGACAGCAATGCCGAACTGATTGCTGAACGACACACGGTTGAGGCGGCCAGGCAGCAGCTCGAAGTGGTGCACGCAGGCTTTTACCCCCACGTCGACCTCGTTGCAAGTATCGGCCAAAACCAGTCAAACACGGTTGACATTATCGGGCAGCGCTACTTTACCAAGGCAGCGGGCATTGAAGTCACTATCCCGCTTTACTCGGGCGGGCTCGTCAGGGCAAGTTCCGAGCAGGCCAGCGCAAATTACCAGAAAACGCAGTTCGAACTGCAGGACGAGACGAACAAGGTGCTGCTCGAGCTACGCAAGCAGTACAACCTGTGCGTGAGCAGCCTTAGCAGGATCCGCGCCCTGCAAAGCGCAGTGGACTCCGCCACGCTGCTGATCACAGCGACGCACAAGAGCGTGCAGGCCGGCACGCGGACCAATTTCGACGTGTTGAGCGCCACACAGCAGCTGTATCAGGCGAGGCGCGATCTGGCGCGTGCGCGCTATCAGTATATGATTGCAAATCTCTCGCTCAGACACGCGGCAGGAATACTGACTGCGCAGGATCTTTACGAGACGGCCCGATGGTTCACGCCCCCGGGTGCGCTTACACCTATTGCCAAAGCCGGTGCGCCGGCGCCGGTAGCGCGCCAGGCGCACGCCATGTGACGGTTCGTCGCTGTAACCTTTTGCGCCGTGGGCGTTGTCGCCAGTTCAGTTTCCAAGAAGCCCGTAGGCCGCACCCAGTGCGAAGGGGTCCTGCAGCGGCTCGGCGTCATGGCGGTCTGTTCGCCCCGACGGCGCGCTGAACACCACGACGTTCGATGCGCCCGCGTCTTCGAGGCATTGGGTCGCAGACGCATTCTCGAGGAGTTCCTTGAGTTCATTGAGCAGCGCGGCTGCGCTTTCGCATTGCAGAAGAAAGCGTCGCGTCGAGGTGCGATCGTCGCCCGCGTCCGATTCCTGCTGCACAACGAAGGAAACGTCCACATGACGTGGCATTGCCGCAGGCTTGATGACCCACGCCGTTATCAGGAGCTTCGGGTCGCCTTTCGCGCCATGTGCCGACCTTCTTTTAGCATTCGACCCGGATGTCATTGGATTATTTGTATTCAGATAGGAACGGCGCGCGAGGCAGCCCTGAAGGACATGGCAACCACTACGCTCGGACGTAATTTATCGCAGGCGTGACATCCAGGCTGTGCGGACGGGCACATTCCTGTGCTGTTTGATGCTGGTTTGACAGCGAAAGCAGGCTTTTTGCGGGTATCGCGACGACCCTTCGCAGGTAATATGCCGGCGCCGGGCAGGGCTAACGAGCGAAAAGAGGACAAAACGACGTCGGTCACAAGATGGACCACGCCTTTCAGCACTCGATAAATCGATACTATCGTCGCCACCTAGAGCGTGGGTCGTGAACGATGGCAACCTGACCTTGCCCCTGTTTGGCGAATCCCATAACCTAGGGAATTACGCAGCCTCGCCTTGTTGGGCTGGAACCAGTTTTTCTCGAACTTCATGGGGCTGCAGGTTACCGCACACATCCGCTTCAAGGGCGGCGCTCACCGGACCCTTAGCCTGCCGTTGCCGCTGAAATCGTGGCAACGATGGATCACCCCCGCCGCGGTGATCGAGGAGATTGACGCACTGCTCAATCACCATACTGTCCTGCAGATCGCGAATATTCTGAACGAACGTGGTGCGCCGTCGGGCACGGGTAGGCCCTTCAATACAAAAATGGTCGCGCGCCTGCAGCGCAACTACTGTTTGAAGCCACGCTATGACCGGTTGCGCGAAGCGGGTCTCCTGACGCTCCAAGAGATGGCCGACGCGCTCCACGTCACGCCGACGAGCGTGAAGATATGGAACCCGTCGCGGACTCATCCGCGGTCACGCCTACAGCGACAAGAACGAGTGCCTGTACGACCCGCCGGGCAGTAACGCGCCCAGAAAGGCGATTGGCGTCAAGCTGTCCTGCCGGCGTCGCCATCCCGACGTCGTTTCTGATCGCCGCGAGGAGGTGTAGTGTGAAGCGCAAGCCTTATCGAGGCAGCTGCTCCGGCGACTCATCGACCGCTGCATACGGAACTGACCCACAAGCTCCTGGCGGTATGGTGTACGAGGCCGGCCGGTGGACGCCGCGAGGTGACGGCACGAAACAACGCCTGCATCAGCATGACTTCCGGCGCAAGCGCGGCTGGGCGGCACGTGATCTCCTCCTGCGGCATCCCGAGAATGCGCACAGGCCCGGTTAAAAAGACGATCCGTCTGCCCGAAAAGCTCGTTACTGCATTGTTTTTCCGCCTACCCATACGAGGCCATCATCGTGGCTGCCCCAGGCGGCGAGCACTAGGTTCTTGATCTCGCGTTAAAATTGCCCTCTTCATTCGTCAGGAGCGTACTGTCATGCACCACCCAGCCGACCTTGCGGAGCACCGCGCCGAATCAGGCCCGGGGGACCGGTCGATCTGCCTTGAAGCTCATGGGTTCCTGAACCAGTCGTATGATTCACTCGACAGCCTGCTGCGCGACATCACGCATTCCAACAGGGAGCAATCAGTGGATCACGCCGGTGCCGCAGACTTGACCTTGATTGGCCTGCCCGAGGGCCTCATATCTTTGGGCCATCTGTTCCTGTAAAGGCGACCCGCTCCCGCGACACGATTCCGATAAAACATGGCTGGTGTCTGGGTAAATGCGCTAGCAGTCGTCGGCGACTCCTCCTACCGGTAACGCAGGCTCAATGGCGCGATCCGTTTCGGCGGGCGATCAAACCTCGAAGGGATTTCATCGACGCCATGTGTGCTCGCGGCGTGACGGTCGCCGCTATCGGCTCAGGCCGGTGGTAAATGTCCGCGGCAAACGCGCTCGGCGCGGACATGCTGTGCCAGCATCCTCACATCAGGGGCCTCCTGTGCGGGCAACGACCCTCGGACAATCAATGCCAAAAGCCATACAGCCCGTCCCGTCCAACTGAAGGGCAAGGCATTTCCCTGCGAAATTGGGCGAGTTCGAGGTGGATACCACCCTCAAGCCCGATCGCCGGGCGAAAGAAACAGGCGCAGCGAAGGCAAACATGCGAACAGCGCCTCCCAGTTGCACGAAAAACGACCGGTTACGTACCTCTCGCCGGACGTGTACGAAAATCAGGCAAAACGAGTTTTGTGCATACCCGAAGGCCAGTTTCGTCCAGAGCAGGGCTGATGCCAGATGAGATGTCTGACAATGCGGCGTGACCGGCAATACCCCAATCGAAGGAAACAGCACGATGGACTATCGCGTCAGCTACGAGCACAGCCT
>NZ_JBNDLU010000003.1:0-1017621 GCF_050436225.1 Paraburkholderia lebeckiae | reverse complement strand
CCGCGAGCACGACAGCGCCGATCAGGTTGCCGATCCAGCATGTCACCCACACCAGGAGCATGCCACCTACGCCGGTCTCACCCCGAAATACAGCAAGCGGCATATACATCGCTGTGCCGGTGAACAGATCGGAGCCAGCGAATACCACGATGGTGAGGGCACACGCGAAAACCCCGCCCATGATGAGGTGCACATAAGCTGGATCGACATGCGAGCCAACTGAAAACATAAGAATGTCGCCGAACCCGATATAGGCGCCAGCCATTGCCGCGCCGATAAGGAAAGTGAGCGGCGAGCGGAGAACGACCGACACTTTATACGCACCGGCTTTCGAGAACTTATCAATACTGTCTGCGTACATCACTGCTCCGGAAAAAGAATCCCCCGTATCGGCTGCCCGGGGGAGTGGCAAATTAGCGCACATAATAGGGCGGTATAAGCCGTTCTTCATTACCAAATCGGCCTGAAAAGGTAACATCAGCCACTTCTTGATGCTGTATCCCTGTCGGAGGGCGGCTTCTGTGCTCCTTTCTGTTGCGGACGCATCGAAAGGGCGTTCGACCGGCTCTGTGCAAACAGCGCGGGGGCAAGTCGGTTAAGGTATCGGGCTGAACGAATTGAGAGCCGACGACGAGCAAGCCGAAGAGCCTTGACGAACTGTTCGCAGGCCGTCACTTTGACCGCGATGTGATCATTCTGTGTGTTCGCCGGTACCTGCGCTACAAGCTTAGCCTGCGCGATCTGGTCGAAATGATGGCGGAACGGGGTTTGTCGCTGGCGCACCCGACGATCCTGCGCTGGGTGCGGCGCTTTGCGCCGGAGTTCGTCAAACGGTGGAACCGCTTTGGTAGGCCTACTGGCCAGACGTGGCGTGTCGACGAGACTTACCTCAAGCTGCGCGGCAAGTGGGTCTATCTTTATCGAGCGGTGGATCGGGTGGGCCAGACGGTAGACTTCATGCTCAGCGCCAGGCGCGACGTGAAGGCCGCAAAAGCCTTTTTCAGGAAGGTAATCAAACATCAAGGCCAGCCACCGAAGACCATCACGCTTGATGGTTACGCGGCATCGCACCGGACGAAAGTCATGCTCGGCCTCAAAGTTTCAGAAACGCAGCGATCACTCTCTCAGGTATTGAGTTGGTACACCGTATTCGCAAAGGCCAATTCAGTCTCGGGAAGCTCGGCCTCAAAGATACCGCTGCACCCGCACCCTGGAAGGCCGTCCTGTCTGTTTCATGAGGTATCCTTTCTATACGAAAATCTTGTCCACACCACCTATTTGCACCAGAGCCCGCCTGCGTACTCATGATTTCCACGAGCATCGGCAGCAACTGCATCAGGCACTCCCCCTGTTCCGACGTCAGTGCGAATTCTGGCTCGAATTCGATTGCTCCACGCGCCGCGTCGCCGAAATGACGCTGTGCATGACGCTCGAGCACATCGCGCTCGATACGCAGGATGGCCTGCGGGCAAGCTTCGCCCCACCGCATGCGCAGCGCCAGCGTGGGCGACACCAGCGAGCCAGCGAGCGTCCATATTGAAGTGGACCTGCGCGTAGGCGAGCTCGTACAGTTTGCGCTGCTCGTCGGAAGGGCGGCCGTCACCGATCAATGCTCGCCTCGCATCCATCCCGCTGCATAGGGTATCTACCGAACATTTCATGCTTGCGTTGTCAGGATACCTGATATCAAATACGTAACTATCGCGACCGACAGGCGCGTCTTCCAAGACGCGCTTTATTTTGTTCTTTATATCAGCCGGCCTGATATTGCATCAATGGCGACCGGGGCCAGCATCCCCGTCAACGCTCATCGCTGCAATCGCCTGAAACCCGAAGATCCCTCAACCGCAGTTCAACAAAAAAACATACAACTGGTCTGGAGACATCACCATGCAATTGAAGTCGACTCACGTTCTCATGTTCGGTGCGCTATGCGCGCTGAGCACTGGAGCCTTTGCGCAATCAAGCGTCACGTTGTATGGCATCGTGGACACGGGGATCGAGTATGTCTCGCACGCGAACGCGAAGGGCGACAGCGTCTTTCGCATGCCATCCGTTACCGGAGAGTTCCCATCACGCTGGGGGCTGCGCGGCAACGAAGATCTAGGCGGCGGCTACAGCGCTGTCTTCACGCTCGAAAGCGGCTTTAACGTGCGCGACGGCAGTTCTGGACAGGGCGGGAGGCTGTTTGGACGCCAGGCATTCGTCGGCATGAAAAGCCCGTATGGAACGCTCGCGTTCGGCCGTCAGTACACGATGACCTATCTTGCGGTTCAGGGCGCCGACATCATCGGTCCGGACATTTACGGCATGGGCTCCCTGGATGCCTATGTGCCCAACGCACGCGCCGACAACTCCATCACCTATCTTGGCTCGTACAAGGGCTTTACGCTGGGCGCGGGCTATTCATTCGGACGGGACGCGGCGGGTACCGGCAACTCGCCGGGACAAGGAACCTGTACCGGCTCGGTTCCAGGCAACGCCACGGAATGCCGCGACTGGTCCGCAATGCTCAAGTACGACTCTCAATATTTCGGCGCGGCTGCGTCGTACGAGGAGCAACGCGGCGGCGCGACCGCAGCCGCCAACTTCTTCGACGGAATTGCGCCGACACCTCTCATCAACGCCGCGGACAAGGACGCCCGTACCCAACTGAGCGCCTATGCGCAGTACGCAGGCGCGAAGATCGGCGCAGGTTGGATTGGACGCCGCGTAGTGACCCAGTCGCCGACAGTACCGAATATCCGTTCGAATCTGTTCTTCCTGGGCGCTTCGTACATGGTCACGCCTGCGTTCCTCCTCGATGGCGAAGTGTTTCGGATCATCAATAGCGACCACGATACCCGCGCCACGATGGGAACGTTACGCACCACCTATTTTCTGAGCAAGCGTTCGTCGGTCTATGCGCAGGCTGCGTATCTCGCGAACAGCGCGAAGGCGCGCTATTCGGTCAGCGGCGGCGGCGGTGGGACCACGCCAGGCGCGGGCATGGGTCAAACGGGCGTGATGGTCGGCATTAAACACTTGTTCTGATAGGGCGCGAGAATGAAACGAACTTCAATTGCTATGTGCGTATCGGCAGTGTCCGCGATGCTGGCGGCCTGCGGCGGCGGGTCCGACTCGCTCTCCACCAGTGCGACACAATTGCCTCAGCTTTCCGCAGCACAACCCGCGACGCTGTCAGGGAACTGCAGCGCGCTCGCCGCCAGGTTGACGTTTGCGGCCACGACGTTCACGTCCGTTACCGACGTGCCGGCCGGAACGCTCACGGTGGCGGGAAAGTCCGTGCCCGAACATTGCGTGATCGAAGGGAAAATGAATCAACGCACGAGCGCCGTTGACGGCCAAACTTATGCGATTGGTTTTGAAATGCGGCTACCTATCGCGTGGAATGGTCGCTTTTTCTATCAGGCCAACGGTGGTCTCGACGGTAATGTGACATCGGCGACGGGGGTGCTCAGTGGCGGGGGCCCGCTGAACAACGCTCTAAACATGGGCTTCGCCGTGATCAGTTCGGATGCAGGTCATTCCGGGTCGCAAAACCCGCTGTTTGGTCTCGATCCCCAGGCGCGCCTCGATTATGGCTATAACGCCGTTGCTACGCTCACGCCAATGGCCAGGCAGGTGATCAGGTTGGCATATGGCAAGGGCCCCGACCGCAGCTACTTCGAAGGTTGCTCGAACGGCGGCCGTCATGCGATGGTGGCGGCAGCCAGGTCTTTCGCGGATTACGACGGCATCATTGCCGGCGACCCCGGCTTCCATTTGCCAAAGGCGGCGATCGGGCAGATGTGGAGCGCACAACAGCTAGCTACCGTCGCGACCGCCAAAACGTCGGCCGGAATTGCCGATATCGCCACCGGCTTGACGACTGCTGAAAGGCAGCTCATCGCGTCGAAGATCGTCGCGAAGTGCGATTCGCTGGATGGTGTAGCGGACGGGATGGTACAAGACATCAAAGCGTGCCAGGCGAGCTTCGACCTGGCCACGGACGTACCGACATGTTCGAGCAATGGGCGCGATGGCACCTGTCTTACGGCGGCTCAAAAGCAAGCCGTTGGAAATATTTTCTCTGGGGCGAAAAATAGCGCTGGCACTGCGCTCTATGCGAGCTTTCCGTATGACGTCGGTGTCAACGGATCAGGTTGGGCCGCGTGGAAGCAAGGCAATTCCATCAGCCTTGACCCGGCCGCGGCGGCCTTTGTATTTACGTCACCGCCTCAGAGCGCTTCGCTGCTCAGTTCCATCGGCGCCTACGCTCTGAACTTCAACATGGACAGTGATGCGCCGAAGATCTTCGCAACGAGCGGTGTCTACTCCGAGTCTTCGTGGTCATTCATGACCCCGCCGAGCGAGACTGATTTGAGCGGTCTGAGGAGCCGGGGCGCGAAGTTGATCGTCTATCACGGGACGAGCGATCCAGTGTTCTCGTCGAACGATACGACCGACTGGTATCAGCGCTTGTCCACGGCTAGTGGTGGTGACGCGAGCAATTTCGCCCGGCTCTTCACGGTAGCAGGGATGAACCACTGCAGCGGCGGTCCGACGGCCGATCAGTTCGACATGCTGACGCCTATGGTGGCATGGGTCGAGCAAGGGCAAGCGCCGAACCGGGTCATCGCAACGGCTCGCGACACGACCAACGCGATACCGAATAGCGAGGTGCCGACTAGCTGGGGTGCCGGGCGCACGCGTCCTCTCTGCGCGTATCCGAAGGTGGCCCGCTATACCAGCGGAGACGTGAACTCGGCAAGCAGTTTCACTTGCAGCTAAGCCACTGACCGTCCGAGGGGGAGAAGATGTGAACGCTCCCCCACCACGCCGAGGAAACGTTAGGCCCCCTCACCGCCCGCGATCGCTTTGAGCCGGCGATAAAGCGTGGGCTCGCTCAATCCCAGGCGCGCGGCAAGCTCACTGCGTTTTCCGCGAAATTGCGCCGCTGCGCGCGCGAGCTCCGCATCGGTCAGCTTGCGCGGCAAGCCCACGCGCACGGCCAGCGAATCCTGACCACCGCCGGAAGCCCTGTCGCGGACCGCCTGCGGCAAGTGTTCGGCGCGGATCACGCCACTGTCGGCGAGCTGGTCGGCGCGATTCTCGGGCTGACCGGCGCGGTCATGCTGGTGGTCGCGTTCCGGCTGTTGCGTCAGACGATTGCGCGCCGCGCATATCGACCCTGCGACCGGCCGCTTTCGCTGGACTTGCCGACCGCAGCCGCGCTCGCGGCCACCGGTTCGCTGACGGGATTGATGACGGGTATGCTAGGTGTCGGCGGCGGCTTCATCATCGTGCCGATGATGCGCAAGCTAACGGACGTGTCGATGCACGGTATCGTCGCGACTTCGCTGATGGTCATCGCACTCGTCGGCAGTGGCGGCGTTCTCGCGACGGCCACGCACGGCGCAACGCTTCCGCTCGAAGTCGCGTTGTGGTTCACTGGCGCCACCGCCGCCGGCATGCTCAGCGGACGGCTTGCGTCGCATCACATCGCCGCGCGTCAGGTGCAACTGGGCTTTGCGAGCATCCTCGTCTGCGTGGCGCTCGGCCTGCTGGTCAAAGCGGCGCTGATGTGAGCGCTGCCGCTTCCCTCCAACTCACACGACAGTCAACCTGAACGATGATCGATCTCGACCATTTCACCCCGCTCGCGTCCCTGTGCGGAGGCCTGCTGATCGGCGCCGTGGCTGCGGCGATGGTGCTTTTGCTGGGCCGCATCGCCGGAATCAGCGGGATAGTCGGCGGCCTGCTGCGCTGGACCAGGCGAGACGGCGCATGGCGCGTCGCCTTCGTTGCCGGGCTGGTCGCCGCCGCGGTATTCGCGCGCGCGGTCGGTGCGCCTGTCGCGATCACCGTCGACGCGTCGTGGCCGGCCGTGATCGCGGCCGGCTTTCTGGTCGGCATCGGCACCCGCTATGGCAGCGGTTGCACGAGCGGACACGGCGTGTGCGGCATTTCACGCGGCGCCACGCGCTCGCTCGTAGCGACGGCGACGTTCATGGCGGCCGGCTTCGTCACCGTCTATATCGTGCGACATCTTCTCGGAGCCTAGGATGGCAACAGTCGTTTCATTCGTATGCGGGCTGCTGTTCGGCTTCGGCCTGCTGTTGTCTGGCATGGCCAACCCCGCCAAAGTGCTGGGCTTCCTCGATTTCGCCGGACGCTGGGACCCGTCTCTCGCGTTCGTGATGATCGGCGCGGTAGCTGTCGCAGCAATCGGCTTCGCGATCGCGAAGCGCCGCGACAAGTCGCTGCTCGGATTGCCGATGCAGATTCCCGCGTCAACGCACGTCACGCGAAGGCTGATGGTGGGCAGCCTCGCGTTCGGCGTCGGTTGGGGAATTGCAGGGTTCTGTCCCGGCCCGGCGCTGGTCGCGCTCGGACTCGGGTCGGTGAAAGCGTGGGCGTTCGTGGCGGCGATGATCGCGGGAATGGCCGTCTTCGAGTGGTTGGAACGGCACAGACAGGCGGCCTTGGCGACTGGCCCTTGACCTGGCCTTCAGGCACGGCCGTATTCGATCTGTTTCGACTGAATCCACCTCACAGGGCCCCTACGCTTGTCTCCACTGAACCCCGCTATGACATGGTCGCACGTTTGCTCCATTGGCTCGTCGTCGGGCTGGTTGCCGCGCAGTTTGTGATCGGCTGGACGATGCCGGACGTGCACCGCGATACCGTGCCGGACGGCGAAATCGCCTGGCACCTTGGCGTGGGCACCGCACTGCTCGCTGCGATGGCGTGCCGCGAGCTGTGGCGTGCGACTCACCGGTCGCCGCCGGACAACCTGCCGCCGCTGTTTCGCGCCGCTTCGAAGGTCACGCACCTCGCGCTGTGTGTGCTGCTCGTGCTGGTGCCGCTGCTCGGCTGGATCAACGCTTCGTCGCGCACATAGACAGTCCGCCTCGCCGGACTTGTTTCGTTACCCTCACTGTCGGCACCGGGTTCGTCATTCGGACATGCGATGGGCGATGTTCACGGCGTCCTCGCTTGGGTGCTGTTCGGCGTGATCTGCCTGCATATCGCAGCGGCGATGTTTCATCAGTTCGTCGCCGGCGACCGCGTTCTGCAGCGCATGAAGATCTAGCGGTAGTTCGAGCGCTGCCTATATTTGCCCGTCAAACAGGGCAAAGCTGCGTGGCATCTCACGCGGGCGGACAGTTTCCCGAACTGATGCCGTACGGTCGAATGTTCAAGCTGAACGGATATACCTTCGGTGAACGTACGATTCCAGTGGCCGTGATGGCGATGCTCGACGTGACCAGGACGAGGCTCGACCATGATGCCAGCGGCAATATCGTCTCTCCCAAAGACGGTTTGCCGATTTTCGATTCAGCCAAGGACCATCGTCGCCCAATCTCGCCTCGTGGCATTCGGGGCTTATCGGCCAGTACGTGCCC
This sequence comes from Paraburkholderia lebeckiae, assembly GCF_050436225.1. Taxonomy (NCBI): domain Bacteria; kingdom Pseudomonadati; phylum Pseudomonadota; class Betaproteobacteria; order Burkholderiales; family Burkholderiaceae; genus Paraburkholderia; species Paraburkholderia lebeckiae. The sequence continues at coordinate 1,010,230 of NZ_JBNDLU010000003.1, read as the reverse complement.
GTCCCGCCGGAAACCAGCGTGGAAGCATCGCGATCAGGACGTCGTCTTTAAGGAAGGCATGATGAAAAATAGCCGCGAATGCGTGCAACCCCGCAAGCCACATAATGGCGTCGCCGAGCCACGCGTGCAGCGATGCGAGGGCTGAGCCTGCTCCATGCGAACTACTGAGTAAAGGCGGAATATCGTAACCGCCGATCAGCGTCAGCGGATGCCCTTCGAGCCACGCGCCCGAGACGGCGGTAAGCGGTAGCGCGAGGAGAAGCAGATACAGCATCCATTGAACGGTTGTTGCCATAACAGCCATCCAGCGGGAAATTGGAGGTGTCTCGGGACGCGTGTCGTACGCTCGCCACAGCAGGCGGATGAGGGTGAGCGCGAACACGCACAAACCCAAAGTCTCGTGCAGTCGCCGATCGAACTCGTGCACCGAAGAGTAGACGCGCTGTTCGGATCCGCCGGGCCCATACATGAACGTCACGAGCACGACAATTGCCGTGCACCAGTGGAGGAATTGGGCAATCGAACCGTAGCGTGTGGCAGAGCTTTTCACTATAGCGCTCCCGATGTGTGCCCATCGACGAACGGTAGGCACCACCGCGACACGGCAAGCCAGTGGATAACACACGCAGATGCATCGTAACGTGACGTGGCATGCATGGCTGGCCGGACGCTGGCGTATTGGATTCGTGAAAGGATTCTACGCGCAAACTCCTGGCGAAATCTCGAGCTGATGGCGGCTCACGTCTCAAATCTTCTCCGTCCAGCCAGGCGGCGCGGTATGCACCCGGTCGCGCGGCGCTTGCGAAGTCATTCTCAAGTTCTTCGTATTGCTGCCGATATCACCATCGAGGAGACAATAGCCCGGTTACCGCGCGCAGTAACCGGTAAAAGATGCTGACGCACAGCCACGCCGCCGTCGAGTATCAATGTTATGTACTCGTGCGCGCGCTGATTCTTGACCGATGCAATATATTTCGAGTTTAGGCATCGCTGGCGTTATTGGCCGGTGGAGGCGGCGACATGGCGTCGACCGGCAACTGATCATCACCGTCGCACTGGTGTTGACTGGCCTCATCATTTTCGGTTTCGGCATTGGTTACACGCTTATTTGGCATGAGCGGTCCGACGCGGAGCGCATTCACGCCCTGCGTGCCCGCGATGACATCGAGACGCTGCAAGCAGTGCACATCCAGGCGAACGCCGATTTCCTGATGGGGCTCGACAGTGCAAGGGCGGCATCTTTCGCGTGGCCAGTGCAGCGGGTAGTTTCGGCCGCCGAGTGATTTCGGCGCCGTCGTGCGTCGTGCTCTTGCCGCGTCACAATTGGCCGCGGACCGGCTCGAACTGGAGATTACCGAAGGAGGCCTGGTTGCACCGGGCGCCCTGCCCACGCTGCGCGCCCTGCACGACATTGGCGTGTCCATAGCGATCGACGACTTTGGCGCCGGTTACTCGAGCCTGGCTTACCTGCGCAGCTTTCACGCGGACCGTCTGAAGATCGACATGTCGTTCATCCGCGGCATTGGCAGCAGTCTCGCGGATGAGACGATTATCGGTGCGATCATCGCACTCGCCCGCAATTTGCGTTTCGAAGTCGTCGCGGAAGGCGTCGAACGAGCGGAACAATTGGCTTTCCTTGCCGAGGCCGGCTGCGAGATCGTTCAGGGATACTATTTCGCCGCGCCACAGCCAGCGGCGAATATTCCGGCCTACGCGGCGAGCCTGATGAGCGAGCTGCAAAGTGGCTCGTCTTGAGTGCCCCCGGCGCGACGACTTCACTTTAGCTGTGCGACGCCAAAGAGCAGCGCCTCGCCGCTCTTTGGTGCGTCGTGTTTAACGCGGATCCGACAGCGTCTGATTGAGCGTCTGCCCAGCGATGATCACGTTCTGCAACGTAATGTCGTGCACGTTGTAGAGGTAGATCGGACCCGGCGTGCTGGCGTTCGCGGGGCCTGCCGCCACAGGCGTGCCGAAGTCGCAGTTGGAAATCGTCACTCCCGTGATTGCCGGTACGGTCGGCGCAGGCGCCGGACCGTTGTAGTCGAACGCAACTGGACCTTGTGCAACGATGGCCTGGAAACAGGAGCCGGTTGTACTGCCCAATGTCACGTTCGAAGCATTGACGTTCGTGATGTTGACGTTGTCAATGAGCGCGGGGCGTGTGCGAATCGCATCGGCGGCAGGCTGGTAATCGCAATCGAACGTGATCAGGCCGCCTTGAGACGCGGACGGGTTGGCGGCTGTTGCGGTGACCACACCGATGGGCACGGTGCCGTTGATTGGACTGCCCGTCAGCATCTTGCTGCCGTAGCCTCCACCCGTCAGACTCACGCCGTGCGGGAGCGTGACGCCATTCACGTAGAAGTTCTTGACATAGCCTCCACGGTTCATGTTCGTCTTGATACGGATCGCGATGTTCAGCGAATTCGTTGCCCAGAACTGATTGAGCATGGTCAGATTGCGCGCGTAGATGTTCTGCACGCCGCCACCCATCTCGCTGCCGAGCGTAATGCCGCCGTGACCGCTATTCATCATGCAGTTCTGGATCACATGGTTCTGCGCGGGTCCGTACTCCGTGTCGAGATCCTTGCCTGACTTGATCGCGATGCAGTCGTCGCCGGTGTTGAACGTTACGCTGTCGCACAGCACAGTGTTGCAGGCGTCGGGGTCGAAGCCGTCGTTGTTCGGTCCGATACTGTCGGCTGTCACGCCACGGATCACGACGTTCGTGCAGTCCGTCGGATGATGCTGCCAGAACGGTGTGTTGTTGGTTCGGTAGTTTTCCATCAGCACGTTCGTGCAACCGATGAACTCAACCATACACGGCCGCAGATAGTGGCCGAGACCAAAGATTCGCTGCGCGACCGGCACGCCCGCTTCGGAGAGCGCCGGCAGGTAGTTCTGGTCTTGCTGCCACGGCGTAGCCGGATTGGTCAATAGCGTATAGAGCGAGGCCGAAATGGTAGGGGCGACCACCATCAGATCGACGTTGTTCGGGTTCGTATAGGCCTGAGACGGCGTGGTCGAGCCCGCGCAGCCGTATGCGCCGCTGGAACCCTTGTAGGTCCACCAGCAAGTGCTGGTGTTTCCGCTTCCGGCGAACGGCGTCATCGCCTGACCGTTCAGCACCGATGTCGGGCCTTCGCCAGTCAGCGCGATGTTGTTCGCATTTCGCGCGTACACGGGCGAGCCGAAGTTCAGGCAGTCGTTCGCCTGCCAGCGGCTGTAGTAAAGGTTGCCGTTGGCGCCACAGTTGACCGGACCGTCCTTCGCATAGTCGGCAGGATTCGGGCTGAAATAGATCGTGCAGTTCGCGCTCAGATGGAAGTTGACGTTGCTCTGCAGCACGATGGGACCCGCGCAATACCACGTGCCCGCCGGCACCACGACCCGGCCGCCACCGGCTGCACTGCAGGCCGCGATTGCCGCGAGGAAAGCGGGACGTGAATCGAACGATCCCGGTGCGTTGGTCGCGCCGGCCCCCGTGCTCAGGGGCGATGAACTGCCGGTGTAGGGGTTGGCCTGGGCAATGACCGCGCACGGTTGCGCACCGTACTGTTCGACCTGGAAATCGACGGCCGGGAACGCGCTCTGCGTGATTTTCTGCAGCGCATTAATGATGTTCGTCGCTGAACCGTTGGGACCCCAGATCGGGTCGGCCGCAGCCGTTGACGGCGTGCTTCCCGTCGCTGGCGTGGAACTACCGCTTCCGCCTGCCGCGGAAGCGGAAACTCCGCTGCCGCCGCCGCAAGCCTGCAGGAGTGCGCTGCCGGCGAGCGCGCCTCCCAGGCCAATGAAGCCACGGCGCGAAATGCGCAAGGTGTCGCCCGTTGCGGGCGCATTTTTATCAAGATCGCACGACAGCTTGGACATGGAGTCCCCTCCGGACAAATAGTTGTAGGCGCATGAGAGAATCGTCATGGCGGCGGTTGTATGACAAGTCTGAAGCGTAAAGACAAGATGCGGGCCAGTACATATGGTGGAAACCCTTGCCAAATGTTTCCTCCCTACCATTCGCAAGGTGCGAAGAGGGTTCGGGTCGCTTTTGAAAACTCTGCAAGCGCTTCGACTAGAATAATTTCGAGGTGCGGCTCCGCACTCGATGCACCACACCCGTTAATAGGTATCGCCATGAACGACGGAAGGTTCGTATTGCATGCGCGACATCGGGTCGAGGGCGGCGGCTTGCTGGTCACCGCTGCCTGCTGCCAGGCAGCCAATAGGCACAGCGCTTTGCATATAAGCGATCGATGAAACCGCGATCCGCCGTCCGCACTGCTGTCCTGATGATCGCAACGTGCATTGCGGGCATCATGCAGACCTCACCAGTAGCGGCGCAGGCATGGCGCGACCTCGCGCCGCAACCCGCACCGCAGGCGCCGCGAAGCGCGTCGTCACCCTCCTCCCCAGAAGCGCAGGCCGAGTCCGCACGGATCGCTGTTGAGCGGCTTGCCGGGCTCATCTTCGAACCGGCCGGCTCGTCCGCGGCGGTATCGCCGAGGCAGCAAGGTCGTATCGTCGCGCAAGGACTGCCCGTACTCGACGCCGCCTTCCTGCAGAGCTTCGCCACGGACCTCGACAAGCCGCTGACTTTCGGCCGCCTCGCCGAGATACGCCGCGCCGTGGTCGCGCGTTATCGGGCGGCGGGAAAGCCGCTCGTCGACGTCTACGTACCGGAACAGGACGTCAGCTCCGGTGTCGTGCGTATCGCCATTGCCGAATTCAAACTGGGTCGGGTTCACGCCAGCGGCAACACCTACTTTTCGAGCAGGCTTCTCGAACGTGAAATGCCGCTCGAGCCCGGCGGACCGATCCTGCAATCGGCGGTCTCGAAGGGACTTGCGGTGCTCAACGCGAATCCTTATCGACGGGTCGATGCTGTTTTTGCGCCCGGTGATGCCGCCGATACGACCGACGTCGTGTTGCAAACCGAAGACCGGTTGCCGCTTCGCGTAAGCGCGGGTTACGACAATGAAGGCGTGCCGGACCTCGGCCGTGATCGGTTCTTTGCAGGCATAGGCTACGGCAAGCTGCTCGGTCTCGATCAGCAGATCGCCTACCAATTCACTGCCAGCAACGATTTTTTCAGCGGCAATCCGAATATCGAAGGCCGCCCGAACCGCGCCCGCTTCACCGCGCACGCGCTGAACTACACGGCGCCGCTGCCTTGGCTCGACAGTATCGAGTTGTTCGGCGTCTACGCGCAGAGCACGCCACGGTTGCCCGACACGTATGGGCAAACGGGCATTTCTGCGCAGCTCAGCTTTCGCTACGACTTGCGTCTGCCGACCATCACGGACACGACACAGCTGATCCAGATCGGATACGACTTCAAGCGCAGCAACAACGATCTGGAATTTGGCGGCTCCCAGGTTTTCAACTCGAATACGCATATACATCAGTTCGTGTTGTCATACGACATCAGCAAAACGACCGAGGCTGGCACGGCGCACGCCACGGCGACACTCCTCGCCAGTCCGGGCGGACTGGATGGCAACAATCAGGACGAGGCATTTAACGCCGCGCGGCAGGGCGCGACGGCCCGCTACATCTATATGCAGTTGACTGCGTCTCGTGCCACCGCGCTTGGGGCTGGCTTCACGCTGATCACGAACGGAACGTTTCAGTGGACGCCGAACACGTTATTACCGAGCGAGGAGATGGGACTCGGCGGGGAGTCCAGTGTGCGAGGCTACGACCCATACGTCACGCTGGGCGATCGCGGCTGGAACATTCAGACCGAGGTGCGCACGCCTGCGATCTCGCTCGGCGCGAGCAACGCAGTCGTGCAACCCTTTGTGTTTTTCGATGCGGGCCGCGTATGGAGCACGATCGACCAGCCAGCCGAAAATAACCCCGGTCTGCTCGCGGGCGTCGGCGCGGGCGTGCGCGTCCAATGGTCGAGATTCGTGGATTTGCGCTGCACCTATGGCGCGCCATTACGCTCGGCGACACCAAATGGTTCGAAGGCGCCGATCGTGCTCTTGTACGTGTCGGTCGGAACGTGAGCCGTCGATAGATGCCCCATGTTCGACACGGCCCGCCGCCGTGTCTGCCTTCATTGCGCCGTCATCCGGCCGAGTCCGAGCCCTGCTCGGGCTCCCAACCGCGCGCGACGGCGAGACAGGCGCGGACTTCTTCATCGGTCGTCTGGTCGAAATCCACATAGAACCCGCTGATCCCCATCAACCAATCCGGCTGCAGCACGCTCACGAACGCGTGCGCGATTCCTTCGAATGCCGTGCGCGCATCGGATTGCGACACCGGGACCGCCACCACGATCCGAGCGGGATGTCTGCTGCCGAGTGCGTCGAGCGCCGCATGCATCGACGCCCCCGTCGCGATGCCGTCGTCGACCACGATCACGGTCTTGCCCTGTACTGGCACCGGCGGGCATTCCCCACGGTACGCCAGTTCCCTGCGCGCGAGTTCGGCTGTTTCGCGCGCGATCACGTCGGCCAATTGGGCGTCACTGATTTGCAGTTCGCGAAGCACCGACCTTTCCAGATGAAGGGCGCCCCCCGTCGCGATGGCGCCCATCGCCAGTTCCTCGTCTTGAGGCGCCCCAAGCTTTCTGACGACGAGAACGTCGAGCCTGGCATGCAATGCCCGCGCGACTTCGAACGCGACAGGAACGCCGCCGCGCGGCAGAGCCAGCACCACCAGATCGCCGCGATCTTGATAGTCGCGCAGTGCGTGGGCCAGCTGTCTGCCAGCGTCGGCGCGGTCGCGAAACACGTTGACCATCGCTTTTCCTCCTCCGCAACGTCAGTGCGCGTTGCCGAACCCACTATGCCATCATCGGCCGCATCAAGCGTTCCTCCTGAACGGAGAAGTTTTCACGGCTCTCCCGGCGATGCCGATACCGGGGCATGCTTCCGCGGCCGCTACCTTGCGCTTCATGCGTCACCTGGCGAATTCGCACTGCCGATTGCCATGCAGCGGTGAATTACCGGTCACCCGCTCCACGAACGTCGCGGCAAAACGCAACGCTGAACGCTGCCGCGAATTCGTCGAGCCGCGCTTGATCGAGCCCGTCTATACCGGCGGCAGCGACCCTGCCGTTTCCTCCGAACTTTCTGCAAAGGACGTCGGCGCCTCGCGGACAATCGAGCGGAGCCCGTACGCTCGCCGTGTATCGGCCATCGGCGCGGGCCGTCAGCACCGCGTGTGCTCGCGCCGGGTCGCGTCGCGCGACGAGATTGGCGAAATCGCCTCGCACGCGCCGCGCCCACGCCGCGTCGGGAAGAATGTGCAGCGTTCCATTGGCGAGCCGCCGCATTACCGCGAGTCCCAGGGCCAGCTCGAGGTCTTCCGTTCGTCGCGCCTGCAGTTCGGGCAGCACGCTGGTCGACGCAATGAACTCGAGCGGGTCCGAATAGGGTTGAATGGCGCGATACATCTCGACAGGATCGACGGCAAGATCGACGACGCTCTCCCCGTAGGCGTTGTAGTTGATCGCTTCGCCGAGTTCGCGCAGTTTGTGCTCATCGGACGAGTTCACCGCGCACGCAGTGGCGGCCCGATGCGCTGCCCGATGCAGGTTGTCGCCATAGGCCGCGACCACCGCCCATCGCGTGTACCGGCCTTGCAGATGGCGGTCCACGATCAGCGCAGTGCACTTATCCGGTGACGTATCGATATGCGTCGTTAGCAGCGCGTGTGCGGGGATGGGACCGGGAAAATGATGATCGAAATAGTCGATCTTTACACCAAGATCCAGCAACGCGATGAGTGGCTCGCGGTTCGAGTCGAGCGAAATATCCAGCACGGTCACGCTGTCGCCCGGCTGCGCGTTCGCGCGTTGCAGAAGCGTTATCTCGCGCTTGGCTCCCGTGATCAGGATGGTGTCGGCAGGCTCGGCGAGCCGCAACTGATGCAGCGCGCAGATGCCGTCGGCATCGCCATTGAAAATATCGAATCGCTTCATCCGCTGCTCCACCGGCGCGTTGCTGCCACGATCGCACGCGGCTTGACTGCGGTCAATCGGTGACCCACGCTCCATTTCGTATGGAAGCGTACAGGCAGTTGCCGACCGACTGGCGATGCCCGGCTACCGCCTCCTTGATAAAGATCAAACCGGTTACCATACCCGATGGCTTAAATGAGTAGACGATTCCGGCTCGCGCGCAAGGCGGGCGCCGGCCGTCCCACCAGGCGAAGGTCAACCGTGTCGAATGAGACGCTCGTGCTTCACCATGACGCCCGGCAATTGCTGCTCAATGGCGTCAATGCGCTCGCCGAGGCCGTCAAGGTCATGCTGGTTTCGGCGGCCGCAGCATGATCGTCGAACGCGCGCCCGGCGTGCCGCTCGTCGCGAATTCCGGCCCGGTTGTCGCGGGCTCGGTCGACTTGAGCGGTCGCCACGAAGAAGTGGGCGCGCAGCTGCCCGCGAGGTGGAGTACGGCATGAGTTCGCCACGGAGCCGCAAGCTTTCTTCACCACGCGCCAATGCAGGCATGCGCGGCATCCAGCATCTCGCCAACCGGGTCCGCGCCGCGCGCCGCAGCGTGCGCGGACTCGACGCGACGCTGCGCAGGCCGGGCACGTACCATCATCCGGCGGGCAGGATCGTCCGGGTCGAAACGCACATATCCATCGTGTATCTCGCCGGGCGCTTCGCGTACAAGATCATCAAACCCGTCGCCCCGGGTTTCGCGGACTTTACCGCCACCGCGACCCGCAAGCGCTGCTGCGAAGCCCAGCTCCGTCTGAACCGGCCACTCGCGCAAGGTATTTACGCCGGCGTGCTGCCGATTGCGCGCCACGCCGGCGTGCTGACGTTCGGGGACGGCGGCGTGACCGTCGATCACGCGGTCAAGATGCGCCGCTTCGACGAGGCGATGCTCTTTTCGAGTCTCGCGGCGAAGGGAGCACTGACGCCGCGCGACATCGACGGCGCGGCGAAGCGGCTCGCCGACTATCACCTGAGGGCGCCCCGCAACGCGCCGTCGTCGCGCTACGGGAGCGCCACGCTGGTGCGAACGCAGATCGAAACGATCAACGCGGCGCTGCTGGCCAATTGCAGCCATCCCGCGCTGCCCGGCATTGTCGCGTGGTGCGCGCGACAACTCGACCAACTCGCGCCGCTGATCGACCGGCGCCGCGCCGAGGGTTTCGTGCGTGGCTACCATGGCGATCTGCATCTGGACAACGTGGTCCGCTGGCGCGGCGCAATCGCGATGTTCGACTGTATCGACTTCGACGATGCGCTCCGCTGGATCGACGTCGCAGCGGACGTCGCGTTTCTCGTGATGGACCTGTGCGCGCGAGCGGAGCCCCGTCTGGCCAATCGACTGTTGAACCGTTGGCTCGAAACGTCGGGCGATTATGCGGCGCTGTCGCTGATGCCTTTGTACGTCGCCTATCGCGCGCTGGTGCGGGCGTGGGTCGCGTGCCTGAAAGCGGGATACGTCGCGGGCCGCAACGTCGCCATCCCGGAGCCGGCCCTGCGCTACCTCGAGGTGGCACGGGCGCAAACGCAGAAGCCGGGACCCGTTTTGCTGCTGTGTCATGGCTACTCCGGTTCTGGAAAATCGGTCGCGAGCCGGGCCCTTGCGGACCTGTGCGGCGCGGTGCGAGTGTCGAGCGATGCCGAACGCAAGCGTCTGCGGCCCTCGCCCGACGCGCAAACCTCGCTTGGCGCCGAACGCTACACGCCAGCTGCACGTCACGCGATCTACGACCACCTTCTTCGACTCGCGCACCGCGTGCTGCAAAGCGGCCACAGCGCGATCGTCGACGCGACCTTTCTCGAGTTCCGTCACCGCGACACGTTTTTCGCGCTCGCCCAACGGCTTGGCGTACCGGCCCGCATTCTCGACTTTCGTGCCGAACCAACGGTGCTCGCGCAACGAATCGAAGCGCGCCGGCATGGTCCGCGCGATCTATCCGATGCCGACACCGCGACGCTCGCGCGTCAACTCGCGAGCGCTGACGCACTGACGCCCGCGGAACAGGCGTTGACCTTGTCATTCGACACCGCGGTACCGATGGCGGCGTTCGACTCCCCCGCGTTCTGGCGACCCGTGCTTGCACTGATGCAGTCAGCGCCGTTTGCGACACGCTGATCGTGTTCCGACGCGAAGCGGGGTCATTGATCTGCGCGCGTGATCGAGGTCGCGTCCGCGTCGAACACGGGTGGCCGAAGTGACATCTCACACAAACGGCCCGACTGCCCGCCACGGATAGCGGATAATGGATCGTGAACGAGACGCCGATCGCGAGACGGTCGGAGCCAGCGGTCACAAAATGCCGTTCGGATTGATCGGCGTGCGCGAACACGCGCCGATGCTCGGCGACTCCATGCAGATCGATACCGCGCAAAGCGCGGACTTTGCGATTGCGGTCAGGTTTCCCCCTGGCAATGGATGCAACCGGGAGAGATCACCCCATGATCAAGGTGTTGCTGGCCGACGACCACACGCTCGTACGCGACGGACTGCGCCATATCCTGCAGCAGGCGAGCGGCTTCGAAGTGGCCGGCGAAGCTTGCGACAGCGCGACGACGATCGCGCTAATTCGCGCGACGCAGGCCCACGTGCTCGTGCTCGACCTGTCGATGCCGGGGCGCAATGGCATTGAACTGATCAAGCAGATCAAGGAGGAAAAACCCGGCCTGCGGATTCTGGTGCTGACGATGCACGCCGAGCAGCAATACGCGGTGCGCGCGTTCAAGGCGGGCGCGTCCGGCTATCTGACCAAGGAAAGCGCGAGTGCGGAACTGGTCGGCGCGGTGACGAAGGTCGCGTCAGGGGGCGTTTATGTCAGCCTCGCGATGGCCGAACGCTTTGCCCAGAACCTGAACGAGCCTGCCGACGCGCTGCCGCACCAGCGGCTGTCCGATCGCGAATTCGACGTGTTCCGGCGCCTGGTCGAAGGCCAGAGCATCACCGAGATCGCCAACGAACTATGCGTCAGCGTGAAGACGATCAGCACGCACAAGACGCGCATCCTCGAAAAAATGCAGATGCCGAACGAGAACGGGCTGGTTCGCTATGCGATCCGCCATAAACTGTTCGACGACGGAAACGACCTGTAGCGCTTCCGCGCTGCGAGACCCGCGCAAAGCAAAGCGTACGCGAGACATCTGAAACGTCGACCTGCCTCAAACCTGCCACGGTATCCGGCGACACGATGACGACACGAACCGCGTGCTCGCTGGAACGATCCGAAAGGAGACTTCGAGATGAACGATGCCGCCCAACATGACGCGTGGGAAATCGGCGAACCGCACTTCCACGCCTCCGCGCCACTGGAACAGCAACTGCGCTTTGCGCTGCATTATGCGGTGCTCGCGCCGTCGAATCACAACACGCAACCGTGGCGGTTCATCGTCGACGGCGAGACCGTACAGATCTGCGCCGACCGCATGCGCGCGCTTCCCGTGGTCGATCCTTTCGATCGCGAACTTCTGATGAGCTGCGGCGCGGCGTTGCTCAATCTTCGCGTGGCGCTGTGTCGTCTCGGTCTCGCTTATGCGATCACGCTGTTTCCATCGGAAGCCGACCCCGACATCGTGGCGCTCGTGAGCGTGTCGCGCGACGGGCCTCGCGATCCCCACCTGCACGAACTCTTCGAAGCGCTGACAGCGCGCGTGACCACGCGTGCGCCGTTCGTCGACGAAGCCGTTCCGGCGGAACTGCAACGCAAGCTCAGCGACGCCTGCGACGACGAGGGCGCGATTGCCTGTTGCGTGGAGCAAACGACCGCGCGCGAGGCGCTTGCGCAACTGATCGCCGACGCCGATCACGCGCAGTTCGCGGACCCACGCTTCCGGCGCGAGCTCGCCAGCTGGATCCACCCGCGCCGGCGCGACGATGGCATGCCGGCATACGGTACCGCTGTCGGAGCATTGCTCGACTTCGCGGCGCCGCTCGTCAGCCTGGCCGTCCGCGTATTCGATGTGGGCGCGGGACAGCCCGCTACGCATCAGCACCTCGTGCAAGGCTCGCCGCTGATGGTCGGAATCGTCACGATGCGCGACGACCGCGAGGCATGGCTCGCCGCGGGACAGGCGCTCGAGCGGATGCTGCTGGTCGCGGCATCCGTGGGACTGACCGCTTCCTACCTGAACCAGCCGATCGAAGTGGCCCCGCTGCGCGAGCGGCTCCGGACGCTGCTGGGAACGGAGGCGACTCCGCAGCTTCTGCTCCGCGTCGGCCGCGGCCCGCGCGTCAGTCATGCGCCGAGGCGGCCGCTGGCCGATGTGGTGTCCTGACACGCGTGGAAGCGGTACCGATGGGCCCGCGATGAAGGTCGCGCGACAGCCAGACCGACGCCGGCATGCGCGATCCGACAGAAGAATCGCCATGTCATGCGCTACCCCAACGCCGCCACATGCTGCATGAACTGGAACTCAGCACTTCGCGATGGCCGCGCTTGAGCGAACGCGGCCAGCAACAATATCAAGCGGGAAAGCAGCGCGTTGCCTCACCTCAATGTCGGTTCGCGGGCTACACCGTTACCACGATCTTTCCGAACTGCCCGTTGGTTTCGAGGTAGCGGTGCGCGTCGACGATGTCGCCGAACCCAAAGGTGCGATCGATGACCGGCTTTAGCGAGCCGCTTTCGAGCCCCTTGAGCACGAACTCCACCGCAGCCTTTCGGCGCGTCGGGTCGCCACTCGTCAGCCAGAGGTTGTGCGCCTTCACTGAAATCATTTTGGCGATCATCTGCAGCACGGGCAGCGTCGTGGCACGTTCGTCTAGCGCGCCATACAGATACGCGATCCCCTGGAAGGACAGCGCCGAGATCAGTTTCGCGAAGTTCGGGCCGCCGACTGGATCGAATGCGACGCGAGCCCCCTTCCCATCCGTGATCCGCATGATCGCTTCGACAAGGTCCGACTCGTCCGTCACGACCACGTGTGCGGCACCCGCGTCGAGCAACTGCTGTCGCTTGCCAGCATGGCGCGTGACCGCGATCGACGTCGCCCCCGCGTAATTCGCTAGCTGGATCGCTGCCAGTCCAACGCTGCTCGAAGCGGCCGGTATGACGACATAGTCGCCGGCGCCCACCTTTGCATCTTCGATCAGCGCGCCATATGCGGTGACGAACATCATCCACACCGACGCGGCCTCGGCGAAGGAAAGAGATTTCGGGTGCCTGACGACTGCATGGTCCGGCACGATGATGACTTCACCGTAGGTGAAGTACCGATTCATCGAGAACGACGGGATCACATTGACCTCGTCTCCGGGCGCGAAACCGCCGACGCCCTCGCCCACCGCGTCGATGATGCCGGCCGCCTCGTACCCGAGCCCGGCCGGAAAGCGGACGGGCTCGATGTACTGATCGGTGCGCCACATCGATTCCGCGCGATTGAGACCGATCGCTTTCACGTTGATGCGAACTTCACCGCGGCCGGGGCCGCGGACCGATTCGTCGACGAATCGAAGCACTTCGGGCCCACCGGCCTCGGCAATCCTGACAGTCCGTGACATCACTACCTCCTGGATGGACTGATGGTAGAGCACTGCGAAAATTACTACGTCGTTCCCGCGCGGAATTCGACTGATAAGCGGCGAAATCCGAACAGTGCTTTTCGTCGTCGCCCCAGAATGCCGCCTCGCACAAAGAGGATCGATCGAAAACTACGCGGTGGCCGGATTTTCGCTGGTCATTCGCCTGATGATCGCGAGCAGTTCTTCGATATCGACGGGTTTGACGAGATGACTATCACACCCCGCCCCCGCAGAGCGAGCCACGTCTTCGGGCTGTCCGTATCCCGACACGGCGACGATTTCAAGGGGCTTGCCGGCCTCCTGACGATCCCTCAGCCGACGCGCAACCTCATAGCCGCTGATTCCAGGCAGACCAAGATCAAGGAAAACGATCTGCGGCTCGAAGGCAGCGGCAATCTGAAGCGCTTCTTCCCCGCTGTGTGCGGTGCGCACATCGTGCGCGTCGAGAATCATGGCGAGCGACAGCGCGGCATCGCTGTTATCGTCGACGATCAGAACACGCAATGGATCGGACGGCGTTCGACCTGCTTCGGCACCGTCCTTCGCCTGCTGGTTGCTGCCCTGGCAAACGGGTAGACGTATTTCGAATTCACTGCCTCTGTTCTTGCCTTCGCTCCTGGCGACAATGGTCCCGGCGTGCATCTCGGTCAACGTCTTGCACACCGAGAGCCCGATCCCAAGACCGCCCCTGGACGGCTCGCCGTGGCAGGAACCCTGTACGAACAGATCGAACACGTGAGGCAGTGCGTCGCCCGAAATACCCGTGCCTGTGTCCGACACGGTAACGGATACTTCCTGGCCGACGAGCGTCGCGCATACCACGATCCGGCCACCATCGTCGGTGTATTTGATCGCGTTATCCAGCAGATTGGAAAATGTCTGGGTGATCCGCGCCGGGTCACCGTGGACGTACACCGGGTGCGCGAGCGGCAGACGCACGATGTCGTGATGCCGCTGCAACGCCCCCGGCATCGTGATCTCCAGAGCGTGGTCGAGTGCCAGCCTGATATCGAAGACCTCGCGTTTCAACTCGATCTTGCCCGTGGTAATTCTCGATACATCGAGCAGGTCGTCGATCAGATGCGAAAGGTGGCCGGTCTGGCGTTCGATCACATTCCGCAGCCACTCACGTTTGGCGGGATCGGCTCCCGCGCTGTTGCCTAGCAGATGCGCGGCGTTACGCACGGGCGCCAACGGGTTGCGCAGCTCGTGCGCGAGCGTGGCCAGAAAGATGTCCTTGCGGCGATCGGCGTCCCGCAATTTCGCCTCCGCATCGGTCCGCTCCGTCACGTCGCACAAGCTGCCAATGAACGTGTAATCGTCCTGCTGAACGGGCGAACGCAGATACCCGAACATTTCGACGGTCCTGAGCGCGCGGTCGCTTACGCGGTACAGCCGGAACGCGACATGCACCGGCTCGCCGGAGACCAGCCGGGACTGAAAATGGCATTTCAGCAGTTCGGCATCGTCCGGATGAACGACCGACGTCATGAACTCGGTTTCCGTCAACGGCCCCCTCGCCTCGGGCTGCCCGGTGATTTCGTACATCTGGCGGTTTTCCCACACGCCTTGTCGCGAGGCGCCACACCACTCGAAGATGCCGATACCGGCCGCGCTCGTCGCGACACGCAGCCGCTCCTCCGTGAGCTTCAGCGCGGTCAGCGCCGTGTGCAGGCTGTCCTGCGCCGCCGCCACCTCGGCCGCCTGACGTTGCATTTGCGCCTCGATGGCGCTTTCGATCATCGCGCGAAACGTGCGCTCGACGATGTCGTGTGCTCGCATGTGAACGTCGACGGAAGCCGCAACCGGACCGAAATACGCGCGGATCTCGTCTTTCAGAAAGTGCTGCATCAGATCGATGTTGCGAAACAGATCCGTGACCCGCCAGCCCTTTGGCCAGAACCTGCCGGGGTGCGCGACAGCCACATGCGCGGATAGTGACGCGTCGCTCTCGGCGACCAGCAGGGCGGCGCATACTTCGGCCAGCATATAGGCAAAACAGCCAATGAGTCCC
The DNA here is from genome assembly GCF_050436225.1 of Paraburkholderia lebeckiae. Lineage (NCBI taxonomy): Bacteria > Pseudomonadati > Pseudomonadota > Betaproteobacteria > Burkholderiales > Burkholderiaceae > Paraburkholderia > Paraburkholderia lebeckiae. The sequence goes on along the minus strand of NZ_JBNDLU010000003.1, from coordinate 994,750 downwards.
TGCCCGCTGTCCGCATCGGTGTACGCGCCCTGCTCCGAGGTCTCGGCGAGCCAGCGATGCATCAGTTGCTCGCGGGTACGCCCCAGCCTGCGCGCCAACCCGTTTAGCGTGATCGCGCCTCGGGAATCCAGATCGAGATCCCGATTCATCGAGGTACCCCCGGACGAAAGCTGTGAGCCCCCGATGCCGTCCTGGACCACCGGCTTGTGTCAGTCAACCTCTTTGTCATGGACCGTTTTAGTAGGTTACGCAGCGCGCGACGATAAATAGTATCGCAGTATCCAAGGCGATCCGCCATGGCATGCGGGACAGGACGAATCACTAAAAGCTCGACGTTTCCGACGCAAGTATCGTCGCGTGCGCGTAAGATTGCCGGGAACGCGATGAAGACGCGAAGGAGCCATGGCGATGGAGGAACCCCGGAACTCGACGCGACAGAACGGCCCCAAAGTCGCGATTGCCCTGCAAGGCGGCGGTTCGCACGGCGCCTTCACGTGGGGTGTGCTCGACCGTCTGCTGGAGGCTTCGTCGCAGGCAATGCCACTCGATATCGCGGCGATCAGCGGCGCAAGCGCGGGCGGAATCAATGCGACGCTGTGCGCGGCGGGTCTCGCAACCAGCGGAGCGACGAAAGCACGCGACATGCTGCGCGCCTTCTGGGAAGCGGTATCGCGCGCCGGCGCGCTGGCGGGCAACGCGCTCCTCGGCTTTTCCGAACCCGGGCCATTCGGCGGCTGGAATATCGACTGGAATCCCGCCGCCATCATGCTGGAGGCCGTGGGACTCGTCGCCTCGCCATACGGCAATCCGTTTTACCGCGATCCGCTCGGGCCGGTGATTCGTTCCGCCCTCCCCGCACAGGAGCTCGCCGCGCTCAATACCACGCGCGATGGCCCGCAACTGTTCATTTGCGCAACCGACGTACAAACCAACCAACGCGCAATCTTCACCCGCCCCGAGATTTCCATTGACGTGTTGCGCGCTTCCGCATGCCTGCCGAGCGAGTTTCGCACCGTGAGCGTGGACGGCATACCGTACTGGGATGGCGGCTATCTGGGCAACCCGCCATTGGCACCGTTGATCCCCCATGCCCAGGACCTGATCCTGGTCCTCGCGAATCCGTTCGTGCGCCACGACATGCCGCCTAAAGACGCGCGCGGCATTCTCGACCGGCTCAATGAAATCGGTTTCAACGCGTCCGTCGTACTGGAGATCAACGCGATCGAAGCGGTCAACCGTGTGCTCGACTCGGTCGGCGAGGAAGCGGCGCGCAAAAGCCGCTTCAAGCCCGTGAGGTTCCACCTGATTCGCGACGACGATTTTCTCGCGAAGTTCGGTTTTGTTTCCAAGAGCAGCACGTCCTGGTCATTGCTCAAAACGCTCTTCGAGCGTGGCCGCGAAGTGGCGGACGTATGGCTCGAGAACGACTACGCGAAGCTCGGGCAAGCGTCTTCGCTCGACGTCAAGGGTTCGTTGCTCGATCCGACGCTCAAGCACAGCGGCAACGCGAGCGCGCGACGAAACTGAAAAAGACGAATTCCATGCCGCGCACCGCCTCGAGAGCGCAAGCGACGGCTTCGACGTCGGTCTGGAACCGATCCGCCATCGCGCGCACGTTAGCCGGACTGATCGCGTGTCCAGCCGCGGCTTCAAGCTTGCGGCAGTAGTCTCAATCGCCTGCCCGCGAGATGACCCTCGCGATGGCCTCCGCAGCCGTCGCGACGTTGTTGTCATTGAGCGCGGCGACGCACATGCGCCCGGACCGGATCAAGTAGACGCCGTGCCGTTCGCGCAGCGTGTCGACCTGGTCTGCCGACAGCCCCGTGTACGTGAACATACCGCGCTGCTCGAGGTAGCGCGCGAGCATCGTGTCCGGCACCTTACCGCGCAGGCGTTCATGGAGCTCCGCACGCATACGCATGATGCGCCGGCACATCGATGCAAGCTCCTGTTGCCATGATTGCCGCATTGCCGGTGTCGTCAACACACGCGCTACGATCTTTGCGCCGTGCGTCGGCGGATTGCTGTAGTTCGCGCGCACGGCGCTCGTCAATTGACCCAATACGCGCCCGGCAACATCCGGCGACTCGCAAATCACCGACAGTCCGCCGCACCGCTCGCCATACAGCGAGAAGTTCTTCGAGAATGAATTGGCCACCAACGCCGGCACGTTCTGGCGCACGAGTTCACGAATCGCAAATGCGTCCGCGTCGATGCCCGCGCCGAAGCCTTGATACGCCATGTCGATGAATGGCAGCACGGTCCGCTTCCTGATGACCTCGATCAGTTGCACCCATTGCGCGTCGTTCAGATCGACGCCCGTCGGGTTGTGACAGCACGCGTGCAACAGGACGATGCTGCGCGCCGGCAGCCCGTCGATGGCCGATAGCATCTCTTCGAACTTGAGCCCGCCGCTCGATTCGTCGTAGTACGGGTACGTGTCGACTTCGAATCCCGCGCGCTCGAAGATGAAACGGTGGTTTTCCCACGTCGGATCGCTGACCCATACCCGTGAGCCCGCAAAATAGCGCTTGATGAAATCCGCACCGACCTTGAGCGCGCCCGAGCCGCCCAAGGTCTGCACAGTCGCGATGCGCCCCTCGGTACGCGCCGCCGAGTCGTCGCCGAACACCAACGATTGCACGACATCGCGGTAGTGGGCGAAGCCCGCCATCGGCAGGTACGGCTTTGGACCGAGCTCGGCGAGTAGTTGTCCTTCGGCCTCGCGTACCGCTTGCATCACCGGTAAGCGGCCTTGATCGTCGTAATAGATGCCGATGCTCAGATTGACCTTATGGTCGCGCGAATCCTTCGCGAAGTTCTCGTTCAATGTGAGGATCGGGTCGCCCGCATAGGCATCGATGTGTTCAAACATGCTGGTTCCCTGGATTAGGCCAAATGGTTGCAGAAACGCGGTGCCTAGCGCATCGGCACACCAACCGGTACCGAGGCGTCCGCGCGTCGATTGCGCAAGCGATAGCCGACGCCCAGCGCAACGAGCCAAACGGGGATCAGGTAGACCGACATGCGCAGATCCGGTATCAGCCACATCACCACCAGAATGCCGCCAAGGAACACCAGACACAGATAGTTGGTGAGCGGATAACCCAGGCTGCGGAATACGGTCGTCTCACCGGCTCGCGCTTTCGCAGCGCGGAATCGCAAATGAATGATGCTGATCATTGCCCAGTTGATGATGAGCGCCGAGACGACGAGCCCCATCAGCAATTGAAATGCCTTGCCGGGCATCAGGTAGTTGATCACCACACAGGTGGCCGTCGCCAAGGCGGAAACACCCAGCGCGACGAGCGGAATCCCGCGGGCGTTCACCTTCAGCAGAGCGCGCGGCGCATTGCCCTGGCCTGCGAGGCCATAAAGCATGCGGCTGTTGCAGTAGACGCCGCTGTTGTACACCGACAGCGCGGCGGTGAGCACCACCGCATTGAGCACGTTGGCGACGAAGTTACTATTCATCGCGTGAAAGATCAGCACGAACGGACTACCGCCCGCGACGACTTTTTCCCACGGATACAGCGACAGCAGCACGCCGAGTGCGCCGACGTAGAAAATCAGGATCCGGTAGATCACCTGGTTGGTCGCGCGCGGGATGGTGTGCGAAGGATCTTCCGCCTCGGCGGCCGTAATGCCGACGAGTTCCAGTCCACCGAACGAGAACATGATGACAGCCATCGCCATCACGAGGCCCGACACACCGTTCGGAAAGAAGCCGCCGTGGCGCCAGAGATTGGCCACGCCCGCGTCAGGGCCTGCATGGCCCGAAATCAACAGGTAGCCGCCGAAGCCGATCATGCCGACGATCGCCGCGACCTTGACGATCGAGAACCAGAACTCGAGCTCGCCGTACGACTTCACGCTGGTGAGGTTGATCGCGTTGATGACGCAGAAGCAGACCAGCGCGGAGACCCACGTGGGCAGACCGGGCCACCAGTACTGCATGTAGATGCCAACGGCCGACAGTTCTGCCATTGACACGAGAACGTACAGCACCCAGTAGTTCCAGCCGGACACGAAGCCGGAGAATTGGCCGCAGTATTTGCCTGCGAAGTAGCTGAAGGACCCCGCAACGGGCTCGTCGACGACCATTTCGCCGAGTTGCCGCATGATGAAGAAGGCGACGATGCCCGCGATCGCGTACCCGAGCAACACGGACGGTCCTGCCGTCTTGATGGTCTGCGCGATGCCGAGAAAGAGGCCGGTGCCGATTGCGCCTCCTAGCGCGATCAACTGAATGTGACGATTCTTCAGGCCGCGCTGTAGCGTGCCCTGTTGCTGGTGTGCCACGATGTTGTCTCCTGTGTCCTGCGGTTGGTGCTTCGGACGCCACGCCTCGCTTTTCGCCTGCTCTGGTCGGGCAGGCGAAACGTGCCGAGGCCTCACAGCCGACGCTTGTGGCGCCGGTGCCGTTGTCTTGCTGGAATAGGTATTGTTGAAGCGGCTATCAACGGGGTTGTATGCGCGTCAAACCTTCAGCGTGCCCCGCTCGATCTGATCGCGTTCGAGCGACTCGAACAGCGCCTTGAAATTGCCTTCGCCGAAACCTTCATCACCCTTGCGCTGGATGAATTCGAAAAAGACAGGGCCAAGCAGCGGCTTGGAAAAAATCTGCAGCAGCAGGCGCGGCGATCCGTCTGCCGTCGTTCCGTCGAGGAGGATGCCGCGCGATTGCAATTCGCCCACCGGTTGACCGTGGCCCGGCAAGCGCGTCTCGAGCGCATCGTAGTAGTAGCTGTTGGGCCCCGTCATCAGCGGCACGCCTGCCATCTGCAGATTGTCGATAACCGTTATCAGATCGTCCGTCAGGAACGCGATGTGTTGAATGCCCTCGCCATTGAAGGCCATCAGGAATTCCTCGATCTGCCCGCTCCCCTTGCCAGATTCCTCGTTCAATGGAATGCGGATCTTGCCGTCCGGCGCCGTCATCGCCTTCGACGTGAGACCCGTGTATTCGCCCTCGATGTCGAAGTAGCGCAGCTCACGGAAGTTGAACAGCGTCTCGTAGAAGTTGGCCCAATACGTCATGCGGCCGCGATAGACGTTGTGCGTGAGGTGGTCGACGAGGCGCAAGCCATGACCGGCCGGCCGCCGCTCGACACCTTCGATGAACTCGAAATCGATGTCGTAGATCGACTTGCCGTCTTCGAAGCGGTCGATCAGATAAAGCGGTGCGCCGCCAATGCCCTTTATTGCGGGCAATCGCAGCTCCATTGGACCGGTTGCGATTTCGATCGGCTGAGCCCCTAGCGACAGCGCGCGGGCGTAGGCCTTGTGCGAATCCTTCACGCGAAATGCCATGCCGCACGCACTCGGGCCATGCTCGGCGGCAAAGTAAGCCGCCGCACTGTTGCGCTCGCGATTGACGATGAAGTTGATTTCGCCCTGGCGGTAAAGCAGCACGTCCTTCGAACGGTGGCGAGCCACCAGTGTGAAGCCCATCTGCTCGAACAGCGGTTCAAGGACATTGGGTACGGGCGAGGCGAATTCAACGAATTCGAAGCCCATGAGTTGCATTGGATTGTCAAACAGGTCGGCCATGATCTCTCAGGTTCAGCAGAGGGTGAATGATTTGTGGCGAGGAACCGGCACCGAGTGGTGCCGGGTGTCGGAAAAATGAAAGAAAATTTCTCCAATCGCCACGCAGGTAGCGACCTCGGACCATGCTCTCAACGCATTTGCCGGCGTCGTCGCAGCGCCATCTGGCTTCAGTGTAAATTTTTATCGACGCAATTGGATTTCCTTGCAGACGCAGACAAACCCTGATTTGTGCATTAATATTTCATTTCACTGGAGGACGAGGAAATAAAAGTGCAGGCAATCGACATCGACCGTATCGACGTGCGTCTACTGGAGATTCTTCAGTCCCAGGGGCGCATCTCCAACCTCGAACTTGCGGAGGCGATCAAACTGTCGCCCGCGCAAACGCTGAGGCGGCATCGCCGGCTCGAGGAAATGGGTGTGATCAAACGCTACGAGACGCGGCTCGACGCGCAGCTGCTGGGCTTTGGCGTAGTGGCCTTCATCCAGGTGACGATGGAGCGAGGCCATGTCCGCGACCTGTCCAAGTTCAAGCGAATGATCTCGGAACTCACCCAGGTTCAGGAATGCTTCGTCGTAACGGGTGATATCGATTACATGCTCAAGGTCGTGGCGCACGACCTGAAAGCGCTGTCGGAGTTTCTGCTGGATACGCTGATGCGCATTCCGGGTGTGAGCGGAGTCAAGTCCAGCGTTTGCCTCGATGAAATCAAATGTACGGGCGCTGTCCCGTTGGCGGCCTAGCCCGATGAGCGCGAGCGTCGCCCGTCACATTCCGGTGCCCACTATTCCCCGCATGCGTGCGTGCGGTTCAACGGTCATTTTGCTCCTGAAGGTCAAAGCTCCAAGGCGATCGCGGTCAGACGCGCGTATCCAGACGCGCATTTTGTCGCATACCTCGATGCCCGAATCCGGCTTCTCGGGCGCAGGTCGAAGCCTCAGCACGCCGCCAAGCTTCGTGTAGGAGGTTCTGCCCCGACAGAGCCCAACCGCCCCGCAATACGGTCGATAGCCACGAGATGACTGAGTGCCTTGCAGAACGTCTCGTCGAGACTCCGCTCCGCATCCAGCGCGACAACGCTGTTGACCTCGAACACGGCGCGATAGGCCGCCACCTGACGCGTCAGAAAGCTCATCGGCGGCGGCTGGTCGTTCTCGTCGTTCCTTGCCCGCACGCGACGGTGTGAAGTCACGCCGGAAACGTTCAGACCAAAGGCGACGTCGGGACGCAGCAAATGACCAGCGATGCTGCGGAGCACAGGCGCAGTCTCAGCGGGATCGGAACGCGTGCCGATTTCAGCCTGAGAAGTGAACACGTAGCGGTCGCAGAAAACGACGTCGCCGCGTTCCAGTGCCGGTACGATCGTGTCGGCCAGATGCTGGACGAGGTCTCCCATGATGGACAGCAGAATGCCCAGCATGTCGACGCGCCGTCGGTTTACGTCGAGTCCGGAACCGGCGCCCGATGTATGCCAGTGGCTGTCCACCATATCCCGGAACACCGCATCTTTGCGGATCCGACGGGTCGGCGTAAACGTCGTCACGCAGTTGAGCCCCGCACGCGTGCACGCGCTTTCGAGCCTTTCCATCAGTGACGACTTCCCCGCCCCATCCACACCGCACAACGTGACCAGAACCCCCGGATAAGCATGCGGTTTGAGCTCGAGCGTTTCGAAGACACCATTCGACATGAAATCACCTCAGACGATAACTTCCCGAGACTCCGCGAGCATCTCGTCACGGGCCTCGATCGGCGCGAGGACCGCGGTGAAGTGCTTGAGCATCGACGGTGCCGAGACGATGCGCATTCCCCGGATCGCATCGCGTCGTTGGTAGACCCGGATCAACGCGGCGGCAACCGCCGCGAGGTGGCTATCGGTGTAGACGCGGCGAGGAATGGCCAGCCTCAGCAGTTCCAGCCTCGGGGCGCTAACCATGCCCGTCGACGGATCTTCTTTCAGGAACGCCAACGAGCCCAGACCGACGGCGCGCACGCCGCCCTCCAGATAAAGCTCGGCAGCCAGCGCCTCGGCCGGGAACTGCGAGCGCGGCAGGTGGGGCAGGAAGGCGGCCGCATCGACGTACACCGCGTGTCCACCGGTCGGCCTCAGTATCGGAACGCCACCGGCAAGCAGTGTGTCCCCTAGCCGTTCGACCTGACCTACGCGGTGTTGCAGGTATCGGTCGTCGACCATCTCGCGCAGACCGATCGCGAGCGCTTCGAGATCGCGGCCCGCCATCCCTCCGTAGGTGACGAAACCTTCGTACAGCACGAGCAGCGGCACGACCTGCTCATAGAGCGTGCGCGACCGTGTCGCGAGTAAGCCGCCGATGTTGACCAGCGCATCCTTTTTGCAGCTGAACGTGCAGCCCTCGGCATAGGAAAACTGCTCCTTCAGAATTTCCGCCACGGACCGGTTCGCATAGCCGCTCTCGCGCTGCTGGATGAAGTAAGCATTCTCCGCGCAGCGCGCCGCATCGAAGTAGACCGGAATCGCAAACTCATCGGCCAACGCCCTCACCGCGCGCAGGTTCGCCATCGATACCGGCTGGCCGCCGCCCGCGTTGTTCGTCAGCGAGACCATGATCAGCGGAACATTGTCGCGCCCTTCGCTCTCGATCACGTTGCGCAGCTTTTGCACATCCACGTCGCCCTTGAACGGGTGCTCGACAGCGGGCTGGTAGCCGATTTCGGCGACGCACGGTATCGCGGTCCCGCCGGCAATCGATACGTGTGCCTCGGTCGAATCGAACGGCGCGTTGAACGGCACCACCTGGCCTGGGCGCACGAGGGTCCGAAACAGGAAGTGCTCGGCTGGCCGGCCCTGATGGGTTGGCAATACGTAGTCGAAGCCGAGCATGTCCCGCACGGCCTGCGTCAACTTCGTGAAACTGCGGGAACCGGCATATGATTCGTCGCCGGTCATGATGCCTGCCCATTGGTTCGCGCTCATCGCGGAGGTGCCGCTGTCCGTCATCAGATCGATGTAGACGTCGTCTGCTTCGAGGCGAAAGACGTTGTACCCGGCGCCGACAAGCCGCGCCTGCCGTTGCTCGCAGTCGATCAGCCTGATCGGCTCGACCATCTTGATCCTGTACGGCTCAGGCTGGCTGTTTTCTAAAAGCATGCACTCCTCCTGGGTTGAAAGTACGCAGGCCACTGGATGACTGACCGCTTCGGGCATCGCACACTGCATCAGGCACTTTGCTCGATCGGCACAACCTCGATCGGCGTCCAATCCGCATCGCCGCCGTCCGCGGACGTGCGGTGACAACCGCGAGCGTCGCGGGCCGCTTCGAAGCGTTTCTCGATCCGGTTCAGGATCGACCAATACGCGCCCCGCTCGCCTTGCGCGATCGCTTCGACCAGCGCGTCGTTCGCGTTGTAGTTGAACAGACTCGCGTTGGTCCCGAAGAACCTCCGATCATTGCCGATCAGATCGGCAATGAATCGCTGCGGGTCCGGGCCCAACGCGGTCGGCAGATAGAACACCGGATGCAGCAGATGGTCGTTGCCTTCGATATGGCCGTGAAGATTCGGATTTCCGACGTGCAGGCCCTCGCGGCGAATCATCTGCTCGAGCTCGGTGCCGGGGAAAATCCTCAGCCCGACCGTCACCGAAACGCGCTCGGGATCGACCCGCTTGATGAACTCGATCGTCTCGCGCGCGGTTTCCTGCGTCTCGCCGGGCGCGCCCGAACAGCAGCTCGATGATGTGCTCGAGGCCGTGGCGCTTCGCCGTATTGACCGCATGCTCGATGTCGTGGGCGCTAAAGGTGCGGCGCAGTATCTTCAGCATCGTTTCGCTGGCGGTGTCGACGCCGAAGTTCATGCCGACGCAACCGGCTGCTTTCATCGCGGCCGCGAGTTCATCGGGAAACGGCCGCGGCATACCGTACGCATACCACTGGATTTTGCCGGCGAGCCCGTGCCGGATGATGGCCGCGCACAGCGCAAGAGGATGCGCGACGCTCAGATTGAATTCCGAGTCGTTGATGTGAAAGACGTTGACCCCGCGTTCTTCGAGCGATGCCATCTCGGCGACGACATCATCGGGTTCGCGCATGCGCACCGTGCGGCCTTTGATCAGCGGCTCGACGCAATAGATGCAGGAGCGATTGCAACCGCGCTTCGTTTCGATGCCGATCTGGCCGCCTTTGGCGAAGTAGTGGGGGTTGTCGACCAGTTCGCGTTTGTGAGGCCCGATGCTGGCCAGCGGTCCGCATGCGTTCGGGGCGAGCGGCGTAGCGCGCACCCCGGCCGTATCGCGGTAGACCACGCCGGGTATGTGCGTGAAACTCCTGCCTTCTTCGAGGCAGGTCAGCAGCTCGGGAAAGCTGAATTCGCCTTCCCTGACGATACCGAAGTCGGCGTCGAGGTAAGCAAGCAGCTTTTCCGGCATCACCGAGTAGCCTGCGCCGCCCATCACGACCGGAACCGCGCGCGCGCGGCGAAGCAGCGCGACGATGTCCCTGATTCTGTCGAGAAAGCTGTAGCCGCTGGAAAAATAGACGTCGTCGGTATTTCGCAGCGTCACCCCCCAGTAATCCGGCGCGGCGGTGCGGCAGTGCTCGGCAATGGCCGCCTCGCAATCGTCCGAGAAGCACAGGTCGAGCAAATCTAGCTCGAACCCGGCTCGCTCCATCGGCGCCGACAGGTAGTCGAACGCAATCGGCGCAATCGCCGGTTTGATCTGGTTCGTGTTGACGAAGGTGACGCGCTTGGCCATGTTCGATCGGTCTCGGTGGAAAGGTTCGCGAGGGCTCGCAGGAATGCGCCTAGACGGCGACATCGATGGACAGCTTCTGGCCCGCGCGGGCCACCGTCATCTCGCTCATGAATTCACTGAACCGATGCATCATCACCGCCGCGAGGTGCTTCGCCTTGTCCTCGCAGTCGGAGAATGCATAGAAGCCCGGACCCGCGCTGCTCATCCCCGCGTACACCGCGCCCTCGCGTTGCATCGTCTCGTCGAACTCACGCATCACGTCGGTCCGGAAAATGCCTTCGAGCACCTTCATGTTGCTCATGCTGTTGAGTTCCCAGCCGTGCTTCAAAAACGCGAACAGGTCGTTGCGATGCAGTGCCGGCCGCAACTTCTGCTCGATGAAGTTGCGCCACGCGAGGCCGTAGCGCTTCTGCCACTCGACAAAATGTGTCGGCACGAAGCCCGCCTCGGTGGTGCCGGACATGTCCGCGCCTTCGCCATGGGCGCGCAGCGCTTCGGTCGATAGCGTGTCGTAGTTGCCAACGGCGGTGGTCACCCACAGGTTTTCCGAACTCAGGTTGCCGAGAAAACGGCCGTTGCCGTGCTTCTCGTCGACCCAGACCAGACCGCCGAAGAACAGGCACGCTTCGCCGACGCCGGTCTCCAGTCCGAAATACACGTGCTCGTCATCCTTCGCGGTCTCGACGTAGTTGCGGGTGATCATTTCCCACATGTCGTGCGGCGAAAACGGTGAGCCGAACAACGCGTTCAAGCCGGCGAGCGTCGCGGTATTGAACGAGACATTCGAGCCGAAGCCGCTGTGCTGGTGCTGGATGCTGCGCACCCGATCGACGCGGATGTCGTCACGTGCGTAGCCGACGGCTCGCTTGAACAACTCGAGCATGTGCCGCCCGCTCGGGACGTCGCAGCCGCCCTCGCCGTTGGTCGTCTTCGTGACCGTGATCCGGTGTCCGACCGTGCTCGTCGATACGCCGAGTCCGCCGCCGCCGAAGCCAGGCGCCATTTGCATAAAGTCGAATACCGCGAAGTGAAGGCGCCCTGGCACCGAGACCTCGGCACGATCGTAGCTCGGTACCGCGTCGCGCTCCCAGTGCGGCAACACAGTCAGATTCGCGCCCGGCAGGAACTGCCCCGCTTTCGCCTTCCATGCCTGATTCATTGCTCTACCTCCATCCTCGTGAGTATTCCCAAGCGATACGTTTCGCGACCATCAATACGCACCACTCATTGTTCGCGCTCCTGGCGCACGGTTCGTGCCAGGCACTCTCTTGCAGCGCGACGTGAGTCCTCGTCAGAAGCAATGACGCAAGCAGGCAGCCAGATTTCAAAAGGCAGCGCGATACATTCGCACGTTTAGACGTTTGGACGTCGGCATGCGAACCGACCCGGCATCGAATGTCCCGCAGACGATCTGCAACCAACAGATGCGCTTCACGTGTTGGCCCGGCGCCGACATCCAGCAGGCTGCGACGGGCTCGCCCCGAATGTGCGTCGACAAATCGCAGACTTCGCTTCAATCGGCGCGATACCCGCGCCGCCTTTTGAGATCTGGGCACTTCGTTCCGTTCTTGCAGGGAATGAGGACGACCTTCGTGCTGCCGACGCACGGCTGGCATGAACCCTGCAAAAAGCATCCACAGTTGGTGGCCGGCCTCGCTCGATTCCTTCTTGCCGTATCCGAACCCGAATCGCGAGGCACCGGTCGATTGCCACTCGTGACTCGCCCTCTTGATCTTTGCCTGGAGCCGCAGATGACAGCAACTTTGAAGGACGACGCGCTGGCGCGACGCCACATCGATTGGCCGCGCGCCTTGCGGGCGATCAAGGCATTGAGGGCGAACGTAGACGATATTCAGCATGCCTACGAAGTGATGATCGCGCTCGACGGCGGCCAGATGGAGGCGATGTACCAGCGTTTTCTCGGCGAGCGCGGCGCCGGCGCGCTGATTGCCGAGCAGCCGTCACTGCTCGGCACGCTCGCGGATTCCGACACGCTGCTGCGCTTGCCGCCGGGCTCGTTCGGCCGCGCTTACATGGCGATGATGGGGCACAGCGGCTACAGCGCCGATGGTCTGCTGCAGGCGAGCCGGCTGGCCGCCGGCCTCGAAGAAATCCTCCCCGGCCCGGACCGTCAGTGGTTCATCGAGCGCAGCGGCTGCATTCATGACCTGCTGCACGTGTTGACGGGCTATGGCCAGGACTGGGCCGGCGAGACCTCGCTTCTCGCATTCGATTGCGGGCTCGAACCGATGCGCGCGCGCATCGTCGGTCTGCTCGGCACCGCGCTAACTGCGCCGTGGTGGCCGAACTTCTGGGTCCATCGTTTTCTGCGCCGCGCGTGGTTGCGTGGCAAGCGCGCGCGGATTCCCCTTTCCTACCGCTGGGAAGAAGCGTTGCAGCGGCCACTCGAAACCGTCCGCCTGGAGCTGGCGATCGAGCCTGTCGCGCTCGCGCATCCACAGGGCATCCTGGCCGGCGGCCAGACACTGCCGTGGCGCTACGCCGAGTCGAGCAACGCGTGAACAGAAAGGATCCCAGCATGGCCAGCACATCGAAAAATGCGTCGACGCGCAACACCGTATTCGGAGTCGTACGCACGCAGCTTTTGCGCGTCTGCCGCGAGCATCAGCGCGACTTCAACACTGAGATTCACCTCGACAGTTCGCTGATCGCCGATCTTGGCCTCGACTCGCTGTCGCTCGTCGAAGCCGTGGTCGCAATCGAGCAGGCGTTTGGCATCGAGCGTCTGCCTCTAGAAGCGTTGAACGAAGAACGCGCCGAAGCGTATTTCACGGTCGGCTCGCTAGTGGACCTGTGCATCCGGCACGCGGCGGTCCATATAGACGCCAATGAGGGGATGCGCACATGAGCCCGCGCCTTTCGCTGGCCACCGCGCATGCGAGACGTGGCCGGCTTGCCGCCGCGGCAGCCGCTTTCGGCAACACGCTCGGTCGCATGCCGCTAACGGCCGAGGCGGTGCCGATCGCCGGCGCGTTCGTCTGCTCGCTGCTGCTATACGGACGGATAGCCGGCGTCGCCATTGAACCGGGCTGGCGCTTGCTGGCCGGTCTTGCGTCGTTTTTTTTGCTGTTCGTCCAGCTTCGCCTGATCGACGACCTCGACGACCTCGAACGCGACCATCCCGCCGGGCACGCGCTGTTAGCGCGACGCGAGGCGCGACGCACACGCCTCGTCGCCAGCCTCGCGACAAGCGCGATCCTGCTCGTTGCGCTGAACGCCGGCATGGGGCACGCGAGGACGGCCGCCGCTGCCGCCACCGCACTGGCCTTCGCTGCGCCGTTCGTCTTCAAGCGGCTGCTCCCGACCCACCCGCTGCTGTGCCTCCCCGTTTTCGAGGGCGCGCCCTTCGCCATCTTCATGTACGGCTTTTTCTTGTGGCGCGACGTTGCTGGGCGCGAACTGAGTTTCTACGTCGTGGTGTGCGTAGCGGGATCGATGTGGACCGGCTACGAATTCTGGAAGTTCTCGCGCAAGGTCGGCACCACCGGACTGCAGCCCTATCTCCTGTCGGCGCGCGCCATTCGGGTCGCGCTGAATGCCCTGCTGATTCTGGCGCTCGGCATCAACGTGTCGCTCTCGCGCCTGGCAAGCCTGTCGCAAACGTATTCGATCTACGCCGCAACGCTGCCGCTCGTATGGCTCATCTGGCTCAACGCGAGCTGGCCGGGCCCCGCGAGCAGACCGGGCCGGTCACGCTGGGCTGGCACCCGCTTCATCGTCGCCGTCGAGCTCGGACTGCTGGCCGGGCTTCTCCTTAAATGACACGCAACCCTGGATGGTCACCCACGATGGATAAGCACGTTCTCGTCACCGGTGCGCGAGGTCTGTTGGGCGCCGAAGTGATCGCCCGGCTGACGGCAATGGGGTACCCGGTCGTCGCATTCTTGCGCTCCGATGGACCGGTTGTCCGCAACGACGGCACACCGCTCGCGGCAACACCATACGGCGGCCACACACCCGCTGCCGGAACCTTCGCATGTGTGCGGGGCGACGTCGCCGAGCCCCGGCTTGGGCTCGATCCACACACCTACGAGGCACTGCGCGCGGCAACGGGCGCGATCGTCCACTGTGCCGCGCTAACCAGCTTCGGGCGCAAGCCCGAGGTCTACGACGCGATCAACTTTCGCGGCACCGAGCGCATCGTCGAGTTCGCGCAAGGTAGCGGCGACGCGCCGATTCCGCTGCTCTACGTGAGCACCGCCTATGTCTGCGGCGAGCGCCCCGGCGTGTTCAGCGAGGACGATCTCGAACTCGGTCAGCGTCTGGGCAACCCGTATGAGCAGAGCAAGTACCGCGCGGAACAGTCGGTGCGAGCGGCGATGCGCAGCGGTCTGCCGGCGGCGGTGCTGCGCCCGTCGATCATCGTCGGCGACTCGGCGAGCGGCGTGATCCGCAAGTTCGACACGCTGTACACCGTCGTGCGCCTGACGGCCGCGGGACTCGTGCGCACGATGCCGGGCGACTACGGCGCGACGCTGAACATCGTGCCGATCGACTGGGTCGCGGACTGCGTCGTCGAAGCGCTGGCGAAGTTTCCGCTCGTACGCGGACGCACGCTGCATCTGACCTCGGGCACGCCGACGACGCTGCGCGAAATCAATGACGTCTGCGCGGAGTTTCCCTCGTTTCACGTGCCTCGCTATGTGCCGCGACATGTCTTCGACGCCGCCGCGATGAAACCGCTCGAGCGGCGTTACTACGACGAGGTCGTGAAACTGTACGAGTCGTACCTGACGCGCCAGGTGCGCTTTGCACGCGATGCGACCGCCGCGATCCTGCCGGCCCTGCCTCGGGCGACGGGCAAAACGCTGCTGCGCAGGATCTTTCGTTACGGGATCGCGGCGGGCTACTTCGTGCCGCGCACGGCTTGACGCTCAGGGAGCCTAACCATGTTGATGACTGATCCGATGCTCGCCGAGCTCTGGCAAAAAGCGCGGGCCGCGCTCGGCGCCCAGTTCGAACAGCGGGCACCGAGCGCCGTGTTTCTCGAAGGCTCGATCGCCGAAGGCTTTGGCAACGAGCGCTCCGACGTCGACTTCGTCGCGATCGTCGATCGCGGACTAGAGCCAGCCACGATGCCCTACATCCTGTTCATCGACGGCCGCCGCGTCGAGGTCAGGTTGCTGAGTCCGGCGCGGCTGCGCCGCGAACTCGCGCAGGTTCGCGCAGCGCTCGGCAAAGGCCGGCGCGCGGTCGCGCGCCTGTCGTGGAATCTGCTCGAACGGTGCCAGCGCTTTATCGGCGCGCTGCCGATCGACAACCGGACGTTGATCGAGACGCTGCAAGCGGAGCTTGGCCGCGAGGCGCTCTGCGAGGCGGTGGCACTGTGGTTCGAGGATTTCGCGCGTCAGACCGGCCGTTATGCGGTGGCGATGTTCGCGCTCGGCGAGCCCGACTACGCACGCGCCTGGATCAGGACCGCCGCGTTTCATGCGGCGAAGAGTCACGTGGCGCGCCTCGGCGAGTGCTACATGAGCCCGAAATGGCTGTCGCTGCAACTCGAACGCGCGGCCGTCGACGCCGGCCGCGCCGGCCGTCTGTGGAGCCTGCTGCACGCGCCGCGCGAGCATGGCGCCGAAAGCGGGTTCCTCGCAGCGGGGGTCGCGCTGATCCGCGAGTTCGGCGTCAACGGTGTGAGCCTCATGGCCGACAACGTGCTGATTGGCCCCGGCAAGGACACGACGACCTGGCAAATCGGCGAACGGGTCCACGTGCTGCGAGGTAGCGACGTCTTTGCGCTCGACGACGAAGCGGCCCGGGCCTGGCGAGCGATCACCTTCGACACGCCATGCACGGCCATCGCCAGCCGTGACGAGGCGCAAGCGGCGAGCCGGCAGCGCGCGCTGATCGCGGACTTCAGCCGGCTGGGTCTCGTCAGCCTGCGCTGGAAGGGCAGCGGAGAAATCCACGCACGTCAGCAGGCGACATCGACGCCGGTGTCGCGCGCGCCGTTGATTTCGATCGACGGCGCGCGCCTCGCGGGCGGCCGCGCGAGCGGTGCCCAGTTGCTGCCGATGCCCGCCGGGCGCTTCGCCGAAGCGGGTCTCGAGATGATCTGGGCCAACATCGGTCTCGAGAACGCGCGCGAGGATGCCCAGGGCGCACTCCAGCGCGGCCAATGGAAGGTGCTCGAGTACGCGCTGCAACGGATGATGCAGACCGCCTGCATGGTCACGCTCGGCGCGCATGGCGTGACCCCGCAGTCGACGATGGAAGAAGCGACGCTCGACGCGATCCGGCTGCTGCCGCTCGATGCGGCGCTGATCGACGGCATCCGCGAACTCGAACAGTGCTCGATCGGATCGGCTCGCGACGCACAGCGCTACGTCGCGCTCGCCGATGAACTCGCGCAGCGTCTGCGCGACCTCGGCGGCGACCCGCAGTTTCCGGCGAGCTTCGATACGGCGTCGGGCTGGCGCGGAACGATCCACGCCGCCTACGACTGGATCATCCTCGGCGCGCATCTGCACGCGCGCTTCCCGCAGACCGCTCACGGCGGGCGCGGTACAGCCGAGGAAGCAAGAGACCTGCTCGCTTCGTCGAGCACCTGAGCAACGGGGACCTCAATGACTTTCGACACCACTACGCGCGCACGCGGCGAATTCGAATCGGCCGAAAGCTGCGCCGCCCCGACAGCATCGCCACGCCTGATCCTGACCGCGGCGAGTCCGGCCGAAACGATCGAGCGGCTCGCCGGCAACAAGGGACGATCGCTGCATCGGCTTGCGAACCTCGGCGTGGCGGTGCCGCACTGGGCGATTCTCGGCACCGACTGCTTCGCGGAATTCCGCCGCGACGGCGGCCTCGATCAGACCATCGCCGCGCTATTGCGCGACTTCACGCCTGAGAACGCCGCCGCGATCGCGAGCGCGATCCGCGAGGCCGTGCTGACGTGCGACATCAGCGCCGCGTTGCGCGGCGACATCGCACGCGCGCACGACATCATTGGAGACGGACCGCTCGCGGTGCGCTCGTCCGGCATCGAAGAAGACAGCGCGAGCTTCTCGTTCGCAGGCCAGTTCGACACGTTCCTCGACGTCCGCGGGCTCGACTCGACGCTCGAACACGTACGCCGGTGCTGGGCTTCCGCGTATTCCGAGCGCTCGCTGCGCTACCGGCATCAGCACGGACTCGATATCGCCGGCGCTGGAATGGCCGTGATCCTGCAGCGCCTCGTTCAGGCGGACACGAGCGGCGTCGTGTTCACGATCAACCCGGCCAACGGCAACCGCGACGAGCTCGTGCTGAGCGCTGTCTACGGGCTCGGCGAGGGACTCGTGTCGGGCGCGGTCGACGCCGACACGATCACCGTGGACCGCCACACCGGACAGCCCAGGCAGGTGGTGATCGGTGAAAAACGCGAGCGTCATGACGGCCGCCACATCCGCGAGGTGCCGGCCGCGCTGCGCGACGCAGCGGCCCTCTCTAGCGACGAAATCGAGCGCGTCGTGGCGGCGGCGCGCAGGCTCGAAAGCGAGCTCGGCGAGCCGCTCGATATCGAATGGTGTATCGCGGAGCACCAGCTGTGGATTCTGCAGGCGCGCCCGGTGACCACGCCGATCGCACCGGCCCCATCGCGGACCGGCGAATTTCAGCTGTGGGACAACTCCAACATCGTCGAGAACTATCCCGGCGTGACGACGCAACTGACCTTCACCTTCGCGCAGCACGTCTATGCGCAGGTGTTCCGTGAGTTCTGCCAGTTGCTCGCGATTCCGCACAAGCAGCGGCGCGAGATGGATGGCTTCCTCGGCTCGACGCTCGCGTTCCTGAACGGGCGCATGTACTACAACCTGCTGCACTGGTACAAGCTTTCCGGGCTCGCGCCGTTCCAGGACCTCGGACGCAAGATGATGGAAGTCCAGATGGGCGTCGACGAGCCGCTCGATCTGGCGAGCTTCGCCGCGCTGATCGCGCCGTACAAGACCGGCTCGCGCGCCGGACTCGCCTGCATCCGGGCCTTGAGCGGCACGAAGTTCGCGTGGCACTTCGCGCGTCTCGAGCGCAACGTCGAGCGCTTCCGCGCGTTTTTCTATCCGGTCTACGACGAGTTCAACGCGCTCGACTATCGCTCGCTTCCCGCCGACGCCGTCTATGCGCACTACTGCCGCTTCGAGCAGGCGCTGCTAGCACGCTGGGGCATGATGATCGTGCTCGAATCGGCGATCGGTCTCAGTTACGGCGTCGTCCGGCGGCTGATCAAGCGGTGGATGCCCGGTGCGCCCGACTGGCTCGAAGTGGCGGTGATCGGCGGCATGGACGACATCGAGTCGATCGAGCCGGTCCGCAGGCTGAGCGCGATTGCGCAAGCCGTGCGGGCGAAGCCTCAGGTCGAAGCGCTGATCCGCAACACGCCGTCTGCCGTTGCGTATGCGGCGCTGCGCGGATGCGGCGCGCCCGAGATCGTCGCCGACATCGAGCGCTACCTCGCCGACTTCGCGTACCGCAGCAACAACGAACTGAAGCTCGAAGAGCCCGATCTACGCGAAGACCCGGGCGTGCTGTTCGATATGTTGAAGGCCACGCTCGCGCATGGTGCCGCGTCGATCGATCGCAGCGCCACAGAAGCGCGCATCGACGCGTTGTTGCGTGAGCGGCTCAATCCGCTACAGCGCTGGATTTTTGCACGCGCGCGCGGCCGCGTGCGCGCCGCGATCCGGGCGCGCGAGACCGTGCGCTTTTGCCGTTCGCGCGCGTTCGGGGTCGCGCGCCGGATGTTCCGCGCAATCGGCGAGGGTCTCGCCGCCGACGGCGTGCTGGCGACGGGCCGCGACATCTTCCATCTGCGCCTCGAGGAAATTCGCGGGTGCTTCGAAGGCACCGTCTCCCACCGCGAACTGCGCCCGCTCATCGAGCAGCGCAAGCGCGATGATGCCAGCTATCGCGACATGGCTGACCTGCCGCCACGCTTCGTCACGCATGGCCCGGTGGCGGCCTGGCTCAGCAACCCGGCGAACCTCGCCGCGTTGCGCGCGACGCCTGCCCACGCGGCCGGCGCGACGCTGCGCGGCACGCCCTGCTCGCCGGGCTTCGCCGAAGGACGGGCGAAGGTCGTGCGCGAAGCGAACGAGTTCGACGGCGGCATCCTCGTCACCTATCGGACCGACCCCGGCTGGGTTCCGGTATTCGCGTCGGCGACCGGCCTGCTGATCGAGCGTGGCAGTCCGTTGACCCACGCCGCGATCGTCGCCCGCGAAATCGGCATCCCGACCGTCGTCCAGATTCCGGGCCTCACCACGCGCGTGCAGTCGGGCATGCAGCTCAAGGTCGATGGCCATAGCGGCGTGATCGAACTGCCCGAGCCGACCTGACATGAATTGACCGCCCGCTGACCACTGAAACCGCCCCTGAAGGAAACCACCATGTACCGCCTGCTCAACGATCGTCGCGACCTGCCGCATCTGCGGCTCTACCTCCAGTGCGCGCTGATATTCATTCCCGCCGCAGCCGTGCTGTATTGGCTCGGCCGCTTTCCCTGGTGGCTGGGCGTTGCATACGTGCTCGTCTGGAACGCGTTCGGCGACCGTTTCACGATGAGCTACCACTGCACGCTGCATCGGCGGCTCTTCAGGAAGCAGTACCGGGCGCTCGAAATCCTGCTCGACTGGGTGCTGTGTCCGTTCTTCGGTCAGACGCCGGGCACGTTCTATGTCCATCACATGGGCATGCATCACATCGACGACAACCTGCCACGCGACCTGAGCTCCACGATGCGGTTTCAGCGCGATAGCGTCATCGGCTTTCTGCACTACTACCTGCGCTTCGCCGCGCTGGTGCCGCTCGATCTGTCCGTCTATCTGTGGCGCTCGCGCAATACGAAGCTGATCAGGCAACTGCTCGTGGGTGAGGTCGCGTTCTACGCGGCGGTTGCCGCCGCCGCGTACTGGAACCTGCGGGCGACGCTCGTCGTGTTCGTGTTTCCGTTCGTGTTCGTGCGGCTGATGATGATGATCGGCAACTGGGTCCAGCACGCGTTCATCGACCCCGATCAGCCTGACAACCCGTACACGAGCAGCACCAATACGATCGACTCGCGTTTCAATGCGCGCGTCTTCAACGCCGGTTATCACATCTACCACCACGTCCGCAAAGGCACGCACTTCAGCGAGCTCACGAAGGAATTCGCGGTGAACCTCGAGAAGTACGGTCGCGAGGACGCGGTCGTGTTCGATCGCATCGACATCGCGCAGATCTGGCTGCTGCTCGTCACGCGCCAGCACCGCAAGCTCGCCACGCATTTCGTGCGCTTGCCGGGCGCGCCGGTGCGCAGCGACGACGAGGTGATCGCGCTGCTGCGCCGCCGTCTGCAGCCGATCCGCGACTGGACGCCCGTTGCTTCGCTCGATCGCTGAATCTCGATTAATTGACCGGGGACCCGTCACCATGAACCAGACGCTAGTCGATGCCGTTGCAGCGCTGCCGCGCGGCGACGCTCGAGGCCTTCGCTTTGTCTCCGCGCACGGCGACGAGCACTACTATCCTTACGAGGCGCTCGAACGCGAGGCGCGCAACCACGCGAAAAAGCTCGTGGCACTGGGGCTGAACAAGGGCGACCGCGTCGCGCTCGTGGTCCTCGACCCGGAAGCGTTCATCCTGAGCTTCCTCGGCGCCTCGTTCGCCGGTCTCGTCCCGGTACCGATATTTCCGCGCGGAAGCCTGAACTTCAGGACCCGCACACGTTACGCCGAAACCGTCAGTCACATCGTCCGCTCGGCAGGCGCCCGGATGCTGCTCACGTCGAACTCGACAAGAGAGACCATCGAGGACGTGCTCGCCGTCGACACCGGCCTCGAACGTATCGTGACCGTTGAAGCGCTGCTCGACGGCGAGTCGCCCGCGTGCGATTTGCCCACGCTGCATCCCGATGACCTGTGCTTCCTGCAATACACGTCGGGCAGCACGTCGCTGCCGAAAGGCGTGATGGTCACGCATCGCAATCTGGTCGCGAATGCGACAGCGTTCCTCGGACCCCGCGGCATCGATCTGCGCGAGCAGGACGTCTATGTCAGCTGGCTGCCGCTGCACCACGACATGGGGCTCATCAGCGTGCTCGGCGCGCTGATCTGCGACTTGCCGTGCGTGCTGCTGGCAACCGAAGCGTTCGTGCGCCGGCCCGGCCTCTGGATGGAGGCGATCACGAAATATCGCGGCACCATCAGCTTCGCGCCGAACTTCGCGTACGCGCTCGCCGCTCGCCGTACCCGCGACCAGGACCTCGATGGCCTCGATCTGCGGCGGCTGCGCGTCGCCGGCTGCGGTGCCGAGCCGATCAACGCGCAAGCGCTGCGCCAGTTCTGCGCGCGCTTCGAGCCGGCCGGTTTTCGTGCCGAAGCGCTGCTACCGTGCTACGGGATGGCCGAAGCAACGCTCGCGATCACGTTTCACGACCACGGCCAGCCGCTCGTCACCGATGTCGTCTACGCGGCCGCGCTGGGGCTTGGTCGAGCGATACCGGCTGCGCGTGACAACGGCTTACGCACGATCGAACTGGTCGGCTGCGGCCATTGCTTTCCCGGCCACGAGTTGCGGATCGTCGACGAATCCGGGCGAGTGTTGTCCGAACGCTGCGTCGGCGAAATCGTCACGCGCGGGCCCAGCATCACCGTGGGCTATTACGGCCAGGCCGACGCGAGCGCCGACGCGTACCGCGACGGCTGGCTGCAGACCGGCGATCTCGGCTACCTCGCCGGCGACCAGCTCTACATCTGCGGCCGCAGCAAGGACCTGATCGTCATTCACGGCTCGAACCTCTATCCGCAGGACATCGAATGGGCGGTGGCCGAGTTGCCGAGCGTGCAAAGCCGCGGTGTCATCGCGTTCAGCGTGATGCGCGACGGCGACGAGACACTGGTCGTCTGTGCCGAGGGCAAGCCGGCGGAGGCCACGGCGCTGCGGCGTGCGATCGCGCATAAGGTCGCCGAATGCGCGGGCCTGCAGGTCGGTCACGTTGCGATCGTGCAGGCGGGCAGCTTGCCGCGGACCTCGAGCGGCAAGGTGCAGCGCCGCCGGACCAAGGCACAGTTCGAAGCCGGCGAGCTGGAGGAACACTCGTGAGCATGCGCTGGCGCGAGATCATGCTGACGGTGTCGGGCGCGCTCACGCTCGCCGCCTGTCACGCGAAAGAAGCCGAGGTGACGCTGCCGCGCCCGGTCATCGCCGTGGTCGTGCATCGGGACAGCAAGCCCGTGCTCGCGACGCTGCCGGGCGAAGTCAACGCGCGCTATGCGACGCCGCTGTCGTTTCGCATCGCGGGCAAGCTGATCGAGCGGAAGGTGCGGCTCGGCGATACGGTCACGGCCGGCCAGGCGATCGCGCGGCTCGATGCCGACGACGCGCAACGCAGCCTCGCGAGCGCGCAGGCCCAATTGATGGCGGCGCAGCATCGGCTCGCCTTCGCCGAGCAGCAACTCGATCGCGACCGGGCGCAGGCGCAGGAACAGCTGATCTCGACAGCGCAGCTCGAGCAGACCCAGGATGCGTATGTGGCGGCCGCCGCGCAGCGCGATCAGGCGCTACAACAGTTCGCGCTGCTGAAGAATCAGACGCAGTACACGGTCCTCACGGCGGACCATGCCGGCGTCATCACCGCCGAAGACGCCGATACCGGGCAGAACGTCGCGGCGGGACAAGCGGTCTACCATCTCGCCTGGTCCGGCGAGGTCGATATTCTCTGCGACGTGCCCGAGAGTCTGCTGAACGCGCTGGCGATCGGCAGCGCGGCCAGCGTCTCGCTGCCGGCCGCCACGGGCAGACGCTTCACGGCACACGTGCGGGAGCTGTCGCCGGCCGCGGACCCCGGCAGCCGCACCTATCGCGCGAAACTGACGCTCGATGCGCCAGGCCCCGAGGTCCGCCTCGGCATGACGGCCACCGTCACGTTCGCCGCGGCCGGCGAGGCGCAAGCGGACGACCCGATCACGCTGCCCGCCAGCGCGCTCTTTCACGACGGCAACGCGCCGGCCGTCTGGGTCGTTCGGCCGGGCGACCAGGCGCTGGAACTGCGCCGGGTCCAGGTTGGCCGCTACGACGACCGCACGATCTCGGTCGCGCGAGGCCTCAACGACGGCGAGCGTGTCGTGCTGCAAGGGGTGCATACCGTCAGCGCGGGCGAAACCGTGCGCGCGGTAGCGCCGTTGCATCCCGAGGACTTCGCATCATGAGAGCGCAGTTCGGTCAGGGACCCGACGGAGCGGGCGGACCCGGCGGACCCGGTGGAGCGGGCGGACCGCGGCGGCCGGCAGCGGACGATACCGGCCGCTTCAATCTGTCCGCGTGGGCGATCCGCAACCAGGCGCTGGTCATCTTCGCCGTCGTGCTCGCGACGCTGTTCGGTGTGCTCGCCTATTCCCGGCTCGGACAATCCGAGGACCCGCCGTTCACGTTCCGCGCGATGGTGATCCGGACCTTCTGGCCCGGCGCGACCGCACGCCAGGTCGAGGAGCAGGTGACCGACCGGATCGGCCGCAAGCTGCAGGAAACGCCTCATCTCGACTATCTGCGCAGCTACTCGCGTCCCGGCGAATCGCTGATCGTCTTCACGATGAAAGACTCCGCGCCGGTGAACGAAGTGCGCGAGACGTGGTACCAGGTACGCAAGAAGATGGCCGACATCGCGGATACGCTTCCGCCCGGCGTGCGGGGGCCCTACTTCGACGACGAGTTCGGCGACGTCTACACGAACATCTATACGCTCGCCGGCGACGGGTTCTCGCCGGCGCAATTGCACGACTATGCCGACGAACTGCGCGGCGTGCTGCTGCGCGTGCCCGGGGTCGCAAAAGTCGATTATTTCGGCGACCCCGACGAGCACATCACGATCGAGATTCCCAACGCGCAATTGACGCGGCTCAGTATCACGCCGCAACAGCTCGCGCGGGCGATCAACGCGCAAAACGCGGTCACGCCGAGCGGCACGCTGACCACCGCGTTCGACCGCGTGTACGTGCGTCCGAGCGGCCAGTTCACCGACCTGAAGGCGATGGCCGACACGCTGATCGACATCAATCACCGCCTGGTTCGTCTCGGCGACATTGCCACGATCAGGCGCGGCTACGACGATCCGCCGGTCTCGCAGGTTCGCACCCACGGCCGCGCGGTGCTCGCCATCGGCATCACGATGCAGGCTGGCGGCGATGTGATTCAGCTCGGCAAGCGGCTCGATGCGCAGACAGCGGAATTGCGTGCGCGTCTGCCCGCTGGGCTCGAACTCGTCGAGGTGTCGAGCATGCCGCACGCGGTCTCGCATTCGGTCAACGGTTTTCTGCGGGCCGCCGCCGAAGCCATCGTGATCGTGCTGGCCGTGAGCCTCATCTCACTGGGCTGGCGCGCCGGCGTGGTGGTGGCGATCTCGATCCCGGTCGTGCTCGCGGTCACCGCGCTATGCATGAACGGCTTCGACATCGGCCTGCACAAGATCTCGCTCGGCACGCTGGTCCTCGCGCTGGGCCTGCTCGTCGACGATGCGATCATCGCGGTCGAGATGATGGCCGTGAAGCTCGAGCAGGGCTGGGGCCGCGCGAGGGCCGCGGCGTTCGCCTACAGCAGTACCGCATTTCCGATGCTGACGGGAACCCTCGTCACGGTGGCGGGATTCCTGCCGATCGCGCTGGCGAAATCGGCCACCGGCGAATACACGCGCTCGATCTTTCAGGTGTCCGCGATTGCGCTGATCGCTTCGTGGTTCGCGGCGGTCATGCTGATTCCGTTGCTCGGCTATCACCTGCTACCCGAACGCAAGGACACCGCACGCGAGACGCCTCGGCGCGCGCTTCGCAAGCTCCGCCGGCGCGACGACGCGCAGACGCGCCGGACCCCGGTGGCGGCGCCGCGCGCCACCCGCTTTCATGACCGCCTGCGCGACTGCATCGCGTGGTGCGTGAAGCGGCGCCTCGTCGTGCTCGGCGTCACGGCCGCCTTGTTCGTTGCCGCGTTGGCCGGCTTCGCGCTCGTGCCGCAACAGTTCTTCCCGAGCTCCGAGCGGCCTGAACTGCTCGTCGACATGCGGCTGCCCGAAGGCGCGTCGTTCGAAGCGACGCTGCGCGAAGCCGCGCGCCTCGAAAAGACGCTGGCCGGCCGGCCCGAGATCGATCATCTGGTCGACTTCGTCGGCGCGGGCGCACCGCGCTTCTACCTTCCGCTCGACGTGCAGTTGCCCCAGCCCAACTTCGCGCAGCTCGTGATCACCGCGAAGTCCGTCGACGACCGCGCAAAGCTGGAACGCTGGCTCGCGAGCACGCTGCCAAACAGCTTTCCCGCCGTGCGCGCGCGCGTTTCGCCGCTCCAGACGGGCCCCTCGGTCGGCTATCCGGTGCAGTTTCGCGTCAGCGGAAGCGACCTCGCCACCGTGCGGGAGATCGCGGAAAAGGTCGCGGCGACGATGAAAGCCGATGCCCGCACAACGGGCGTCCATTTCGACTGGGACGAACCCGGCGAACGCTCGGTGCGCTTCGAGATCGATCAGCAGAAGGCGCGCGAGCTCGGCGTCACCTCGGAAGACGTGGCGAGCTTCCTCGCAATGACGCTGTCGGGCTATACGTTCACGCAGTACCGGGTCCGCGACCGCTTGATCAGCGTCGATCTGCGCGCGCCCCAGCGCGAGCGGGTCGACCCCGACGAGATCGTGAACCTCGCGATGCCGACGCCGAACGGCCCGGTGCCGCTCGGTGCGCTCGCCCACCTCAACAACGAACTCGAATACGCGGTGATCTGGGACCGCGACCGTCAACCGACGATCACGGTCCAGGCCGACGTGCGCGGCAACGCGTTGGATATCGACGTGACCCAGGCGATCGATCGGACGCTCGCGCCGCTACGCGCGTCGCTGCCGATTGGCTACCGGATCGAGACCGGCGGCGCGGGCGAGATCAGCGGCAAGGCGCAGGCGTCGGTGATCGCGCAGCTTCCGCTGATGCTCGTCGTGGTGCTGACGCTGCTGATGATTCAACTGCGCAGCTTCGCGCGCGTGCTGATGGTCTTGCTCACCGCGCCGCTGGGGCTCATCGGCGTGGTCGCAGCACTGCTGCTGTTCGGCAAGCCGTTCGGCTTCGTGGCGATGCTCGGCGTCATTGCGATGTCCGGCATCATCATGCGCAACTCGGTGATTCTGGTCGATCAGATCGAACGCAACATCGCCGCGGGCCAGGGGCGCTTCGATGCGATCGTCGGTGCCACGGTCCGGCGCTTCCGCCCGATCATGCTGACCGCCGCGGCAGCCGTGCTCGCGCTGATCCCGCTGCTGCAATCGGCCTTCTTCGGACCGATGGCGACCGCACTGATGGGCGGCATCACGGGCGCCACGGTGTTGACGCTGTTCTTCGTTCCCGCGCTGTACGCGACCGCGTTCAAGGTGCGGCACTTCGAACGCGGTGTGCGAACCGCGACCCCGACAATCGAATATACGTGGAGCTGATCGTGGGCACAGACTGCAACCCCGTCGACGGGCCGGCGCTCGCGAGCGCGCCGCATTTCACTGGCGCGCCGGGTCGAGCGCGGGCAGCGGCGATCCACGGTTGGCGCGCGGCGTTCGGCGCGGCCGCGACGATCGCGCTTGGCGCATGCTCGTTCGGTCCGGGCGGCGAGCCGCCCGCGATGCCCTCTCCCGCCCATTACGGCGTCGAGCCTCAGCCCGCGCAAACGGTCGCCGCGCTCGGTGTCGCGCAGCACTTCAGCACCGGCGCGCAGCCTGTGCCGCAATGGTGGCGGCTGTTCGAATCGACAGCGTTGAATGACCTCGTCGAAGAAGGTTTGCGCAACAGCCCGACCCTCGCTGCCGCCGACAAGCACCTGGCCGCCGCGCACGAACAACTGCGGGCGCAGATCGGCGCCTCGCTGCTGCCGTCGGTCGATTTGGTGGGGCAGGCCTCGCGCGGGCGCGATCTCGGCATTCCGGTCCCCGGCGGCCCGAACACGCTGCTTTACAACGAGTTCATCGGCGTAGTCCAGGCGCAATATACGTTCGATCTGTTCGGCGCGGTGCGTAAAGCCAACGCGGCCCGATCAGCGCGTGTCGAGATCGACGCGTATCAACGCGAAGCCGCGCGCCGCGCATTGGCCACCAACATCGTCACGGCGACGATCGTGGCGGCGATGTTGCGCGCCGAGATCAACGCGACCGAGCGATTGATCGCGCTTGCGGGCGATCAGGCTCACGATACCGAACGGCATTACGAACTCGGATCGCTGACGCGCGGCGACGTGTCGACTGCCCGGCAAGGCATCGCCGCGCTCGAGGTCAGCGTGGCCGATCTGCGGCAACGGCTGACGGTGACGAGACATGCGCTTGCGGTGCTGCTCGGCCGCACGCCCGACGCGGCGCCGCCCGAGCCCGAACTGGCGAGCCTGCACTTGCCGCAGGACCTGCCCGTCGTGCTGCCATCGGACCTGTTGCGCGCGCGGCCCGATATCGCGGCCGCCGAGTCGGCGCTGAAAGCCGCCGCAGACGACGTCGGCGTCGCGACGGCACAGCTGTTTCCGAGCCTGACGCTGAACGCTTCGATGGGACAAGGCGGCTTCAACTGGCCGCTCGCGCTGTCGGGCGCAGGC
Source organism: Paraburkholderia lebeckiae (assembly GCF_050436225.1). Classification (NCBI taxonomy): domain Bacteria; kingdom Pseudomonadati; phylum Pseudomonadota; class Betaproteobacteria; order Burkholderiales; family Burkholderiaceae; genus Paraburkholderia; species Paraburkholderia lebeckiae. The sequence goes on along the minus strand of NZ_JBNDLU010000003.1, from coordinate 966,905 downwards.
GCGATCTGGAGCATCGCCGCGACGATGTCGCAGGCGCTTTTTCATGGCGGCGCGCTCGTCGCCCAGCGGCGCGCGGCAATCGACACCTACGAGGCCGCCGTGTTCGAGTACAAGCAGACCGTGCTGGCGGCGTTCGAAAACGTCGCGGACACGCTTGCGTCGCTCGAACACGACGCGCAGGCGCTCGACGCCGCGAGCGGCGCTGCCCGTGAGGCACGCGAGGCGTTCGACGATGCCACGTCACGTCACCGGCTCGGCGCGCTGCCCGCTGCATCCGCCCGCGGCGGCGAGCAGCAGTACGAAGCAGCGAGGCTCGAAGAAATCCGCCTGATCGGCCGGCGCCTGGCCGATACGGCGACGCTGTTTCAGGCGATGGGCGAGCTGCCGGCGGGCAGCAACCAGACACCTGACCATCTGGCCGGCAAGTGATCGGCCCGCCGCTGCCGACGGCGCCCGCTTGCGTTCAGTCGGCGCGTCCCCGTGGAACGCCCACAAGGTAAGTCAGACCGATCGGCGAGCCCTGCACCGGCAGTGTGCCGATGTCCCATTCGAAGCTCTGCTGGTCCGGGATACTCGCCACCATCTCATGCAATTCGTCGGGGTTATAGATGCGCAGCATCGACACGATGCCGTCGAACAGACACAGCAGCGGGATAGCCGGCAGCACATAAGTGAGCGCTAGTCGCGACCAGCGAAACGGTCGGATCAGCGGAGTCAGCGCGAGCATCATCAGCGGCATCACCAGGATGAACACAACACCGAGCAGCCGGTGGTCGGCACCTTCGACGATGACGATCGCGCGGCGCTTCGTCACCGCGTCGGCGAGGATCGCCCGCGCATCGTCCGGCCGGAAATGGTGGAAAGCGTTGAACATCGTGCGCACGCCGTCGAATCCCGATGGCACGTCCATCGCGTCCACCGGTTCGCTCACATAGGCGACGCGGCTGGTTGCCCCGGCGGATACGCGCTCGTACGCGGCGCGATTGGGATAGAAGTCGGTCAGCTGCACCGTCACGCGTCCGGACTGCGCGAGCAACGGTGCAAGCGTCTGCCACGGGCCGCCGCCGCCCGAACATAGATCGACGATCCGGTCGTTGCCGACCCGCCGCATCGCTTCGCGCAGCTTGCCCGCGATGACGTTGAAACCCTTGTGGGTATTGGCCAGGAAATGCAGCCAGTCCGTCCCGCCGTCACGGATCGCCCGTGGGCACCACGGCTGGTCTTCGATTTCGAGCAGATGCAGGCGTCGCATGATCACGCGGGCAACCGAGGTAACTGAAAACCGGCGGATTTCATAACGTCCCCTGGCAGGGTGCAACCGGGTAGACAGAGAAGGCCTGCACGCTAAACACCACGCCTGTCGGCATTGGCGAGCGGCAACTTACTACCGAAGTTAAACGAGCCAACGCGTGGGCTTCTTAATCACGTCAGTCGACTATACGCTGAGCCGCGCCGGCGACGTTAGCGGTTCGCATCCTGCATAATGACCACGCATGAGGACTTACCCGCATCATCCGCCGGACGGCGGCCGGGAGACGAGCGATGCAAAACGACAGACCGCCGCCGCGGCGGGTGACATATGAGAAAGGGATCCGGATCGGCGGCCCCGGCTGGTTCGGCCGGTTGCTGACCGTCGCCCTGAGCGCGATCCTGTTCGTGGTGGCCGCGATGCTGTCGATCGTGCTGTTCGCCGTGCTGTTCGCGGTCGGCACGATCGCCGTCGGGTATCTGTGGTGGAAGATGCGCGCGTTGCGCCGGCAGACGGTCGCGCACGGCGACGACGGCCGCACCATCGACATGGAGGTCGTCCATAAGGACCCGCCCGACGACGATTCCGCGCCACGCTGAGGATCGGCTACGCGTGTGCCTCAAGCCGCAAGGGCCGCTTCGACCGCGCTCACGTAATTGCGAAAGCCGGCCTGCTGCAGCGCCTCTCGCAGCCGCAGGAGTTCATGTCGTGTGGTTTCGCTGAGCGGCGCCTGAAGCGCGAGTGCGAGCGCACGGCCACGCGCCGCGAAAAGCTCGGACCACGGCAACGGTTCTCGCTGTGTATAGGCCTCGAGTGCGTCCACGTAGTGCAGCATGCCAGCAGGATCGCCCGCCCCCAGCATCGCTTCGATGGCGTCGCGGTAAAACCACAGGTGATTGTGGCCGACCGCGCCGAGGCGCAACAGCGCCTCGCCTTCAGCCAGTAGCCGCATACGCTCGCCGTTATCGTCAACCGCGCGGCTCAGTGCGCTCAAGGCCTTTGGCCCGGAAAACTGAGTCCCTACCTCGCGTGAGATGGCGAGTGCTTCGCGCAGCGCCTTCACCGCTTCACTACGGCATCCTTCGTCCAGTAACAGGCGACCCTGCATCTCCAGATTCTGCGCTTCGAAGCGGCGCGCACCCAATTGCCGGATCACACGCATTTCCTGCACCAGATGCTTGCTGGCCGCCTGCGCATCGCCCAGTTCCTGGCAGGCGAACACCCCCAGCGTCTCCCCCAGCAATTGCGCGCGAGGCTGCCCGATCAACTCGGCGGCGCGGGCGGCGGCGATTGCGTCCTCGCGAGCCTGACTCGCGTCGTTCAGATAAATGCGGCTGAAGCCCTGCATCGACAGATTGGCAACCTCGATGCGGCCGAACCCGTGTTCGCGGCTCATCGCTACGCATTCGCTGAAATGATGGAACGCGGTCCGCATGCGCCCCTGCGCATACGCCGCATCCGCCAGGCCGCCGAGCGCGCGAGCCTCTGCCTCGGGCAGACCGAGGCGTCGCGCGTAGGCAAGACCGCGCTCATGCTCGGCGCTGCAGGCGTCGATCTTGCCGAGCGGAAAGAGAATGTTGCCGCGCAGATAGTGGAGGCTTGCAAGCTCGGCCAGCCGGTTGTCTCGCTCCGCGATCTTTTGCGCTTGCGCGAGTAAGCCGAGTGCTTCGTCGAGACCCTCGCTGACACGCAGACCTTCCGCGAGCCCGAGTTGGCAGTCGCAACGGGCGGCGTCGTCGGCCGCGGCGGCGAGTGCGGTGCGATACGTCACGATCGATCCTGCGATGTCGCCCAGGTCGCGCTGAAGTTCGCCCTTGCAGCAGCTCAGTGCATGGCGGTCCGCCTCCGACTGCGCGATTTCGATGCCGCGCTCGGCCAGCCGCAGCGCGGCTTCGAAACGATGGGCGGCACGCTGTGCGGCCGCCGCGCCCAGGTAGGCGTGCGGCGCGTGCTCGTCTTCGGCGCGGTCGAGATGCTGGGCGTGCAGCGTGACATCGCTCTGTGCGAACCATTCGGCCGCGCGCAGATGAAGTTCACGGCGGCGCGCGCGCAACAACGTCGAGTAGGCGCTCTCCTGGATCAATGCGTGGGCGAACAGGAAGTCCTCGCCTTCCGGCAGCACGAGTGCATTGACGAGCAGGCCGTCGCAGACGTAGCCAGGATCGTCCACCAGCTGTCGCAGCAGCGCGAGGTCGAAACGCTGGCCGATCACGGCGGCCGCCTGGAACGCCAGGCGGTCACGGGGCGCGAGCCGGTCCATCCGCGCGAGCACGAGACTGCGGATCGACGCGGGCACGTTGCCGCCGCTGCCTTCTTCAGCGTTGCGCAGCAGTTGTTCGAGAAACAACGGGTTGCCGGCCGCGCGCTCGATGCAGGCGAGCGCGACGCGCTGGGTCGCATCGATGAAATTGCCCGCCAGGCTCAGGGCCTCGTCCTTGCGAAGCGGTCCGAGGTCGATCGTGGCGAACGGGGTGTCACGGCAACGTGCGCGCCAGCCTGCATCGATCGGATCGCCTTCCACGCGCGAAGTCGTGACCAGCAGGCCCGTGCCGTTGGCAATGCCTGACGCGAACGCCGACAGGTAACCGATGACTTCGGAATCGGCCCAATGCAGGTCTTCGACGACGATGAGCGTGGCCGCATGGGCGCAAGCGTCCTCGGTCAGCCTCACGGCGAGCGCCTGCTTGCCGCGCTTGCGCGCGCCGTGGTCCATGGCCTCGTAGATGGTTTGCCATTCGGCGCTCTGCGGGAGATCGAGGAAGTCGTGCAGAAACACGATCTGCTCGGCCTTGACGATACCTTGGGTCGCGACCTGCGCGGCGGCGGCCTGCCGCGCTTCACTCGATGCACCAGCCGGTAATCCGAGCAGGCTTCCAATGATGGTCCGCACCGGATCCTGGCCCTTGCCGACGCCGAAATCGAGCACGAGGGTCCGATGGAGCGTGAAGCCCTGTGCCTGCGCATGGCGGCGCATCTCGTCGACGAGGCGCGTCTTGCCGATCCCGGCTTCGCCTCGCACATGAACGACATGCCCTGCTCGCCTTGCCGTGCACGCATGAAGGATGCCGTGAAACTGTTCGAGCTCGGCTTCGCGTCCGACGAAGCGGCTGCGGCTCGTCCTGACGGGCTCGCTGCCAAGCGCGACGAGCCGCCATGCCCGCACCGGCGTGTCGATGCCCTTGAAGCGCCGCTCGCCGATTGCTTCGCAACTGGCGGCGTCGCCGAGCGTGCGCGCCGCGTCGTCGGATATCCAGGTCTCGCCGGCGGCCGCGGCTGCCACGAGCCGGGCGGCCAGGTTCACCGGATCGCCATGCACGGTGTAGTCCTGCGCGTCGGCGCGGCCCAGCGCGCCCGCGATGACCTCGCCACTCGCAATGCCGATATGCGCCTGCAACGGCCGCCCGGTCTGCGCGGCCAGCCGCGCCAGGCCGTCGTGAATGTCGAGAGCGGCACGGGCGGCGCGCAGCGTGTCCGTCTCGTGCGAGCGGGGCGCGCCGAACAGCGCCATCACCGCGTCGCCGATGTGCTTGTCGATCGTGCCGCCATAGGCGAGCACGATCCCGTCGACCAGCGCCGTGTAGCGTCCGATCAGCGCGCGCAAGTCTTCGGGATCGAGCGAGCGGGACAGCATCGTGTAGCCGCAGAGATCGGCGAACAGAATCGTGACCTGCCTGCGCTCGTCCGCGGGCACGTCGGTGTCGGCGGACGTCTGGGGCGGTAGCGGCGCGGCTGCCGTTAGGGCGCCTGCCGCCGCGGCCAGAATGCGCTTACGGTGGCCGAGCGACTGTACCCCCAGCTCTTTCAGGTCGACGTCGGTCAGCTGCGCGAGCAGCGACATGTCGATGTCGTTTGCCGCGAACGCGTGGGCGTACTGCTCGAGCCCGAGGTCCCGCAGCCATTTCTCGATATCCATGTTCGTCGCCCCGCCTCCGATGCGTGGCCCCGCGGCAAAAGCTCAGACGAATAGCGCGCGTGCCGGCCGCTGGCGTGAACGGCCCGGAGTTGCACGGCCTTTGCGTGGAGCACGCCGGGTACGGGGCCGATGAATAACCAGTGTAGGTGTCCGATAAGCACGCTGCATCGCGTTTGACAGCCGTTCGAGCCGCGCAGGATACTGGCTGGCGCGCCTCACGGCGCCCTTGCATTCGACCGGGAATCCACGTGAAGCCGGGCAAGACCATTTCCGTCTCCGAGATTCCGCTGCGCTCGCGTTTGGCGGGTCTGCCAGGCGACGTGGCGGCTGGCGCCGTTTCGGCGCTCGTCATGCTGTGCTATGCGATGAGCCTCGGCACGATGATCTTTAGCGCCGATCTTGCCCGCTACGCGATGCTGGGCGTGCCCACCGCGCTCGTGAGCTGCGTCGTCACGGCGCTCGTGATCGCCTTGACGAGTTCGATGCGCGTCAATATTGGCGGCCCCGACAGCAACGCCGCAGCCTTTCTCGCGGGCGTGGCGGCGGGGGTGGCCAGCAGCGTGCGCGCGGACGGCGGTTCACCGCAGACGCTGATCCTCACTGTGCTGATCGCCATCGCGCTCTGTTCGCTCATGACGGGCATCGTGCTCTATGCGATCGGCTCGTCGAAGCGCAGCCGCTCCTTGCAGTTCCTGCCCTATCCGGTGCTCGGCGGATTTCTCGCGGGCACGGGCTACCTGCTGCTCGCCGGAGCGTTCCGCGTGCTGACGGGCCAGCCGCTGCAGTGGCACACGCTCGCGTTGCTCACGCACCTTCACTGGCTCACATGGGTTCCGGCGCTGGTCGTCGGCGTGCTGGCCACGGTACTGATGCGCACGTGGCAGCACATTGCCGCGCTGCCGCTCACGCTGGCCTTCGGCGTCGTGCTTTTCTACGTTCTGCTGCAGGTTGCCGGAGTTTCGATCGACGACGCGCGCGGCATGGGTCTGCTGCTGCCCCGCGTCAAGCTGCACCTATCCGGGCTGCCGGAGTTGCACCTGGCCGCGAGGCTCGGACGGGGCGGCATCGACTGGTCGGCGGTCGGCGCGCATCTTCCCGAGAGTCTGGTGGTGACCTCGGTGTCGGCCGTGACGATCCTGATGAATTCAACGGCAATCGGCGCGGCCACCGGGGAGGACGTCGACCTCAATCGCGAGATGCGCGCCGCCGGCCTCGCCAATCTCGCGAGCGGACTGCTGGGCGGCATGGTCGGCTACCAGTCGTTCAATCGCTCGATGCTCAACGCGCGGGTGGGCGCGACGAGCAGGGTGGCGGGCGTGTTCGCCTCGCTCGCGTGTGTGGTCGTGCTCGCCACTTCGCCGGGCATCGTGGCGCTCTTTCCGGTGCCGGTGCTGGTCGGCCTTCAGCTCTTCATGGGGCTGCGCTTGCTCGTGCATTGGCTCGCGGGCGCCTGGACCAAGCTCAACTGGTATGAGTATCTGCTCGTGCCCGTGATTCTCGGCACTATCGCGGCGTATGGCGTGATCGTCGGCGTAGGGGCGGGCGTCGTTGCAGCATGTGTGATGTTCACGCTGCTCTACGGTCGGGTCGGCTGCATACGCATGGAGTTCGACCTGCGCGCGCGGACCTCGAATGTTGAGCGCAGCATCGAAGACACCCAGGCTCTGCGCGCAATCGGCCCCCAGGTATGCGGAATGTGCCTGCAAGGGTTTCTCTTCTTCGGCACGGCCAATTCGATTCTGCAGCGCCTTCGCGAGCGATTCGGCGCCGGGAATCCGTCGCAGGTCCGCTTCGTCGTGCTCGACTTTGCGGCGACACATGGCATGGATGCATCCGTATCCATCAGCTTCGTCAAACTCAGGCAGCTCTGCGCCGCAAGAAGCGTGGACCTCGTGTTGACCGCGCTGCCGCCGCGCTCGCGCGATCTGCTCGTGAAGACCGGCACGCTCAATCTGAAGATTCATGAATTCGATACGCTCGATGCGGGTCTCGAATGGATCGAAGACAAACTGCTTGCGTCGAACTCGCTCGCGATCGCGCATGGCGGCGATCTGCGGGCGATGCTCGAGCCGCATTTCACGGCCGGCGCGTTGAACGGCTTGATCGCGTGTCTGGAGGTGCACGATCTGCTTTCGGGGCAGGCGCTGTTTCGTCATCGCGAGCCAGGCGACGCGCTGTATTTCGTCGAGCAAGGACGTGTCGCGATCTCGCTGCCGCTCGCCGATGGCCGCTCGGCGCGTCTGCGCTCGTTCGGCCCGGGTACGGTCGTGGGGGAAATGGCGGTGTACACGCAGCAACAGCGCAGCGCGGATGTGATTGCCGAGGCACCGACGCGCGTGTACCGCCTGTCGATCTCCCGGCTGCTCGAACTCGAACAGCAGGATCCGGCGACAGCGCAACAGTTGCATCGGTTTCTCGTGAAGACCATTGCGTTGCGTCTTGCCGTTGCCGACGAGGCATTACGCGCGGCTTTATAAGCGGCAGCGCCCCTGACCGGCGGCGCCCCCAACCCGTCACCACGTCCCGCTAAACGCCTGCTGTACCTTGACCGGATCGGTCACGCCGTTGGCCACCAGCAATTGCGTCAGCAATCGCGCCTTCTGCGGATTCAGATCGAGCGATGCGACGAAACCGCGCTTGTCGTCGTCCACCTCGACGTTGCGGTTCACGAACCCCGACACCAGGCGCGTCGAGCGAACCACCACGATGCCTTTTGCCGCCGCGCGGTCGAGCGCCGCGAGGGCTTCCTTCGACATGTCACCATCGCCTTCGCCGGCGACGACGATGCCCTTCGCGCCATCGGCGATCGCATGATCGATCTGGCGGCCATCCATGTTGCTATGCGCGTAGACGATATCGACGCGCGGCAATTGCCCACTCGCGGGCAGGCTCAGCGCAGCGCGCGTCGATTGCACCGCCGGCATCACGAAGCGCACGCTGGCCGGATCGACATAACCGATCGCGCCGGCATTCGGCGACGCGAACGCCTGTACCGCCGTGGTATTGGTCTTGGTGATCCAGCGCGGCGCGTGAATCTGGTCGTTCATCACGACCATCACGCCTCGGCCAATCGACTGCGGGCTCGCCGCCACTTCGACGGCTTCGTACAGATTGCCGGGACCGTCGGCGCTCGCGGAACCGCCCGGTCGCATCGAGCCGACCAGCACCACTGGCTTGTCGGAGCGCAGCACGTTGCTCAGGAAGAACGCCGTCTCCTCGATCGTATCGGTGCCGTGCGTAATCACGATGGCGTCGGCCTCGTTCCGCTCGAAGACCTCGTCGATCCGCCGCGCAAGCTGCAACCAGATCTTGTCGTTCATGTCCTGCGAGCCGACGTTCGAGATCTGCTCCGCGCTGATGCTCGCGAGCTTCTCGATGCCCGGCACGCCGCGCACCAGTTCCTGCCCCTTCACGTTGCCCGAGTTGTAGCCGATCGCCGAACGGGGATCGGCGGTTCCCGAGATCGTACCGCCGGTGGCCAGCACCAGAACACGCGGCGTTGCCGTGACGGCGCTTGCCTGTTGCGATGGCGCGTCGGCAGCCTGTGCGCAGGTACCCGCGGCAAGTGCCGCGATCAGCAGTGCCGCCGAACCGCACAGCCGCCTTGCTCTTCGATTGATCGTGTTGCCGTTCATCTTTCACTCCTCCATCGTTTAAAAGAGTCGCGTGCGTATGCACGCGACCTGTGACCGGAACAACCTTCGTCGCTCATGCCGCCGACGACAACTTTCTTGGTTGCGTCAGCATGGCGGGTTGAAGAATCTCGTCGAGCTGCGCCTGACTCAACAGCCCTTTGTCGATCACGATCTGCGCGACGCTTTTGCCCGACGCAAGCGCTTCCTTCGCGACTTCGGTCGAGTGCGTATAGCCGATGTACGGGTTCAGCGCGGTCACGATGCCGATCGAGCTGTCGACGATCGCGCGCAGCCGCTCGTGATTCGCGGTAATGCCGTCGACGCATTTCGACGCGAGCGTGAGGCACCCTGCGCGTAAATGGGCGACGCTCTTGAACAGGCTGTGCGCGATGATCGGCTCGAACGCGTTGAGCTGGAGCTGCCCCGCTTCGGCGGCGAAGCTCACCGTCACATCGTTGCCGATGACTTCGAACGCGATCTGGTTGACGACTTCCGGAATCACCGGATTCACCTTGCCCGGCATGATGCTCGAACCCGCCTGCACCGGCGGCAGGTTGATTTCGCCGAGGCCCGCGCGAGGACCGCTCGAAAGCAGGCGAAGATCGTTGCAGGTCTTGGAGAGTTTTACGGCGACGCGCTTCAGTACGCCGGAGAGCTGCACGAACGAACCGACATCCTGCGTCGCTTCGATCAGATTCGGCGACGTGGTCAACGCGATACCGGTTATTTCGCTCAAGTGCCTGCATGCAAGCTGCGCGTATCCCGGATGTGTGTTGATGCCGGTGCCGATCGCGGTCGCGCCGAGATTGATCTCGCAGATGAGCTGGGCCGCTTCCTTCAGCCGCTCTTCGTCTTCGCCGAGCATCACAGCGAAGGTGCTGAACTCCTGGCCGAGCGTCATCGGTACGGCGTCCTGAAGCTGCGTGCGGCCCATCTTCAGGTCGTTGCCGAATTCCACCGCCTTGCGTTCGAACGATGCGCGCAACACGCCCATCGCGTCGACCAGTTGCATGATGCCCGCGTAAGTGGCGATCTTGAGCGCGGTCGGATAGACGTCGTTGGTGCTCTGGCCGAGATTCACGTCCTCGTTCGGATGGAGAACCGCGTATTCGCCGCGCTGTTGCCCGAGATGTTCGAGCGCGAGATTGGCGATGACCTCGTTCGCGTTCATGTTGGTCGACGTGCCCGCGCCGCCCTGAATCACGTCGACGACGAAATGCTCGTGCGCGGTGCCTGAGCGCACTTGCCTGCATGCATGCACGATGGCCTGCATCTTCACTGCGCTCAACAGGCCGAGATCGTAATTCGCGAGCGCGGCGGCTTGTTTCACGCTCGCCAGTGCGTTGACGAGGTTCGGATACACGGAGATCGGAATACCCGTGATGGGAAAGTTTTGCAGCGCGCGCAGCGTGTGTACGCCGTAGTACGCGGTCGCGGGCACGGCGAGATCGCCGAGAAGGTCGTGTTCGATACGTTCGGTCGGTGCAAGCATGATTACCTCTCAGGTTCTGAAATCGACAGGCGAGCGGGGTCATCCGGCACACCTCGTGTGCAGGTCCGTCGCATTGACTGGGTGATGCGGTTGGGTTATCGAGGCGGCACTGTCGCGCAGGCGACACACTGCTTCGCGAGCACGTCGGTCGGATCGACCACGTTCACGCGCGCGCCGTTCGCGCCGATCACATACGGCTCGCGAATCAGCAGCGGCAGTTCCGTGCAGCCGAGAACGATCACTTCGACGCCGTCGGCGATAAGCCCGTCGATCGCCGCGGCGAGGTCTTGCTGGCACCGCCCCGCCGTAAATCCGGCCTTCACGCCTTCCTTGCCGTAGATCGCGTCCATCACGCGCGCCTGCAGCGCGGGTGCCGGGACGACCTGCCGCAAGCCGTGCGATTCGAGCGCCTTTTCGTAGACGCCGCTCGCGAGCGTGCCGGAAGTCGCAAGCACGCCGACCGAGCGCAGCGCGGGAAACGACTCGCGCAGATAACGCACCGTCACCGTCAGCATATTGACGATCGGCACGCCGAGATAAGGCTGTATCCGCTCGACGAAGGCATGCGCCGTATTGCACGGGATCGCGATCAGATCCGCGCCGCCCGTTTCGAGTTTCTTGCAGGTCGCATAGAGCGAGATGGTCGGGTCGGGTCCATCGCCGATCAGATTCTCCGTGCGATCCGGGATCTGCGGGTTCTGCTCGACGAGCAGCTTGATGTGGTCCTGATCGCGCCGCGCGGGCGTCGCGCGCACGATCTTGTGAATGAAATCGACGGTGGCCGCCGGACCCACGCCGCCCACCACGCCGACCTTGAAGATCGTCTCGGGCGTGTGGTACTGGCCGGACACCACGTACTGCGCATAAGCCAGATTCGAATCGACGAGCGGCACGCGAAACGCACCGAGTTCGTCCGCGACCAGCGCGATCTCGGTGAGCCCTGGCACGATGACGTTGGCGCCCTGTTCGATCAGGTCCTCGCACGCCGCCCGCAGCAACTCGGCCGGACGGCCACGCAGATTGCCGCTCTTCACGCCATCCTCGCCATAAACGGCCTCGGTGACGAAATCGATGCCTTCGCCGTTGCGCGGGTGGATCACTTCGAACTCGGGCGCCGCGAAGTACTGCTCGAACAGGCGCCTGCGCCGCGTATGCGCCGACGCGAGCACGCCCACGCGGCGCACCGCGGGAAATCTTCTGCGCACGTGGCTGCGCACCGCATCGATCATGTCGACGATCTGCAGCGGCGAATTGGCTTTCAGCTCGTCGATGAACGTGTGACTCAGGAAGCACGGCAGCACGACCGTCGTCACGCCGCGCTGCTCGAAGCTGCTGATCAGATCGAAGACGTACAGCTTGCGCTGCGTCAACGTCTCGCTATCGGCATCGGCGCTGCGAAACGGCTGCTGCTCGAAGATCGCATCGAAGTGCTCGGCGTCGCGCGTGGCCGGTGTCGATTTGATCAGTTTGAAGAACACGTCCGCGCTCGCGAGCGGGCCGAGCCCGCCCACCACGCCGAACTTGCGCGCGCTCGTGGCAGCCGTTGCGTCCATGCCGCTCATTTCGTCTCGCCTTCGAGCTGGCCGAACGAAGCCGTCGGCATCGCCGTGCTGCGTTCCTGCCGCGTCACGCGCTGGCCCTCCCACTTCGCGATGGCTGCCGTCGCGATGCTGTTGCCGATCACGTTGGTCGCCGTGCGCCCCATGTCGAGAATCTGGTCGATCGCGAGCACCAGCACGACGCCCGATGGCGGCAAATGGAACATCGGCGCCACGGCCGCGACGACCACCACCGAGCCGCGCGCGACACCCGCCATTCCTTTGCTGCTCACCATCAGCACGAGCAGCATCACGATCTGCGTGCCGATCGGCATGTCGATGCCGAACGCCTGCGCGATGAAGATCGCGGCGAAGGCCTGATACATCATCGAGCCGTCGAGATTGAACGCATAGCCGAGCGGCAACGTGAAGCCGACCACTTTCTTGTCGACGCCGAATTCCTCCAGCTTCTCCGTCAGGCGCGGATACGCCGCCTCGCTGCTCGCGGTGGAGAATGCCAGCATCGCGGGTTCGCGGATCGCCTTGAGCAAGGCCCAGACCGGCTTGCCGAGAAACGCGTAGCCGGCAAGGATCAGCGCCGCCCACAGCAGCGCGAGCCCCGTATAGAAGCTGGCGACGAGCTTGCCGTACGTCGTCAGCACGTCGAGGCCATGCACCGTGATCGCCGATGCCAGCGCGCCGAACACACCGACGGGCGCGAGACGCATCACATAGTCGGTCAGTTTCAGCATGGTGGGCACGAGCCCTTCGACGCCCGCGATCAGCGGCGCGACGCGCGGGTCGGACTTGATCACGCTGAGCACGATGCCGAACATCACCGAGAAGACGAGGATCTGCAGGATGTCGTTGCGCGCCATCGCATCCACGATGCTGGTGGGGAACGCGTGTGTGACGAAGTCCTTGAAGTTCAGGCTCGACGTGTTGAGGCCGGTGGCCACGTCAGCGCTCGTCTGGGTCATGTGCAAGCCCGCGCCCGGTTGCAGCAGGTTCGCGAGCACGAGGCCGAGCGCGAGCGAGAACAGCGACGCGCACAGGAACCACGCGATCGAGCGCAGACCGATGCGGCGCACGTCGCTCGTGCCTTCCATGCCAGCGAGACCTGACACGAGCGTGGCGAACACGAGCGGCGCGATGATCATCTTCACGAGCCGCAGGAAGATATCGGTGACGATCGAAAAGTAGCCGGCGATCTCCTTCGCCTGCGCGGCATCGGCCGCCGTGCGATGGCAGACATAACCGACGGCCACGCCGAGCAGCATGCCGGCGAGGATGTAGAGGGTAAGCCGATTCTTCATGTGTCTCCGTCCTGAGATTATTTGTGACTGGACGGAATTCTAGAGACGGCAGAAAAGACGTGAATGCTAGTGTTGCATACGGCTATGCAAGTTTCGCATAACGCGGGATAACCCTATCAGCGCTATTCGGCTGACCCCGACGAGGCCCGCAGATGCCGCCACAGCGTATCGAGCAGTTCAGTGCGGTTCGTGAGGTCGCGATACACGCGCAACTCCAGCTCCAGTTGCCATTCGGAGCGGCCGGCGGCGACAAGCTGGCCACTGTCGAGTTCGGCGGCGATCGAGCTCTTCGGCAGCCAGGCGACACCCTCGCCTTCCAGCACGAGCTTCTTCACGACCTCGGCCATGTCGGATTCATAGTGAAGATGCAAGGCGGGCGACGCTTTGCTCTGCTCCATCAGCAACGCGAAGCAGCGCCCAAAGTAGCTCGTCTCCGTATAAGCGATGAACGGCATCGGATGTTCGATCACGCCGGGCAGACGGTACACGTGCGCAAGCCGCTGATTGGGCCTGCATACCGGCATGAAAGTATCGACGCCCACGGTCACGCATTCGTACCTGGTCGGATCGAGATGCAACGGCAGCTGCGGATGGTGATAAGCGAACATCAGCTCGCAGTTGCCGTTGACCAGCATCAGTATCGAATCGTGCACGTTCGCCGGAATCACGCGCGCGCGCACTTCGCCGACATGCTTCGACAGCGTGCGCAGCCACGCGGGCAGGAAGTTGAGCGCGATCGTGTGGCCGGCTGCGATCTGCAGGCTCGTGCCGGCGATGCGCTGTTCGGTGCGAATGATGGCGCGCGTGTCGAACAGCTTGTCGAGGATGTCTTCGGCCGCGTCACGAAACAGTTGCCCTGCCGGGGTCAGGGTCGGCGGAAAGCCGCTGCGATCGACGAGATCGGCGCCGACCCATTGTTCGAGCGATTGAATCCGTCTGCTGAAACCCGATTGCGTGACGTTGCGAAACTCCGCCGCCCGGGAAAAGCTCTGATAGCGGGCGAGCGCGATGAAGTCTTCGATCCACTTGATTTCCATCAGCCATCGGTCTCCGGTCCGGCGACGAATGGACTCGCCGCCGCGCCCGCAATTCTACGCCTGGCCGTGCCGCACGCTGAGTATCGGACCGGCGTCAAACCGCCATGCACAGGTACTTGATCACGAGGTAATCATCGATCCCGTAGTGCGAGCCCTCCCTGCCGAGACCCGACTGCTTCACGCCGTCAAACGGCGCGATTTCGTTGGAAATCAGGCCGGTATTGATGCCCACCATTCCATATTCGAGGTGCTCCGCCACGCGCGAGATGCGGCCGATATCGCGCCCTGGCGCGCCAGGTGCAGCAGGCAACGGGAGAAACCGTGAAAGTGGTGCGGCCAGCAGAGGGACCGTCTCAATCGCTTAACAGAACGCCATATCCCGGCGACTTCGCAGAGATGTTCAGCTTCCTCAGGCAGTACCACAACAGCGCGGAATTGCTGCTGATCACCGGGCGTCCGATTTCCGTCTCGATCGAAGCGATCACGCTGCTCACCCGAATGCCCGCGCAACTGATCAGCAATGCGTCAAAATCGCCCGGTAGTCGCGTCGCGATGTCGGACCAGACCTCGGGCTGCACCGTGCCCTGCTCGAAAGGCGTGCGGCACGCGCGGCTCGCTTCGGCGACGACACTCAGCCCGCGTTGCTCGAAAAATGCCTGCTCCGCCGCGACGACGCGTTCGCCGTAAGCCGTCACGAGTCCCAGCTTGTTCGCCCCCAGCGCGTCGCACGCGGCGAGCACGGCCTCGATCGTCGTGACCGCCGCGATGTTCGTCGCTGCCGTCACCCGTGCATTGATCGCGTCAGGGCCGTTCACGACGCCTGCGGCCGTGCAATTCGTCGCGATCAGGTCGACCTTCGCGTCGGCGAGCAGTTGCGCGTGCTGTTCGATGTCGTCGATCAACGTGCGATCGGATTCGATCGACGTGTCGCGAAACGGCAAACGCGTCGTGACGAATTGCACGCCGTCGGGCGCCATCGCCTGAATCTCGAAGTCGCACAGTCCACCCGACGGGTACAGATGCCCGATACGCGCGAGATGACCGAACCCGATGCTCATGTTTGCCCCTTGCGAATCGCGTTAGTCGAAGAAGGTCGTGCGCGCCGCCATCGGATGATGGATGTTGCTGCCCTCGAACGGCGGAAATCGTTCGAAGTCCTGCCGCATCGCGTGGCGCACCGGCGAGTGCATCGCCTCGGTGATCGCCCGTGCGCTGTCGAACATCAGCTTGTTGCGCTGCATGTAGTGCACGCGCGTCCATGGCATCGCGTCGAGCCAGTCGATGCGCGTGAAAATCTCGATCTCGCGCACGCCCGGAAAGTCGAACATGATCTGCGGATGATGCGTGAGGTAGTAGTTGATCCACTCGTCGAAGTCGAGCGCGTGGCCCGGGTAGTGCACGAGGAACTGGCATGGCAGGCTGCCTGCTGGCACGCGCGCGTCGGCATCGGCCACCGGAAACGGACGGCGCAGCATCGCCTGCTGCTCCACGCGGCATCCGGCGAGGCTCGCGAAATTGGCCGCGGCGAGCGCCTGCAAATGGCCGCCTGCCGCGATCGGCGCTTCGAGATCGAACACCGAGTCGTAGTCGAGTTGCATCGCGAAGATCGGCGACGCGCCGTCCCGCGTGTAGTAATCGTCGGCGGATTCCGGCGTGTAAAGGCGGGAGCGGCGCAGCGCGGGCGTCGAGTTGACGATCGCGGCGATGCGTTCGAGGTCGTCGGCGCTGATGCATGCCGCCGGGTCCGGATGCACCCAGGTCACGAGGTAAGAGAACTGCATGATTCGAAATGCCTCCTTGCGTGCCGAAGCGTTCACAACGCGAGCAGAATGGTTTGAATGCGTTCGCGCCGTTGCGCGAAATCGGCTCGCGAATCGCCATCGAACGTGAGTGCGAGCATCAACGCAATGCGCAACTTGTGCGGCGCGAGATCGCCGCCCGCGACTACGCCGTCGCGTGCCAGAAACGCCTGAGGCGGCACCACGCCACGCGCCGCGCGGCTCGACTGCACGACCACGACACCGGCCTCAACCGCCTTTCGATATGCGGCCGCCTCGGCTGCTGCCGGCCGTCCCGGCACCAGTCCCGCGCTGATGATGCCGGCGCTGCCTGCCGCGACCAGCGCGTCGATCGTCACACCGTCGGCACCCGCATACGAGATCGCGATATCGACGCGCGGCAGCGCGAATGGCGCATCCGCTTCCAGCAGCGCTCGTGAGAACCATGCGGATTCGCTACCGCGACGCGTTGCAATCGCACCGCGCCGCCACGCAACACGCGCGTCGGGCTCGATGCGCGCGAGCGGACCGTAGCCCGGCGACTCGAACGCGTTCAGTTCGAAACTGGCCGCCTTGGTCACGTCGCGCGGCGAGAACAGCCAGCCGTCCATCGCGACCAGCACGCCGTGTGCCGCGCTCAGCGGATCGCGCGCTGCCGCAATCGCGCCGCGCAGGTTCGCGAGCACGTCGCTGCCCGCGGTGTTTGCGGGCCTCTGCGCTCCCGTGACGATCACCGGCCGCGCGATGTCGAGCACGAGTTGCAGGAACCACGCGGTTTCTTCGAGCGTCGCCGTTCCGTGGGTCACGATGAACCCTGTGATGGACGGATCGGCGAGCGCCGTGTGCCGTATCAGCCGAGCAAGTTCCACCCAGTCCGCCGGCTGGATCGCCACGCTGCCGAGGCTGCGAAACGTGACGGGTAGCAGTTCGACGTCGGGCGCGAGCTCGCCGAGCGTCGCGAGCAGGGTGTCGATCGGATGCACGACGCCGCTTTCCGAATACTCGACCCAGTCGAACGGGCCACGCGCGTGCATCGCAAATGTGCCGCCCGTACCGATCACGGCGATTTTCGGCCCGCGCGCGGTTTTGGTTGCAGTCGATAAAAAGCTCATCGTCTCAGCGGCGAAGCCGAACGTAGAGATTGCCGCCGTCGATCCGGACCTCATGGCGCCGCGTATCGCGCACGATCGGCGCGGTCGTGCCCTTGCCCGTGCGCACGTCGACGAGGCCAGCGTGCAACGGACATTCGATCTCATGACCGTCGAGCAGGCCCTCGCTCAGCAACGCGTTGCCGTGCGTGCAGATATCGTCGAGCGCATGGATTTCGCCGGCGACGCGAAACAAGCCGACCTTCACGGCGTCGATCGTCACGCCCAGACAATCGTTACCGTCAAAACACCGATCGAGCTCGCCGACCAGACGCCACGCGTCGGCGGCCATCGATAGCGCCGGCGCCCCGCCGCTCGCGAGCGCCGCCTCAGGCGCGTGCGCAGGCGCGCGAACCGTGCGCCCGCATATCGAGGCAATAGGAATGACCTTCATAGCGCATAGTCCTTTTGCAGATTGATCACGTCATGACGCTGCATCGCGCCGATCAGGTCCGCGACGCGCGCGAGACCGCGCTGCTCGCAGAACGCACGCAGCCCGTCGATCACGCGCGGCATCGCATTCGGCGTAATGAAGTTGGCGGTGCCGACCTGGACCGCTGCGCAGCCCGCGAGCATGAACTCGATCGCGTCTTCCGCCGTGCTGATGCCGCCGCAGCCGATCACGGGAATCTCGACGGCCTCGGCGCACTGGTGGGCCATGCGCAGCAGAATCGGCCTGGTCGCGGCGCCGGTCAGGCCACCCATCACGTTCGCGACGCGCGGCCTGAAGGTCCGCACGTCGATCGCCATCGCCAGAATCGCGTTGCAGCACACGAGTGCATCGGCGCCGGCGGCTTGCGCGGCGAGCGCGACTTCGACCAGGTTGCCGGCGTTCGGCGTCATCTTGACCCACACGGGGACGCGGGTGCTCGACTTCATCGCGCGCACGACCTGATACGTCGCCTCGGGGTCCATGCCGAACGCCTTGCCGTTCTTTTTCAGGTTCGGACACGACACGTTCGCCTCGATCGCCGCAATGCCGCTCGTACCGATGCGCCCCGCCAGCTCGCCGAACTCGGCCGCCGAATTCGCGGAGATGCTGCCCACGATCGGCGGCGTATAGCGCTGGTAGAACGGCACCGTCGTATTGATGTAATAGTCGGCGCCCTTGCTCGGAATGCCGATCGAAAACAGCGTCGCGTCCTTGAACTCGGCGACCCGCGGCGGCGGCACGCCTTCGCGAATGTCGGCGGTGATCGTCTTGGTGACGATCGCGCCGAGGCAATTGAGATCGAACACGCGCGCGTTGCCGTCCGCGAAAGTGCCGGACGCGGGCATGACGGGATTGGCGAGCGTGAGTCCGCCCACCTTGACGCTCAGATCTACCATGATGTCGTTTCCTGCAAATCGAACACGGGGCCCTCCCAGCACACGCGCCGGAAGGTCAGACGGTCGGAATCGGCATGCGCGCGGAATGGACGCACGCACGCATAGCACGAGCCGATTCCGCAACCCATGTGCTGCTCGATCGCGGTTTGTCCCGCCACGCCCCACGACTTGCCGAGCTTCTGGAGCAGCATCAGAAGCCGGTTCGAGCCGCAGGTGGACAGGAAGTCGAACGGCGCTTCGGCGTGCAGCGCTTCGAGTTGCGCTTCGACGCGCGCGGGATCGCTGCTGCCGTCTTCGTCGGTGACGATATGAACCGTCGCGCCCGCCACGCGCAAACGCTCGGCGGACATCACCACGGACTGGCTGCGCGCGCTTAGCACGGCGCTCACGCACGCGCCCCGCGCGGTGGCATGCGCCGCGAGTGGCGCGAGCGTCGCAAGGCCTACCCCGCGCGCCAGCAGCAAGACATGGCGCGTCTCTTCAGGCAATTCGAAGCCACGACCGAGCGGTCCGAGCGCATCGAGCGTGTCGCCTGGCCGCAACGTCGCCAGCCCTTGCGTGCCAATACCCTGCACCTTGTAGAGAAACTCGACGGTGTGCCGCAGCGGATCGGCACCGTAGACGCTCATCGGCCGGCGCAGAAACGAGGTGCCCGCGGCGCCCGGCGGGCAGGCGAGATGGAAGAACTGGCCCGGTTGCGCGAGCGCGGCGCCGATCGGCGCGGCGACGATCATGTGACGATACTCCGCGTTGACGGGTATGTTCTGCAGCACGCGGCACGCGTGCTCGGCGATATCGAGCGCGACAGTACCGCGGCAAGAATCCGTACGGGTCGCACAGGGCGACGCAATGACTTCTGTCATGACTGATTGTCCTCGGTGCGGTCGACGCGCTGCGCGTCGAGGTCCGCGAAATTGCTGGCGATCGGCAGCGGCCCATCCGCCAGGGTCATCATGTGGAGCGCTTCGAATTTCATGTAACTGATCAACCAGAGGCCGCTCGCCGCGTCGCGCCGGTAGTGTTCGGTCGTGACCGCGCCCAGCCACACCGCCCCTGCGCGCGTGTCCGCGTCCTCGCGCAGCGCCACCTGCATCAGCCGCCAGTTCGCCTGCGCCACGCCGCGCGCGACATCCACCTTGAGCGTCTCGCTGACGTAGTAGTGCATCGCGAAGCGCCACGGCGAGTCGAGAAACCAGCGCTCGATCGCTTCACGTCCGACGAGGTCGCCGCCGAAGCCGTTGCCGCCCGCCCAGACGGCGTCGCCGGTGAAGCAGGCCGCTTGCTGGCGTGCGATGTCCGCGAGCGCTTCGCGGTCGAGCTTGCGGTAGTCGCCACCGTACTTCGCGTCGGCGAGCGCGCCGTAGTGCGCCTTGAGCGCGCGAATCGCTTCGATCGCTTCGAGCCGTTCGACGCGTGCCGCGAGCGCTGCCATCTGCGCGCCGCTGTATGTGTGCGTGTCGTTGCGGGTACGTGCGTCGGCCACTCCCATCGAGATCGCGCTCATGCGGCAAGCTCCTTGAGCGACGTGCCGGGGTCCGCGAGGCGCGCGACGTCCACGGGCATCGCGCTGGCGACAAGCTTTTCGAGGAAGCGCCGCTCACGGCCCGCGTTGACGAGCACACCCGCGACGATGCGACCGTCGCGCACGCTCAGCGCCGCGCAGGGTCCGGCGCCCGGTTCGCCGCGCAGCACGACCTCGTCGCGCGGATCGGGTTGGCCGACGACCTGGATGTTGTTGCCGAGCTGATCGGTCCACATCCATGGCGTTTCGCGATACCCCTGCGCGCGGCCGATCAGGGTCTGCGCGACCGCGAGCGCCTGGTTCTCGGCATTGCGCCACGTTTCCTGACGCAGACCACCGCGCTCTCTCTCGCCATCGAGCACATGTGCGACGTCGCCGACCGCGTAAAGCCACGGCGCATGCGGACTGCGGCAGGTTTCGTCGACGTCGACGCCCTGGCGTCCCGCGAGCCCCGTGCCCGCGAGAAACGCCGGCGCGCAATCGACGCCGATCGCGATCAGGATCGTGTCGGCGGCGACGTCGAAGGCTTCGCGTGATCGCGTTTGCGCGGTGTCGACGAGTTTGCAACGCACGACATAGCGCGTGCCGTCGGTGGCAAGTTGCGCCGCTTGCGCTGCGTCCGCGATCGACTCGACGGCGACCCCCAGTTCCACCCGCACGCCGCGCGCACGATGCTCGCGCAGCAGCCACTCGGACATCACGGGGGACAGGCAGCGGGAGAGCACGCGCTCGCCCGCTTCGAGCACCGTCACCGGCACGCCGAGCTCGAGCGCCGAAGACGCCACTTCCATGCCGATCACGCCTGCCCCGATGATGGCGAGGCCACGGCTCTCGCGCAGCGCGCGGCGCAGCGCGAGGCTATCGTCGACCGTGCGCAGCAGGTGTACGCCGGGCCGGTTCGCGCCGGGAATCGCGCCGTCGCGCGGCGCGCCGCCCGTCGCCACGACCAGGCGATCGAACCGCACCTGGGTGCCGCTCGCGAGTGTCAGCACGCGCTCAGTCGCATCGAGCGCGACCGCACGTTCGTGCAGGCGGTCGATGCGCGCATCGCGCAACGCCGACGGCTCCCAGAACGCTGCGGGCGCCAGAACGAGCGGCGACGCCGCGAGCGTCGGCTCGGTTTCGCTCGTCAGCCATTCCTTCGAGAGCGCGGGCCGCTCGTAGGGCGGATGACGCTCATCGCCTACGAGCGTGATGCGCCCCGCGAAGCCCAGCGACACGAGATGCTGCACGACGCGTCCGCCAGCATGGCCCGCGCCGACGACGACGATGTGCTTCACGTCATCCGGTTCAAATGGATCGTGCTTCATGATTGGATCTCACACACTGGTGCCGGCGCGATACAGCACGCCCTTGGCGCCGATGCACGTAAAGCGACGCGGCTCGCGCGGCGGAATCAGGATCGCCTCGCCCGCGACGAGCCGGTAATGTTCGCCGGCCGCATCGATTTCGAACTGGCCTTCGAGAATCGCGACGACTTCCTCGCCGCGCGCTCCCGCTGCCTCGTCACGCACTTCGCTCGGCTCGAACACCGCGAACTCCGTGCTCAACAGCGCGCCTTGCGCGCGCACCGTTTGGCTCGCCGCGTGCGGATCGCGCCAGCGCTCACCCGCCTGAACTGCCGTGCATTGCGCGATGTCGCCGGCCAGATTGTCAGCGCGATTATTCATTTGCGTCCCTCATCATCGATTGGCGAGCGGGTAATACGGCGTGTCGTCCTGCGCGCCATATTCCGCGCGCGGCGGCGACACCACGTTCAAGCGCATGCTCACGCCTTGCGCGCCGTAGCAGTTCTTGCCGTAGTGACTGAGGCCTGCGGGAATGATCATCGCGTCGCCTTGCGCGAGCGTGCGCTCGACGTCGGGCGTGTCCGGCCGCACCTCGAAGATCGAGCACGAACCGAGCACCTGCAGCGACGCTTCCTCGCCGTGATCGTGCGCCTTCGCGGGCAGATTCGTGCCCTCCTGCTCGACGAACTTGATCACCGCAACACTCATCGTCGCGCCGATCATCGTCTTCATGTACAGGCCGTTTTCGACCACGGTCTTCAGGCCGTGATCGATGCCAAACACGCGGCATTTCGCCATTTGCTGTCTCCTTCAGGTTCAGACCGGACGCACCGGCCGATCGCGTCAACGCTCAGGGCAGCGGACGCATGACAAAAGTCTCGTCGGCGCGAAAACGCGCGGACTCGTATCCGTCGATGACGGCCGGCTGGTTGTAAAACTCGATTGCAGGCGCGATCTCGGCCAGCGACAGCAGCAGGTACATCAAGGTCATCGCTTCGGGATGCTCGTCGAGCGTCGCGAGCGCGTAGCCGTTCAGATATGCGACGACGTCGTCGACCTGCGGCAGGATCGCGTCGCGAAACGCAAGAATGGCTTCCATGCCAACCGCATGGCGTTGCGAGTTGCGTGCGGTTTCGGTCTCGAGCGCCCAGATGTCGATGAACGGCGCGAGCGACTCGAAACCCGCGGGCAATGTGCGGGCGGCGGGCGCTTTTCTGCTGACGATATTGACCGGCTGGGTAGGCATTGCGGTGCTCATGTTCGATTCCTGGTTAAACCGTCGCATCGGCCGCGACGCCTTGCGCCAGCATCCGTTCGACGACGTGATACGCGTGGCGCACCAGCAGTTCGTTGTCCTGCAACACCATCACTTTTTTCGCGCCCGTTTCGGCCGCGCGTTGCGTGCGTTCGAGCGTGCTGAAGTCTTCGAGCAGCACGTCGCGCAGCGCGACTTTCATGTATTCGAGGAAGAAGCGGCCGCCGGGCGTCGTCATTTCGGGGTAGTACACGCGTGCGTCGACGAGCGTCTGGTTGTGCGAGATCGGACGGAAGTTGTACGCCTGGCAATAGTTCGGACGCAGCGAAACATAAAAGTCCGGGAACACGATGTTCATGTCGAACAGCCAGTTCGGGCTCCTGGTCCAGTTCACGCCTGACGGCAGCGCATCGAGCGCAAACGCGTGCTTCGCGCTGCCGATACCCGCGCGCAATGCCGCCGCCGCGATCGGGCGTTTATGTCCCTGCTCGGACAACGCGTTCTGCGCGGCGGCGCCGCCCTCGGTCACCGCCTTCGGGTTGCCATAGACGGACTTCTGGTTGCCCGCCAGCGAGAGCCGCCGATGAAATTCGCCGCACAGCGCGTCGAGCGGCGGCATGCTTTCGTTGTCGCTTTTGTCGATCGCGTCCGCGATCGAATTGCCGTGCACATAGGCGACGTGATACGCCTCCTGGAACGCGTCGAGCGCGAGCTTCCAGTTGCAGTTGACGACCGTTTGCCAGCCGAAGCCAGCGGTGAGCTTATCGAACGGATAGCCCTCGATGTCGCCGAACATCGGCCTCATGTAATCCGCGAGCGAGACCGGTGGATTCGGGTCCATGTTCACGAAGATGAAGCCTTGCCACACTTCGCACGCCACACGCGAGAGGCCGAACTGCTCGCGATCGAGACCGAAGAAGCACTTCTCGTCGGGCACACCCGTGAGTTTGCCGTCGAGGTCGTAGGCCCAGCCATGAAACTTGCAGAAGAATTTGCGGGTGTTGCCGCACTTGTCGTAGACGATCTCGTTCATGCGGTGCGCGCACACGTTGTGCATGGCGCGGATCTCGCCCTGACGATTGCGCACCACGATGATCGACGTGTCGCACACGGCGAGGTCCTTCACGAAGTAGTCGCCCGGCTTCGGAATCTCCTCCACCCGACCGACCTGCAGCCACGTCTTCTTGAAGATGTGTTGCTTCTCGCGCTGGTAGTACTCCGGCGAAATGTACGGCTCGACCGGGATCGGACCGGAGCCGAGTTCGGGATACCGGCCGGTCAGCGTGCCTGCAGGCGCGGGGACTTCGGGGGACAGCAAGGTCGTGGGCACGATAGCTTCACCTCAAAAACGAATGTCGTTTATTAATGAATAGTATTCTGTTTTGAAAAATTTTGATCGTCAAGTGTCTTTTGCTGATTTCGCGAAACGCGGGGGCATGTCCGCGCGAATCCGGACGGGAGCGATGTAATGAAACACGGGAAGCATGAGTTGATCGCGCAAGCCGCACGCAGCCTCTTTCAGCAGCAAGGCCGTATCGAAATGGAAGTCGCGGTCGGCAGCGTCCGACACGCACCGGCGTGGGCGTGGCGGCTTGATAGAATGCCCCGAACCGACCACCGCCCTTCCGATAGAGAGCCCTCAAGTGCCGCAAATCAAAAAAGCCGTCAAGCGGGAAGCCATTTTGACGGCCGCGTTCAACGCCTTCAGCGAAAAGGGTTATTCAGCGACGACGATGACCGAAATCGCCCGTCTCGCGGGCACCACGGTCGCCAATCTGTACGTGTACTTCGACTCCAAGCTCGTCATCCTTTATGAAATCTACGAGCCCTGGCTGATCGAGCAATTGCATCGGCTGCGCAGCGAAGTGGCGTTGCTCAACGGTCCGCGCAGGAAGATCGAGCGCATCCTGGTGGGCATCTGGGACGACATCCCGGCCGCCGACAACGCCTTTGCGAACTCGTTGATCGACGCACTCGCGAGCGCGCCCGCGGGTCTCGCGAAACCGAACAATCTGCTCGTATCGGTCGAGAATTTCCTCACGCAACTCCTCAAAGACGCGCTGCCCGCCGAGCGCGTCGCGGCCCTCGGCGGCGACCTGTTCGCTCACGTGATCTGGATGGCGTTCGACGGCTTCGTGATCAATCAGCGTATCGGCGATCACCGCGACATCCAGCGCATCACCGCGCTCATGACCACGCTGCTATTGGGTGAGGCGCCGCGACATGACGTAAGCTGAGCGGGCGACGCGGCCTCGACCCAGGATTTTCCCGAACCACGCCTAAATTTATTTTGAAATCTTTGACGCCTCGAAAATAGAATGTCATTCTGTATTCGAGCGCAGACAACAGCTTCCGCCTGCGCCGGGCGGGCAAGCCGCACAAAGCGCGGATAGACACGTGATCCGCGCTTTCGGCCACGAGGTCATCCACGAGGGACTGGCATCGTGCTTGCCTGATCTTTCCGGTAGTTCGTTCGAAAAAGTCATCCCATGGCGGCCATCTCCGAAAGTCCTCTCGCACTCGCACTCGACCCGCCCGCGCGCACCACGCGCCGCGTGCTGGCCCTTTGTTTCCTTACGATCGTGACCGAAGGCTATGACATCGGCGTCATGGGCACTATCGTTCCGTCGATGCTCGCCGACCCGGTGTGGAAGCTCACGCCGATCGAAGTCGGCGCGATGAGTAGCGCGGCGCTGTTCGGCACGCTGTTCGGCTCGTATTTCATCAGCGTTCTGACCGACCTGATGGGCCGCAAACGTCTGCTGATTGCGTGCGTGGCGCTGTTCTCGCTGTCGATGCTGGGCGCGGCCGTTGCGCCCACGCCGTTCATTTTCAGCGTGATGCGCTTCATCGGTGGACTCGGCCTCGGCGGCGTCATTTCCGCGGCGGCGGCGCTCACAGTCGAATACTCGCCGGGGCCCAAGCGCAACCTCAATTTCGCCATCATGTATTCGGGCTACGCGATCGGAGCGTTGGTTTCCGCTGTGATCGGGATGGCGTTTCTCGCGTCGCATGGCTGGCGCTTCGTCGTCGCGGTAGGCGCGTTGCCGCTGCTCGCCCTTCCCGTGCTGATCAAGCTGCTGCCCGAGTCGCTCGCCTATCTGATGGCGAGCGGCAAGCGACGCGAGGCCGATGAGCTCGCGCAACGGCTCGGCCTGTCGATCGCGTCGCTCGACAGCATTCCCGTCGAGGCGGTGGCCAAGCCTTCGCTGCGCGTCGTGTTCGGCGAGGTGTTCTCGCACGGCAACTGGTGGTCGACGCTTTGTCTGTGGCTCGCGCAAGTCGCCGCGGTACTCGTGATCTACGGGCTCGGCACCTGGCTGCCGCAACTGATGCGCAAGCTCGGCTATGACCTCGGCTCGAGCCTGTCGTTTCTGGCGGTCTTCATGCTTTCCTCGGCGATCGGCGGCGTTCTGATCGGCCGCGTCGGTGATCGGCTCGGCCCGCGCAAGACGATCGTCGGCGGCTACGTGATCGGCGCGCTCGCGATCTGCGGACTGACGGTGAGGGGCGGCGTGTTCACGAACTACGCGCTGGTGGCGCTCGCCGGGCTGGGCAGTATCGGGGTGGCGATGGTGCAGCTCGGCTATATCGCAAGCTTCTACCGGCCGTTCGCACGAGCGAGCGCGACGGGCTGGGCAGTCGGCATAGGCCGGATCGGCGCGATGGCGGGGCCGATGCTCGGCGCGTGGTTCGCCGCGTCGCATCTCGACGTGCGCCTGAATTTCATCGCCTTCGCCGCATCGGCCCTCGTCGCCGCGCTCGCCATCGCTCTGTGCAGGCCGCGCCACGCATGACACGCCGCAGAGCCGGTGCAAACCGGCCTGCGACCTGATCTCCTCCTTCTTCTTTTCCCCTACCTGCCATCGGCATGAGACCGTTACCTAATCCTTTCGCATCCGCAATCAGTACCCCTTATGTTTCGTTGAGTTGTCTGGTGTTGTGCATGGGTGTGACAGCATCGTCCGCACATGCGCAAAGCAGCGTCACGCTGTACGGCAGCATCGATGAAGGCGTTGGCTACGTGACCAATGCGAAGGGAAGTTCGCAAGTCGTCATGGGGCCGATCAGCGTGCCCGACCAGTTCGGCTTCAAAGGCTCGGAAGATCTAGGGGGTGGATCGAAAGCCGTATTCCAGCTGGAGAACGGTTTCTTCTCGAATACGGGCGCTTTCGCCACTTCGGGCGTACTGTTCAGCCGCAAGGCCTTCGTCGGGCTTTCCGACAACCGTTGGGGCACGCTCACACTCGGCAGGCAGTGGGATCTGACCGACGATGTGCTTCTGCCCAACGCGAACGGCGCTGTCCAGTACAACTACTTGCTGTACCGCCCCGCCAACATCGACAACGATGCGGTCACCCCAGTGAACAACACTGTGAAGTACGCAAGCAATCCGTGGCATGGAGTGTCGGCGCGCGCGATGTACGGCTTCACCGATCCTTCGACGGGACAGGGCCGCTATGTTGGCGGCGCGCTCCTCTACAAGTCCTCGGCGCTGCAACTGGGCGCGGTATACAGCGACACCCGCAACAAGTCGTACGCCTTCAATACGTCGCTTGGCTACGCCAGTTTCCTAGGACAGGACCTTACCGGCGGCACGCCATTCAAGGCGCGCAATACCGAGATCTTCGGTGTGGCCGGCACGTATATACCCAATCGCCAATGGGCGTTTCACGCTGTCGTCGATACGGTGAAAATCGCCAGCGATACGGATTCAACGCGTGCTACGACAACTGAGTTAGGCGTGGACTGGAACGTCACGCCATTCGACACCGTGCTGCTCGGCGGCTACCGCACGTGGTTCGACGGAAAGACCTACACGAGCGCCGGTCTCTCGAACCTGTATCACCTTTCGGTGCGCACCATGCTCTACGCCGAGCTGACCTATCAGCACGCGGGTGGCGGCGCGCAAGCGGCGCTGCTCTCGTTGTCGCCGTCGTCGCGCAGCGATCAGGCGTCGGTGCGCGTTGGCGTGCAGCACTTCTTCTGACTGAGCTTGCGACCGGTGCTTCGATCGACGACAGCAAGTCGCATATGGGTGCACCGGTAACGACCCAGGAGAACGGTTGCATCGCGATGCGACGGCACCGGCTTCCCACCCCATCAACGATCCCGTCACGCTGGCGAGCTTTCGGTGTTCAGCTTCGACACCGCACCCGTCTTCTCGTCGTAGCGGTAGCCTTGTTTCTCGAGTTGACCGCTGATCGTTTCGACGATCACCTGCTGCTGAATCTCCTTGCGCAGCAATTCATGCTCCGGCTTGAGCTGGGCCAGTTCAGCGGCAAGCCGGCGGCTCAATGTCGCTTCGCCTGCGCCGCGGGCAAGGACGACCACCATTTTTTCATTCGCCTGAGCCAGTTGCTGCTTCAGTGCGTTCGAGTAGTCGGACCATTTCCTGACGGTCTCCCGCGCTTCGGCAATTGCGGCGGCATGCGCGTCCGCGTCGCGCGTCATCTGCGCCTTCAATGCCTCGAGCTGCTGAGAGTCGGCACTGACCGGCGACGCCGACTCCAGGCCCGCGACGTTCTCGCTCGCCATCGCGCTTTCGGCCAGTTCGGCCGCGCGCTGCTGCTCCGCGTCGGCACGCTCCTGCGCTTCGGACAGGCTGGCCGAAAGTCTCGCGATTTCGGAGGCGCCCGCATCGCGCTCATCGGTCAGGCTGGCGATCCGCGTCTGGACATTCTGCAATTCAAGTGCGGCGGCATTCCGTTCAGCCTGCGCGCCCGCGACCTCTTCCTGGCGGGCCGCGTGCGCTTCCTGCTCGGCCTGCAGTTCCGCGCGAATCGCTTCGAGCTCGCTCTGAAGACGAGCGACCGCTTCGGAATGCGCCGCTTCCAGCGCCGCACGCTCCGTTTCGTCGGCCGGCGTTTCGACGACTGACCCAGCCGACTCGTTCGCCACCTCGCCCTCGCCCACGGCGTCGGTCTCCTCGTGCGAAACCGCTCCGCGCTCCGCGGACAGTTCCGCGCTCTGCAGTTCCGCTTCGAGGAGCGAAACGCGCTCTGCAAGTTCCTGCGCGCGCTTCTCCGCCGCGTCGGTCCGTTGCACCGCGAGCGCAATGTCCTCTTCGAGCCCGGCTACTGCGTCGACTTTCTCGTCGTAGGCGCTCGTCATCTTATCCAGTTGGACTTGCAGCGCATCGAGTTCCTGGACGGTGGCTTGCAGTTCCGCGAGCGCGTCGTCGCGCTCGTTGCTGGCGTCGTCGACACGCTGGCGCATCGCTGCGAGGCGTCGCGCCACTGCGCGTTCAGCTTCATCCTGCGCTGAGCTCCACAGCCGGTCGAGCGCATCGCGCATGGTGTCGGTCACGGTTTCCGGCAACGCAGGACGTTCGACGACCTGCGGCACCCGCGGGGCGCGCGTTTCACGCCACTTGCGCAATGCCGCTGCCACCGCGACCACCGAGCCTGTATGGACTTCGGACCAGATGGCTACCGGAGACACCTTCTCGCCCTCTTCGGCCATCCGGTTTGCGATTTCAGCGACGAGCTCGTCCGTGATCGTAATGTTGCTTGACATGCCTGCCTCGACAAAGTGCACTTGGTGACGAATACCGTTTCGTCGTTCGGGAGGCGGCCCCGCGCTGGGACTCGCCTCGCATACCTACGAATTGTCGAGCACTTCCCCGGCGGTCAATCGTTCGAAAAGCCGAGGTTACGGGGAGGTATTCATCGGATTGCGCCATCAAAGGTCCGGCACACATGCATTCAGAGCATTCCCGCGATCCGATCCGCGTGATTCGACGAACGCACGAGCGGCCCCGACGCCACTTCCATGAACCCCATCTTCAAACCTTCGTCGCGTAGCATGTCGAAAGTCGCGGGCGGCACGTATCGCCGCACCGCCATGTGAAACCGCGACGGCGCGAGATACTGGCCGATTGTCAGCACGTCGACGTCGTGGGCACGCAGATCGCGCATTGCCGCGTGCAGATCCCTCCCATGATCATGAATGTCGTGGTGCGCTGCGCGAAACACTCGCCGATGTTCGGACACATCGCCTCCTCGCAGACCGAATGCAAGCTGTGCTCGCGCAGAACCGCCGCCATGCCCGCGACGGTTTCGCCGGGCTCACCGCCCCGGGCGCGTCGCAGCCCTCCGCGGCGCGGCCGGCCGGTTCGCAGCGCCGCGTTTCCGCTTGGTGCGTGCAGAAATTTGCGCCAGGGTGTGCGGGATGACGTGGTGCACCAGATACGCCGCGGTCCGCAACGTGGCTCGAGCCGCCCGGGCCTCGTGGCCGCGGGGGAGTCGACGAGTGCGTCCAGGCTGCGCGTGCAGGGGGGCGGGCGACCCGCCCCCTTACAGCAGGCTGGCGGGATTGATGAAGACCTCGGGTCCGGTCTCGGTCGTCTTGAGCTTGCCGGTCCACTTGCCCGACTTCACCGTTGGCTCGCACTTGAGCTTGGCCGCGAACGTCTGCTTCACGTCGCCGACGGCGTCGCCGGTGGCGACATAAGAGACGCCGCCTACCGCATAGGCCGTGTGTACGAGCCAGGCATTGCCGATGAGGCGCAGCGCGACGTTGACGTACTTCATCCAGATCGCGCTCACTTCCAGGTGGTCGAGCAGGTCCTGCATGCTAGTGAAGCGCAACCCAAAGTCGCGCTTGGCCGCCATGCGGTAGTGTGGGTAGTTCTCCCGGCCCTCTTCGTCCATCCCATGCAGGATGTCGCGCGTGCGCTCCCAGGTGCGCCCGCTCTGCTTTGCGCTCGCACTGCGGGTGATGCGCCGGCTGTTGACGAAGTCCTCGATCGCCTGCACGGCATCGCTCTCGACCAGCTTCGTCGCGTTCTTGCTGCGATAGAAGCTGACGCCGGCCAGCCCGTAGGGCGGCCTCACGACGACATCGATGTAGTCGAAGGGCTGCCACTGGGTGGCGTTCCCAGCCGTGGTCTCCGCGTAGCGGTATTTCATCAGCGGATCCGCCTTGGCACGGGCTAGCGTGATGGCCGCCATTTCCACCTCGGGCGAAAGGAAGGCGCCGACCGAATTGGCCTTCGCGTAGCGGATCTTGCCGCGCTCCCTGAGCGGCAGACTTTCCTTCCTGCGGTACTTCTCGACCGCGTCCTTCACGCCCATCGGGTCTTCGGGCTGGTCCGGCGTGCGGCCGGTCACCAGGCGGATGAGCTGGGATTCCCACCCGGTCTGCGGACCATGCCGCGGGATTGAATGGAACGCGGACTCGTCGGGTTCGGACGCCTGCTCCTTCAGCAGCGTCTCGTGCTCGGGCCAGGCCTTGCCGCGCGTGGCGAACAGGTTCGAGACGTTGTTCCACTCCTGCTCGGACAGGACCGAACGGAACGCCGCGGAGTCCGAGAGCTTGACCTTGGGCACGGGCATGTCTGTCTCCTTGGCGTTGGGCGAGACGGCAGGATGCGCGCGACCCGCCAGCGAGGCAAGGCCGCTGTAAGCGCCTCGCGAAGGCATCTTGACGGAGGTCCGACCTGCGCCAAGCGAGCGCTGGCTGGCATACCTGTCGAAGCAAAGCATACCCTCGTCGCCGTTCATGGCAAGCAAATTTGAATGTCGATTCGGCGCGGTGATCCGCAAGAACCTATATGAAGGACGCGGCTTGCGGTTGCGCGTCCCCGAAGAGCTTACTGACGTCGCGGCCAACTCGAGAAATGTTGGGATTCTTTTGGACCGCATCGTCGCTCAGTGGCCTGTGGTTGCGACATGTTCGCAATGCGGACTCCTTGCAATCATCGACGACGCAGGCGGCAAGATCAGTTTCTACACGTCCGTACCGTAGTGGTCAGGGCAATCATATCGACGGTATACGGTTCGCGATCTTGCCGGCTCCTCGTTCGGGCCGGCTTCATTGCCGCTCCACCGCCGCTTCGCACCGCGCGCCGCGTCTTCGCTTGGACAGCGGCGCCGCATCGCCGTTTGCCTACCATTGCCCGCAGGCGTCCGGCATGGAGCCGGCGTGCCGTGCGATCCGGCCGGCACGCAATCGAACTGATCGGCAAACGGTGAATCTCATGGGTCTCCTCGACAAAGCAGTGCACGGCGTTTTCAAGGACATCGGCGAGGCCGTCGAAGGCGTCGCCAAGGGCGTGGGCAAGATGGTCGAAGGCGGCGCGGAACTCGCCGCCGGCGCGTTGACGCTGAACCCGAAGGAAATGGCGGCGGGCGGCAAGAACCTCGTGACCGGCGGCATCAAGACGGCGTCGTGCGCGGTCGAGCTGACGCCGGAAGGACTCGAATCGAGCGCGGCCAACAATCTGCTCGATGGCGCGCTCGAAGAGTGCGGCATCAAGAGCGGGAAGGACGAGGAGGAAGGCGATGACGACGGCATCAGCCTCGAAGACCTCGCCGGCACGAAGGAGTTCTGCGAGAAGCTGCCCGCGGGGATGAAGCCGGGCTTCCTGAAGGTCTGACGCGACGGCCCACGCGATGCAGACGTCCACCCTTTCCGGCGCAGCGCCGCTTGCCGAGGCGCTCGTCGACGCGCTCCGCGCGAACCGCCTCGACGACGCGCAGACGTTGCTCGACACGCTCAACACCGACTATCCGCACACGCGCAAGCTGCTGATTTTCCCGGTGCTGATCGCGATCCAGCGCGGCCACGCGCGCGACGCGTGGCAACTCGTCAACGGACTGCCCGACGACGAGTGCCCGCATCTAAAGGCGCTTTGCCTGCGACGGTTGAACGATCCGGGTTGGCACCGCTATGCCGAAGCCGGACGCGACCACCCCAGTCCGCACGTGCGCCGCGCAATGCGCAATCTGCTCGGCTGCTCTGAAGCCGACGACATTCACGCGCTGCTGCGATGAAGCATCTGCGGCTCGCCCCGCGCGTCGACCTCGGCGTCTACTACGACGCCGACGCGAGCCGCTATACACGGCCCGGCGACGCGCACGCACTGAGCATCGTGACGCGCGAATACTTCATCGCGCGCTATCGCGACTGTCCGTCGATCGGTTTCGAATACGACGGCGATCCGATCGGCGGCATCGTGTTCGACGGCGAAGCCGCGCATATCGCTGTGCTGCCGGCGTGGCACCGGCGCTGGGCGCTGCTCTTGCGCCCGGCGCTCGAATGGCTGTTCGCGCTCAAGGCTGAGATGCTGGTCGAGGTCGCGGCGGACAACGCGGTGTGCCTCGAATTCATGCGTCGCAACGGCTGGCCCGTGGTCGGCACGCGAGACGGACGCATCGTTCATCGGCTGTCGAAGCAGCCGCGCCGGCGTCGTCGGCATCCGATCGCCGATGCCGATTCGCACGTGGCGTCGTCGCGCGGCTAAGCTCACGCGGTCCGCGTAACGCTGCGCTTTTGACGCGTCGTTCGTCATGCCGCGTCCGTCGCGTCCACGCGGGGTCTTTTCTTTTTCCCGCCCTTTCCCTCTCTCGCTGCAGCGCGATGCAACGCGCGCGTGTCTCGTTCGATGACCGATACGTGATTGCCGCCAATTGACTGTTGAACATCGTAACGTCATACGAATCGACGATAGTCGATGGCATCGATCGATCACTCAGCGCACCGACATGTCCTCGAACTTTTCCATCGCGTCGACGTCTGCGCGCCCGTCACCGGAACCGCTCGATACCGCGCCGCGCGAGTCGAGCGTCGCGCCGGCTCAGCAGCCACGCACGCCGCCGACCGCGCCGTCCGGCCGGGGCATCTTCGACAATCTGAACGCGTCGCCGAAGCCCGCGCGACGCGCGTCGGCCTCGCAGGCCGATGGCGCTGCGCCGCGCACGCCCGTCAGCCGGTTGTCGATGCCGGACCTGGCGGCGACGCGCTCGGGGTCGGCGCCGCCGCTTGCGCAGGTGTCGCCGAGCGTTGCGGCTGAGTCTTCGTCCAATGACCTCAGCGGCACCGGCAGACCAGCGGCGTCGACCCACTCCGCCAGCACCGCATCGACGCCGCCCGCAGACGATTCGGTTGCGCCCGCACCGAGCCACGGTCCCGTCACGCAGCAGCGGCTGCGTGAACGCAATGCGCAGCAGCTGAGCGGGTTGCTGCGCGAAGACGCCGACGCGCACGACGAAGCGATTCGCGACGGCATCGGCCGCGCGCTGTCGCCCGACATGCTGGCCGACCTGACAGTGGACGAGCAGCGCGCCGCGCAGGCCAAATACGATCTGCGCAACCCGGAGAACCGCTACGTGACGCGCGGCCGCGACGGCATCGCCCGCTACGACACGCAAAAACTCCGGCAGATCGCAGCAGACACCGGGCATCCGCGCGGACAGCGCGCGCACTGGATATTGACCGCGCTCCGTCTGACTGCCGAGCCACCGCAGCCGAACGCACCGACGCTGCCGCGCCGCGCCGCGAAAGCAATCGCATCCGCTGCCGGCGATGCGATCGACGACATCGGCGCATTCGTGCCGGCGCGCGGCGACAGCGGCGCCTTCATCAAGCGTCTCGCCGATAAGTTCGGCGTGCACCGCAAGGGCATGACGCCGGCCCGGCTCGCAAGCAAAAGGCCGCTGAAGGACGCGATGAACGGCATCAGCACCGGCGTGCACGGTCACTTCAACTACGACACGGCGCCACTCACCGATCTCGTCAATCTGCCCGCGCACGGCAGCACGGCCATCGCGGCGCACACGGTCCAGCAGCGCTATGCGAACAAGCTCGGGCAAATGCTGGCCGTTGACGTGCAGCAGTTCCGCGATGCCGCCGCCGAAGCGGCGCGGCGCAAGACGACGCCCAATCCGACGCCCGACCCGGCCACGCCCGAGGCCCGGCACGATCCGAGCCTGCCGGAAAACCAGTTGCTCACGGAGCGCGGCGGCAAATGGGAATACGACCGCGCGAAGCTCGGCCGCATTGCGCGCGACGACGCGCATCCGTTCACGCAACACGCGCGCGACGTGCTGACGGTGATGAGCATCGCCGAGAACCAGGGCAAGCGCCGCAACGGCGCGCTGTACCAGGCGACGACGTCGGCGATCGGTCTCGTCGGCAGCGGGCTGTTGATCGGCGGCTCGCACGGCGCGCTGCTGCCGATGGTGGTGAGCGGCCACGCGACAAACGCGTTGCGCGAAGCGCTCGACCTGAAAAAGCCCTTCGTCGAGGGACGCCAGAACCTGCGCGATGAAAAGGCCGCCGAAGTGGACCGGCGCGTGAAGCGCGACGCGGGCCGCTTCGAGCGGGACCTGCAGCAGATCGAGCGCGACACGGGCCACCAGTATTCGGCCGCGGAAGTGGCCGGCGTCTACCGCCACCTGTACGACAACGCCGAGCGTGCGGTGGCTTCACAGCGCAGCTTCGGGACGCGGTTCGCGGCCGGCCGGCACATCGATACCGGCAAGGGCAAGGCTTACAGGGAAGCCGAAATGAACCTCGTGGCCAGGCATATTCGCAGCATCGTCGGCGGGGGACTCGGGCAGGCCGATGGCGACATGCTGCGCGCACTGGCCGCCGTGCCCGACGAACTCGGGCTCACGCGCGCGCGGCGCGAAAAGCGCGCGATCGAAGCGGTAGCGACGGACCCGCGCATCGTCGCGTCGCATACGCTGTTGACCGACACCGGGTACGCGGACGGCGACGCCGCGTTGCTGCTCGCGAAAATGGCCAAGGCCGAACTCGCGACGCGCGATGCCCGCGACGGCGTGCCGGCCACGCCCAATCACCGCGACGCGGTCGCTGCGATGATCGGCCAGCCCGGGCTGAAGAAGTCGGATCCGAACCAGGCGGCCGAGGCCGGCATCAAGCAGCAGCTCGGCAAACGGTCGTGAATGCCTGGCCGCGTGGTGCGGCGGGTTCGGCCCGAACTTCGGGCGGACTTTCGGCTGGACCTCGCGGCACCGCGTGCGAAAGCATACGCCGCTTCGCGCGCCCGCACCGCGCTTCGGATGCGCGCGCAACGCACGCGTGAGCGCGCGCTACGCTCGCGGCATCCGCGTCATCTGATGCATTGTCCGGGAGCGTCCTGTCATGCGTTTTGCTTTTGTCGGCTTCGACTGTTGGTGTGGCGTATTCGACGCGTTCGTCGCGGCCGGCTGGGAGCCGGTCGCCCTGTTCACGGTGCCGGTCGATCACCGGCTCGACTTCCACGACGAAGTGGTGGCCCGCGCGCACCGCGCACGCATTCCGGTGCAGATGTCGCGGCTAAACGAAAACGATCTGCGCCGCCTCGCAGACGCGCATTGCGATGTGCTGGTGGTCGCCGGCTATCCGTGGCGCGTGCCCGACTGGCAGCCTTATCTGCGTCACGCGATCAATTTTCATCCGGCGCCGCTGCCCGAGGGGCGCGGCCCCCATCCGCTGATGCAGGCGATTCTCGGAGGCCGCCGCACGTGGGCTGTCAGTTGCCATCGCATCGCGGCCGAATTCGATACCGGCGACATCCTCGCTGAGGACTCGTTCGCGCTAGACGCCGACGTGTGGCACGAAACGCTGCAGCTTCAGTTGCAGATGTCGGCACGCCGGCTCGCGAGCCGCGTGGCCGCCGACTTCGCCGCGCTGTGGGCGGACAGCCGGCCGCAAAGCGGCGGCAGCTACTGGCCACGTCTGACCGACGCGCAGCGCACGCTCGACTACACGCGCCCGGTCGCCGAACTGATGCGGACGGTGCGCGCGTGCGGCCTGATCGAATGCATCGCGCCGCTCAACGGCAAGCGGGTGTTCGTGCGCCGCGCCACCGCGTGGCAGGAAGCGCATGAGTTTGCGCCCGGCACCGTCGTGCACGAGTACCGCCGCTGGGTGGTGATCGCGGCCGCCGACGGCTTCGTCACGCTGATCGAATGGAGCCCGCTCGACGAGGCGATGCGGCACCGCGTCGGGCCGTAGGCGGGGTGGAACAACGCTGTGGAGCGCGCAACCGCGCTCCACAGCGTTGGCATTCCCATTTAACCTGGCGCAGCGCAACCGCGCAACGCACAGCATTAGCACGCCGATTCAACCGTTAGTCATCACTGCCAGCGCGTGAACGACGGGCGCTTCGATGCCGCCCGCCCCCCGCCGCAAAAAAATGGCCGTACGACGATGTTCGCCGTACGGCCGCTTGCTTTGGTAAAGCGTCGGCGCGCTGCCTTTCAGCAATGCGCCCCGCGCTTCGCTATCGGTTGCTCAAACGAGCCCCTGCGCAGCGTTCTGGAAGTTGCCGATGCCCGACTTTCCATCGGCGCCGGCCACGTCGTTGGTCTCGATCTTGTTGAACACGCTCGGGTTTGCCAGCATGTACTGGGCCGCCTGTTGCACCTGCGTCGAAGGCTTCTGGCCGTTGCCTCCGACCGCCTGGCCTTGCGACAGCTTGTACAGGTCGTTCACGTCGAGCGACCCGTTGCCGTTCGTGCCCATGTAGCCGGCGAGCGCGCCCGATGCGGTCTGCTGGTTCATCGCAGGCTGGGTGCTCGCGCCGGTACTCGTCGGCGTAGTGGCGGGCGTCGTCGCCGTCGGCAGGGACGGGGACGTGCCGCTCGACCCGGTGGTCGACGTGCTGCCTGGCGCGGAAATCGGGAAATCGCCCTGAGCGGCGTTCTGGAAGTTGGCGATGCCCGACTTGCCGTCGGCGCCCGCCACGTCGTGCGTCTCGATCTGATTGAACACGCCCGGGTTGGACATCATGTACTGCGCGGCCTGCTGGACTGCCGGCGACGGCGTCTGTCCGTTGCCGCCGGCCGCCTGGCCCTGCGCGAGCTTGTACAGATCGTTCATGTTGAGCGAGTCGTTGCCGTTCGTGCCCATGTAGCCGGCCAGCGCACCCGACGCGCTCTGCGGGTTCATCGTCGTTGCACCGCCCGTGCCGCCCGTACCACCCGTACCACCCGTGCCGCCGGTGGTGCCGGTCGTCGGCGTGCCGCCGCTGGACGTGCCGCCGCCCTGGCCGCCCTGCTGCAACTGCGCCAGCGCGTGGCTCAGCATCGCAATGATCTCTTCCATGACTTCGGTCGCGCCAGAATTGCCGCCGTTGGCGGTCATCCCGCCATTGGGCAGGAAGTCGGTGGCCTGGAGGCCGTAGTTGCCGTTGATCGTGCTCATACCGGACATGATGTTCGTTCCTGTGCAGTGAAGTGACGTGGGATGTGTCGAGAAACAACCGCCGGGCACTCGCCCGACCTCGTCGATGAGACGTTGACGGGTTCAGTGTAGGAGCCGCCCGAAGCCCATCCGGGCGCCGACGCGAACATTGCTGCGGAAACGCGAAAGCAGCACCAACGCGAAAACAGCGCAGAACAACTGGACGTTCGACGGCAATCGCACGGCATCGCGCGATGTGCGCGGCGGCGCATCGGGCTTGCGCTGCACGCCGCCGTTATGTGAGGCGTATCGGAGGGAATGGCGCGGGCGAGCCGGCGTTAATTCGCCGGCGCCGACACCTCAGGCAGGACGAGAAATGCTGCCGGATCGCCGCGCGTTTCGGACGACCGCGCGATGCGCGAAGCGGCCGCAGCCGCTCGCGAATTCGTATCTTGCGCCGGCAGCAAGCAACGCGAGCGTCAGGCTCGCATCCAGGACATCGGTGCGGTGAAGCCGCCGCCGTCGTGCGTGCCGGGCGCACTGCTGGCGGCCGGCGCGCGCGGTTCGACGCGCGGCGCGTTGCGCCCTTCGAGGCGCGCCGCCTGTTCGAGCAGGCGATTGCCGATGCCTGCCGCGTCGGGGTTCTCCTGCTGCTCGGCCGCGCTGCGCGCGTAGCTGTGCCACAGCGGATCTTCGAGGCCGAACAGGCAGACGGCCATCAACGCCGCATGCAGGCCCGAGCGCCTCGCCTCCGGCACGTCGTCTTCGAGCACGCGCCGCGCGTCGATCCACGCGCGCCGACGCACATAGCGCCACGCCATCACGGTGCCGACGCCGCTCCACCGCGGCCGGAGCACGCGAATCGCTTCGAGCAGATCGTCGAAGTCGGATTCGTCGTCGAGTTGCGACGCGGTCCACAGCACCTTGGTCAAGCCGCCCGCAACGTCATCCCTGCATTCCGTATCACTCACGATATCCTCGCCTGCCTAAGTCCCGCCCATGGAAGCCATGCCCGCGCGGCAGCGCGCCGCTGTCGTTCCCGTACCCGTTCCCGCATTCGCGACCGGCGGCCGGGGCATTTCGTTCATCGCAGCCAGTCTCGCGCATCCGGCGTTGCGCGGCCGCGCCGATGCGAACGAAACGAACGCGACGCGAACCGGCGCTGTCTGCTGCACGAGACGCCCATTTCCACGCTCATGCCGCGCCGTGCACCAGCCGCAGCCGCCGCTGCGGCGCGCCGGCCCGCTCGCGCGCGATCCCCGGCGCGTCCAGCAGCGCCTGCGCGGTGCGCAACGCCGTCGGGTCGTCGCCCGCGCGCACGGCCGCGTGCGCGTACGCACGCCAGGCCGGCTCGCCGCGCGCGTACAGGCAGACCGCCATCAGCGCGCTGCCGAGCGATGGGAAGTCGACCTCCCGTTCGGTGCGGCTCAGCTCGGCGAGCGCTTCGTCCCACGCGCGCGCGCGCACGTGCCACCACGCGATCGCCACGCGCGGCGCGACCGCATCGGGCCGCAGCACGCCGATCGCGCCGAGCAGATCGTGCAGGTCCGTCAACGCGTCCAGATGGGCGCCCGCCCACAGCACATCGATCATCCCCGCCACGACGTCATGGTCGACGTAGTCCAACAGCTCACTCATCCAGATTTCTCCGTGCAACAGCCGTCGATCGAAATGGCCACGGCCGACAGGTCAACGCGCATGCGTCGACGTATCGCCATGTGCGCCTGCGAGCGCGCGCGCGTCGTCGGCAATGCCGCTCAGCGACAGCTGATCGCGCACCTGGTCGATGAAAACGCCCGCCATCAACGCCAGCATCAGGATCGTCAGCGCGCCCTTCACGGGCTGCCCCATCGAATGCAGATCGAGCTTCTGGGACACCTTGCCGGTGAAGCCGAAGCCGATGTCGATCAGGAGCAGCATCAGCATCATCGGCGCGGCGAGCTTCGCGACGATCTCCATCAGCGAATCGGTCTTCTGCAAAACGAAACTTTCGAGGACGTGGCTGGCGACCGGCGTCAGGTCGGCGAGCGGCCACCACGCATACGACTGATAGAGCGCGCCGAGCAGAAACGTCATGCCGCCCAGCAGCCAGAACGCGGCAATCGCAAACTGGCTGAGCAGCGTCGACGTGAGCGACGTCTGCTGGCCTTGGCTCGGGTTGGTCATCTGCACGTTGTTGAAGCCGGTCAGGTCGTCGACATACGTGCCGACGCTCTCGGCGGCCCAGAACACCGTCGACGCCGCGAAGCCGAGCGCGATGCCGATCAACGCCTCCTTCAAACCGATCCCGACGAGGATCAGCGCGCTCTTGTTCTCCAGTGCGCTGCCCTGCCCCCATGCGACGAAACTGCTCCACAGCAGCGCGAGGCCGGTGCGCACGCGGCCGCTCAGCACGTTGTCCGAGGTCGGCGGAAACACCACCATCAGCACCATCAGGCGTTCACTGCACAGCGCGAGCAGCGTCAAGTACCCGACCAGATGGTGGCCGGACATCAGGGTTTCGAAAGTAATCTCGCTCATCGCTCTATCGCTGACGGTTCGGTAAACGTTCTGGGTTGCTAACGGGTGTTGTGCTCGGGCGCGGCTCAAAACGGCCGCGGCTGAGGCCGGCGATTCTCGGCGGCTTCCTCGTCGGCGTCGTCTTCCAGCGCGAGCGCGAGCGAGCGCACCAGCGCGTCGCGGCGTTTCGCGTAGATGTCGACCCGCGCGCGGTTGCGCAGAATCTCGCCGCGCGCGGCCTGCACCGCCGCTTCGCCGTCGGCGAGCGCGCCGCGCGCGCGTTCGGCCTCGGCGGCCAGCGCGGCGTGCCGTTCCGCCGCCACCGCGCGGTACTCGCGCAGCATCAGCAACTGATCGGCGCGGAACGTGCTGCCGGCCATCATCGCGTCGA
Source organism: Paraburkholderia lebeckiae (assembly GCF_050436225.1). NCBI lineage: Bacteria > Pseudomonadati > Pseudomonadota > Betaproteobacteria > Burkholderiales > Burkholderiaceae > Paraburkholderia > Paraburkholderia lebeckiae. The sequence continues at coordinate 926,595 of NZ_JBNDLU010000003.1, read as the reverse complement.
TGTCGCCGTCCTGACGCCGGAGTTCGCCGGCTTCGCGGCCCGCAGCTTCGCTTCGCGCCGATAGCTCGGTTTCGAGCGCGAGCACCTGGTCGCGGCGCGCGGCCAGCGCGGCGTTGAGCTTGCGCTCGTGCGCGCGGCGGCGCGACAGCACGCGTTCGAGGGCGATCAAACGGCGGTCTTTCATCGGGCGCCCGGCTAACCTTGCGCGATCTGGCCGAGCAGGCCGACCGTCTCGTCGAAGTCGACCAGAAGGTCGGTCGGCTGGCCGAGAAATCCGCGAATCACGTCGATCTTGCGGATCGCCTCGTCGGCAAGCGGATCGCTGCCGGCCTGGTATTCGCCCACCTGCAGCAGCAATTCGACTTCGTGGTGGCGCGCCATCAGGCGCCGGATATGGCCGGCGAGCGCGACGTGCTCGCGGCTCACCACCTGCGTCATCACGCGCGACAGGCTGGCGGTCACGTCGATGGCCGGATAGCGGTTTTGCGCGGCCATCTCGCGCGACAGGATCATGTGGCCGTCGAGCAGCCCGCGCACTTCTTCGGCGATCGGATCGCCGCCCGATTCGTCCTCGGCCAGCACGGTATAGAGCGCGGTGATCGACCCGCGCTCGGCGCGGCCCGTGCGTTCGAGGAGACGCGGCAGTTCGGCGAAGATCGACGGCGGAAAGCCGCGCCGCGTCGGCGGCTCGCCCATCGCGAGGCCGATCTCGCGCTGCGCCCGCGCGAAGCGCGTGAGCGAATCCATCATCAGCAGCACGCGCAACCCGCGGTCGCGGAAATATTCGGCGACCGCGGTCGCGGCGTACGCGGCCTTCGCGCGCTCGATCGACGAGCGGTCCGACGTCGCGCAGACCACCACCGAACGCGCCATCCCGTCGGGACCGAGAATCTGCTCGCAGAACTCGCGCACTTCGCGACCGCGCTCGCCGATCAGCGCGATCACGTTGACGTCGCAGCGGGCGCCGCGCGCGAACATCCCCATCAGCGTGCTCTTGCCGACCCCGGCCGGCGCGAAGATGCCCATGCGCTGGCCCTCGGCGAGCGTCATCATCGCGTCGACCGCGCGCACGCCGGTCGGCAGCGGCGTATCGAGCACCGGGCGGTCCATCGGATTCGGCGGGTCGGCGATCACCGGCCGCCAGTCGTCGCATTCCAGCTCGCCCTTGCCGTCGACCGGCTCGCCGAGGCTATCGATTACGCGCCCGAGCAGCTTGTCGCCGACCCGCAGCGCGAGCGGCCGCTTCAGGCCGATCACGCGGGTTTCGCGCGACACGCTGCCAAGCCGCCCGAACGGCGACAGCAACGCGATTTCGCGCGAGAAGCCGACCACTTCGGCGCGCTGCAACAGCTCGCCTTGCGGCGAGCGCAATTCGCACAGTTCGCCGAGCGTGGCTTCGAGGCCGGCCACCTTGATCAGCGTGCCGATCACTTCCTGAATCTTGCCGCACGCAGGCGGGCGCGATCGCGCGCGCAGCTCGCGTTCGATCGCGTCGGCGAGGCCGGCGAAGCGGCGGGCCTCCCGTGCGTCGTCCGCGCCTTCGCGCGGCGGCTGGGCCAGCAGGTCAATGGTCATCCAGCATTTCCTCCGGGTGAGGGGCCGCATAACGGTCGGCGGTGACGGCGTTCCAGTCGGCGGTGCTGTCGACCGCGCGGGCCAACGCGGCGCGCATCGCGTCCAGTTGCAGCGACAGGCTCGCGTCGACCGTTCCCAGGTCGCTCTCGCACACGCAACTGCCCGCGTCGAGCGCCGCGTCGGCGTGCACGCGCAGCCGCACCGCGCAGCCTGCGTCGCGCCAGCCGCGCGCGATGTCGCCGAACGCACGCCGGGCCGCATCGAGATCGGCCGGATGCACATGCACGTCGAGCGGACTGCCGTCCGCGACGATCTGTTCGAGCGTGGCGGCCGCGCGCCGGAACACGTCGGCCGGATCGCTCGTCGCGATCATTTGCTCGACCGCCAGCGCGACGAGTTCCGCGAGGCGATCGCGCCGGTGCTGGTCGAGCGTGCGGCCGTCGGCCTCCGGCGCATGCGCGACGCGCTCGTGCCAGTCGGTCAGTGCCGCGCGCAGGCCCGCTTCGTAGCCGTCGCGCTCGGCGCTTTCGTATTGCTGGTCGGCCTGCGCGAGCAGTTCGGCGGCCCGCGCCTCAGCCGCTTCGACGAGCGCCTGCGCTTCTGCGCGCGCCGCCGCCAATTCGGCTTCGCGTTGCTCGCGCATCGCCTGCAGCGCCGCGTCGATGTCGACGACCCGGCCGAGGTCGGCCGCGCGCACGACGCCGTCTTCGACGCCGACGCCCGCGCCCGCATTCGCGCCTTCGAACTGTGGATGGCGTAGCCAGATCACCATGTCGCCTCCGCGAACAAAGCCGGCAGGCAGGCCAAGACAGCGAGGCTCGGTGCGCGCGCGGCGGCGCCGTTTGCGGCACGCGTCGCTGGGTGCGCGCGCGACGCCGGCGTCGGCGTCGGCGTGGCGATCGGTGCGGCTGCGGCGCTCGGCGGCAGCGCGAACTGGAGCACGGCCAGCGGCGCATCGGCATCCCAGTCGCATTCGCGCGAGAACAGCCGCAGTCCGCGCCAGGCCAGCGCGTCGCCGGCGCTCGCGTCGAGGCTCGGCGCGCGCGCAAAACGCGCGGCGAGCGACGACTCGCCGCCCAGTTCGCGGCGGCGCGTCAGCAGCAGCTTCGTGCCGGATGCGCCCAGCCACTCGCTCAGCAGCGCGCGGCGTGGCCGGTCGATCCAGCCTTGCACCGCATCGGCGAAATCGAGCAGAGCGCGCAGCCGGAACACCCTCAGCAGCGCAGGCGGCGGCAGCAGCACCAGCGCGGCGTCCGGCGTCGCGAAGCGCCGCAGCGCCGGCACCGGAAGACCCGCGTCGGCGAGCCACGCGTCGGCCAGCGCCGCGGTGCGCGCGCCGTCGAGCGCCGCCAGGCGCGCCGCATACGGCAACGCCGCCAGCCGCTCGGCGTGCATCCATTCGAACACCGTGCGCCGCAAGCGATCGTGCGCGACGAGCCGCGCGGCCAGCGCGGCGGCGATTTCGGCGGCCGCCGCGTCGGACGATTCGCTGGCTGTGTGCGCGTCGCGCGCGGGTTGCGAAGGCGCGGCGGCGTCGGGCGTGTCGCGTGCGTCGTGTGCGTCGTGTGCGTCGCGTGCATCGAGCGCGTCGCCCGCCTCGGCGAGCGCCGTACCGTCCACTGCCAGGTCTTCCTGCTCGCCGTCCATTGGATACTCCATGCTGCCGTCATCGCCGTGCTGCCGGATGGCCGGTCACGACCCTCGTTTCATCGTCCGGTCGTCATGCCGGTCCCATCTCGCGCACGTCGTCGCGCACGTCGTCGCGCACGTCCACCCGATCGCGCCGCGCTCAAGCGGCCACCTTCGGGTCGGCGCCGCCGCCCGCGGCCTCGCGCTTGCCCGCGCGCTTTCGCAGCAACGCGAAGAGGCCGCCGTCCGGTCCGGCGACGCGCCCGCGCAGCACCGCGAACGCGGCCGCCGCGGCAAGCAGCAGCGCGCCAAGCGCCCAGCCCCCGTAGATCAGCAGCCCGTCGTTGCGCGCGGGCGGCGTGTCGATCGACAGCGGATCGGCCGGCACCGACGTGACGCTGACCTCGTCGTAGGTCAGCCCCTCGATGCTGTGCACGACGAGGTTCTTGATGGCCGGCGTGAGCCTGTCGACATCGGCATCCGGCCGGTACTTGATGAAGACCGCAGCCGACGACGGCCGCGCCGATTGCGCAAGCGGATCGTTGTTCGGCAGCACGATCTGCACGCGTGCGACGACGACGCCGTCAATCTTGGAGAGTGTGTCGTCGAGTTCCTGCGACAGGCCGTAGATGAAGCGCACGCGCTCCTCAGTCGGCGTCGACACGAGTCCGTCCTTCTTGAACAGCGAGCCGAGGCTGTCGTACTTCTTTTCGGGGATCCCGCGCGCATGCAGGATCTGCATCGCGCGCACGATCTGTTTGTCGTCGACGTCGACAGACCAGGTCTTGCCGCCGTCCGGCGTGGCCTTCTGCGCTTCGACGCCGTATTGCTGGAGCGCCGCGACGATTTCGTTGCAGTCGTTTTCGCTCAGTTGACCGTACAGCTCTTTCTTACATGCGCTCAGTGCAAAGACCAGCGCGACGCAAGGCACGATGCGCAGCCAGCGGTTGCGGCGCGCAGCAGCTAAAGGATCTCGTTTCATGTCACTGGTTCTTCATCAGGGTCTGGACGGCGTCCTTCGACGACTGCACGGTGGCCATCTTCACCTGCAGGTCGGCGTTGAGGCTCGCGATTTCGAGCTGGATCGTCATGTCTGCAGCGGCGAGCCGTTCCATCGACAGCGCGCTCAGATGCTGGCTCATGTACAGCACGTCGTTGGGCACCTGGCGGTAGTAGTCGGCCTGTTCCTCGACCGCGCGTGTGACGATGTTCGGCGGATGGCCCGCGCCCTCCACGGCGTGCAGCCCCTGCGTGCCTTCCGGCGGCAGCGAGTCCGGCGCCTGCGCGAGCAGCGCCTGGAAGCGTTCCGCGGCCGACTGCGACGGGGCGCCGTGCGTTCCCGTATCGAGCACGCGGCTGATTTCCTGTTCGAGATGCGAGGCGAGCGTGGAATTCATGGCGATTCTCCGGTCGAGGGTCGGCGCGTTTCTCGTCAGATGCGCAGGTACTGCAGGGTCAGCGGCAGTTCATGGACGGCGGGTGCGAAGCCCGCGCCCGACGCGGCCGGCGAGTCGCCGTCGCGTTCGAGCGCGAGCGCGGATTCGGGCGGCACGAAGCGCCCGGTGCGGGCGGCTTCGAGTGTCGCGCGCTGCAGGTCGTCGGCCGCGAGCAGCGTGCGAGCGAGGCGGCCGACGTCGCTGTCGCCTTGCTCGTCTGCGATGCGCCGCGCTTCGTCCTGCCAGCCGAACACGTTGCGCGCCTTCAGGCATTGCAGCAGCATTCCGTGGCTGGCCGGCACGCACACCGAGCGCGCCACCAGATCCCGGAAGATCCATTCGGCCTCGTCCCAGTTTTGGCGCAGCATCTGCAGCCAGCCGTCGAAGAACGCGAAGTCGGCGTTGTCCGGCCGCAGCACGTGCAGTGCGTCGACCAGTTGCTCGAGGTCGTCGACGTCCGGCGCGCCGGCAGCCGCCCCGCCCGCGGCGGCGAAAGCGGCCGCGGCCAGGTCGGTGACCACGCCAAGCGCCTCACGCGGACACCGCCCCGGTTGCTTCAGAACGTCCATCCCTTTCTCCCAGACAATCCAGATTCGGTTCAGCACCGGCCTTCGTACGCGTCGCCGCGGCCGGACGTTTGCGTCATGACTGCCACCTTACGCAGTCGGCCGCGGGCGTCTTGCGCCGTGCACGAAGTCGCACACCGAATTGCGAAGCCATGAGGGGCGCCTTCGTGTGCGCCGGCGAGTCGGCCGGCCCGCTTCGCGCGCGGCGTCCGCGCTTCGCATCGGCCGGGTGCTGCGCGTCGCCGCATCGCTAAGGTGGCATACAGGCGGCCGCATGTCGTGGCCGCGTCGCCTCGCCGCGTGAGCGCTGCGCGCTTGACCGCGCAGTGTGCGCGCCGCGACGCGAAGGACGCCCGACCATGAGCGACGAAAAAACCGAAGAGCCATCAGAGAAGAAACTGAGGAAGGTCCGCGAGGAAGGCCAGGTGGCGAAAAGCAGCGATCTCGTCGAGGTCGCGTGCCTCGGCGCGGTGTTCGTCGCGCTGCAGGGCGGGGCCGCGCATATCGCCGACATGCTGCGCGCGGTGCTCAACGACGCACTCGTGTTCGCCGCCGGCGCACATTCGATGCAGGACCTGCTGCACGCGCTCTCCGATATCGGGCTGCATGCGATCGAGCTTTTGATCGGCATCGCGGCGCTCGCGTTCTTCGCCGCGGTGCTGGCGCTGCTGCCGCAAACCGGCATGCAGATTTCGATGGCCGCCGCGAGTCCGAAGCTCGCGTCGGTCAGCCCCGGCTCGGGGCTCAAGCGCATGGTGTCGCTGACGTCGCTGCTCGACCTCCTGAAGATGACGATCAAGGCGGCGATTCTGATCGTCGTGATGTGGCAGACCATCAAAAGCTCGCTGCCGGTCGTGGCGAGCGCGCTCGATCACTCGATCGCGCAACTCGTGGCGGTGCTGTGGTCGGTGCTGATGCATGTCGTGGCGGTTGCGTTCGGCGTGTTCGTCGTGATCGGCGCGTTCGACTACCGGCTGCAGAAGTGGCTGTTCGTTCGCCGCAACCGCCAGTCGAAGGACGAGCAAAAGCGCGAGCACAAGGAAAGCGACGGCAATCCGGAGATGAAGGGCGAGCGCAAGCGGCTCGCGCGCGAGCTGTCGCAGGAAGGGCCGAAGCGCGGCATCGGCCGCGCGACCGTGGTGGTGGTGAATCCGGTGCACTACGCGGTGGCGCTGCGCTACGACCCGGCCGAATTCCCGCTGCCGGTGGTGCTCGCGCGCGGCGTCGACAGCGAAGCGCTGCTGCTGCGCCGCCATGCGACCGAACTCGGCGTGCCGATCGTCGCGAACCCGCCCGTCGCGCGCATGCTGCACAAGGTGCCGGAAAACCAGCCGATTCCCGAGGAACTGTTCGAGGTGGTCGCGGCGATTCTGCGCTGGGTCGATGGGCTCGCGCCGCGTCAGCCGGCGCGTAGTGCGGTGCCGGTGACGAGGGCGGGCGAGGCTGCTGGCGGTCCTGTGGCTTCTGCCGCGGCAGCGGCAGCGTCGGGGTTGCTGTCTTCGGCGGCTTCGACTGCTTCGGCGGCTTCGACCACATCGACCACATCGACCACATCGACCACTTCGACTACTTCGACTGCTTCGACCACTTCAACACCTTCAACACCTTCGATGCCTTCAGCGGCGTCAGCGGCTTTAACGCCTTCACCGCCCGCACCACCCGCCACGCCCCCCAAATCCGCCGCATCGGCCTCTTCGGCCCTCACGGAGTAACCCGCCATGTCGACCCTGAAACTGAAAATGCCCGCAGCCGGCGAAGCCGGCATCGCGATCCTGCTGATCATGATCGTGTCGCTGATGATCCTGCCGCTGCCCGTCGCCGCCATCGACGCGCTGCTCGCCGTGAACATCACGATCAGCGTCGTGCTGCTGATGGCCACGATGTACGTGAACCACATCGCGACGCTGTCGGCGTTTCCGTCGGTGCTGCTGTTCACCACGCTGTACCGGCTGTCGCTCAACATCGCGTCCACCAAGTCGATCCTGCTGCATGCCGACGCCGGCACCATCATCGAGAGCTTCGGCCAGCTAGTGGTCGGCGGCAACCTGGTGGTCGGGCTGGTGGTGTTCGTGATCATTTCGGTCGTGCAGTTCATCGTCATCGCGAAGGGCTCGGAGCGCGTGGCGGAAGTCGGCGCGCGCTTCACGCTCGACGCGATGCCCGGCAAGCAGATGAGCATCGACGCCGACCTGCGCGCGAACATCCTGACGCCCGACGAAGCGCGCACGAAGCGCGCGCGCCTCGCGGTCGAAAGCCAGCTGCACGGCGGCATGGACGGCGCGATGAAATTCGTGAAGGGCGACGCGATCGCCGGCCTGATGATCACGCTGATCAACATCATCGGCGGCATCGCGGTCGGCGTCGCGTATCACGGGATGTCGGCCGGCGACGCGGCCAACCGCTTCTCGGTGCTGTCGATCGGCGATGCGATGGTTTCGCAGATTCCGTCGCTGCTGATTTCGGTGGCGGCCGGCGTGATGATCACGCGCGTCGACGAGGGCGGCGACTCGCAAAGCTCGCTTGGCGAGGACATCGGCCGGCAGTTCACCAGCAACGCACGCGCGCTCTACTTCGCTGCGCTGCTGCTGGTCGGCTTCGCGCTGGTGCCCGGCTTTCCGATGGTGCTGTTCCTGCTGCTCGCGGCGATCCTCGCGTTCACCGGCTACCGGCTGCAGAAGAAGCAAGGCGCGCGCGCGGGCGGCGGCGGCAAGCCGGTCAGCGCGCTGCAGCGTGCCGGAGCGAAAGGCGATGCGCCGTCGATCCTCGTGCAGCCGCCGCAGTTCACCTGCCCGCTCGGCGTGCGGCTCGCGCCGGACGTGGCCGCGCGCCTCGCGGCCGACGCGCTCGACCGCGCGTTCGACGCCCAGCGCGCCGCGTTGCAGGCCGAAGTCGGCCTGCCCTACCCCGGCATCATGATGTGGACCGACGCGACGCTGCCGGCGCACACCTACGAAGTCCTGATCTTCGACGTGCCGCATGGCCGCTCGACGCTTGCCGAATCGGCAGGCGCGGCAACGCATGACGACGGGAGCCCGGAGGCGCTGATCGCGCGCCGCACCGTCGCGCTGCTGCGGCAGCACGCGCATCTGTTCCTCGGCATCCAGGAGGCGCAGTGGATTCTCGACCAGCTCGGCGAGGACTATCCGGGCCTCGTCGCCGAAGTGCAGAAGGCGCTGCCGCTGCAGCGCATGGCCGACGTGCTGCGCCGCCTACTCGAAGAGGGCCTGCCGATCCGCAATATCCGCAGCATCACCGAAAGCCTGATCGTCTGGGGTCCCAAGGAAAAGGACATGCTGATGCTGACCGAGTACATCCGCATCGACCTCGGCCGCATGATCGCGCACCGCGCCACCGGCGGCGTGCGCGATCTGCCGGTGGTGGTGGTCGACGTTCAGGTCGAGCAGCACGTGCGCCAGTCGATCAAGCAGACGCCGACCGGCAACTTCCTCGCACTGCCACCCGAGGACATCAATCACCTCGTGAACCGGCTCGTCGAGATCGTCGGCGAAACGCCGCGCGAGCCGCTGGCGATGGTCGCGTCGATGGACATTCGCCGTTACCTGAAGCGGATGATCGAAGCGCGCCTGCCGTGGCTGCCGGTCTACTCGTATCAGGAGCTGGGTGCGCATGTCGATCTGCAGCCGGTCGGCCGGCTCGCGATGTAACGGAGCGCCGCGATGAACCGGACCGATCTGCACCGGGTGCGCGTGCTTGCACCGAACGATGAGGCCGCGGCCGCAAGCGCATCGTCGTCGACGCCGCCAGGCCGCCAGGCGGCGCTGTTCGAGCGCTACCGGCAACTGGCCGCGGCGGCGGCCGCCGATCAGCAGGCCGAAGCCCGCGCGCACGGCGACGAGGCCGACGAGACCGACGAGCAGGCTGCGCACGATGCCGACGGCGACGACGCGCGCACCGAAGCGTCGGCGATGCATACGGCGCATGCGGCACACGACTTCGCGCTGTATGGCGGCTTGCACGCCGGCCGCTACGGCGGCGGCGCGGCGGCGTTCGCGGTGACCGCGCTCGCCGAACAGCGCGACACCCCGCAACGCGGCGATCAGCAACCCGATGCCGACGAACGCGGCAGCCAGCAGGGCGACGGGAGCAATTCGGGCAACGGCGCGGACAACGGCGCGGGCAACGGCGACAACCACAGTGACGGCAGCCACGCGCCGCCCGCGGGCGCCGCGCGATCGATGCCGTCCGCGCCTGTCACCGCTGCCGCGGGTGCCGCCTCTAGCGCCGCAGCAACCACCACCGCAACTGCCACCGCAGCCGCTCGCGCAAGAGTCGAGGCGCTGTCCGCCGTGACACCGACCGGCGAAGCGCCCCCGCATCTGCTCGACTATCTGGTCTCGCAAACGGCCGCCTTCTGCGCGAATCCGGCCGCGCTCGCACGCGGCACCTGGCAGTTGTCGATCTCGCTCGATCCGCAGCAGTTGCCCGAATGCGATCTGCACCTGACGCTTTCGCATTTCGACCTCGTGCTTCGCTTCGAGACCGCGCATCCGCAATCGCGGCACTTAATCTCCGTTCATGCCGCGACGCTGCGCGAACGGCTCGCCGGCCCGCTCACGCAGAGCGCGCCACACCGCCCGCGCAACATCGAGATCACCGTTTCCTGATATCGACAATGGACCACCCCCGCACGCCATTCGACACCGCGCCGACCGCCCCGGCCGAAGCCGCGCAAGCGCAAGCGCAAGTGCAAGCGCCATCGGCGGTTGCGCAGCCGCTCGACGCGGCGCGCATGCCGGCGCTGGGCGCGCAGCTCGCACGCTGGCAGCGTCTCGCACTCGACGCACGGCTCCACACGCTGCTCGCGCACACGTGCGGCGTGAGCCACTGGAGCGTCGGCACGCACGACCCGCTCGCAGAGCGCGACGTCGCCGTCGTGACGCTGCGCTGGGGCCTGCAACAAGCCGAGTTCGCACTCGACGTCGCGCAGCACCCCGGGCTCGCCAGCCTGCTCGCCGCCGACCCCGACGCGCAGCCAGCGTTGCGCCGCGCGGTCGGCGCGGTACTGCTCGAACCGCTGACCGCCGCGCTCGCACGACTCGGGATGGACGGCGTCGACATCGTCGCGCTCGCCCCGGCCGCCGCGCAGCGCGGGCAACAACCGCGCTGCGCGCTCACTTTCCGGCTCGGCGCACGGCGCATCGACGCGGTGCTCGACGACCTCGACACCGAATGGCTCGAAGCGCTCGAACGCCTCGTCGCGAACCAGTGTCTGCCGTTCGCGACGCACGTCAGCAGCATCGCGGTGCCGGGCCGCCTGTCGATCGGCGAGCGCTCCGTCAGCGTCGCGCTGCTCGATTCGCTGCGGCCCGGCGACGTGGTGCTCCGCTGTGTATCGAACGCATTCGCCGCGCTCTATCGCGGCGAATGCGAGACGGCCCGCCTGCCCGTCGCATGGGGCCGCTACGGCACCCGGCAACTGCGCGCGCTCGCCATCGCCGGCCCGCAATCGCTCACTATCGAAGAGGACCCCGTGATGAGTCACGACATGCAATTCAACGCCCCGCTGACCGATTCGATCGACACTCCGGTCGACATCAGCCACCTCGACCTGCCGCTCAAACTGGAGATCGACACGGTGTCGCTGCCGGTCGCGCAGCTTTCCGCGCTTCGCGCGGGCTACGTGCTGGAGCTGCCGACCGCGCTGCCCGACGCGCGCGTTCGTCTCGTCACGTATGGCCAGACCATCGGATTTGGCGAGCTCGTGAGCGTGGGCGACCACCTCGGCGTTCGTCTCGTGCAATTGTCGCAGCCGCATCATGGTTCAATTTAGCGACCTCACCGGGCTGCTGCTCGCGGTCGTCGCGATCAGCCTGATCCCGTTCGTGGCGATGGTCGCCACCTCGTACGCCAAGATCGTGGTCGTGCTCGGCCTGCTGCGCAACGCGCTCGGCGTGCAGCAGGTGCCGCCGAACATGGTGCTGAACGGCATCGCGGTGCTCGTCACCGCGTATGTGATGGCGCCGCTCGGCATGCAGGCGATGCAGGCCATGCAGAACAACCGCGCGGCGCCCGGCACCGATACGTCGACCCTCGTGCTCAACGTGTTCGACGCCGGCAAGGAGCCGTTCCGCGCGTTCCTGAAAAAGCACGCGCACGAGCGCGAAAAGCGCTTCTTCGTGCGCTCGGCCGCCGCGGTCTGGCCGCGCGAGATGGCCGCGAAAGTGCGCGAGGACGACCTGATCGTGCTGGCGCCAGCGTTCACGCTGACCGAGATGGCGGACGCGTTCAAGATCGGCTTTCTGCTCTACATCGCGTTCGTCGTCGTGGATCTCGTGATCGCCAACGTGCTGATGGCGATGGGCTTGAACCAGGTGCAGCCGACCAACGTCGCGATTCCGTTCAAGCTACTGCTGTTCGTCGCGATGAACGGCTGGTCGACGCTGATCCATGGCCTCGTGCTGACCTATCGCTAGCGCCGGCACGACTCCTTTCGAGGCTCTCTTCATGGAAACCGAAACGCTTGTCCGCCTCACCACCGAGGGCCTGTTGCTGTGCCTCTCGGTGTCGATGCCGGTCGTGGTGGTGGCCGCGCTGTCCGGTCTCGCGATCTCGTTCGTGCAGGCCATCACGTCGATGCAGGATCAGAGCATCTCGTACGCGGTCAAGCTGGTCGCGGTGATCGCGACCGTGCTGATCGCCGGCGCATGGGGCGCCGCCGCGATCCTGCGCTTCGCGAACGAAGTCGTCACGCTGGCGGTGCCGTCGTGAGCACGCGCATCCACGGCGGCCAGCAACCGCACGTCGACCAGCAGGCGCACGACGCGAAGACGGGACACGCGCACGTCCAGCAGACCCATGCGCATCAGGGGCAGGTGTCGCACCTGGTGATGCAGCGCAAGCTGCGTGCGAACAAGATCCAGCACAACAAGGCGCTGATGGCGGCGTTCTACCGCAACAAGCGCTTCGCCGAGTCTCATGGCAAGGACCCGTCCGCGGCCGGCCAGAAACTGCTGCGCCAGCTCGGCACGAGGCCGCGGCCCGGCGCGGCAGGCAAGCCTCGCGACAAGGCGACCGGGCGCGAGCGGCCCGAGGACGGCGCGCACGAATCCGGGCAGCGCCACGAGAACGACCCGAATCAGGATCGCGAGCAGAAGCATGGCCGCGATCATGAGCACGAGCACGAACATGGACAGGACCAGCGCGGGCAGAAAGACGGGCAGCAGCGCGACGGTCAACAGCGTCAACAGGGTCAGCAGCAGGGCCGCCACGGGCAGCAGCAAGGCCAGTCTCACGGGGGCCAGTCGGATGGTCAGCAGCAAGGCCAGCCGCAGGGACAATCGCAGCAACAACCACAGCAGCAATCGCAGCAGCAACAACGGCAACGATCGCCGGGCGAGCCGCATGAACGCCGCGGGCGCGGCGACAAGCCGGCGAGCTTCGCGCTGAAGAAGGCGGGTGGCATGGCACGCAAGACTGCTGTCGCGCCGATGCGGCTGCAGGCGCTCGCGGAGCGGCAAGGCGCGTCGCCGACGCGCGCGCAGACGCTCGCCGACGGCTACGCGCGCGAACTGATCGGACTCGGCCGCGAACTGCAAGGCGGGGATCGGCACGCGCAGCGCCAGTCGTTGCACCTGATGCTGCCGCTCGCGCTGCTGTCCGCGTGCTCGCGGATGGCGATGAAGCGCCAGCCCGCGCAACTGCAGGCGCAGATCAACAGCGCACTCGCGCAGCCCGGCAACGGCACGGTCGGCGCCCGGCTGCTCGGCCACACCCTCGACCTGACACTCGCGCGCCAGCGCTTTCGGATCGACTACGACGACAACGAGCAGTCGCTGTCGATGGTGCGCCAGCGCCTGATGGACGCCACGGCGGCAACCGCCGCCCCGGCCGCGCCGGGCGGCGTGTCGGGAGGCGTCGCCGCCCCGAGTGCGCCGCGTTCGCCCGGCGCTTCGTGAAATTCGCAGCAAGTTCGCATTGGTGCGATCGGCGGCGCAGGCGCTCCCTACACTGGCTGTAATGGATCGCACGACGATCGAAGTGAAACGGACCTACGGGAACCACGAGCATGAAAGCCCTGCGAGTACTGACTGGATTGCATGCCGGCGCGCAGATCAGCGTCGCGCCGGGCAGCTACTGCATCGGCGGCGCCGACGATGCAGACATCTGCATCAGCGACTGGCAAGTCGAGCCGATCACGCTGACGCTCGGCGAGGACGGCGTGACGCGGCTCTACTCCGTGCACGGCGACGAAGTGCTCGTGGCCGATTTCGTCGCGGTGCCGTTCGGCGACGTAGTGTTCTGCCTCGGCCCGCAGGACGGCGCGTGGCCGTCCGATCTCGAACTGCTGGCCGGGCTGTGGAAGACCGCGGCACTCGCCGCCGAAGGCACAGCGAGCGAAGCGCAGCCGGAGCCGGAGCCGGCAGCCGAGCCCGCGTTGCACGCAGCCGATGCCGGCGTCGCTGATCCAGCCACCGCAACCCATGCAGCGGAGCGTAATGAGCCGGCCGATGCAAAGCGCGCCCCCCGTCCCGCCCAGGGCCGCCGGAACTGGCGCACCGCAGCGATCGCGCTCGGGTGCGCCGGCGCGATCGCCGGCCTCGCGGCCGCCGGCGCGATGTTGACCGCCGCCCAGCCGAGCGAGGCAGCCAACCGGCCGGTGAACAGCGACCTGCTCGCGACGGAACTGGGCAGCGCCTTGCAGCGCGCCGGCTTCGCGGATCTGCAAGTCGCCGCGCGCCGCGACGGCGTCGCCGTCAAGGGCATCGTCGCGAACGCGGACGACAGCGCCCGCGCGCGCCGCATCATGGACCAGCTCGCGCGCGGCAACGTGCGGCGCGAGTACGACGTCGCGCAGCAGGACGTCGACGACATTCAGCAGTCGCTCGCCGACACCGGCGCGCATGTGAGCTACGACGGCCACGGCGTGTTCCGCGTGTCGGGCAGCGTCCATGCGATGGACGCGTTCCGCGACCGCATTGCGAGCGTGCGCGCCGATCTCGACGACAACGTCAAACGCATCGACATCGACGTGAAGGAAGCGCGGATGCCCGCGTCCGACGTCGAGTACACCGAAGTGGTCGCCACCGGCGGCCTGCGCTACATCGAAACCCCCGACGGCACCAAGCATCTGTTCGCAGGCGCCGCCGCGGATCGCGGCAACGATTGACCGGAGAAACCGACATGTACGACGCATTGCTTCCCATCGCGGAAGATCTGAACACGCTCGACGCGACGCTCGCCGCGCCGGACGCCACCGAGCGGGTCGCGCGCATCGCCGCCGCGTTCGACGAAACCGCGCGGCGCATCAGCACGTTCGCGCAGACGGCGCGCGACGATCAGCAGCGCAGCGAGCTGCAGAAGCTGTACCGCGGAATGATCGCGGCGCGGCGCATCGTGCTCGCGCTGCACGAGCGGCGCAGCATGCGCGGCACCGCGTACTGAGTCGCGGCGGCGCGCGACGCGATGCGGTTTGGTCGTGCGCACCGCCGCCATGCAGCACCCGTAATGCTCTTTCAGCCAGCAGTAGCTTTCGCAGGTCCACGTGCAGTAGCCAACCTTCCTTGACCTTCACTGGAGAATCACGATGTCGTCATCAGTCACCGCAACCGGAGCGCAGGACGCAGCCAACAACAGCGCGAGCATGGTCGGCCAGATGCAGCAGATGGCCGACGAGAACAACGCCATGACAATGGCCAGCATGCAGATCAACATCGAGCAGCAGGAGACCTCGGCGTTGGCGTCGGTCGGCAACAACGGCGCGAAGAACATCTCGGACGCCGCGAAGGGCCAGTAAGTCGTCCGTACCCCTCGTACGCCGGGTGCGCGGCAGCCGGAGCTCCGGTTCCCGCTTTCGTGCGCCCGCCTTTTTGTTTTCCGCCGTTTGGGATCGCCGCCTTACACCATGAGCAGGGAACGTTACGTCGAGCTGGTTCACGAAGTCTGCGCGGTCGTCGGGTTGCCCGACGCCGAGTACGTGGTCGAAACGCAGACGCTGGAAATCGAAGGCTTCGACGTCCGCCTCGATCATCACGAGAACGATGCTGGCGCGATGTATGTGTGCTTCCATTACGGCGCGGTCACCGCCGGCCGCTCGCTGGTGGTCTTCCGGCTGATGCTGGAAGCGAATCTGCTCGTCTACGCGCAGGACCAGGCGCAGTTGTGCATGGATGCGGACACAGGCGGCATCGTGCTGCTCGTGCACCTGCCGATGGGGCCCGACATCACCGGCGAATACCTCGCCGATCTGCTCGGCCACTACGCCGAGCACGGCCGCTACTGGCAGACCAACATTCTCGAATCGACCGACGAGATGTTCGAAGGTATCGCTTCGGGCAACTACATGTGGCTGCGGGCCTGAGCGGGTGTCGTGCAGGCCGTTTTGGCCCACACGACGCCCGCACTGGCGGCAATGCCTGCGCATAGAGGTCGATGCGCGGCTGCGACAGCGCGCGCGTTACGCGACGATGCGCGGCACCACGACGATCACGCGCTGCATCGATGCGGGCGCGCCGTCGCCGAGCACCGCGAGCCCGTCGCCGGCCGGCACGCTCGCGCTCGCCCCGTCCAGCGCGCCGTTGCGCCCGCCAGGCGCGGGCCCCGGACGCGCCCAGTCGACACGCAGCGACACACCCGGCACACCGCCGCGCGCCTCCACCGTCGGCGCGACCGATAGCCAGACATCGACGCCGCTGCTGCTGTCGTCGAGCGCTCCGCTGTCGTCGTCCGCCGTCCGCCTCAGCAGTTGCGCTTCGTGGCGATCGAACACCGCCGGCGCGCGGTCGAGCGTGAACGCGGTGCGCGACACCTCCAGCCTCGCGCCGCGCGTGCGCTCCAGCGCCGCGAGCCGGGCTAGCAGCGCGCGGGCGCCGTCAGCGGCCGTCACCGGCGTGCCCGGCGTCAGCGGCGCCGACAACGTGGACTGCACCTCCGGCAGCGCGTCGCTCGGCACGTCGACCACCCATGTCTGCAGCGCGACGAGTTGCGGCTGCAGGTCCGCATCGGCCACCAGCACTCCGTCACCGTCGATGCGTTCGGGCACGTCGCGAATCAGGATCGAGTTCGTCCCCGCGTCGGCCTCGACCACCGGCAGCGGCGCGTCGAATTCGAGCGGCGCGTTCGCAGCAGCCGCCGTCGCGGCATCGTTCGACGCCGCTCGCCGGCCGCCATGCAGCCGTTGCCGCAACAGCGTCGCGACGCCGGGCACGACCACCTCGCGGCCGTCGACCACGCGGGTCTGGTCGGCGGCCGTCGCCACGCGCAGATGAAACAGCCGCACGGCGGTATGCGTGCGCGAGCGTGCATCGGCTTCGAGCCGCGCGGCGGCCTGCCTGACGCTCGCCACATAGTCGGGTGGCCCGTAGACGCTCAGCGTGCCGGCCGCGGCGTCCGCACGCAGCGCAAAGTGTTCGTCGGCCACGCCGGCGCCGAGCAGCGCCGCGCGCAGCGCCTGCAGGCTCAGGTAGTGCGGCCGCATGGCGAGATGCTGCTGCGCGCCGGCGGGCGACACCCGCAGCACCGCGCCGTCGAAATACCAGACGAGGCCGTAGGTCGCGCACAACGTGTCGAGAAAGCGCTGCGGCGGCATCGAGAAACGGCCGCTCACCTCGCCGTCGATGGTTCCGGTGACACGCAACGTCAGGTGCTGGCCCGCCGCGAACGTGCGCAGCGTGTCGGCGACGCTGCTGCCGTTCGTCGCGTACGCGAAGCGCTCGCCGTTCCAGTTGACCGGAGCCGCGAGCGCCGGCCGGCAAGCAACGCCGGCCATCGCCACCAGCAGCACGCCGAGCAGCAGGCTCAGCGCAGCCGTTGGCCGCCCGTGCGGAAGCGACACACAGTTCGTGACGCCGCGCCACGTCCGACGACTGCGAGCCCTCATCGGTGAAAAACTCATGAGGTCATGCCGTCAGGAATCCAGGGAAGAGGCAGGTGCGGCCGCGTCACGCCCGCCCTCGGCGCCGAACGTGAGCCGATAGCCGGTCGCATAGACCGACTGCACGGTCCAGTCGACGCCGGCCGCCTTCAGGCTGCTGCGCACGCGGCTCACATACATGTCCACGGACCGGCTCTGCACCGCCGCGTCCCAGCCCCATACGACGCTCATCAGATCCTGACGCATCACCACCGTCCCGAGGTGCGACGCCAGATGCCACAGGATGTCGAATTCTTTCGTGCCGAGCCGATGCGCTTCGCCGTCCACCACCAGCGCGCGCGCCTGCTGGTCGAGCACGCACGCGCCGACCATCATGCGCCGCCCTTGCACATTGGCCGAAGCGAAACGGCGCAGCAGCGCGCGCACGCGCGCGAGCAGCACCTGGCGGTCGAACGGCTTGACGAGGTAGTCGTCCGCGCCGGCGTCGAGGATGCGCACGATGTCGCTTTCGGCCGAATGCACGGTCTGGAAGATCACCGGCATCGCCGACTGCGAACGGCCGCGGATTTTCTGCAGCAGCTTGTCGCCGGCCAGCCCCGGCACGTCCCAGTCGAGTATCGCGAGGTCGGCCCATTGTTCGGTCAGATGCTGCTGCGCTTCGAGTCCGTTGTGAAAGCCGTCGACGTGGTAACCCTCGGTCTTCAGCCACGAATTGAGCAGCGCATGATGCGCGACGTCGTCCTCGACCAGCAGGATGCGAACGGGTCTGCCTGAGAGCGATTTCATCGTCAAACCTCGTTATGGGAAGAGCCGCCGAGTGTACCGCCGCACTCAACGGCGCGCAGCGCGCAACGCACGGTCGGCGTCGGCGAGCGACGCGTGCGCCGCGCGCGGTGCGGCGGGATTCAGGCACGGCAGGCGCAGCACGAACAGCGTGCCGCCCTGCCCGTTGAGTTCCGCGTACAGCGTGCCGCCGTGCAGCTCGACGATGCGCACGGCGAGTTTCAGCCCGAGGCCGAAACCGGTCGCGGTCCTCTTGCCGAGCTTGTCGAAATCGGAGAGGCGCACGCCGTCGACGAGCCCCGGCAGTCCGCCCGCGCGGTCGCTCACCAGCACTTCGACGCTGTTGTCGCGATGGCGCAGCGACACCGTCACGGCCTCGCCGCGCGGCGAAGCCCGCACGGCGTTGTCGATCACGTTCTGGATCGCGCGCGCCGCGAAATTGCGCATGCCGTTGATCCAAACCGGCGCGCTGTCGGGCAGCCACAACTGCAGCGGCACGCCGCAATAGACCGCCGTTACTTCCAGTTGCGACACGATCTGGCGCAGCGTCACGCGCAGGTCGAAGCGCCGGAAGTCACGCGTCTGCAGATGCTCGGACACCGAGTTGAAAATGAACTGCTCGCCGAGCGACAGCACGTACTGCGCAAGCTGCGTGATTTGCTGCATGCCGCCGCAACGCTCGAACGCTTCGGGGTCGCTGCTGTCGAGCTGGGTCAGCGCGCTGATCGAATTGAGCGGCGAGCGCAGATCGTGCAGCAAAAAACGCAGCGACATCTCGCGCTCGTCGACCGTGCGCGCAAAACCGGTCACGTCGGTCACCGCGATCACGGTGCCGCTCGCGCCGGCTGCCGGACCGCCCTGCAGCCACAGCGTGCGCTCGCCCGCGCGCAGCTCGAAGCCGCATTCGAGTTGCGCCGGCCGCAACACGTCCCCCACGCCGAAACGCTCGCCGAGCGCCGCGCCGAAGTCGAGCCCGGCCGGCAGCGCGATCTCGAGCAACGCGCCTGCGCGCGCGTTCGCTTCGCGCACCTCGCCGGTCGCATCGAGCACCACGACGCCGCACGGCAGGCCGCCGAGCACGCCGCGCATGCGTCGCACTTCGTCGGCCGAACTGCGCAATCCGGGGTCTTCCATCGGTTCTCCTTGCCCGCCCGTCAAGTCGGCGTGATCACGCGCGGCAGCAGCAGGAACAGCCGCTCCATGTGGCTCTTTTGCCGGTTGTTCGTGCGAAAAAGTGCGCCGATGACCGGAATCTTCGACAGCAGCGGCACGCCGGTCACGCCGTCGGTGTCGTTGTTCGCGCGATAGCCGGCGATCAACAGCGCCTGTCCCTCGTCGATGAACGCCTGCGTGTTGATGGTGCTGTTCTGGATCACCGGCAGGTTGCTGACGGTCTGCGAGGTCAGCTCGCCGTCCTCTATCGCGACGTCGAGCTTGATGCGCGTCTTGCCGTCCTCGTCGACCACCATCGGCAGCACGCGCAGCGAGACGCCGGTGGAAATGCTGTAGAGGTCGCCGGCCGTATAGCCGGACACCGGGACGAAGAACTGCTGCTTGTTGTCCATCACGGCCTCGATGTTGTTCAGCGTGACGACCTTCGGACTCGCATCGATCTTCGCGGTGTTGTTCTGCTGCAGCGCCGAGATGCGCGCCATCAGATAGCGGCCCGCATCGCCGAGCACCGCCGCCACCGACGCGCCGACCGGCGTGGCCGAGCTCAGCACGTTGCCGGGCAGCGTGGTCTGCCCGAAGTTCTGCGTGAGCGTGCCGTTGTAGGTGGACTGCGGGAGCGTGCCGGTGCCGGTCTGGATGTCGAGGTGACTGTTGTGCGCGGTCCAGTCGACGCCGAGCTGCTGCAGCGCGTTGTCGTCGATCTCGATGATGTGCGCCTCGATCTCGATCAGTTGCGGCTTCACGTCGAGACGGTGGATCAGCGTGCCGTACTGGCTCATGTGATCGCCGGTGTCGCGCACGATCACCGAGTTCGTGCGCTGGTCGGCGACGATCACCGGCAGTTCGTCCTGCCCGCTCGCCGCCGCGCCGGTGCTCTGCTGCTGCGGGGGCGGCGTGCCGACCGCGGCCGCCACCGCCGCGGACGGCTGGCCGGTCAGCCCCGCAAACATGCCCCGGCCGCCCGAGCCGTCCGGCAGCGGCGGCGGCAGATACGAACTGTTCGAACTGGCCGCGTACGGACTCGAGTAGGTGTCGCCGTTGACGTTGCTGATCGGCGTGTTGCGCGTGACGCCGGATGCGCGGCGGCGGCCGTCCGCACCGCTGCCGCCGTTGCGCTGCTGCGCGTCGCGCGACTGCTGCGGATGATAGATGCCGTTGAGCACCGTCGCCACGCCCTGCAGCGTCACTTCCTGGCCGTCGATCGACACGTTCCGGTCGGCGGCCCACGCGTGGTCGAGCGCGAACACGCGCACCTCGGTGCCGCCGCGCCGCGCGGCGTTCGCGTCGAGCCGCGACGCGATGTCGGTGACCATCTGCACATAGCGTGGCGGCCCGCTGACGAGCGCGGTCCCCTGTTCCGCGTTGTAGACGATCGGAAACCGCTCATCGGCGATGTGCATCTGTTCGAGCGTGCGAGCAAGTCCCGCGGTATCGGCGGTATCGAGCTTGATGAGGGTGGTCTGCAGATCGGCGGCGGACACGATGTCGAGCACCTCACCGTCGTAGTACCAGACGAAGCCGAACGACGCGGCGAGCGTATCGAGGAAGCGCCGCGGCGGCAGATGGAACTTGCCGCTCACGGTGCCGCTGACGCCGGGCGCGATGCGGGTCGCGAGGCCCTGGCTCGCGCCGAAATCGCGCAATACGTCCTTGATGTCCTTACCCTCGGCGACGTAGTCGACCGAGGCCGACTTCCAGCGCACCGGCGCGGCCGCGACGGTGACGGGCGCTAACGCGCCGGCGGTGAGCAACGCGCACAGCGCGACGACGTTCAGCTTAGCGGTCCACTTCATATTGGCTTGCAAAGTCACTGAGGAAGGGGGAAGGCGACGGCGCGCACGGCCGTGCCTGAAAAAAGGCTGAAATTGCGCGACGCGACGTTGCGCAGCGACAGCGATTTCGTGTGAGAATTTGCCGCTCCCAACCGTTTGCCGGATATCGAAGATGGATTCCTCGCCTCTGCAACGCCGCGATTTGACTCGTGAGATTCTCGACCTGATCGATCTCAAGCAGACCTTCACGGACATTCACATCGAGCAGGATCGCCCGATCATGCTGAAAGCGCCGCGCGGCTGGGTGGCGGCCGGCGAGGAGCCGGTGCTGCTCGACGAGATGCTGCCGACGCTCACGTCGATCGAGCCGGAATGGGAAACGCTGCTGCAGCACGGCGCGATCGACCGGCCGTTCGTGCTCACGCATTGCCGTCTGCGCTGCAACATCTATCGCACGTACGGCGGGCGCAAGCTCGTGATCTCGATTCGCCGCCTGCCGCTGCAGCCGATGCCGATCGACAGGCTCGGCCTGCCCGCGTACGTGCGCTCGATGCTCGACACCGCGAAGGGCCTCGTGCTCGTGACCGGCCCGACCGGCTCGGGCAAGACCACGACGATCGCGTCGATGCTCGACTACATCAACCGCAGCCGCAACAGCCACATCATCACCATCGAGCAGCCGATCGAATACGAACTGGAAAGCCGCAGTTCGATCGTTTCGCAGCGCGAAGTGCCGACCGACACGCCGTCGTTTCCGGCCGGCCTGCGCGAGGCGCTGCGCCAGAAGCCCGACGTGATCATGGTCGGCGAAGTGCGCGACACGGAGACCGCCGAAACCGCGCTGCAGGCCGGCGAGTCGGGCCACCTCGTGCTCGCGACGATGCACACGGGCAGCGCGCTCGGCACGCTGACGCGCCTGTTGTCGTTCTTCCCGCTCGAACATCGCGAGCGCTACGCGGCCACGCTCGCGAACTCGCTGATCGGCATCGTCTGCCAGTGCCTCGTGCCGAGCGCCGACGGCGAGAACTTCGTGCTCGCGAGCGAATTGCTGTTCAACAATAACCAGCAGATCAGCCCGCTGTTGACGGACGCGGCGAAGCTGCCGTTCATCGCCGAGTTCATGCGGCGCAAGGAAGACAACATGTCCCGGCTGCTGAACGAGCACCTCGCGTCGCTGGTCGCGAAGGGCGCGTGTCTGCCGCGTGACGCGCTGCGCATGACCTACAACCGGCTGGAGCTGCACGAGCTGTTGCAGTCGCAGGCGCCGCGCTGAGCGGCATGCACGCCGGGCCGCGCGCGCTCCGGCGTGCGGGCGGGAAATCGGGACGAAGGGTTGCACGACGGCTCGCACGCTCGCTTGCTCGCTCAGTAGTAGAGGTTGATGGTCCAGCCCGCCGCCACCGGCGTGTTCGGGATGGGGTTGCCCGCCGGATAGCAGTAGCTGCTGGTCCACGGTGTCGTGATGCCGTAGTACGTGGCCCAGTTGGTCGTCACCTGCACCTGATACGTGCCCGGCTGCACCGACTGCGCCAGCGTGTTGTTGATCCCGCCCGAGTCGTTCGTGAGCGTCGGCGTCTGACTTTCCGTGTGCGAGATCGAATTCTGCGAGCCGTCGAGAATGTCGAGGTCCTGCGATAGCTGCGCGCTCTGCGTCGGTTGCGTGGTGGTTACGCAGACGCCGTCGTTCATGTGCCCCCAGCTCGACGCGGTGATCACGCCGGGTCTCGTCAGCGTGACCGGTATCCTCATCGTGTACGAGTACGTCCCGTTCTTGGGCCCGGTGATGGAGCCGCCGGCCGGGCCTCCGCATCCCGTGTAGTCGGTCGCGCCCGGCGTAGTCATCACGAGCGTACAGCCCGTCGTGGTCGGCCCCGCCGTGATCGCGGTGCTGATCTCCCAGCGCAGCGCCGTGTTGCCGTTGCTGTCCGTGACCGACTGGCAGGACAGCACGTCGCCGGCCGCGTCCGTCGTCAGCAGCGTGCCGCTCGCCGGATTGGGGCCGCAGGTGGCGCCGAGCGTCGCGCTGTTGCCGAGCGTCAGCTGGCCGTTCTGGTCGACCGCCAGCGCCTGCCAGCTGCCGGCCGCGGCGTTGTACGTGAACGCGCGATGTGTGTCCCGCGACATCGAGACGTCGCCGTCGTGCGGACTCGTCAAGCTCGTCAGAGCGTTGTAGGTTGCCACCGGCTGCCTCCATTGATACGACGCCTGCGGCAGCCACTGGTACGCAAACGATGCGTTCGGCCCATTCTCGCAACTCAGCACATTGCCGCTCGAATCGGCTGCGACCGCGCCCGGTTCGCTGCACTGTGCAAAAGCGGTTTGCGTCGTCGCGAGCACGAGCGGCACGTGCATCGTGTTCACATCGGTGTTGCCCGGCACCGCGACGCGGTACAGGTAGTCGGTGTTCTGTGCCTGCGTCGAAGTCGTCGTGACGAGGCTCGCGAGGTGGCCCACGCCGGTACGCTTGCCCGAGCACGACACGTTGCCGGGATTCGGCGCGGTGACTGTCCAGCCGCCGTACGCGCCTTTCGCGGCCCCAGCAGGACTCGTCATCGCCTGGATTGCGCCGCCGCCCTGCCCGGCGTTCGCGGCGATATAGCCGAGTTCGCCGTCGGGAATCGTGCGGCCGCCTTCGGTCACGAGCAACGCCTGGATTGAACCGGGCTGACCGGCAACGCCGTTGATCAGCAGACACGGCGTCTGCCCATATGGATTCGTCGTGCCGGTGGTGCCCGACAGATACGACGCGAGCTGGTAACTGCCGGCCGTATTGAGCCCGATTGCGAACGAGCCGCCCGCGGCCGTCTGCGCGAGTTGCGCGTAGTTCGCTTCGACCAGTTGCCGCGCGGCCGCCGCAATGCGCGCCTGATAGAGCGCGCTCTGTTGCCCGCGCGTGTCCTCGAGCGACGTGCCGACCATCGCCGTCATGCCGGCGATCATCACCGCGGCGATCGCGAGCGCGGCCAGCATCTCGATCAGCGTGAAGCCGCGCGCGCGCCGACGCGCGGGCATGCGCGGGCCGCTCGACAAACGGGTTGCGGGTCTTTTCATCACGGATAGACCTGGCCGATCCAGACCGGCGCGCCGTTCGGCACGCCGGCCGTCACCGAGGCGGGCAGCGCCACTGCCGGGTTGCCGCTCGAAACGACGTAGCCGTTGTCGGCGGCGCCGGCCAGCATCGAGCCTTGCGCGAGTTGCTCGATGCCGGGGACGACGGCCGCCATGCTCGTCGATGCCGCGTAGACGATCACTTCGCTGCCGGCGCCCTGGCCCGGATTGGTCGCCACGTAGTTGTGCCACGCATTGTTGGGCACCTCGCCGGACGACAGTTGCAGCACGTTGCCGGGTACGCTGCCGGCAACGCCCGGGTGCGCCTGCACGTAGGCCATCACCGCCTGGCGGTAGTCGCTCAGGTTCAGCGCGAGCGCCATGTCCGACGGCGCCGCGGTAGCGCACACGCTCTCGCCGTCGAACAACGCGTAAGCGCCGATCAACGTCGAGAACGCGACGACGGTCCAGATCAGGTACATGGTGCGAGCGTGCGACGCGCGGCTGGGGCGAGGATCAGGAGGAGATCCAGTCGATCGTGTTGGCCGTCGCACTGGTGCATGCCCCTTGAGCGGCGGCAGGCGTCATCGGCGGCGGCGTAGCGCTTACGCCGTTGACCTGCACAGAAATCCAGCTACCTCCCGCCGTAACCGTATTGATGCAGACCGCTTGAGGCACCTGCTGATACTCGATCTGGAACGTGCCGGTACTGGGGGAAGTGACGGCGACGGAGCCACCCCACGTATTCGTCGCGTTGGCATTCGCGCCCGACACCGGTATCGTGCTCGGAAACACGCCGGCGCTCGACAGCACCGAATTGCTGATGCTCGTATAACCGTTGGCCTGCCCCATATACAACTTCTTCACCCCCGCCTGAATCGCATTGACCTGCTCGGCCAGTTCGTTGGTGCCCGCGCTGGTGAATGCGCCGTTCAGCAGCGCGACCGCGCCGATCACGACGATGGCCGCGATGCCCAAATAGGCAATCGCTTCGAGCAGCGATGCGCCGCGTTGGGCGCTACGCGATGCGCGGCCGCGCCTGGCGGCCCGCGAAACGACAACTGTGGTCTGATGCTGCATGGCTGATCTCCTTCAACTCGAATGGCCGCCGCCATCGGCGCATGGCCGGGAGCAGGCGGAGTGACGTCGACACCCGTCGATTACAGAACAACCTCAATGAAGGCTGCGGGACAAAGCGGCAATTTCCTGCTGAATTCCGAAGAAACCGGTGATGAGCCAGCACAGCACGAGCGCCAGCATGACGATCGCCGCACCGTTGATGAAACGCATCTGCGCCTCGACCGCCGCGACGCCGTCTTGCATCCACTCGTCGGCCAGCGCCTGCAGCGCCTCGGCGAAGCCCTTGTATTCGGCGTACACGCACAGGTCGTCGACGATCTCGCGCGACGGGAACTGGTAGCCCGTGTTCTTCATCGCCTCGCCGACGTTCAGCCCGGACTTCACGCCGAACAGCACGTCGTCGATGCGCTGGCGCAGCCACGGCTGCGCGTGTTCGGCGAGGCGCCCGAGCGACTTCTCGACGGTGAAGCCCGCCGTCTGCAGCGACGAAAACGCGACCAGAAAACCGCAGCCGACGATCATCCGGTACACCGAGTAAGGCGGATAGCGGTCGAGCCGCACGCGCACCGTGCCGGCCCAGCGCGGCATCGACCAGGCGAGCAGCACGAGCAGCGCGACGAACAGCAGCACGCACCAGATCAGCCCGCTCTGCACGAAGCGCGACAGCGTATAGAGCGAACGCGCGACGCCATGCCAGTGCTCGGGGCTGATGATCGCGGTGAAGCGCGGAATCACGACCTTGCCGAACAGGAACACGTAGCCGATCGTCATCACGAGGATCACGACCGGATACGCGAGCCCGCCGATGACCGCAGTGCGGATGCGCCGCGCCGAACTGACGACGCCGCACACCGTGTTGAGCGCGATTTCGAGCCGCCCCGACTGCTCGCCGGCCATCACGATCATTTGCTCGGTATGCGGCACCCACCACTGCATCGCCTCGGACAGCATCCCGCCGTTCTGCACTACGCGGCGCCAGTCCGACAGCACGATCGCCTCCGGTTCGTTGGGCTTGCGCCCTTCGCGCGACGCGCGCAGCTCCAGTTCCTCCAGCACCTTCAGCAGCGGCAGGCCGTTCGCGAGCATCTTCGCGATCTTGCGGTAGAGGCGCAGGCGCACGTGGGTGTTCAACTGCAGGCGCGCCCAGCGGCGGTTCAGGTCAAGTGCCATAGCTGCCTCCGCGCGCATCGTCGGCCGGCGCGCCGGGCACGTCGACGGCAGACGGTGCCGCGAGCGGATCGGCGGCGCCCACAACACCCACCGCGCCGATCGCCAGGCGCTCGCCGTCGGCGGCGGGCGGCAGATGGCCGACCACCCGCTCGGCCATGCGCGGATCGACGAGACCGGCGGCGACTTTCTCGACGGCGTGCTGCGCGGTGGTCTGGCCGCCCAGCTCGCGCAGCCAGTATTCGTGCGCGGCGGCCTTGCGGCCCGCGCGCAGCAGTTCGCACAACCCGGCGTCGGTACGGATCATCTCGGCCACCACGGTGCGGCCCACGGTGCCGCCGCTGCAGTGCTCGCAGCCGGGACCGGCCACCCGCACCTGTTCGAAGCGCGCGCCGACCGCACGCTTGACGCGCGCGACGAGCGCCGCGTCGAGCGTCGCCATCGCCTGCGCGAACGGCCGCGCGCAATGCGGACACAGCAGCTTCACGAGGCGCTGGCTGATGAGCCCCGTGACGAGCGATTCGTCGGTCACCATCGCGAGCGGCAGGCCGAGGTCGGTCAGACGATCGACGATCGCGAGCGCGCCGTTCGCATGCACGGTGGTCCACACCTGGTGGCCCGTCATCGACGCGCGCAGAGCGCTTTGCGCGGAAGCGCGGTCGCGCACCTCGCCGATCATGATCGTGTCCGGGTCGAGACGCATCGCGTTCGCGATCGCCGCGGCGAACGCGAGCGAACGCGCTTCCTCGGTCGCGGCGTTGACGACCGGCGTCTGCACCGCGCCGGCGATCGGGTACTCGACCGGATCCTCGACCGTGATCACGTGAATCGAGCCGGCCATCTCGCGAATCTGACTCGACAGCACGCGCTGCAACGTCGTCGATTTGCCCGAGCCGGTCGGCCCGCTGATGATGTTCATCCCGTGCGGCTGCTGGGCCAGCAGATCGAGCGTGGCGGTCTGCGTCGGCGTGAAGCCGAGCTGGGTCAGATCGGCCGATTCGCCCGCGTCGTTGTACAAGAGCCGCAGTACCATCACGGTCCCGACGCTGGTCGGCGCCGTCGCGATACGCACGCCGAACAGTTGCTCCGGCAGCTTGTCGCGATCGCCGATGCTCGCGTCCTGGCGCTCGGTCGGCTTGTATGTGTTGTCCGACACGCTCGCCATTGCCGCGTAGAGCGTGGCGAGCAGACGCTCTCCGTATTCGCGCGTCTGCTCGCTCACGCGCGTCAGTTCGTTGTGAATCCGGAACAGGATCTCGGTGCTGAAACGGTTCACGCGGATGTGGATGTCGGACGCGCGCTCGTTGCATGCGCGCGCGATCAGGTTCTTCGCGACCACCTGCATCTGCGTGTGGTCGACGCGCTCGCCGGTGCCGTCGCGCCGCTGACCCTGATACGCGCGGCGGACTGCATCGAGGCTCACGACGCGCGTGGTGTAGCGATAGCTCAGGCGTTCGAGGCGCGCGCAGTACGACAGCACGAACGGATTCATGTCGTGCCCTTCGGCGACGAGCAGATGGCCGTCGTCGAGCAGGCACAGGAACTTACGCTCCTCGGCGCTCGCCGCGTACTCGCCGCTGTCCGACAGCGGCCGCGCATGACCGTGCGCGATTCCCGCGGGCGCGCTTGCGTTTGCGCTTGCGGTCGAATTCGCGGACAGCTCCGCGCCCGGCGCAAGCGCCACCGCCGAACTGCCGGAGCCAGGCATGACGACCGGCGATGCCACACCGGACGCCGCCGCGCGCGCAGCCGGCAGCGTACCGCCGAGCGGCACGATGGTTTTCGCGGAGCCAGTGGAACCCCGCAAACCCGAACTGTTAGTCAGTGCATGAGGCTTCATCGCAGTTACCTCGTCGGCATCGGCAAAGTCGGAATAGGCGGCGTGCCGCCGTGCAGCGCGTCGGTGGTCGCCGCCAAGCGCGACGCGTCGCGAACGCTCGAAACGATCAACGTGCTGCGCTGGCCGCCGATGCCCTGCACGACCATCGCGCCCGGCCGGATCGACACCACGCGCATCCCGTTGGGCAAGGTGTCGCCCGCGTGCACGTCGAGCTCGCCGCCGTCGACGGTGCGCACGGTGGCGCTCGTCTCGCCGCCGAGGCTCTGCGTCGCGACCACGCTGACTTCCGTATTCGCGACCGTGCGGCTCACCTGGTCGAGCGCGGCCTCGCGTGCGGCCACCTGCGCCTGCGCATCAAGCTTCTTTAGCTGTGCGTTGAGCACCACGGTGTCTTCCTGCAGCCGCATCAACTGAGTGGCCGCGGCCATCGCGGCCGATGTCGGCACCACCGCGGCGGGCGGCGCGGCGCGCACCGACGCCGCCGTATCCGGCCCAGCTGCCGCCGCGCACGCGCTGCCGCAGGCGGCCAGCGCGACGAGCCAGCACGCCGCCGCCCGCGCGGCACCGCGTACCGTGGTGATTGCTCCGGCGTCGCTGAACCGCCGCGTTGCTGCACGTTCATTGCTCATACACCACTCCTTCGAGGGTCCATTGCCCTGACCCATAAGAAAGCTTGTCGATGCGTACGCCCGGCTCGTCCAGATAGCGGACCACGGCGAGCGGCGACAGCGCGCCAAGCTCCGCGCTGATGCGCCAGGTCTGCCACGGCGGCGGCGCGGGCGGGCTGCGGCCGGGCAGCGTATCGAGCGCGGCCGCGGCCACGCCGCGCGGCGGCGCGGGCGGCGGCTGCAAACGGAAATTCAGCTTCACGCCGAGCAGCTGGAACGCCGACAACAGCCGCAGCCGCACGCCGCGAATGCCGTCGATCGCTTCGTCGCCGCCGGCGGGCAGCGACACCGGGAGCACGAGCGACGCGCGATCGCCACCCGGATCGACGCTCGCGAGCGGCTCCGTCGCCATCAGCATCGCGACGTTCGAATCGTTGCGCGACCAGTCGTAGCTGACGTTGGCGGGGCGACACACATAGCTGTCGAGTTGCCAGCCGCCCGGCGCGAGCGCGTCCAGATGATCGAGACAGTTGTCCACGAACGCCGCGGGCAGCGGCGCGTGCGCCCACGGATGATCGGGCGCGGCCGCCGCGGCCTCCTTGCGCGATTGCTCCATCAGACGCGCGCGCTCCGCTTCGAACGCGCGCTCGCGCGCGACATCGAGCTGATGCTGCCGATAGCGCAGCGCCGCGAGCGCGCCGCCGGCAACCGCGATCAGCAGCGCCGCGGCGAGCGCCACGCGGCGCCAGCGAAAGCGCCGCGACACCGGCACGAGGTTCAGCCAGCGCTGCAGCCGCGGTTTGCCCGCGCGCCTCGGGATCATGTCCCGGATGCTGCGCGCGTAGAAATTGTGAAACCCCTGCACCTCGATCTGCGGATCGCCGATCACCACGTTCCAGCCACCGAGGCTGTAGTCGCTGTGCAGACGCTCGAACACTTCGTCGCTGCTGCCGATCCAGTCGCCGTTCGGCAAGAACGCGCCGTCGCGCACCGCGAAATACGCCCAGCGGCCGTCCGGCAGACTGAATGCGCCGAGCCAGTTCGGCGCCGGCTGCTGCCGGCCGTCGTAGAACGCGCCGTCGGTCGCGATCGTCTTCGACACCAGCGCGCCGAGCGACGGCAGGCCGAGCTGCGCGCCTTCGCGCGTGCTCGCGAATCCGGCGCCGGCGAAGCTGCGATCGATGCGCAGCACCATCGCGTCGAAGTTCAGCCGCGCGGCGAGTTCGACCGCCTCGGCGCGCAGCTCGTGCCGGCGCGACAGCGACTGCCAGAACAACCCGCAGACGAAGCGCTGACGATCGATCTGGATGGTCTGCGTAGCCATGATCGTGGTCCGCGCGCGCTCGCTCAGGCACCGTTCATCGCGACCGGCGTCAGCAGGATCACGATGATTTCGCGCGAATGCGTGGCGCTCTGGCCGCCGCCGAACGCGTAGTTGTCCGGCGTGCCCACGCCCTGCCGGTTGGTCTGGTCCGACGTGCCTTCGTAGCCGCTGATCACGAGCGTCTGCCCCGACTTGATCGCGACGCGCTGCAGGAAGTTGCGCGTGTCGACGGTCGGCAGCTGGATCGTTTGCCCGTTCGCGTTGAAGTTCTCCAGCTTCGCGAGCGACGACAGGTTCGTATAGAACTGCAGCATCACCGTGCCGTCGTCGAGGATGTGCGGCAGCAGCGTCATGTTGAAGCCGGTCGTGACGGTGCCCGGCATGAGCGAAGTCTGCGTGCCGACGTTGAGCGTCGACGTGGTCGAGATCTGCGCGAGATAGCCCTGCTGCTCGGCCACCTGCACCGGCACCGGCTGGTCGTTGAGCGTGGTCACCGACGCGGACGTCTTGCGATGCACGGTGCCCTGCTGCGACAGCGCGGCGATCATCGCGGTGGTGCCCGACGCGCGGCTCGACGGCGTGATCACCGTCGCCGAGAACTCGTTCGGAGTCGCGGTCGACACGAGGCTCGAGAACGTGTTCGTGATCCCGAAGCGCGTGCCGAGCGCCTGATAGACGGCATTCCAGTTGATGCCGTAGGTATCGTCGGCGGACAGCGTGACCGACAGCACCGTAATGTTGACCAGCACCTGGCGCGATAGCACGCGGTTTTGCTGCGCCATGAATTCGCCGACGCGCTCCAGCACGTCCGGCGTGTCGGTGACCGTGATCGAGCCGGTCGCGGGCGACGCCAGCACCGAGCCCGACGGCGACAGCATCGCCTTGATGGCCGCCTGCAACCCGTTGTAGACCGACAGCTGCGCGGTCATGCCGATGTTGGTGCTGTTGTCCGAAGACACCGAAGGCGTGCTGCCGCCATTGCCGCTGCCACCGCTGCCGATCGAGCCCCCACCACCTCCCGCGCCGCCGTTCGTTGCGCCGCCGCTCGAGCCGCTGCCGTTGCCGTTGCTGCTTGCGCCGCTCATCACGTACGTATCGAGACGCGAGTCGCCGGGGATCGACGTCACCTGGAACACGCGCGTGTCGGTATAGAAGAACACGATCGTGCCGGCGTCGTACTTCCAGTAGACGCCGAAGCGCGCGGCGCCCATGTCGAGCAGGCCGCGCAGCGTGCCGCGCGGATAGACGAGATGCACCGGCGCACTGACGCCCACGTCGACGGGCGACCCGCCGGCCGCGGCGCGCAGCGTGCCGGCGAACGGCGCGGTGCCCTGCAACAGGCCGGTCGGCAGCGGCGGCAGGCCCGGGGTGCCCGTGCCACCGCCCGCGGCGGCACTCATGTTCGGCGCCGCGGTCGCGCGCGCGGCGGCGTCCTGCGCGCCCGGCGCCACCCGCGCGGGAATGCGCGTGAGCCGCGTCACGCGCTCGGCAAAAGCCTGCAGCGAATCGACAGTGCCGTCGAAGCTCGCGGGCTCGCCGAACAGCGGCGGCAGCGTCTGCACGACCGGCAGCTTCACCGTATTGCCCGACAGCCACAGCGAGTTCTTGACGATCACGCCGTCGTTGTCGCGATCGACGGCATTGCCGTTCTGGGTCTTCGCGAGCAGGCTGCCCGCGTGCGCCGCGTCGCTGTGCGCGGCACGTTCGAGCCTGCCGGTGAGACCGGTGCAACCGCCCAGCGCGACGGCGACACACGCGGCCGCCACGAGAATGCGAAATGCAGACATCAGCCGGCCCCCTTCGGAATAACGCGCAGCACGCGATTGCCCTTGTACATGACGATCTGGATCGGCACCTGCGCATTGCTCAACGCATCGACTACTTCGCGCAGCGCCTCGTCGAGCGAGCCGTGAATCGTTGCATTCGCATCGACGGTGAAATCGGTCGGTACGTCCCACACGAATTGCCAGCCCGCTTCGCGAGCCCAGCGCTGCAGCGCGTTGCGCACCGAGCCGTCGGACTCGCGGAGTTCCCAGACTTGCTGCGCTTGCGGCGCCGAAGCGGTGTCGGCACCAGTTGGCGGCATGCCCTGCGTCAACGGTTGCCCCGGCGGCCCGGCCACGGCGATCGATGCAGCCGGCGTCGCCGGCAAAGCGGCGGCCGGCGCGAGCAGTGGCGGCATGCCGTGCGCGGAGGCCGGCGTGGTCGGCGGCTTCGACGTGGCTGCCGACGAGGACTGCGTACTAACGGCGGACAGCGGCGCAGACACCGCCGACTCGTCCGGCGCGAGCGATGCAGGCGGCGCAGCCGCCGTCACCGCAGGTCCGCTGGCACGCTGCGCGGCAGTATCGATCGGCGCACCACCCGTCGCAGGCTCGCGCGCATTGGCGCTCGCATCGGCTCGCTGCGGCGCATCGGTTGTCATCGCTCGCTGCGGCACCGCACTGACCGTGACGATGCGCAGATCGGTATTCACGCGCGCCTGCAACTGCGGATTGGCCGACAGCATTTCGCCGAGCACGCGCACGAACGAGCCGCCCGCATGCCAGCTGACCGGCGTATCGGCCCACGCGCCGGCGTTCGGCACGTTGACGCTGTAGCTCGCCGGCACGATCTGTTCGAGCGCGTGCAGCAACGGCACGCGCTGGCCGCTCACGCGCACGGTTTCGCCCGCACGCTGCGCGCCCTCGACGATCACCTGCTGCTCCGACGCCATAGCCACCGCACAGGTCACTGCCATGCAACCCAGCCACATCGTCATTCCGATACCGACTGCCAGCTTTCGCATGCTCTGTTCAATTCGTTGATTGTTGCGGCCGCCACCGCCACTACCGCGCAGCGTCCGTCCGGCACGTCGCGACATTCAGGCTCGCGAGCCCGGAATGACCGGACTGCGTGCTCATGGCGCAAGCTGGTTGACGGCATTCAGCGCGCATATCTTTAGGCTGTTTTTCTCCCGATTTCATTTACGATCCTGCCCTTTCTTCTATCCGCCTTCTCTCCCGCCTATTTCCATGTTCATTCCGGGTTCATTCCGGGTTCTTTCCCGCTTCTTTCTCTCTTCTTTCCCGCTGCTTTCCGTTTCGCGCGCAACGCGACTGGGATGCATGGACGGAAAGCCTTGCTCCATGCGGGTTTCGACGGACACGCACCGCTCGCGCCAATGATCCGACGAAAGCCGGCCCGGCGTATTCGAACACAATGATTAAGCAACCGCTAGCGTTTCTTATTTGAAAGCCCACAAAATTTTCTTTCGACTTTTATCGAAAAACCCACTATCCGAGACGATGAATAAGGGGCACCTCCCGATCGATAACCCCCTGAATGGACATTACGAATTCGGATTCACAGCGCAGAAACAATGACCTGCCGGCGATATACGATTTTTTTATACCCCGGATTTATTTTTCTGCCTGGACTCGCGCGGCCCGACGCTTCGACAATCGCGCCATGCTGCATATCGACCGGCCGCCGTAAAGACGCGTCCGCCAGTGCGGCCTGATTCAACGGAGCTCGAAACAGATGAACAACACGCAGCACACCGATCAAGACCGAAACGTGGGGAAGACACCGGGCAACGAGCGCGCCGACGATGGCCGCTGGCAGTTCTGGGTCGACCGCGGCGGCACTTTCACCGACATCGTCGCGCGCCGGCCCGACGGAGCGCTCGTCACGCACAAGCTGCTGTCCGAGAACCCGGACCGCTATCAGGACGCCGTCGTGCAGGGCATGCGCGACCTGCTCGGCCTCGCCGCCGCCGACCCGCTGCCGCAGGAGCGCATCGAAGTCGTGAAGATGGGCACCACGGTCGCCACGAACGCGCTGCTCGAACGCAAGGGCGCGCGCACGCTGCTCGCGATCACGCGCGGCTTCGCCGATCAGCTGCGCATCGGCTATCAGGAGCGTCCGGATATCTTCGCGCGCCACATCCAGTTGCCCGCGCAAATGTACGAGCGCGTGCTGGAGATCGACGAGCGCGTCGGCGCGCGCGGCGAACTGCTCCGGCCGCTGGACGAGGTTGCCGCGCGCGCCGGCCTGCAGGCCGCACGCGCGGCCGGCATCACGTCGGTCGCGATCGTGCTGATGCACGGCTATCGCTTCCCCGAGCACGAATTGCGCGTCGCGGCGCTCGCGCACGAATGCGGCTTCACGCAGATCTCGGTGAGCCACCGCGTGAGTCCGCTGATGAAGCTCGTCGGCCGCGGCGACACCACCGTGGTGGACGCCTATCTGTCGCCGGTGCTGCAGGACTACGTCGAGCGCGTGTCGGGTCAGACGGGCTCCGTGCGCCTGATGTTCATGCAGTCGAGCGGCGGTCTCGCGGAAGCCGGTCACTTCCATGGCAAGGACGCGATCCTGTCGGGACCGGCCGGCGGCATCGTCGGCGCGGTGAAGACCTGCGAGGCGGTCGGCGAACACAAGGTAATCGGCTTCGACATGGGCGGCACGTCGACCGACGTCGCCCATTACGACGGCGCGTACGAGCGCGTATTCGAGACCCAGGTCGCGGGCGTGCGCGTGCGCGCGCCGATGATGGACATTCACACGGTGGCCGCGGGCGGCGGCTCGATCTGCAGCTTCGAGAACGGCCGCTTCAAGGTCGGCCCGGAATCGGCCGGCGCGTATCCGGGGCCGACGAGCTATCGCAACGGCGGCCCGCTCACGGTGACCGACTGCAACGTGATGCTCGGCCGCGTGCAGGCCGAACACTTCCCGCATGTGTTCGGACCGCAAGGCAATCTGCCGCTCGACACCGAAACGGTGCGGCGCCGCTTCACCGAAGTGGCCGCGCAGGTCGAGCGCGAAACCGGCCAGCGGATGAGCCCCGAAGCGGTGGCCGAAGGCTTTCTGACGGTCGCCGTCGACAGCATGGCGCAGGCGATCAAGACGATTTCGGTCGAGCGCGGTCACGACGTGTCCGACTACGCGCTGTGCGCGTTCGGCGGCGCTGGCGGCCAGCACGCGTGCGCGGTCGCCGACGCGCTCGGCATGCGCCGCATCGTGCTGCATCCGTTCGCCGGCGTGCTGTCCGCATTCGGCATGGGCCTCGCCGATCTGCGCGTACTGCGCGAAAAAGCCGTCGAAGCGACGCTGGACGCAGCCGCCGCTTCGTCGCTCGAACCCGCGTACGAAGCGCTCGAAACCGACGCGATCGCGCAGGTCACCGCGCAGCGCGTGCCGCGCGCGCAGGTCGACGCGATGCGCGCGGTGCGGCTCAAGTATCAGAACACCGACTCGACGCTAGAAGTGCCGTTCGGCGACGCCGCCGCGATGACCCGCGCGTTCGAAGCGCTGCATCGCAAGCGCTACGGCTTCGTGATGGGCGGCAAGCCGCTCGTGATCGAATCGATCGTCGTCGAGGCGGTCGGCCAGACCGGCACGCAGCCGCGCATCGGCGCGCCGTTGGCGCTGCGCGGCGAGACGGCGTCGAGCGACGTGCCGATGTTCGTCGACGGCGCGTTGCGCGCGGTGCCGCTGCGGGTGCGCAAGACGCTCGCCGCGGGCACGCGCATCGAAGGCCCGGCCCTGATTGCCGAGGACATCTCCACCATCGTGCTGCAGCCGGGCTGGAGCGCGCGCGTGCTCGACGACGGCACGCTGCTGCTCGAGCGGCAGGAAGCGGAGCGCGGAGCTGCGGCGCGGACGATCACCACCGCTCGCCATCCGGTGCATCTGGAGGTGTTCAACAACATCTTCATGTCGATCGCGCAGCAGATGGGCGTGACGCTCGAAAAGACGTCCTACTCGGTCAACATGAAAGAGCGCCTTGACTTCTCGTGCGCGATCTTCGACCGCGCGGGCGGGCTGATCGCGAACGCACCGCACATCCCCGTGCATCTGGGGTCGATGAGTGACAGCGTGCAGAGCGTGATCCGCGAGCACGGCGCGAGCATGCGCCGCGGCGACGTGTTCATGCTGAACGTGCCGTACAACGGCGGCACCCACCTGCCCGACATCACCGTGGTGATGCCGGTGTACGGCGACGACGGCGCGCTGCTGTTCTACGTTGCCGCGCGCGGCCATCACGGCGACGTCGGCGGCATCACGCCGGGTTCGATGCCGCCGAACAGCACGACCATCGAAGAAGAAGGCGTGCTGCTCGACAACGTGCGCATCGTCGCAGAGGGGCGCTTCCTCGAGGACGAGGTGCGCAAGCTGTTCGGCACCGGCCCGTGGCCGAGCCGCAACGTCGACCAGAACATCGCCGACCTGACCGCGCAGATCGCCGCCTGCGAGTGCGGCGCGAACGAACTGCTGCGCGCGGTGGACCGTTACGGCGCCGACGTGGTGCTCGCGTACATGAACCACGTGCAGGACAACGCCGAGGAAGCCGTGCGCGACGCGATCGACGCGCTCGCCGACGGCGAGTTCGCGTACGCGATGGACGACGGCGCCGTGATCCGCGTGAAGGTGTCGATCGATCACGACAAGCGCAGCGCGCGCGTCGATTTCGCCGGCACGAGCGAGCAGCGCAACAGCAACTTCAACGCGCCGCGCTCGGTGTGCAAGGCCGCCGTGCTGTACGTGTTCCGCACGCTGCTCGCCGGCAGCATTCCGATGAACGAAGGCGTGCTGCGCCCGATCGACATCGTGATTCCGCACGGCTCGATGCTGAACCCCGCGTATCCGGCCGCCGTGGTGGCCGGCAACGTCGAGGTTTCGCAGTCGATCACCGACGCGCTGTATGGCGCGCTCGGCGTGATGGCCGGCTCGCAGGGAACGATGAACAACTTCACGTTCGGCGACGAGACCCAGCAGTATTACGAAACGATCGCGGGCGGCTCCGGCGCGGGACGCAGTCATCCGGGCACGTCGGCAGTGCAAACGCACATGACCAACTCGCGCATGACCGATCCGGAAGTGATCGAGTGGCGCTTCCCGGTGATCGTCGAGCAGCACGCGATCCGTACCGGCAGCGGCGGCGCTGGGCTGCAGGCAGGCGGCGACGGCGCGGTGCGACGCATCCGCTTCACCCGCGCGATGACCGCGAACATTCTCGCGAACCGTCGCCGCGTCGCGCCGTTCGGACTCGCGGGCGGCGAGGACGGCCGTCCGGGACGCAACTGGATCGAGCGCGCGAACGGCGCGGTGGACCGCTTCGGCGCCACCCACACCGCGCAGGTCAATCCGGGCGACGTGTTCGTGATCGAAACGCCGGGCGGCGGCGGCTATGGGCACGCAGCCTGACTGAACGGGCGGCGGCGCGAGAGCGTATCGGGGAGCGCGCCGCCCTTGCATGCCGTGCCGCCGCAGGCGGCGCGGCGATTCCAACCACCAGCCTGACCAACCCAGACCAACAGGAGACCTGGCCATGCACCCGGCAGCAGTCAATCTTTATCCTCTGCTCGGCGTCCTCGTGATCATCGCGGGGTTCTTGCTGCGCTTCAATCCGATGCTGATCGTCACCGCGGCGGCGATCGTCACGGGCTTCGCCGCGCACTTTCCGCTCGAGCGGATTCTCGAAGCGATCGGCAGCGGTTTCGTGAAGACCCGCGTGATTCCGCTCATCATCCTGCTGCCGCTCGCGGTGATCGGGCTGCTTGAGCGGCACGGCCTGCGCGAGCGCGCGCAGATCTGGATCGGCGGCATCCGCGCGGCGACGCCGGGACGTCTGTTGATCGCGTATCTGTTCGTGCGCGAGACCACGGCCGGGCTCGGGCTAACGGGCCTCGGCGGCCATCCGCAGATGGTGCGTCCGCTGATCGCGCCGATGGCCGAGGGCGCCGCGCGAACGCGCTTCGGCAAGCTCGGCGACACCGAGCGCTACCGCATCCGCGCGTTCTCCGCCGCGACCGACAACGTGGGCCTGTTCTTCGGCGAGGACATCTTCGTCGCGTTCGGCGCGATCGTGCTGATGGTGACGTTCCTGAAGGAAGCGGGCATCGCGGTCGAACCGATGCACGTCGCGGTATGGGGCATGCCGACCGCACTCGCCGCGTTCATCGTGCAAAGCGTGCGCCTTCATCGCCTCGACGGCTGGCTCGCGCGCCGCTGCGGCGGCAACGCCGTTCAACATGAGCAAAACGACCAGGCGAGCGCCGAGCTCGCCGCCGCGCCGACTCAAGGAGATCACGCATGATTTCGCTCACCTGGTTTTTCTGGCTGCTCGGCGTGCTGCTGTTCGTGATCGGCGGCGTCATCGTCAGCGACCGCGACCACCCGAAGCGCTGGCTCGCTGGCGGCTTCTGGATGCTGTACGGCGTTGTGTTCCTCGCGGGCGACGTGCTCCCGACTGCGGTGACGGGCGTGATCGTCATCGTAATGGCGCTCGTCGCGGGCTTCGGCGGCGTGACCGGCGCGAAGCCGCGCGTGCGCGGCGAGGCCGAGTTGCGCGAACGGGCAAAGCAGCTCGGCAACCGGCTCTTCGTGCCCGCGCTGACGATTCCGGCGGTCACCGTCGTCGGCACGCTGCTGTCCGCGCATCTGGTATTCGGCAGCCACGCGCTCCTCGATCCGAAGAACGTCACGCTCGTGTCGTTCGGGATCGGCTGCATCGTCGCGCTGGCGCTCGCGTGCCGGCTCACGCGCGATACCGTCGGCCAGTCGATCCGCGAAACGCGGCGCCTCATCGACGCGCTGTCGTGGGCGGTCGTGCTGCCGCAACTGCTGGGCATGCTGGGGCTCGTGTTCGCCGACGCGGGCGTCGGCAAGGCGGTCGCGCACCTGAGCACCACCTACATCGATCTGGACCACCGCTTCGTAGCGGTCGCGGTGTACTGCATCGGGATGGCGCTCTTCACCGTTATCATGGGCAACGGCTTCGCCGCGTTCCCGGTGATGACGGGCGGAATCGGCGTACCGGTGCTGGTCGGCGTGTTCCATGGCAACCCTGCCACCATGGCGGCAATCGGCATGTTCTCCGGTTATTGCGGTACCCTGCTCACGCCGATGGCGGCCAACTACAACATCGTACCGGCCGCCCTGCTCGAGCTGCCCGACAAATACGGCGTGATTCGCGCGCAGGTGCCTACCGCGCTCATCCTGCTGGCCGTCAACGTCGTGCTGCTCAACACACTGATGTTCGCCTGAGCGCTCGCCGGACGGGTCGGCGCGCGCGGGCCGACATGCGGCAGGGGCGCCGGCGGCCCCTGCTTGCCTCAGGAGAAACAGACGACGTGAACCTGAAGTTTCTGGAAACATTTATCTGGGTGGCGAAGCTGCACAGCTTCAGCCTCGCGGCCGACAAGCTCCATTCGACTCAGGCTGCGATTTCGAGCCGTATTCTCGCGCTCGAGCAGCAACTCGGCGTCAAGCTGTTCGCACGCGGCCCGAAGGGCACGCGGCTCACGCGCGCCGGCGAACGCGTGCTGATGTACGCGGAGCAGGTCAGCGAATCGATGACGCGGCTGCGCGCGTCGGTGCACGACGCAAAGCTCGCGTTCGGCACGATCCGCATCGGCGCGATGGATAGCGCGATCCACTCGTGGTTCGTCGACTTCGTCGCCGACGTGATGGAGCAGTACCCGAACCTCGACATCGAGGTTGTCACCGAGACCGCGCTCACGCTCAACGAGCAGTTGCGCCGCGGGATGCTCGACATCATCATCCAGACCGACATGCTGCGCGACGAGACGATCCGCAGCCTCGAACTGCTCGAGTTGCCGTTCGGCTGGATCGCGGCGGCCGACTCGCCGCTCGCAACCGAGCCCCCTGCCGCCTCGCCCACGGCCGCGCTGCGCCGGCTCGTCGAGGAGCGTCTCATCACCTACTCGCGCCATTCGCGCCCGCACCAGGACTTGATGCGGCTGATGCAGTCGTACGGGATCGGCGAGCCGCGCGTGAGCTGCGTGAATTCGGTGGCCGCGATGGCCAAGCTGATCCAGGCGGGCTTCGGCGTGGCCGCGATGCCGCCGGCGATGGTGCCCGAGTTGCTGAAACAAGGCGTGCTGTGCGAATTGAAAGGCATCGAAGTGCCGCCGCCGATGCCGTTCGTCGTTGCGTGGCGCGACGGCACCGACTGGACCGACCGCCTCGTCGAAGTCGCGATCCGCACTGTGCGCCGCTATGCGGAGCGTCTTGGCGAACACGCGGCACGCGTGATCGTGTAATGCGCACAGCGTCGCCGCGAGCGCATCGCGGCGGCGCTTTACTGTGCGCTTTGTGGCGGTTTGCAGTGCATTTTGCGGCACCGTTGCATGCGCAGCGATGTCCTATTCGCACCGCGATGTCTCATGCGAATTCCTTATCCGGACGATTTAATTTTCTTGCTCGACCTCGCGCGCGGCTGAACCGACGATTCCGGTTGCCGGAAAACGGTGGCGCCGGACGGCGGGGTACTTCGGCGGCGTCGGGAAGAACAAGGATAAGGATGATCATGAACATCAAAAGCTTTGCATGTGGGGCGGCGCTCGCGCTGACCTGCGGTGGTGCGTGGGCGCAGTCGAGCGTCACGCTGTACGGACTCATCGACGAGTCGATCCGCTTTCAGAGCAACCCGGGCGGCAACAGTCTCGGTCTGAACGAAGGCGCGATCAACGGCACCCGCTGGGGCCTGAAAGGCTCCGAAGATATGGGTGGCGGACTGAAAGCAATCTTTCAGCTCGAATCGGGCTTCAATGTCGGCACCGGCAAGTCCGATCAGCAAGGCCAGTTGTTCGGCCGCTTCGCGTGGGTGGGGCTGCAGAGCGACACGTGGGGCGCACTGAAGCTCGGCCGTCAATACGGCGGCATCTACAGCTTCTACGCGTTCAACTTCGACCCGCTCGGCGGCGGCAACATCAACGCGACCGACTGGTCGCTGTTCCTGACCGGCATCCGCTTCGACAACACGGCCCAATACGAAAACCGCTTCGGGCCTGTGTCGTTGCAGGCGCAACGCTCGTTCGGCGGACAGCCCGGCAGCAACTCGGCGGGCAGCACGACCAGCGCGTCGCTGATCTACAACTTCACGGGCGGCAAGGCGGGCATTGCCGGCGCGCAGTCGAAGGACGGCGCTGGACACAAGCTGCTGGTCGGCTCGGCGGGCGCCACCTACGCGTGGGGTCCGGTCGGCCTCTACCTGTACACGATCGACGCGCGTCGCGACGCCGGCTTCTCGGTCGCCGCATCGGGCACCACCGGCCCGCTCGCGAACACCAACATCATCAGCAACGTGACGACCGCCGTGGGCCCGCAGACGTCGGCGCGCAACGACCTGTTCGTGCGCGTCGGCACGAGCTGGCAGCCGACCGCGCAATGGCGCTTCATTGCGTCGTATGCGTACGACCATGCGAACAACGTGTCGCCCGGCAAGACCGGCTCGATCCAGACCGTGTACGGCATTGCCGACTACATCCTCACGAAGCGCACCGACGTGTATCTGGAAGTCGACCGCAGCCACCTTTCTGGCGCGTCGGTCAACGATCCGAACGGGCCGCTCGCGCTCGGCGGCGAGTCGAACCAGTTCGGCGCCAGCCTGAGCCTGCGCACGCTGTTCTGATGCGCGCGGCGCGCGCCGTTCCGTCGGGCGGCGCGCGCCGCATCGCATCGCTTTCTCTCGCGGCAATCCTCCGTTTCAAGGGCGCCGCCCGGCATGCCGGGCCGGCGCCTCGTTTTTTTTCGCATCTGCCGTTGCGGCTTTCCTCTCGCACATTCCGCCGTCCGCTCGCGAGCGCGCCTCTCGCCTCTCGCGTAGCGCCGCCGCACGCTTCGCAATCCCACTGACGACTTCGTCTGTGCGCGCCGGCGTCATCACCGCTTCAGCCATTGTGTGAACTATGGCGCACCTGCGGCTCTCAGCCGTCCGCAGCAGGCGCCCGAACCGGATCGCAGGCCGCGGCAGCCGCCGCGCGCACGCGTCGTGACACCCAACGAGTCGAGGCGAATCCTCGACGCTCGCGCAACGCGCGAGCGTCAGTGGACGAGCAGACCCCCTACCCCAAGGAGCAACGTGATGATGCCGTCATCAAGCAGACTGGACCCGAGCCGCGCGCAGCAATCGTCCCTTTCCCCGGCTGGTACGCCCGCCCCCGATCCTCAGGCGTCGACGCCGGCACCGCAGCCGCAGCGCAACCGGGCTTCGCATCTCGGAGTCACGTCTCGCGCGATCGGCAGCAACCGCACCGAAGAAGGCGAAGGCAGCCATGCCGCCGGTAGCGACACCGTGCGCACGTCGCGGATCGCGCTGCGCTCCACGATGCGCGACAACCGCGATTTGCCCGGCGCGCTCAAGAGCGCCGACAGCAAGGACCCCGAAAAGGCGAGTGACGACGACGTCAGCCGCTACCTCGACGAAGCGGCTCCGTATCTACGCAATCTGTCGCAAAATCCGCAGGCGCCGATGACGCCGCACGCGAAGCAGGCGCTCGCGAATCTAGCGGCGGCGGTGGTCGGCAACATGTTCGGTTTCGGCATTCCGACCATCGTGTCGTCCGCCACGCCGGAGAGCTGGCAGGGTCTCGCGTACGGTGCGACGCTCGCGGCTACGTCGGTGATCAATCCCGAACTGACTTCCGCGGTCACGCGCTGGCTCGGCGGCGCGAATCCATCGCTCCTGATCGGCAGTTCCGGCTCGGCCATCTCCGGCCCGTATCACAAGATCGGCGGCGATGCGCTGATGCTCGCGGGCAACCTGCTCACCTATGGCGGGATCAACGCGCTGGAGAGCCTGCGTCTGACGTCGTCGTGGGACCCGTTGCTCAAGTCCGCCACGTCGGGTGCCGCGATGGCGCTGGTGATGCAGGGGCTCCTCTACTTCTTCGCGAAGCGGACACTGAGCGAGCAGGGCGTGTCCGAAGCGCACAAGCTGCCGGAGACCGACCATAACCGCACGCTGAAAATCGGCGTCTATCTGCGCGAAGTGCCGAAGTGGAGCGATCGCACGACCCTCGAGCTGAAGCAGCAGGAGATGGTCGCCGGCGCGTTCAGCTCGCTCTTCGGCGCGGCCGCCGCCGGCACGGTCAAGCACTTCGCCCCCGCCCCCAATCAGTCGCTGCAGAGCTTCGTCACGATCTTCGGCGGCATCGGCGCGTATTTCGGTGCCGCCCAGCTCGGCCGGCTCGCGTACACGAAGTTCGTCGATCATCCCGGCAAGTTCGCGAACCGGCACGCGATCGCCGCGAGCGACGTGGCGGTACAGCACATCGCGAAGTCGGCGATGAACGAGTTCGAAGGGCTGCTCGACGACATCGGCGAACGGATCGCGTCGGGCAGTTGGGGCGAAGAGAGCAAGGAGACCTTCGAGAAGGCCTTCGACACGTTCCTCGGCCGCGCCTTCCGTACCGGCGAGGGCGAGGCCGGACCCGCGCACCTCGATCGCGCCCGCGATCTGGCCGCGCAGCTCGATGCACTCGCAACCGAGCTCGGCAACGGCGGCCGCGTCACCACGGTGCCCGATGCCACGGTGGCGAAGATGAACCGCATGATCCAGGCCGCGTCGCAATCGATCCGCGTCGCGACGACAGCCGCCGAGGCGGGCGAGCCGATCAACTTCGCGATGCAGGACGTGCGCAACCGGCTGCGCGACGTGCAGGCGCTGATCCTGCAATCGCAATACCAGGTCGGCGGACCGGACGGCGCACTGGCCGACGAACGGGTGATGCGCGCCGGCGTTCAGCTTGCGC
The DNA here is from genome assembly GCF_050436225.1 of Paraburkholderia lebeckiae. NCBI lineage: Bacteria > Pseudomonadati > Pseudomonadota > Betaproteobacteria > Burkholderiales > Burkholderiaceae > Paraburkholderia > Paraburkholderia lebeckiae. Next base: position 883,223 of record NZ_JBNDLU010000003.1, on the reverse strand, counting down.
CGGTGTTCGCCGCGCTGCGCCAGTTCGACCGCATGTCGGCGGCCAACGGCTTCGTCGACAAGCTGGTCGAGCACAGCATCGGCAAGGCGAGCGCGCAGCAGGTCGGCGCGTCGTTCGACCCGACCGGACGCCGCAACCTGCTCGTCAAGGACGTGATGATCCGCCTCGCCGGCCGCATGCAGGCCGCGCCGGACGATGCCGACAAGCTGCGCACGGAGCTGGATCGCGTGATCGACGAATCGCTGAAGCCCGGCACGCCGCCGGACCGCAGCGGCGCGAAGCTGCTGATTCTCGCGAACGTGCTGTCCGGACAGAGCCGGCCTGGCGAAGAGCCGGAAGCCGACGAGCAGCAACTGGCACACCGCCTCGTGCTCGGCTTCGCGAACGTCGCCGATCCGGCCGTGCTGAAAGACAAGATGAGCTATTTCGTCAACGCGTTCCGCGAAGGCCGCGTGACGATCAACGCGCTGCAAAAAGAGCTGGACCGTGCGGGCGAAATCGAAGACGACCCGACTCACACGATGCCGGGCGCTATGCCGCTCGCGACGCTCGCGCACGATGATGACGACCTCGAAGCGGGCCGCTCGACGCGCGCGTATCGCGAAGCGGTGGACGGCTTCAGGAAGGCAATCGGTCCCGAGTTCCTCGTGGCGCTGGCCGAGGAAAGCACGCTGCGAGCGGGCGCGGTTCCGACTGCGGACGGCGCCAACCCCGGCGAGGCGCACGTGAAGGAAATGGTCCAGGCGATGTGGCGCGATGCAGAGAACATGCCCGAAGTCCATCGCGGCCTGATGGCGGGCGCGATGAGCCTGAAGATCCGCATTCCCGACCTCCCGAAGTATCTGACGCACGACGCGCACTTCCATCCGACCAGCTATTCCGGGCGTGTCAACTCGCTCAGTCATCTCGTCGAATTCATGGAAGCGAGCGGCGTCGAGCGCACCATCCTCGCCGGCATTCCGTCGCAGCAGCGCAATCCGCGGCCGGATCGCAAGTACTACGCGAACTCGGAGGAAGACATCTTCTACCGCGACCACGATAAGACGCTAAAGGATCAGTACCTCGAACTGCCGCCCGAGAAGAAGGCCCGCTACGACCTCAGCATGACCGGCTTCGACGTGACCGACGGCAACACCATCGGCGACGAAATGGACAGCCGCATGCGCACCGACCCCGGTGTGTACAAGGCCGTCGGCGAGGTTACGTGGAAGAAGGAGATCGTCAGCGACAAGAATCCGCGGGAACCGGATCTCGACAGCCCGGCCACCGCGCAGCTGCTGGAAGGCGCCGCGCAGCGCGGGCTGCCGGTCATCCTGCACTGCGACCGCGGCACGCCGGAAGACAAGAACCGCTACGCGCAGCAGGTGATGAACAACATCCGCAATGCGGTGAAGTCGCTCAACTGGGAGCAGAACGACATCCTGTGCCAGAAGGGCATTCTCGACGCGCCGAAAATCAAGCCGCGCTTCATCTGGGCGCACGGCGCGGGCATCTCGCGCTTCACCGCGGAATCGACCGATCACACGCGCAGCCTCGATTCGCTGCTGTCCGAAGAGGATCTGAAGGACGTGTTGTCGCTCGATCTGTCGTGGGACTTCATCGGCCACGACATCATCGAGAACGTGCACGATTCGCTCAAGCGCCGCAATCTCGCGCCGGAGTTGTGCGACGGCCTGCAGAACCTGCTGCGGACCTACAAGGCGTTCGCCGAGGAAGGCGGCCGCGCCGACAAGTGCGACGACATGGGCGATCTGAATCTCGCGTCGGTGCACCGGGTGGCGGCGGAAAACATCCGCCAGACCTATCTGCTCGCGCTGCAGGACTTCCAGCACCGGCTTGGCAAAGCGCTCGACGACGAGGCGACGCGCGATGCGTTCTACGAGCTGATGGACAACCACGGCAACGACGGCAACAACTGGCTCTATCTGTTCAACAAGCATCAGGACCGTCTGCTGTTCGGTACCGACGCGCTCGCCGTCGGCATCAAGGCGCACGGCGACGCGGCGTATGCGATGAACGTGCGTGTGCTGAACCCGCTCTACATGCTCTGCGACGATCTCGGCAAGCGCGCGCAGACCGACGGGCATCCGGACAGCTACTCGGGTATCAGCGAGAAGATCACGCTGCGCAACTACGAGCAGGTTTTCGACGACAAGGACGTGAAAGCCCGCCGCGACAGCTACGAGCGTTATCTGCTCACCGAGAAAAAGGCCGATCACTCGACGAACCGCGTGCCGGATCCGCTGTTCATGACGGTCAGCGAAGAGCGGCCTTCGCAGTTGCGTCGGCGGTTGCCCACCGAGGCCGAGCTGGACGCGTAACGGCAGCTCGCGGCGCGCCGGCATCGGCGCGCCGCCCCAGAAGGTAACAAACCATCACAAAACGGCGTCAGGCGCGGCGGCGAATGAAAAGATTCACTCACCGCTTCACGAGTTCGTATCGCCTTAACGCCCTTCTGGGTCAGGAGCATGCCATGTTCTCGACGATTTACTTCGCTGCCTCTTCGGTTCTCTCGTCTGCCGGCCTTCCCGCCGAGCTTGTCACCCGCGTGCTGGACGGCCGCCTGCAGGAAGCCGCTCAACGCGTCGCCCACCTCGTCGAAGGCGGCGACGTCGCCCCCGACCACGCCGCGCTGCAGATTCACGGCGACCTCGAACTGGTGCTCGGCCGCGACGAGGAAGCGGAGGAGATCTACCGCCGCGCGCAGAAAGCGATTCGTCACTCGCGCGACGCGATCCGGATCGTCTCGTGCCGCAATACCGGCTGGCAGGCGATCTTCCGCAGCCAGTTCAACGTCGCGCTGACCTGCTTCAAGCGCGTCGCCGAAGACAAGGCCATCACGCCGAACGGGCGTCTCGATGCGCTCGTCGGCACCACGCTCGTGCTGTTCCACCTCGGCTGCGTGCAGGCCGCGTGGGACCGCGTCGCCGAACTGACGACACTCGCGCGAGCAAGCGGCGACCCGCGCTGGATCTATCTCGTCGACGCGCTGCGCCGCGACCTGCTCGCGCAGCACCAACTGCAAGGCGCCGAATTGTTGGCGGACCACATCTACTGGCGTTCGGTGACGGTCGACGCGCTGCCGCGCGACGAACGCTCGCAGCCGGCGCTGCCCGCACACGCGGTGCTGCCGCTGCTGGCCTCTCGCCTCGACTATCTGCGAGAACTGCTCGCCTTCGCGGGCGGCAACGGCAACGCGGCGCAGGCGCTGCGCGAGTACGCGAACGACTTCCGGAAGATCGGCCTGCGTGCGTATCACCGCGGCCTGTGCCTCGAAATCGCGCTCGCCGGCATCGCCGGGCGGGCGACGCTCGTCGCCGAGCAGATGCTCGAAGCGTCGAGCGCCGCCGCCGGTCACGGCAGCCAGCATGCGCGCTGGTATCTCGACTACCTGTACTGCCGCGCGAAGATCATGCAGCAGCAAATGCGCGTGCAGGAGTTCGCGCAACTCTATGGACGCTACGCGCTGGCGTCGATCCAGCACGTGCGCGCCGACAACGTGTCGATGCCGATCGTCGTCTCCGATCTCGTGCAGCCGGCCGCTTCGCAGCAGCGCAGCGACGACGTCAGCGCGCGTTTGCCCGCCCGCTACCGTCGAGCGTACCGATATCTGATGGACAACCTCGACCAGAAGGACCTGTCGGTGCGCGAGGTGGCTTCGCACGTCGGCGTGACCGAGCGCGCGATGCAGGCGGCCTTCAAGAACCACCTCGGGCTGTCGCCGAGCGAGCTGATCCGCCGCCAGCGCATGGAGCGCATTCGCGACGACCTGCTCGACGACGACGCGCCGGTCGCACACGTGCTCGACGTCGCGAAGAAATGGGGCGTGCAGCACCGTTCGACGCTGATCAACGGCTACCGCCGCGTGTTTCACGAGGCACCGTCGGCCACGCTGGGCCGCTGAGCGGCGACTGGCTGTGCGCGAGCTGCGTTGCGCGACGTTCGAGTTGCGTCGTCGTCAGTAGGACGCAGGTTCACACCTTCCTCTGTTGCGCCGGCCTCGACTGGCGCTTTTCCGGCCGTCCGCGGCGACTTCGCCAGCCGGACGGCGCTTTTTTTGGGCGCGCGTGCCCGCCGGCCGCGCGCTGCGGAGCCGATCGCGATGTTTTCCCTGCCCCGCCAGCGCACACTGCGTTGTCCGCACACTCCGCTGTTGCGCGTCGCGCGTGCGCGGCCGGCACGTTTCGTTGCGTCGCCGACTTCCCGTCAAGCGATGCTGGCGCTTGCGCTCGCCGTCGCCTGCCTGGCGCCAACCGACGCGCACGCCGACATCGACTGCTTTCTTGCGGCAGCGGCCTATCAGCATGTGAGCCCGGTGGTGCTCAGGGCGATCGCGTCGCAGGAATCGCACGGCAATGCCAACGCGGTTCGTCGCAACCGAAACGGCTCGATCGACTACGGGATGATGCAGATAAACTCGGTTCATCTGCCGGCGCTGTCGCGCTACGGCGTGTCCGCCGCGGATCTGATGAACCCTTGCTCGAGCGTCTATGTGGCCGCGTGGCATCTGCATCGGATGGTGATCAAGTATGGCAACACGTGGCAGGCGGTCGGCGCGTACCACTCCGAAACGCCGGACGAACGCGATTGCTACGCACGCGCGATCGAAGCGCTGGTAGATAGGATGATGGCTCCCCTCGTAACCCCGCGCTAGTCGCGCAAGCGGTATCGCAGCGACGACTGGTCGCCTTGCGGCGTGCGTTGGCGCGTGTCGCTGCGTACAGCTTCGTCTCGCCGCGCAAACAAAGCGGGCGGCATGTCGATCGACATGCCGCCCGCTATCGTTGACGCGACTGCGCGTGGGCCGTTACCCGTCCCCGCCTACGCTTACTTGTCGAACATTTGCTTGATGGTTTCCCAAGCCTTGACGTTCATGTTGGCCATGATGTCATTGAACGCCACCTGCGTCTTGATACGCGATGCTGCATTCGTAACCTGCATGTTCTGATCGGCGGAGCTCTGCAGTTGCGATAGGTCCATCGCGTCCTCCGCGTTGTTCAGCAACTCGTTGGTGCCCTGCGTCGCCGCGTGCTGCGCGATGTTACCCATCTGGCCGAGCGTGCTCGTCGGCCCCAGATGATTGAGCGCCGCGTTCGCGACGGTCGAAACCGCCATGCCGACCGGCGACGTCTTGCCGAATAGGGACATCGCCGCTTCAGCCGGCTTCGCAAACGGATTGTTGCTGCGCAGGCCCGGCAACTGCGCGCCAAAGCGCAAGCCCTGCGATTCGCCTCCGGTCGCCGCTTTCGCCATGTTCTTCAAGTCGCCGAACATGCCGTTGCGAAACGGATTGGTATCTTTGGCGACCTTGGGTGCGTCGGCGGGTTTGGCGGTTTCCTGGGTTTGCTCAAATGGATTGACGCCGCCGACGCCTGATCCTTTGCCTAATTCGACAGTCATCGTTACCTCCTGAATGAATGGTCCGGAAGCCCGCTTGCCGCGAAGCATCTGCCACAGCCAGCAACACGCGGCGCGGTACCGGTCCGCCTTGCGTCACCGGATCGATACGCTGTCACGTTAAGCGCCCGCCGTGGCCGACGCGCGTCGTGACGCGACGAGACGGCCTGTTTTGCGAACCGGCACGAAGCGCGCACGCAAAAACGGATGCGCATGCAAGGGCCGCATGCGCCGCGCGCGCCTTGCTTCGTCATTCGGAGAACAACTTCGCGTTCACGTCATGCGGCCCGCACGCCCGCACTACAGTGGCGACGAAAGATCATCGCCGGCGCGCCCCCGAAACGACAGACGGGTCGACGCCGCGACCAACGGCCCCACGGAGAACACGATGTCCGGAACCCTGATCCAGAACGGCTTTGTGAGCAGCAACCTCGGCTACATGAACGGCGTCGACGGAACCGACAACGGTAGCGGCAATTCGCAGATTCAGGCTATGGAAGAGATCCTGCAGGAACTCATTCAGGAGTTGCAGCAGATCCTCGCGTCGCAGAGCGGTTCGGACTCCGATTCGGGTGGCGGCGGCGGCGGTCCGGGCAGCGTCGGTAGCGGTTCGGGCAGTTCGCCAAGCCCGGTCAGTTATGCGGCTACCCCAGCGGCCACTCCGCCGAGCACCCCGCCGGCCACCAGCCCGGCACCGGGCAGTTCGGGCACGAGCGGTCCCGCGCCGACGACTTCGACGGACGAAAGCACGGCCCCGGGCGGACTGAGCACCGCGCCGCAGACGCAACCGCTCACCCAGCAGCAGGGCCAGCAGGTGGCCGCGCAATACGTCGCCAATCTGCAGCAGGACTTCGGCCTGACCAAGCCGCAGGCCGAAGGCATCGTCGCGAATCTGTGGCACGAAAGCGGCGGCATGAATTCCGGCATCAACCAGGGCGGACAGATCGGCGAGCCGAGTGCGAACATGGCCGACGACAACGCGAACGGCTACGGGATCGCGCAATGGGGCGGCTCGCGCAAACAAGGGCTGATCGACTACGCGCAGCAGCACGGCCTCGACCCGTCGAGCCAGGCCGCCAACTATGGCTATCTGAAACAGGAACTCGAAACCACGCAGTCGGGCGCGATCGCGGCGGTCAAGGGCACCACCACGGCCGAGCAGGCGACCGAGGCGTTCTGCAACGCGTTCGAAAAGCCGAGCGATCCGGAAATGGCGTCGCGTCTGTCGGATTTGTCGCTCGTGCAGGGTTGATGGATCGGGAGAGCGCCAGCGGCGTTCACCCCCGCGCGCGCAGCACTTCTTCAGAACACCCGATCATCCCGCGTATCAGCCGGCTGCGCTGCGAGGCGCGCGGCCACAGCATCCCGAAGCGGCGCGGCTCCGTGCTCTTCGGCAGTTCGAGCCGCTCGGCTCGTGCGCCATGGGCTTCGGGACGGGCTTGTGAACCCCAGGGAGGAGATCAGGCTGCACGAGCTTTGCCAAACCGACATCAACAACAAAAATCAACGACAGGCTGTGGAATTGTGGACGATGCGCCTGCGGCGCACCGGCGAGCTTACCGTGGACAACGCTACACGTTGCCCACCGCGCTCACCTTCTCCCACAAGCCCCACAGCCTACTGTCATGATTAATGGAAAATCAAGAACTTCAAAATACAAGGGAGGGCGGTGTCCATTCCATCTCGGCCACTTTCGGCCGTTCGCCCGTTCGCTCAAACGGACGTTCGAACGGCGGCTTTCAGGAAGCGGACGGAGAGAGCAGCAAGAAGCATTGGTTGCCGATAAAAGCGATAGAATGCCCGCTGCAAAAGACAATATTGACGGGTAGACGGCATGGAGCGGCCGGGCGCGCAGCGTTGGCATGAGCAAACGTTTCTAGGTGTCTTTCGCGGACAACCTGAGAAGGAGCAGGCGCTCCTCCGGATATGCTTGGGCACGGTCGTGTTGATCGGCTACATCGCCGTCGCCGCACTCCAACGCACGGCCGCCGCGTATGACACTCTGGGCGTGGTTTTCGGATACGTCGTATTCGGCGTGGTGACATACATAGCCGCGGCCGCCGCGACAGTTCGGCCGCGCCTTCGATTGACGGTCACCACCATTGCAGACCAGGCGCTTGTCATGGCTGCCTTCGCGCTCGGCGGGCGCGTGGCGCTGCCCTTGCTCTGGGTCGTGTTCTGGTTTCTTGTGGGTGCCGGTTGCCGCCACGGCAAGCGGTCGTTGCTACTTTCATGTGCAGTTGCGCTTGCAGGCGTCGCGATTTTGATGCAAGTCGAGCCGTGGTGGAGAGAAAACCTCGCGGTGGGATGGGGCGTCATGCTCAGCATCGCGGCGACTTCCGTGTACTTGATGGCCCTCGTGCATCGGCTAGAACGGCAGGCTGCGACGGACCCTCTGACAGGACTCAGCAACCGCACTCGCCTCGAGCAGGCGATCGCTAAAGCGACTGCGGCGCGAGACGATAAAGGACAGTCTGTCTTGCTGTTCATCGATCTCGACGGCTTCAAATACGTCAATGACGCTTATGGGCATGCGGTGGGTGATGAACTGTTGCAGTGCTTCGCCAACGGTCTGCAGGCACGCATTCGCCGCGGCGATACGGTTGCCCGCCTGGGAGGCGACGAGTTCGTGGTGCTCGCCCGCCATGTGCAAGGCAAGGCCGGCGCGCGCGCGATTGCCGACGGTATCCACGACATCCTTCATGAGCTTCGAGAGATCGGCGGTCATCCCGTCAACGTATCGGCCAGCATTGGCGTGCGCATGCTCGGTACCAATCGCGCGAACGAACGTCTTGATGTACACGCCCTGATGCGCCAGGCCGATAGCGCGATGTATCGCGCCAAAGCGAACGGGACGAACAAAACCTCATTCTTCGATGAGACGGGTGCCGGCGTGTAAGCGGACAGGGTTCCCGACGGTGCCCTCCTCGTGTTGGCGAGCGCATTTGATGCAGGTGCCGGGCCGCGCAAACGGCCATTCGATTGTCAAAGGCGAACGTTGCTTCATCGGCGTAGGCCGACCGCATCGGGCGGTAGATGGCCCAAGAGCGGTCGGTTGACATCGACGTCCGGATCGTTGGCAATCGATACGCACCGTATTCGGATGGAGCGTTCCCATGCGAATTCTCGTTGCTGTCCTGCTCTCGCTGGCCAGCAAGCTTTGCTGTTACTGCCTACGATGTACATATCATTCTTAAAGCGTTTTGGGCCGAAGAGTCGCAGCCCCAATTCATCTTCGCAGACTGACAGAGCGGCCTTAGCGGTGACGACGAGGTCCAGTTCGTCCAACGCGACGACGATTAGGGCAATCGTTTGGAGACAGCCATGCATTTCGACTATCAACAGTTCCACATCGACGCATCACCTCTTGATGAAGGCGGCCGCTATTACGCTCGCGCAAAGATCTACCGGCGCGCCTCGGCGAGTGGCGATGCCGTCGAGGTAAAGTATTCGGGCGACCTCGACGATTACCCCTCCGACGCGGATGCTATTGAAGCGGCGCAGCGTTGGGCGATTCAGTGGTGCGACGAGAACTCCGCTTAGGCTTCACTATCCAGGTCCAGGCTGTTCCGGAGTATTCGCCGCACCCACCCGACATCCAGTTCGGGGGCACGCGTCGGGCGAGAGCGATACGTGCAGCAAGGGCTGACAACGGCCCTCACGACCGATCCTGCTGATCCCCGGCAAAAGAAGCGGCGCATAATGCACACATCCCTTTGTCAGGACGATGGAGGTAGATATGACAACTTTTGCTATCGACGCCGTTCGCATCAACCCGACGAACGACAGGTTTACCCATGTGCGTTGGGCTCCCGTCGATCCGTCGACGCGTGAATGGCTGTCCCCCCCTGCGATTGTGGAGGTGGTCGAAGTCGTCGCCGCGATCCATCGGGGAGATGTTGTTTGGTCCCTTTTTACGCTTGGTGGCACACGATATCTCGGGCCAAAAATTGTGGCTGTCGCTCACACCGACGGACACGCCGGGATCGACACGGATGTCCCTGGCGATCATGTCGAAAAATGCATTGACGATTTGCCGCACCTTTGACGGCATACCCTTGAGGCCGTCGGCGATCATCGTGCGCATCGTTTCTGGGCAAGCGAAAATTCCCAGGGACTGTGAAAGGTCTGGATCGGGTCGGTAAAACTCGTTGATGGACAGAGAGAGCTGACATTCGCCGACGCCAGTTTGTAAAAGTCAGCAAAGCGATACGCGACAGCCGCACCAATTTGATCGGCGAACGTCGGCTCAGGCCGATGACCCACCGGTAGCCTTTCCGCGACGAAAGTCCGCTTCACTCTTCAAAGAGCCATTGATGCTTCGACATGCCGGAAGTCGGCTCTGGGTCGGGAGTGTGAGTTCGCTGATGCAGGAAGCTGTCGCCCGGCTGCCCGATGTCGCCACCGTCGGCAATCCCACTGCCGACGTAGGACCCAGTCCTCTCCAACGTCGGCAATGGCCGAACTGCTGTCCCCGAGACGCCGTCATGAGTGACCGAACCATGCTGTCAACTGCGTTCGAACTCCCAACGGCGCGACCGGTGGCAATACGGTCGAGAAGACGCATTCAGCAATAACGATAACTTGTTCAACCGAAGGCAGCAAACTACTCCAGCGTATCGACGGTGAAGTCGGGATGCGCCGTGACATACGGCATCCATGATCGGCAGCCGGTGCGACGCGCGGAGCCGCATCGGGCGGTAAGGCCTCTAGTCGCGCTCGTGGAAATCCCAAGGGTTCATCTGTTCCACAGATACCAGCGCATCGGGTCGGGGTACGGCTCCCTTCAGAGTTTGAATCGAGCCATCCGGTGCGGACGGCGAATCGACACGAAGCCACGGCCCCAGCGTATCGCGGACGCACTGCTGGCAAAGGTCAAGGCTCACATGGGTGCCGTCCTGGAAAACCGGGCAAAAGCCGCCACGCCAGTCGGGCGACATCTTTTCGTACCACTCCAACTGATCGTCAACGGGCGTCATGCGCCGGCCGCAGCGGTCGCATGTGCATGCCGCGACCTCCTGCACCGTCCTTTCCCGGTATTCGCGCATGACCTACCCCTTTCCCCAATCCGACTTTTCCCAGTCCGGCGGCACGAGACCAAGCTGCTTCGCAGTGTCGACCGGCAGGCGCAACAGCACCGTGCCCGGGCCGCGCTCCATGTTGCCGAGCATCGTGACTTCAGCGGCTACACCGTCGGGACAGACATCGCTGGCCTTCTCTAGGAATCGCCGGATTTAGGCTACGCAAACAAACGCTCCAAAGCCATCTCTGGCAACGCCGGAGCAGGAGGAAAGACCTTCCAGCATCCGTCGTCGTGCCGAAAGAAGAACAGCGCGAGTTTTTCGCCGCCGTGTACGGTCTCGACGCACACGAAACGCCCTTTGCCCGAGCACGGACGGCCCAGTGCCCTCACCCTTGCGCTCTCTGGAGGTTGCAACCCGAGCCACTTTTCAACTACGAAACGTAAAGATTGCTCTCCGGTCTTCATCACTTTGTCCTCTCTGTCCCGCGAAAAGTCGCCTGTCGATGCACTGTGCCGACGTTGGGTGCCCGTGCGATGCGTGTGCCAGTGCTCCAGCGCAAACCATCGACAAGCGTGCTATCTCCACATTCTGTGAACCGCAAGAATTGACGGACGGAAAGGCGGATGATCGCCCGTCGAGGTGATCGTGTCGAGCGGCATTTACCGTGACAGCCAGCGCTATTCCAGCGCGCGGTGTGACGCAAACTGCGCCATCGGCTGACTGTAAAAACTGCTAAATATTATGCAATCTGATATTCACCATATTATGCGGCATGACCACGAGATACAAGGGTTGCGATTGGCGGGTATACCCGAGATGGTTCGAGAACGTCCTTCAACTCAAACGGCGTCTGAAGGACCGGGGGCCGGATGTTCAACGTCACGCTTTGGGTGAGGATTTCCCGCCCCGCTCTTCACGTCCGAGCGCGCTTAGAGACCGCGCTTCGAGGAAAGCAATCAGATTTGCTTTTCCCGCCACCAGTCGCAGTCATGATCCGGGGGGGGGGGTGTTGTCACCGGGTCTGGTGAGTGGCACGAACGGCGCTTATCCTGCCGAAATTGGCACCGCGGTGGCGGCAGGCAAGATCCAGTCGGTCGCCGCTGCCGGGATGCAGTTGCGGTTCTAGAAGCAGCGAAACGGGCGCGCCGCGGACCAGCCTGACCCCGGTGGCCCCTTAATGAACATCCCTAAACGCCGCGCGCAGCCAAAACCGCCATCAAGCCTTCGAGCACGATGGCGCGGCCCTTGTCGTAGGTGCCCAGGAGCAGTTTGCGATCTTTCGCCGACAAGGCCTTGAGAAGCTGTTCCTCGATTTGCGCGTCGAGGTGCGTACCTTGGCGCGTGATGTCCGCCGCCAACGAGCGATACCGATCGGTCAGGCGCATCAGCCGCAACGCTTCACGCTTCAGAATCTTGTTTTCTGACAGGTCGAAGATCGCGTCGTGAAACGCCCGGTGGCGCTCAATCCAGGCGTCGCGCGAGCCGCTTGCCAGTAACTGGTTGAGCCCGGCCACCATCGCCTTGAGGCTTTTCAACTGGGGCAGGGTGCCTCGCTCGTCAACGAAGCGTGATCGCCCACTGCGCATGACCGCAAACGATGCACCAATGCAGTTGCGCATCGCATTGATGTCGAGGTCGACCGGGCTCTCGAGGGCACGGCTATAGCCGAATGCCCGATGACGATTTCCGCATTTCCCAACAGGTTCAGAACCGCATCTGCATGCCGATGCCGATAGCGGACACATGGTCATCATACGTGGTGGGCGCGGGCAAGCCACCGGGTGGGAAGATGGTCTGCTTCGCGACTCCGCGATTCCAGAGCTTCTTATAGAAGCCATAGAGCGAAGTGGTCTTCGAAAGATAATAGGTATAGCTGACTGCGAAGGAGCGCACGCTCCAGTTTTGCGAGCGGACCTGGTTCTCGTCGCTCAGCCCGCCGTACGCAAAGCCGAACATACCCACGGCCCCTGTCGGCACCGTGAAGCCCGCTTGCCATGCCTTGTCGGTAAATCCAGGATTGTTTCGCCGCAACTGATACGTGCCGTAGAGGGAAAGCCAGTCGAACCGGTATTTGACGCCAAACGCATGTTCCAGGGTATTGGCGTCGCCATCTGGCGCCACGGTGAGACTGCGGCCCAGTCCGTAGCTGGCGACCAGACCGCCATTCGTATACCACAGCGTGCCGATCTGATACTTCGTATTCGTGGCGGCGCCCGGGTTTGAGCCAAACGAGTAGCCCACGGTCGCGCTGAGGCCACGCCAGGTGGGCGAGCTGTATTGCAGCGCATTGTCCTGGCGGGCGGGATCCTGCAGCGGGTTGAAGATCCACGGTCGCGGTTCCTCGCCGGTCACCGACCCCAGGACCGATCCCGCAGACATCAAGATCGGGTCGAACGTCGTGCCCCATACGTAGCCTGCCGTCTGCAAGCGCCCCCCGATGAGCGTTCCCCACTGGCTGTCGATGCCGACATACGCCTGGCGGCCAAACTCCCGACCGCCCTGCCCGAGCGTTCCATTGTTAATGTTGAAGCCGCTTTCAAGAACTGCAATTGCAGTCACGCCGCCGCCAAGATCCTCCTTGGCGCGAATGCCCCATCGTGATCCACCCAGTCCGCCCGAATTGAGGCTACTCACGCTTGTGGCGGAGTTCTTGAAGTACCCGTAAAACACGTCAGCAACGCCGTAAAGCGTGACGCTCGACTGAGCGTGCGCTACGCACGGCAGCAAGACACCCAGCATGCATCCAGCAATCCCCTTGTGCACTTCCGTCTCCTGTCTTTTGATTTCTGGGTTGCAGGTGCTTTTCATTCCTTGCGAAATCGTGCAGCCTGCGCCCTTCTCGCCGGCTTCATTCAGATCCTCCGGGATCGCGTTCGCGTGGACGGACAGTCCACGCTTTGCAGCAGTGATGGCCAGTTGGTAGCGGGCGGCGAACTGGCTGACCGTATGCATCAGTTGGTTACTCGATATCCTCTGCTTGGTGACTGGCTTGCCGCATTGGCCGGACTCGGTGCAAATGCGAAGGAGCCGTACGACGCTGCATTCGCCGTGCTGTCCGATTCTCCAACCGTCTTTGCTATGCTCGACAAACTGTTCGGCATTCTTGCAGACATTGATGATGAAGCACTAAGCCTGGCCTGGCAGTTTTCATTGGAGGCCGCTTTGCTTGACCCGCGCATCACAAAGGAAGGCACCCGACGATCATGGCTCGCCAACACTAAAGAATACGCGATTGATGTAAAGTCAATGCCCATTGACGCAGGTAAATTCGCCGTCACTTTCAAAGATTTTTAGCGCGACGAACGGGCCAAACCGGATGTCGACCCGGGCGCCCCACGCGGCGACCTCCTGCCGCAATTCGAGGCTGCCGATCCACTTGAGCAGGAACACCGTGCGCACGACGTTGCCGAGCTCGCGCGCGGCCAGGTACAGCCGGTTCTTGCGGCTTTCGGAGCCGAACCGGCGCAGCAGCAGCGGCGACGAAATCGTACCCGCCTGGATCGCGCCATCAAACGTATCATCAAGCCCATGATGGGCTTCAAGGATTTTCGCTCCGCCCGCGTCATCCTGTCGGGCATCGAAATGATGCATATGGTCAGGAAAGGGCAGATGAAAGACGCTGGTATCCACCGGACTGTTGCCGACCAATTCTATTCGCTGATTATGTAAACAATCCTGCTCATCCAGGAGCCGCCTCGCCCTGCCATTCTCATCGCGACACAACCCCACAAAGTCAACGCCGCAAGCGGCGGGGAATCCGACCCGAAGAGATTCAACTGGAGCGGCGGGTCGGACAATCACCACGAGCCTCGCTCCCAAATCAACGCGAGACGTTCGCTTAACAGGATTCGAACCACCGCCTTTCGGCCCTCGTGAACTCCCGCACAATCGGACCTTGCAGACAGTGATGCCGCTTCAATAAGTTTCAATCTCGACTATGCGCTCTCGACCGCCGAACACTTGCATTCGCGCCGGCACATCGTCGCCTTCGTGCTATACACCCCACCTTAGCGCCGGCGTGTGCACGGCGCTGTCCCAATGCTTCGTCATCTCGTCGTCGAGCATGCAAAGTGTGATCGAAGCGCCCGCCATCTCGAGCGAAGTGGTCAGCGCGCCCACCTGCACGCGCGCAATTTTCAGATCGCGCTTTTGAAGCCAGGCGCGCGCAGAGTTGAAGAGAAGATAAAGCTCGCCAAGCGGCGTGCCACCAAGGCCGTTCACAAGCACCAGCAAGCTAGCCCCCGCAGGTGGCTTGAGATCGTCGACGATAGCCGTTAGCAACTCCCCCGCGATCGTGTCGGCCGACGCAAATTTCGCGCGCCGCCTGCCCGGTTCGCCATGAATGCCGACGCCGACTTCTATCTCATCGTCGCCGATCTTGAACGTCAGCGTGCCAGCTGCCGGCACCGTGCAACTGGAGAATGCGACACCCATCGAAGCCGTGTGCTTGTTGATCCGGTCGCCAAACATCTTGCATTCATCGAGGTTCGCACCGCTTTCAGCCAGGCTGCCCACCAGCTTCTCGACGATCACCGCGCCCGCAACTCCGCGCCGTCCGGTCGTATAGCTGGAGTTCTCTACCGCGACGTCATCGTTGATGAGGACCATCGCATTTGGCACCTCGGACATCTCCGACGCCATTTCGAAGTTCATCAGATCGCCCGAGTAGTTCTTCACGATGAAGAGCACGCCGGCGCCGGTATCGACGGCCTTGGCGGCGGCCATCATCTGGTCCGGCGTCGGCGACGTGAAGATCTGGCCCGGGCAAGCGGCGTCGAGCATGCCATTGCCGACAAACCCTGAATGGAGCGGTTCGTGCCCCGAGCCGCCGCCCGATATCAGCGCGACCTTGCCAGGCTTGAGGTCCTTGCGCCGCACGAACACCGGCTCGCGATTGAGTACGACCAGGTCGGCATGGGCTGCGGCGAATCCTGCCAGACTCTCGGCGAGAAAATCGTCCACATGATTGATGAATTTTTTCACGGTCTCCTGCTCCTTTATCCGTTGGATTGCGCAAGCCGCGCGCATACCGAAGCAATCATGATCTGGCTGGAGCGCGCGCCGGGATCGATATGTCCGCGCGAACGCTCGCCAAGAAACGACGCCCGTCCCTTGGTCGCCAACATGTCGCGGGTCGCAAGCATATTTTGCTCGGCGACTTGCGGCAGCGTATCGAGCACCACGCGCGCCGCGGCGCTTTCTGCGGCAAGTTCCTGGAAGCGCTTCGCGACCGGAATCAAAACGTCCATCATCGTCTTGCTACCGACGCCGGTCTTGCCGCGTTGCCCGACAGCCTCGACGGCCGCCGCGAAGATGTGGGCGAAGCCGGTCACATCCATTGCATGGCCCACGGACGCTTTCGCCATGCCGTTCAGCAACGAGAAGAACAATGGCCCGGACGATCCGCCCACCGTGGAGAGCACCTTGGAAGCCGCGATCTCGAGCGCGGGGCCGAACGCTTGCGCCTCGATCTCCGCGCGCACCGCAAGCAGGGCTTCCATGCCGCGCAGCAGATTGAAGATGTGATCGCCATCGCCGATCTGCTGGTCGAGTGACGCGATCTCGTCGGTATGCTCCTTCAACGTCGCATAGGCAGCGTCGATGCACGCCATGACCGTTTTGCCGTTCATGTCGGAACCCTCCTGCCGTCGGCACGGAAATATAAAAGGCTGCGCGCCGGCAGCGACACGCCGACCGCTTGCCCCGGCAAAAAATTGCGCTCCGCAACGGTCGTTGCGACGACGGCGGTTCCCGCGCGATCGAGAATCAGCAGATGGCGCAGCGGCGAATATTCGAGCACCGTCAGATTGAGTGCGTCCTGTACGCCACGCGCATCGCCCACATCAGGGTCATGCAACACGATGTCCTCGGGACGGATCGCGACAGTCGCCGTTCCCTCCGGCAGGTGTGCCGAATCGAACAGCATGGGCGGCAGCAGGTTGATCGGCGGAGAGCCGAGCCGCTGCGCGGCGCTGAGCGACACCGGATTGCCATACACCTCGCGCGGCGTGCCGAGCTGCACGAGACGCCCATGTTCGAGAATGCCGATGCGATCCGCGAGCGTGGTCGCCTCGACCTGATCGTGCGTGACGTAGATGATCGTCGCGCCGATCGTACGATGCAGGCGCTTGAGTTCGATGCGCAACTCTTCACGCAGCTTCGCATCGAGCGACGACAGCGGCTCGTCCATCAGAAACACCTTGGGTTGCCGCACGAGCGCGCGCCCTATCGCCACACGCTGCATTTCGCCGCCGGACAGATGCGTCGCCATGTTCTCGAGCTTTGATTCCATGTGCAGCATCTCCGCGACCGCGTGAACACGCGCACGCACATCCGCCTCGCTGCTGCGCCTTCTCGGCGAGCGCAACGGAAACGCCAGGTTGCCAAACACGGTCAGATGCGGATACAGGGAATATTGCTGGAAGATAAACGCGACGTCGCGATCGGACGGATGCACGCTGGTCGCAAGCGCACCGTCGATCAGCACGTCGCCCGCATCCGGCCGCTCCAGCCCGGCGATCAGACGCAGCGTCGTGGTCTTGCCTGCGCCGCTCGGCCCGAGCAGCACCACGAACTCGCCCTCCATCACATCGATCGAAAGATCGTCGACCGCGACGATATCGCCAAATCGTTTCGACACATTGCGCAACTGGATTTCAGCCATGAGCTTCTCCGTGTGCAGGAATCGTGTGAGCGGCGCGCGGCAGCAGCCGGCCGCTCTGCGCGTCGTACAGCAGCGTGCGTTCCTTGCGGAACGACAAACCGACCGGCGATCCGGCAGGCAAACCATCGTCTTTTCCCACCCTCACCCTCATCACGCCCAGCGCGGTCTCGACCACCAGCACCTGATGCGAACCGAGGTATTCATCGGCGATGACCTTGCCGCGCAGCGGGCCGTTATGATCGATCGCCACATGCTCGGGACGAATGCCCAGCAGCACACGTTCAGCGGCGGCTTCACAATGAGGCACCTGGACCTGTACCCCGTGCAGACCGACTTCTTCGTGCCCCGCGTCCACGCCGCCATCGACTGGCAGGAAATTCATCGGCGGACTGCCGATGAAGTTGCCGACGAACACCGTTGCCGGAAAGTGATAGATTTCGTGCGGCGGCCCGGCTTGCAGCAATTCACCCTTATTCATCACGACAATGTCGTCGGCCATCGCCATCGCTTCGCTCTGGTCGTGCGTCACATAGACGGTCGTGGCGGAGAGCGCGTTATGCAGCTTGCGCAACTCAAGACACATCAGCTCACGAAAATCCGCGTCGAGCGTGCCGAGTGGTTCGTCCATCAGGAACGCCTTCGGCTGCCGCACGATCGCACGGCCCAGCGCGACGCGCTGCCGATCGCCGCCCGACAGCCCACCGGTCTTGCGATCGAGAATGTTCTCGATACGCAGCAGGTGCGCGGCTGCATCCACGCGTGCCGCGATCTCCTTGCGCGACACATGCTCGTTCTTCAGCGGAAAGGCGATGTTATTACGCACTGTCATATGCGGATAGAGCGCGAACATCTGGAACACAAACGCGATGTCGCGCTGGCGCGCGCGCAATGCCGTCACGTCCTCACCGTCTATCAGAATCTTGCCGGAGGTGGGCAATTCGAGGCCGGCTATCATCCGCAGCGTCGTCGTTTTGCCGCAGCCGGAAGGACCCAGCAACACGACAAAGCGCCCGGCGCCGATCGTCAGACTGGTGTCGCGCACCGCGACGAAGTCGTCGAAGCGCTTGTGAAGGTTGGCAAGAACGATCGTGGACATGGTGTCAGTCCGGGAAATGGCTGGTCACGACGAACGCGAGCGCGCCTACCAGGATGACCGGAAACGACCATGTGAACAACGTCAACGAAAACGGCTGCACCAGCATCGCCATGCCGAGAACAATCAGTGCAGTCGACACCGCTTCGCTGTAGCCACGGCGCAGATAATGTCTTTGCGGCCAAACGGAGTCTCGTTTCATTTGCGCACCGCTCCGAAGGTGATGCCGCGCAACAAATGTTTGCGCAGCACCACAGTGAAGATAAGGATAGGCAGCACGAACAGGGTCGTCGCCGCCGCGACGGCCGGCCAGTCCTGCCCGCCTTCGCCGATGATGAACGGAATGAACGGCGGCATGGTCTGCGCATCGCCGCTTGTAAGCAGTGACGCGAATGCATACTCGTTCCACGCGAAGATCAGGCAGAAAATCGCGGTTGCGGCAATGCCGGTGATGGCCTGCGGCAGCACCACCTTGACGAAAGCCTGCAGCCGCGTGTACCCGTCGACGAGCGCGGCCTCCTCGTATTCGCGTGGAATCTCGTCCATGAAGCCCTTCAGAAGCCAGACGGCCAGCGATACATTCACCGCCGTATAGAGGACGATCATGCCGACATAGCTGTCGCTCAGGCCGAGTGCCCGATACATCAGGTAGATCGGAATCGCGACTGCGATCGGCGGCATCATGCGCGTCGACAGGATGAAGAACAGCAGGTCGTCGGCGAGCGGCACCTTGAAACGCGAGAACGCATAAGCCGCCAGCGTGCCGAGAAATACCGCGAGAAAGGTCGAGCCGAAACCGATCACGAGCGAATTTACGAAGCGCGGCAAGACCTTCGAAGGCCCGGCGATTACCATGTTTCGCCTGCGCACATCGCGCTCATACCAGGTCTGCGCGGGCGGCAGACTGGCGATGAACTCGGGAGTCTGCCGCGAACGGATCGTGAACAGGTTCACATAGCCTTCCATCGACGGCTGAAACAGCAGGACAGGCGGATAGGCAATCGCGTCTTCCTGCGTCTTGAAACTCGTCAGGAAGATCCACACCATCGGCAAGGTTGCAAGCAGCGCGTAGGTGATGACAACCGCCGCGGCGAAGCGCTTGCCGCGTGGCGACGACGCCACCACCGAATGTTGGGTCGTAGTCGGTCTCATCGCTGTTTCACCCGGTTGAGGGCCTTGACATAGATGTTCGCCGCACCGAACACCGTCACAAACAGAATGATGGCTAGCGCCGAAGAGTAGCCCGTCTGCCATTTCTCGAAAGCGGCACGCTTCAATGTGATTGACACGGTTTCAGTCACCGAACCCGGGCCGCCCGAAGTCAGCAGGTTCACCATGTCGAACATCTTGAAGTTCTCGATGCCGCGAAACAGCACGGCGAGCATCAGGAACGGCAAGGTCATTGGCAATGTGATCGACCAGAACTGCCGCCACGGTGTGGCGCGATCCACTTCAGCCGCTTCGTAGATGTAGTCGGGAATCGACCGTAGGCCCGCGAGGCAGATGAGCATCACGTAGGGGGTCCACATCCACGTATCGACCATCACGATGGTCCACGGCGCGAGCGACACGTCGCCGATCATCTGGAATGAACCGGGCGCAATGCCGGTGAAGAAGCCGATGATATCGTTGAAGAGGCCCGTTTGCGGTTGCAGCAGAAAGGTCCAGAAGTTGCCCACGACTGCCGGTGACAGCATCATCGGCAGCAGGATCAGCGTGGTCCAGAAGCTATGACCGCGAAACTGCCGGTTGATCAGCAACGCGAGGCCGAAACCCAGTAGAACCTCGAGTGAGACCGACCAGAACACGAAACGCGCCGTCACCTGCATTGCGTACCAGATGTCTTCGTCGCTGAGAATGTCGACGTAGTTGTCGATACCGACAAAGCGCGCCGGCACACTCGGCATATTCGACTTGAAGTTCGTGAACGACAGACGTAACGCCCAGATCAACGGAAAGATGTTGATCGCAAGCAGCAGCAGGATGGTTGGAAGGATGAACAGCCACGCAATGGCTCTGTCCGATAACCCGGCCAGACGTGTGCGCGCATGCGCCGACGCCCGCGACTCCAGCCCCGCCGACGAAAAAGGCTTGTTTGCCAACATGCCTGGCTCCTTTAAGCGGACCGGCGGCATCCGTGCAGGCGCCGCCGGTCCAGTCCTGGATACACGCTAATTCTTGGCTTCGGTCTTCAAGACCTTGTTCCAGTCTTTGACCAGCAGATCCAGCGCCTCCTTGGCCGTGCCCTTGTCGGCCACCACATAGTCATGCACGCGTTTTTGCATGTCGAGCAGCAGTTCTGCATAGGCGGGTTCAGCCCAGAAGTCTTTCACGATCGACATCGACTTCAGGAATGCCGGCGCAAAAGGTGCACTCTTCGGAAAGTCGGGCGCATCCACCACCGACTTCGCCGCCGAATAGCCGCCCAGTTGCCACCATTTCTTCTGAACATCCGGCTGCGCGAACCATTTGATGTACTCGAGCGCGTCGTCCTTATGATCCGAATAAGAGACGACAGAAATGCCCTGTCCGCCAAGCTGCGTGTACTGCTTCAATTCACGCGGATTGACGAAGAAACCGATCTTGTCGCCGCCGACGTTCGGGTCTTTGTAGAGTCCTGGGAAGAATGCAAACCAGTTCATCTGCATCGCCACCTGGCCAGACTTGAAGGCGTCCAGTCCTTCCTGCATGTACGCGTTGGTCATGCCGGGCGCCGTGCAGCACTTGTAAAGCGCCTTGTAATACTCCAGCCCCTTGACCGCGTCCGGCGAGTTGACGAAGCCGTCCAGGTGATAGGGTTTCTTGGGGTCTTCATATTCGAAGCCGAAGTTGTAAAGCGCATTGGTCACCCCCATCGTGATCCCTTCAGAACCGCGCTCTGTAAAGATATAGGCACCGTACACGGTCTTGCCATCGATCTTGCGGCCTTGGAAGAACTCGGCCGTTTGCTTGAGTTCGTCCAGCGTGCTGGGTGGTTCGAGTTCGCGCTTATATTTCTGCTTGAACTCGGCGCGTAACTCAGGGCGCGCGAACCAGTCCTTGCGATAGGTCCAGCCAACTGCATCCGCCATGGCGGGCAACGCCCAGTAGTTCGGCGTATTCTTTGGCCACTCCGCATAACCGACGACGGTCGCCGGCACGAAGTCGTTCATCGATATCTTGTTCTTCGCGAAAAAGTCGTTGAGCTTGACGTAGTGTCCATTGACCGCGGCGCCGCCAATCCACTGGCTGTCCCCGATGATCAGATCACATAGTTTGCCATGCGAATTAAGCTCGTTGATGAAGCGATCGGCGTAACTGGTCCATGGTACGAACTCGAATTTCATTTTGATGCCGGTTTTGCTCGTGAAATCCTTCGACAGTTCGACGAGTGCATTGGCCGGGTCCCATGCCGCCCAACATAACGTCAACTGCTTGCCCTGTGCTTGCGCGCCCGTTGCCATGCCGAGTCCCAACGATATGATGGCCGCCGCTACTACCCTTGCTGACGTAAGACGTAACATTTGTCTTCTCCTTGTCTTTCTCGGGTCTCCAACCTGCTATGGAACAGCGCCCATGCGCCGGGTGCTGTGTTTCGGCTCCAGCGGACTCAGACTGCAATCCACGTGTCGCGAGCTTCAGGCATGCGCATTCTCACGAAGATAAATCCGGGTCTCCGGCGTTGGGATGGCGAGCGCGCCACGCACGTCGTTAAGAAAATTGATGGCGGCGAGGCCTGCCCAGTGAACGATGCCGCGCACATCCTGATCGAGGATCACGTCGATCGCGCGCTCGGACAGTTGCGCGCGAGTCTCCGCGGTGCGTTCATGCCCGATCAGTACCAGGCGTGCCTTGTCGCCGGATTCCTGCAATGCCGTGGCGATGCCTGAGATGCCGCCACCTGTCACATACAACCCGACCAGATCCGGGTGACGCGCAAGAAGCCCCTGCACGGCAAGACCTGCGCCCTCGTCATCTTCGGCGAAGTCCGGTTCGGCGATCCAGCTCAGGTTGCGA
Organism: Paraburkholderia lebeckiae; assembly: GCF_050436225.1. Classification (NCBI taxonomy): domain Bacteria; kingdom Pseudomonadati; phylum Pseudomonadota; class Betaproteobacteria; order Burkholderiales; family Burkholderiaceae; genus Paraburkholderia; species Paraburkholderia lebeckiae. The sequence goes on along the minus strand of NZ_JBNDLU010000003.1, from coordinate 861,049 downwards.
AAGTCCTCTTCCAGTACCTGCGAAAAGCCGGTGCGTCGTTCCAGTTGATCGTGCAGGCGCGACGAGGCCGATAAAATCGCCACCGTGCCGAGTCGCGCGCCGAGAAAGCGGCCCATCAAAAGTCCTGCGGTGCGGCCAGCAATCCGGTTATCGACGCCAACATACGCAGCGCGGCGACTTGCGGGCAGATCGGAGAACACCGTGACAACGGGCACGCCCGCATCGCTCATATCCTCAACGAGGCGTTCGACCGCGGGGTAGTCGAGCGGCACAAGCACGAGTGCGTCGTAGTCGATCACCTGCTCAGCGAAAGCAATGGTGTCGCGATGACCCGCGAAATCGCAGCGGTAGAACGACGGAATGATGCGGTGCTCGCGAAAGAAGCTGGCGGACAGCGCGATATTGCGCTCGACGTGGTCGAGGAAGCGCGAATTGACCTGAGGCAGAACGAAGGCCACCCGATACGTATTGATCTTGGCAGGACGACCGCGACTTGCGCGTTCGTCGCGCAGGGCCGCCAGCGCGAGATGGACGCGATCTGCCGTTTCCGGACGCACAGCCTGGTCGTCGCGCAACACACGATCGACCGTGGCCACGCTAACGCCCGCGCGACGCGCAATCATCATACGTGTAGCCGGCATGTGTCTCCTCCGGTGCCGAACAGAAGCTTTTGGTTAGATCAAGGTAGTTTTTTTCGCGACAAATGCAAGTTTTTTTGCGGCAATAAATGCATCATTCCTGACGGCAATAGGGAATCGCGTTTAAGCGTGCATGTCTGAATGCATGAATTGCCTAAATCAGAGGGCGGTGCGTTGCCGGCGCTCGCGGCGAACTCCACGTCGCCGGCCAGCGCCGACGACGAGCGGGCACGGATCGTCGTGGCACTCACGCGTTGCCAGTGGCGGCCAAACGCCGCCGCGCTCGCATTAGGCATATCGCGCGCGACGCTGTACCGGCGCATCGCGCGGCTGGGCATCGTCGGGCCGCATCGCACAGAAGCGGCATTGCGATCGCCCGTCTGAGTCCGCCGCTGTGCAGACAGCGTCCGATTCCCACGCCCTCACCCGCAGAGTGAGATCTTTTCGCAGTTCGTCCATTGCGAGCGAAAAGATTTTATTTCGGCACAACCCTGCTCCCATGCGCAGTTTGTGCCGACAGACAGGCATGACTTGCCGGACTCAGTGATCGGTCGCAATGCGAGACCACCCACGACCGCGCATCGAATGTCCTGAACGGCTCACGCGACGCACTCGCGACCCGAAGGACTCCCCAACTTCTCTCCGGATTCCTTGCGGGCCGCCTCGCGGCAGCTCGCGCTATTGTCATGATTGCGCGACGTCAATTTCTTGGTTGTCTCACTGCGCTCGGCGGAAGCGTCGTATTGAGCGCGTGCGGCGGTGGTGGTGGTGGTGATAGCGGTACTGCGGATGCCGGCGGCTCTTCCACGGGCAATTCCACGAACCCGTCGAGCACGACGGCACCCTCTACGGGCACCGCAACCTCCGGTATCGCGACCTCGACGGGCACGACCAGTTCCGGTATTACGACTTCGACTAGCGGCACGACGACGGTGGCGAACGGCTCGTCGCCGACCGCCTCGACTGGAACAGCGTCCACCGGTACGTCCGGCTCGACCTCGGGCGACAGTTCTGGCTCTTCATCGGACCCGAACTCGGGGTCACCCGGCAACGCTTCGAACGCTTCGCCACAGAACACGACCATCCCGCCGGCGACGGTGATTATCGACAGTCAGAACGCGTCGTGGACCCTGGTCGGCGGATCTGTCTACAGGAACGGTGTCGCGGCGGGCAACACTTACAACGTCTCGTTGATACTCTGGTACGGGGGTACGATCTATCATGAGGGAACCGGCGGCCAATTTTACGGATGGAATGGTTCGGGATGGCAGTCGTGCAATGACCCACGTTTGGGCGGCACCTCCGCCGACGGCACCATGATCCCGCCGGCGTCGTATCTGATCGACAAGGTCGGCACGATATGGACCGTCGTGAACGGTGTCGTGTACCGCGATCGGAGTGCCGTCGGCACGATGTCGAATGCGGCGCTTCTGCTGTGGTACGGCGGCAAGTTCTGGGCACAATCGACCGGCGGCCAGTTCTACGTGTGCGCCGATGCGGATGAATGGTTGCCGTGCAACGATCCGCGCATCGCGACCGCGGCGCCGGCCGGCTCCTTTCACGGTATCAACGGGCATTACGACTATTTGTACTCGACGTCGCAGCTCGTGTCGATCATGCAAGCCCTGGGCTGCTCGACGTACCGGCTCAGTTGTACCGACTACGCACCGCAACTCGCCGCGGTCGTGGCGTTGGCACAAGCATTCCAGCCAGCGGGCTTGACCCTTTTCGTGCTGATCGATGTCGGCATCTACGACGGTAACGGCAACCTGTTCACGAGCGAATCGGCCGCCTACACGCGCGGCTTCAATTGCGCGGTAACTGTCGCGACGGCATTGCAACCCCACGGCGTGAGCCTGTATGAATGCGGCAACGAACTGACGCGCGCGAACGGGATCATTCTCGACTCCACCAACGCAGGAACGAGCGTCGTCGACTTCAACAATGCAAACTGGCCGCTGATGCGCGGCGCGATGCGCGGCATGATCGACGGGGTCAAGTCGGTGCAAACGGATGCTAAATGCGGCGTCAACTTTTGCGTCGCGGACACCGGCGCATCCGACGCTCTGTGGGATGGCAAGCAGCCCGATGGCACGAGCGGCCATCCGACCGTCAGGTGGGACTTGACTACGTGGCACAACTACGAGGTGTACGGCGACATCTTCGATATCGGCTCCGACGGGTCCGGCCCGGGCTTCGATTTGCCCACCTATTGCAAGGCCCGATATGGCGTCCCCTTCGTGATCTCGGAATGGAACACAGGACCGGAGAAGACCGAGGCGTACCGGGCCAACTACATCACGTCGCGCCTGCTCACTTACTATCAGGCGAGAAAGACGAAGAACATTCAATCGGCCATGTATTACGAGCTCGATAGCGGGGACGCAACCTACGGTCTGATGATCAACGGCACGGCACTTGCGCTTCCGTACAATGCGTTCGCCAGTTTTGTCGCGAGCCATCCCGATAGCTGAGCGTCCGCACTCGCTGAGTCCGCGCGCTGCCTACGGTCGATCCGACCTGCGTGAGACGTTGACGGATAACCCGTCCCGGCCGAGACCGCGATAGGTCTCGTAGCCCGGGGCGACGAGTTGCGAGTCAGGCGGCCTCTGTTGCAACGCGGCTGTGTCCGTGCATCACGTTACGCCCACAGCCGCATCGCTACAGCGCACGATTCGTGCAATCAGAAGATCAGAACTGGTGTCGCAGTCCCACGGTGACCGCGACCTGCGTGCCCGTCGACGATGGCGAGAGGGTATTGATCATCGCATCTGCGAGCACGGAATCCGCCGGCGCGCCATGAACATGCTGATAGACGCCTTCCAGGTACACGTCGGTACGCTTGCTCAACGAATAGTCGGTCTGCAGCATGACCGAATTCCATTTTGGAGAGGCTTTCGTGGCCCCCTGGTTGTAAGCACCGTCAGTGAACGTATAGGCACCGGATACGCTCCACGCAGACGTCACCGAGTAGTGTGCGTTCACCTCGTAATTGTCCAATCGCAGATTGCCGCCAAGCGGCAGATAGCTGCCGAGGCCCAGCGAGATGACGCCCGCCATGTTGTCGATCTGAGTATGGCTCCACACGAATCCGACAGTTGCGGGGCCGAACGTGTAATTGCCGCCGGCGCCCCAGATACGCTGGCGCTCCGCGATGAAGTTCGCGCTGCCGTCGCCCTGCGCGATTGCCCCATTCGGATTCGTGCCCGATACGCCGCCGCCTGCGTTATTGAACTGCAGGTATCCGCCAGCAAGATTCACTGGGCCCTGCGCATAACCTACGCTAAAGCCGTACGCGCGATTGTCAGCGAATCCTGCCGCCTTGTTGCTGAACGAATACATGCCTTCGAACGTCACGCCGGCATAAGTCGGGCTCACATACTTGACCGCGTTGTTGACGACCACCGAATCAGCCGCCAGGTTGTCGTTCTCGAACGGGTGTGCGGCGAGGTTGCCGCCCCACGTGTTGCTCCCCGCGGAGATCGGTCCGAGCTGGTCGTTCAGCACATCGAACTGGCGGCCCAACGTCACGGTGCCGAGATTGTCGCTTTGCAGCCCAACCCAGGCCTGAGAACCGAAGGCGTCACCCGGAAAAGCCTGGCTACCGTTATTTAGATTGAAGCCCTGCTCGAGTTTGAAGATCGTACGAACACCACCTCCCAGATCTTCAGTACCCTTGAGGCCGAACACCGTATTCTGCGTGGAGCTGGTCGCCATTTGCCAATTGCTATGACCGGCCTGGTTGTTGGTATAGATGAGTCCCGTGTCGATAAGACCGTACAGGGTCACGCTGTTTTGCGCATACGCGGAAACCGAAAATGCGCCGAGGACCCCAATTGCCACCAAGGTTTTTTTCATGCCTTTATGTCCCATTTGCGATTGCAGAAAAATAGAACAGCTCTTTTTGATTGGAGTTCCATCCGGCACATTCCACGTGGGATGGTCAACTCGCACCGATCTGCTTCCAAATCGAAATGCGCTTTCCAATCGCATCAAACAAGCAGAATGGCCACTAGCTGACCCGCGGTCGCAATCACGATCGCCAGATCAACCGGATTGGCCAGAAGAAATCCGAGAAAATCTGAATCGGCGGCGCGCGTGCGCCACATCCCGACAAAGCCGACCGACAGAATCAGCCCGAATAAAAAGTCGAATCCGAATCCTGCGGCGAGCCATCTGTTATGCCTGACGACATGTTCGGCGAATGCGAACATTGCCAAAAAGGCGATTTGCGATATGAGAACAACCAGTACGACAACATGCTGCTGATTATTCTTTTTCATCGGCTGGCGGAAATCCGGTTGCTCGAACCCGGCACGACCTCCTCGCCCGTCTGGCCGAACTTCGGCAGTACGGGCGCGTACCTGGCAGACACCCGCATGCTCTCAAGTACGAAGGATGCTCCGACTTCTGTCGCGGCCTGGCCGCTGTAAGCGCCAGGCCCCCAACCCAAGACACGCGGGCGCCCTGCCTCGCACGGCAGCGATGCCGGCAGGCACGCGGCACCCCAAAGGAGGGGCGGTGACCGTCGTACCCGCTCCATCCGCGGCGCAACCGTTATTCGACCGCCTCGCCATGCAGGACCAGGTCCAGTCCTTCGCGCTCTTCTTCCTCGGCGACACGCAACCCCATCACTGCGTCGATTGCCTTGAGCAGAACAAACGAGACCACCCCGCTGTAGATCAGCGTCGTCGCGACACCCTTGAGTTGCAGCATCACGTCACCGTCCGCGCCGCCGATGTCCTTGACCGCGAACACGCCGGTCAGCAGCGCGCCGACGATCCCGCCCACGCAGTGCACGCCGAACGCGTCGAGCGAATCGTCGTAACCGAGCTTGTGCTTGAGCCACGTGGCCGACCAGAAGCAGACCACACCCGCGACGATACCGATCACGAGCGCCCCGAGCGTGCCGACGAAGCCCGACGCCGGCGTAATCGCCACCAGACCCGCGACCGCGCCCGACACGATACCGAGCACCGACGGCTTGCCCTTGGCCGCCCATTCGGCGAACATCCACGCGAGCGCCGCCGCGGCGGTCGCCACCTGCGTCGCGAACATCGCGAAGCCGGCACGGCCGTCCGCTGCCACGGCCGAACCCGCGTTGAAGCCGAACCAGCCGACCCACAGCATCGCGCCACCGATCAGCGTGAGCGTCAGGTTGTGCGGCGCCATCGCTTCCTTGCCATAGCCGACGCGCTTGCCGAGCACCAGACAGCAGACCAGACCCGCGATACCGGCGTTGATGTGCACCACCGTGCCGCCCGCGAAGTCGAGGATGCCCGCGCTAGCCAGCCAGCCGCTCGGCTCCCACACCATGTGCGCGATCGGCGAGTAGACGATGATCGACCACAGCGTCATGAACACCAGCATCGCCGAGAACTTCATGCGGTCCGCGAACGCACCGGTGATCAGCGCCGGCGTGATGATCGCGAAGGTCATCTGATAGACGAAGTAGACCGTCTCGGGGATCGTCGGCGCGAGGTGGCTGACGGTCAGCGTCGTGGCCTTGTCGCCCTTGATGTAGTTCATGCCCGTCATGAATACGCGCGAGAAGCCGCCGATGAACGAGCCGCCAGGCGTGAACGCGAGGCTGTAGCCCACCACGGTCCAGACGATCGTCACGACACAGGTGATCGCGAAGCTTTGCATCAGCGTCGCGAGCACGTTCTTCTTGCGGACCATGCCGCCGTAAAACAGCGCGAGACCCGGGATCGTCATGAACAGCACCAGCGCGGTGGAGGTCAGCATCCACGCGGTGTCGCCGGAGTTGATCTTCGATGAATCGACCGAGAACGGTGCGGTCGGGGTGGCCGGTGCCGATGCAGCGGCATCCGCCGCGGCCGGTGCCGCTGGAGCCGCGGACGCTTGCGCGACCGGCACGGAGGCGGCCGCGGGCGCCGAGGCGTCTTGCGCGAATGCGGAGCCCAGCCCGCCGGCGAGCAATGAGCCGGCCATCAACAACGTCATCAACAGTTTGCGCATATCTCTTTCCTCTTATCCCAGTGTTTTTTATAGGGCGTCGGCGCCGGTCTCGCCGGTGCGGATCCGGATCACCTGTTCGATCGGCGTCACGAAGATCTTCCCGTCACCGATCTTTCCGGTACGCGCCGCACGCTCGATCGCCTCGATAGCCTGATCGACGATGTCGTCCGGGACGGCGACCTCGATCTTCACTTTCGGCAGGAAATCGACGACGTACTCCGCGCCCCGATACAGTTCGGTGTGCCCTTTCTGACGCCCAAAACCCTTGACCTCCGTAACCGTGATTCCAGAGACGCCAAGCGATGACAAGGCTTCTCGAGCCTCATCAAGCTTGAATGGCTTGATGACCGCACTGATTAGTTTCAATTTGCCTCTCCGTTGATCGTCGATCCCGATGTTGGCCGCGAATGACCGTGGCTCAGCGCGGAGACGTTCAAAGCAACTGTCATGCCATTCGCACGGCAGTACTGGAGCGGGGAGTTATCGAAGGAGCCGCGCTTCGGGTCCTATGTCGCTCGGATGGATGTTGTGAGGAACGGAGCGGGATTGGGCAGCTGACCTCTCAGAAGGCTTCTTAGCGGAATTCGGCGTACGGACTGGATGTACCCAGGCACCATGTGCGAGCGCGCTTTCCCGTCGTCCGCCCAATCGGGGGCATATGTGCACGGTTCTGTCGCTTGCGATTACACATTCATTAAACCAGGCTTTCAGGGTGCCCTCGCATGCCCGACGCTCGCGAGTGTCTAACGGGTCGAGCGCAACTCCGCCGTGATAACGTGCAAAGACATCGCGACTCGAACAGGAACAGATCAGGATGATTTCGCATGTTTTCGTTGGGGTGAATGACTTTGACCGAGCCTTGAAGTTCTATTCGGCCGTCATGAGCGAGTTGGGACATCGACTGAAGTTTTGCGAGCCAGATAAACCATGGGCTGGTTGGATGGCTGAGGGTATGCCGCGTCCGCTTTTCCTTATCGGCAGACCATATGATGGCAACGCAGCAGAACACGGAAACGGTCAAATGGTGGGATTGCTTGCGCCTGATCGTCGTTCAGTCGACAACGCATACGCCAGCGCGCTGGCAAACTCAGGTTCTTGCGAAGGTCCTCCCGGCTTGCGAGCACACTATCACCCGGACTATTACGGGGCGTACTTCCGCGACCCGGAGGGGAACAAGATTTGCGTTTGTTGTCACGATCCTGCGGCGTAACTATTCCGGCAGCTTCCGGAATGCTCCCGCCGATGCGGTCGCGAGAGCGAGCCTCGCGCACGTGCTTTGGAAAAACGCTCTAAAGAATACTGTCCAACGCCTTGGCGAGCCTGGCGACCACGCCTTCGAGGTCATGCAATTTGTCCAGGCCAAATAGTCCGACGCGGAAGGTTTTGAAGTCTTCTGGCTCGTCGCATTGAAGGGGAACACCGGCCGCGATCTGCAAGCCGGCATCGGCGAATTTCTTGCCGGATCGTATGCCGTCATCGTCCGTATAGCAAACCACGACGCCAGGAGCCTGAAAACCTTCAGCCGCCACGCTTTTGAAACCTTTGTCACTCAGGAGTGAGCGAATGCGCTTGCCGAGTTCCAGCTGCTCAGCTCTGACTTTCTCGAAGCCATATGCCTCGGTTTCCTTCATGACGTCGCGCAGCGTCGCGAGACTGTCCGTGGGCATCGTGGCGTGATACGCAAACCCGCCGTTCTCGTAGGCTTCCATGATCTGCAGCCATTTCCCAAGATCACACGCGAAACTGGTGCTGGTCGTTGCGTCGATTCTTTCGCGGGCGAGAGGGCTGAGCATGACCATTGCGCAGCAGGGTGACGCGCTCCATCCTTTTTGCGGTGCGCTGATCAGGACATCGATGCCGCTGGCCTGCATGTCCACCCAGATCGTACCGGAGGCGATGCAATCCAGTACAAACATGCCGCCGACGGCATGCACCGCGTCGGACACCGCGCGCAAGTAGGCATCAGGCAGCATCAACCCGGATGCGGTTTCGACATGCGGCGCAAAGACCAGATCCGGCTTGTTTTCCTTGATCGCAGCGACGACTTCTTCGATCGGAGCCGGTGCATATGCGGCCTGCCTACCTCGTTCGACCGGACGCGCCTTCAGCACCATCGATTCAGACGGAATGTCGCCCATGTCGAAAATCTGCGACCAGCGGAAACTGAACCAGCCATTGCGGATGACCAGACACTTCCTGTTCGTCGCGAACTGCCGGGCGACGGCTTCCATGCCGAAAGTCCCGCTGCCCGGGACGATCACGACCGACTTCGCGTTGTAGACTTTTTTCAGGGCACAGGAAATATCGCGTACGACTCCTTGAAAGAGCTGCGACATGTGATTGATTGATCGGTCGGTGTAGACGACCGAATATTCGAGGAGTCCCTCGCGGTCGACATCGGGAAGTAAACCTGGCACGTTCGCCTCCGGCAATTGACGGGTAAAAGAATCGAAAACAGATTCTAACGAAAGCCGCCTGCAACGGTATCGGCCGAGACGTCCCCGCCCTTCTTCGATCGCGGTCGCGCCAAAGGTGGCGCCGCTCGCCTCGTCCCGACTGCTTCTCAGGGGAAGATCGGTGTCGTGGGCTCCGCGCCCTCGATATCGGCCTTCGGAAAATGCTGCGCGACCATCTGCTCGATCTCCTGTTCGCGCGATCCAGGCACGTCGGCCATGATCAGGAGCTGGCCGTCACGGATGGCGTCCCGAAAGCGCTCGAGTCGTGCATTCGGTTCGGCGACGCCGATCATCGCGGCCGTCCAGGCCCCGAAGCCGGCACCCGCCAACGTCAATGCAATGACGGCTCCGCCCGCAATAGCGAGCTCCGCGGGAGGAAACGCCAGCGCCACGAGGCCGACAAGCGCTCCGGTCGCACCGCCGAGCGCCACGCCTCGTTCGAGCGAGTGCACGACGTCGCTGCTCTGCAGCAAAGTTGCCTCAGGTAACGGTTCGAGTGCGACGCTGTGATTCGCGAGAACATGGAGATGTCGCCACGTGATCCGCGCCCGCAGCAAGTCGTCTACGATCGCCTTCGTCGTCGACGTGTCAGATGCGAGGAAATAAAGACGTCTCATCTCGACCCTCCATCAATCAAGCCGTCCTCAAACGGGACGATGACGTTCATCGTACGCCTGTGGCAGGCAAAAGTTGGCTCTGGGCAGGTGCGTGCCGTGTTTGGATGGATGGTCGCCGCTGTATGCCAGCTTACATATTCGGAAAACTTCTCCTGGAGACATATGGTTGAGCAAAAATCTGCTGCCAGACTATTTCGCGTAGTTCCGGTAAACCATGCAGCTTTGCGGTTCACATTACGTTAGGCGTCTAAACGGAGGCAAACGATGACACGCGTTCGCGTTGCGGGCTTCACCATCTCGCTCGACGGATATGGCGCAGGCCCGAATCAAGACATCAACAATCCGCTCGGCGTTGGCGGGACGGAACTGCATCAGTGGCTAGTCCCAACACACACGTTCCAGCAAGCCTTGTTCGGCAAGGACGACGGTACGACCGGGGTTGACGATGATTTCGCCGCCCGTGGCTTTCAGAATGTCGGGGCCTGGATTCTTGGGCGCAACATGTTCGGACCCATTCGTGGGGACTGGCCGGACACGAACTGGAAAGGCTGGTGGGGAGACAATCCACCGTATCACGTTCCAGTCTTCATCTTGACCCATCACGCTCGTCCCCCCATCGAGATGGCAGGCGGCACGACGTTCCACTTCATAACAGGAGGCATCCGCGAGGCGCTCGACCGTGCACGCGAGGCCGCTGCCGGAATGGACGTGCGGATCGGCGGTGGGCCGGACACGATTCAGCAGTATCTTCGCGAGGGCCTCATCGATGATCTCCACATTGCCGTCGCGCCGGTCCTGCTCGGCCGGGGAGAATCGCTGTTCGAAGGGGTCGACTTGCGGGCTCTGGGATACGAATGCGTTGAATTCGTAGCGTCGGAGAAGGCCACGCATGTCGTCCTAAGGCGACAAGGGCACACGGACGCCTAAGCACTCGCTGACGGCCTCTTGTACCGCATACTTCAGTGAATCACACCACCGAAAGGATCGACATGGTTGCTGACCTTGCACGCTCCTGGTTGACCTGGAGCGCGCCTGCAGCCGCTGCGCAGGCCTCCGGTCGCCCGCTCGTGGCGCTGGAATCGACCATCATCGCCCACGGCATGCCCTACCCGGAGAACGTTCGCACTGCGCGCGAAGTGGAAGCCATGATCCGTGACGCGGGTGCCGAGCCGGCGACTATTGCGCTGATCGATGGGCGAATCCACATCGGCCTTTCGGATGACGAACTGGAAACGATCGGCCGATCCGACCACGTACACAAGGTCAGCCGCCGCGACCTGCCGGCCGTGCTGGCCGGCGGCGGGCTGGGCGCCACGACCGTGGCTGGCACGATGATATGCGCGGCGTTGGCCGGCATCGAGGTCTTCGTCACCGGAGGCATTGGCGGCGTGCATCGAGGCGCGCAGGAAACCTTTGACATCTCGGCCGACCTGCAGGAACTGGCGAAGACCTCGGTGGCGGTGATCTGTGCCGGTGCGAAGTCCATCCTGGACATTGGGCTCACATTGGAATACCTGGAAACCCACGGCGTGCCGGTGCTCAGTTGCGAACAGGACAATTTTGCGGCGTTCTACACGCGTGACAGCGGCTTTCGCGCGGACTTCAGGCTGGACGACGCGGAGGAACAGGCACGGTTCATTCGCACCAAGTGGGACCTGGGCCTCGACGGCGGTGTGGTGTTGAGCACTCCCGTGCCGGAAGCGGCAGCGATGTCGTTCGAAGAGATCGACGCGCTGACTCGGCAGGCGCTCGACGAAGCCGCTGCACAAGGAATCGCCGGCAAGGCCGTCACCCCCTTCCTGCTGGCACGCATCAAGGCGTTGACAGGCGGGCGCAGCCTGGCGACAAACATCGCGCTCGTGAAACACAACGCCGAGGTCGGAGCAAGGCTGGCGCTAGCGTTGGCACGCTCAAAGCCCAGGACGGGCGCGGCGTAGCCTCACTGCCGTTTCGCGCGGGCTGGTGATTTCCTTGACGACCACCGCGCTGATTTCGAGCCAGTGCCAAAGCTGTTCGCCCCGCCGCTATACGAGGCGCTGGCTCGTCGATATCTGCCTCGCGGAAGTCCCAGGCGTCCAATCGGCAACGCGCGAGACACCCCCTTCTCCGCTGTTTCCCACCGGTCGACAACCGCGCCGATGGGCGGCGGCGATGCGTCGGCCACCGCCCGGGGCGCCGAGCTCCACGAAACCAGCCCCGTGCTATCTTTGACGGATTCGACACCTTCCTCTCAGGAGGGCTCGTGGACGTCGCCGTGTGGCTGCACAGCCTCGGAATGGAGCGGTATGAACCGGTGTTTCGCGAGAACGCCATCGACGCCGACGTGCTTCGCGATCTCACCGCGGACGATCTGAAAGAACTGGGTATTGCGTCGGTCGGTCATCGCCGCAAACTGCTCGATGCCTTGACTGAATTGCGGGCGCGAGCCGGGCCCCGGCATAGCGCCGCGAGCCCTGGCGAGGCGAAAGGCGAACGACGGCAAGTCGCCGTCCTGTTCGCCGATCTGTGTGGCTTCACGCGGATGAGCCGTGAAGTCGACGCGGAGGAAGTACTCGCCGTGCTCGATCGCTACTTCGAGCAGGTTGACCGCACCATCGAGCAGCATGGCGGGCACGTCGACAAGCACGTCGGCGACTGCGTCATGGCAGTATTCGGCGCGCCGGTCTCGCATGGCAATGATGTCGAACGCGCCGTGCGGTCGGCACTCGCCATCAGGGATGGGATGCCCGACCTGTCGCGTGCGCTCGGCCGCCCGGTCTCCGTGCATATCGGCATAGCCGGTGGCGAAGTCGTCGCAAGCGGCACCGGTAGCGCGACTCACAGGGAATACACCGTCACCGGCGACACGGTCAACCTCGCCTCGCGTCTCACCGATGCGGCTGAGCCGGGAAAGATCCTGATCTCGGAAAGCGTGCGACGCCCGCTGGCTGACCGCCTGGACTGTGTCGAAGGCGGCGCGCTGTCGGTCAAAGGCTTCGCGGAAGCGGTCACGGCGTGGTGTGTTGCCGGCCTTCGGCGCTCACGCCCGGGCCGGCCGTTCGTCGGCCGGCATCATGAGATGCGGCAGTTTCGATCCGTGCTCCATTCGTGCCGCGACACCGGAGGCGGACGCACCGTTCTGCTGCGCGGTGAGGCCGGAATCGGCAAAACACGCTTGGTCGAGGAATTCGTACGCGAGGCACGGGAGTCAGGATTCCTTTCTCATACTGGCCTCGTGCTCGACTTCGGTGCGTCAACCGGACGCGGCGCAATCCAGTCTCTCGTGCGCGGCCTGTTGGCAGCCGACGGCTCAACTGACCAAGCTGCGAGTGCCACTGACGTCGAGCACGCGCTCGCCAGCGGTTTGATCGACGCTGGCGACGCACTCTTTCTCGAAGATCTGCTCGATTTGCCGATGGGGTTCGAGGACCGGGCAGTCTACGAGGCCATGGACAATGAAATGCGCGTTCGCGGCCGACGCAACGCCCTGACCCGGCTAGTCCAACGCGCGAGCCGCCAGCAACCTCGGGTACTGGTCGTCGAGGATATTCACTGGTCGGACGAATCGACGCTTCGCGACCTCGCCGGACTATCGGAAACCACGGCGGGATGTCCGGCCGTACTCGTGCTGACAGTGCGGACGCACGGCGATTCGACTGAAGAGCCGTGGCGCGTGGCGACCGGCGGACCGTATTCGCTGATCGATCTGGGTCCGCTGAGCGCCGGCGACGCGCATGCGATGGCCAGATCGTTTCCCGGGGCGCAGGCAGGTCTGGCGGGACGCTGCATCGAACGGGCGGCGGGCAATCCGCTGTTTCTCGAGCAGTTGCTGAACGATGCGCAGGACGGCGAAGGGACCGGCGTGCCGGGGTCGGTGCGAAGCCTCGTACAGGCGCGGCTGGATCGGCTTGATCCCGCCAATAAGACAGTGCTGCAGGCTGCCTCGGTGCTCGGCCAGTTGTTCGAGAAGGAGGCGGTCGATTTTCTCGTCGATGGCGCTGGCGCCGATGCGGATGCCGGCGTTGTGCTGGAACCGCTTGTGATCGGTCTGCTGTTACGACGTCAGGGCGCCGGATTCATCTTCCATCACGCACTGATTCGCGACGCCATTTATGACGGGCTGCTGAAAAGCCGGCGCCGCGATTTGCATCGTCGCGCCGCACAATGGTACGGCGAGCGCGACCTCGTCCTGCGAGCCGAACATCTCGATCGCGCGGGAGAACCCGGGGCAGCGCTCGCCTATTGCGAAGCAGCGCGCTCGCAGGCGTCGGGGCACCGCCATGAAGCCGCGCTCCGGCTTGTCGAACGAGGGCTCGATCTCGCGGATCAACGTAGCGAGCGCGCCGCACTCGAGTGTCTACATGGCAGCGTCCTGCATGACCTCGGCGACATGAAGTCGGCACTTCATGCATTCGAAAGCGCCCTCGAATATGCGACGACGGACGCGGAGCGTTGCCGCGCATGGATCGGGCGGGCCACTGTGAAGCGGATCATTGACGATCTCGACGGTGCATGGGCCGACCTCGACTCCGCCGCTGAAGCCTCCCAAGGCCTGTTGCGCGAAGAGGCGCGCATTCACTTCCTGCGCGGCAACCTGTGTTTTCCCCGCGGCGATATCGACGGCTGCGTGCGTGAGCACGGGCGCAGCCTTGCCCTCGCGCGCGACGCGTGCGATCCCGAACAGGAGGCGGCCGCACTCGGCGGCCTTGGCGATGGCGAGTACATGCGCGGCCGGATGATCAGTGCCCACGCGGCCTTCAGCCGCTGCATCGAACTCTGCCAAAGCCATGGCTTCGGACGGATCGAGGTGGCCAACCTTCCGATGCGGGCGATCACGACGTGGTTTACCGGCGAAGCCGCGAGCGCACTCGACGCCGCGCTTGCCAGCGTCGCCGCAGCGCAGAAGGTGGGGCATCCCCGCGCACTCGCCGTCGCCCATCACGCTGCCTGGCACTGCCTGCACGATCGCGCGGAGTGGGATCGTGCGTGGGAGCATGTCGCTCCTGCGCTACAGTGCGCGCGCGAGCTGAAATCAAGGCGCTTCGAAGGTGAAGCGCTCGCGTTTCGCGCGGAATTGCATCGTGTCGCCGGCCGTTCGCGCGAAGCGCGCGCCGATATCGAAGCGGCGCTGTCGATCAGCCGGGAGACCGGTATGAACTACCTGGGCCCCGCTTATCTGGGCGTGCTCGCGCGCACGACGGACGACCCCGTTGTCTTCGCACAGGCGCTCGCGGAAGGCGAAGCTTTGCTCGCGGCCGGAGCGGTGAGCCACAACCACTTTCTGTTTCGACGTGATGCGATAGATGCATGCATCGACCGCAAACGCTGGGATGCGGCCGCGCATCATGCTGCGGCCCTTGAAGATTACGCACGCCGCGAGCCATCGCCCTTTTCCGGATTTTTCGTGGCGCGCGCACGGGCGCTTGTCTCGTATGGAACCGGCAATCGCGATCCGGCATCGCTGAAGGAACTCCAGCGGCTACGGCAGGAGGGCAGCAGCCTGGGTTTCATTTATGCGCTCCAGGCGATCGAGGCCGCGCTTTCGGGCGAGGCCGACAGAGGAGGATAAGGTCGCCGCGCTCACTCCTGTTGACGCCGTCCAACCGTCACCGTATCTTGCAATCCAAGGTAAAGCGACATGACACGGCAGTTGTGTCTGACTGTTTTCCGTTGACCTGGCCACGACGATGAACATTGACGATCGGCTTCTCGAGAGCAAAATGATCGCGATCGAACAGGCGAGATCATGGAGTCCGCGCGTCATTTCCAAGCTCGAGACTCTGATCAGGAGCGACGACGAGCTGTCGGTTTACCGGGTCAATCCGCTGGCGTTTGCGCGAGATCGCGGCATAAGCGAGGCTGAATGCATTGACCTCTTTCTTCATGCGGCGCGATACGGATTGTTCGAGATGAACTGGGACGTTCTTTGTCCGCAGTCAGGAATGGTCCTCCACAGCTTCGGATCATTGCGCACTCTCAAGACCCATTACGTCTGTGGGCTATGCGACGTTACGGGCGAAACCGACCTCGACGATTTCATCCAGGTCACGTTTTCAATATCGCCCGAACTTCGGAGGCTGACGTTCCACGATCCCGAGTCGCTTTCCGTTGAAGATTTCCACTGGAAACTGCGATTTAACGGTGACGGTCGGTTCGCCGGCCAGCAAGTCCGGTTTCTCGACTTCTTGCGGGGGCTTGTGCGCGGCCTCACGTTCCTGCCTCCAGGTTCGACGACGACCCTGCAGGCTGTTCTTGGCCCCGGTGCCTTGACGGGTGTGAATGTCGAGACACAAGCCGCTCTCATTGTTCCGATCGCTGGTGAGCCCGCCACCTCGCCGACACTGTTGCAGATCGGTTATGACGGTCAACGGTTTGTCCCGGCGCTCTCCGTTGTGCCGCCTGGTCCTGTCGTCATCCAAGTAAGGAATACCGGGAGCACGCGCGGGTCGCTGCTCTTGATCAATTGGCCTCCAGAAGTCGTCGCTCAGGCCATCAAGCCGCCGCTCGAATTCGAACCGTATCTCTCCGGAGGGGCGCTGGTGGCGCGACAAACCTTCCGGCGCCTGTTCCGCTCGGAGAACGTTGACGAGAAGGAAGGCCTTGGGATTCGGCAAGTGACGTTCGTTTTCACGGATCTCAAGGGTTCGACGGCCATGTATGAACGCATCGGTGATCTGAATGCGTACGGCCTCGTCAGACAGCATTTCGCCTTGCTTGAGATGATCGCGCAACGATATTCCGGCGCTATCGTAAAGACGATTGGCGACGCTGTGATGGCCGTCTTTTGTCGACCAACGGACGCAGTTTCCGCGTCGTTGAGTATCGTGGAGGAAATCGGGCGCTTCAATCGCGAACGTGGAGAGCCGGCGATCATCCTGAAGATCGGGGCACATTGCGGGCCGTCGATTGCGGTGACACTGAACGACAATCTCGATTATTTCGGTCAGGCCGTCAACGTCGCCGCGCGCGTGCAGTCTCTCGCTGACGCCGGGGAGATTTGCATTTCGGAAGCGCTCTATAGTGCGCCTGGGGTCCGCGACCTCCTTGGTGGCCGCACGGTCGTCGAATTTGAGGCTCCGCTTCGCGGCCTCCACGGCAGGGCAAGCGTGTATCGCATCGTGTCCGAGTGGTGACGGCTTACGGCGCCGATCTTGCCTCCTCCTGGGGCTATGCTTGTTTGCTCAACCTTGAACCCGACAGGTGCCGTGATGGAGAAGAACGACGCAGCCGGTTTGCTCCCTATGCACGGCGTTCAGCCGCGTTCCGAGGAAACACTCGATCCGGACGATTGGACTGCGCTGCGAACACTCTCGCACTGCATCGTCGACGATGCGGTCGACTACCTGCGCGACGTGCGCAGCCGGCCAGTGTGGCGAAGCATGCCCGAGGAGGCCAAGGCCTTATTCGAGCAGGCGCTGCCACGCTCCGCGTCACCAGTGGAAAGTATTTATCACGAGCTTGGCGAGAATTTGATGCCCTATCCACTGGGCAACGTACATCCTCGCTTCTGGTCCTGGTATATGGGTGCAAGCAACTTCACCGGGGCACTGGGAGACTTCCTGGCGGCAATTCAGGGTTCTAATCTGGGTGGCGGCAATCACGCGGCGGCTTTGATGGATCAGCAGGTCGTCAACTGGTGCAAGGAGATGGTTGGCTTTCCAGTTTCGGCCAGCGGCACATTGGTCAGCGGCGGCTCAATGGCAAATATCATTGCCTTGACAGTGGCACGCAACGCGAAGGCTGGAATCGACGTGCGCGAGCATGGTGTAGCCGCCATCGACCGACCGTTGCGATTTTATGGCTCGGATCAGATGCATAGCTGCCATCGTAAGGCGATGGAGTCGCTAGGCCTGGGAAACACGGCGTTGCGGAGGATCCCGACAGACACGGCGCTGAGAATCGACGTCGCCGCTCTGCGGATTGCGATCGCAGAGGACCGGTCAGCGGGATTTCAGCCTGCTTGCGTGATCGCAACGGCGGGCACAGTCAACACGGGTGCGATCGACGATCTGATGGCGCTGGCGGATCTGGCCGCTGAAGAGGACGTGTGGTTACACGTAGACGGATGCATAGGCGCGCTGATTGCGATCGCACCCGACAATTCATATCGCGTTGCGGGCATTGCACGCGCTGATTCGATCGCCCTCGATCCTCACAAGTGGCTGCACGCTCCGTTCGAGGTCGGCTGCGCCCTCGTTCGCGACGCTGCCGCGCATCGAGGCGCATTCTCGGTGACACCGGAATATCTGCAACCAACAGCGCGCGGAATTGCTTCGGCCCCCTGGCTATACGAGTATGGATTGCAGACGTCCAGAGGTTTCCGTGCGCTAAAAGTCTGGATGGCTCTAAAAGAGCATGGAGTCGAGAAGTTCGGCCGTCTGATCGACCAGAATATCGCGCAGGGTCGCTACCTCAGTGATCTCATCGACTCCGAGCGACACCTCGAGTTAGTCGTGCCAACCAGCATCAACATCGTATGCTTCAGATATCGCCCGGAGCAGATGGAAGAGGCGGCATTGAAGGCGCTCAACATCGAGATCATGTTGCAGCTTCAGGAAGCAGGCATCGCGGCGTTGTCCGACACAACGGTGAACGGCGTGCATTGCCTCAGGGTCGCGATATGCAACCACCGAACCCGCAAGGACGACCTGGATCTGCTGGTCAAAGAAATCGTTCGACACGGACAGCGGATTTTGCAAGGTTCACAGGGCCCAAAGGAGCCAGCATGAACATAAGCAATGCGAGCAGAATAATCGGCGCAATGTTAATTGCGGCCATCGCGAGTGGCGCGGACTATGCGAACGCGCAACCAGGTGTGAGCGCGACGGCCGGCGCGGTCGCACAACGGGTGGCGGCCTCGGGCTCGCCGCCTCGACCCAGGCCGGATACTTCGATAGTTCGCGACGTTCGCCGTGCCCTCAGGCGTGTACCGGATATGGATGATTCAGAGATTCACATCAGGGCGAGCCACGGCATCGTCACGCTCACCGGGTCGGTGCCGGAAAGCTGGCAGATCTCGCGCGCTGGCAATGCAGCAAGATCAGTGCTCGGAGTCAAGTCGGTGACGAACAGATTGACAGAGCGAGAGAGCGATGCAGCAAGCATTGAGCAACGTCTCGCGGCATCGGCCGGATAGGCTCGATGTTATTTTCATCGCTTCGGCGTAGACGATGCTCCAAACGCGGCTGAGGTTACCGCCCCTACCGGCTTGCCGTCGCGCAAGATAGCTTCGCCACCCCACAGCATCAGATGTTCGGCGCCGTCGACCGTCAGGATCGCGAGACGCCGGCGCAGCGGCGCCTCGCGCAGACGCAGAAGGGCGTCGCGACCTCGGAAGGCGATGTCCTGGTCGAGCTTGCAGGCGAACGCCAGGTCTGCCTCGAACGGATTGCAATCCGGCGAAAGCTCGCGGGCCCAGGCCCGATATCCTTTTTACGACGCTATCGAGCGACGACATTCGCTGCGTCTCGAGCATACTGCGTGGGCGGCAGTCCGACATGACGCGTGAACGCGACGCTGAATGCGCTCGCCGAGCCGTAGCCGACACGTTCCGCGATCACCGCGATGCTGACTTCGTTCCGGCGCAGCAGGCTCCTGGCGACGGCCATGCGCCACGACAACAGATACTCCATCGGTGCCACGCCGACTGCGCGGCTGAATCGATCGAAGAAAGAGGACCGTGAAAGCGCGGCGGTTTTTGCGAGTTGTGCGATCGTCCAGGGCTTGTGCGGACTCTCGTGCATATGACGGATGGCAAGCGCGAGACGGGCGTCGGCGAGGCCGCGGACGAGTCCGGGCGATGCCCCCGTCCCCGTGGCTCGCAACGCTTCAATGAAGAGCACCTCGAGCAGTCGCGCCAGCACGACCTCGCGCGCGGGCCGCTGCGCGCGCGATTCTTCCCTCACGAGCTTGACGAGCGTCGCCAGCCTGGGTTCACCACGCACGTGCGCGAGCTTGGGCAAGAGCGAGACAAGCAAGGCCGCATCCGGTGAACCGAACGCGCAGAGGCCCGCAAGCCATTGGGCTTCCGGCGCGACTGATGCATCGCCGAAACGAAAGCTGCCGTCGGGCAGTGCCGCGGGCGCGATATCGGAAACGTCGTCATCGTCGGGCGGATTGATGCTCGTCATCGTGAAGCTAAAAACTTCGGGCACGAGCACGAAGTCATCGGCCTGAAGAATGAGCGGCTCGCAACCATTGACGGATAGACGAAGGAAACCTTCGAGCACCACGCAATAGAACGGCTGGCCGACTTCCGTGCGGCTCGCGCGCCAGCGCCCGGCGCCGCTCAGCACTTTCGAGAACGTGGGCGTCGGCTTCAGCAATGTGACGATTTCGGCGAGCGGGTCGATCATGATCGGACGATTTCGAATGAAACCTGGACGCTCAATTGTAGCGAGTCCGGGCGGTCAGGACTTATTGTGTTGGGACTGTCACCAACCACAGGATTCGACATGAAGACCGTCTTGATTACCGGTTGCTCGTCCGGCTTTGGCCTGGAAATCGCGCGTTATTTTCTGGATCGCGACTGGCGCGTTATCGCCACGATGCGCACGCCACGCGAAGACGTCTTGCCGCGCTCCGATCGTCTTTCGATTCTCGCCCTCGACGTGAAGGACCCGCAAAGCATTCGCGCCGTCATCGAGGCCGCCGGTCGGATCGACGTGCTCGTCAACAATGCGGGTATCGGTTTTCTGAACGCGCTCGAAGGAACGCCGATGGACACCGTGCGCGATATCTTCGAGACCAATACGCTCGGTACCATCGCGATGGCGCAGGCCGTCTTGCCGCAGTTCCGCGAGCGCCGCGAAGGTGTGATCATCAATGTGACGTCGAGCGTCACCTGCAGACCGCTGCATTTGCTGTCGGTCTACACCGCGAGCAAGTCCGCGGTCAACGCATTCAGCGAATCGCTCGCGCTCGAACTGGAGCAGTTCAATGTGCGCGTGCGTATCGTGCTGCCGGGACGCGCGCCTTCCACCCGCTTCGGCGAGAACGCGCAGGCACGTATGAAAGACGGATTCCCCGAGCCGTACGGCGCGCTCGTGGAGCAGATTTTCGCGAACTGGCAGAAAGAAACGGCCGTCACGCACGCATCGGATGTCGCCGAAGCGGTTTGGCTCGCAGCGACCGATCCATCGAGCCCGTTCAACATCCCCGCCGGCGAGGACGCTGTCGAGTGGTACAACGCGGGCGCTAAATAGCACGAGTAAAAATCGCGGACGGTGAGAGCCGCGGGCCTCAGACCTGGCCGATGCCGCCGTCATTCATCAAATCCGCGCCCGTCATATAGGAACTCTGTTCGGAGGCGAGAAAGAGCGCCGCGCTGGCCATCTCCTCGGCGCGGGCGAGTCGACCGATCGGGACCATGCTCTTGTACATGCTCACCAGATCCTCGCGTGTCGCCGACTGGGAGTCGAGAATCGGGGTGTCGGTGACACCAGGGCTAAGCATGTTGACGCGAATGCCGCGATCCTTGAATTCGGCGGCCCACGTGCGAGCATAAGAACGCAACGCGGCCTTGGTCGCCGCGTAGGCGGTATGACCAGGGATGCCCATGACGTGCATGGCCGACGAAACCAGGATGATCGACCCGCCACCTGTCATCATCGGCAGCAGCTTCTGCACCAGAAATACCGGGCCGCGCGCCATGAGGTTGAATGCCTTGTCGAAATGCTCAGGCGTGAGGGTGTCGATAGAAGCCTGCTCGGTAAAGCCCGCGTTCGACACGATGATGTCAACGACACCTTTTTCGTCCCTGACTGCCGCAGCGACACGGTCGAGGTCATCGAGGCTCGCGGCGTCGGCCTGAATAGCGGTAACGTTGCGTCCGAGCAGTTTGACGGCCTCGTCGAGCTGGCCTTGGCGCCGACCGAAGATAAAGACGTGAGCGCCTTCGGTGACGAATCGCCTGGCGATCGCCAGGCCGATACCGGTCGTTCCGCCGCTAATCACGGCGATCTTCCCTGTGAGAGTAGACATTGAAGCTTCTGCCTGTTGGTGAATGGAAGTGACATCGTAATTGCGGCTCGTGCGAATGATAATCGGCGGATTTATCATAAGGTCCATTCACCGAGAGAATAGATCGCACGAGAGAAATACAATGGATCGGTTTCACGAATTGAACGCCTTCTTCGCCGTTGTCGAAGCGGGTGGCTTTTCCGCCGCGGCGCGCAGAACCGGCGAGTCACAGTCCGCGATCAGTAAGTCGATCGGCGCGCTGGAAAAGCGCCTGGGCGTGCTGCTATTCAACCGAAGCACACGCAGCGTGACCCTGACGGATCAGGGGCAGAAATACTACGAACGCACCAAGCCGTTGCTGGACGAGATTGAGGTGGCCGACAGCGAACTGACCAGCAGCACGCTGGATGTCTCGGGGATTGTCCGGATCGCCTCTGCCTCTACGTTCGGTCGCCTGCACGTTGTTCCGCTCATTCCCGAGCTGCTGTCGCGCTATCCTGGTCTTCGGGTCGATCTCGTGTTGTCGGATTTCGTACGCGATATGGTCGAGGATCGAATCGATCTCGCGATTCGAGTGGGCTCCGTCAACGACCCGGATTCGGTCGTGAAGCGGATTGCCAGCACCCCGCTGGTCTGCGTCGGATCGCGTCGCTATTTCGAGCAATACGGTGTACCGAAGGATCCTACCGAACTCGCCAATCACAATTGCCTGCTCTACGGCGGTCTGATGGAGTCGGCAAACTGGCCGTTTTACGGGCCACGAGGCCGATTCAGCGTACCGGTGCGAGGCAACCTGTCGTCGAATAGCGTCGAGACAATACGATCGGCCGTGCTCGCGGGCGTGGGAATCGGCCTCTTCGCGAAGCTCTCGCTCGCCGACGAACTCAAGCATCCCGACATTGTGACCGTGCTGGACGACTTCATTCGCGACGCCCGTGATGTCAGCATCATCTGGCCGAGGCGTCGTTTCGTGCCGGCGCGCGTGCGTAGAGTGACTGACTTTTTTGCGGCTGCGCTTCCGCAGCGCCTGTAGGATCGCGACGTCCGTGAACTAAAAGATGGCTGGCGGCACTGCGTGCGTCTGAATCAGTCGATTCCGGCGCGCACTTCAAACGCCGTACGTCACGCAATGTTCGCGAGCGGCGCGCGTCGAGTGCCTGCGTCGCTCGACATCGAATCCCGCACATGGCGCGCGAATTCCTGTGCCGCGGGCTGAACCGTCGCGGGCAATCGCAGACAGATCGCGAACGGAGGCAGTGCAGGCAAGCCGCTTACTCGCAACGTGAGCGTCTCCAGATCGGCCGGCACCGTGGAGGCGAGCCAGGCCGTGATCGCGAGGCCCGCGCGCACCGTTGCGGCGGTTGCCTCGATGTTTCCGCTCTCGAACACCGTGCGCCACGCAATGCCCTCGTCCGCGAGCGCGCCGAGCACCACCGAACGGAAAGCACAACGCTCGTCTACCATCGACAGCGGCAACGGCCGCTTCTGCCATGCATCACTGCCGCGCCCCTTGACCCACACCAACGGCTCGATGCAGACCACTTCACCTTCGGCTTCGCTTGCGACATATTCGACCAACGACACGTCAACGCGACCGCTATTCACCGCTTCGCTCAGCTCTGGCGACGCCGCGCACACCAACGAAATTTCGACGTGCGGATGCGCCTCGGCGAATGCCTTCATCGCGGGCGCGAGCCGCGTCACGAGATCGTAAGGCACGCCCACACGCAAGGCGCCGCGCAGCGGCTGGCCGGTCATGTCGGCCCAGATTTCATCGTTCAGCCGCAGCAGCTTGCGCGCCTTCACGAGAAACTGCTCGCCTTGGTGCGAGAGTTCCAGCCGGCGCGTCTTACGAACGAACAGAAGGCAATCCAGCACATCTTCGAGGCGCTTCACCTGTTGGCTCACGGCGCCTTGCGTCATGTGCAGCAGATTCGCGGCGACCGTCATGCTGCCGCTATCGGCGACGGCAACGAAGGTGCGGATCAGATCGAGGTCGAGATTTCGGCTCATCTATGCATTATGCGGCGTAATGTACCGCATCAATATTATTAGCTTTCACGATGCTTTGACGATCCGTACAGTGCAAATTCACTGATCCGAATGTGCACCGATGACCTCGATTCTGCCGCTTCTGCTCTTCGTCGCCGTCGCAACCGTGACGCCCGGCGGCGCGACCACGCTCGCCACCGCCTCAGGCGCACGCTTCGGCTTCGTACGCTCGATACCGCTGATGCTCGGCATCGCTATGGGCCTCGCCTTGCTCGCTGCGCTCGCCGCACTCGGGCTTGGCGGTCTGCTTCTCACGCTGCCGTCGCTGCAAACGGCGGTCAGGACGCTCGGCTCCGCGTATCTGCTATGGCTCGCGTGGCGCATCGCGCGCAGCGGGCCGCCAAACGCGAGCAATGGCCCCGTGCGGCCGGTTTCGCTCGTCAACGGTTTCCTGCTGCTCTGGCTCAACCCGAAAGGCTGGGCGATGACGGTTGGCGCGGCGGCGTCTTTCGCGCTGCTCGCAAACAATCCGAACCGCCTCGCGATGCTGCTCGGTGCAGCGTTCGGGGTGGCTACGTGCGCGTCGCTCGCGCTGTGGTGTGCGCTTGGCGTGCTACTCGCGCGGCTGTTTCGGACGCCGCGCCACTGGCGCATTCTCAATCTCGCGATGGGTGTGCTGCTCGCCGCATCCCTCATTCCGACCTGGAGATAAGCACGTCTTCCCATCCGTTCGCCGAATCGTTCGACCTTGAAGCCGCGTTCGCCGATGTGTCGGATCATTGGTCGCCGAAAGTTGTCGCACGGGTCAACGATCAGTACGTGAAGGTCGCGAAAGTGCGTGGGCAGCTCGTGTGGCACGACCATGAGCACGAGGACGAACTGTTCTTCGTGGTGCGCGGACATCTGAAGATCGAATACGAGGGCGGACACGTCGTCGATTTGCCCGCGGGTTCGATGCACGTAGTGCCGCGCGGCACGCTGCACAATCCAGTCGCAGACCACGAATGCTGGATCGTGCTGATCGAGCCCGTGCAGACAAAGCATACGGGGAACGTGCAATCACCGTTGCAGAGGACGATCGAAGAGCAGTTGCGCGGATCACGCTCGCGAGGGTAGCAGTTGGGCTATTCGTAAAGCTCTCGCTTGCCGAAGAACACGAGCACCCCGATATCGCGACCATGCTGAATGAATCCATTGGAGACGCCGCAGACGTCGGCATCGTCTGGCCGAGGTGCCGTTTCGTGCGTGCATGGCGCCTCCGCCCGAGTCGACGCTGAAGGGCGATAGATCGGAGCTGTTCATAGTGTTCCCTCCGTCTTCCTGGGTTTAGAACTGGTTGATTGACTTGTGGCGGCCAGACCCTTTCGCCATCTAAAGCGAAATGATGCTCAGTGCAGTTTGACGTGCGGGGCGGTGCTTCGACGGAGCCGATGCGCGAGGGTATTGACGATCATGCGTGCATAGCCATGCAGCGCTGCAACGTGCATCCGATACAGCGACAAATACATGAAGCGAGCAAGCAGTCCGTCCACGAGCATGCTGCCGCCGATAAGACCTCCCATCAGACTCCCTACCGCATTCGCGTGCCCGAGCGACACTAGCGAGCCGAGATCGCGATAGGCAAACTCCGGAAGCTTTTGCCCCTCGATGCGTCGCGCAAGTGCCTTGACTAAAAACGATGCCTGCTGATGAGCCGCTTGGGCGCGCGGTGGAACATTGCGCTCGAAACCCAACCATGGACAGGCCGCACAATCGCCGAATGCGAATATATGGTCGTCAAGATCCGTTTGAAGCGTGCGACGCACACTGAGTTGCCCCAGATGATTGACTGTCAGCCCATCGAGCGTTGAAAGCACCGCGGGTGCCTTGATGCCCGCGGCCCACACCGTGAGATCCGCACGTATCGTCTTGCCGTTTTTCGTGCGGATGAGTCCGGGCGCGACCTCCGCGACCCGCTCGCCGACCATCAACTTGACATTGAGTTTACCCAGCAGTCCCGTAGCTGCGGTGGACACGCGTTCTTTCAACGCTGGCAGAATCCGCGGCCCAGCTTCAATGAGCACGATCCCGACGTCGTGTGTGGGGTCGAGCCGATGCAGGCCGTATGATGAAAGTACCTTCGCCGTATTGCGCAATTCGGCGGACAATTCCACGCCCGTAGCGCCCCCGCCAACGATCGCGACCTGGACACGAGGCGCGTGATCGACGGGCATTCCACATGCACTCCGCTCACCGGCGTCTCGTTGTTGTTCGGCGCGAATGCAAGCTGAAATCAGGCGCTTTCTGAAGCGTTCCGCTTGAGCGACGTTGTCAAGCGCGAGCGAATTTTCCGCCGCGCCCGGCACGCCGAAGTAGTGCGTTGTACTGCCGATGGCAAGAATCAACGAGTCGTACCCGATTCGGCGCGGCGGTACCAGTTCGGTTCCGTCGTCATCGAGCAGTGGCGAAAGCAGGACCTGCCTCGAGCCACGATCCAGTCCGACAAGTTCGCCATGGATGAACTGGAAGCCGTGCCACTGGGCTTGCGCGGCGTACGCCAGTTCCTGTGCGAATGGGTCCAGACTTCCCGCTGCGACCTCGTGCAACAGGGGCTTCCAGATATGCGTCGGGTTGCGGTCGATCAACGTAATCGAGGCACGTTGCGCCCCGCTTCTTCGCCGACCACCATAACGATCGCCTAGCCTCGTTGCGAGTTCGATGCCACCCGCCCCTCCTCCCACGATCACAAAACGATGCATGCAGATTCTCCCAGGACGACGACGCGCGGTACGGAAATCCAACCCAACGGTTGAGAACAACTATCGCAGAAGCCTGATGCCAGGAAAATCTCATAGTTCTGATGGCTGCCCTCAGGTTTTCTGATTGAGAGATCTCCTACTGACCCGCCCTCAATAGTGGGCTCGCACTGTCTGGAAACCCCTCCAGGTTCACACGCACGATGCCCGAGACCCGACGCGCGACTTCACTTCGGCGCAGTCGGCCTCGCCGCGATGGCCAGGCGCTCGAACGTACTGCTGAACGCAGTTCGGCGCCTTTCCACTCGGCGTGGTCGTCAAAGGGGTGATCGTAGGTGCCGCGCTGATGGCTGGGGGTCGTTCTTCGCCAGATCTGTGGTGATCAGGATGAAGCCATCAACGTTCAGACTTTTGGTCGATGGATTGATGCTGTCGGCAGGTATCTCATCGTTGTGGGCCTCGATGGCACGATGGCTGCGTCGCCGAACTCGCTGAAACAGGCGGCATCGCAGCTAGCGAAAAGATGACTTGCGACGCCGCCGCCAGTTCGCAGATAGCGTCGCTGATGCGGTTCATTCCGTCTTTATTCTCCAATGCGCTTGAAGCTGGCGTAGTAATCGTCGGTGTAATAGCACTCGCCGGTTTGCTTGCGCGGCCCACCACATACGATCCGACGCTGCCCGCGATCCGTCGCGCCTGGTGTGCGAACCGTATAGGTGTGGTAGTAACCGCGCGGATGCTTCGGCAGCAAAGCCGCACTGTTACGAAACAAGACGCCGTCATCGCTAAACGGGAAGGGGCCGCCCGCTTTGATCAGTCGCAGAGTTTCGGCCGCCTCCGCGGGCAACTGCGCCTTGGTGACGGTGACAAGCGCGCCCGTTCCTTGGGCGCCTGATGCAGCGGTTGCATCGCTCGCACCCGGCGCTGGCTGAACCGGCGCCGAGCTCGCGGACGCGCCCGATGCCTCAGTCGCGTTTTGCGGTCCCTGCTTGCCGCATCCGCCGAAGATCGCGCTCAATGCGACGATGCAGGAGACAACCCACGCTCTCTTCACGAAACGGTTCTCCCTTCGTTGACCAGCACCCGACGACCTGGATAGACGTAAAGGTATCGCTAATGACGGAGCGAATCAACGTTCGATCGGAAATAGGCACTTTATCGGAATCCAGCCGTTTCCCCTATCGCGAACCTTCGTCGCATGCGGCGAAAGGGCCTGCGTATACGATAAATCAGCAGCTAGTTGCCGATTGGAGCGGTCATGAAGCGGACCATCAGGATCGAATATACCGGACGCCAACTCGTGGCCGGTAGGGTCGAGATCGCTTGCTACGGCCTCTTCATTCTGGCGACCTTGATCCGGGTACTCGGCCCGTGGCTCGCGCCACAGTTCACGATGCCCTGGAGATACGCATCCGGTCTATGCTGGGCGGCCGCGCTGGTTCTCTACTACGTCCGATACGCCACGTGGCTTTTCCTCGCCCGAGCCGATGGCAAGCCGGGTTGAAGTCCTCATCTTCCTTGAAGCGGCCAGCAAACGACATCCGTCTTAGCCGCTTCGAACGCCTCCACTTCGCCCCACGACCGACCTTCACGATATGTGGCATGTCCATGACGCATGGCCGCGATGCATCCGGCATAGCCGATTGCACCAGGCGTTATTGTTCATCGCGTAGTCCGTCGCTGCGTTGGGCCGCGAGCGCGTGAGGCGAAAGAAGTGGCAACATGGTTGAACTCCAATCGATAACCGAGGGCGAGTCCGGCCCAATACCTGAATTGGCGACCGCGTGCTTGCAAGATACGGCGGTTCGAATCCATCGTAGACCCGCGCCTGCACGCGCGCGAGAATCGTGGTTTAACGATGGGTTTCCACGCCTGCAACGGAGTACGAAATGGACGATCCCTATGATCTTCAGCGTTTCCTCGATGCACAAGAGCCAGTCTACGACCAGGTATGCGATGAACTGAGGCACGGACGCAAGCGAAGCCACTGGATGTGGTTCGTGTTTCCTCAAATCGAGGGGCTCGGAACCAGCGCAATGGCTCGGCGATTCGCGCTTTCCTCGCTGGCCGAAGCGCAAGCCTATCTGCGCCACCCGATACTCGGCCCACGGCTGCGCGAAACGACGCACCTGGTCAACCTCGTCAGCGACCGGTCCATCGAGGAAATCTTCGGGTACCCGGATGACCTGAAGTTTCGCTCGTCGGTCACCTTGTTCGCGCGCGCCACGAACGACAACGACGTATTTATCGAAGCTTTGCGCAAGTATTTCGGCGGAGAAGCCGATCCGCGGACCCTCCAGCTCCTCTAGACCATTTTGGTAGCGTCCTGCGCACGCGGGGCGCGGCGGACTGCGCAATTCCGCTCCCGGTGCAGCGCGGGGTCACTGCCCGCTCACATCGGCTGCACGGGATCGAAAGAGCAGCAGGTGATCCGTGCCGGATTCGGACAGCCAGACCTCGCCCGGACGACCCATCATCTGACGCACGTTCGCGTGGTCACGCGGCAGCGGCAACGTGTCGAACCGCTCGGCACGCGGATCAAAGCGCACTAGCGCATTAGCGCTCCATTCGCTGAGCCAGACGATGTCCTGGTCGTCGACGAATATTGCATACACGTGCGGATCGTTGCCGGGCAGTCGCCATTCGCGCCAGTGATGCGTGCCAGGATCGTACACGCCGACTTTTCCGGCGTTCCACTCGCTGACCCAGATGCGCCCCCTGGAATCGGCCCAGACGCGGCGCGCGCCCTGATTCGGCGTTGGTGGCTCGATGACTTGTGCCGCGCCCGTCGTCGGGTCGATGCGGCCAACGTAATTTCCCGCCAGCGAAGCGAAATACAGATCCCCGGAGCGGGTCACGCAGATACCGTAGGGCCCGGCGCCGCGTGGGGCATCAAAGACGCGCATGCGCGATCGCTGCGGATCGAGTTCGCCGTAGATACCACTTTGCCCCGTAAACCACAGATGCCCCTGTTTGTCGAACACGGCGGTATTCAGATTGGCGTCCGACCGGTCCTTGGGTAGCGGAAAACGCGTGACGGCGAGCGTCTTCGAATCGATACGCACGATCGCGTTCTGGCCGCCGTCAGTGACCCACGCCGCACGATCGGGGCCGACGATCACGCCATGTGGCGCCGATCCGGCGCCGAGCGCGATCGTGTCGGTTTTGCCGCTGCGCGGGTCCAGCCGCCCGACCGCTCCCCGCGCTTGCGCGGTGTACCACACGGTGCCGTCATGCGCCGGTGCGACGTCATGCGGTGCGCTGCCGGCCGGGACGGTGAAGCTCTCGAACGACGGCGGCTGTGCTTGAGCCTGCGCGAGGCCAAGGTTGTCTATGATGATTGCGCAAGTGATGGCGTAAAGAGCCACGGCAATCGCAGACCGGGCAGTCGAATGCGGGGCAAGCTTCGGAAGATGTTTGAAGTCCAAGCGGGTAAATTCCGTCATCGCACGAAGTCGCTCGAGCGCCGCATGCCCCGGATGGATCGCGAACATCCACCAAAGAAGCCCCACAAGTAACAGCAGAGGAATCAGCATGGGCGGTCTCCATCGCTGCTTGTGCCAGCTAACGTATCACGAATGCCACTTGCCAAGGTCAACCCGACGTTTCAATGCTTCGCGGCGCGCTACGCGTCTGTCATCAGCCGATCTCGACCCCCGTCTTCCCTGCCTGCCGACGCTCCTCTAGCGCGGCGTGCGCTTCCTCGACGTTGTCGAAAGTGCGATTCGCCGGGATATTCGTTGCCGGGTTTGCGTGCAATGGAACCGCACCAGGGTAAATACAGATTCGATCGCTCAAAAAGCTTTATAGAATGGCTAATATTAGCAAGGAGCAATACTGCTTGCTATAGATTAATAAAAGACATCCCGCAGAACCCGGAGACGCCATGCAGATCGACTACCAAACGATGCGGTTCGACTACAAGCGAGCCGCCGACCACGATGCCGGTGCACCGCTCACCTATCCGGTCGTGGTGATCGGCGCTGGCCCGGTCGGGTTGTCAGCGGCCATCGATCTGGCCCAGCAGGGCGTTCGCACTGTACTGCTCGACAATGACGACACGCTGTCGAGCGGTTCGCGCGCAATCTGTTTTGCGAAGCGGACGCTGGAAATTTTCGATCGGCTCGGCTGCGGCAAGCAGATGGTCGACAAAGGCGTGAGCTGGAACGTCGGCAAGGTGTTCCTGCAAGATGAACTGATCTATACGTTCAACCTGCTGCCCGAGACAGGCCACGCGCGCCCAGCATTCATCAATCTGCAGCAGTACTACGTCGAGGGCTATCTGGTAGACGAGGCGAAGCGAACCGCGAATCTGCAGATGCGCTGGAAAAGCAATGTGATCGGTGTGACCCAGCAAGACGACCATGTCGAGTTGCGGGTCGAAACGCCCGACGGCATTTATCCGATGCGCGCGCAATACGTGGTCGCCGCCGACGGCGCGCGCAGCGCGGTGCGCAAGGCGCTCGGTCTCGACAGTCATGGTCGCACCTTCAAGGACCGCTTCCTGATCGCGGATGTGAAAATGAAGGCGCCGTTTCCGACCGAACGCTGGTTCTGGTTCGATCCGCCCTTCCATCGCAATCAATCCGTACTGCTGCACAGGCAGCCCGACAACGTCTGGCGCATCGATTTCCAGCTCGGCTGGGACGCCGATCCGGTCGCCGAAAAACAGCCTGAAAAAGTGATTCCGCGCGTGAAAGCGCTGCTCGGCGACGATGCCGGGTTCGAGCTCGAATGGGTCAGCGTCTACACGTTTTCGTGTTTGCGGATGGACAGTTTCCGGCATGGCCGCGTGCTGTTCGCGGGCGATTCGGCGCATGGCGTGTCGCCGTTCGGCGCGCGCGGCGCGAATAGCGGCGTGCAGGATGCCGACAATCTCGCCTGGAAGCTGCGGCTCGTCGTCAACGGCGACGCGCCGCCGGCGCTGCTCGATACCTATGCATCCGAGCGCGAGTATGCGGCGGACGAAAACATCCTGAACTCATCGCGCGCCACCGACTTCATCACGCCGAAAAGCGCGGTTTCGCGGATGTTCCGCGATGCCACGCTTAAGCTCGCGAAAGAGTGTCCGTTCGCGCGGCGCATCGTCAACAGCGGCCGTCTGTCGGTACCGGCGGTTCTGCGCGACTCGCCCCTGAACACGCCCGACGCCGACGCGTTCACCAGTGCGATGGTGCCCGGCGCGGCCAGCACCGATGCGCCGGTCAAGCTCGCTGGCGAAGACGCCTGGTTCCTGAATCAAACCGGACATGGCGGCTTCACGGGTGTGCAATTCTGCGGCCAGGGAGACGACCTGACGAAATGCGCCGAACAGCTTCGCGCGCTCGCATGCCTCGCGGTACCGGTTCACTCGTTGATCGTCGTGCCGCGTGGCGCGGCCGTGACCGCGCTGCCGGAGATGCCTCACGTCACGGTGATCGAGGACGTCGAAGGCATCGTCACGCACCGCTTCGATGCGCGGCCCGGCACCTTTTATCTGCTGCGACCGGACCAGCACGTCTGCGCGCGCTGGCGCGCCCTCGACACCGCCTCGGTCGCCAAGGCCGTGGATCGCGCAACCTGCAACGGATCACCATCATGACCAAGCTGAACATCGAAACGAATATGACCGATCCCGATGCGTTCTATGAAAAGCTCATCGACGCGCACAATGGACTAACCGACGAGCAAAGCCATTTCATGAACGCAAAGCTCGTGCTGCTGCTCGCGAACCACATCGGCGATGCCGACGTGCTGCTCGAAGCGCTGGCGCTGGCGCGCGCGGATTGACGACCCAGGCTCAGCGCCCGATCCAGCCGAACCGCCACGACAGCCGTCGTGTCGTGGCGAGCAGCCTCTGCGCGGTCGCGCCGTGCGTGCTGAAGTCAAAGCCGCCCGACGGACCGATCACCGCGACCACCAGACTGACGCTGCCCGTATGATCGAACACGGGCGCGGCCAACGCGCCGATGCCCGGCACCGGCGCATCGAGTGCGTCATCGATGCCGTCGCTCACGACCTTCGCGCGACGTGCCAGATAGGCCGAGGCCAACGACGGCGGGCCCTTTTTCGGCGCCACGAGCACTTCCGCAACCGGCGCGCCCGCGAGTCTGATCGATTCCTGCGACAACAGCCCGACCAGTACGTCGTCCGCAAGATGCGCGGCGAACACGCGCCCTATCGCCGTGTTGACGAGCGACATCACGGTGCCCACGCGCAGGCTCACGTGTTGTGGTCTCGCCGATTCTTCGAAGCGGATCACCGTAGGACCCAAAGGTCCAAGAATTGCCACCGCGACGCTCATGCCGGACTCCGCCGCAAGCGTGACGATCTCCGGTTCGGCATCGCGAATCGGCGACATGCGCTGCAACGCGATCAGGCCGAGCTCCATGCCGAGCGGTCCCGCACTGAAAAGACCGGCGTCGTCACGGCTCAGCAAGCCGACCTTGAGCAGACTCACCAGATGCGGAAACGCCTTGGCGGCGGGCATATCGGCGGCCGCGGCCAGATCGCGCAACGACAGCGGACGGCCGGCGGCAACGAGTGCCAGCAGGAGTTCGCCTGTGTTGTCGAGCGCGCTGATTCCGCGTTGAGCTTTCGTGTCGTTGAGTTGGGGCGTGTTCGCGTCGGACGCGTCCGGGGTTTCGATCTGCATGATTCTCAGCTGGGTGTGACCAGCGCTTCGGTGATACGTCGGGAAGTTTCGAGCATCTGACGCGCGACCACACCATCCCACCCGACTTCGATCGAGCCCGACGAGCCGATCGCCGTCAACGCGAGTTGCATCCGTTGATCGCCATCGAACACCGGCACGCTCAAACTGCTGATGCCCGGACTCGGCGCATCGATTCCTCGCTCGATGCCGCGCGCGCGGATCTCATCGAAGCGTTTGCGCCACTCCGTGCTAGTCGGCCCTTTGGCGGCGCGGCCGCGCGCCGGCGTCGGGTCGGCCGAATGCGCCTGGCTTCGTGCCATTCGCGCGACCTGCTCGGGCGCGCAGAACGCGCAGAATACGCGGCCCGTCGATGTCGCTTCGAGCGACATCACCGTGCCGATGTGCAGATTGACATGCAGCGGCGCACCGCTGCGCTCGTATCGGACGATGGTCGGGCCCTGCACGCCCGCCACGCAGATCGCCACGCTAAGACCGATCCGCTCCGCGAGCGAAGCCGCGTGGGCAGCCGCGATGCGATAGACCGGCTGCTGTTCGATATGCAAGAGGCCAAGCCGCAACGACAGCGGCCCCGGCTCGTAGTTGCCGGTCAGGGCATCGCGCTTGACGAGGCCGAGGCGCGTCAGGCTCACGAGATAGGTATGCGCCTGCGCCGACGACAGTTGCGCCTCGCCGGCCAGTTCGGTCAGCCCGAGCGGTTCGCGCTGTCGCGCCAGCGCCTGCAGCAGACGTCCGCCGACCTCGACGCTCTGAATCCCGCGCTGTTTCTTTTCGCTTGTCGTATCAGCCATCGTGTTGTCCGCCCTTGACCCGAAGGAGATTCGGCCCGTCCGGTGTCGCCCGTGGAAGGCCTAGATGGTATCCGATCGGACCGTGCCGACCAACCAACGGAGTTTACCCTAGCTTAGTGAATGACAAGGTATTTTGTCATTGACAAATACAAGCGTGACGACGACTATTAGTCATCCCCCAACGAGTCGTGAGAGGAGACAGATATGGCGAAGGCTTTCGCATCCCAGGCCGACCTGGAAGAGAAGAAGATCACGTGGACCCAATTGTCGGAAAACGCGTATGCCTACACGGCCGAAGGCGACCCTAACTCGGGCGTGATCATCGGCGACGACGGCGTGCTGATCGTCGACACCACCGCCACGCCGGCCATGGCGCAAGACCTAATCGCGAAGATCCGCAGCGTCACCGACAAGCCGATCAAATACGTCGTGCTGTCGCACTATCACGCGGTGCGGGTGCTGGGTGCGTCGGCGTACTTCAAGGAAGGCGCGCAGCAGGTGATCGCCAGCCGCGGCACCTACGAAATGATCGTCGAGCGCGGCGAAGCCGATATGAAATCGGAGATCGAACGCTTCCCGCGGCTTTTTGCAGGCGTCGAAACGGTGCCCGGCCTGACGTGGCCGACGCTGGTGTTCGAAAAGGAAGTGACGCTCTTTCTCGGCAAGCTCGAAGTGCGCATCGCGCATCTCGGCTCGGGCCACACGAAGGGCGACACGGTCGTCTGGCTGCCGTCGCAGAAGGTATTGTTCTCCGGCGACCTGGTCGAGTACGACGCGGCCTGCTACTGCGGCGACGCGCAACTCGAACAATGGCCGGCAACGCTCGAAGCATTGCGCGCGCTGAACGCGGAGAAGCTGGTGCCGGGTCGCGGCCCCGCGCTGCTGTCGCCGGCGGAAGTGAACAAGGGCCTCGACTACACGAAAGACTTCGTCACCACGCTGTTGCAGGCGGGCCGTGACGCATTCAGGGACCAGCTCGACCTGAAGGGCGCGATGGCGCTCACGCGCAAGGCCATGGACCCGAAGTTCGGCAACGTATTCATCTACGAGCATTGCCTGCCGTTCGACGTGTCGCGAGCCTACGACGAAGCAAGCGGCATCAGCCATCCGCGCATCTGGACCGCGCAGCGCGACAAGGAAATGTGGGACGCGCTGCAGAACTGATCGCGCCACGCACTCGGGAAAGGCCGTCCGGTCTTTCCTCTTTCCCGTTCAAACCATGAAGGCGCGCTAGACGCCTCGGGCGCGCTCGTCTTCGCACAGGCGCGCTCCGCACCTGGAGCGAGACATGCAGCATTCCCTCGATGGCAACGCCATTGGCCACGCCGCGCCCATCGCGAGCGACGATTCGATGTTCAGGAAGGTCGCGTGGCGCATCGTGCCGTTTCTGTTTCTTTGCTATGTCGTGTCGTTTCTGGACCGGATCAATATCGGCTTCGCGCAATTGCAGATGAAGCATGATCTCGGCTTCAGCGACGCGATGTACGGACTCGGCGCAGCCGTGTTCTACGTCGGCTACGTGCTGTGCGAAGTGCCGAGCAACATCCTGTTGGCCAAATACGGCGCGCGTAAAACCTTCATGCGGATCATGCTGCTGTGGGGCATCGCGTCGATGTGCATGATGTTCGTGTCGAAGCCCGCGCACTTTTACGTTCTGCGCTTTATGCTGGGCGTTTTCGAGGCGGGCTTTTTCCCGGGCATCGTGCTGTATCTGACGTATTGGTTTCCCGCCAGCCGGCGCGCCGCCGTGATCTCGGTGTTTTTCGCGGGCGTGGCGGTCGCGGGCGTGCTCGGCGGACTTTTCTCCGGTTGGATCATGCGCGACATGAGCGGCGTGCTGAACCTGTTCGGATGGCAGTGGATGTTTGCGATCGAAGGCGCACCCGCTGTGATTCTCGGATTGCTCTCGTGGCGCTATCTGGTCGACAAGCCGCACGAGGCAAGCTGGCTCACGCAGGACGAAAAAGAGCGACTCGTCGCGCTGTGCGCGCAAGGCCAGTCGAAAGACCACCGGCATGACAGTGGCAGCTTCGCCGCCGCGTTGCTCAATCCGCGCGTCTATCTGTTCGCGTTCATCTATTTTTCGCTGACCTGTGCGTCGCTGACGCTCAATTTCTGGATGCCGTTGATGATCCGCGATTTTGGGGTTCAGGATGTCGTGGCGGTGAGTCTTTATACCGTGGTGCCGAATGCGATCGGTGCGGTGGGCCTGATTCTGATTGCGCGCCGCTCGGATCGAACTGGGGAACGGCGTAGGCATTTTGCTTTCTGCACGGTGGGCGGAGGTCTCGCGCTCGCGGCGCTTACGCTGCATCTGAGCAGCTTTCCTGCGATGCTGGCTATCCTGTCGCTCGCTGCCGTGTTGATTTTCGCGGCGCTGCCGATCTTCTGGGCGGTGCCTACCAGCTATCTGTCCGGGAAAGCGGCTGCATCGGGGATCGCGTTTATTAGCAGCATTGGGATTACGAGCGGGATCGTCAGTCCGTGGGTGATCGGTCAGATTCGCACGACGACGGGGAGTATGGATCTTGCCGTTTATCTCCTTGCGGGGCTGCTTGTAGTTAGTGGGATTGCTTTGATGGTCGGCGTTAAGGGGGGCGTGATGCGACGGTGATGTCGCCTATGCCGAGTCGTGGTGGCGCCGCTTGCCCGCGTAATCTGCCTTTAAATGACCACGCCGAAGCGGGGCTGCGATTTCACGCTCTACCAATTTGCCATATCAAGCAAATCCTTTAAAAATTGATTTTGCGCTTTGCGAAGATTGTAGATGCACTCCTCTCGCAAAGCTGAAAACATCGATCCATCATGTTCCGTTTTCCACTTTGCCCCGGCATTACGTGGTAACCTTCGGCGCCAAAAGTCGACGTGAAGCGGGCTGCTATGGCTGCGGCTTCGGGTAATCTGCTCGTGTCCGACTACTCGAAGTACCGCACGGTCCGACTGCACAAACTTGCGACGCTCGAGTCGTTTGCTCTCGTCGTCACGGACAACTGCCTAGCGACGGGCCGCCACCGAGCTGCATCTCGCATCCGCTGAATAGCCGACATCCCGCTTTCAGCCGCAGCCCCTGAAACCCAATACTTTGCTACTGCCGCGCCGTCGCAGCCCCGCCCTCCTCCGGCGCCGATGCCGAAACATCCATCTTTGCACCACGCGCCCTCATGCTATCGTTGCCGGCCCGATGCGCTTTCTGACAACTCGCTACGCCGGAGATTAACGGCGTAAGCAGTAAAACCGCCAATATCAATCGTTTCATCTCTGCTCCTCGCGTCTGTGCTTCGTGACGCTGCCAACGGATAATCTGTGATCGCAGCACCGGGCATGCCCAACGCAACCACGCAGGCCACGAAGACCGACAGCAAAGCGAAACGTTCAGGCACGTCTAATGCGCGCGACGATACCGGGCTCCTACATCGAAAGGAAAAGCCATGTCCACCACGCCGTCCGCTATCAGACATCCCGCCACACATCCATCGAAACTCGCGCCCGCGATCTTCGGCCTGTTGAACCCCATCCCGTATGGAATGTTCGTCGGCGCGTTGATCATTGACCTGACCTACATGAGCACGCGTAACGTGTTCTGGGGCAAGGGCGCCGCGTGGCTCATTACGGTGGGCCTGATCATTGCCATCATTCCGCGCCTGCTCAATTTCGGTCACGTCTGGTTGCAGCGACGTCGCCGCGTCACGCGTATCGAAAGAATCGACTTCTGGCTCAATCTGCTCGCCATCATCGCGGCGATCGTCAATGCATTCGTGCACAGCCGCGACGCTTATGCGATGGTCCCGGACAACGTGATTCTGTCGGTCATCACCGTCGTGCTGCTGAGCATCGCCCACGTCGCGATGGCAATGAGCAGACTCGATCTCCCCGAGGTGACTCATGGCTAAGCTGATCGCCGGCAGCGCGTTCGTAATCACCATCTCCGTGCTGATGAGCGGCTGCCACGTACGGGCAGAGTACGACCCCTCGCAGCAGGCCGGAGCGAATCCGTCGATACCGCGGGCACGCAACTTCTTCGCACCGCCGATGCAGGTGCCGAAATACGTGGGATGGAAAAATGGCGCGACGCCCAAGGTGGCCGACGGCCTGAAGATCGAGAAGATCGCCTCGGGACTCGTGCACCCTCGCCAGATCTATACGCTTCCCAATGGTGACGTTCTCGTCGCGGAAGCCAATAGCCCGAACGAGGAGGCCGTCACCACGCCGAAGCAGGTCATCGCCGGGCTGATCGAAGCCAGATCGGGGAAGAAGGCCGACGGCGCGAATCGCATTACGCTGCTCAGAAAGCCCGCCAATGGCAGTGGCGAATGGGAGCGGTATGTGTTCATCGACCATCTGCACTCCCCGTTCGGCATGCAGCTCGTCGGCGACACACTCTATGTCGCCGATACCGATGCGATCCTGAAGTTTCCATACAAGACGGGCGAAACCACCATCAGCGAGCGCGGCGTCGAGCTCGCCGATCTCCCCGATACGGTCAACCATCACTGGACCAAAGCCCTGCTCGCCAGTCGTGACGGCAAGAAGCTGTATGTGGGCGTCGGCTCCAACAGCAATGTCGGCGAGAACGGCCTCGAAGTCGAGTACCGGCGCGCGGACATACTCGAAGTCGATACGGCGACGGGCGCAAGCCGCATTTACGCGGCGGGCATTCGCAATCCGACCGGCCTGCAATGGGAACCGGCGACGGGCCGACTCTGGGCCATCGCAAACGAGCGCGACGAGATCGGCCCCGATCTGGTGCCCGACTATCTGACGTCGGTGAAGGAGAATGCCTTCTACGGCTGGTCCAAAAGCACGCGATATGCAATTTGACCGGATCGACGCAAAGCCGCGCCAGCCAAGGCTTTCAGCGAATTCTGAAAGCGTACACTGCTAGTCAGTGCGCTATCCGATGGCGTGTTTGTTAGCCGTTCCAGAAGTTAGGCCGTCTATGAACAGAATTTACGCCTACAAAGGCTTCGAAGTGACCGTGGGTCTGGAGCCAAGTGGCAATGAAGACGTCTGGTTGCTACGGCCTCGTGGTTTCGTATCTGTCGTGCGCATCCGAATCGCCGACGCGATCGGCGACGCGTTTAAGCCGATCAGCTTGATGGCAGATGGCCAACGGCCGTTCGCGACGGAGGCCGAGGCGTTTACGGCGGGATACAGCGCTGCACAGAGGCTGATAGACGACTGCCTGGTGCTCTAGCACCGATAGCGAATGGCGCGTCAACCGGTCCGCAGGAGCGGTTGACGCGGGCAGCGGAGGCTGCGGTTTCTAGCGGCGACCTCATCAGGAGCGGCCTTTCGCGCGACGGAATCGAACGCCTCAAGTTGGCCGACTTGTGCCTCATGCGCCTGATGTTTACGGCGTGCGCGGGAATCGTTCATGCTCGGCCGTATGGTCAACGAGATCGGAGGCCGCCGTGTGTTATCAGAAACCCGTCCAGCTGCTAGAAAACCTGCTGGAAGCCGTACCGCTCGAACCGCATGAGCGCGGCCATACCGCGATGGATGACTTTGAGCACTTCTGCGCCTACACAGGCTGCTCCGAGGAACTGATCGGCCCGCAAGCGTTCGCATGGGTGAAGCTCGCCTACATCGACGCCAAGACAACCGCGTCGTGCTAGTAGCCCCGGGCCGACGACCACCGCCGCAAGTCGACCCGTTGCTGTCAGTCACTCGCTCATTCTGAGGGGTCGAAGACAGGCAGCAAGCGGCCGGTCAAACCTCTTGTTCAGTCGTGCAGGCTTTGCTTAACAAATGTCGGCGTTCTGCTTGTTTCGGTAGCGGTGCGTCGACGGAACTGACGCACCGTTCCCGCTCAAGCTAGCGGACGACCCATTTCACGCGCAGCGGAGCGATGTCCGCCGTGCTGCAGAGTCTGGATGACACCGTGGGCTCATCCAAGCCAGCCCTTGATGGTATCTGCCATGACGTTGGTCGAGATGCCATAGCGATCGTGCAAGGTTGGCAGCGCGCCCGCACCAAGAAATTCATCCGGCAGGGCGATTTGACGGTACATCGGCGTGACGCCAGCGGTGAGCAGCGTGGTTGCGACCGCTTCGCCAAGGCCGCCGATCACGGAATGATTCTCGGCAACCACAACCATCCGGTCCGTCCGTCGGGCCTCGCGCAAGATCGTCTCGGTGTCGAGCGGCTTGATCGTTGGCACGTGCAACACGCCAACGCCCACCTTGTCTGCTGCCAGCAGCTTTGCCACCTCCAGCGAGCGCATGGTCATGATGCCCGACGAGACGATCAGCACCTCGGCGCCGTCGCGAAGTAGCTTCGCCTTGCCCAGCTCGAACTGATAGTCGTATTCATCGAGCACGGCCGGAACATTGCCACGCAGGAGACGCGCATACACCGGGCCGTTATGCGCGGCGATGGCGGGGACCATCTGCTCGGTATCGAGCGCATCGCACGGATCGATGACCGTCATGTTCGGCATCGCGCGCATGAGTGCAAGATCCTCGGCCGCCTGGTGGCTCGGGCCGTAGCCGGTCGTGAGACCTGGCAGGGCGCAGATGATCTTCACGTCGAGGTTGTCCTCGGCGATAGCCTGGTGCATGAAGTCGTACGCACGGCGCGTCGCGAACACCGCATAGGTCGTCACGAACGGCTGGGCACCTTCATGCGCCATACCGGCGGCCGCCCCCATCAGCAACTGCTCGGCCATGCCCATCTGGTAGTAGCGTTCGGGGAACTCCCTCCCGAAGATGTGCAGGTCGGTGTACTTGCCGAGGTCGGCGGTCATACCGACTACGTTCTTCTTCTCGCGAGCCAATTGAGCCAACGCATGGCCGAACGGAGCGGAACGCGTGACCTGCCCTTCGCCGGCAATCGAGGCGATCATCGCCGAGGTCTTCAGGCGCGGCTTAGTGGTGGTATCGCTCATGCTTGTCTCCCCGCTTCGAGTGCTGCAAGCGCCAGTTGCCACTCATGGGCATCGACGCGGATGAAATGGTTTTTTTCCCGTTCTTCGAGAAACGGCACGCCGCAGCCCATGCGGGTATCGCACACGATAATCCGCGGCTGCTCCTTCGGATGATTGCGCGCAGCATCGAAGGCCGTTTTCACTGCGTCAATGTCATTGCCATCCACGCGCTGGGTGAACCAGCCAAATGCTTCGAGCTTCTCGACGAGCGGCTCGAACGCCATGATCTTCGAGGAAGGACCGTCGGCTTGCTGGTTGTTGACGTCGACCATGGCGATCAGGTTATCCAGCTTCCAGTGGGCGGCAGACATGAGGCCTTCCCAGATGGCGCCTTCATCGAGTTCGCCGTCGGAGAACAGCGTGTAGACGAAGGCGTCCGAGCCCTTACGCTTCAGTCCCAAACAGCGACCCACTGCGATCGTGAGACCGTGGCCGAGCGAGCCGCCGGACATCTCCATGCCCGGCGTGTAGCTCGCCATGCCAGACATCGGCAACCGGCTGTCGTCGCTGCCGTACGTTTCGAGTTCTTCGGGCGGCAGGAAGCCAGCTTCGAACAGTGCGGCATAGAGTGCAATCGCATAGTGTCCATTGGACAGCAGAAAGCGGTCGCGGCCTTCCCATTCGGGATCGGTGACCCGGTAGCGCATCGCGCCGAAGTAGGAAACCGCAAGTACATCGGCGATGTCGAGTGCCTGGCCGATATAGCCTTGGCCCTGTACTTCGCCCATCAACAAGG
The DNA here is from genome assembly GCF_050436225.1 of Paraburkholderia lebeckiae. Lineage (NCBI taxonomy): Bacteria > Pseudomonadati > Pseudomonadota > Betaproteobacteria > Burkholderiales > Burkholderiaceae > Paraburkholderia > Paraburkholderia lebeckiae. The sequence continues at coordinate 819,585 of NZ_JBNDLU010000003.1, read as the reverse complement.
CGTTTCTACGAATTCGGTAGGCGCGCTCAGCGAGCGTCACCGCGTCTGATGACAGACTGTTCATGGTGTCTCCTTGAATTAAAAAGTAAGCCTTTGCAGCAGACGGTGTCAGCGATTGACGGTTTTGGCTGGCACGAGGAAAACAAGCCCGGCACCGATGACGATAGCGACCGAGATAAAAATGAGCCCAGCTGTCGATTTACCGGTCAGGTCGTTCAACCAGCCGACGATGGCCGGCGAGAAGAAGCCTGCGAGATTGGCGAAACAGTTCACCGCGGCGATCCCCGCTGCAGCGGACATGCCGCCAAGGAGCGCGGTCGGCAGTGACCAGAACTGCGACGATGAAGCGAGGATGCCGGCGGCGGCCACACTGACACAGACCAGCGACGCACCTACACCGCCCAGCATCGGAAGCGTGGCAAAGCCTGCCGCCGACACCAGCATCGGGATTGCAAGATGCAGACGCCGTTCGCGATGGCGGTCGGCACTTGCGCCCACCAGCGGCAGTGCAATGATCGCGCAGAGGTACGGAATGGCCGTGAAGATGCCTACCCACAGCGGGTCAGCGACGCCCGACTTGCGGATGATCGTCGGAAGCCAGAACGTCAGGCCGTACTGCCCGAGCACCACGCAGAAGTAGATGGTAGCCATCAACCACAGGCGACGGTCGCCGATGAAAGACCTGATCGAGACATGGGCGACCTTGTGGGCGTTGTCGTTCGCCACGTTGCGTGCGAGAAGCGCCTTCTCCGCATCATTGAGCCATTTAGCGGCAGCGATCCCGTTGTCGAGGTACATCAGGATGGCGCAGCCAAGAAACAACGACGGCAGTGCTTCGAGGATGAACAGCCACTTCCAGCCTGCCAGGCCATTGACGCCGTGGAACGCATGCAGGATGTAACCGGACAGAGGCCCACCTACAATCCCTGCAAGCGGAATCGCCATGAAGAAGAGGGAGAGCGCCTTTGCGCGCCGAGCGGAAGGAAACCAGTAAGTCAGGTACAGGATCACGCCTGGGGCGAACCCGGCTTCGGCCACCCCCAATAGAAAGCGGAGAACATAAAAGGTTGTAGGCGACTTGACGAAGACGAAGCAGGCCGAGATCACAGCCCACGTCAGCATGATGCGGGCGAGCCAGTTTCGTGCGCCCACTTTGTGCAGCATGAGATTGCTCGGTACCTCGAAGAGGAAATAACCGAGGAAGAAAATGCCAGCGCCGAAGCCATACACGGTTTCGCTGAATCGCAGGTCATTGAGCATCTGCAGTTTCGCGAAGCCCACGTTGACACGATCGAGATAGGCGCCCAGATAGCACAGCATCAGGAACGGTATCAGGCGCCGTCCGACTTTCGCATACGTTTTTGATTCGAAGCTCGCCGGATCGGCGAACGACGTGACATCGCCCGTCATTGACGGCGCAGTGGACTTCGTTTTCATGCTTGTCTCCTGCCATATCGCCCCGGCTTTTCCCCGGGTGCGTTGACTCATCCGCCGCGATCGCGGCGAATGTCTTTCTTAGTGAATCAACATGCCGCCGTTGACGTCAAGCGTGATGCCCGTGAGGTAGGTCGACAGGTCGCTCGCGAGGAACAGGCAGGCGTTCGCTACGTCCGCCGCATCGCCAAGCCGGCCGAGCGGAATGCCCTTAATGACGTCGGCGCGCATCTCCGTCGTGAGCTTGTCGCCCGTGATGTCGGTCTGTATGAGACCGGGGGTAATCGAATTGACGCGAACGTTGTCCGGGCCGAGTTCACGCGCCATCGCGCGAGCGAGACCGAGCACACCTGCTTTGGCGGCGCTGTAGTGGGGACCTCCGAAGATGCCGCCGCCGCGTTGCGCGGAAACGGATGACATACAGACAATGCTGCCGCTTTTCTGCTCTCTCATTTGCGGAATGACCGCTTGCGACATGTAGAGCGTCCCACGCAGGTTTACGTCGATGATCGCATCGAAGTTGTCCGGTCCGATGTCCATCGTCTTCAAAGGTTGGGTGATACCTGCGTTATTAATTAATCCATCAACGCGGCCGTACTTCTCGACGATCGCCCTGGCGGCAGCAACGCATGCGGCCTTGTCGGTCACATCGCAGGCGAGGCCAAGGTGCCCTTCGCCGAGGTCACGCGCAGCGCTCTCGGCGTCTTCCTTGCGGAGGTCCAGAATCACCACGCGTGCGCCCTGGGCGGCCAGCGCTTTTGCAGTCGCCTTGCCGATGCCACGCGGCGAGGCTGCACCGGTTACGATTACGACTTTGCTGTCGAGCAACATATTTGTCTCCATGGATCGTGTTAGTTGGTAGACGCAGTTTCAGCGCTTCAACCATCTCGATCAATGCAGTCCGGCTCAACTATTGCTGACGAATTTTCAGGTGTCGCGGCGGCGATGAGTTGCTGGTGGGAAGGAGGTCAGCGCCTAGGATCGAACCCTCGGCGCGAGGGCCCGACCGGCATGGGCTAGCGCGCCGTTGAGTCCCGGCTGACTTCGTGCTCGGCCCAGGCGAGGAACCTGGCGACACGCGGCAGGTCCGCGTTCCGGGAAGGATAAACGAGGTGATGGGCGCTGACCTCGACCGCATACGTGCGATCGAAGACCGTTACCAGCGAACCTCGTTTGAGATGGACCGATGCGAGCATCGTGCTCTCGAGCGCGATGCCGTGTCCCAGCGCCGCGGCTTCGAGCGACATGTATGAACGGTCGAATGCGAAATCGTATGCCTTGCGGGACACCGCGACGCCGAACTTTCCGAACCATTGCTTCCACTGCACGAGCGGAGTCTCCGAGAAGATCAGGCGGCGCTCGAGCAGGTCCTCGGGCGTGCGCACCGGAAATTTTCTCAGGTATTCCTCCGATGCAAGAGGCGCGATGAATTCATTGCGAAGCGTTTTCACCTCGCCGTCGGTCCAATGTGCATAGCCGTGTCGTACGTCGACATCGTAGTAGCCGGACGTGAATGAAACATCCTCATATGAGCACGCCAGATTCAACTGAATGTCGCCGTTCGCTTCCTGGAATGAAGCGAGGCGCGGCAGCAGCCACATCAGTCCGAAGCTGGGACTCGAATGAATGCGAAGGATCTCCACTCCCGACTTACTTGATGCGCGCTCCGTTGCGCGGCTCAGATCGGCGAGCGATCCGGTGACATCGGCCAGATATTGCTGACCCGTCGGCGTCAGCACGAGTCCCCGCCCCAGTCTCGTGAACAGGGCCCTTCCGACCATGGATTCGAGGTTGGCAATCTGATGGCTGACCGCCGATGGCGTTAACCCTAATTCATCAGCCGCCCGATTCACGCTCTTTGTGCGGGCGACACTCTCGAACGCGATGATGGATTTTAGTGGTGGGATGCGCATTGTTCCTGGATGCAGAGCTTGCGAACCGTCTTGGGGTCAAGGTCTACTGCTTCGCTACTGGCAATTGCAGAAATGTCGCGTATGCGGGAGCTAAAGGCAAGGCGGGGTTCCGCCGATAGGCAATCGGTTCACAGAGGCGCGAGACGTTGTGCGAATACCAGGGCCGAGCCAGGCGACCGAACGCATCCGGCAGTCGAGACGTGGCGGGTTCCGGACCGACAGCCGACGCTCAGACCCTCTGACCGTCTGGCGGCTTGTGGCCGCCCTCTGCCTGTCGCGGCCGACGACAGGCGTCCCCGCTTCTGCCGATTGTCTGAGATCCGCGACTGGCCGTTTCTCTGCGCGATGGACACTGTGGCAAATCGGCTGCTTTGCGCTGCATCAAAGCGGCTTGAACGCAAGCATCTGCCACGCCCAACGCGGGCATACCGTGGAACAGCTCCTTGGCGTTTCAGGCAACCGGCTTGCGCCACACGCTGGCTAGCCACGGCTGCCGCTCACGCGGCAAGCCGGCGGGCCGGTAATAGTGCTCAATTTCGACGAAGCCTGCGTCCGCCATATATCGGCGCCATGTTTCGAGATCATGGAAGACGCCGTAGCGGCCGTGGCTCCAGCCTTCCTGATTCGTGCCGCGCGGGTTGGAGCTGAACAGTACGCCGCCGGGCTTCAGCGTCGCGTGCAATTGCCGCAACACGCGCGGCAACGCCTGACTCGGGACATGGAACAGCGCGGCGTTGGCGAAAATGCCGTCAAAGTGCGCGGCCGGCAAATCGAGATGCAGGAAATCCTGCTGCCAGACGTCGCAGCCAGTCGCGTCACGCGCCATTGCAACGAAGCGCTCGGCGCCATCGAGGCCGACCGCGCAATGGCCGAGTGTAGTGAAGGCCTAGAGATCTCGCCCCGGCCCGCAGCCGAAATCCAGGATCGTAAGAGGCGGCTCGACTTCGATATGGTGCAGCAGCGCCGCGATGTTCTGCGTGACGTCGTGGTTGGTGAGCGTGAGGCTGGGTGCCGCCGTGGGCACGCGGCCCGCGAGGCGAATGCGCTTGCAGAACGCGCATGGGCACGCCTCGCGCAGGCGGCTATGGGCGACGCGCTGCGTTCGGCCAGCCGCCCAATGCAGCGTGAGCGCGCGCGCCGTGACGTCGTTGCGAATTTCGTCAGGCGTATTCCGAGCGTGGTCGCCGCTTCTTCGCGCACCCGCCACACGCTTTCTGATATCGATATCCCGTCGAGCGGTGGCGACAGGATGACGCCGGTTCTGCCGTTTTTGCGAGTTGCGACGGCAGGTCTTTTCGATTCCTGGCCGTGGCAAGGTTTTTAGCTTCCGCTCGCACGCCATTGCGCTCTCACGTCCCACGCACTTTAAAATGGCTAAATCGAATTACCGACGGATATCGTTAGATGAAAGACGCTTTTGAACGACGCGCGTTGCTGCTGCATCTCGGCGACGCGTTGCAAGCAATCGCTGCCGCGCTCGCAACCAACAACCCGCGCGACACAGTGCGCGATCTATTGGACGCTGACGCGGCTCTCGCCGCCCATGCATGGCTAGCCGCCGTACCGCCCGATATGGAGGTCGCGGAGTTCGCGAAGCGCGTTAGCGCGTCGTTTGCCGGCTGGCCCGCACAGTTGCTGGAAGCGCAGGTGGACTACAGGCAACTGGCATTTGCCGTACGGAGCAATCTGTTCGCGAACGACCCCCCAGGCTGGCACGCGTATGTCGGGGCACTGACGCGCGAGGTGGAATGGTTCGGCGATGCACTACCCGCTGCTTCGGAGACGACCGGGCAATCACGTGAAGCGGGCGACGACGATTCGCCCACGTCGGACACCTCCGACATCGAGACCGCCAAAGCGGAGCGTGGCGGAGAAGCGGGCGACGCACAGCGCGAGAGTGTCGAAAGCAACGAACGTCTTTATCCGTCGTGGCCGTGGAAACCCGGCGGGTGATGTCAACGCCGCATCTGACGCATTGGAGATGGCGAACCGTGCGCAAACGCTGTATGGGATTGAAGTTCACCTGTCGGCTGCCTCGCCGAGTTTGTAGCCTTGAAACGCCTCGCGCCAATCGATGACATCTGCGCCAGGCATCGACGCGGAATCGACAGTCCCGGGCAAGTAGCGTCCAAGGTCCGCCTGTTACTTCTGGAATGTGCCGAGCAGTTCGGTGTGTGCCACGACATGGCCTTCCATTGCCTTTTCCAACGCCGCCTTTGTGGGCTTGTGAAGATCGGGCAGCACGGTGTCGAGCGCATACAGCTTATGGAAATACCGATGACGGCCAGCGGGCGGGCATGGGCCGCCATACGTGGTGCGATGGAAGTCGTTGGTGCCTTCGAGTGTGCCTGCCGGAAGCGCGCCCGCAGTGACGCCCTCCTGAACGCCCGGAGCCGTCGCCGGGATGTTGTAAAGCACCCAGTGGACCCATGTCATCTGTGGCGCGGCCGGGTCGGGCGCGTCGGGGTCGTCGACGATTAGCACGAGACTTTTCGCATTGGCGGGTACCCCGGACCACGAGAGCGGGGGTGAGAGGTCCGCGCCCGTGCAGGTGTAGCGCTGGGGGATTTCGCTTCCTTCCTGGAAAGCCTGCGAGGTGAGGGTGAAGGCCATGGTGCGCTCCTCGGCGTCAGCCCGCGTCGCCAGCTAGTGCTTGCGATGCATCCAACTCATATGATGCGTGTCGAGCCAATGGCTCACGCTCTCTTCGGGGTGGTCGCGCCTGTAGCGCCTCGACAGGGCCGATGCAACAACAGCGATAACCACAATGCCAACCCAAACACTGATCATTGACTGAGTCATGGCAGCCTCTCCTTAGGGAATGCGACCATGTCTAGATTGTAGTCATTGGCGGCCGGACTGGCTCAACTCGAGAAGACGGGTTACAGCCCGAACGGCTGCGTCAACGAACGGCCACTATGTTGCTCAACCGTGCGCCGTCGCTTCGTACGCACCGTTGCGGAAATCTTCCGCGTGCGCGTCGTAGTGCTGCAACGTGACGGCACTGATTTTATCGAGGTCGCGGGGGTCGAGTTCCATGCGGGAAGTATATCTCGGGGAATTTCCCGCACGACTACGTCGGACTTCCGGTGTCATCGGTCGTGGCCGGTTGCGTGCCGAACAGGATGAACAACGCGATTCCGTGTGCGCAACTGATTCCTCTTGGGTTTCCGAGCAAAGCGCACGGTATCAGGCGAACGGCTGGAGATGGCCGTACCTGGCCGATCGTCGTGCGATCGACCCGTGCGTGCCACGAGCGGCAGCACGCGACCCCGAAGAGGCATTCAGCTTTCTCGTTAGCGGACTGTCGAGATCCGCCGACCATGCGGTTTTAGCCACAATATCGGCGCCTGACACCCGGATCAGGCCGAATTTTCATCCTTCTCGGAAACCGGGCTCCAACATCTCAGCTGACAGATTTGCCCCGGGTGGAGAATCTATGCACACGCTTCAGATATCGTTTCAGGCATAGTGCTGGGCGCTCGACCAGATGCCAAGACAATAGCGCGAGCGCTGCCGTAAGAGCGTCGTCGTGAGGACGCGGAGAAGTGTGCGCGCACCGATCGGCACCCGCTACGTGACGTGCCACAGTAATCCGGCTTCCGGTTCAATATTGACTGTCCCGCACTGCCCGGTCAAACCCGATCACGAATCAGCATGTGTTAGTGCCTTGATAGCAGCCATGCAATGTTGATCAGCAGCGCTGCGATCACACTTGCATAGCCCGCATGCACGTACCGGAGTGTTCGCCTGTACCGTGCAGAAAAAAATGGGGCAAATTCTTTCATGCGTGCGCCGAAAGCGCTGATGGGGTTTTCCATGAACGGTCCATACACTTCCCGGTTACGCATGTAGATCAGGCGCTGCGATTCCTCAACCTTTCCCAGCGACACCAGTTCGGTTGACCGTGAACTTTTCTTCACGCGGTAAAGATACATCGGCGCATCAATAAACCGCACCTTGGATGCGGGGCTGAGAAGTCGCACGTAGAATTCCCAGTCCTCGAACCCGTGAATCATTTCGGGTGAATATCCGCCAACACGAAAAAAAGCGTCGCGCCTGTACATGGTCGTATTGACGATCATGTTTTGCCAAAGAAGTTTTTCATAGCTGTACTCAGGCAAGCGCCAGATTTTTCTGGATTCTCCGATGCGCTGCGTCTTGCAGTGAACGAGATCGGTGTCGGGTTGTTCAGTGAAACACTTCAAGGCCCGCCGCAGGAAATCAGGATGAATCTTGTCGTCGCCATCAAGCGGCACAAAGAGATCGCCACTTGCCTCGGCGAAACCGAAATTTCGCGCCGCCGCAACGCCTGCGTTTTTCCTAGTGAACGACAGGAACCGATGATCCTTTTTTGCGTATCGCTGAATGACGGCCTCTGAGTCGTCCGTCGAACCATCGTTTACAACGATACATTCCCAATCGGTAAACGACTGATGCAACACTGATTCGAGTGTTTCCGCGATGAGTTCCTGCTGGTTAAAGCATGGAACAACGATAGATATTCTTGTCATGACTCAATGTAATGTTCGTGTTGCCGCGTTTGGCCTCTGCAGTGCCCTGAACTGTGAACTGGCTGGTATCGACGAACTACTGCGATGAGTCGTGGCTGACCGACTGCGCATCGACGCCAGCTGAGCCCCAAGGCGGTTCTTCAACCGTTCAACTCCAAGACGCGCGTCACGAGCGGCAGGGATCCAACGCTTAGTTTTGATCCGGTATCGAAAGATCTAGAGGCGAACCACCGCGGTCGCGAAGTTTGCCTGGCTGATTATGCTTCACGAAGGCGACTGACGCAGAATTTCCGGATTGCTGCCTATCGGCCTCCGCCTCTATTTCATTGCGCGCATGCGTGATTGCGGTTTTCATCAAGGGCTTCACATACGCCAGGCCGGCCGTGTTCAAATGGTCAGTGTCCATAAAGAGTGCGCGGTTTCCCTTCACGCTGTAGCAGAAGTCATCCGAACAAAGCGATTTAAACGGCTCGACTACGGTCCCATTTCCGACCTTCAATGCGGGACCGACAATCTGCTCGACCTTATCGAGCAGTTCGGTTTGCGAAGCACGCGGAACGGTCAGTTCATCGATTGCGTGCCCCGCTTGAAACTGTGCATGGGCCCATAGATGTGGAACATCTCCTTGAGGGTCCGGGACTGCGCCGAGGATGACCATGCGCCCGCCCCGCGCTGCCAGAATCTCAGCGATCTTCTTGAGCACACGCCCTTCGTAGTCAGCGTTGTAGCGCTTCCAGTCGCCGGCGACGACCACGAGAGAAATGGACGGCGTACGCTCGAAGTATTTGAACGTGAAGTTCGCATAATTCTCGCATCCTGGGAATATTTCTGCACCAGATCCCTTGAAGGCCGCTCCTATGAAGGGTGGGCATCCTCCCTCTGAGGCCAGAATTCCAGGAACGCCCAAATCGCTCACGATCGACGAGACGGTGGGCTGCAACCCGCTGGCAAAGGAGTCACCCCAAAGCATTACTACGGGCGGCCGTGTATCGCCCGGGTCGCCAAGCCGGCAAAAGTCGCCAGGCGATCGCTTTGTTCCATCGGCTTGGCGCATGCACTCGGCCGCGAGCGGGTTCGGCTCTTCCCGGCCGGCAACGGCTTGCTGAAGATACGCAGGCAACCTTTGCGGCCAACCCTGGTTCCACGAGAGAACGCCTGAGAAAATGAAGCCTGCAGCGATTGCTGTCACCAACGCGCCCGCAAGGTGCGAATTCCGCGCCCGTCGACGGGTAGGCTGCTCTACGAATTGAAACGACATCCAGCCAACAGCAAGAGATGCGACGAGGAGCAGAATGATCTGGAGCCGGGACGGGTCGACACCTGTGCGTTCGCGAAATGCTACCAGCAACGGCCAATGCCATAGGTACACGGAATACGAAATACGGCCGACGAACTGGAATGGAGTGGTGGACAGAATCTGCGCGATATAGCCTCGCTTTGCATAGATGATCAGCATCGTCCCCATCACGGGAAACAAGGCCCGCCACCCTGGGTAGGGCATCGCGGAATCGAGGCCAACAATACTGGCCGTCAGCGATATTGCTCCGATGCTGGCAAGCGTGTTCGCGTGAGCGATGCGAAGGTTTCGAGCCCCGTAAATGGACACCATCGAGCCCGCCATGAATTCCCACGCACGACTCCAGAGCAGGTAGAACGAGGCCGGCTGGTTACCAGGCGTGTGCACAAAACACCAACCCAGCGACGCCACACCCAAAGCAGAGAAAAGTGCGAATCCAACCTTCCGCGCGAACTGCCCCGATCTCGGCCAAAAGACACCGCAAAGCAGTGCGAAGACGAGATAAAACTGGGACTCGACTGACAGCGACCATGTATGCAGCAGGATGTTCTGTCTGGCGTCCGGTGCGAAATAGCCGGCATTGTCGACAAATGCATAATTTGAGCGGATCACAAGTGCCGACGTGGCATCGCGGACGATCCGCTTATAGTCCCCCGGCAGATAGGAATACGTCGCCCAGAGGACGCAGGCTGCCAAAACCGCACATAGGGCTGGAAATATTCGGCGCAGTCGGTTCGAGAGAAATCTGATAACTGAATAGCGACCGACTTCGAGATCCCGACGCGCGATACCGGTTAACAGGTAGCCGGAGATAACGAAAAATACATCGACCCCTATGAATCCGCCACCAAATGCAGGCACGCCGAAATGGTAAAGGACAACTGACAGTACAGCGATGGCTCGCAGGCCATTTATATCTTCTCTGAATTCCACAATCTCGAGGCCCCGATACGCTGACTCAAGTTTGAATCCAAAAGACTCTCACCTGAGCGGCGCATTTTTTGCTTAATCATTGAGTATTTTGAGGCTGATCATCTCGCCATCGCGAAATCATCAGATGTATCTTGAGCATTATGCGGCGCATTATCCCACAACGGGAACTCAACTGACGCTACGAAGCAGGCATGGTTATAATCGCCCGCCGCACACTATTTCGAACAAGCGCTGAGCTCCGCGACCAATACCGCGCCTAACAGTAGCCGATTAGCAAGGAATGCTCGCCCGATGGTCTTTCCCCCCAGTTTGCTTTGGTTTGTCTCCGCACTTCTGTTTTTTGCACCTGCTCTCAACCTCGTGTGGCGTGGTGGTAGCGGATACTGCTTCTTCGTGCTTTTGGCGCTAGCGCTTTGCATCACGGTACGCTCCCGCCGAGCCAACGGTTTCTTCTCGCCTTTGCATCGATACCGTTGGTACACCGTCGGGATGATGACCGTCCTTATAGCGGTCATCGTCCAGCAGCCGCTGCTTGGGTATTGGATGCCGCGGGAATTCGATTCGATTTCGCGCTTCGCGCTAGCGCTGCCAGTGTTCCTGCTGTTGCGTCAATTGCCCTCGCGGAATTTGCGTGCGATCGGCTGGGGTTGTGCGGCGGGCGCCATCGCCGTCGGAGGCTGGGCGTTGATCATGCGCTCGCAGGGCGGGTGGACCGACGACAGCCGGCTCGACAACTACTACACGAATGCCATCCCGTTCGGAGATACGGCCCTGCTGCTCGCGTTTCTGTCGATGTTTACGCTCGGCTGGGATGGGCCGAGCAACTGGCGCATGCTGATAGTCAAGCTGTTGGCGTTTCTGTGCGGTGGCTTTGCGTCGTACCTTTCCGGAACCCGTGGCGGATGGCTTGCCATCCCAGTCTTCGTCGTGCTGCTCGGTGCTCAATATCAATGGTTCGCAAACGGAAAGAGGCTGCTCGTATCGGCCATCATGATCGTGATGGTCGCCGGTGCGCTTTGGTCAAACGAGCGCGTCGCGCATCGCATCAAGGATATCGCGACCGACTATGTACTGATGCATCAAGGTAAAGACCACACGTCCGTCGGGATACGTATTCAATTGTGGCTGGCATCATACCGATTGTTCATGGAGCACCCGGTGTACGGAGTGGGCAAGGGACATTTGGAGGATGCACTTGGCGAGTTGGCACAACGGGGCGTAGCAAACGCCGGAATCGTCAACGAGCGCGCCCATAGTGACTTTTTCTCGACGCTCGCTGAACAGGGATTGATCGGCGTCCTGTCTCTTGTGCTTTTTTACTTCGGCCTGTCAGTTTATTTCTGGCGCAGCCGCCGCGCGGCCGACCCCACCATTCGGGCAGCAGCCTATTCTGGCCTGGCCGTCTCGTTCAGCACCATCATATTTGGCCTCACCATCGACGTACTGGTACCGACTATGGTCGCGGTGCTTATTGCATTGCTTAGTGCCACATTTCTAGCCGTAATCGACGCGAGGAAGCGCGAGCTAACGATGGACTCGTGCGACGGAGCGCTATTGGGACGGAGACGGTTTTAAGGAAATTGCAGTGTCGCAAATTGACGACGATTTAGCGGCGGCTGTCGAGCGCCCGTTTTTGGCCGACCAGCGCCCGACGAACGAGCGCGACGATCGTCTCGGGCGTGCGAGCTATGCAAAAGGCATGAGCCGACCCGTTCCCGTCACTCAGGCGATTTTTCGTCCGTCCGGTTTCAGATCGATGTGAGACGGTCGCCGTCGATGCAACTCCCTATGCTGCGCGAAGCATTTAGACAAGACTTAAAATACCGGACGGGAAACGTTCAGAACCCTTGAAGCCGAACCGGTCAATAACCATAAAATCTAGGGCGAGTGAGGATGCGGCTATGGAGATAAGAACGGCCAACGATGCTGACCTGAGCGAAATCCAAAATCTTCTACTTGCCAATGGCTTACTGGTGGAAGACGTTTCGAAGGCGCTCATCGAAGGATTTCTGGTCGCACAAGATGCGAGCGGATCTGTCATTGGCAGCATCGGACTTGAACAGCTCGGGTCCAGCGTGCTGTTGAGATCGCTCGCTGTCGCGTCGCAGGTGCGCGGAACGCGCATCGCACGGGAACTGGTCCAGCGACTCGAAGACAAGGTGCGCTCGTACGGCCAACTGGATGTCTGGTTACTGACAACGACCGCAGAGCATTTTTTTGAACGCGCCGGTTACGAGCGGGTAACCCGGAACGACGTGCCAAGTGAAGTGCAACAATGCAGGCAGTTCGCCGTTTTGTGTCCATCGACGGCCACCTGCATGAGAAAGCGGCTTCGCTCAATACACTCCTAGCCCGTCGTCGAGCGGCCGCTCCCGGACTGATTTGTGCGGTTGGGCTGCAGCTTGTCAACGGCGCTTGTTGGCCGACCAGCGCCCGACGAACGAGCGCGACGATCGTCTCGGGCGTGCGAGCTATGCAAAAGGCATGAGCCGACCCGCAGCGGACGTAGAGCCTGCACAACCTAGACGGCAGTTTCCGAGGTCCATCGGCCATTTGATTGGTCACATCGGAGAGCGGATGCTGGGCGAAAACAGAAGCACGCCTCGTTTGCTCGCCGGCCAGCTCCGTGGATGGAGGCAATCGCTGGCTTGTCCCGCCGCCGGGCGGGCGATCACTAGCAGCAGCTAGCGGTCCTCCGAGCCGTTCGAATGCAACCGTTCGAGCTCGCCCAGGCTCACGGCGGATGCCGTTTGTCGTGGCCCACGTTGACCTGCAGGAAGCGTCAGGAATGCGGGCCCGCGACATGTGGTCCACGACCGTACAGCAAAATGGCGCGAAACGCGGAGACATCGGCATGCCTGCGCGAGGCCAGCAGCTATTCTTTAGACGGAGTATGTTTCAGTTCGTGATGGTCCGCAACGGCTCAGTCCCGACCCTAGCCGCATCACTGACAATAGAGGTTCAAGTGCGCAAAGTGCTGGTGGCTGCTCTCCTCGCCCTAAGTATGGCGACTTTGTCTTACGGCTTCGACGGAAGCGGGTCAGGCGGTAGGGAAAGCGGCGAACGGGGTGGGCAACCCACCCTGAAGGTCTTTGACAGCCAAGGCAAGGTGGTGGGGCCGCTGATTAGCTATGAGCCGCTTGGCACTGTTCTTCTCGTGAACGGCGCGGTGATTTTTGCTCCGATTCAACGGGTAAGCATCAATAACGGTAGTCAGCATTCGGCGTCGCAATTTCAATGGGCGGGCGACTTCTCTGCATATCCGACATTAGACTGCAGTGGCAGCCCGCTGATCACTCCGACCGCTGCCGCGACCTCGCAAGTACGGCCATCCCAAATCGTCAGACAAGGAGTCGATGCGACCGTATATATTGCGGGCGACACTTACTCAGTCCAGACGACGTTTATGTCTTTCTTGATAAGCGGCCGATGCTCGCCCGGTCAGGAGACGTTGGAAGCCTGGTCTCCCGAAAGCTCCTATTCGCTCACGCAACACTATCCCGAGCCGCTGACAATTCATTACTGAGCGCCCCGCTTGCCTGCTCCGCGCGCTTAGGCGCCAGTAATTTATTGTGCCATTTCGCCGGCAACCGTCTCAACGTGTCGCGCGCATCATCGCTCTGTTGTGCGCTGAATTTCGTTGCAGCAGGGCAGGCACATCACGGCGCTATCGACGCGATTCGGATCCAACTTAAGCCGTGTTAACCGTGTGCCTGCCGCGCCAAGGCGCGAACAGTCTCGGAGCCGGGGCCGCCATGCTCAAAGAATGACTATCGGACGCTTTCACCGAAGGCTCGGACAAACATCTGATTCCCCGGTGCACATGCCGGTCGATCTCAAAGGCTGTTCCCGATGTCGCTAGCGACGTTCGAATGGCAAGATGACCGCATCGATGAGCGACCGCTTGTGGCAGAACCCGGACCGATAGCTGAATTGAGAACCGCTTGCCGGCCCGCAGCGGATGATCGTCGCAAGTCGACCCACAACTGCCCTTCCACCCGAAGCGAGCGCCGTGGCAACCTGCCAACAGAACCGGTCATTCGAGCAACCCGTCTAGCCCGGCGAATTCTCGGTACATGAGAACGTTCGTCACGCGCGGTATTGTGCACGATTCTCCGTTTCCGAATCGTTCTGCGTTAGACGGTGGTGACCGTGAAAGCAAGTTGTGAGAGCACCCGCAATGGACCAATCGGCGAATGCGCTTTCGACCTCGCCTTACGCAGCAAGTCGCAGCGTATTGGACCCGCACCGTGCGTAGTTGAGTCAATGCGCCAGGCGCCGCAGGGACTGTTTGTCGCCGCCCTTTTGTTTGGCCTTTTCAATGGCTGGCGTCTGGTCAACGTGGGCCTCGGCCAAAACTGACTCAGCAGTCGTGTCCGTGCGCGGCATGTGGTTTGGGTCCATGAGCTAAAGTCTGAAGACGTGGACGAGTGAGCTTATGTTTCCGGAGCTATCTACCCTCCCGTCGGCCGTATATAAATGCCTTCTGACAGGGCCGGACAGCCCTGTCTCCGCGGCTAAACTTGTTTGTGGTCCTGATGCAGGCGCGCCCTTCGACAACACCGGGTAGAGTTTCAACGCACTTTCATTAATGGTCAGTGCACCTTTCTTCGGAAAACTTAAATCTGCTACTTCTTCTTGCGCGAGTACCTTCTTGCCATCAATGTAAAAATAATGCGTTGGAAAAATAGATCCGCAGCCAAGCAATTTAAAGATCCCTCTATCATAGGTGAGGAGGAGTTCACACCATACCCACGGAACATGAAAGGGAGAGCCAACATCGTCGCTCACTCCGATTCCATCAGTATGCGAACCAGCTCTGAACTTAATCAGTGCATTTACGCAAACCACTTCATTCTTTGGCGTGGGAGGCAGCACAGTATTTGCGTGTCGTGCGCGTGTCTTAACTAGAGAGATGCTACTGGCCTCTCCAGGATAAAAATTTGGGTCGCTCATTGACGAATTTTTCATCAACTTTGTGCTGCTGAACTTCGATTTATCAAAAGGCGGCGTCCACCCCGGATCGTGTACGGCATCAAGAACATTGAAGCTGCCTACTGCGTTGGTGGTCGGATCTAGTTCAACGGTGAAACGGCAGTACAACAACGCTCGAAATTGCTTCTGAGCTTGGAAAGACTTGAAGTCAGCAATCTCGTTCGGAGGTGTCGGATTGGCCGTGGCGGCCAATCCGATATAGGTTTTCGGGATCCAGTGCGGTGTTTGCGTAAGGG
The DNA here is from genome assembly GCF_050436225.1 of Paraburkholderia lebeckiae. Lineage (NCBI taxonomy): Bacteria > Pseudomonadati > Pseudomonadota > Betaproteobacteria > Burkholderiales > Burkholderiaceae > Paraburkholderia > Paraburkholderia lebeckiae. Next base: position 804,263 of record NZ_JBNDLU010000003.1, on the reverse strand, counting down.
CTTGGAACGCAAATGATACCGGGTGCGAATCGGCATGAATCCAACTGATGGAGCCAACGGCAACCTTATATAGCATCGCGACCTCCTAAGCGAACAGTTGTTTCGAACGATGCCGATGCGCCATCGGCCAACAGTGTCTTAACTGTTGAGATACTTGTCGACCGGCGCGATGCGCGTGTCCAAAGTATATGTCTCGTAGCATTCGCTACAAACCGATTTGGCGGGCCAGACCTTAAACCAAAGGAACCCGTGAATGTCGGTTTCGATCGGCCATTCAACTCATATGACGTGAACACGAGTGTCCGGTGTTTGGATGGTGTGGACTTCCGAGCGTCTTCCTAAAAGCATGGGCCAACGTCTGAAAGTGACCGAGGCCGTGTGAAAACGCGCTCCGCACGAAGCCTTCTCAAAAGTCGACCCTTCAGATCGCCGCGTATCAGCCTGGTGGCGACTCGGGAAGGGTAAAGCGACACCCGAAAACCGAGTACTTTTCCGTTTTCACACGGCCTCGGCCGACAGCCGCCCGACGTTGGCGACCGGGACCAACCTTCTCGGCCGCATTAGCGATTCCGCATCAACCCGCCTTCAGTCGCAGCGCGGGGTTTATATATGCCGAGCGCTGACACGCGAGCCTTGGAATGGTTGACGACCTATTCAAGGCGATCGATCTGTTGAAGCGCCGAAGTCAAGCGCGACTGATCCAACGCAACGGCGGCAGGTTAATATCGCCGCGCGCCGACCCTGCGTCGTCCTAAAATTGTAAGTACGGTGTGGGGGCAACATGAAACATGGACTGGTACTTGGGCTGCTGAGCGGTGCGCTGCTTGTCGGTTGCATGTCCGCCGGGGTCGAAGTGAGGCCTGAACAGATGGCGATCTTCAGGCGTGGCGTGACGACGCTTCAGGAAGTGACAGCCACGCTCGGCCCGGCAGCGTCGTGTCCATTTTCATGCCGTTTGTGGCGGCCCACTCTGCGGCGTAATCGGACTGCCGCTCAATGCTGGAGCCGGCCGCCTGCTTGAGCGAGGAAAAACGTTGATACGAATACACGCGCGGCTCGTTTGAAGCGAACCTTTGCACGTCGATTTTTGGCTTGCTGGGCGCGCGCTTAGGACCGCTGCGCGGGGGCGTCGCCGTGGTAGATTTGACGTTCATTTTGGAGTAGTCCTACATGAAGAAACGCCTATTCTACGCCTCTGCATATGGAGCGCTATTGGTCTGGCCGTATAGCTACTACGGCCAGCACGTCGATCCACGCGCTCAACCGCAACGTCCCGACCTCGTCGCGAAGGCGATTGCACCTGACTTCTCGATCGGTTCGCATGTTGCACCGCTAGGACTGACGTTCTATACCGGCAACAACCTGCCGTCGCAGTATCGCGGCGGCGCGTTCATCGGCGAGCACGGCAGTTGGGACCGCTCGCCATTGAGCGGTTACGTGGTCTCGTACGTCCCTCGTGCGGATACCGCGACATAGTTATGACTCGCACGACGATCCGTTCGTCCAACCGGCGGCGCTTGCTGGTCGCGCTCGCGCTGAGCGCCGCGGCCATCTGGAGCTCCAATCCTGCCTGGGCGGCCTACGCCATCGCCCAATACGGCGAGCCAGGATACCCAGCCGGTTTCAAGCACTTCGACTACGTCAACCCCGACGCCCCCCGCGACGGCACGCTCGTGCTCGCGAATCCGAACCGGCTGACGAGCTTCGACAAATTCAATCCGTTTACGCTGCGCGGCAATCCCGCACCGGGACTGGGACTGATGTTCGAAAGCCTGACGACCGGCAGCGCTGACGAAGTGGCGAGCGCATATTGTCTGCTCGCCGACGACATCGACGTCGCCAAAGACGGCCTGTCGACAACCTTCCACATCAATTCGAAGGCGCGTTTCTCGAACGGCGATCCGGTCACGGCAGCAGACGTCAAGTTCTCGTTCGACACGCTGAAAAGTCCGCAGGCGCTACCGCAGTTCGCGGTGTACTTCGGGCAGATCGCGCGCGCGGTGGTGATCGACCGGCTAACGATCCGTTTCGATTTCAAGGTCGCGACACGCGAGATGCCCCTGCTCGCGGGCGGAATCCCGGTGTTTTCGCACAAGTGGGGCATCAGGCCGGACGGCACGCGCATTCCTTTCGACCAGCTCGCGTTCGAGAAGCCGATCGCCAGCGGCGATTATCTGATCGAGCGATACGACAATGGCCGAACCATCAGCTACAAGCGCAATCCGAACTATTGGGGCGCGTCGCTGCCCGTACGCGTGGGCACGCACAACTTCGCGCACATCGACTACAAGCTGTACGCGGACGCGGTCGCGCAGCTCGAAGCGTTCAAGGCGGGCGAGTACGACGTACTCGTCGAACACACCGCGCAAAGCTGGGTGCGGCGCGATATCGGCAAGCGCTTCGACAGCGGCGAGTTGATCAAGCGCGAGTTTCCTCATCACAACGGCGCAGGCATGCAGGGCTTTTTCATCAACCTGCGGCGACCGCTCTTCCGGGACGTGCGCGTGCGCGAAGCGCTCGATCTCGCGTTCGACTTCGAGTGGCTGAACCGGCAGCTTTTCTACAATCAGTACAAACGCACTGACAGCTTCTTCGTCAATACGGACCTGCAGGCCAGGGGCAAACCCAGCGCAGGAGAACTCGCGATTCTGGAGCCGCTGCGCAAGGATCTCGATCTCGGCGTGTTCGGCGACATGCCGCAGCAGCCCGACACCGATCCGCCGGGATCGCTGCGCGCCAACCTCATCAAGGCGCGCGAACTGCTGACGCAGGCGGGCTGGACTTATCGCGACGGCGCGCTGCGCAACGCGAGCGGTCAGCCGTTCGTCTTCGAACTGCTCGGCGACACGGGCGGCGGCGTGTCGATGGAGCCGGTCGCCGCCGTATTCGGCCGCAATCTGCTGAAGCTCGGGATCACGATGAACTTTCGCACCGCCGATTACGCGCTGATTCAAAAGCGCATCGACGCGTTCGACTTCGACATGACGACCGTGCGCCTGCCCGACGTGCAGGTGCCGGGCACCGAGCAGCTGTCGCGTTTCGGCAGCAAGTACGCGGACGAGCCGGGCTCCGATAATCTCGCGGGCGTGAAGTCGCCCGCCGTCGACGCGATCCTGCGCAAGGTGCTGGGCGCGCAAACGCGCGAGCAGCTCGTCGATGCGACCCACGCCCTCGACCGGGTATTGATGAACGGCTATTACGTGATTCCGCACTGGTATTCCGCGGTTCATCGCATCGCGTACCGCAACAGTCTCGCCTATCCGGCAAAGCTGCCGCTTTACTTCGCCGCCGACGAATGGGTGCTGTCGACGTGGTGGCACAAGACGCCTGGACCGAAACTTGCGTCTCCTCAATGACTGGAGGGCAACAATCATGACCAGACTACTCTTTGCAATCATCCTGTCGGTCGGCCTGGCGGGCTGCGTCGTCGCCCCGCCGCCGCCCAGCTATGGCTACGGTTATGAGCCAGCGCCCGCCTATGGCTATGCCCCCGGGTATTACGTCGCGCCGTCCGTGAACCTCGGCATCGGCATTGGCGGCTACTGGGGTGGCCATGGGGGTCATTGGCACGGCCATTGAATCAGACGTTCTCGAAGGAAACGACGGCATGCGGTTGCGCCGCATCTAGGGCCATGACGCGGTGTCGATCCCGCATCGACCGTCGTTCCCGACAATCCACCAGTTCTTCCGAACCAGGGTAAACATCCATCCTCCCACGAATTACTTCAAAATGGTTGGTGTACGGAGTATATTCGCGTTCAGCAGATATCTACTGAATGGAGGAGGACGTCATGCAATTTCATCTCAACGGTTTCCGGGTCGGCGATCCGACGATCGAGCCAGTCATCGACAATGCGCATGCTGCGCAGATGCCCGAGACGGTCGACGTGCTGATCGTCGGCAGCGGCCCTGCCGGACTCGTACTGGCGGCGCAGCTGTCGCGATTCCCGTCGATCAGCACGCGCGTCGTCGAGCGTCGCGACGGACCGTTGCAGATGGGACAGGCCGATGGCGTAGCGTGCCGTACCGTCGAAATGTTCAATGCGTTCGGCCTCAGTGACCGCCTGCTGCAAGAAGCCTATTGGGTCAATGAAACAGTATTCTGGCGACCCGATGCAAATGACCGCGGCGCGATCAGTCGTACCGGCCGAGTTCAGGATACCGAAACAGGCCTTTCGGAATTTCCGCACGTCATCGTCAATCAGGCCCGCATCCAGGAATATCTGCTCGACGTGATGCGCCGCTCCGCGCGACGGATCGAACCGGACTACGGCCTCGAAGTGGTCGACGTTCAGCGCGACGATACGCACGAATACCCGGTGCTGGTCACGCTGCGCCATACCGATCCCGCGCGGCTCGACGAGACCGTGTCCGTGCGTGCGCGCTATGTCGTCGGTTGCGACGGCGCTCGCAGCCGCGTACGCACCGCCATCGGACAAACGTTGCGCGGTGACGCGGCCAACCATGCGTGGGGCGTGATGGATGCGCTGGCGGTCAGCGACTTTCCGGACATCCGGCTGAAAGCGGCGATTCAGTCCGCGAGCAGGGGCAACCTGCTGATCATTCCGCGTGAGGGCGGATATCTGGTCCGCTTCTACGTCGACCTCGGCGATGTCACCCCGGAGAATCGCGACAGCATCAAGCAGATCACGGTCGATCGCATCATCGAGACGGCGCAGCGCATCCTCCATCCCTATACGCTCGACGTAAAAGAAGTGGCGTGGTTCTCGGTCTATGAGGTCGGGCAGCGCCTCACCGACCGCTTCGACGACGCCATTGCCGCCGACGGCACCTCGCGCGAACCGCGCGTATTCATCGCGGGCGATGCCTGTCATACGCATAGCGCCAAAGCGGGCCAGGGCATGAACGTGTCGATGCAGGACGGCTTCAATCTCGGCTGGAAACTCGGCGCGGTGCTCGAGGGGCGTAGCGACGCCGATCTGTTGCGCACGTATTCGGACGAGCGCCAGCCCATTGCGCAGGAACTGATCGATTTCGACAAAGAGTGGTCGGCGATGATGGCCGCGCCGCCGAAGGACCCCAACCGGCCCGAGGCGGGCGGCGTCGATCCCGCGGAGCTTCAGGCGTACTTCGTTCGCGCTGGCCGCTACACGGCTGGCGTCGCAACGCGTTACCGGCCGGCCACCCTGACCGGTGAAGCGACGCATCAGGCGCTCGCCAAAGGCTTTGCGATCGGTACGCGCTTTCACTCGTCGCCGGTCGTTCGCCTCGCTGATGCAAAACCGTTCCATCTAGGGCATGCCGCGCAAGCGGACGGCCGCTGGCGCCTGTACGCTTTCGCGGACGCGTCGCGTCGTGCGCTGGATGCGCTGTGCGAGCATCTCGACAAGTCGCCCGATTCCGTTTTGAGGCTCTTCACGCCGAAGGACGCCGACGTGGACAGCGTTCTCGATCTGCGCGCGGTGCTGCAACAGCCGCATCGCGAAGTCCGCCTCGAAGACGTCCCCGCCCTCCTGCTGCCGCGCAAGGGTCGCCACGGCCTCGTCGACTACGAAAAGGCATTTACGAGCGACGCGACGACTGATATCTTCGACGAGCGCGGCATCGATCGAGAACAAGGCGCACTCGTCGTGGTACGTCCCGATCAATACGTGGCCCATGTTCTCCCATTGAATGCGTATGCGGAGTTGAACGCCTTCTTGCGGCCGATCTTTCGCGTGCGTTAAACCACAACGAAACCCGAACCTCCGAAATTGCCGATCAAACCCGAAGACGCCGGCGCGCTCCCCAAATTTACTGGCAGCCTGGTGCGCCGTGCCCAACAGCGCCATGCAGCGGTCTGGCTGAGCGAGGTTTCCGCGGAGATCACGAGTGTGCAGTACGCGGCGCTCGAGGTCTTGCACGAGACGCCTGGCGTCAGTCAGCGGCAACTCGGAGACAAACTCGACGTGGATCGTTCGACGATTGCCGATCTCGTTGCACGCATGGTGCGCAATGGCCAGATCGAGCGCGCGGACGATCCTGTCGACAAGCGCAGTTATGTGCTGTTTCTCACCACTGCCGGTAAGAAGCAGCTCTCGGCCTTGCGTCCGCGCGTCGAGCAGGTCGAGCGCATTCTCACTGAAAGGCTGACGGCAAGCGAATTGGCGCAGTTGCGCCGGCTGCTTTCGGCACTGTTGCCGCCGCGGGCTTGATGCGCTTGCTTCTGAAGACCGCCTGCCGTCGCGGTCTGGCAGACAGCGCCTCCATTTCGGCTCCCATAGCCCCCTCCCCGCCGCCGGGTTAGAAACCGGGTGCCTTTCCAGAACAAATGACGGACGACGCACGCGAGCCCGCACATCTGTTCCGGCACGCAACCTGAAACGAAAACCGCGCCAGCGGACATTCGCACGATCCGGCGTCCGCCAACCCCGCTGCGGCTCGCTTCATTCCAGCGCGGCGATCGCGCTTGGCTTATTCCCAGAAGCGCCATGCACGTCGTTCCGCCGCTTACGCTCAAGCGCGATAACGATAGCGCCCGATATTATTTGTGCACTAACGAGTGCCCCTCTACGATCTCCGGACCTACACTTCGATCTCTTTTCAAACATGGCTACGACAAAAGCGCTCAAGGCCGCACTCCTTTCGGTTCTCGTTACATGCGGCATCGTCAGCGCGCAACCGGCGCTCGCGGGGGGACAAACGGTGCGAGTCGGCATCATGTCTGGCGAGGACGAAGACGTGTGGCGTGCGGTCGCGGCCAATGCCGCCAGGCAGGGCGTCACCGTCAAGATCACGACCTTCTCCGACTATACGCAGCCGAACGAAGCGCTCGCGGAACACGACCTCGATGCGAATTCGTTCCAGCACAAGCCGTATCTCGACGCGCAGATCGCGGCGCGCCACTATCAGATCGTGCCGGTCGGCTATACCTACGTGCAGCCGATCGGTCTCTACTCGCGCAAGGTGAAATCGGTCGCGGCGCTGCCGCAGGACGCGGCGATCGGCGTGCCGAACGATCCGAGCAATGAAGGCCGCGCGTTGCTTCTGCTGCAGGCGAATGGACTGATCAAGCTGCGCCCCGACGTCGGCCTGCTGCCGACCGCGCGCGACATCGCCGAGAATCCGAAGCACATCCGGATCAAGGAGCTCGACGCCGGCATCGTCGGCCGCGCGATTGGCGACCTCGACGCTGCCGTCGTCAATACCGACTGGGCGATCAAAGCGGGCATCAAGATTCCGCAGGAACGCATCGCGCAGGAGAAAGTGCCGGGCAACCCGTACCGCAACTTCATCGCGGTCAACGCGAAAGACGCGAACGCAGTGTGGGTGAAGACGATCGTCGACAGCTACCAGCAGACCAACGTCGCCGCGGCGATCCTGACCGTTTATCACGGTGCCACGCTGCCGGCATGGGATGGCGCGCCCCAGCACTAACCTGACGCACGAACAACGCACGACTCGAGCGGCGGCGCTTCGGCCGCCGCGCATCTGCCTTCTTCATTGCCCTCTTGATCGTATCGCCCGTCATGTCCATTATCAGAACGCTCCACGACCGCCGCACCTTCCTGAGACTTTCGCTCGGCGCCGCAGCGGCCGCGGCGGCACCGCTTTCGTTCGCGCAAGGCAACGCGCGCACGCTGCGCGTCGGCAATCAGAAGGGTTACCTGAATCTGCTGAAGGGCCGCGGCACGCTCGAAAAACGGCTCGCGCCGCTGAACGTATCGGTTACATGGACCGAGTTCGCGGCGGGCCCCGTGCAACTCGAAGCACTGAACGTCGGCTCGATCGATTTCGGCGACGTCGGCGAAGCACCGCCGATCTTCGCACAGGCCGCCGGCGCACCGTTGGCCTATGTGGCGGCGACCGTCAAGCGGCCGCAGTCGGAAGCGGTGCTGGTGCCGCCGCAATCGACGATCCGCTCGGTCGCGGACCTGAAGGGCAAACGGATCGCGCTCAACAAAGGCAGCAACGTCCACTACTTTCTCGTCAAACTACTGCGTCAGCATGGCCTGCAATACGGCGACGTAAAGCTCGTGTTCCTCGCGCCCGCCGATGCACGCGCCGCGTTCGAGCGGGCGTCGATCGACGCGTGGGTCATCTGGGATCCTTTCTTCGCCGCGGCGGAGCAATCGCTCGGCGCTCGCGTGATTACCGATGCAAGCGGCGTAGTCGGCAATCGGGCGTTCTACTTCTCGTCGCAGAGTTATGCGGCGAACAATCCCGACGTGATCCGGATCCTGATCGAAGAACTCGACAAGGTAGATCAGTGGGGCAAGCAGAACAAGGATCAGCTCGCCAGCGAACTCGCGCAGCTATGGGGTCTGCCGAAGCAGGTCGTGGACGTGGCGGTGCAGCGTCAGCAGTTCGGCACGCAGCTGATTACCCGCGCGATTCTCGGCGAGCAGCAACAGATCGCCGATACGTTCCTCGATCTCGGCCTGATTCCGAAGCACGTCGACGTGCTGAAGGCGGCGCCTTCGAATCTCGCGTAGGCGTACGGGCGGCGGAACAACGCCGCACCCGCATCAACGCCCGGAGACCGGCCCCGTTGGCGTAGCCTGTTGTTCCTGCGAGGCGTCGCTGTGCTCCGTCATACGCCGCACCGAACTCACGCAGGCCGCGATCAACGCGAGCGCCGCGGCAATGCCGGCAATCAACGTGAGGTGCCGGCCATGCACGAGTCCGAACACGATGGACACCGCCACCGCGCCGCTCGACTGGCCGAGCAGACGACCCATCGATTGCAGGCCGGACGTGCCGCCGCTGCGATGCCGCGGCGCACTGCCGATGATCACGCGGTTGTTCGGCGACTGAAAGATACCGAAGCCGAGGCCGCAGACCGCGAGCCGCCACACGATGTCGAAACGCGTCGCCGTCTCGCCGAGCTGGCAGAGCATCGCGAGTCGGCACCCGAACACGACGAGCCCGACGCTGCTGATGCGTCCCGGCGCCCACCGATCGGACATCCGGCCCGCGACCGGTGCGATCAACGCGGTCACGAGCGGCCACGGCGTCATCAGAATGCCGGTCTGTGTTTCGGACAGCTTCAGCGTCTGCTCGAAGTAGAACGGCAGCACGATGTACGCCATCGTCTGCGCCGCGAACGAGCAGATCGACGTCGCCATCGACAATGAAAACACCGGCATGCGCAGCAGGTCGATGGGCAGCATTGGTATGGCAAGCCGGCTTTCGCGTCGCACGAACAGCACGCCGGCCACTGACTCGCACCTGAATCGGGACACAGTTGACGTTACTGCGCCACACGTTGTAAATCTGTAGGCATCGTCGCCGCTATCAGCGCCGGCGAAACACGCATGAAAACGAAACGCCCTTTTTTCACGATCGGCCACTCGACGCGTCCGTTGCAGGAATTCGTCGACTTACTGAAAGGCGAGCAGATCGCCTTGCTCGTCGACGTGCGCAGCATCCCGCGCTCGCGGACCAACCCGCAGTTCAATCGCGACACGCTGCCCGCCTCGCTCGCACCGGAACATATCGACTACATGCATCTCGCCGCGCTCGGCGGACGCCGCAGCAGGCGCAAGGATGACGCGCCGTCGCCGAATGCGTACTGGACGCATCCGGCCTTTCGCAACTATGCCGACTATGCAATGAGCGACGCGTTCCGCGAGGGACTGGCGCAACTTCTGACGCTCGGTCATCGGCAGCGCTGCGCGATCATGTGCTCGGAAGCGGTCTGGTGGCGCTGCCACCGGCGTATCATTACGGACTATCTGCTGATGCACGATGAAACCGTGCTGCACATCATGGACGCGCATCACACGAACGCCGCCACGATGACGCCGGGCGCCGAGCCCCAGGCCGACGGCACGCTGATCTATCCGGCTCAGGCGCAGAACTGAGCCGACTCACGACACGACTGCGCACCAGTCACCTCCACCGCCTTATGGCTGTTACCACCAAACGTCCGCCGAAACTCGACACGTCGCTCGACACGCTGCTTCGCGACATCCGCGCCTGCACGGTGTGCGCACCCATGCTGCCGCACGCGCCCCGCCCCGTGCTCGCCGCGTCCACGCGGGCGCGGATTCTGATCATCGGGCAAGCGCCAGGCGCGCGCGTGCATGCGTCGGGGGTGCCGTGGAGCGACGCGAGCGGCGCGCGTCTGCGGACATGGCTCGGCGTCGACGACACGACCTTCTACGACGCTTCCAGATTCGCCATCGTGCCCATCGGCTTCTGTTTTCCGGGCCGCGGCGCGAGCGGCGACCTGCCGCCTCGGCCCGAGTGCGCCGGCCGTTGGCACCGCGAATTGCTCGCGCAAATGCGTTCGGTGAAATTGACGCTGCTGATCGGACAATACGCGCAGCGCTTTGGCCTCGGCGACGCGTTTGGCCCGACCTCGACCGAAACGCTCGTCAGGTGGGCCGAGTTTGGACCGCATGTGATGCCGCTGCCGCATCCGTCGCCGCGCAATATCGCGTGGTTCAAGCGCAATGCCTGGTTCGAGGGCGCGGTGCTGCCGACGTTGCGCCAGCACGTGGCGACGGTGTTGGCGGGCGGCGAGCTTTGAGCGCCGCGCACCCATCCGCGCGATCAGCCGCTCGTGGTAAACACGCATCCTGACCCGGCGTCCCAATCTTCGGAACGGTTACGGGTATACATGGATTAGGAGTCGCTACCGCACTGCACTAACATTTTTGCGGTACCGCACGGCTCGTATCGAGCGCTTCCGAATCGGGGTTGCACGTCCCACGCCAAACTCTCGCGCTGCCCCGCGAACTCCCGGTGCCGTCCAGCATCTGCACGCAATCGACGCAACGTCGACCACATCGACCAATGAAGACAAGAACCGGAGGATCAGATGGCACAGCAACGGGATGACGATCAGAAAAACAGCGGCAACGGTTTCAGCACGGCGCGGCGGGGGCTGATGCAGGGCGCGGGACTCGGCGCGGCGCTTTCGCTGATGGGTGCGCTAGGCGGCGCGGGCGGTCTGATCGGCACCGCGCAGGCAGCGCAGACGGCTTTTCCGTCGCACAAGAAGTGGAGGATCGTGTTCGTCAATCACGTCACCACCAACCCGTTCTTCGTGCCCACGCAGTACGGCATTCAGGATGCCTGCTCACTGCTCAACATGGATTATCAGTGGACCGGCTCGGCCACTTCGGACGCGGGCGAAATGGTCCGCGCCGTGAACTCGGCGATTGCCGCGAAGGCCGACGCCATCGCGGTGCCGATCGTCGATCCGAGCGCTTTCGACAAGCCCATCCTGGCCGCGCTCGACGCCGGAATTCCGGTGTTCGCGTACAACGCCGACGCGCCGCGCGGCAAGAAGAATCCGCGCCTCGCGTATATCGGCCAGGACCTGTATCTGTCGGGCTACCAGATGGGCGAGCGCATCGTCAGTCTGATCGACAGCGGCATGGTCGGGCTGTTCATCGCCACGCCGGGGCAGCTCAACATCCAGCCGCGTCTGGACGGTGCGAGCGACGCCATCAAGAAGTCCGGCAAGAAGATCGACATCCAGACCGTGGCCACGGGCGCGACCGTCAACGAGGAGCTTTCGAAGATCAAGGCGTTCTATCTGGGCCACCAGGACCTGAAAGGCATGTTCGCGGTGGATGCGGGCAGCACGCAGGGCGTCGCGCAGGTGATGAAAGAGTCGAACCTGCCGTCCAAAGGCGTGCACGGCGGCGGCTTCGACCTGCTGCCGACCACGATCCAGCTGATCCACGAAGGTTTCCTCGACTTCACCATCGATCAGCAGCCCTACGTCCAGGGTTTCTATACGGTGATGCAGGCGTTCGTGTTCCTCAGCTCCGGCGGCCTCGTCGGGCCGGCCGAAATCAACACCGGCCTGAAATTCGTGACAAAGGATAACGTCGAGCCGTACCTGAATACCTCGACGCGCTTTGAAGGCAAGACCGACAAGGAGCAAATCGTTCCGAGATCCGGCGCAATCAAGTCCTGATGAATACAGTGAACGAAACCGGCAAAGCGGTCCGCGCGTCCCGGCGCGCGGGCGTTTCCTTCGCGTCTCAATGGGCAGCCGAGCTGCGCATTCTGCTCGTGGCCGTGCTGCTGGCCGCCTACTTCGAATTCGCGAACCACGATTTCCTGCTCACCAACGCGAGCCTGGTCAACCTGTCGCAGTTCATCGCGCCGGTGGCGATCATCGCGTTCGGCGAAATCATGTTGATGATCGGCGGCGACATCGATCTGTCGGCGGGCATGGTGTTTGCGTTCGCGCCATTCATGATGGTGTTCGCGAATGACGCGGGCGCGCCGATGTGGCTCGCCGTGATCGCGGGGCTCGTGGCCGCGGGAATCGTCGGCTTCGTGAACGGGGCGGTGTCGGTTTGGCTGCGGCTGCCCTCGTTCGTTACGACGCTCGGCACGCTCTTTCTGATCAACGGTATCACGCTCACGATCTCGCGCGGCACGCCCGCCGCCACGCCGGGATCCCCCACCTTCGCCGCGTTCATGGGCGCGTGGGGCTACAGCGAGATCATCTGGACCCTGGTGATCGCGGCCGCGATGCACGTGCTGTTGCGACATACACGCTGGGGCCTGCATACGCAGGCCGCGGGTGCGAATCCGCTCGGCGCGAGCGAGGCCGGCATACATGTGAAGCGACTGCGCCTCGGCAACTTCGTCCTCGCCGCGGTGCTGGCGGGCTTCACCGGCATGCTCGAAGCCTTTCGCATTACCTCGATCGACCCGCAGGCAGGCGGCAACCAAATCATGTTCCTTGCCGTGGCCGCCGCCGTGATCGGCGGCACGCCCCTCACGGGCGGCTCGGGCACCATCGTGGGCGGCCTCATCGGCGCAGCAGTGCTCGGTATTCTGAACGACGGCTTTACACTGATCGGTATCAACGCGTTTACGTTCAACATCATTCTTGGCGCCGCGATTCTGGCGGCGATGATCTTCAACATCCACGTCGGGCGCATTCGCCGCAAAGGTGGACGATGATGGACCAATCGCAAACCTCGTCCGCGGGCGCCAATGCCACGGCCGCTGCGCGCAGCGCGCCGAACGCCCCACTCGCGCTGCGCGGCGACAGCCTCGTCAAACGCTTCGGCGCGGTGACGGCGCTCGATGGCGTCTCGCTCACGCTCGGCAAGGGCGAGATCCTCGGCATACTCGGCGACAACGGCGCGGGCAAGTCCACGCTCGTGAAGATCCTCACGGGCTTTCATCAGCAAACGAGCGGCACGCTCCACATCGACGGCGAGGAGACACTGTTGCGCTCGGTCGATCATGCGCGTTCGCTCGGCATCGAATGCGTGTATCAGGATCTCGCGCTCGCGAATTCGCTGAGCATTTACCACAACATGTTCCTGAACCGCGAAATCGTGCGGCGCGGACCGTTCAGGCTGCTCGACCACAAACGGATGCGCGAGCGCGCGGCGCAATGCCTCGACGATATCGGCGTGCACGTGCCTTCGGTGGATTTGCCGGTGGAGCGTCTTTCGGGCGGCCAGCGCCAGGCGATCGCCGTGGCGCGCGCCGTGCACTCGAACGCGAAGATCCTGTTGCTCGACGAACCGCTCGCCGCGATGGGCGCGCGCGAGGCGGGACTCATCATCGACCTTCTGATGCGCTTGAAGGAAAAAGGCGGCCTCTCGATCATCATGATCATGCACAACTATGCGCAGACGCTCGATATCGCGGATCGCATCATGTTGATGCAGCGAGGCCGCGTGACCTACGAGCAACAGAGCGCGCTGACTTCGGTGGCGGAGCTGATGGACATCGTGCAGCGGGAATACCGGGCCATGCGCGCCGGCGGCGCGCAGTGAGCCCGCCACGGCCCGCGACACCGCGCAACTCAAATCGGAAATCGATCTTCGCGTTCACGCTGACCATGCGCGGATCGCCCGGCGCGATGTAGTCCGAGTACTGGAACGTCCAGTAGCGGCGATTAGTGATGTTGCCGATCGCCGCGCGCGGCGTCACGTCGTGCCCATCGACGCGCGTCAGATAGTTCGCCCCGATGTTTTCGATCTTGTAGCCGCCCGTCTCCAGGTCGCGGGCCCAAAAGCGCCTTTTTGCCGCGCGCCTCGCGAGCTCCGCGTCGATCTCATTCGATTTGTCGAAATGATTTTCAATGGCGCGCTTGCTTCGACCCGTCACGAAGATCATTTCCGTGATGCTGGCGACAATCGCTTCATCGACGGCCTACTGAATCAGCAGACCGTCATTGCGATTCAGGAGGCACTGCGATGCTTCGACAATGTGGACTGGGGATGGGCGCCGCCGTTCACTCGCGACGCACTCTGCGCCGATACCGTTATGGGTTCATCGTACGAGAGCCGCAGGACGAGAAACATGATCATCGGCGAAACCGGTGAAAGATGCCGCAGAAACGACCCGTAGTCCGGCTCGAAAATAGCTTGCGTTGACAGGAAACTGACCAGAAAACAAAAACAAAGTGTCTCGAACCGGCCCACTGGAAATAGCGCCGCCGCGGAGCGATAACGCACAAATACAATGGCAAAAGTGAAAAACACGCCAACGCCGCCGAGCATTTGCAGCGGAGAACCCGACGTAATCAACCGCACCGGCAAAACGAAGCTCGCCAGCGTGATGGCGACGTTCGCCACGCCAATGAACATACCGCTGCCCGGAATGAACTGTACGATCATCGACCCCACTTCCTCCGGATCCCGCCACTCATTGGCGTTCTGCCTTGCGAAATCCAGTGATTCGCCATAGGCCTTCTGGAACACGAAGGCGACCATCACAAACATGGCCAGCGCGAAAAAGATCAATGAAACCGGCCTTCTGAAGCCGTTTGGCGCCAAATAAAGAAACACGGTTGCGGCCAGTGTAATGCCCCAGTACGACCTGAAGTACACGGCTACCAGCGCTGCCAGGACGACAAACAAAACCAATATCGCACGCGACGAGTTGTAAAACAGCATCAAAAGAACCAGAACCGAAATGATGATTTCTTTCGATGGAACGCCGATGTAGACGGTCTGATTGGCGAGCCAGAAGGCAACCAGAAAGAACTCGGCCGGTTTTAGCGAAGTGACACCGGAACGCCAGATGGCGACAAACATGCCGATAGTCGATGCGAGAAATCCTATCAAAGAAATGGAGAAACTCTGGAGACCGAAAAAGTTGAACAGCCACGCGAGATTGTCAAATGAGTCGCCAAACGCCCTGAAAGCCGTGACGGTCTTCATCCGGTCGAAGATCACCAGTTCGTCGAACAGAAAACGCGCCGGCAACGTGCTGTCGTGAAACGCGGAGATCGCATAAAGCGCGATGAACAGAATGAACCAGACCGCGGCCGAAACGCCTGGACTCGCATTCCTGCCGATGATGCCGGGGAGTTTTACAATGCGCATTCTCTTTCCCTGAACAAGTGAGCGACTCGCCTCGCGGTGGAGGAGCTAACCTTGCAGCGTCGTTGATTTTTGAGCGCAGAGATCACGGCGCTTCAAAACTAGGTTGGCGATTCAAATAAGCGTCCGGCTCCTTGCCGATCTTGAGCGCCTGGTAAGTACCCACACTTGCCACGATCGTTCCACAGACGCTGAGCAGAAGAAGCGAGTGGAAGAATCCGACGCCGAGGAAACGAGCCGTCGCAAAGATCAGGAAAATCGATACGGCATTGACTGTTTGAATCATCAAGTCGATCTTCTGCCGGTTCGCGACAATGAATACCTGAGCCATCGAGCCATAGATCGCCATCGTGATGAAATAGGGAATAAAGATCAGGTACACTGACATCGACGGTTCCCATTCGTCGCCCATCTTCACGTGGATAATGAGGCTAAGGCCTGCATAGCACGCAGCCACCAGAGAAATGCTGATAAACGTCAGCATAGTAAAAAACTGTTTCGATGGATTCGCTCTGTCTTTTCTGTGGCCGTCGAAATAATCGATCAAATCGCGGCGGAAGACGGCGCCCAAACTTTGCGACAAGAGCGACGCAGGAAAGTAGCCCACACGATACGCCAGCGCAAAGATGCCGGCGTCACGATGATCGAAGATCATCGGCATCAAAATGGCGGACGCATAGATCACGAATGAATTCAGCGTAGTGGTTGGCACACCAAATTTTGCATACTGGATCTGAAGCGCGGAGAACCTGAGGAAGGCCAACGGGATCATCCGGCGCGCCGAGTAAAGGCAGATCGCGGCCGGCACAACGGTCGAGGCCAGAAAAATCCAGCTATAGATGTCGAATACGGTGGTGCCTGTGCACTCCCCTTTCGAAAACATCATCACGCAGACAAAGTAGACGGCGAACGCGGCATTAGGGAAGAACCGGATCGTCGCGATTTGCGCGTACTTTCTTTCGGTGGTGAGTGCTCCGCACAACGCCTGTTGCAGGAACACGCCAAGTGCCAGACCGATAACAGGTATGTATTCCGTATGCCCGGCCGCTGCCGTGGCCACCACGAGCGCCACCCCGATCACTATGGCGACCGCACTGGAACTCGTCATTGCGCGCACGGCTTGGGCCTTGTCCGCCGCCATGCACGCAACCTCCAGACGCAAGCCGATCACCGACCCGATAAAAAGACCACCGGCCATGAGCTGGCTGAAGTACCCGAGAGCCGTCGGCCCGCAGAACTTCCCGATCAATAGAATCGAAACGAAATTGAGCGCCTGGCTCAGTACGACTCCAGCGATACTTACGATCGAATGTTTGATATTCACAATTTATCTACGTCGAAGTCCGGGTGAATTTTTCATCGCTCTACACGACGATGGTTGTCGTCTGAAGGCTAGCCTTTCTGCGTCTTTCCGCTGGCCGGCAGTGCATCGAGATAGGAAGCAC
The DNA here is from genome assembly GCF_050436225.1 of Paraburkholderia lebeckiae. Classification (NCBI taxonomy): domain Bacteria; kingdom Pseudomonadati; phylum Pseudomonadota; class Betaproteobacteria; order Burkholderiales; family Burkholderiaceae; genus Paraburkholderia; species Paraburkholderia lebeckiae. The sequence goes on along the minus strand of NZ_JBNDLU010000003.1, from coordinate 787,552 downwards.
TGCGATAGAGGCCGGCGCGCGCGCCCAGACTATAGCGATAGACATCCGTGTCGATCGCGTTGAAGATCACGCCCTTCACCCGGGCATTCGCCTGCTTGAGCTGCTTGGTGGCCTCCAGCACCTGCGCAATGGAAGTGGTCTCGAAGCGGGTCACCAGCAGCACGGTGCCGCAGCTATCCGCGAGCGCGGTCGCATCGGATACGGCGAGCACCGGCGGCGTGTCGATCAGCACGATATCGTATTGGCTCGTCTTCGCGAGGAATTGCTGCATGCGTTCGTTCACCAGAAGCTCGGCCGGGTTCTCCGGTATCGCTCCGCGCGCAACAAAGTCGAGGCCCGGACGCACGTCACGCATGATCACCGGGTCGGACGTCACGTCCGACGTCAGATAGTCAGCCAGGCCGGGGGTCGAGTCGAGACCAAAGTATTGCTCGAGATGACCTTTGCGCAGGTCCGCGTCGATCAACAACACCCGCTTGCCGGCCGCCGATACGACCGCCGCCAGATTCGCCGAAAGGAACGACTTGCCCACCTGCTCCGTCGGCCCCGTCAGCAGCACGCGGTTGTCGCCCGATTCCGATTCAAGCATTGCAAAATGAAGCGCGGTTCTGAGTCGGCGCAGGCTTTCAATCGACGGGTCGCGCGGAAACTCGCTCGCCAGCAGGAACTTCTCGCCCGTGGGCAGCTTCGACGTCTTGCCGGGTCGCGCGACTTTCGCCTGCGACAGCGGCACGCTCGCATAGACGTTCAGGCCCGTTTGCTCCTCGATCTCCTGCGCGTCGGTCACGCCCCGATACAGCGCCGTACGCCCGAACGCCGCACCCACGCCCAGAATCAGGCCGCCCAACGCAGCATAGACAATCACCAGAAGCTTGTTCGGCTTGATCGGCTCTTTCGGCACCACCGGGTTATCGATCAACCGTACCGTTCCAACCTTGCCGGCGCGAACCAGTCTGAGCTGTTGCATGTTGTTCAGCATGCCGACGTAAAGCTCGTTGTTCACGTTCATGTCCCGGGTCAGGCGCACCGCATTCTGCTCCAGGTCCGGCAACGCCTGTTCCTGCTGCGACAAGCTTCCGATCCTGCTGCTCAGCATGCCGATCTGCTGATCGATCGCCTGGATCGCGGGGTGACCCGGCGCGTAGATCGCGCCCATCTCCGCGCGCTTCTGCTTCAGTTCCAGCAGGCTGCGCTGCGCGGCGACGCTTTGATCCAGATAGGCCTTGCCCTGCTCACTCAGATTGAACACGCCCATGCGGTTGCGCATGTCGTTATAGCGTCCCTCGGCGCGCTCCAGGTCGCTCTTGAGTTGCGGCAGCTGCTCGCTCAGGAACTCAAGCGACTTCTCGGCTTCCGCCGCCTTGCGCTTCAGATTCTGCTCAACATACGCATTGCCGATTTCGGCGAGCGTGCTGGCCGTCAGCGACCGCTCAGAGCCCGTCAGCGACGCGCCGATGATGCCGCTGTCTTTACCCTTCTGCGAGACGGCCAGCCTGTTTTGCAGGCTTTCCACCGTCTTTTCGCGCGACTGTCTCTCCAGAATGAATTGCGTACCCGGCTTTGCCTTCAGCGAAGCGACCTGCAGCGTGATCGCGCCATCGGGCAGTTTCGTGTCGAGCTGTTTGCCCACGCGACCCTCGATCGGCTCGCTGAGATCCGACTGCTCCAGCCGGTAGCGCCCGCCGTCCAGAACGGTCAGAACGAACTTCTCGCCTTCGAATGCTTCCGGGACGTCGAAGCTGGACACCTTGATCGCTTCATCGCCCCATGCATATCCGCCAAATCCAAAGATACCTGGCTCGGAAAGACTCCTGGCTTGCCGGCCCAACCAGTCTCCGATCAACGGAAAGCGCTTGGGCTTTGCGCTGACATCGAGGTGCAGATCGTCGACGGCTTTTCCGACCACCATTCTCGACTGCAGGATTTCCATTTCGGCCGTCGCCTCTGTTTTGACGTCGAACATGCTGGAGACGTCGCCCAGCGGGCTTTTTGAATTGTTGGTCGGAATGCTGTCTTCAACCTGGACGAGAATATCGGCCTGGTACACCGACGGCGCGATAAACGCGTATGCCACGCCCAGGGCGAGCACAGTGCCGGCGATTCCACCGACCAGCCAGCGGTTGGCCAATAGAACGTCGAAATAACGCGAAAGACTTACATCGTTATTCCGGAGCACGGCAGCATTCGTAAGCAGAGAGTTCTGTTTCATCGAAACCCCAGGGCGGGTGCACGAAAAGGGTGGAAGCCGGATTTAATGTGCAGGCGATGCGGCATTGCCAGATCTCGTTTTTGTCACGGGACGGCAACATTTTGGGTGCTGGCGCTGCGCGCGTCAGTTCGGTGTGCAACGCAATCTGGCAACTATTCCTCTGCTTTGCGCGCCACCAACTTCAGAATAATCGTCTTACCGTACAAAGATAAGACTGCCTAATTCTCCGCTGAAACCCACTGTTTCCCCGCAGTAGATTCCTCTGTGAAAATTAGCGCATATTTCACACTAACAAGTATCCCAGACTATCTGAACGCTGTCATCACCTCTGTACGCTAACGCACATCGCTTTTATGTCCGTGACGGCACAATCCCATTCAACGCCGTTAGCTTGGAATACATATGAAACAATTGATGCGTGAGATATTCACACGCGCGCTGCTTTTCAGTGGAACTCCCGCGGCGATTCGAGCCTTGCTCTGGCGCGATCGCACCGCGATTCTGCTCTATCACGATCCGTCGCCCGCCACGCTCGAGGCTCATTTTGAGTACTTGAAAGACAAAGTCGAGTTCGTGCCGTTGTCGCAGGCAAATTCGCGAGGTAGTGGTCGCCCGCGCGTGGCCGTCACGTTTGACGACGGCCATATCGGCAATGCAAATCTGCTGCCCGTATTCATCAAGTACGGCGTGTACCCGACCATTTACGTTTGCAGCAGTGTCGTGGCGCACGATCGTACCCACTGGTTCCTACATCCTGTCGCGAAGGAAGCAGGTGTGAAGCGGCTGATTCGCATGAAAAACCACGAGCGCCTGGCTGAACTCGACGCGCGAGGCTTTCGTCAGGACTTGCCAGACCCATCGGCGACGATTAGTGGCCTCAGCGCCGCCCATATTGAAGAGATGCGCCCCTATGTCGACTTTCAGTCTCACACACGCTATCACCCGACACTGACCTTCTGTGACGATGACGAATGCTTTGAAGAGCTTGCGCTATCAAAGTCGGAGGTAGAACGGATCGTCGGTAAGCCTTGCGAGCATTTCGCGTATCCCTATGGCATTTATGGTCCGCGCGAAGTCGAGCTGCTGAAGGCCGCCGGCTACAAGACCGCACGCACGACCGACGTGGGCTGGAACGATGAAGAAAGCGACCCGTTCCGACTCAAGGCGTTCGACATTGACGATGCCTCTTCCGTGTCGTGGTTCGCCGCGCAGCTCACGGGCCTGACGTTGGTGCCGCGCTATCTGCGACTGGGACGCGTCAAGCGCCTGGCTCAGCGCATCTTCAGCAGGCCACGTGCATTGAACCAGGCGTAGAAAGCACAGCGCCGCCGACGACAGCGCGCTGACCGAAACTGCCGAGGCCGGGAGATGTCGACCGAGCGTCGACGCGACGGCTCGCGCAGCGGCGTACGACATCGTTGTGCACCGTGCGGCATCCAACCCAGGGCAGCGAATCGTCACGATAAGGTATTCGCTAATAAAAATACTATCGCGCGCGATCTCGGCTTCGAGCAGAACAAGCGGTCAACGTTCGAGCACCTGTTAATTAAAGGCGCAACCGGACCGCCAGTCCACTATTCGTAACGGCCTTATTGTTCCTTATCTCCACGGTTAAAAAGGAAGGCGGCATGCGTAAAATCTTCATCACGTCTCCGGGTACCGCCAATTATCCGGAAATTACTGCCTATCAAAACTACTTTAAAGCGCGCGGCGTGGATGTGGTGGTCGGAACAATCAGCGATTACCGGGAGCTCGATAACAAACGAGATTTCGTGTTGTGGGAAATCATGGGTTTCTATCCGAACCGGTTTGAATCCGACTTTGTCATCCATGACTACCGTTCTCTCTCCGTTGGCGGCTGGCCGGCGATGAAAGACGTCGCGAAGCGGTATTTCAATTGCCAGCCGAATCTGCGGATCTTTCAGAACAAACGGCAACAGGAGATCATGGGTTTTGGCCACGGCGTACCCAGTGTCATCCTGCCCATGGGCGTGCCGAACTGGATCTTCGAGGTGCAGGATGGCGGCCAGACTGAAAAGAAAGCTGATTTCTGTTATATCGGCGAAATGAGCGTCGAGCGGGGCTTCGATCGCGTGCTGGAAGCATTTATAAACAACTTTCAGAAGCGCGACGTCTCCCTCCTCCTGGTGGGAAAACCGGACCCGCGCATCTACGAAAAATTTTCGAATGCAAAAAATATCATTTTCACTGGCCCGTTGCCGCAGCGTGAGGCGCTGAAGCACGTGGTCGAAGCCGATGTTGCAGTGTGCTATTTCCCCTATCACCGACCGCACTGCTATCAAACGCCGACCAAGCTGCTCGAGTATGCTGCGCTCGGCAAGAAAATCCTGTGCAACGACTCGCCGTCGAATATCAGATGCTGCGAAGAGATGGGCATCCATAGTGTGATCACCACGGCGAACATCTTTGACGGAATCGATGAAGACGCTGCGCGCGGTGCGACAGCGAATCGCCGGACGGACTTCGCAGACCTCATTTGGGACCGGGTGATAGAGCAATCCAACGTCGCGGCGTTTCTGCCAAAGGATATCAAGCTAACCGACGCTTGACCAATCCATTGACGTGCGACATTTCAACGAAGGCGACCCGAACTGCCCTGGTAGCGCTGAGTCAGCTGAAGAGACGACACTTGAACGGTGGCAATGACATGCAGATATTCATCCTTCACCCCGGCAAGGCGAATTATCCTGAGATAGATGCCTACACCAGGTATTTTGTGAGAAACGACTGTAAGGTAACGTCAGGGACACTGGATGATTACAAAAGAGTCAAGAATCCGGAGGAGTACGTTCTCTGGTGCATCATGGGCTTTTACCCCAGGATCCCTGCTGCAAAATACGTCATCCACGATTACCGTTCGCTGTCGGTCGGGCGTAACAGTGCGCTAAAGGACAGCATCAAGAAAACGTTTCAACCACGGCCCGATCTACGAATATTTCAGAACGACTCAATGAGCGCAGTCATGGATTTCCGCGACGGCGTAGATACCGTTTTCCTGCCAATGGGCGTACCAGATTGGATTTTCACGACGGACGCTGACCGCAACCAGACGCTTCCGTCGGGAACGTATTGTTATCTGGGCGAGATAACGCGGGAACGCGGCTTTGTCAGCTTCATCAGGGACTTCCTGGCCGCCAAGCGCGACTCGGATACCCTCGTTCTGATTGGGCCTGTTGAAAAGGAAATCTCCGACGCATATCTGCGATCGCCCGGCATCCTGTTCACGGGACGTCTTGCGCAACGCGATGCCCTCGCGGTGGTTCGCAACTGCGAGATTGCTATTTCAACCATCCCATACAAGCGTCCGTACGACGTGCAGACGCCGACCAAGCTTCTGGAATATGCTGCGCTCGGCAAAAGAATCATCTGCAATGACTCGCCCTCGAATCTGAACGCCGCCGCTCAGTTTGGAATTCAATGTAAGGTAACGGGCCCAGACGTATTCTCCAGCATCTGCAATTTCCACGGCGATATGGTGCCGAAAAATGACCCCTCCACGCTGCTGCATTTGCGGTGGACAGATATAATCGCCGCCTCGGGCGTGGAGCGATATCTCGCTCGGCTCTAAAATTTGAAATGGTTTGCGCGATGACACGCGCAAACCATTTCTGAAAGAGCGAATTCTCGAATCGTTTCCACGAAAGCTGCGTCGCTGATACGAAAAAAACCGGACGCAGTTTTTTCGAACCTCCTGATCGAATCAAAAAATGCGCGGACCACATGAGACGCGCTTGGAGGCAGTTTCATCCAATCAGAGCAACCAGCTCGGTAACGACCTTTCGATGGCGCAAGTCAGTCTCGTCGCGATCGGCGTTCCGTGAGCGTTGTTACGGAGTGGCGCTTCGATTCTTGCCGCGCCCCACCGGCACGTTCGCGGCCAGTTCTTCGCCCATCCCGACTGCGCGAATCGATGAAGAGCTGATGGTCACGCGCGTGAAGAGGCTTTTGTCCGCTACTCTTCACTTCGCCAGGAGCACTGCATGCAATCGGTCCCAGACGACGGCTTGCTGCAAATCGCGCAGTCTGCGCCGACGACTGAAACCGGACCCGCGTCTCCGCTTCGCCGGAAATCGCGCTAGGCCCGCCGCGCAGCTTCACGCCGTCACTCGCTCAGGACCGAACGGCCCCGGCGAATGCTTCTCAACTGGGCCGAATAAAGCAGCGCGATGTTGTTGAAGAAGCGATCTTCACTGAATCTGTTGCGCGCTTCCTCCTGCGCGCGGCGCAATAGACCTTCACGAAATTTATCGTCGGCTATCATCTTCCGGATCAACGAAGTCGCTTCCGCAGCCGTCCGATAAAGAACGCCGGTGGCATTGTGACGAATGGTGTCTATATTGCCGGGACAATCTGACGCCACAACGGGTGTGCCGAGCGTCATTGCTTCAATCAGAGAAATCGGCATTCCCTCCCAGGAAGCTGTCGACAAATAGATATCCGCCTGCCCCACAGCCGCGATTACGTCAGCACGCGTAAGCCAACCGGTCACACGCACGCCGGCGTCCTCGAGGGTCCTCCTGAGATCTGCGTCGCCGTCGCCGATCCATACGAACTCGACGCCGTCCCGATCAAACGAGCGTGCAATCTCCGCGAACAGTCGCGGATTCTTTTGCACACGAATGCCGCCGACAGTCGCGATTCTTCGCCGTTTCGTCGACCCGACTTTTCCAGCGCTTTCCAAACGATTGTTGCCCTGGACACCGACAGCCCGATCGATCGCGTTCTCGACCAGCACTGCATCTCGCCGAAGATAGCGGCGGATAGCGGCACATTCGCTCTCGGAACAGCCAACATATGTGCAGTTCCTCACACACGCAAGCAACTCCAACGCGGCGAAACAGTATCGCTTCAACCTCCCTATGTCTCGCCGTACGAAAGAGATGCAATGCGGGCTATAAAGAAGCGCCGTTGACGGCAACGCAAACAAGGTCGACATTCGTCCCAGGAAACCTGCGAATGAAGAGTGCAGATGGACTATATCCGGGTTCAATTCGATGAGTTGTTGGCGCAAGACAGACATGATGCGTGCCAACGATGGTCCTTTCATCTGCAGATGCTGCAGGACGACGTCAGAGTGAAACATCGCGCGCAAGTTCTTCGGTGTCTCCTCGCGCTCTGAATAGATCACATACACCTCGTGACCTTCCTTGGCGAGGCGCGTCGCAAGCGTGCTCACAACTGCAAGCGTTCCTGTAGCAGTCGATTCGATTACGTGGACCACTCTCATAACATGTTTCTCGCGAAATGCGCAGCAATAGCGGAACACATCGCCTATTGGTCACGGCGATCGGGACGACCATGCAATCTACGGAAGGGAAAAACACCTCAGCCGGCTCAGTAGGCGCCGTCTTTCGCGAGCACCACTTTGACGGTCCTCAGAAGAATCGACAAATCGAATGTCAGCGAGCGGTTCATTGCGTATTTAACGTCGAGCGAAACCCGCGTCGGATAGTCCACATCGTTGCGGCCGCTGACCTGCCATAAGCCTGTCATTCCCGGCTTCAGCGCGAGGTAGTAACGAACGTCTCGGCCATATCGCACCAGCTCCTTCTGCACGATAGGGCGGGGTCCCACCAGGCTCATATCGCCGCGCAGCACGTTCCATAGTTGCGGCAACTCATCGAGGCTCGTCTTGCGCAGAATGCGGCCGACCGGCGTCACGCGAATATCGTTTTTAAGCTTGAAATCGCGGTCCCATTCCGCACGAGCCTGCGCATCTGTTGCGAGCAGTTTGGCGAGAACTTCATCCGAGTTCTTGACCATGGAGCGGAACTTCAGACACTTGAAAGTACGTCCTCCTCGGCCAATTCTCGGATGACCATATACGGCGTTTCCGTGATCGCTCATGACTGCCATCGCAATTATCAGGAGAACTGGAAAGAGCAGGATGAGTAGAACCGACGCCCCGCAAATGTCCATCGTTCTCTTCACTGCGTCGTCCCACCTTGCGCCGAAGAGGTTCTCGCTTTGCGGATTCGCGTCATCCTGGGCGACCTGTTTTGAATTCGCCTCAAGGCACGCCTCTTTCAGTTTCGGATCCGCAGCGGCGTTGGATTCGAACATACTTTCTCCTTAGTTCGGGAACTCGTTGGGGACGGTGCCCGCGTAGGCACCCTGCGCTTGCAAAACAGATTTTGGTGTGGAAGTGAATCGTTTAGTGCCGCTAATTTCATTGATTCACTGAGGACTCGCGACGAGCGTAACATCTCACTCAAGGACCGAATGTTAGTAATAGCGCATAAAGGCGCCATCGTACAGTTCGATCGCGACACGTCGCCTTCATCAGGCGCACCGACTGCTCTTCTGCCAATCAGATACGCAGAATTCGAATCATGACTTCGTTCCTGATTGGTCTGATCGCCAGATACCACTGGTAAATATCATGACAAAGCGATCAGATCAGACGCATACTTTTATCAGACGTTTAACCGCTCTTTTCAAAGAGCGGGCCTCAAATCTGAAGTGCAACACCTATCTCGCACGATTTCGAATTTGTCTAGATAGAGACGACCGTTTTTCATCTCCACATAAATCTTATTTGCGCGTTCAATGAAGGAAAAAAGAAAATTTGATGAAGGAACAACTTGTGTAATGACTGACCGCGCCAAGATCTATGCGATGACTCGCGCTGCACATCGAAGTCGCAAGTATCCCGGCTCGACACTATGAATCGATGTGCGTTCCCGTACATGGTCGGACGATTCGCTCATTGCAGAGTTCGACGCGAAGACTTCTGATGCCGTCTCTGAGCACATGGCGAAAATGCGCGTAACAGTCTCACAGTCAAACACTGCCACTCAGCAGTCGCCCATCGGTCGATAACCGCGTGATGCCATGACAATTGCCGAAACAACCAGCGAACAAGGGGGGCGCATCCTTCGGAAGATTGAGTCGCTCTGTTCGGAAGTGTTGTGTCAGTGCGGGACTCTGACGTCGACGCAGTGTTCGATACGCGTGTTCGACATATCCGTGCCGTCAATGCGGTCGCTTCAACAATTGATGTTCATCGGCACACTTAACTTTGCCGTTTTCGGACCAATTCCAGGCGACAGCATTTATAGTTGAGAAATGAAACTCACACTTTTATTTTTATTCGCCGTCTTAACACTTTTGTGTGGGCAGCCGATGTCGGCCGTCGCGAAGAACGGTCGCGCCAAGACAACGAACGCGACTACCGCCACTGCTCAGCAACTCGCGGCGCTGCAGCCGCCGCCCACCGGAAGCGGAAACGACCGTTTTGCAATGGACGTGAACTGCAATCTCTGGAGTGCGGATCAGACGGCGCTGAGCGAATGCTCAAAGGACCTGGATCTGATTGCCGGATTGGGCGTCGGTACGGTTCGCCTCGGCGTTTCGTGGCACTTCATGACGCTGGCCGATGGCAGCACGCTGGACCCCAACAAAGTGGCTTTCCTGAAGGCGCTTCTGAACGCCGCACGCACGCGCGGCATGAAGATTCTTTTCCAGGTGGGCATGTACGCGCCGTCTAGCGCATACCAATGCTCGGCCACCAGAAATCCGCCGACCGCATCGTCACCCCGACTCGACTTCTGCGACGCGACGTTCACGAAGTATCTCGGCTCGCTCATGGACGTCGTTCTGCCCTTTACGGCTGACATCGAACTGTTCAATGAGACCAACTGGTCGTTCTCCGCTTCGGACCCGTCTTACGGCGATCCGAACGGTATCTCCGGATACATTCTGAATCGCAGCAAGACGCTCTATTCGGAAGCCAGGCAGATCCTCAACACGAAAAGCCAGTCGGGCTACAAAACGGTTCTGCACACTCAGGGCATCTCGTACTTCTACAACTCGGCGTACCCGAATAACGGCTGGCAACCGCCCGCGGGCAGCGAGCTGATCCAGGCGACCGACTACATCAAGGCAATGGGTAACAACACGAAGAGTGCTTCCAGCCCGTTGAACACCACGATCGATGTCGTCGACGTTCACCCCTACTTCGGCAGCGCCGAATACGACATGCTGATGCAGGCATTCATGACCACGGTGTCGAACCTCGTCAGCAGCGGCGCGAAGCCGATCTGGCTGACCGAGACCAACAATGGCACCAACGGTACGGACGCCGGACAAACGGCCGCATTCAACCAGTTGAAGGTGCTGATGAACAATGGTTCGGTGGCAAAGGCGTTCTGGTATGTCGTGCGTAACGGCGATCCGAGCAATGGCGAAGGCGACGGCTATTCGATCTACGACTACAACCGTAACCTGATTCGTCCGCAGCTGGCAGCCGCTATTCGGGCCTACACCGCGAGCATCCCGCGAGCGCAGCGATTCCTATCGGGTCCCTACCTGACCCCGGTCAAGTGAAGGCGTCTACTTGCAATCGATGAGATGAACGCGAACGCCGACTTCGGCGTTTGCGTCATTTTGCTGTTCTGCCCTGCTCCAACGTGCTTGATGGTGTTGCAAAGAGGAAGCAGCGGACATCCGCAATGACGGCTGAATCATAAGAGGGCGATGAGACTAATTATCCTCCTTTGATCCTCTCGCGCGCGCAACGCAAAGCGCACACGCAAAGACCCCAATCGCCACGCCGATCAGCAGACAGGCGGCATGCGTCAAGAAAGTTACCATCTTCCACTCCCTTTACGACCACATCGAATTTTTGAGAAGTTGAACAGCATGACGTCATCGGTGGCGTAGCTATGGCTTGAGATCTTCCCTAGCGGCACCGGACAGTGTGATAAAGGCGATCCAAAGTCCGGCAGAGATTGACGAGGGCGCAGTGTCCCGCTTGCGGATGGATGCCGACCTAATAATCGAACTCACTATACCACGGGTTTAGCCACGCTTTCGGCGCCAAACTCCAGAATGGCGACCGCATTGCATCGCCGGCGGCGCGCGGGTTCAGAAAACCGTGACGTACGAAAATAGCCGACGCGGTAGGCGAGCGCGAAGATGCCGGTGTCGCGATGGACGAAGATCATCAGCATCAAAATGGCAGACGCCGGCCGGCACAAACGGAGAGGTCGGAAAGATCCCGGCGTAGATGAAGACGCCGGTGCCCGTGCGCTCAGCTTTCAAAAGCGCCATCGCGCAGATGAAGTGCCCGGCGAACGCAGTGATCGGTAAGAAACGGACCGTGGCGATCTTCGTGTACTTCCTTTCGCTGGTCAGCGCTTCACCCAGCGTCTATTGCAGAAACACGCCGAATGCGAGGGCGATCACCGGAATCGAATCGGAGGGGCCGGAAATGGTCGTGGCCACCAAGCGCGGGGCCGATCGGAACGGCGACGGCGCTGGAACTCTTTGTTGCACGCACGGCTTGGGCCTTGTCCGCCGCCATGCATGCAACCTCCAGACGCAAGCCGATCACCGAGCCGATACAAAGTACCCGAGAGTCGTCGGCCCGCAGAACTTCCCGATCAATAGAATCGAAACGAAATTGAGCGCCTGGCTCAGTACGACTCCAGCGATACTTACGATCGAATGTTTGATATTCACAATTTATCTACGTCGAAGTCCGGGTGAATTTTTCATCGCTCTACACGACGATGGTTGTCGTCTGAAGGCTAGCCTTTCTGCGTCTCTCCGCTGGCCGGCAGTGCATCGAGATAGGAAGCACTGCGATAGAGGCCGGCGCGCGCGCCCAGACTATAGCGATAGACATCCGTATCGATCGCGTTGAGGATCACGCCCTTCACCCGGGCATTCGCCTGCTTGAGCTGCGCGGTCGCCTCCAGCACCTGCGCAATGGAAGTGGTCTCGAAGCGGGTCACCAGCAGCACGGTGCCGCAGCTATCCGCAAGCGCGGTCGCGTCGGATACGGCGAGCACCGGCGGCGTGTCGATCAGCACGATATCGTATTGGCTCGTCTTCGCGAGGAATTGCTGCATGCGTTCGCTCACCAGAAGCTCGGCCGGGTTCTCCGGTATCGCTCCGCGCGCAACGAAGTCGAGGCCCGGGCGCACGTCACGCATGATCACCGGGTCGGACGTCACGTCCGACGTCAGATAGTCAGCCAGGCCGGGGGTCGAGTCCAGACCAAAGTATTGCTCGAGATGACCTTTGCGCAGGTCCGCGTCGATCAACAACACCCGCTTGCCGGCCGCCGATACGACCGCCGCCAGATTCGCCGAAAGGAACGACTTGCCCACCTGCTCCGTCGGCCCCGTCAGCAGCACGCGGTTGTCGCCCGATTCCGATTCAAGCATTGCAAAATGAAGCGCGGTTCTGAGTCGGCGCAGGCTTTCAATCGACGGGTCACGCGGAAACTCGCTCGCCAGCAGGAACTTCTCGCCCGTGGGCAGCTTCGACGTCTTGCCGAGTCGCGCGACTTTCGCCTGCGACAGCGGCACGCTCGCATAGACGTTCAGGCCCGTTTGCTCCTCGATCTCCTGCGCGTCGGTCACGCCCCGATACAGCGCCGTACGCCCGAACGCCGCACCCACGCCCAGAATCAGGCCGCCCAACGCAGCATAGACAATCACCAGAAGCTTGTTCGGCTTGATCGGCTCTTTCGGCACCACCGGGTTATCGATCAACCGTACCGTTCCAACCTTGCCGGCGCGAACCAGTCTGAGCTGTTGCATGTTGTTCAGCATGCCGACGTAAAGCTCGTTGTTCACGTTCATGTCCCGGGTCAGGCGCACCGCATTCTGCTCCAGGTCCGGCAACGCCTGTTCCTGCTGCGACAAGCTTCCGATCCTGCTGCTCAGCATGCCGATCTGCTGATCGATCGCCTGGATCGCGGGGTGACCCGGCGCGTAGATCGCGCCCATCTCCGCGCGCTTCTGCTTCAGTTCCAGCAGGCTGCGCTGCGCGGCGACGCTTTGATCCAGATAGGCCTTGCCCTGCTCACTCAGATTGAACACGCCCATGCGGTTGCGCATGTCGTTATAGCGTCCCTCGGCGCGCTCCAGGTCGCTCTTGAGTTGCGGCAGCTGCTCGCTCAGGAACTCAAGCGACTTCTCGGCTTCCGCCGCCTTGCGCTTCAGATTCTGCTCAACATACGCATTGCCGATTTCGGCGAGCGTGCTGGCCGTCAGCGACCGCTCAGAACCCGTCAGCGACGCGCCGATGATGCCGCTGTCTTTACCCTTCTGCGAGACGGCCAGCCTGTTTTGCAGGCTTTCCACCGTCTTTTCGCGCGACTGTCTCTCCAGAATGAATTGCGTGCCCGGCTTTGCCTTCAGCGAAGCGACCTGCAGCGTGATCGCGCCATCGGGCAGTTTCGTGTCGAGCTGTTTGCCCACGCGACCCTCGATCGGCTCGCTGAGATCCGACTGCTCCAGCCGGTAGCGCCCGCCGTCCAGAACGGTCAGAACGAACTTCTCGCCTTCGAATGCTTCCGGGACGTCGAAGCTGGACACCTTGATCGCTTCATCGCCCCATGCATATCCGCCAAATCCAAAGATACCTGGCTCGGAAAGACTCCTGGCTTGCCGGCCCAACCAGTCTCCGATCAACGGAAAGCGCTTGGGCTTTGCGCTGACATCGAGGTGCAGATCGTCGACGGCTTTTCCGACCACCATTCTCGACTGCAGGATTTCCATTTCGGCCGTCGCCTCTGTTTTGACGTCGAACATGCTGGAGACGTCGCCCAGCGGGCTTTTTGAATTGTTGGTCGGAATGCTGTCTTCAACCTGGACGAGAATATCGGCCTGGTACACCGACGGCGCGATAAACGCGTATGCCACGCCCAGGGCGAGCACAGTGCCGGCGATTCCACCGACCAGCCAGCGGTTGGCCAATAGAACGTCGAAATAACGCGAAAGACTTACATCGTTATTCCGGAGCACGGCAGCATTCGTAAACAGAGAGTTCTGATTCATCGAAACCCCAGGGCGGGTGTGCGAAAAGGGTGGAAGCCGGATTTAATGTGCAGGCGATGCGGCATTGCCAGATCTCGTTTTTTGTCACGGGACGGCTGAAATCGGACGCACAGGCCGGGTACGTCAGTCCCGCTCGCAACGCACCCGGAGAGAAAATCCCTATGATCTACGCCCCGCCGCGTGCTCGAACTAAATCGTCTTATCGGGCGGTTTCAAGAGTGAAGCGCAACAGCGGGTTTAATGTTTAGAGCCTTGAGGTTGACTTGCCGAGGCAAGGGTCGCGGCGAAGACCTCGAATGGCGAATGGAAGGCATGAGTCGCGCGAGGTCGGCTGTTCAGACTGTCGGCGATAGCGTCAAGTTCGTCCTGACTGTAGACCGAAAGGTCTGCGCTTTTGGGCAGATACTGGCGCAGTAGCCCGTTGGTGTTTTCGCAAGTGCCGCGTTGCCAGGGACTGTGGGGGTCGCAGAAGTACACCTTCACGCCGGTTGCGGCGGTGAGCTCTTTATGGCGCGACATTTCTTTGCCCTGGTCGTAGGTGAAGCTCTGCCGTAATGGCGCGACAATCGAATTGAGTTTGGCGGAGAAGCCCGCCAGCGCTGAAGCGGCGGTGGCGTCTTCCATCTTGGCAAGCAGCACCAGCCGGCTGGTCCGTTCGACCAGCACGCCTACCGAGGACTGGTTGCCGGCACCCTTGATGAAGTCGCCTTCCCAGTGCCCAGGCAGCAGTCGGTCTTCGATTTCGGGCGGCCGCACATGAATACTGACCATGTCAGGAATCTGTCCGCGCCGGTCTGTGCCCCGTGTACGCGGCATGCGCGTGCTGTGGCCATGGCGCAAGCACGCAATGAGCTGACGGCGCAGTTCGCCGCGCGGCTGGGCATAGATGGCCGTGTAGATGGTTTCGTGCGAAACCTGTTGGGTCGGGTCGGTCGGATACATACGCTTGAGTGTGCCCGATATCTGCTGGGGTGACCATTTCCACTCGAGCAGGGTGAGAACGATACGCCAGCAGACGCTTTGCAGGCAAAGCTTTGTGGGATGGCGACCCGCGCTGCGGCGTGCGGCACTGAGTGCTTCAGCCGACACGGACGCGTAGCCAGCGGGAGAGCTGTTTCGCGTCAGTTCCCGGCTAACGGTGGCCGGCGAGCGCCCGAGTATCCGGGCCATGGCCCGGATACTCGAACCCTGCAGATGCAGGCTTGCAATGGTCAGACGCTCTTCAGGTTGAAGTTGCTGGTACTGAGTTCTTTCGTGCATCGCAACACCTTATACGAGATAGGTGTTGCACTTCAGATTTGAGGCCGCCTCGTTTAAAAGGGACTTCCGCCGGGTCTGGTGCAGACTTCTAATTTTCCGCATCCGATGTATTGCGCCAGCAAACAGAAATCGAGTTATTCATAGCAGACGTCATCGCAGCCTATCTGACGGCTTGCCGCACCTCCGTACGCTGCCGCACATTCCCATTTTTCGCCCCAACGGGGTCACGCGCAATTGCGATGTCGCTATTTCGATCATTTCGAACAAGCACCCGTATAGCGTGAAAACACCGAAAAACCTGGTGGAGCAAACGGCGCCGAATTCGCGTAACCGCACGCAAAGGTGCTAGGGCTTCGTCACGAAATGCCAGAGCGCCGCGCACTCGGTGTCGGATATCCGGTAGTGAGGCATGGCTTTGCGCAACATCACGTTGACAGGGTCGATGCCTTCCCTCAGCGCCCTGCAGAACGTTGCCTGATCGTAACTGCTCGCCGGACCGTCCCTTCGACTCTTCGCAGGAAACAGGTTGCCGGCGGTCAAGGGTGGTGCGAATGCGTCGCCCGAGCCGGTTTGCGAATGGCAGTTCGCGCAACGCGTGGTCGAGCCGGGCAACAGACGATCGTCGTCGCGCAATTGCGCCTCAACCGAATGCTGCCCGTTGAAGATCGAACACCCGAGATCGTTCGACTCACAAAGCGGCGCGCCATGCGCGACATACGTGATGTTCGCCAGCGCCAGCGCCAGCGCACGCGCCGCGGTTCGCCGTGACCGTAACGCCATCACTGGATCTGCACCGTGCGCGAAACGCTCGGCACGCCCTTCGCGTTCAGGCCAAACAGCATGTAGTAGCCAGGTACGACGACACCCGGATCGGAAGGAATATTGATCAGATATTCGCCCGCCGTTCCTACCGTGAAAGTCACGGGTACCCGCCGCTGCTCGTTGTTGACCGCGTGGGTCGACGAAGACATGCGCATCAACGCAAAGGCCGTGATGCCACTGCTGCCCGTTACGGCGATCGATGTCCCGAGCTGTGCCGTTGTGGGCGCGGCTGTGAGGGTCGGTCGTGTTGCCGCCGAGCCGTCCGCGTTGAGCAGGTACGGCGGCGTCAGTATTTCGAGGTTCGTATGGTTTGTCGAGCAGCTTCCGCACAGCCCACCGCCACCACTCAGTACGCGACCGTCCGACAACAGCAGTGCGATGCTGTGATAGTTACGCGGCACGGCTTGCGGCGGGAGCACCGAGAAAGTCTTGGTGGTAGGGTCCCACAACTCTGGCGCCAGCACGGCGGTGTCGTCCGAAAACGTTATCGGGAACGCCTCTCCACCTAGGACTACCACCTGACCGTTCGGCAAGACCACGCTGGTGTTGAAGGCGCGGCGGTAATTCATCGGCGTAAGCGTTTGAGTCACCGCGGTGCCGCTGCTGATGTCGATTAGCGTGGCGTCCGCAGTCGCGTTGGCATACTCGTAGCTCGGCGCACCGCCTACAGCCAGGATCTTGCCGATATCGTACATAACGGCGTTGCCGTTCATCGCATCGGTATCGCTGCCCCGGTTGCCGGCAGGCGTCACGTTGCCCGCGCCGGCGGTATCGAACCAGTGCATGGCAACGCTCGGACCAGCGTGGAAGACTCGCCCATTTGCCACCGCAAACAGCCATGCATGATTGTCGGAGCGGAAAATGCCAGCCGCGTCATTCGTGAGGATGTAATCCGCGAGAATGGCGCTATTGAGCTGCCAACCCGTACTGGATGACCAGGTTTCGCCGGTCTTGCCGCCCTCGCCTCCGTTCCACGAGCCGCCCACCAGGAATACGTTGCCATTGCTCAACGTTACGCTGCCGTGGTAGGCGCGCGGAATTTTCATTAGAGGACCTGACGACCATTTTCCGGTCGAAGGCGTGTAGAAACTCGTCGCGTCGCTGCTCGAGCCACCAGTGACGTAAATACGGCCATCCGGAAGATTGACGATGCCCGGGCAGAACATATCGTGGCCGGTATTCGTCACGAGCACCTGTTTGCTCGTGCCGGTAGTCGGGTTAAAGATTGCGGTGTATGTGTTGCCGGGGGTCACTTCGCCAGCCGTAAAGTCCAGCTTCTGGTCGGAGGACCACACTACCACGGTGCCATCGGGCAGATTCGCCGCAGCTGCCGGCACGATCGACAGGTTATAGGGTGTAGTCCACTTCGCCGGCAATGTTTTCGCGGTCATGCCACTGATCTGCCACGTCTGCAGAGCGGCTCCGCTGCAAGGCTGCTGCGTTATCTGCGAGCCCTGCGCCGTGAGGCTGGCAACAGCCAGACACAGGTGACTCTGCGACGCGACAATTGCAAAGCCGCCACCTTGCGGGATCAACTGAAAGCTTTGATTCGCCTGGCCATTGCAGGTCCACTGGTCCGCCCCAGCGCCGGCGTCCGTGCTGACACCGTAGATGTCGAGGCAAAGCTTGCTGTTGACGTTGACGAACTGATAAAGCCCGTTGTTCTGCGTCAGTGTCCAGTGCTCGTTATTCCCGCCATTGCACGTCCACTCGATAACCGAGGCGCCAGGCGTCTTCGATTCGGCGTTCACGTCGGCGCACAAGGTCGTGCCGTTGACGGTGAGCGTGCTCGATGTCTGCGCGTCGGCAGCTGTGGAGAACATCGAAAGCGCCGCCATGAATGTGATCAGCAGCAACGCTTTCACGCACCCGTCGAACAATTGCGAGAGGATCCTAAACGATCGGTTTTGTGACATAGCCTCAGTCCAGTTGGTTACACACGCCCTAATGCGCCCAGTACATCGCAAATTTGATCCGCGCGAGGCAGGTCGTCACTTCGCCAGCGCAACATGGCGTTCGCGTCGAAGCAGTAGATTTGGGTCGAGTGATCGGCAATGTTGCCGAGTGGCAGGGTGCTGCCCGAAAGCGCTCTGCGCATCTGGTCGACGTCCTGCAACGTCGGCGTGGCCGCCCGCCATTCGGGTCCGGCCTGGAAGCGCATGAGCCATGCGTGCAGCGCGGGCGGCGAGTCGGAAAGCGGATCGATTCCGATCGACACCAACTGAACGGGGTAGCGGTGCTGTAACTGCGATATCCGTTGCTGAACGGTGCTGAACAGCGCACCCTGCAAAGGACAAACTGAAGTGCATCCTGTGTAAATCGTCTGCAACGCAGTCACTTTCTGACGCAAGAGGTCGGTTAGCAACTGTTTCTGGCCGCTTTGATCGACCACCCAGAAGTCGTCGAGACGAATGGGCGGCGTGACGAGTCCTATGCTTGCGTGCTGCGCGTATAGCGGAAAAGAAACGCCGGCTAACGCCGCGGCCGATATGCCACGCAGCAGCGCGCGGCGCCTCGAACTCCGGACCGGCGCGCACGCACGCAACGTCGCGCGAGTCGGCGCGTGTTGATGGAACATGACTATGATCTCCCGCAACGTGTAATGGCCTGCAGAACCATTCGTCGCCATCTTTGATTGCGTGTTACCCGCGCGATAGTGCGCACGAGTCGCGCGACGGCTACGTTCGCTTCCTAATGGCGAATCAACGGCATTTGGAGCGTAGCAGGGAATCTTTCGGAAAATGACAGCGTCAGTCCCGCGACTTGCTCCGCTTTGTGAGGTCGGCCACATAACCATGAAACTTCAAATGCTGGGCGTTTTAATTATCAGGACGGCAGTCCGTGATCGGGCAAATCAGAGAACTGCAGCTCTTGCCGAGCAAGGAAAACATGGGCAACGAGATTCGTCGTGAGGCGGCGCAAATGGCGAAGTCGCGAAAATGGATTGCGCGCTCAAACGTGGCGGCGAGATGCGTCAGGCAGGCGGACCAGGTCGGCCTGACCGAAGGGACTCGGCTGACCGTTACCGAACTGCCAGGCCCTGCTCCTACAACGAAGGCGTCGCCTAACAAGGCCTCAGCATCGGCACGATGGCAAGGCCGCGGTGGCGAATAGCAACCAGCGCCGGTGTTCCGGCGGCTTCGAGTTTCGCCGCGACCACGGCGAGCCATTGCGCGTGTTTCGCTGGCGACGATATGCAGGTTCCGCGCCCTTGGCTCCCGCCCGTCTCCTTGTTCCAAAGCACAAGGTCAAACCGTGGCAAAATTCGCATTCCGTGATTTATTTGATGCGGCGGGTGCGCGCATATAAATACCGCCGGGCATTATCTTTCTTTCTAAAACCATACCAGATCATTTAATTAGCATTCAGTTAGGCCACGAGCCATCCGATAAGAACCATACGTTGGCGGAAATTAAAGCGCTCGACCTGTCTAAAGGCGCCAGGTAACAATTTTGTAACGGTTCTCCTCGTGCCTTATGAATCTCGCACTCGGGCGTGAGAACGCCTCTGGACAGGCGTGGGAACGGAGGATGGAGGCGCTACCGATGGGCTCACATAGCACAAATTTCGTTGTTACGCTTAGTTACGTCCGATATCGCAGTATTTGTTCCAATTCTGTATCATTCGTATTAATCAGATAAGTCAGGGAAAACCTTGTCGATTTTATTCGATTGGCAAAACTTCGCAATTTGCGACGAATTACCGAATCTTCCGATCGAAAATGATGGCAGCGGGTTTTCAGTAGGTCCCATTAAATCTGAAGATTAAACGCGATTAGTGCCCGACGCGAGTGCGGCAGCGGGCGGCTCTTGACAAGAGCCGATCATTATTCAGTTGTACTTCGTGTTGTTGCGTATTTTTGCGTGGCGACGTCCTTATCACGCGAACGTTGTTCGTTTTAGCGGCCAGGTTCCATTGGCCTTGATAGACAGATGTCCTTCTTCAGCACACTCTCTCCAAGACTAAAACCGTCATTTCGTCGGCTTCCCCAGATCGCTAAAAGTGCTTCAGCGCTTGCATTTATCGCAGGAGTACTGAGCCTTGCAGGTTGTGGCGGTGAAACAGGCGATGATGGCAGCACCGCGTCCGTGACCGCCAACTCCCTCCCTGCCGACACAGTCGCGAACGCGGCTACAGATCCGTACAGCAACGGCATAGTGCCCACCGACAATGGCTCTCCGCCGGTTCAGGCGAACGGTCAGCCTTATAACCGCGCCCCGGTGCAACGCGCGGGACAAGGCGATTGAACCGTTTCTCGACGATCGATACGAAACCCGCATATCCCGTGCAAGAGCATTTGCAATCGACTCACGCGTTTGACATGTTTGCGTTACGTCTGCCATCGCTTCAGGAACTGATGGTCATCGGCAAACGTAATTCCAACGTTCTCGGCCCATCCCCGGTCAGTAGCAATTTATAGCTAAGCCATGAAACTCAGACTCTACTCACTATTCGCCGTTTTAGCCCTGTTGTGCGGGCAATCGATGCCAGCGTTCTCCCAGACAAGTTCGACCGCCGCCACCGCCAAGCAACTCGCGGCGCTGCAGCCGCCGCCCACCGGAAGCGGAAACGACCGTTTTGCAATGGACGTGAACTGCAATCTCTGGAGTGCGGATCAGACGGCGCTGAGCGAATGCTCAAAGGACCTGGATCTGATTGCCGGATTGGGCGTCGGTACGGTTCGCCTCGGCGTTTCGTGGGACTTCATGACGCTGGCCGACGGCAGCACGCTGGACCCCAACAAAGTGGCTTTCCTGAAGGCGCTTCTGAACGCCGCACGCACGCGCGGCATGAAGATTCTTTTCCAGGTGGGCATGTACGCGCCGTCTAGCGCATACCAATGCTCGGCCACCAGGAATCCGCCGACCGCATCGTCACCGCGACTCGACTTCTGCGACGCGACGTTCACGAAGTATCTCGGCTCGCTCATGGACGTCGTTCTGCCCTTTACGGCTGACATCGAACTGTTCAATGAGACCAACTGGTCGTTCTCCGCGTCGGACCCGTCTTACGGCGATCCGAACGGTATCTCCGGATACATTCTGAATCGCAGCAAGACGCTCTATTCGGAAGCCAGGCAGATCCTCAACACGAAAAGCCAGTCGGGCTACAAAACGGTTCTGCACACTCAGGGCATCTCGTACTTCTACAACTCGGCGTACCCGAACAACGGCTGGCGACCGCCCGCGGGCAGCGAGCTGATCCAGGCGACCGACTACATCAAGGCAATGGGTAACAACACGAAGAGTGCTTCGAGCCCGTTGAACACCACGATCGATGTCGTCGACGTTCACCCCTACTTCGGCAGCGCCGAATACGACATGCTGATGCAGGCATTCATGACCACGGTGTCGAACCTCGTCAGCAGCGGCGCGAAGCCGATCTGGCTGACCGAGACCAACAATGGCACCAACGGTACGGACGCCGGACAAACGGCCGCATTCAACCAGTTGAAGGTGCTGATGAACAATGGTTCGGTGGCAAAGGCGTTCTGGTATGTCGTGCGTAACGGCGATCCGGGCAATGGCGAAGGCGACGGCTATTCGATCTACGACTACAACCGTAACCTGATTCGTCCGCAGCTGGCAGCCGCGATTCAGGCCTACACGGCGACCATTCCGCGTTCGCAACGCTTCCTGTCCGGCTCTTACCTGACTGCGATCAAGTAAGCCTGCCTGCTGTAACCCATGAATGAACGGAGCGCTGACTATGGCGCTCCTTCTCTTTTCCGTTTTGGCGTCGGTTCGTTGCTCGATGGTTTGGAGGAAGTAACGCGGGCGCCTATTTGGCTGTGTTGCAAATAGGCGTTACGGTCGATTATTTTTCGAAGTAGCGAAGTCTGATCGGGTTGACAGGACCGCATCCCGTTTGAGGGCGCAGCGAAATTCCCGAGGCCGCGGCGCCCCCCGAGAGTCGAGAAACGCCAGATCCAGATACGCCGTGCGTCCGGTCGCGCACGCCAGGCGGCAAATTCGCGCGACAGCGGACGAGTCCGCTCAGCGGCGTGTCTTTCTGCTTTTCTTCGGCTTCGGTGGGGTAAGTGCGGCGCTCCAGAATGCGGAGGTCGCGCGTTTGGCTGCCGCTGTCGTTCTTACCCCCGCTGAGTTGGCGACGGTATTGGCGCCGCTTAACCACATGCTGAGGAACGGGTTCTTCTTGGTCCACGGATTCTTCATGTCGACCTCGATTGAGCGGACGTCGAGCGGGCGAGCTACCGATCGGCCGACGCGCTCGTTCTGCGCGTCGGTGTCGCGGCGAAAGCGGTCACGCAATGGCTATTCCCGAACATTCGTAGCCTCTTCGCACCATCTACCGCATCGCTCGCCCAGCAGGACGTTGCGGTAACAAAACCACGCAGAGGGCCATGAACGAAACCAGAATCACCGACGCATAGAGTCGGCTGATCTCGAGCCCACCTTGAGAAATGGGTTTGTCGAGCAGGTCCCCCAAGGTCGCGCCAAGCGGACGCGTCAGGATGAACGCCGCCCAGAATATAGCGATCCGTGACAGCCGCGACCAGTAATAAAGCGCACCGACGATCAGCAGCCCCCCACCGAAGATCAAAGCGCCGTACTCATAGCCAAGCCCCAGACCGCCTCGGTCCGATCCCGCCACCCAATCGCCCAAGGCCGTACCCAGTGTCTGCGAAAAGAGGATCGTCACCCAATAGAACCACTCGGCTTTGGGCGTGGTTACGCTCTGCACCGCCACCGTACCTTCCGATTTGTACCAGACGCCCAGGCTCGCAAGCAGAAGCGCGAAGACGATGACTACACCGCCCGGATAGCCGACTCCCACCGAACGATCGAAGAAGTCGGCCAGCGTGGTACCGAGCGTGGTCGTTGCAACGATGGTCGCCCAATAGAGCGAGGCATTGAACCGCTCCGCCCTGATCTGCCCTGCGACCAGCCCAATAAAAATAACCGCAAAAATCGCGGTGCCGATCAGATAACCCAATTTGAGCGACATGGTCACCCAATCGCCGCCCGTTTCGCCAAGCGTCGTGGCGGCGATTTTGATGATCCAGAAGCCCAGCGTGATCTGCGGGACTTTACTGAGTGCATGCGCGCGAGTTTGCGACGGGTTGCTATTCATGTGACGTGCTCACTATTCTCATGGTTTGAACATAGGCTCAACCATCGCAGAGCAACCCTTAACAGCACCTTAAGCATCCCGCCGAATCACGCGGTCAGATTTTCCTGCGCCAATAACGGGGCGGTAACGCCGAGTCCCTTCAACGCAGTTCCAGCCACATCGGCTGATGATCGGACGAGCGGCTGTGCTGATCGACATCGCACGATGCAATGCGTGCGCTCAGGTCTTCCGTGACGAAAACGAAATCGCACGCGAATGCTCCGTCGGGCCATTGCTCGTGATCGTATAGGCCGACCGTCGCGGCACGCGGCTCGCCCGGGTGTGCGCGGGCCCACGCATCGACGAACGCCGGAGTGTCGGTGATCGGTTCGAGCATTCGGCAAAAGGCGGTGTCTTCGAATGCGCTGTTGAAGTCTCCGCACAGAACCGCGCTGACCGGGCGCGCCGTATCGGCAAACGGACTGTCCGGCTTCTCGCCACGCGCGGGAGCGCGCGCGTGAGCGCACGCCTCCTGATGCAACTCGCGCAGTCTCGCCACTTGTGCGAGCCGCTGTTTCTCCGAATAGAACTCGAGGTGCGTGCTGATGACACGGAGCGGACCGACGTCGGCTTCGAGCACCGCTTCGAGCGCGACGCGCAGCATCGACGGCTTGGCGGGGTCCGCGGGCCACGGCAGAGAATGGCGCAGCACCTGACGAACCGGCAAACGGGTCACGATGGCATTGCCGAACTGCCGCCGATGACGGCTCGCGCCCAACGAGGGCAGATCGGAGCCGATCGCATCGAGCACGGTCATCTCGGGCAGCAGAGCGGCAAGTTCGGCGAACTGATCGGTCGATGGCGCGCCTTTCAGTCCGCCTGCCGCCGGTTCTTCGTTGAAGCCGCGCGTGACTTCCTGCAGACACAGGACATCGAAGTCGCACAACGCGCGTGCTTCCCGCACGATCCGGCCAAGGTCGACGCGGCCGTCGACGCCGCATCCCCACTGAATGTTCCAGTCGACCAGTTTCATGACGGCCTCCTTGAAAGATCCGGCTACAGTGTATCGCCGCATCCTGCGCGGTGACTCAGCGCTGGATGGGACGACTTCGAAAGATCGAGGTCTTTCGCTAGCGCTGCCACGGAAATAACTTCCGATGCTGAGCGCATTTCAAGCACATGGGGTCACTGAAAGTTAGCGATGAAATTGCTCAGTAAAAATTGTCAGTGAAAGTAAGCGCCAAAAAATGCCGTGCATGCGATGAATTATGCTGACCTTCGTCCGCGACCGGCTCAACTTCTGTAGAAAATAATGAATAGCCTCGATTTGTCCATCGAAACATATCTGTCCAACATACACCTCGGTGACTTCGCGAATCTATCCATCCAAGCCATCGACAACCTGTACACCTTCAAAGGCCTCGTACTCATTCCCGTGCTGTGGTGGATGTGGTTTCAGCAAGACGAGTGCCGCGAATGGCGGCGAGAAATGGTTCTCGCGACGCTTGCCAGCGGCATCGTGGCGCTCGTCGTCGGAAGACTGCTGACCCACTGGTTGCCATTCAGGGTGCGCCCCGTCTATAACACCGAACTGCATCTGCGCTTTGCCAGCGGCGAAATCAAGGACGCAGTGCTAACCAACTGGAGTTCCTTCCCGAGCGATCACGCGATGCTATGGATGGCGGTCGCCACCGGCATCTTCCTCATGTCGCGGCGCGTCGGCGTGCTGGCGCTTCTCTATACTGCGCTGTTCATTTGCCTTCCGCGCGCCTATCTCGGTTTTCACTATCCGACCGATTTGCTGGTGGGCGCCGCAGTCGGAATCGTGATTACAGTGGTGATGACGCGGGATGCGATCCGCGTGCGCTACGCGACGCCGATGCTGCGATGGACCGAACGCCACCCGGCGCCCGCAGCGACGCTGGCTTTTATTCTGTGCCTCCAGCTCGTCACGCAGTTCGACGAACTGCGCAAGGTGGCGAGTGGCGTAATGAAACACCTATGATGGCGGCGATGGTTGCTCGCCCTTGGACAGCAGCATCCGCGGGCCCGGCGAAATGTGGGCCGTCGAGCCGTTTCGGTTGATTCGTGCGACGGCGGCTGACAGCGACAGCGAAAGCTACGTGGACACCTGAACGTAGCGCGCTTCGTTCAGATCCGCGAGAAGCGTCGGACCGGTCGGCCGCCAGCCCAAATGCGCCTGCGTCTGCGCGCTCGATGCCGGCATATCGAGCGCGGCGAACATCGCCATCCATCCGAAGTACGCCTGCGCCTCGTCGCGCGCGATCGAGATGACCGGCAACTTCAAGCCGCGTCCGAGCGCCTCGGCGATCTCGCGGGCGCTAACGCCTTCTTCGCCGACCGCATGATAGCGCGCACCGCGTTCGCCCTTCTCGATCGCGAGCCGGTACAGCCGCACGACATCCGACAGATGCCCCGCCGGCCAGCGGTTGCGTCCCTCCTCCACATATGCGCACACGCCTTTGTCCCGCGCGATCTGGATGAGCGGCGTGATGAGGCCTTGCCGGTACGGGTTATGCACTTGCGGCAAGCGCATCACCGACACGTTGACGCCCGCCTCCAGCTGCACGTTGCTGGCCAGCTCCGAGCCGATGCGCGGGTTCGGGTGACTGGTGTTGAATACGTCTTCGGCGGCCGGCTGCCCGTTATCGCGGCTGCCGACGCCCGTGCCCGACGTGATCAGAAGCGGCCGATCCGAGCCGGCCAGCGCCGAGCCCAGTGCAGCGATAGCACGCTTGTCCTTCTCGCAGTTCTCCACGAAGTGCGAGAAATCGTGGTCGAAAGCAAGGTGAACGACGGCGTCCGCCTTCGCGGCGCCGCTGCGCAGGCTCTCGGTGTCTTCGAGCGTGCCACGATGCACCTCCGCGCCTGCGGCGCTGAGCGCCTGCGCGCCCTGATCGGATCGGGTCATGCCGATAACCTGATGCCCGGCTTCGATAAGTTCGGGTACCAGAGCCGAGCCGATAAACCCGGTTGCGCCCGTCAGAAAGATTCGCATGGTCAAGTCTCCAGAATAGCCACCGACGTACTATGCGATCATTCACTATGCTATTGAAGTAGTGAGCTTATCCCGGTAAAGCGACTAACAGGTTAATCATCCCAGTGAACACCGCCCAAACCCTCGGGGACTTTCTGCGCAGTCGCCGCACGCGGCTCGATCCGGCCAGCTTCGGCTTCTCGGGCCGCAGGCGTACGCCCGGATTGCGCCGGGAAGAAGTGGCGCAGCGCGCGAATATCAGCTCGACGTGGTACACGTGGCTCGAGCAGGGCCGCGGCGGCGCGCCGTCCGCCGCGGTGCTTGAGCGCATCTGCGCAGCGCTGATGCTGACGAATACCGAGCGCGAACATCTTTTCATGCTGGGCCTCGGGCGCCCGCCGGAAGTGCGCTACCGGTCCACCGACGCAGTGGACCCGCGCTTGCAGCGCGTGCTCGATTCACTCGATGCCAGCCCGTCGATCATCAAGACCGCGACGTGGGACGTCGTCGCGTGGAATCGCGCCGCAGCCGTCGTGCTGACCGACTACAGCGCGCTGCCGCCGGGCCAGCGCAACATCCTGCGCTTCCTGTTCGGCGATCCGGCCGTCCGGGCAAAACAGCACGACTGGGAGAGTGTCGCGCGCTTCGTCGTGGGTACGTTCCGAGCGGACGTTGCTCGCGCGGGGCTCGCTTCCGAAGTGGGCGATCTGGTCGACGATCTGTGTCGCGCGAGCCCGGACTTCGAACGCATGTGGCGCGAAAACCAGGTATTCGGCCACAGCGAAGGACAGCACGTTAAGCGCCTGCTGCATCCTGCGTTCGGGACCATCGAAATGGAGTATTCGCTGTTCGCCGTCGATGGTCGGCCAGACCTGAGCATGCTCGTGTACACGCCGCTCGACGCGCGAATCGCCGCGCGCATCCGCAGTACCGTTTCATCGATCGATGAGAATGCCAGCGCCGCGCCTTTGACCGCTGCGTGATCGGCTTTGACGCTCGAGCGCGAGCGCGGCCGCCGGATCGCACTCAGGCGACTCCGCAATTGCTCGTGGAAACCAATGAGGTTGAAGCACCGTGGGGGACGACTACCGAACTGCATCGTTCGGCCCGTAAATTGGCCGCACGGCATCGGACAAGCTTCGCGTAAGAATCACGATGACCGCCTCGCTGGCGGCAAGCAAATTGGCGCCCTGCACAAAGGTTTCGCCGATGCGCGTACTCACCGTCGATAGCAACACCGTGCCAGGGCGCGATTGCACGGTGGCATCTTCGACGCCCATGTTCAGCGCGATGAAAAGGCGTTGATTGCCGTATCGCCGCTCATAGGTCAGCACGTCGCCGTCAGCAACGACGTTCTCTATCGTGCCCTGCACCAGCGCGGCGTTGCTGCGGCGCAGGCTCAGCAGGCGCCGATAGAGCGACAACATGCTCGACATGTCGCCGTCCTGTTCGCGCACGCTCGTCGCCGTCGCAATCGGCAACCACGGTTTGCCGTCCGTAAAGCCCGCATTCGCCAGCGAGCCATCCCATTGCATAGGCGTGCGCTCGGGATCGCGCCCCTGGCAAATGCCCGGCTGCCGGAGTTCCGCCGGATCCTGGATCTCATCCGACGCGATATGGCCATCCGTCATGCCGATCTCATCGCCGTAGTAGAGCGTCGGCGTCCCTCGTAGCGTCAACAGCAGTACAGCGGCCACTCGTGCCTGCGCCGCGCCGACGCGCGATGCAACGCGCGGATTGTCGTGGTTTCCCAGCACCCAGTTTGGCCACCCGTATTCGGGCAACGCGATGTCGTAATCCCGGATCATGCGGGCGATGTTCTCCGCGTCCCATCTCGCGTTGAGCAGCTGGAAATTGAACGGCATGTGCGCGCCATCGCCGTTCACGCCGTAATACTTCACCAGTTGCGGGACAGTCAGGTAGATTTCGCCGATCAGCACGCGCTCGCCGTACTCGTCCAGTGTGGCTCGCATCGAGCGGACGATTTCATGCACTTCCGGCTGATCCTCCGTGTAACTTTGCAAGAGCCGATGATGTTCCGGCTCGCCGGGCCGATAGCCGGGATTGGGCGGATTATCGCGAAACTGCGCGTCCTTGATCAACAGCCACAGTACGTCCACGCGGAAGCCGTCCACGCCGCGATCCAGCCAGAATCGCAGCACCTGATCCATCGCGCGGCGTACTTGCGGGTTCCTCCAGTTCAGATCAGGCTGCTCGCGCAGAAACGCGTGATAGTAGTACTGTCCCGTTACCTCGTCCCACTCCCACGCCGAGCCTCCCATGCGGCTCAACCAGTTGTTCGGCGGCCCGCCATCGGGCGCGGGATCGCGCCAGAGATACCAGTCCCGTTTCGGATTGTCC
This sequence comes from Paraburkholderia lebeckiae, assembly GCF_050436225.1. Classification (NCBI taxonomy): domain Bacteria; kingdom Pseudomonadati; phylum Pseudomonadota; class Betaproteobacteria; order Burkholderiales; family Burkholderiaceae; genus Paraburkholderia; species Paraburkholderia lebeckiae. The sequence continues at coordinate 759,012 of NZ_JBNDLU010000003.1, read as the reverse complement.
CGTGACGAGCGGCTTTCCTCGAACCACGGATGCCGGCTCGACGAATGGTTCGGCACGAAATCGAGCAGCACCTTGAGCCCAAGCCGATGTGCGTGGCCCATCAATTGCTTGAACCCGTCCAGAGTGCCGAATATCGGATCGATGTTGCAGTAGTCCGCGACGTCATAGCCAAAGTCGGCCATGGGCGACGGGTAGATCGGGGAGATCCACACCGCATCGACGCCTAGCGCCGCGACGTATTCAAGGCGCGCGCTGATGCCGGGTAGATCGCCGACGCCATCGCCGTCACTGTCCTGAAACGAGCGCGGATAGATTTGATAGATCACGCCGCGTTGCCACCACGCAAGCTCCGACATTGCAATTCCTCTTGGCGATCGAACGTTTTGGCGCTACGCGCGGAACCTATGCTCAATGACCTCTGGTACAAGAACGCGATCATTTATTGCCTCTCGGTAGGCACCTTCATGGATGCGAATGGCGACGGCGTCGGCGACTTCCAGGGCCTGATGCGCAGGCTCGATTACCTGCAAGGGCTTGGCATGACGACGATCTGGCTGATGCCCTTCCACCCCTCGCCCGGACGCGATAACGGTTACGACGTTTGCGACTATTACAACGTCGACCCGAAGTACGGCACGCTCGGCGATTTCGCCGAGTTTACGCATGCGTGCGCCGAGCGGGGCTTGCGCGTCATCATCGATCTGGTGGTCAATCACACGTCCGACCAGCATCCGTGGTTCCTGGAAGCACGCAGCGATCCCGCTTCGAAGTATCGCGACTGGTATGTCTGGTCGGACGACAAACCGCCCGATGCGCAACGTGGCGTCGCGTTTCCGGGCGTGCAGAAGTCGACCTGGAGTTTCGACAAGCGGGCGAGACGCTGGTACTTCCATCGTTTCTATGATTTTCAACCGGACCTGAATACATCGAATCCGCATGTGCAGGCGGAATTGCTGAAGATCATGGGCTTCTGGATCCAGCTGGGGGTTTCCGGATTCCGCATGGACGCCGTGCCCTTCGTCATCGCGACGAAGGGCCCGAAGGTGCGCCGCCCCGTCGAGCAATATGACATGTTGCGAACGTTTCGCGAGTTTCTGCAGTGGCGCGAGGGCGACGCGATCATTCTGGCCGAAGCCAACGTGCAGCCCAAAACGGACCTCCAGTACTTCGGCGACGAGGGCGAGCGCTTGCCGATGATGTTCAACTTCCGGGTCAATCAAAACACGTTCTACACGCTCGCGACGGGCAACACGAAGCCGTTGAAGGACGCGCTCCTTGCGACGAAGCCACGGCCGCCGAGCGCGCAATGGGGGGTGTTTCTGCGCAATCACGACGAACTCGATCTGGGCCGGCTGACGCCCGTTCAGCGCGCGGCAGTGTTCGCCGCGTTCGCTCCGGACCCGGACATGCAGCTGTATGGGCGCGGCATCCGGCGCAGACTTGCGCCGATGCTGTCGGACGACAGACGCCGCCTTGAACTTGCCTACAGCCTGATGTTGAGTTTGCCCGGCACGCCCGTGTTCCGCTACGGCGATGAAATCGGTATGGGCGACGATCTGCGCCGGCCCGAGCGCGAGTGTGCGCGCACGCCGATGCAATGGTCGGGCGAGCCGCAAGGCGGCTTCACCCGCCATTCGAAACCGCCCGTTCCCGCGATCTCCGGCGGGGCTTATGGTTTCGAGCGGGTCAACGTTGCGAAGCAGCGACGCGATCCCGATTCGTTTCTCAACTGGACGGAGCGGATGATTCGCATGCGCAAGGAAGTGCCGGAAATCAGCTGGGGGGACTTCGAAGTGCTGCCTACCTCGCGAAACAATGTGCTCGCGCTCAGTTATCAGTGGCGTAACAACTCCGTACTGTTTCTGCACAATTTCCGCGCCGAAGCGTGCACCGTCGAATTCCGCCTAAGCTCCGGCGAACCGGGTAGACAGTCGTTGATCAACCTTCTGTCCGACGACCACAGCGAGTCCGACGATGGCGGCCGCCACGCGGTGGTGCTCGAGCCGTTCGGATACCGATGGTATCGGGTGGGCGGCCTCGGCTATCTGCTCAGGCGGACCGAAGTCTAGCTGACGGGTCGCGGTCGTGCCTTCGGTCGGACCGGGTATCGGGTATCGCCGGTCGGCACGGTTAAACTGATACGATCGCGTGGTTCAGGTCGTTCGCGGACTCACGCGACTTGCCGACTCACGCGAATGTTCAGCCTGCTCGACTCATCGGATACGCAATCGAACAAAGGGATGTCATGGCAAAGGATGAAATAGTCTGGGGAATTTTGGGCACCGCAAAGATCAACGACAAGGTGGTCGTGCCCATGCACAACGCGCCGAAGTGTCGGGTAAAAGGCATCGCGTCACGCGCTCCGGAGAAGGCGCGGGAAGCCGCGGCCAAGTATGGTCTGGCTGTCGCATACGATAGTTACGAGGCGCTCCTCGCGGACCCGGAAATCGACGCGGTCTATATTCCATTACCCAATCATCTCCACGTGGAATGGACGATCAAATCGGTCGAGGCGGGCAAGCACGTCCTGTGTGAGAAGCCGATCAGCCTGGACGCTCAACAGGTTGAAAGGCTGATCGCCGCGCGCGACAAGAACGGCCGATACATCCAGGAAGCGTTCATGGTTCGCACGCATCCGCAATGGTTGAAGGTGCGGACCTTGATCGACGAAGGCGCGATCGGCGAATTGCGGGCAGTGACCGGCGGTTTCACCTATCACAACACGAACGAACACAATATCCGCAACAAGAGCGAGCTAGGTGGCGGCGGACTGCTCGATATTGGTTGTTATCCGATCACGACGTCGCGCTTCACTATCGGGCGTGAGCCACGACGCGTAGTTGCGCTGATGGAGCGGGATCCCACCTTTAAAGTGGACCGGCTCGGCTCCGTGCTGATGGACTTCGATGGCGTGCAGGCGAGTTTCTTTTACTCGACTCAGACCTACCCGTACCAACGGATGCAATTTCACGGTACCAAGGGGCGAATCGAAGTCGAAATTCCATTCAATGCACCAAACGATCGACCGACGCGCCTGCTAATCAGTGAGCACAATAGCGACGGCGTCGCGACTGATCGCTGGCTGGAGCTTGCGGTGTGCGATCAATATGGCGTAGCCGCCGCCACGTTCGCGGAGGCGATCCTGAGTGGGGGCCCGCAGGCTATTCCGCTAGAAGATGCGCGCGCGAATATGCGGGTGATCGATGCCGTGTTCCGCTCGGCTCAATCGGGCGCGTGGGAGAGCATCGCCCAAGGTTGAAGTCCAACGCTGGCGCGACCCGCGCTGTTCAACGCGCGGCAAGTGCCCAGTTGTCTGATTCGCGATGCCTCCAGTCGCAAAGGCCCCTTTCGCAAAGCCATAGACTATGGCGAGCGAAAGTGGTCTCAACGAAGCGGTATCCCACGCGGCCGGGAACGGCGGTCCATTCAGAATGACCGTGAACCCGCCGTAGCCAGCGATTCAGCGAACGCTCACTCATCCGCCAAAAAATTCGGATGACTTGTGCGGATCTGATCGATCTGACTCAGGGTTCCAGAGAGATGCTTGCGTAGCGCTGCCTGCGCCGCCTCGACATCGCCTTTGTCGATCGCATCGACGATCTCGGTGTGATCGCGCACGACCGCTATCGTCTTGCCCTCCACCGGCAGATTCAGGCGCCGCAGCCGGTCGATATGGCCGCTCAACCTACGCACCAGATCCCATAGCTGCGGCACGCCGGCCGCCTCGTACATCTGCCGATGAAACGCCTGATCGAGCAGCGAGAACTGCTCGTAGTTCTTCAGGTCGAGCCATTCGGTTTGCCGCGCGATCGTCACGCGCAGTTCAGCGATCAGCACGGCGTCGCGCTGCTCCGCGAGCGTGCGCACCACTTCGAGTTCAATCGAGCGGCGCAGGAAATGCGCCTGCAGCGCGGACGTCACGTTGATCTGACTGACGACCGTCGCGTGCTGCGGATAGATATCGACGAGACCTTCCTCGCCGAGCTTCATCAGCGCGTCGCGCACGGGCGTCTGGCTGAGCCCGTAGCGGTTTGCCAGCTCGGTGCGCGACAGCACCGTACCCGGCGTGAGTTCGAGGGAAAGGATCATTTCGCGCAGTCGTTCGAAGACTTGCGGCGCGGCGTGGCGGGAGCGGTCGAGGCGGGTTACCGTCGACGAATGAGCGTGGTTTTTCATGGCAGAAACTGAGCATGGAAGCAGGCGTGACCCTAGCATGACGGTCGCTGAGGCACTAGTACTATAGCCGACGGGCGCCCCTTGCAGCGGGCTTGCGAGCGGAACTCCGCGAAAAATGCACATGGTATTTACCCCAGTAACGCACTAATACATTAGTGCTTTACCATCCGTCCCATCAAAGTCCTCTTATGCCGATTGCCATCATGACTCGCGACATCACCATCACGCAGGTGCGCATCACCCCGATCGCCTTCCGCGACGGCCCGCTGCTCAACGCCGCCGGAATCCACGAACCTTGGGCGCTGCGCGCCATCGTCGAGCTGGAGACGAGCGACGGCCGCGTCGGCATCTCCGAGACCTATGGCGACGAACCGATGCTGCGCGTGCTCGACCAGGCGAAGTCGCTGGTGACCGGCCTGTCGCCGTTCGACCTCAATCGCATGGAAGAGCGCGTGCGAGCGTCGATCAAGGCGAGCCCGGGCGCGGTCGAATTCGAACTCGCGCCCGGCTCGCACTCGGCGAAGAACGCGCCGAAAGTCATCAGCACGCTCGAAGTCGCAATGCTCGACTTGCAAGGGCAAATCGTCGGCGCGCCGGTCGTCGACCTGCTCGGCGGCAAGGTGCGCGACGCCGTGCCCTACAGCGCCTATCTGTTCTTCAAGTACGCCGAGCACGTCGACAAGCCCTATGCGCCCGATGCCTGGGGCGAAGGCCTGAGCCCCGGGCAGATCGTCGCGCAGGCACGGCGAATGATCGAGCTGTATGGCTTCCAGAGCATCAAGCTGAAGGGCGGCGTGTTCGAGCCGGCACACGAAATCGCGTGCATGCGCGCGCTGCATCAGGCGTTCCCCGGCGTGCCGCTGCGTCTCGACCCGAACGCCAACTGGACGCTCGAAACGAGCATCGCCGCCGCCCCTGAACTCGACGAGCTGCTCGAGTACTACGAAGACCCGTGCCCGGGTCTCGAAGGAATGGCCGAACTGGCGAAGCACACGCGCCTGCCGCTCGCGACCAACATGGTCATCACGACGATGGAAGATTTCCGGCGCGGCGCCGAGATGGGTTCGGTCAAGGTCCTGCTGTCGGATCACCACTACTGGGGCGGCCTGCGCGCGACGCAAACACTCGCGCGCATGTGCAAGCTGTGGGATCTGGGCATGTCGATGCATTCGAACTCGCACCTCGGCATCAGCCTGATGGCGATGACGCACGTCGCGGCAAGCATCCCCAACCTGACCTATGCGTGCGATACGCATTACCCGTGGCAAGAGGAAGAAGTTATCAAGGGCGGCCGCGTGAAGTTCGACAACGGTTCGGTGCGCGTGCCCACCACGCCGGGCCTCGGCGTCGAGCTCGACCGCGAGCGGCTCGCCGAACTGCATGCGCAGTATCTGTCGTGCGGCGTGCGCAATCGCGATGACCTCTCGCAGATGCGCAAGTACGAGCCGGGCTTCACCGGCAAGAATCCGCGCTTTTAACTCCCGCTTCCAATCCGCGCCTACGAGCCCTGCGACGCGCAACGCGCGTCGCCATCGAAGGAGACAACCCCATGAGTAGCCCGATTGCCGACACGGCGCGGCCCGAGCGCGCCAGCGCGCTGGCGAGCGCGGTGCACAAGATCAAATGGCGCGTGCTGCCGCTGTTCGTCGTGATGTTCATCGTCAACTACATCGACCGCGTGAACATCGGCTTCGTGCGCCAGCATCTGAGCGCCGATCTGGGCATCGGGGCGGCGGCCTATGGGCTCGGCGCGGGGCTCTTCTTCATCAGCTACGCGATCTTCGAAGTGCCGTCGAACATCCTGCTGCAGCGCTACGGCGCGAAGCTGTGGCTCGCGCGCATCATGCTCACGTGGGGGCTGGCCGCGGCCGGCATGGCGTTCGTGCGCGGCGAGACGTCGTTCTATGTGATGCGGCTCCTGCTCGGCGCGGCCGAAGCGGGCTTCTTTCCCGGCGTCATCTACTACTTCACGCAATGGCTGCCGGGCAACGAGCGCGGCAAGGCGATGGCGATCTTCCTGAGCGGCTCGGCGCTCGCGTCGGTGCTGTCCGGGCCGATCTCCGGCGGACTGATGCTGATCGAAGGCGCGGGGCTGCGCGGCTGGCAGTGGATGTTCATCATCGAAGGCATGTTCTCGGTCGTGCTCGCGGGCTTCATCCTGCTGTGGCTCGACTCGAAGCCGCGCGACGCAGCCTGGCTCACCCGCGCCGAGCAGGACGCCTTGCTCGATGCGGTCGACGAAGAGCAACGCCAGCGCGCCGCCGCGCACCCGGTCAAGCCATCGATAGGCGCGCTACTGCGCGATCCGCAAATCCTGATCTTTTGCCTGATCTACTTCGCGGTATCGCTGACCATCTACGGCGCGACCTTCTGGCTGCCCAGCATCATCCGCAAGATGGGCCATTTCAACGATTTCCAGGTCGGCCTGTACAACTCGATTCCGTGGCTGATCTCGATCGCGGCGATGTATCTGTTCGCGATGCTCGCGGCGCGCTTCAAGTTCCAGCAGGCGTGGGTCGCGTGCGTGCTGCTGATCGCCGCGCTCGGCATGTATGCGGCCGGCCAGGGCGGCCCGGCGTTTTCGTTCGTCGCGATCTGCTTTGCGGCGATCGGCTTCAAGGCCGCCTCGTCACTGTTCTGGGTGATCCCGCAGGGCTATCTCGACGCGCGGATTTCCGCCGCGGTGCTGGCGCTGATCAACTCGATCGGCAACCTCGGCGGCTTCGTCGCGCCAGCGGCCTTCGGCTTCCTCGAACAGAAGACCGGCTCGATCGAGGGCGGCCTCACTGGACTCGCGGTGATGTCGGTGGTGGCCGCCGGGGTCGTGTTCTTCTCCCGCATGAGCCCGCGCGAAGGAATGCCCGCCTCCGCGCATTGACTGCATCGAACAACCGTATAGACACCATTTCCAGAAACCTCAAGGAGACACGATGAAAACGATAGAAGCGACGACGGCCGCCGCACGCACGGCCGTCGGACGATACCGATGGACCATCTGCGCGATGATCTTCGCGGCGACGACGATCAACTACATGGATCGTCAGATGCTCGGGCTGCTCGCGCCGCTGCTGCAAAAGGATATCGGCTGGAACCAGGTGCAGTACGCGCAGACCGTGATGGTGTTTACGGTCGCCTATGCGGTGGGTCTCGCGATCTTCGGCCGCATCGCGGATCGCGTCAGCACGAAGAAGGTCTACGGCAGCGCGATGGCGCTGTGGAGTCTCGCGGCGATGCTCCACGCGGTGGCATCGACCGTGCCGGGCTTCGCGGCCGTGCGCGGTCTGCTCGGCTTCAGCGAGGCGGCCAATTTTCCGGTTGCGATCCGCACTACCGCCACGTGGTTTCCGAAGAAGGAACGCGCGCTAGCGACGGGCTTCTGGAACATGGGCGCGACGATCGGCGGCATCGTGGCGCCGGCCTTCGTGCCGATCGCTGCCGTGACGTGGGGCTGGCGCGCAACGTTCATCGCGGGCGGCGCGACCGGTTTCATCTGGCTGATGGTGTGGATGCTCGTTTATCGGCAGCCTTCGGAGCATCCGTCGGTGTCGAAGGAAGAACTCGACTACATCAATGCGGATCGCGAGGAAGTCGTCGAGCAGAAGGTCGGCTGGTTGTCGGTGCTCAAGTACCGCGAAACGTGGGCGTTTGTCTTCGGCAAGCTGCTGACCGATCCGGTGTGGTGGTTCTATCTGTTCTGGCTGCCCAAGTGGCTCAATGAGTCGCGCCATATCGACATCGGCAACATGGGCCTGCCGCTGATCGCTATCTATACGATGTCATCGGTCGGCAGCGTGGCGGGTGGCTGGCTGTCGTCGCGTTTGATGGCGCGCACCAACAGGCCGAATTTCGCACGCAAGCTCACGATGCTCATTTGTGCATTGTGCGTGGTGCCGATCGCAACGTTGTCGTATTTCCAGAGCCTGTGGTGGGCGGTCTTCGCCGTTGGTCTGGCGGCAGCGGCGCACCAGGGCTGGTCGGCGAACCTCGTCACCACCGTCGGCGACGTGTTTCCGAAGCGGCTGGTCGGCACCGTGGTCGGTATCGGCGGCGTGGCGGGGATGGTCGGTTCGTTCTTCTTTTCCGGCGTGATCGGCGAGACCTTGCAGCGCACCGGGCAGTATTGGGCGCTCTTTACGGTCGGCGCGTCGGCGTATCTGGTTGCGCTGGGCATCATTCATCTGTTGATGCCGCGGATGACGGCGGTCAAGTTGCGCGATTGAAGTGCCGCTGGCGGGTGAAACGGCGAGGGGACGTGGCACGGATAACTGGCGTCCCCGACCATCTGCCGAACTCTTGGAGCGCGAGCGCAACGAAGAAGTGTCAGAAGCAACGCGCGAGCATCTGCTGCATACTCTTGACGCGCTATCCCGCATCGGCGAAATCCCCGAACCCTAAGACTGCGCTTCGCGCCGGACGCGGTCGCCACGAGAGGCCTTATGACCATCGATCCCTCCGTCGTCGCCGCATTCACGCCCACGGGCAAGCTGCGCGCGTCGATCAATCTCGGCAATCCAATCCTGGCCAATCGTCACGCCGACTCAGGCGAGCCGTTCGGCGTATCGGTCGATCTCGCGCGCGCGTTCGCCGCGAAACTCGGCATCGAACTGGAGTTGGTAATCTTCGATACGGCGGGCAAATCGGTGCAGGCCGTCGGCGACGAGCGCGCGGATTTCGGCTTCTTTGCGATCGATCCGTTGCGCGGCGAGACGATTGCCTTCACGTCGCCGTATGTATTGATCGAAGGCTTCTACCTGGTGCGCGACGACTCGCCGGTGCGCTCGAATCAGGATGTGGATCAGGCGCACAACCGAGTCGTCGTCGGCAAAGGCAGTGCGTACGATCTGTTTCTGACGCGCGAGCTGAAATCCGCGCAAATCGTGCGCGCGCCGAGCTCGCCGAGCGTCGTGCCGACGTTTATCGAGCAGCATCTGGACGTGGCGGCAGGCGTGAAGCAGCAACTCGAAGCCGATGCGAAGCAAACCGCCGGCCTGCGGCTGCTCGACGAACGCTTCATGGTGATCCGGCAGGCGATGGGTCTGCCGAAGAGCCGCGGCGAAGCGGCGGCTCACGCGCTGTGTTCGTTTGTCGAAGAGATGAAGGCCTCGGGTTTTGTGGCGCAATCGCTCGCGCGGCACAAGATCGCCGGAGCGTCGGTTGCGCCTGCGGCGGCGTAGCGGGCCGCTCGAACCCGACACCGCGTAGCTTTCGAAGCTGCTGGCATAGCAGATACGCGGGGCCGCGCGATGCTTCGGCGCGGCCCCACCACCACCCTCAGCGACGCTCAAACGAGCGTAGTCTGCACATCCACATTACCGCGCAACGCCTTCGAATACGGGCAGGTACATTGCGATACAAGCAGCGGCAAAACCGTCGCTCCATTCAGCGACGCCGATCGAAATACCGCCGCAACAGATAGTTCGCGGTCGAGCCATGCAGCAGCACCGACAACACGATCGCATCGAGCACGGCGGGCAGCAGCGGCGTCATCGCACCGCGCGCGTATTCGAGGCCGAACATCAGGTAATAAAACGCGCCGACGCCGCGAATCCCCATCCACGCCATCAGATGCCGCTGGCTGTTGTCGATGCGCGCACCTATCATCGCGACGACGACGGACAGCGGCCGCGCGACGACAAACAGAAACACCGCGGGCAACACGGCGCGCAGGTCGAACATCTCGCGCCAATGCGCGGACACGACGCAGCCGATGATCAGCATCAGCGACAACTCCGCGAGCCGCTCCATTTCGCGCGTGAAGCCCATCATCGATTCGGCGAGGATCGCATGGGCCTTTTCCGGGTCTTTGGCGACGTCGGCCTTTTCGCCGTGCTGCACTTCGTCGAGCACTTCCGACGGATTCTTGTCGCCCGTCGCGCGCAACTCCTCGTGACGGACGGCGACGCCCGCCACGAACACCGCGACGAACGCATACGCGTGCAGCAGCAGCGCCGCGCCGTACGACGTCGACATCAGGCCTAGCGCGAGAAACCCGTCGAGACCGATCGCTTCGCCGTAGCGGGTGCGCAGAAAGAAGATCGCGCGCGCGAACACGATCGCAAACACGCAACCGATCACGAGCGCACTGACGAGCCCCCACAACACCGAGCCGACGAAATGTACGCCGCTGCCGGAGCCGAACAGCCGCGCGCCGGCAAGCGTCAGACCCAGCACCGCAAACGGATAGGCGGCACCGTCGTTCAGGCCGCCTTCGCCCGACAACGCGAACCGTACGGGCTCGTCGTCGCCGGCTTGCGTCACGCGCAGCTCGTTGGCGAGCACCGGGTCGGTCGGCGCGAGCGCGGCCGCGAGGAACAACGCCGCGCCGTCCGCGCGTCCGGTCACCCAGGCGGAGAAGCCGAACATCAAGGCAACGGTGACGAGCATCGCCGGGCCGCCGAGCCGCAGCGGCAACAACCACAACGGATTGCGCAGCCGCACGCGCAGATGCATGCCGATCGAAAACAACGACACGACGAGCCCGACTTCAGCGAGTGTCGCGAGCAACGCGGTATTGCCGAGCAGATCGACACCGACGAGCCCGGACACGGCCGGCCCAATCGCCACGCCGACCAGCAGATAGATCATCGCGCCGGTCAGCGGCAAGCGGCGGATCGGCCCGCGCGCGACGGCCATGAACGTGAGCAGCGCGCCGATCAGCAGGAACCAGACCGGTTCGTTTTTCATGGCGGAATCGCGAGCACGCGCGACGACGGCGGCAGCCGGGCCGCGTCGCCGCTAGCGCGCGCTGCTCGCACCGTGTGCCGCGCTCGCGCCTTGCCGGCGGTGCTGTCCGTGCTGAGCCGCGGGCTGGTTCGCGCGCCCCGCCTGTTCACGGTTCGCCTGGTCGCGGCTCAACTCGGCGGGCGGCGTACCCGACTGGCCCGCCGCGCCCGCGCCGCCTTCGGTGCCCGCGTCTTTGCCGGCCTGCGCGAATAGCAAGGGTTGCGCAGCGCCAGCCGGCGGCGTCGCGGCCCGCTCGCCGGCTTGCGCGCAGACGACGCCACTGGCCACACCCAACATCGCGGCGATGGTAAAGCGCTGTACAACCTTGTTCATAAGCGACCCCCTCGGTTCGGACAAGCTGGATTTGCACTGTCCGTTCCGTTGCAAGCCGCGTTCCTCGCCTGAGGCGCGAGCGTGCCGAGCGCCCTCATACACCGAACGGAAAAGTCTCCGCCGCGTGGTTTTTCTCGTCGGCGGAAACGGGCAGCGCGGTCACCGCGCTCGTGCGATCGAACCACACGAACGCGTCGAACTGCTCGGCCAGCGACGCCTCCGCGTAGTGGCTATAGCGCTCGGTGTCGGGCCGATAGAGGACGCCGATGAAGCGCTCGAGCAGCGGCGCGCGCAGCCGATCGCGCAGCGCGTCGTGCACGCCGGGCCGCAGGTCGAGCAGGAAGCGCGTGAGACCCGTGCCGTGCATGCTGAATTCGACGCTGCCATCGAGCGATGGCTGCACGGTTTTGACCTCCATCGGTCCGCCCCAGTCGCTCGCCGCGGCGACCGTGCCGCTGTGCGTGCCAAACCCGATCAGCGCCGCCGCGTCGCCGAACTGCGCGCGACACAGCTGGCCGAGATTGATCTCGTCCTGCACGCGGCCCATCTGCGTGGCGCTCGCGTCGCCGATATGCGAGTTGTGCGCCCACACGACCAGACGCGCCTGCGGCCCGTGGCTGTCGAGCGTATGACGCAGCGTGTCGAACATATGCGTGTCGCGCAGATTCCAGCTTTGCGGTCCGCCGTAGTACATCGCGCGATAGTAGTGCTCGGCGACCGCCACGAGCCGCGCATTCTGCGCCGCGTCGAGGAAGCGCTCACCGTCTTCGCGCGCATAGTCGAGCCGACTTTTCAGCAGATCGCCGAGCTGCGCGACCACGTGCTCTTCGCACTGCGCGTAGCCGCCGCTCAACGCGGCGCGTCCGTACACGGCCGGATCTTTCTGCCACGGACTGAGGCACCCATAACGCTCGCGAGCGATGCGCGCCGCGGCCGGGTCGACGCTGTCGAGATAGCGCAATACCGCGTCGATCGATTCGGACAGGCTGTAGATATCGAGCCCGTAAAAGCGCGTTTCGCGCTCGCGGTGCGCGGCGTTGTGCGAGCGCAGCCACGCGACGAAGCCCATGAAGTCGGTGTTGCGCCACATCCAGGTCGGAAAGCGGCGAAACGGTCGGGACCGCTCGCCGGGCATCGGCCGATCGCGCACATGCCGGTCGATGATCGCGGCGTCGGGCCAGTCGGCCTCGACCGCGATCATCGAAAAGCCGTGCTGCTCGACGAGGCGTCGCGTGATTGCGGCGCGCGCGCGATAGAACTCCGAGGTGCCGTGACTGGCCTCGCCGAGCAGCACGACGCGCCGCCCGGCGAAGCGGTCGAAATACGCCGCGAATTCCGCTGAATCGATGTCGGGCAACGGTTCGGCCGCGTTGCGAAGCGCGACTTCGAGCGCGGCCGGCATAGGCGCGGCCGGCATAGGCGGGGCCGGCGTAGGCGCGAGCGGGGTCGGCGTGGGCGTGGGCCGCAAATCCGCGCGCGGCGCGCTGCCCGGCTCCGGCCAGCCATCGTCGCCGACGAGCGGCACGAAGCGCACTTCACCGAACGCATGTTCGTCGTAGTCGTGTTCGTCGAGCCGCACGATCTTCACGAGCCGCTGACGGCTCGGACTGCTGCCGACCGGCATCACGAGCCGTCCGCCGACGGCGAGTTGCATGCGCAGCGCTCGCGGCACACGCGGTCCGCCCGCCGCCGCAATGATCGCGTTATAGGGCGCATGCTCGGCAAGACCTGCCGTGCCGTCGCCGACATGCACTTCGACGTTCTCGTAGCCGAGCCGCTGCAAGCGCTCGCGCGCGCCCTCGGCGAGGCTCGCGTCTCGTTCGATCGAATCCACCCGGCCCGCGATCTCCGCGGCGATCGCGGCCGCATAGCCGGAGCCCGTGCCAATGTCGAGCACGCGATCGCCGGGCTGCAACTCGGCGGCCGCGAGCATCTTCGCGACGATGTACGGCTGCGAGATCGACTGCTCGCCGCCGATCGGCAGCGGCGTATCGTCATACGCGAATTCGTGCAGATCGGAGGGCACGAACGCCTCGCGCGGCACGCGCCGCATCGCCTCGATCACGTAGTCGTCGCGCACGCCGCGTTGCACGATCTGCCGTTCGACCATCCATGCGCGCGCTTCGTCGAAATCGCTCATCGCCGCCTCCTCGCGAATGCGCGGCGCTCCGCGCGCTCCGCACTTGCCACGGGGCGGCGCGCGAGTGCACTGCTCTTCCACGCTTCAGCAACGAGCATACCGCCAGCGGGGACCGGTGGCGATGCGCGAAACGTGAAGCGCGCGCTACGGCTTCATCACGACCTTGACGCAGCCATCCTCCTTCTCGCGCCCGTCATCGCCCGAGCAACGCACGTGCCGCCGTCACGCGCCCGCGCTCCGCGAGCGCGGACCGATATTTGCTGCGGTTCCGGCGCGAGCGCTTGAGCGAACAAAACGCCGGTCCGATTCCATCGCACGACAAGGGCGAAAATCATGAACATTCCCATGCAGGTCGTATCCTTCCTCAGCTCGCGAGGTCTGAAGCTCGCGACCGCCGAATCCTGCACCGGCGGCCAGATCGCGTCATATCTGGCGAGCGTGCCAGGCAGCGGCGCATGTCTCGACGTCGGCTTCGTCAGCTACTCGCCATCGGGCAAAGCAGGGTTTCTCGGCGTGCGGCAAAGCACGATGAAGCAATACGGACTCACCAGCGAAGCGGTCGCGCGCGAAATGGCCGAGGGCGCGTTGCGCCAGGAAGGCTGCTGCGCGGACATCGCGGTATCGAACACGGGGCTCGCCGATGGCGGCGCGCATGGCGGCTCGGATGACGATCCGCCGCAGGGCACGCAATGCTTCGCGTGGGCGTTCCGGCGTCCGGGCGATCAGTTCGTCACGTTCGCCGAGACGCGGCGCTTTTTGGGCGACCGCAACGACGTGCGTTCGGCCGCCGCGCTGTATGCGCTGTCGCGCGTCGAGCATTACTTCGATCAACTCCCGCGCATCCAGCGGGACCACTGAAGAGAGACCGAACGATGAATCTGCAATCTTCCTTCGACGCCAACGCCTGGCAACAGGCAGTGATTGACGAACTCGGCGTCGAGCGTGACTTCGACGTGGCCCGCGAACGCGAGCGGCGTGTCGCGTTCCTCGGCGACTACCTGGCGTCGCAAGGCCTGCGTACCTATGTGCTGGGCATTAGCGGCGGCGTCGATTCGTCGACTGCGGGGCGCCTCGCGCAGCTTGCCGTCGAACGTCTGCGCGCCGGCGGCTATGAAGCCCGTTTCGTCGCGGTGCGTCTGCCGTTCGGCAGCCAGCGCGACGAAGAGGACGCCGCGGCCGCACTCGCGTTCATCCGTCCGGACGAAACGCTGACGGTCAATATCAAGGAGCCCGCCGAAGCGATGCTGTCTTCGCTCAAACGCGGCAACGTGCAGTACGTCGACGACTTTCAGGAAGACTTCGTGCTCGGCAACATCAAGGCGCGGCAACGCATGATCGCGCAATACGCGATTGCGGGCGCGCGGGTCGGCGTGGTGATAGGCACCGACCACGCGGCCGAATCGCTGATGGGCTTCTTCACGAAGTTCGGCGACGGCGGCGCCGATATCCTGCCGCTCGCCGGCCTGACGAAGCGCCGCGTGCGCGCGCTCGCGCATGCGCTCGGCGCATCGGAGCGGCTCGTCAACAAGGTGCCGACCGCGGACCTCGAATCGCTGACGCCGCAGAAGCCGGACGAGGACAGCTACGGCATCAGCTACCAGGACATCGACGACTTCCTCGAAGGCAAGCCCGTCAGTGAAGAAGTCTTGACCACGATCCGCCGCTTTTACATGGCGACGCGCCACAAGCGCGCGCTGCCGGTGGCTCCGACGCCATCGTCGGCGTCGGTGTGAAAGCGCGGCGCCCGCTCATCCGGCGCGCGGACGTTTGGCGCGCTTCGGCGGTTCGATGTCCTCGCCGGGCATTTCCTGCAGTTGCTGTTCGGGCGCGATGCGCGAGCCGCGGTCGCGATCGGCGGACTGATCGGTCGGCTCCTGCGGCGCGGCAGCCTCATCGACCTCGCCTTCCGCCTCGATCTGCCGGCGCGCTTCTTCCCAATGGTCGTCGGCCCTGCCTTCCGGCGACGGATCGTTTTCCCAGATTTGATACGCCCGCGTGCGGATGCGGGCTTCGAGTTCCTTGTCCATGTGTCTCTCCGTGAGCGTGAGCGATGCAATACGGCGCCACGCGCGCCGTGCCCGAATGACGGCGAGCGACAGGCGAGCAAGCGTTGTTCCGCGCGGCGGCGTGTGCTGCTATTTGTGCAGCTCGTTTCGCAGCGTCGCGACGTCGTTGGCGGTGACGGACTGCGCGTTGTTGCCCCAGGCGCTGCGGATATACGTCAACACCTGCGCGATCTCGACGACGGCGAGGGTCGCCGCGAACGGCGGCATCGACTGACGTGACGGACCGCTTCGCGTCGCCGGGCTGTTGCCGCCTTCGATGAGCAGCCGGATCAGCGACGTGGTGTCTTCCGCGATCACCGAAGGGTTGCCCGCGAGCGCCGGGAACACGTTCGGCACGCCGCGCCCATCCGCGTGATGGCAGCTTGCGCAAAAAGACTGGTAGACGTTGAAGCCGACGCTCAGCGAGTCGGGCACGCGGCTGCCGTTCACGCTGGTACGCGCTGGATCGGCGCCGTGCGTATAGGTGCCCGACGGCTGTTGCGCGGGCAGCGACTTCAGGTAATGCGCGATTGCATGCAGATCGTCGTCGGTCAGATACTGCGTGCTGTCCTCGACCTGTTCGACCATGCTGCCGTACGCGATGACGCCCGCGCCGTGGCCGGTCTTCAGGAACGCGGCGATGTCCGCGGCGGTGAGCCGGCCGAGTCCTGAGCCCATGTCGCCGGTCAGGTTTGGCGCGAACCAGTGATCGTTGACGCCGCCCACCAGATAGTCGCTCGACGACTCGTCGAGGCCTTTTTCCTGGTAGAACTTGCCGCGCGGCGTATGGCACGCGCCGCAATGTCCCGGGCCTTGCACCAGATACGCGCCGCGATTCCACATCGCGTCGCTTTGCGGACGCGGCACGTATGGCTGCGACGGCACGAAGACCATCTGCCAGAAGCGCAGCGCCCAGCGCTGGTTGAACGGAAACGCGACGTCCGAGCGCGGGGTCGGTTTCGCGACCGGCGCGATGCCGTGCAGCATGTATAGGTAAAGCGCGTGCACGTCCTCGTCGCTGAGCTTCGAGAACGACACGTATGGCATCGCCGGATAGAGCCGCTTGCCGCCGCGCGCGACACCTTCGCGCAGCGCGCGCTCGAAGTCCTGGTACGTGTAGCGGCCGATGCCGTACTGCGGGTCCGGCGTGATATTGCTCGACACGATCGTGCCGAACGGCGAACCCATGCCAAGGCCGCCCGCAAACGGCGCGCCGCCCTGCGGCGCGGTGTGGCAGCCGGCGCAATCGGCGACTTTCGCCAGGTACTCGCCACGCGCGAGCTGGGACGGCTCGATGCTCGCCGCGTCGCCCGAAGCCTGCGCGTCAGTGCTCGCCGCCGACGCATCCGCCGCGGTCGATCCACCGGTGAATGCGCTCGCCGACAACCCGACGCACACCGCGAGCAACGCACCCGCTGCCGCCGCTCGCGCCGCGGCGTGCCTTCGCATCATCGCGCGCCCTCCCCGCGGGCCCGCGCCGCGTCGTACGTCAATGCCGGCTGCCGGTCCGCGCGGCTCAGCCAGCGCGCCGCGACGAGCAGCCCCCCAGCCAGATAGGCCATCGCGCCCGGCACCCACATGATCAGTCCGCCCAGTTGCTGATCGTGCAGGGGATCGATGCCCAACGCCGCGCACGGCTCGATATACGACGGATACCAGAGGCCCGGCGCAAGCGTGATCAGCGCGCCGAGCGCACTCGTGTGAACCATCGTCGTGAACAGCGACAGCATCGCGTGGCCGCCGTTGCCGCGGCGGGCGCCGTCGCCTGTCACGGTCCACCAGAAGATCAGCGCACTCAGCAAAAAGCTGGCGTGCTGCAATGTATGCACGGTTGGATGCGCAAGCGCGGCCTCGAACAACGTCGGCGCATGCCACGCCCATAAAGCGGCGGCGTGCAGCACCCACGCGACCAGCGGCGCGGTCAGCCAGCGCCACGCGCGCGCGAACGGGCGAGCGCGCACCGCCCGCCCGACCGCCAGACGCGCGCGCCGCGGCAGCGCCCACATCCATACGGCAAGCGGACGCCCCGCCACGCACAGCGGCGCCGCGATCAGCATCATCGATTCGTGCTGCACCATGTGCGCGGAAAACAGCGCCCCGGACAACGTATCGAGCGGCGACATCAACGCGAGCACCAGCGCGCTCCAACCGCCGGCGAAGGCCAGCAGATGCAGCGTGCGCGCGCCGACCCAGCGCCGCCGCGCGCGCGAGCGGCGCCGCAGCCGCGCATAGCCGATCAGATACGCGCCGATGCTGAGCGCCAGCAACGCGACGACCCACGGTTCGAAGCTCCAGCCGAACGACAAGGTCGCGCGATCGGCGTCGGACAGCACATGCGCGGCGGCCGTCGTGCTGGGCAGCCAGGCCAGGCATGCGGCCCAATGGATGTGCCGGGTCATCGGCAAGCGGGCAGCAGCCATTGCGGGATCCACATCGCGAGTTGCACGAGCGCGGACAGCGCGCCGACGATCATCGCCATCAGCGCGAAAAAGCCGGCGCGCGCGTCGCGTCGCGCATAGGCGGGCTCGCCGAGCGAGCGTTCGGCACGCCAGCGTCCGTATGCGAGCCACGCGGCAAACGCGCAGAACGCGAACGCCGCCGCGCTGACCGCGTGCATCGGCCATGCGGCGCCGCTCGCGCAGGCGAGCCGGATCAGCGCATAGTCGATGCTCTGGGTGGCGAGCACCGCCGTTGGTGCCGCGAGCAATCCTAGCCAGATATCCATCGGCACCTCACGAATCACCCATGCATGCGCGGCGCAACGTACAGCACCGCATAGATCGGCAGCCAGCTCAACACGACGAAGTACCAGTAGATCGCGTTTTCGCTGGTGTCGAGCAGCCGTTTGCCCTCGAACGGACCGGTCTTCAGCAGTAGCGCGAGCACGGCTGAATCGACGGTATCGGTCACGAGGTGCGTGGTATGCAGCCCGAGCAGCAGCCACACGATCGAGCCATATGCATTCGCGTACCACATCACATTCAGCGCCGTGAACTCGAAGCCGCGCAGCACGAGGAATGCCAGCGCGAACGCGAGACACACGCTGAGCCACAAGCACGCGCCAGCGCGTTCGCCACGCTCCGCCGCGCGCTTCGCGAGCTGGTTCGGCGCGAGGCTCAGCAGCAGGATGGCCGTGTTCAGCGTGCCCCACAGCAGAGCGGGCGGCGGCGCGTGCAGCGGCCACGCCGCGTTCACGCCGCGCAGATAAAAGTACATCGCGACCGCGATCGCGAACACAGTGCCTTCGATCGCCATCAGACCGGCGGTCGCCCACCACATCGGGCTGCGATGGCTGAAGTCGAAGCTCGGCAACGCGCGCACGTCGAGGGTCGAGACGGTGCCCGCCGGCGCGTCGTCGGACTCGGCAAGCGTGCGGATTTGCGGCGTTTCGTGCTGCGCCGTACCGCCGCGTGGCGACGGCCAGCGTTCGAGCGCGCGCGCCAGCGCATTGCTCGCGCGCGTTGGCCAGAACCACGCGATCATCGCCGCGGCGACCGGCACGGTGCCCCACCATACGGCCGTCGGCGTGAAGATCGAACCGATAAAGAAGATCGTCGTCGCGACAGCGCTCACAAACGGCCAGATCGACGGCGTCGGAAACAGCGGGCGGGTTTCGGCGATCGCATCGAGCGCGCTCGTCGTCAGCACCTCGCGCGCGCCGGCCGTGAGACCCGACACCGACGCCGGCTGCCGCGACGGCTCCCACAGCGGATGGCGGCCATGCACGATCGGCAGCACGTCGAAATTGTGTGGCGGCGGCGGGCTCGGCGTGCTCCATTCGAGCGTGCCGCCGCCCCACGGATCGGCCGACGCAGCAGCGCCCCGCCGGCGGCTGCGCGCCACATTGACAAGGAACAGCAAGACGCCGACGCCCATCAGATACGCGCCGAGTGTCGCACTCAAATTCATCGGCCCCCAGCCGAGCCCGGCGGGATAAGTCCAGATGCGCCGCGTCATGCCATGCAGGCCGAGCCAGTGCATCGGGAAGAACGTCACGTTGAAGCCGATGAAGAACAGCCAGAAATGCCAGCGCCCGAGGCGCTCGCCGAGCATGCGTCCGGTGATCTTCGGAAACCAGTAGTAGAACGCGCCGAACAGCGGAAACACCGCGCCGCCTATCAGCACGTAGTGCAGATGCGCGACCACGAAGTAGGTGTCATGCACCTGCAGATCCAGCGCGACCGAGCCGAGCATGATGCCGGTCATGCCGCCCAGCACCAGGATGAAGAAGAACGCGAGCACGAACAGCAGCGGCGTGCGGAGCCTGAGCTTGCCGGTCAGCAGTGTCGCGAGCCAGCAATAGATCTGAATGCCCGACGGTACCGCGATCAGCACGCTTGCCGCCGTGAAGAAGCTCTTGCCCAGTTCGGGCACCGTGGTCGCGAACATGTGATGCACCCAGAGTCCGAACGCAAGGAACGCGGTCGCGATCAGCGCGAGCACCATCGCCGGATAGCCGACCACCGGCCGGCGCGAAAAGGTCTCGATGATCGACGACATGAAGCCGAGTGCCGGGATGAAGATCAAATACACCTCCGGGTGTCCGAAGAACCAGAACAGGTGCTGCCACAGCAGCACGTCGCCGCCGAGCGACGGGTTGTAAAACTGCGTGCTGACCAACCGGTCCAGAATCAGCGCGGTACTCGCGAGCATGACCGCGGGCATCGCGAACAGCACCATGAACTGCGTGACGAGCGTCGCCCATGCGAACAGCGGCAGCCGGTTCAGCGACATGCCGGGCGCGCGCATTTTCAGAATGGTCGTGATCAGCACGATCGCTTCGAGCAGCGCGGACAGCTCGGTGAACGTGATCATCTGCGCCCAGATATCGGAGCCTTTGCCCGTCGCATAGTCCGGGCCGGCCAGCGGCACGTAGCTGAACCAGCCCGAGCGCGGCCCCGCGCCCATCGCGAACGCAATGTAGAGCGTCAGTCCGCCGAACAGGAACACCCAGTACGCGTACGCATTCATGCGCGGAAATGCGACGCTGCGCGCGCCGATCATCAACGGAATCAAGTATCCGGCGACCGCCTGCATCACCGGCACGGCGAACAGGAACATCATCGTCGTGCCGTGCATCGTGAACAGCTGGTCGTAGAAGTCGGGACCGACCACGTGGTTGTTCGGCCGCGCGAGCTGCGTGCGCATCGCGAGCGCGAGCAACCCCGCGAGCAGGAAGAACACGAACGTCGTGACGATGAAGCGCCGCGCGATCGTCTTGTGGTTGATTGCGGACAACCAGCCAATCACGCCCGGCGGATCGCGCCACGTGTCGGCGAGCAGCGCGCGCGTATCGGCGGGCGCGTGGGGGCCGTCCTTGATCGCGAGGTCGACGTGCAAGGCGGACGGGCGTTCGAGCGTGCTCATCGTAGGGATCCGAGCCAGGCGACCAGCGCTTGCCGGTCGGATGCGGGGAGCGGCACGGCCGGCATCGTCGTGCCCGGCTTCAGCGCGTTCGGATCGCGGATCCACGCCGCGAGGTTCTGCTGCGTGTTCGGCAGCACGCCCGCGGCGATCGTCTGCCGGCTCATCAGGTGCGTGAGGTCTGGGCCGAGCGTGCCCTGCGCCGACGTGCCGCGCACGGTGTGGCAGTTTGCGCAGCTCGACTGCTCGAAGATCTGCAGGCCGCGTCGAGCGACCGCGTCGGTCGGACTGAGCGCCGCCGTCACGGCGGGCGTGGCCTGCTGCGTGCGCCAGTGCGCATAATGTTCGGGCGTGTCGGCGGTCACGAACATCGCCATCCATGCGTGCTCGGCACCGCAATATTCGGCGCACTGGCCGCGATAGACGCCGGGTTGGTCGACGCGGAATTCGATCGTCGAATCGATGCCCGGCAGCATGTCCTTCTTGCCGTGCAGATTGGGCATCCAGAAGCTGTGGATCACATCGCTCGTCTTCAGCGCGATGACGACTGGCCGCCCCGCGGGCACGTGAAATTCATTCGCGGTCGAGAAGCCCGGCTGTTGCGCATCGCCAGGATAGTCGACTTTCCACCACCACTGCTCGCCGGTGACTTCGAGATGCAACGCGTCGTCGACCGGCAAGCGTGACAGCGCGCGATCCGTCAATACGTCGGCGACGATCAGCCCCAACAGCAGCGCCACCGACGCGACGCTGACGACGGCGACCGCGCGCTGCGTGCCGCGTTCGCGCGGCTGCGCGAGTGACGCGTGCTCGACACCTTGCGCATTGTCGCCAGTATTGCCGCTCCTATCGGTGCGGCGAACCAGCGCAATCAGTGTCGCGAACAGCACTGCCGCGAACACCGCGCCGCACACGATCAACGACAGGTGCCACAGCCGCAGAATGTGCGCGGCCTGCACGCCGGCCGGATGCAGCGCATCCTGCGGCGGTTGCTGTGCGCAGGCGCCGCGTGCCACGCAGGGGAGCAGTATCCGCACGCCGCGCCGCGCGAGGAGCGCAATGCGATGAGAAGCCGTAGGTCCGATTGGTCCAGCGAGATCGATCATTGCGCGACGTTGAAGGCAGGTAAGCCAGTGGTTCGCGTGCAGCACAGCAAGCACCGTTCCAACGACGACAGCTGCAAAGCAACGGCCGATGCTCGACCGGGTGGCCAATCCTGGCATCTCTGGACATTCGAGGGGAGCTGCGATGACCGAGGTCAGAAGGAAGACGGCGGACACGCAGGTCCGCCGTGTGCCGGTCGCGGACTGGCACACGCGTCAGATGGGGATGCAGTCGCCAGGCGATAGCGCGAGGCGCGCCGATGCCGGCGTGTCGTCGACGATCGACGCGATCCGGTCGCCATCGCGGGCGGATCGCTGGGCGCGGCACGGGCCGCGTGCTTACATCTCGGGACAGGCAAGATCGGCCGCGACGATCCGCGCGCCGTATTCCTCGGCGGCGAGCCGCGCTTCCTCGATACTGTCGAACGGACCGACATCGGGTGCGCCATCGAACGGGAATAGTCGGCGGCCGTCCACCTTACGGCTGACCAGTAGGTCGGCATAGAATCGTCCATCGGCGCTGCGTCGCGCGGTGACGAAGATCGAAAAGTCGTCGCGCGACAGGATCGTCGCCGGCGAGTATTGGATCAGTTTCAGCTTTCTCCTGGACATATCGCTCCCTGCCTGCGTTAGGCGATCCTGTTATGCCCTTCTGAAACCGATGTTAATGGAGGTGTAAAAGGGTGCGTTCGTCCATAAGCGTCGACTTATGGACTGCCCTGTCGCGGCGACGCTTCAAACGGATCAGCGCGACTGCCGCGCGCATTTCAAGTCTCCAGCTTTACCTTGATCCACCCCGGCTCGCGCCGGTCGAACTCGCGGTATCGCATTGCGCGATGTCGCCGGCGCGTTCGTACCCGAGAATCGTGCCGGACTCCATCTCGCCGAGCGTGCCGCGCACCATGTGCAGGTCCGTGCCGCAAATCGCGCTCGACGTGAGCCGCACGAGCGCGTCGGCCGGCTGCTGCAACTGCGGGTCCGGCACGTCGTCGAGCCGGAAATCGCCGATGCCGTGAAATACCACTGCCTTCATCATTCACCTGCGATGTTCGATGGCGCTTGCGCCCATCAGGTCTTGTCGCCGACAGCGCGACTGCCCGCCTGATCCAGCCTGGCTTGCAGCGTTTGCTTGCGCGCCGCGATCTTTTCACCGAGCGCGGCGAGATCGCAGCCGGTGCGCCGCAAGGCCGGAAAGAGCTCGCCTTCCTCTTCCTCGACGTGATGACGCACGAGCTCGGACATGACCTTGAACGTCGCGTCGAAGCCTTGGTCGCCCGGCTTCAGCGTCTCGAACTTCGCGATCAGCGTCTTCACCAGAAAATGCTCGACGTAGGCTTCATCGACGTCCAGCTTGTCGTCGTCGGGCAGCGCCTGTTGCGCGGCCGGATACAACAGCTCTTCCTCGATGATCGAGTGCATTGTCAGCTCTTCGCACGCGCGCTGCGCCAGCGCGGCTTTGGCTTCGAGCGTGTCGCGCTCGTCGCCGCGCGATTTGCCGAAAGCGTCGAACAGTTTTTCGACGGCGCGATGATCGGCTTCGAGCAGCGCGAGCGCGTCGGGCGTGCTCGCGGTTTCGCGTGAGGCGGTGGGCTTAGTGTCGTCCGAAGCGGACTGCGTTGCGCGGTCTTTCATGGCGGCTCCTTCAATCGGTCAAGTGCCCTGATCGAGCAAACGCCATACCGCCACCGGTCCCGCGGAGGTACGTCGATTGCTGCGGTGCTGCGGCGCCGCGTGTTGCGCGCTAACCTCTCTTGCCTCTTTTCAACGACCGATGAGAATCGCCCAAATCGCTCCGCTTTACGAAAGCGTGCCGCCGTTCGCGTACGGCGCCACCGAACGCGTCGTGTCGTATCTGACCGAAGAACTGGTCGCGCGCGGCCACGACGTGACGCTCTATGCGAGCGCCGATTCGACGAGCGCCGCGCGGCTCGTGCCGATCTGCCCGCGTGGACTTTGGCGCGACGCGAACGTGTGGGACACGCAAACCCATCACATCAGGCAGCTCGCGCGCGTGATTCGCGACGCGGACCGCTTCGACGTCGTTCATTTTCACGGCGAGCCGCTGCATTTCGCTTGGGCCGAGCGCCTGCCGTGCCGTACGCTGACGACGCTGCACGGCCGTCTCCTGCTGCACGATCATGGCCCGCTGTTTCGCGAATTCGCGCGCGTGCCGGTGGTGTCGATTTCCGCCAGTCAGCGCCACCCCGTGCCGTGGGCGAACTGGCAGGGCACGGTGCATCACGGCCTGCCGCTCGACGAGTTCGAGTTTCAACCGATGGCCGGTTCCTACCTGCTTTTTCTCGGCCGGATGATGCCGGAGAAACGTCCCGATCTCGCGATCGACATCGCCCGGCGCAGCGGCTTGCCATTGAAAATCGCCGCGAAGATTCATCCCGGCGAACGCGACTATTTCCGCGAACGCATCGATCCGCTGTTGCGCCGCTCGAGCGCGTTCACCGAATACCTTGGCGAAGTCGGCGGCCTCGAGCGCCGGCAATTGCTCGAGAACGCGCGCGCGTTGCTGCTGCCCATCGAATGGGACGAGCCGTTCGGCATGGTGATGATCGAGGCGATGGCATGCGGCACGCCGGTGATCGCGTTTCGCCGCGGCGCGGTGCCCGAGTTGCTCGAAGACGGCGTGACCGGCCTGGTCGTCGATAACGTGGACGAGGCCGTGCAAGCTGTTGAGCGCATCGACGGTATCGAGCGCGGCGCGTGCCGCCGCGCGTTCGAGCGCCGCTTCACGGCAACGCGCATGACCAACGACTATCTGATGATCTACGACGCGCTGCTCGCGCTCGACACGAGCGGCCGCCCGCGAGCGACGGGCAGTCAGCCCGCGCCGGTGTAATTGCGTTAACCGGACCGCCCGCGCAGCGCATCGGCGAAGCGCATCGGCGAAGCGCACCATGAGATCGTGCATGGCGCTTTCTCAAGGAATGCGTCGGTGGTGTCGATGCGGAACGGCGGCTGCCGCCGTCGACCGGCATTGTGCGAAAGAGCCCGGCTTCGAGGGTCAGCACGTCGTCTCAACTTGCTACGTAGACGTGAGCCGGCTCGGGACGCTCGCCGTTCTTCGCGGCACACACCGGCAGCGACGTCCACTTGCGGACCAGACTGACGAACTGGGTCGATTCGCCCGGCAGATGATGTTGCACGACATTCGTCATATGCATTGTGCGAGTTTCGCGCGGCGCTTTCGGCCCGCGTGCCTGGATTGTCGCGGAGGCTGAAAACCGCCGTCGCCAAAGAACGTTTCTACCTGCAACGCCCCAAAAAATGCAGCGACGGCATATCGCTTGCTTGTTTGTTTTGACTAACAAGAAAGGTCCGCTTTCACGCCCCGCTTCCACGCCCCGGAGCCCACTTGACCCACCGCGACTTCATCGTAATCGGCACGTCCTCGGGCGGGGTCGATGCGCTGCGTTCGCTTGCTTCGCAGCTTCCCGTCGATATGCCCGCCAGCATCGCCGTCGTGTTGCATATCGGCGCGCATGGCAGCATGCTGCCCGCGCTGCTGAACCAGGCCGGACCGCTACCCGCCAAGCATGCACAGGATGGCGAACATTACGCGCCCGGCAGAATTTACGTGGCGCCGCCCGATCGGCACCTCGTCGTCGAGGATGGGCTACTGCGGCTTCTGCACGGCGCGAAAGAGAACTTCGCGCGCCCGGCGATCGACCCCCTATTTCGCAGTGCGGCCGCGCAGATAGGGCCACGCGCGATCGGCGTGATCCTGACCGGCCTGCTCGACGACGGCACCGCAGGCCTCGAAGCAATCCAGACGTGCGGCGGCGCGACGCTCGTCCAGGACCCGGTCGACGCGTTCGCGAGCGAGATGCCGCAACATGCATCGCCGTTTGCCGATCACGTGCTGCCGCTCGATCAAATGGGGCAATGTTTGGTAAAACTGACCGGCGGCAACGCCAGCGCGACGGGAAAAAGCGGCCGTGCGCGGCGCGAGGCGACCGATCGCATCGTTCTCGAACAAGACGCGTGGCTGGCCGGCACCATGGCATTCGAAGCAATCAGGGGACTCGCCACGCCGTCGACTTTCACATGCCCCGAATGCAACGGCACGCTGTGGCGCATCACCGGATCGCGGGTGATGCGTTATCGCTGTCATACCGGTCATGCGTATTCGGCCGCGTCGCTCGGCGACGGCCGCATGACGGATGCCGAGGACTCATTGCGCAAGGCGCTGCGTGCGCTGCGCGAGCGCGAAATGTTTAGCCGCGAGTTGCGCGACCATTTCGCCAAAACCGGAGATACCGCCGCGCAACAGCGCGAGGAGGATAATGTGCTGCGCGCGAGGCGCGCGGCCGAACTGCTGCAGTCGATGCTGATGGAAAAATGAGTGCAATGCGGGATAATAGCCGTCCGAGCCAGCAAGAAATGGGCTCGTCGCCCTATAAAAATCCACCGCTGGACACTATCCTTTCCATGAAGGGACACGCAGCCATGTCAAAGAAGCGAGGGCAAACTCTGCCTAGCCAGGCACTCTATCCGATCGTCGGCATCGGCGCATCGGCGGGGGGGCTTAACGCGCTGACGGAATTCTTCGAGGCGCTGCCCGCGCACACGTCGATGGCCTTCGTCGTGGTCGTTCACCTGTTGCCGGATCACGAAAGCAATCTGGCCTCACTGCTGCAGAAAGTCACCAGCATGTCCGTGCAGCAGGTCACAGGCCCCACGCCGATCGAATCGGACCACGTCTATCTGGTCGCGCCCTCGTTCGAGATGATCATGGTCGACGGCTACCTGCGCGTCACGCGGAAGCTGCCCGAGGAAGGACGCCGTGCGAGCATCGATCTGTTTTTCCGCACGCTCGCCGAGGCGCACCGCAAACGCGCGATAGGCATCGTGATGTCGGGTGCGGGCTCGGACGGCTCGGTCGGCTTGTCGCGCATCAAGGAAATGGGCGGCATCACGCTCGTGCAGGACCCTTCCGAGGCGGAACACGACAGCATGCCGCGCAGCGCAATCGCGACCGGCATGGCCGACTTCGTGATGACCGCGGCCGAGATGCCGCAACGGCTGATGGATCTGTGGTCCACCGCGCGGGAAATCCATCTGCCGGCCGCGGAGGCGGACGAGCCCGAGGAAGACACGGTCAACGAGTCGGCCGAGCGCGCGTTGCGCGAAATCATGGTGATTCTGCGCACCCGCACCGCACACGATTTCCGGCATTACAAACGGGCCACGGTTCTGCGGCGTATCGAACGCCGGCTGCAAGTCAACGGCATTACCGATCTGCAGGCGTATCGCGATTATCTGCATCTGCACGCTGAAGAAACCCAGGCGCTGTTGCAGGACATGCTGATCAGCGTCACCAATTTCTTCCGCGACAAGGAAGCGTTCGACGTGCTCGAACGTGAAGTGTTGCCGCCCCTGTTCGAAAACCGCGGCGAACAGGACCGCATCCGCGTGTGGTCGGTGGGCTGCGCGACGGGCGAAGAAGCCTATTCGCTGGCGATACTGCTGCAGGAACGCTCGCTGAAGTCGCCCGAGGGCGTGTCTTTTCAGGTATTCGCGACCGACATCGACGAGCGCGCCATTTCTCTCGCGCGCACCGGTGTGTACCCGGACTCGATCTCCGCCGACCTGACGCCGGCGCGCATCCGCCAGTTCTTCACGAGGGACGCCGCGCATTTCCGGATCAAGAAGGAGCTGCGCGAGCACATGCTGTTCGCTCACCATAACGTGCTGAGCGACCCGCCGTTCTCGCGGCTCGACATGATCTGCTGCCGCAACCTGCTGATCTACCTCGACCGCGAAGCGCAGATCGAAATCCTGAAGATGTTCCACTTCGCGCTGCGTCCCGGCGGCGTGCTGTTCCTCGGCAGCTCGGAGTCGGCCGACGGCGTGAGCTCGATGTTCACCGTGGTCGACAAGCGCAACCGCATCTATCGCGCGAACATGGCGGTGCGCAGTGATACGCCGGTGCCGATCGCGATTTCCGGCACGATGAGCTTGCGGCCTGTCGTGACCACGGTGCAGCCGCCGGGGCGCCGGCGCTTTTCGTTCGGCGATCTGCATCAGCGGCTCGTCGAGCAATATGCGCCGCCCAGCGTGCTGGTGAGCCGCGAATCCGAAATCGTTCATCTGTCCGATCGCGCTGGGCGTTTTCTGCAGTATTCCGGCGGCGAGCCTTCGCACAACATCGTGGCGGTCGTGCGTCCGGAACTGCGGCTGGAACTGCGCACCGCGATCTATCAGGCCTTGCACACGAACCGCAGCGTCGAAGCGCGCCGCGTGCGCATCGAGCGCGATGGCCGGTCGTACTTCGTCAACATGACCGCGCGGCCCGTGCACGATCCGGAAGCGAACGCGGACTTCGTGCTGGTGCTGTTCGACGAGGTCGAGGACAGCGTGGCGAACGCCGAAACGGCGCCGGCCGACGTGCAGAAAGACCCGATAATCAGTCAGCTCGAACGGGAACTGCAACGCACGAAGGAACAGTTGCAGTCCACCATCGAGCAGTCGGAAACCTCAACCGAGGAGCTGAAGGCGTCGAACGAGGAATTGCAGGCGATCAACGAGGAACTGCGCTCGGCGACCGAGGAACTCGAAACCAGCAAGGAAGAGCTGCAATCGATCAACGAGGAGTTGACCACGGTCAACGCGGAGCTGAAGTCGAAGGTCGAGGAAACCGGCAAGATCAACGACGACTTGCACAACCTGATCGCCGCGAACGACATCGGCACGATCTTCGTCGACCGCAACATCTGCATCAAACGCTATACGCCGCGCGCAACCGACGTCTTCAGCATCATTCCGTCGGACATCGGCCGCTCGCTGCTCGACATCACGCACCGCCTCGAATACGACAAGCTCGCCGACGACGCGGCCGAGGCATTCGACTCGTTGCGCCTGATCGAACGCGAGCTGAAGAGCAACGACGGGCGCTGGTATCTCGCGCGCTTCGTGCCTTACCGCACGACCGAAGACCGCATCGACGGCGCTGTGCTGTCGTTCATCGACATCACCGGGCGGCGTCAGGCGGAAGACCGGCTGCGCGAAGGCGAGCGGCGCATGCGCATCGTCGCGGAAAGCACGCGCGACTACGCGATCATCACGTTCGACGACAACGGCGTGATCAACAGCTGGAACGCGGGCGCGGAACGGATTTTCGGCTATACGGAAGCCGATATGATCGGCCAGTCCGCCGATATCCTGTACACCGAAGAGGACCGCGCCGACAACGTCGCGCAACGCGAATTCGCCGAAGCGCGTCTGAATGGCCGCGCCGAAGAGGAGCGCTGGCATTTGCGCAAGGACGGCACGCGCTTTTTCGCGAGCGGCGTGCTGTCCCGTCTCGACGAACCGGGCATCAGCGGCTTTGCGCAGATCACGCGCGATCTCGGCGAGTTCGCCACCGACCCGATCTCGGGGCGCGGCACCCACGTCGAATCGCTGCGCGCGGCAAGCGAGCGCGACGCACAGCGGCGCCGCGACGAATTTCTCGCGGTCGTGTCGCACGAGCTCAAGCATCCGCTGAACCTGATTTCGGCGAGCGCCGAGCTGATCGCGCGCGCGCCGGAAACGCGGCAGAATCTGAACGTGTCGCGCGCGACCGATACGATCCGCCGCACCGTGATGGGCCAGGCGCAAATCATCGACGATCTGCTCGACATTTCGCGCGTACGCACCGGCAAGCTGTCGGTCGTGCGCACCGTGGTCGACATGCGCGAGATCGTGCAGCGCGTGTGCAGCGCGGTGCAGGACGATACGGCGCAGCGCGGCGTCGCGTTGAACGTCGACATCACCGATGCGCCTGTGATCATTCACGCGGACCTCACGCGTATCGAGCAGATCGTGTGGAATCTGATCAGCAATGCGCTGAAATTCACGCAGCGCGGTTCGATCCAGGTGTCGTTGCAGGTCAATGATCATGACGAGGCCGTGCTTCGCGTCAGCGATACCGGCATCGGCATCGAGGCGTCGCTGCTGCCGCATATCTTCGAGATGTTCCAGCAGAGCCGCGATCCGGGCTTGCGCCGCGGGGGCCTCGGCATCGGCCTCGCGCTGGTGCGTGATCTGGTCAACCTGCACGGCGGCGCGGTGCGCGCGGAGTCGGACGGCGTCGGCCGCGGCGCGACGTTCACGGTGACGCTGCCCACTCATCGGCTCGCCACCCGCACGGGCGCGGGTATCGAAGTCGTCGCCGAGCCGCTGAAAGGCACGCGCATCCTGATGGTCGACGACGACGCCGCGACCGTCGAAACCTTCAGGCTGCTGCTGGAAAGCGAGGGCGCCGAAGTGCGGACCGCGACGAGCGGCGAGGAAGCGTTGACGATGATCAACGGCAACGCGCCCGATATCATCCTGTCGGACATCGGGATGCCGGGCATGGACGGTATGGAGTTCATCGGCAAGCTGCGCGGCATGCCGACGATGAAGTCCGTGATCTGCGTCGCGGTCAGCGGCTTTGGACAGCAAGCGGACGTCAGTGCGGCCGAACACGCCGGCTTCGACGCGCACCTGAAAAAGCCGGTGGTTCTCGAAGACCTGCTGAGCATTTGCGCGCGACTGCGCGGCTGAACTAGCGGCTTGGCGGGGCGCAACGGGTCTAGCCGTTGCTTTCCGACGACGCATTGCGCGACGCGACCCTCGCGGCAGCGCCTCGATCAGGCACGACGACACGTCCTCCATGCCGACGAACGCGCACGCCACCTGGTCGTTCTTCATGCTTCGCCCTTCTCATGCGACTTGCGGATCATTTGGCGCGCGGAGTGCCGAGGCTTTCGTCCGGTTCCTTGCGTCCGCCGCGGATCTGCTCGACGCAGTTCGCGACGGCTTCGGCCGCGTTGGCCACTTCCTGCTGCACGTCCTCGTCGCGATCGAGCGCTTCATGGCTGGTCGCATAGGGCTCGTAATAGCCGATAAAACGATCGAGCCGCGACTTCGCGCCCGATTCGACGAAGCCCATCCAGTCGAGCCAGTCCGCGAGCGCCCTGCGCGAGTCCTCGATGCCGGCGACGTCGCCATGCACGACGACGCCATAGGCCCGGCCCGCCAGATGTTTCGGATAGTCCCAGCCAGCCAGTTCGAGACGCTTGGCTTCGTCCGGTTTCTTGCCGTGGGTCGAGGTGGGATCGGGATTGCCGCCGTCGGCGCACACGAGGCGATCCATCATCAGCTTCAGCGGCGCGGACACCTGATACCAGTAGACCGGCGTCACGATCAGCACGCCGTGACAGGCGGCAAAGCGCTCGTAGATGTCGTTCATCCAGTCGTTGACGAGCCCGAGCGAGTGATTCGGATAACAACTGCATGGCCAGTGACACAGCGGCATCGCGGTCGACACGCAGCCTTTGCACGGATGAATATGCAGGTCGCGATCGGAGTTCAGGTGCGACAGATCGAGGAAATCGACGTCGCAAGACCGGCGTTCGAGCGCTTGCTGCGCGATCTTCGCAAGCCGGAAGCTCTTCGACATTTCGCCGGGGCACGTGTAGTCGTTGCGCGAGGATGCGTTGATCACGAGCACGCGCGAGCGCGACGCCGGATCGCGCTGCCGCGCCTGCGCCGCCTTGATCCGCTCGCTCGCCGTGCGCCATTCGACCGACAGATCGTAGTCCGGGTCGGCGAATCCAGGCCCGGCTTTTTCCGTGACCGGCGCCTTGCGGCCTTGGCGATAGGCATCCCATGCAATCGCTTCGAGCCGCGCGAGCGATGCGTCTTCCGCGCGAAACGCCGGGTCGTAGAAGCGGGCCATGAAGCGTTCGCGAAACGCGTCGCGGGACATCGATTCGGTAACCTGACCTTTGCGGACTTCGACGATGCGCACGTGGTCGGGCGGTTTTGCAGGGGGGCTCATGGCTCATACGGTAAGCGGTAGTAGAACCGCATGGCGAGCAAGGGCTATTCCAGCATTGGCACTTCGCGCGCCGCGACGGCGGAACGTAGCTTGCTAACTGCCGGAATGGAATCGAACCAGCGCTTGCTCGTCATTTCACCGCATCTCGACGATGCGGTCCTCAGTTGCGGACTGCTGATCGCCGCTCATCCCGGCACGGTCGTCTGCACAGTTTTCACTGCGCCGCCCGTCGGCAACATGACGACCGATTGGGACCGCGCCGCCGGTTTCGCCGACGCGTGCGAAGCGATGCAGGCGCGTCAGGCGGAAGACCGGGAGGCGCTCGGGTTGCTGTCGGCGATTCCTGTGCATCTGCTGTTCTGCGATGCGCAATACCATGCAACGCCCGATGCAGACGAGCTGATCACCGCGCTGAACCACGCTGTTTCCGAAACAAAACCCGCGCGGATCGTCATGCCGTTGGGCCTGTTCCATTCGGATCACGTTCTCGTGTCCAATGCCTGTCTCGCCTTGATGCGGCGTCAGCCAGCCAGTCCGTTCATCGCCTATGAAGATGTGCCCTACCGGCGCATGTCCGGCGTCGTGCAAGCGCGCCTGTGCGACCTCGCGAAACGCGGCTACGCCGCCCAGCCACCGCACGCGTTCGATGCGCCCGGCACCACGCAACACGAGCATATGAAGCGCGCGGCAATCGACGCCTACCGCAGCCAACTGCGCGCATTCGGTCCCGAAGGACAGGCAAGCCTTTTTTCGTCCGAATGCTATTGGCAGCTTGGCCGCAACGAATCGGGTCGATCTACGCAAAACGCGTGACGTGCGGCACGAGGTTTGCGTCGCCGTCGCAGTCCAACCGTCGAAACGATTGCACAGCATGCAAACCAAAGCCCCCTACCCGCGCATTTCGGTCGTCGTTCTCACGTATAACCGCGCGAGCGAATTGCTCACGACCTTGGAACGTCTGCTCGCGTTACCCGAAAACCCGCCGATCATCGTCGCCGACAACGGCTCCACTGACAACACGGTCGCACTCGTCGAAGCGCGCTATCCAAGCGTTCGCGTCGTCGAATGCAACGGCAATCTCGGCGCGGCGGGCCGCAACCACGCGGTCGCGTGCGTCGAGACCGACTATGTCGCGTTCTGCGATGACGACACCTGGTGGGACCCCGGCTCGCTCGAACGCGCGGTGCAATTGCTCGATGCATGGCCGTGCGTCGGCGTGCTGAATGCACGTGTCGCCGTCGGCGGGGACAACACGACCGATCCGACCTGCGCGTTGATGCGCGCAAGCCCGCTCGGCCGTGTCGGTCTGCCGGGGCCCTCCTTGATCGGCTATATGGCGGGCGCGTGCGTGTTTCGCACGGCGCTGTATCGCGAGATCGGCGGCTATGAGCCGCGTCTTTTCATCGGCGGTGAGGAAGCCCTCGTTTCGCTCGACGTGCTCGCGTCGGGACATGCGATCGTCTACTGCGAGCAGTTGACGCTCCATCACCATCCGTCGCCGGTGCGCGAGAGCGCGTTGCGCCGTCGCATGCTCGCGCGCAACGCCGCGTGGGTCGCGTGGCTGCGTCTGCCGTTGGGCGAAGCGTTGAGCGCGACTCTGCGCGCCCTCGACGTATTCGCGCGGGAAGGCACGCTGATGCGCGACGGCACCGGATTGCTGGCCGGGCTGGCGTGGACCGTGCGACAACGCCGCGTGGTCCCCCGGTCGATCCTCGCGATGCGCGACCGCGTGCGCGCGGCCGAGCGCAATCTCGACGCGTCCGCAACGACGACTGTTGGTGGCAAGTTCGACGCGCCGACCTGAGACCTCGCTCAGACCTGAATCGCGCGCATCATTATCGCGGCAACGCCGTGTCCATGCGATCCGGCGCCTGCGCGAGCCGCCGGATCGCGGCGATCAGTTCCGCGGGCGCCACGGGCTTGTGCAAGTGCACGTCGAAACCCGCAGTGCGCGCACGCTGTTCGTCGAGTGCGTCCATGTAGCCGGTCAACGCGATCGCGGGCAGCGGCCCGCCCGGAATCGACGGCCGCCCGCCTTCCAGTTCGCGCAAACGGCTCAGCACGTCATAGCCATTTTCGCCGGCCAGCATCAGATCGCACAGCAGCACATGCGGCCATTGCACCGGGTCCGTCGCGCGCAGCCAGTCCAGCGCTTCGGTGCCCGCTGCACATAGCCGAACGCGTGCGCCGCTCGTGCTTAGCACCGCTTCGAGCGCGTCGCGCGCTTCTTCCTGGTCGTCGATCGCGAGCACGAAGAGGCCATCGAGCGGTGCGGGCTCCGCCGAATCCGGCGCCGTGGGCGCCGATGCCAGTGGCGGTTGCGCATCCGCGACCGGCCGCAGCGGAAGCATCGCCACGTAGGCGAGCCGCCCATTCAGCGGCGTCAGCGTGAAGCTGCCGCCCGCGGCCGCCAGCGCGCTTTCCATATGCCGCGCCGTCGCCAGCGATAGCTCGGCCGGCTTGTCGCCCATGCCGAGCACGCTGAACCACACGTGATTGCCGTGCCGCTCCGCGCGCAACGCGATGCGCTGCCCCGGGCTCGCCTGCGCGATCTCATTGCGGCACAACTCGGCGATCAACGGTTGCAGCACGCTCGGATCGCCGGTCACCCGCAGTTCGTTGTCGGACGGCTCCGCGTAGACGACGACGCGCTGCCCGGCGATCTCGTCGTGCAATGCATCGATCACACCCGCCGTCAATGCGCTGACGCTGACCGATCGCGCGGTCAGCCGGCGCTGCGCGTGTTCGAGTTCGCCCTGCTGCCATTGCAGCGACCACATCTTCGCGTACACGCCCTCGCGCGCGAGCAGTTCCCGATGCGTGCCCTGCTCGACCACCTGGCCGTGTTCCATCACCAGAATCCAGTCCGCGTCGACGACGGTGGAAAGTCGATGCGCGATCACGATCGACGTGCGGCCTTGCGCGAGGCGCGTCAGCTCGGTCTGGATCGCGCGCTCGGAGCGCGTGTCGAGCGCGGAGGTCGCCTCGTCGAACACGATGATGCGCGGGTCCTTCAGAATCGCGCGCGCAATCGCGATGCGCTGCCGCTCGCCGCCCGATAGCCGCACGCCCCGCTCGCCGACGCGCGTGTCGTAATGGTCGGGCAAGCGCTCGATGAACTCGTCGAGCTGCGCGGCCCGCGCCGCCCGCACGACGTCCGCGCGCGTCGCCGACGGACGTCCATAGGCGATGTTGTAGGCGATCGTTTCATTGAACAGCACGGTGTCCTGCGGCACGATGCCGATGGCCTCGCGCAGACTGCGCTGCGTGACCATGCTGATGTCTTGCCCGTCGATGCGGATCATGCCGCGCTCGGGCCGATAGAGGCGAAACAGCAGCTTCACGAGCGTCGATTTGCCCGAGCCGCTGCCGCCGACCACCGCGAGCGTCTTGCCCGCATACGCGTGAAAGTCGACATCGCGCAGCACCTGACGCGCCGTGTCGTAGCCGAAATCGACGTGTTCGAACTCGATCAGCCCCGCGCCGACCTTCAGCGGCTGCGCGTCGCGCGCATCGATGTCCTCGCCGAGGCGGCCGCGCGCCGCCAGAATCACGAACATGCGCTCGACGTTGACGAGCGCGTCGTTGGTCTCGCGAAACACGAAGCCGAGCGTGTTCAGCGGCATGCAGATCTGGATCAGGTAGGCGTTCACCAGAATCAGGTCGCCGACGCTCATGCTGCCGGCCACCACGTGCTGCGCGGCAAGCAGCATGACCGCCGCTACCCCGAGCGCGATCATCGCGCTCTGTCCCACGTGCAATGCGGTCAACGCGTTCTGGTTAGCGATGCGCGCGTGCACCCACTTTTCCAGCACGTCGCCGAGCCGTTGCGTCTCGCTTTCTTCGGTCGCGAAGTATTTGACCGTGTCGTAGTTCAACAGACTGTCGACGAGCCGCCCGTCCGATTGCGCTTCGAGCAGATTGACCGCGCGCTGGAACGCGACGCGCCGCCGCGTGAACACGAACGTATAGCCCGCATACAGCACGAAGGTCACGACGATCACGAGCATGAATTCGCGCGCGTAGCTATGCACCATGATCGCGACGATCACCGCGATCTCGAAGAAGGTCGGCACGATCGTGAACAGCGCGGTGCCGAGCAGAAAGCCGATGCCGTCGGCGCCTTTCTGCACGTCGCGCACGATCGCGCCAGTCTCGCGCCGCGCATGAAAGCGCGCGCTCAACCGATGCAGATGCGCGAAGGTGCGCTCGGTCAGCGCCGCGACCGTGCGTTGCACGACGATGCTGAACACGACGTCGCGCGCCTCGTTCAGCGCGTCGCCGAAAAATCGTAGCAGCGCATAGGCGAGCACGAGGAACACCGGAAACGCCACATGCGCGAGCGGAGGGCTCAGTTCGTCGACGATGTGCTTCAGCGTGAGCGGCATCAGCACGGTCGCGAGCCGCGCGGCGATCATCAGCGCGAGCGCCCCGCTGGTCTGCCAGCGATAACGCCACACCGCATGCGCGAGATCGCCGACGATTCGGCGCGTCAGTTCGGAGCGAGGCGGCGGGGCGGAATTCGGCATGAAGTCGGGGTGGTGGCATCCGGAAAAAACGTCGCACAAGGGTGGCGTGCCGCAAGCGGCGCACCCGGGCGCGAGCAAAAAAGGCGCTGGCTCCAGCCCTTTTCCGCGCACTGCTTACTTATTAATTGGGCGGGGTCCTTCACTCATCCTAGTACCGGCGCGGCGCGAGCGGTTCGAAGTTACATGACGGTATGTAGAAACAGGGAACGCCACAGCGCTTCTCTTCCCACGAAAAAGGGCACGCTACGGCGCTTCGTCCGGTTCCGGCGCGACCTTCGCATCGTTTGTCCGCACCGCAGGATGCGAATGGCACACCGAATGCTCTGCGCCGGTAACGAAAGTCAACATCAATAACCGCGCATCGCAGGAAGGAATGCCAATGAAAATCGCCCTGATCAGCGAACACGCGTCGCCACTTGCTGTCGCCGGTGGCGTCGACAGCGGCGGACAGAACATCTACGTCGCGAACGTCGCGCGTCAACTGGTGGAAATGGGCCATCAGGTCGACGTGTTCACGCGCCGCGATCGCGCACTGCTGCCCGAGAGCGTCGACATGGACGGCGTGCGCGTGATTCATGTGCCCGCGGGACCGCCGTGGCAATTGCCAAAGGAACGACTGCTGCCGTTCATGGACGAGTTCGCCGCGTTTCTGAACGCGTTCTTTCGCCGCGAACCGCAGCCCTACGACGTGATGCACGCGAACTTCTTCATGTCCGGCCTCGCCGCGCTGCAAGTGAAGGCTGCGCTCGGTGTGCCGCTGGTCACGACCTTTCACGCGCTCGGCCGGGTGCGGCGTATCCATCAGGGAACGGATGACGGCTTCCCCGACGAGCGCTTCGCGATCGAAGACGAACTGGTCGCAGGCTCGGACGTCCTCGTCGCCGAATGTCCGCAGGACCAAGCCGATCTGCTCGAACACTATCGCGCCGATCCAGCGCGCATCGAGATCGTGCCGTGCGGTTTCGATGCCGAGGAGTTCCGGCCCGTCGAGCGCGAAGCCGCCCGCAACGCGCTCGGCTGGCGCCAGCACGACTTCATCGTGCTGCAAGTGGGGCGGCTCGTGCAGCGCAAAGGCATCGACAACGTGGTGCGCGGCGTCGGCGTGCTGAAGCACACGTTCAACGCGTCGGCGCAGCTGTACATAGTCGGCGGCAATTCGGACGCGCCCAACGAAATCGCGACGCCGGAGATCGCGCGCTTGCGCGAGATTGCACGCGACTGCGGCGTCGCGGAGCAGACGAGCTTCGTCGGCCGGTGTGGTCGCACGCGGCTGCGCTACTTCTACAGCGCCGCCGACGTGTTCGTGACGACGCCCTGGTACGAGCCGTTCGGCATCACGCCGATCGAGGCGATGGCCTGCGCGACGCCGGTGATCGGCGCCGACGTAGGCGGCATCCGCTATTCGATCCTCGATGGCGTGACCGGCTTTCTCGTGCCGCCGCGCGATCCGCACGCGCTCGCCGCGCGTCTCGACTGCTTGCGGCGCGACCCCGCGCTCGCGTGCCGGATGGGCGAAGCGGGCCTCGAACGGGCGCGGACCGGCTTCACCTGGCGCGGCGTCAGCGATGCGCTCGTGCAAATCTACGCACGCGCGGCAAGGCTGGCACCGACCAAAACATCGCTCGACACCGCGTCCGAGCCGGAGCAGCTACCGCTGCGAGCAGCAGCCGGAGCGTCGTTCCGTTGACCACGGCGCACGCCGCGCGAACGCGCGCGGTGTGCGCATTTGGAACGCGCCGCGGCCGGTCCAGCGGCTGCAGCGCGCCTTTTCCGACTTTTGACCCAAGCTCGCGCATACCACGAACCATCATGACGCTACCCGCTGTGTTCATCGACAAGGACGGCACGCTGCTCGAAGACGTGCCCTACAACGCCGATCCCGCGCTGATGCGTTTCGCGCCGGGCGCGCGCGAAGCGCTCGCGCTGCTCGCCGCGTACCCGTACGCGCTGTTCGTGATCAGCAATCAGTCCGGCATCGCGCTCGGCAAGTTCGAAGACAGAGCGCTGTTCGACGTCGAACGCCGGCTGCGGCAGATGTTCGCCGAGTGCGGCGCCCCGCTCGCCGGCGCGTACTGGTGCCCGCATCATCCCGAGGGCAGCGTCGCGCGTTACGCGATCGTATGCGACTGCCGCAAGCCCGCGCCCGGCATGCTGCTGCGCGCGGCCGAAGAGCATGAACTCGATCTCGCCAACAGCTGGTTCATCGGCGACATTCTCGACGACGTCGAAGCGGGCAATCGGGCCGGCTGCCGCACGATCCTGCTCGACAACGGCCACGAGACCGAATGGCGAACCGGCCCGCAGCGCACGCCGGGCGCGCGCGCCGCCGGTCTGCACGAGGCCGCGCAACGCGTCCTGTTGCACGGCCTGCCGCCGGGCCCCGCGGCGCGCCGCAAGGAGGCGCCGCGGTGAACGCACCTCTGCCACTTGCGCCGCCCACCCTGGCTCACGCGCGCGCGCCCGATACGTCGCAGCCGGTGTGCTGGGGCGGCGACGTCAAACGGATTCTGTGCGTGCGCCTCGACAATCTGGGCGACGTGCTGATGACCACGCCCGCGCTGCACGCGCTGCGCGAGTCCGCCGAAGACCGCCATATCACGCTGCTCGCTTCGCGCAGCGGCGTCGCGCTCGCGCCGTTTCTCGACGATGTCGACGATGTGATCGAATACGACGCGCCGTGGGTCGCGCCCGCGTCGACCGTGACGCGCGATCTGCTCGACGATCACCGCATGCAGCAGCGGCTGCGGCGCGGCGGCTTCGACGCGGCGGTGATTTTCACCGTCTATAGCCAGAGCCCGTTGCCGGCCGCGATGCTGTGCTATCTCGCGGGGATTCCGCGCCGCCTAGCGCATTGCCGTGAAAACCCGTACGCGCTGTTGACCGACTGGCTGCGCGAGCCGGAGCCGCAGCAGCGCACGCGGCACGAGGTGCAACGCCAGCTCGATCTGGTGCGTCACGTCGGCGCGCAGACGGCCGACACCGGCATGCGCTTTCGCGTGCCGCCGGCCGCGCGCCAGTCGCTCGACGCGAAACTGAGGACGCTCGGCATCTGCCGCCACACCGAGTGCATCGTGCTGCATCCAGGCGCGACCGCTGCATCGCGCCGCTACCCGCCCGAGCGCTTCGGCGAGGTCGCCACGCAGCTCGCGCGCGAAACCGGCGCCTCGGTGCTCGTGACCGGCGGCGCAAGCGAGCGAGCGCTCGTCGAGACCGTGATGCGCACGGCCGCGCCCGGCGCGCGCGCGCAGCTATACGACCTGAGCGGTGCGCTGACGCTCGCCGAACTCGCCGCGCTGCTCGAACGCGCGAGCGTGCTCGTATCCAACAATAGCGGCCCCGTGCATGTCGCGTCCGCGCTCGGCACACCGGTCGTCGATCTTTATGCACTGACCAACCCGCAGCACACGCCGTGGCAAACGCCGCAACGCGTGCTGTATCGCGACGTCGAATGCCGCTGGTGCTATCGCAGCGTGTGTCCGCACGGGCATCACGCCTGCCTGCTCGGCGTTCCGACCAACGAGGTCGTGCACGCGGCACTCGAATTGCGGCAAGCGGATGCGCATGCGCCGCGTCGTGGTGTATCGGAGCGCGCCGGTCACCCCGATAACACGAGCACGCCGTCGCTGATCGATCAGCCAACCGTCCCCTGAACCCACTTCCACTGCTAATGCCATGTACACACTCGGAATCAATGCGGTCTATCACGACAGCGCCGCCGCGCTGCTGCGCGACGGTGTGGTGCTCGCCGCCGCCGAAGACGAACGCTTCACGCACGTCAAGCACGCGAAACGTCCGGTGCCGTTCTCGACCTGGCAGCTCCCGTTCGATGCGATCGACTACTGCCTGAAGGCCGCCGGCATTACGCTCGCCGCGATCGATCACGTCGCTTACTCGTACGACCCCACGCTATTCGGCGGCATGCCGAAGAGGCCGGGCGCGACGATCGAGCTGCCGTTCGATCCGGCCGGCACGCGCCCGGACAACCCGTCCGCGTCGCCGTGGGACCCGCTGTTCCTCAGCTATATCGCCAACGCGAAGGGCCAACTGCTCGACGGCGCGCCGCATCATCTGCGCAAGCGCTTCCAGGGGGTGGACCGCGAGCACGGCTTCGCATGGCACTTCGTCGAGCACCATCTCGCGCACGAGGCGAGCGCGTTTCTCGCCGCGCCGTTCGACGACACCGCCGTGCTGACGATGGACGGCCGCGGCGAGGGCGTGACGACCAGCATGGGGCAATTCGTCGGCGGCGAGTACCAGCGTCTGAAACAGGTCGAGCTGCCGCACTCGCTCGGGCTGCTCTACGAAGAGGTCACCGACTGGCTCGGCTTCCTGCACTCGTCGGACGAGTACAAGGTGATGGCGCTCGCGTCGTACGGCAAGCCGGCTTACGTCGAGGTGTTCCGCGAGATCGTCCGCTATCGGCACGACGGCAGCTATACCGTCGACGCTCCGCGGCTGACCGAACGCTTCGGTCCCGCGCGCGAACGCGGCGGGCCGCTCGAACAACGCCACTTCGATATCGCCAATTCGTTGCAGCGCGTGCTCGAGGAGACCGTGCTGGAACTCGCGCACTGGCTGCATCGGCAGACCGGCTTGAGCCGGCTCTGCATGGCGGGCGGCGTCGCGCTGAACTGCGTGATGAACTCGAAGGTGCGCGACGCCGGGCCATTCAGCGAAGTGTGGGTGCAACCGGCGGCCGGCGACGCTGGCACCGCGCTTGGCGCGGCGCTCTGGACCGACTATCGCGAGCGTGCCGCGCGCGGCGACCGCGAACGTCACTGGAGAATGGATCACGCGTATCTCGGGCCCGAGTACAGCGAAGCGGAAATCGAGCAGTTCCTGCGCTGGTCGAAAGTACCGTACCGGCGACTCGCCGATATCGCCGGCGAGACCGCCGATCTGCTCGCGCAGGGCAAGGTGATCGGCTGGTATCAGGGGCGCACCGAATTCGGGCCGCGCGCGCTCGGCGCGCGCTCGATCCTCGCGTCGCCGGTCGATCCGCAGATGCAGGCGAAGCTCAACGAGATCAAGGATCGCGAGGACTTCCGCCCGGTCGCGCCGGTCGTGATGGAAGAGGAAGCCAACGAATGGTTCGTGAACGGCCAAACCGCGCCGTTCATGCTGTTCGTCTTCGACGTGCGCGCCGACCAGGCCGCGCGTATTCCGGCCGTGCGGCATGTGGACGGCACCGCGCGCGTGCAGACCATCAACCGCGCGCAGCACCCGCTGTACTACGACCTGCTGGCGGCGTTCAAGCAGCGCACAGGCGTGCCGATTCTCGTCAATACGTCGTTCAACACGCGCGGCGAGCCGATGGTGAATTCGCCGCGCGACGCGGTCGAGTCGTTCTGGACCTCGCCGCTCGACGCGCTCGTGATCGGCCCGTTCCTCGTCGACAAGGCGGGGAGCCGCGCATGAACGCATCCGTCATGTGTCCGTCGCCCCTGCATGGCGGCGTGGCCGCGCGCTACAGCAGCGAAGATGCCGAGGAAACCGGCCGCACGTTGCGCACGCAGTGGAGGCCCGACGTGTCGGTGGTCGTGCCCACCTACCGCCGTCCCGCGATGCTCGCGAACTGTCTTGCCGCGCTATGCGCGCAGCAGTTCGCGCCGCACCGCTACGAGATCGTGGTCTGCGACGACGGTCCCGACGAGGCCACGCGCGCCTGCGTCGAACGATTCGCGCGCGAGATGGCGCCGCGCGGGCTGGAAGTGCACTACCTCCCGGTCACGCGCACCCAAGGGCCGGCCGGCGCGCGCAACGCGGGATGGCAGTATGCGCGCGCTTCGCTGATCGCCTTCACCGACGACGACACGCTGCCCGATCCGCACTGGCTGACGGCTGGCGTCGCGGCGCTCGCGCAAGGCGCGACGGCGGCCGCCGGCACGATCGTCGTGCCGCTGCCCTCGCCGCCCGATCTGCCGACCGATTACGAAGCCGACGCGAGCGGCCTCGCGCGCGCCGAATTCGCGACCGCGAACGTGTTCGTCACGCGTGCGGCGCTCGTCGCGACCGGCGGCTTCGACGAACGGTTCACGTCGGCGTGGCGCGAGGATTCGGACCTGCAGTTCACGCTGCTTACCGCGGGCGGCCAGATCGTGCGCGCCCGCGACGCGGTGGTCGTGCATCCGGTGCGGCCTGCGCGCTGGGGCGTCAGCATCGCGCAGCAGAAAAAGAGCCAGTTCGATGCGCTGCTCTATCGCAAGCATCCCGAACTGTTTCGAACCCGCATCCGCTCGCGGCCGCCGCTGCTGTACTACGCGATTCTCTGCGCCGCGTTGCTGGCGATCGGCGGTTCGTTCGCGGATCAGCCGATGCCCGCGGGCGCGGGTTTGATCGCGTGGTGCGGGTTGACCGGCTATTTCTGCGCGCGGCGGCTGCACGGGCGCAACCACGGCTGGCGCCACGTCGCCGAAATGCTCTGGACGTCGATCCCCATTCCGTTTCTATCGATCTACTGGCGGCTCTATGGCGCCATCCGTTTCAAGGTGTTCTTTCCATGACCCCACCCTCGCTGCTGGCGGCGCTGGCGCCGCGCCGTATCGCCGTGTTTCGCGCGCTGCAGCTCGGCGACATGCTGTGCGCAGTGCCCGCCTTGCGTGCACTGCGCGCGGCCGCGCCGGATGCGCATATCGCGCTGATCGGACTGCCGTGGGCACGCGCGTTCGTCGAGCGCTATGCGGCGCTCGTCGACGAGCTGATCGTGTTTCCGGGCGCCGTCGGTTTTCCCGAGCAGCCCGAATCGAACGATGGCTTGCCCGCGTTCTTCGCGCGGATGCGCGAGCGGCGTTTCGATCTGGCGATACAACTGCACGGCAGCGGCGGCATCGCCAACGATCTGCTGCATCAACTCGGCGCGTGTGCCGACGCCGGCTTCGTGCAGCCCGACGAGGTACCGCGCGAGGGTTGCTTCATCGATTGGCCCGATGCGCTGCCGGAGCCCGAGCGCTATCTCGCGCTGATGAGCGCACTCGGCGCGCCGGCGCACGACCGGCGTCTGACGTTCCCGCTCACCGAGCTCGACCTCGACGAGTACACCGCGCTGCGCACGTATCACGGTATCGAAGGCGAGCGGCTCGTGCTGGTTCACCCCGGTTCGCAATTGCCGTCGCGCCGCTGGCCCGCCGAGCGCTTCGCGGCCGTCGCCGACCACCTCGCCGCCGACGGCTGGCAGATCGCAATCACCGGCACGGCCGCCGAAGCGCCCCTGACCTGCGCGGTGCTCGGCGCGATGAGCGCGCCCGCGCTGCATCTGGCAGGTGCGACTTCGCTCGGCGGACTCGCTGCGCTGGTTGCCCATGCGCGGCTCGTGGTCTGCAACGACACCGGCATCTCGCACATCGCCGCGGCGATGGCGAGCGCGTCGGTCGTGATCGCATGCGGCAGCGACACGCGGCGCTGGGCGCCGCTCGATCATGCGCGGCATCGCGTGCTGGCCGACTATCCGGCGTGCCGGCCGTGCATGTTCCGCGACTGCCCGTATGGTCATCCGTGCGCGCTGAACGTGGAGGTCGAACAGGTGGTCGAGACCGCCCGCGAGCAGCTTGCGAGCGCGCCCGGCGCGCAACCAGGCGCACCCGGCAGCCTGCATGAGGGAACCGTTTCGCTGTCTTTCGAGGATCTGCACCATGTTGCGTAATTGCCGCCGGCTGCGCGTGCTGACCTGGCACGTGCACGGCAACTACATGTATTACCTGAGCCAGACGCCGCACGATTTCTATCTGGTGACGAAACCCGGTCATCCGCCCGGCTATGCCGGCAAGGTCGGCGTATTGCCGTGGGGCGACAACGTGCACGAGATCGCAATCGACGACGTGCCCAACCACGAGTTCGACGTGGTGCTGTACCAGCATCGCACC
Organism: Paraburkholderia lebeckiae; assembly: GCF_050436225.1. Lineage (NCBI taxonomy): Bacteria > Pseudomonadati > Pseudomonadota > Betaproteobacteria > Burkholderiales > Burkholderiaceae > Paraburkholderia > Paraburkholderia lebeckiae. The sequence continues at coordinate 714,917 of NZ_JBNDLU010000003.1, read as the reverse complement.
CACTGGGACCACGACCGCGAGCGCGTGCTGAGCGCCGCGCAGCAACGTCTGCCACGCGTCTATGTCGAGCACGACCCGCCGCAGGAGAACCCGTTCGAGCAATGGCATTGGGTCGACGATCCCGGCACGCTGCTGGTCCACGTCACACACTTCAACCGGCTGATGTGGGACAGCGGCGTCACGCCGACGCGCGTGATCGAACATGGCGTCGTGGTGCCCGACGGCGTGCGCTACAGCGGCGAACTGCAGCGCGGCATCGTGGTCGTCAATCATCTCGCGCAGCGCGGCCGGCGGCTCGGCGCGGATGTCTTCAGCGAAACGCGCACGCGCGTGCCGCTCGATCTCGTCGGGATGGACGCACAGCGGCTAAACGGCATCGGTGAGATCGGCAACCTCGATCTGGCCGCATTCAGCGCGCGCTACCGCTTCTTTTTCAATCCGATCCGCTGGACCAGCCTCGGCCTCGCGATCGTCGAGGCGATGACGATCGGCATGCCGATCGTCGGTCTCGCCACGACCGAGCTCGCCACCGTGATTCGCAACGGCGAAAACGGCTTCGTGCATACCGACGTCGACGTGCTCGTCGACGCGATGCTCGGGCTGCTGCGCGATCCCGGCGAAGCGCGGCGGCTCGGCGGAGGCGCGCGGCGCACGGCGCTCGAACGCTTTCATATCGACCGATTCGCGCAGGACTGGCACGACGCGCTGCTGCACGTCACGGCGTAATGCCACGCTGCTTTTCGACGTTCATGCGGTCCAACCACAGGATCACGCACCATGAAAGAACTTACCCGCAAGCGCATTCTGGTCACCGGCGGCGCCGGCTTTCTCGGCTCGCACCTGTGCGAACGGCTCGTCGCGCAGGGACACGACGTGCTATGCGTCGACAACTTCTATACCGGTACAAAGGACAACATCGCGCATCTACTCGACTGCGCGAACTTCGAACTGATGCGTCACGACGTAACGTTCCCGTTGTATGTGGAGGTCGATGAAATCTATAACCTCGCGTGCCCCGCGTCACCGATCCACTACCAGCACGATCCGGTGCAGACTACAAAGACCAGCGTGCATGGCGCGATCAATATGCTCGGGCTCGCCAAACGCGTGAAAGCGCGGATTTTCCAGGCGTCGACGAGCGAGGTGTATGGCGACGCGCTCGTCCATCCGCAGAAAGAAGACTACTGGGGCCACGTGAATCCCATCGGTCCGCGCTCGTGCTACGACGAAGGCAAGCGCTGCGCGGAAACGCTGTTCATGGACTATCGCCGTCAGCATGGTCTGTCGATCCGCATCGCGCGCATCTTCAACACCTACGGCCCGCGTATGCATCCGGCCGACGGCCGGGTGGTGTCGAACTTCATGATGCAGGCGCTGCGCGGCGAGCCGCTGACCATCTACGGCGACGGCTCGCAGACGCGTTCGTTCTGCTATGTCGACGACATGATCGACGCCTTCATCCTGCTGATGAACTGCGCCGACGATCCGGGCGGCCCGGTCAACCTGGGCAATCCGCACGAAGTGTCGATGCGCGAGATCGCGCAGCGCATCGTCGCGGTGACCGGCTCCGCGTCGCCGCTCGAAACACGGCCGCTGCCGGCCGACGATCCGTGGCATCGACAGCCGGACATCTCGTTGGCGACAAAGCTGCTCGGCTGGCAGCCGGGCACGTCGCTTGACGAAGGGCTGCCGCGCACCGCGCGTTATTTCCGCGCGCGCATCGAGGCGAGTCAGCAGACGCCGCCGCCTGCGGGCATGGACGGCGCCCGAGTCACGTCCGCTTGCCCTCATTGAGCCAGCGGCGCAGCGATGCCGCCGTCGCGGCGCCGCTCTTCACGCGATCACGGCGGCCCCTCGCCGCCCGTCGCGCCATACACCTGTCCGGTCACGTAGCTCGCGCGCGACATCGCCAGCGCCACATAAATCGGCGCGATTTCGGCCGGCTGGCCCGGACGTCCCATCGGCGTGTTGGCGCCGAAATTTTCGAGGTTCTTCATCGTCTGCCCGCCGCTGACTTGCAACGGCGTCCAGAAAGGACCCGGCGCCACCGCGTTCACGCGGATGCCGCGCGAGATCATCTGCTTGGCCAGCGATTTCGTAAAGTTCGCGATCGCGGCCTTCGTCATCGCGTAGTCGAGCAGGTTGATCGACGGATTGTAGGCATTCACCGAACTCGTATTGACGATCGCCGCGCCCGGCGGCATGTGCGAAATCGCGGCCTTCGTGATCCAGAACATGCCGTACAGATTGGTGCGCAACGTCCAGTCGAAATCCTCGGTGCTAATGTCGAGGATCGAATCGTGGCTGTGCTGGCGACCCGCGTTGTTGACGAGCACGTCGAGGCCGCCCATGCCGTTTACCGCGCGATCAACGGCCTGTTTGCAGAACGCCTCGTCGCGAATGTCACCGGGTATCGCGACCGCATTGCGGCCCGCGCCGCGAATCAACGCGACGACTTCGCGCGCGTCCGGCTCCTCGGCGGGCAGATAAATGATCGACACGTCCGCGCCTTCGCGCGCGAACGCGATCGCCGCCGCGCGGCCGATGCCGGAATCGCCGCCGGTGATCAGCGCCTTGCGCCCCGCGAGCAGGCCGCTGCCGCGATAGCTCGACTCGCCGTGATCGGGGCGCGGCGTCATACGGCTCGCCAGACCGGGCCACGGCTGCTGCTGATCCTGAAACGGCGGATGCGGGTATAGCCCTCGCGGGTCGCTCAGTGACGCGCTGGCGTCTGGTGCGGCTGGCGCTGCTGGTGCATTACCGCCGCTGCCAGGCGCCCCGCCCGCATCGGCGGCGTGCGCGGTGCCCGCCAGGACGGCGGCCAGACCGGCCGCGGCGCTTTGCACCACCTTGCGGCGCGTTTGCGACACGGGGTCCGCGGACGTGTCGTTTTCCGCTTGCGAGTCGCGGCCCGGCGTGCCCGTCAATCGATCGTTGGACATCGGCTTCTCCTCCATCAAGGTGCCGACGATCGAGCAAGGCTTATACCCTTCAACTCAACGCGGCCGAGATGGTGGCGAGGCGATCCGCCGGGCAATCGACCAGATCGACGCTCAGCGACTCGCGCCCGCCCGCGTTGTTCACGTGCGCGGACCATCGCACGCATATGCACGCTTGTCTGAACGGAGTGGCGTTTTTTACGCGATGGATCGTGCGAAAGCGCCGCGCGGTTGCCCGATCACCGATGCGGTAAGAAGACGCGGAAATAGCTTCGGGATGCAATTTCTACACGACTGCTGTGTCCGCGCGAATGCGCATCACGGTCTGACGCGAAGTGCCGAAGCGCCGCGCGACCTCGCTGACCGACTGTCCTCTGCCGAGCGATTGCAGCACGCGTTCGCGCTGCTGCTCGGAAAGCGATGGCGGTCTGCCTGTGTGCTTCCCGCTCGCGCGAACGGCCGCGAGACTGTCGCGGCTGCGCAGGCTGCGGCACGCGGCGTCGAGCCGCACTAGCGCGCGCAACGCCTTCAGCGCCGAAGGCTCGGGACGCCCGGCCAGGTCGGTATGGCCGACTTCGACGCAACGCAGAGCGATGCCAGCCTTCCGGCACTGCATCACGGTGGCGAGTATGTCGCGCGCGTTGCAGCCGAGCGCGGCCACCTCGAGCACGACGAGCGTGTCGCGCGGCGCGATTCGTCGGATCAGACTTTGAAGTTCGGGGCGTTCGCGCGCCTGCGCATAGGTCGGCAGATCCTCGACCACGACCCGCGCGAGCGTGACCATGTAGCCGGCCTTGTCGAGCCGGATCAGCGCCTGCTCGTGCCGAACCGCATCATGCGCGCCGAACAGATAGATGTGTAGTTTTTCCACGTCGCCTTCATAGTCACGATCCGCCATTAGCGGCGCTAGTACTCCGGGGAGTCCTTTTCTTTTCGAGCGACGACGCCTGGACACGCCGTCACTCATCGCGCTCAGGGCTGCCGCTGGCCGCCCTGATGCGTCGGAGGAGTCTGGTTCTGTTGCTGCTGTCCGCTGTCGCGGCCGGGCTGCGCTGGATTCGATGGCTGACGATTCGAATTCTTGTCCGAAGACATGACGTTCTCCTATGTGAGATTGCGGGTGACCGTGGCTAACCGCGGCCATCTTGGTCAACCCGCAATCAGCGTTCCCGGGTCCAGCCCGCGCGAGGCCGTTGCGTGGCGGGCAGGCAGGCGCCTTGCTATGACGCTTGCACTGGCGATGCAAGCAGCCCGGTGGAGGAATTTTCAAAGTGTATCAACCACGTTGAACGCCCAATACGGTTGGCGTCGGTATTGGCGCGATTGAACTGTGGTTACATGAGCGGTGGAGGCGGCATGTAGCCGCCGGGGAGCAATCGACGGCTCGCTCGCTCTTTACTGAGGCCGGCTGCGCAGCATCTTCGCGGCGGCGACCATGTTCGTGAGCGCGGGAATCACTTCAGCCCACTGACGCGTTTTCAGACCGCAGTCCGGATTCACCCACAGACGCTGCGCCGGAATGCGCTCCGCCGCCTTTTGCATCAATTGCACGATGTGTTGCTGTGTCGGAATGTTCGGCGAGTGGATGTCATAGACGCCCGGGCCGATCCCGTTCGGGTAGCTGAAGTCGTCGAACGCGTCGAGCAACTCCATGTCCGAGCGCGAGGTCTCGATCGTGATCACGTCCGCATCCATGTCGGCGATCGACGCGATGATGTCGTTGAACTCCGAATAGCACATATGCGTGTGGATTTGCGTTTCGTCGCGCACGCCGTTCGCGGCGATACGGAACGATTCCACCGCCCAGCGCAGATACTCGCCCCACTGCGCGCGACGCAGCGGCAGGCCCTCGCGCAGCGCGGCTTCGTCGATCTGCACGACGCGCACGCCGGCTTTTTCAAGGTCGAGCACTTCTTCGCGGATGGCGAGCGCGAGCTGGTAGCACGACACCGAACGCGGCTGGTCGTCGCGCACGAACGACCAGTTCAGGATCGTCACGGGACCCGTGAGCATGCCCTTCATCGGCTTGTTCGTCAGTGACTGCGCGTAGGTGATCCACTCGAGCGTCATCGCCCGCGGACGGCTGATGTCGCCGAACAGGATAGGCGGCTTCACGCAGCGCGAACCATACGACTGCACCCAGCCGAACTGGCTGAACGCGTAGCCGTCGAGTTGCTCGCCGAAGTACTCGACCATGTCGTTGCGTTCGGCTTCGCCGTGCACGAGCACGTCGAGACCCAACGCTTCCTGTTCGCGCACGCTGCGCTCGATTTCCTCGCGCATTGCGTGCCGATAGCCGGCCTCGTCGAGCGCGCCGCGCCTGAACTGGCTGCGAGCATGGCGAATTTCCGCCGTCTGCGGGAACGAGCCGATCGTCGTGGTCGGGTATGCGGGCAGTTCCAGCAGCGCGGCCTGCTTCGCCGCGCGCTCGGCGTAGGCGTGCTGGCGATTGCCGACATTCGCGTCCATGCGCGCCAGCGCGGCCTTCACCGTCGGGTTGTTCACGCGCGGCGAGTCGCGGCGCGTGGCAATCGCGGCGGCATTGGCGGCGAGTTGATTCGCGACCTTGTCGCGGCCGCCATTGAGTGCGGTGGCGAGCACTTTCAATTCGTCGAGCTTTTGCAACGCGAACGCGAGCCATGAGCGGATCTCCGGATCGAGCTTTGCTTCGCTCGCGAGATCGACCGGCACGTGCAGCAGCGAGCACGATGGCGCGAGCCACAGGCGCTCGCCGAGTTGCCGCGCGAGCGGCGTGAGCCATTCGAGCGTGGCGTTCAGATCGGTCTTCCAGATGTTGCGGCCGTTGATCGCGCCAATCGATAGCACGCTATGCGCCGGCAACTTTCGCGCGGCCACCGCCACTTCGTCGCGTGCGTTGATCGCGTCGATGTGCAGACCGTCGACGGCCAAGCCGCAGGCAAGTTCGAGGTTCTCTTTCAGTTGCCCGAAGTACGTCGTCAGCAGCAGCTTGACGCCGCGTTCCTCGAAGCCTTGATACGCGGTCACGAACGCGTCGCGCCATGCTGGATCGAGTTCGGTGACGAGCACCGGTTCGTCGATCTGCACCCACTCGACGTCCATCACCTTGAAATAGTCGAGCAGCGCGCGATAGACAGGCATGATGCGAGCCAACAGCGCAAGTTTGTCGGAGTCGTCCTTCGCCTTGCCGAGCCAGAGATACGTGATCGGGCCGATGATCACCGGCTTCGCCTTCACGCCCTGCTCGCGCGCTTCACGCAGCTGTTCGAGGAAGCCGGACGTGTCGAGGTTGAACGTCGTATCGGCCGTGAATTCGGGGACGATGTAGTGGTAGTTCGTATCGAACCACTTCGTCATTTCGCCGGCCGCGACGCCGCCGCAACACGTGGCGTGCTCCTCGGCACCCTGCGCCGAGCGGCCGCGCGCGACGCGGAAGTAATTGTCGAGCTTGTCGCCATGAAAGCCCTGCACGCGTGCTGGCAGATTGCCGAGCGTGAAGCTCATGTCGAGCACCTGGTCGTAGAACGCGAAATCGCCGACCGGCGCGAGGTCGAGCTCGCGTTGGTCATTCCAGTGACGCGCACGCAGTTGCGCGCCGAGCGCCTTCAGTTCGTCGCGCGACGATTCGCCCTTCCAGTAGCGTTCGATGCCGAACTTGAGTTCGCGTTTTGCGCCGATGCGCGGGAAGCCGAGATTATGTGTCGTGACCATTGGGGCTGCCTTCCGATGAAAAGTGCGAGGAACGATGCGAGGACTGGCAGCGATGATAGGGTTTTCGTTCCATGAAGAAAAATGGCATTATTTCATTTATCCATTATTTTTCTTCATTCGAGGTAGCCGTGCACTTCCTGCGCGCGGCGTCATCGCTAACCGCGGAGGCTTTTAATATAGGCCACGGAGGGCCACGGAGGCTGCTAGCCGAACTCAGTCCTTGTACGCGGCGACGAAATTGGACTCTTTCCCGGGTGGTTCACCCTTCGGTGAGGAGTGGCATGTTTTCTTGAAGGTTTGTTCGACGCCTGCCCATGTCGGCGGGCTCGCAAGCGCGTGGCGGCGCATGCGGGCAGGCGTTGAACAAACCTTATCAAGAACTGCTGTCTTTGGAGGGCTCCGATAGATGCTCTTGATGGTTCGACTGGGAGGGAGGCGGCTGCATCCGGTTTCCGCCGGCCGGCAGGATGAACGGAGCGAGCGTACAGGGTAGAGACTGGCGCGTGCGTTGACGCGATAACGCCGCTTATCGCGGCCAGCCACCCTCAACCCCACCGGCCCTCTGAAGTCACTGCAGAAGGCCGCCCGCCCCTTGTGCGGGCCTTTTTGTTTTCCAAGCGTCGCTATGCGGAGCGACTCGGGTATTCGCCTCATCGTCGGACTCGACAGGCAGCTTTCGACCGCACCGCCGTCAGTCGAGACGCGAGAGCACTAAATGCCAAATATCAGAGTCCGGCAGTTGCCCGGTACCGTCGCTCAATGACAAATATTCCAGCCATTCCCGACATTCAGGGATCGCATCTGTCAGGCAGCTACGAGTCGCTTTGCCGACATTCGCACTTCGGCGGCGGCGAGCGTCTGCTGCCACTGCAACCGAATGCGTACTTGCGACCCGTTGCGGTCTCTCGATCTTCCCCAAAGCTGCCGTTCAGACGCGCTTGTGTCTTTGATACGATGTCGCCTGTGTACGCTACTCCGTCACCGAAAGCGGCCGTCGAGCAGAGAAAGATAATTGAGCAAAGGCACCATGTTTACTCCCGAGTTTTCCGCGAACGACGCGACGGAACACACCCTGATCGCCAATCATTTCATCGAGACCGAAGAAGCGCTCAAATTGAGCCTCGCGTTCGTCCGCGCACGTGTCATCTTCGGGTTACAACACGTTCCCTCGCCCGCAAGGTTTGTGACGTGCTACGACGTGCGCGGTCAGAAGGTCGAGAACGACCTCGAGGACCGTCTGAAGAATGCTCTTGGAGATGTTACGGAAGTCCGGGTGAAGCGATCATGAGCCTTCAACTCGTCGCGCGTTGTGGTTCCCTTCGTGAAATCGAGGACCACCTCACTCCCGTTTGCGCGGGCGCCGAAGTTTTTTATATCGACAGAGATCACGTTGGGATTTCTGTCCCGACTCGATTGCTTGACGCAGTTGGAGAGGACACGGTTAGAGCCGCGCTACGACACGTACCCGTCTACGACCTGTATGCCGGAGTATGGAGCAAGGATCAGCCGTAGCCGCCTACCGCGAACGGACCTTGAGCCGCCCCATCCGCGCCGATTGTCACCGATCTACGCACCGCAGTCGGACGGCAGAAAATGGCCGACCGTCGCCTCATGAAATTCGCGTAGCGGGCCGGCGCCTAGGACAGCAAGGGTCGCCATGAGCGCCCGCTCGCTCCAGGAGGCCGTTATTCACTGGGCTGGAGTTCGGCCAGTAACGACAAACACAACGAATAACGAACGCTCTCGCAAGGAATGCAAAAAATCCCGAGCTGCAGAGATTCCCTCGTCGACGTTGCTTCCCTCGTAAAACCAATTTTCGTGCGTGGGCTCAAGACTTCGTCCGTCTGACGATGCGCGATAAACGTCCCCGCCAAGGACCAGCCATTTTTGGCCTGCAAACAGGTCCAACGCTTGCCCTGCTTCCGAGAGATCTAACGCGGCTTCCTTTAGACCCATATCTCCAAGCGACCGCCCGCTGCGAGCGTAAAGTTCGAGAATCTTGGTGATGGTCATTGGCACTCTTGTGGCAGTGTCTGTCGAAAAACCGGATCAATCGACAACTCGTCGATCGGCGCAAGACGCCGGATTGTCAGCAATCTGAGGCCGATCGTCAAATGACCGGTTGCGGCCGCTTATTGCCTTACGCTACCGCGTCATGTCGATCCGTTGGGAGCGCTGCGGTTGCCGTGCCGACCTGGATCGTGTCTTCACGCCGAGTCGACGCGATCGCACTCAGCGTCGCGCTGTCCCATATGCGCAACCTGCTCGCCAAACTGCAGGGCGGCAAGCTGGGCATAGAGCGGCGAGCTCAGAAGCAAGTCGGCGTGACGGCCCTGCGCGACGATGCGGCCTTGCTCCAGCACGACAATGCGGTCCGCTTGCTGTACGGTCGCGAGGCGGTGCGCGATGACCAGCGTGGTGCGGTTCTGCGCGGCATTGTCCAGCGCCTTCTGTACGAGGCGTTCGCTGGCAGCGTCGAGCGCGCTGGTGGCCTCGTCCAGCAGCAGGACGGGCGGATTCTTCAGGATCGCGCGGGCGATCGCAATGCGTTGGCGCTGTCCGCCAGACAGTCGTACTCCGCGCTCGCCTAGAAACGTGTCGTAGCCTAGCGGCAGTTCTTCGATAAAGCCGGCCGCAGCGGCCATTTCGGCAGCCCGCTGCACTTGCGGGAGTGTGGCCTCGTGCGCGCCGTAGCGGATGTTGTCGAGCACGCTGCCCGAAAAGATCACCGATTCCTGCAGCACTGCCCCGATTCCCTTGCGCAACTCGAGGATCGGCACCTGTCGCGTCGGGACGCCGTTGATCAGAATGTTGCCGGCCTGCGGGTCGTAAAATCGCAGCAGCAGTTGGAACAGCGTGGTTTTGCCGGCGCCGGACGGTCCAACCAGCGCGACATGTTCGCCCGCGCGGACGTCGAGCGAGAGCCCGGCGAGTGCAGCAATGCCGGGGCGGGACGGATACGAAAAGCTAACATTGTCGAAGCGGATGCCGTCCCCGCGCGCCGGCAGCGCGACCGTCGCCTCGGCCTGCACCACCGGCGAGCGTGCCACCAGCAGTTGCAACAAACGTTCGGTGGCGCCGGCAGCCCGCTGCAGATCGCCCCACACTTCGGCGACAGCTCCCACAGCGCCGGCGGTGAACACCGCGTAGAGGATGAACTGGGACAACTGGCCGGCCGTCATCCGCCCGGCTAGCACAGACTGCGCCCCAAGCCAGAGGACGAACACGACGGCGGCGAATACCAGCACGATAACCACGGCGGTCAACCAGGCACGCGCCCGAATTCGCTTGAGCGCTGTCTCAAAGGCCACCTCCACCGCGCCGGCAAACCGCCGCGCCTCAAAGGACTCCTGCGTGTACGACTGGACGGTCGGCATGGCATTGAGGACCTCGCCCGCCAGCGCGCTCGCGTTCGCTACCTTGTCCTGGCTGGCGCGCGAGAGGCGGCGCACGCGCCGACCGAAGACAACGATGGGAGCGACCACCACCACCAGCGTAGCGATAACGTAGCCTGACAGTACAGGGCTGGTCACTGCCAGCATCGCCACGCCACCGGTAAGCAGGAAGAAGTTGCGTAACCCCAGCGACAGGCTGGTGCCCACCACCGTCTGAATCAAGGTGGTGTCGGTGGTGAGCCGCGACAGCACCTCTCCGGTCTGCGTGGTTTCGAAGAACTGCGGGCTCATCTCCAGCACGTGGTCGTAGACCGCACTTCGCAAATCAGCCGTGACCCGCTCGCCCAGCCACGACACGAGGTAGAAGCGCAGTGCCGTGGCGCCGGCCAGTACCAGCGAAACGGCGAATAACGCGAGGAAATAGCGATCGATATGCGTACGGTCACCCGCAGCAAAGCCACGGTCAATCAGGTATTTGAACGCCACCGGCAACGCCAGTGTGGCGCCCGCCGACGTCACCAGCGCCAGGAACGCGAGCGCCCAGCGCCCGGCATACGGGCGCATGAAGGGAAACAGGGCAAACAGGGGGCCTATAGCCCGCGAAGGCGGCGAAGGCGGGACAGCGTCTGGCATGAGGATTCCCGAGCGGGTAGAAGTTCATCTCGATTGTGCCAGTCCTACAGATTCGAAGGCAGCGGTCGCGTGCTTGCCGCGACTCCCCATATATATATCAAGATCAAATCGATCTTCTCAGGAATGAGCCATTGCCATGACAGACAAATCCGATCCGGACGAACAGAAAGGACCCGGTGGCTTGACGTTGCGCCAGATCCACGAACAGGTACAGAAGAGCGTCGAGCGCGACCGCGAAGAGCAGGTAAAGCGTAATACTACCGCTGCGCAACAGGGTCGATGGCAACGTTGGGTACGCTACGTGTGGGCCCGCAGTGGCCGTCGCCAAGATGGCTTGATACGAAATGCGCCGGTCGCGATTGCCGAGCCGGCAGCAAACGTTAATCGCCGAGCCGGGCCGGTCATAGCGTGTCTGCGAGCGGCACGACCCACCCACAAACGCCGTTCGACATAGCACCGTCTTGACGACAGCTTCCAAGGTACAACGGCCATTCCCTGACCATTAGACGTTTGGCGAAACGAGGGATCGATTTAATGACTCAGGAGGTTAAATGCACACTGCTGAACAGAAACGGATGTTGACGATAGACTACTCTCGGCACACCCATCGGCAATAGGAAAATTTCATGCCCCACGAACGAGTGACTATTCGAACTCGGGACGGCGAATGCCCCGCGAATATTATGACGCCTGCTGGCGAGGGGCCGTGGTCACCGGTGATTTTCTTTATGGACGCTGGCGGGATCAGGCCTGCGGTGCTTGAGATGGCACAGCGTGTTGCAAACGCCGGCTACGTCGTGTTACTCCCCGACCTCTTCTACCGCTACGGCCCCTACCAAACCCTCGTGCCAGACGAAGTGTTTAAGGGCGATGTGCGCGCAATTCTAGGCCCATTGATGGCTACGACAGGGAATGATAAGGCTGCGAATGACACCGAGGCCTTCCTGGCCTATCTCGATGCCCGCGGCGATGTTAGGGGCACCAATGTCGGCGCAATAGGTTTTTGCATGGGTGGCGGTATGGCGATTACCGCGGCGGCCACCCATCCTGGTCGTTTTGTGACGGTCGCTAGCTTCCATGGTGGCAATCTGGCGACCGACGCGCCAACCAGTCCACACTTGCTCGCGTCCAACCTGAAAGCAGCGGTCTACCTCGCTAGCGCAGAGAACGATGACAGCTATCCGCCGGCGATGGCCGAGCGCCTGGAGAAGGCGTTCGTCGAAGCCGGTGTAAATTACCGCGCGGAAATTTACACCGCCGCTCACGGTTGGATGGTGCCGGACTTCCCGGTATACGACCATGCCGCCGCCGAGCGCGGGTGGGAAGCGTTGTTTGCGCTGCTGAATCAAAACTTGGGCGGTTGAAAATCAATCCGACGCCAGAATGGCGCCTTTGAATGGCCGGCATCAAGTGCGGAAGGCGCCGCTCGAGCGTCCTACCAAACGGCCAAGCGAACGTCCCTTGGTGGCCGATCCGCGCCCGACGACCGAGCGCGACGCTCATCCTGGCCGCGCGTGCAATGCAAAAGGCATGTGCCGACCCGTACCGTCGCTCAATGACAAATATTCGGCCATTCCCGACATTCAGGTATCGCATCTGTCAGGCAGCTACGAGTCGCTTTGCCGACATTCGCACTTCGGCGGCGGCGAGCGTCTGCTGCCACTGCAACCGAATGCGTACTTGCGACCCGGAGCCGCCGTCCACCGTCTTTTAACCCGGACGCCCGTTTCCCAAGGTTAAGCAGTCGATCGCGCGTCCCAGGCGCAGCGACGGCATCGGCAGAAATGCCCGAAGGCGGAGCCGATGCTCCAAGAGTTGAATCCCCGAAATCCCCTTCGTCAACGCTTAGAGGACGCCGCCGCCCAAGCTTCCTTAGCGCTCATGCGTCCTGGTGTTACGCCCTTCCTCAACAGCAAATGCCCTTCCGTCACACATCCATTTGGCGTTCGGACGAAGTACAACGATTTGCCTAGAGCGGATAATGCAAGAATTAAGGGTTTTCCCTGATGTAATTGTGCGACTGTTTGCCTTCCATCCAGCCCGGTAAATTCGATGGAGGCTCAATGAAGAGGCACGCGCGGCCCTGTGAGCCTCTCACACTCTTGCGCTGGCTTTAGAGTCGCAAGGCTTGACCGCGCTTTGACGAGAACACCTGGGCACCCACCGGCTAAATTAAGGAACATTCAATGGAACACTTCAGCGGTACCCTTTTCCCCGAGGCCGCAAACGTCTCCGCTGACCTTTTAGAGAAACTCGCATACGCTACGACGGAAACAGCCCCACTAGTAGCAGGTCGCCGAACATTCTTCAATTATCGGGACCTCGGTGTTTCCGACGCCACAGACGGTCGAATGAGGGCGCAGGTGACCATGGCGACAGGCGTGATGCAGCAGACCGGTTGGCATTACCATGTTTGCGAAACGCAGTTTATTTTCACCCTCCGAGGCTGGATAGATCTTCAGTTCGAAGATGGTCGAGTTATTCGGGTTGGCGCTGGAGAATCGCTTTATATTCCACCTGGTCTCAAACACAATGAAACGGCAATATCGGAAGATTTCGAGTTCCTGGAAATTTCAGTGCCGGCCAGGATGGGAACAATACCGTGCGAGCCTCCTGAAGGTTTAAAGATCCTCGGCTGAATTGCACGATGTACCGCTTGGCTCGAAGGCCCACTGAGACGCAGTAAGCATGACCTGAAGTCGTGCTTACCCTGCAAGCTAACGGTTCTAACCAACCGCGCGGCATGCGGCAGCGACAATGTTCTGCTTGTCCTGCTTTCCTTGGCGAAGCCGACGGTGCACGCAACAGAGACCGCGAAAGTCCGACGGCTGGATCAAGCCTATGTATCAGTTCAACGGGTATGATGCCTGGTATGTTCGTTACATAAGTCGTCGGGCCGATTGACCTGTCCGGCGGCTGAAGCCCAGGCGATGAAAGGAAGGCCGAAACTGCATCTGTCGTTAAGTCCCGAGGACAGAACGGCGCTCAACGACTTCGCGCAGCGCGGCGGCACTAGTCCAGCGCTGGCATTTCGCGCCCGAATTGTCCTGGCCTGTGCAGAGGGACTGGACAATGCGGTTGTGGCCGCTCGCGTTCAGTCGACGGCGCACACAGTCTCCAAATGGCGCAGAAGGTTCATCATGGATGGCCTGCAGGGCTTGACGGATCTTCCTCGCAGCGGGGCTCCCCAAAGAATCGGCGAAGCGACGGTGGCCGCGATTGCATCTCGCAAGCCCGACGACGGTGTCACGGCAGTAAGCAGTGCCCGCCACGTCGCACGAGAGTCTAACGTTTCCGCCTCCACTGTCGGCCGGATATGGCAGAACATGGACAGGCCGGTAAAACGATCCCATGGACAATCTGGTACCGCGCCTCCTTCTGCTGGATCCGAAGTCGTTTCCATAAAGGCGGCGCCCACCGTCATCCAGGAAGGACAGGGTTCCAGTGATGACAGACTGGCTACCGACGTGGGTTCCGGTGAGTCGCCGTATCCGCCTGACGATCTTGCGCAGGCGTTTCGCATGGCACCCGTTGGCCTGCTCCTGTCCAGGAACCGAGTCATCGTGTCTTGCAACTACACGTTCGGTGAAATTTTTGGGTGTGCGCCTAACGAACTGGCTGGACGCTCGCTGGAATACCTCTATCCCTCCCAGGACGAGTTTCGACACATCGGCGAGCGCGCATGGCTGGTGATGAAGGAGACGGGCTTTTATTCCGATGAGCGCATCATGCAAAGGCTTGATGGCAGCCCGTTCTGGTGCCACGTTTCCGGGCGCTCAATGAACCGCGACGATCCATTTGCAACTGCGATCTGGGCATTCGAGGATATTTCGTCGGCCCGTCGGGTGACTCGCGACCTGACCCGGCGCGAGCGCGAGGTCGCGCAACTGCTGGTGACGGGAAAAAGCAGCAAGCGGATCGCGCGCGAGCTGCAAATTAGTCATCGAACGGTCGAAGCACACCGTGCCCGGCTTATGCGCAAGTATGCAGCCATGACGACGGGCGAACTGATCGGCAAGTTACTCGGGCGCGATCGGTGACCTTCTCCCTACCTCTGCGCCACATTGCCACGTTGCCACGTTGCCACGTTTTAGGTCCTACGCCCGGAGAAACGCGGATTAATGAAAGGAAGTTAAGACGCATCTTACCGGTGTTCACCCTAATGTAATTCGACGACTGCCGTCCCGGTGATGACGCGGGTAAATTTCCCAAAAGCACATTGATGGGAGAACGCGATGGGAGTGGCGATTGTAGGCTGGGCGCACCTGCCGTTTGGCCGGTTCGACGGCGCAAGCCTTGAGGATCTGATCGTGCGGGCCGGCCGCGAAGCCTTGAAAGATGCGGGCCTGCAAGGCGAGGAAATCGACGGCACCTGGCTGGGCAATTTGAATGGTGGTCTGGTCCCGGACATCTTCGCTTCGTCACTGACGCTGAATTGCAGCGATGGGCTGCGATGGAAGCCAGCGGTGCGTGTTGAGAACGCCTGCGCGTCGGGCGCCGCCGCAATTTACTCGGCATGCGATGCGATTGAGGCGGGCCGTGCGCGTACCGCGCTGGTCATCGGCGCCGAAAAGATGACCGATGTATCCGGCGAAGATGTGACGCGCATCCTTGGTAACTGCGCATACTCGGGCGAGGCGGGAAGTCCACCCGGCGGCTTCCCGGGCATCTTCGCCTCAATCGCGCAGGACTATTTCGCGGAGTACGGAGACCATTCGTCGGCGCTCGCGCGTATAGCTGCAAAAAATCACGCGAACGGCGTCAACAATCCGTGGGCGCATATGCGGCGAGATCTCGGCTTCGAGTTCTGCAACACCGTATCTGAAAAAAATCCGATGATCGCGCCACCGCTGCGCAAGACAGACTGCTCGCTAATCTCCGACGGCGCTGCGGCACTGGTGCTTGCCTCGAGCGATGCGGCCGCAGATTTTCCTCGTGCGGTCTCAATCCGTTCCCGTGTGCAGGTCAACGACTATCTGCCGCTGGGGCGCCGCCATGCTGCGTCGTTCGAAGGTCCGAAGCGCGCCTGGCGCGGCGCACTCGAGCGTGCCGGTTGCGCGGTCGACGACCTGTCGTTCGCCGAGGTTCACGATTGCTTCACGATCGCTGAGTTGCTCAGCTACGAAGCGATGGGCCTGGCCGCTGCTGGCCAGGGCCATCGTCTTATCGAAGAAGGGGTCGTTGCCCGTGGAGGGCGACTTCCGGTCAACGCTTCGGGCGGGCTCAAAGCGAAAGGCCACCCGATCGGCGCCACAGGCGTGTCCATGCACGCGATTGCTGCGATGCAACTGACCAATACGGCAGGCGCGATGCAGGTTCCTGATGCCTCGCTCGCAGGCGTCTTCAACATGGGAGGCTCCGCGGTGGCGAGCTATGTCAGCATTCTGGAGCGCAGCCGATGAACATCGCCCGGTGGCTGCAGCGCACGGCAGCGATCTTTCCCGAGCGGCTCGCGGTTCTGCACGGCGACGAACCCTGGCTCGAATACGGGCAACTCGCAACACGCGTGGCGGCGCTAGCAGGCTTCCTGAGCGAGCAATGCGGCGTACAGCCTGGTGCCCGGGTTGCCATCTACTCCGCCAACCGTCCCGAATATCTGGAGGTGCTTCAGGCCATCTATTGGGCAGGTGCCGTTTCCGTGCCTGCTAACTGCAAGCTGCATCCCAGAGAGTTGGAGTACATCCTGGATGACGCCGGGGCTGACGTGCTGTTCGTTTCGAGCGAGTTGCTGTCGACATTGGGCGACATGCAAGGCGGTAAACGGCGCTGCGTCGTGTTCGGCTCGGACGAATACCTGCATGCGGTCGAATATGCACCGACCGACCTGCATCACCGTCAGCCCGACGATCTCGCGTCGTTGTTCTACACATCCGGAACGACTGGGCGACCGAAAGGCGTCATGCAGACTCACCGGAACCTGATGGCGATGACCGCGTGCTATTGCATTGACGTGGACGATGTCAGCCCCGAAGACGCGATGGTCTACGCAGCGCCGATGTCCCACGGGGCCGGACTTTACCACTATGCGTACATCTTGCGAGGCGCGCGTCACGTGGTGCCGCGGTCGGGTGGATTCGAGCCCGAGGAGCTGGCTGGTCTGGCCGCACGTGTCGGACCTCTCGCGATGTTCGCGGCACCGACGATGGTCAAACGGCTTGTCGATCATTTCCGCGCAGTCGATGCCGATCCCGCTGGCTTCAAGACGATCGTCTATGGCGGCGGACCGATGTATGTGAATGACTTACAGCAGGCTTTGGAAGTGTTGGGTCCGCGCCTCGTGCAGATCTATGGGCAGGGCGAAAGCCCGATGACAATTACCGCACTCGGACGTCACCATCTCTCAGATCGAAAGCATGCTCATTGGTTGGCCCGTGCCGCTTCGGTGGGTGTCGCACAGTCTCTCGTCGAAGTCGACGTCGTGGCGCGAGACGGAAGCTCCGCCCCGAAAGGAGAAACCGGCGAGGTCGTTGTGCGCGGCGCCGCCGTAATGCCTGGCTATTGGAACAATGCGTCCGCTACGCGCGACGCGATCCGCAACGGCTGGCTCTACACGGGCGATACCGGCAGTCTCGACGAGGACGGGTTTCTCACGCTGAAGGACCGATCGAAGGACCTGATCATTTCGGGCGGCTCCAACATCTATCCGCGAGAGGTAGAGGAAACGTTGCTGGCTCATCCGTCGGTGTCGGAAGTGTCGGTAGTGGGACAGCGAGACGACGAATGGGGTGAGGTGCCCGTGGCTTTCGTGGTGCTTCACGCGGGCCGTCAAACGACCCGCGACGAACTGGATGCCTGGTGTGTGCAGCACATTGCACGCTTCAAGCGCCCGAAACACTACCGGTTCGCCAATGAGTTGCCAAAAAACAGTTACGGCAAGGTATTGAAAACGGAGTTGCGCGCCCGCCTCGGCCAGTAGTCGCTGCGCAAGCTTCTGAAGATGAGGAGAGCAATCTTGAAACAAGTCAATGTACCGGTACTGATCGTCGGTGGCGGCGGTTGCGGGCTGAGCACATCTATTTTTTTGGCCAACCTTGGCGTTGAATCGCTGCTGATCGAGAGGCACCCGCAGCAGTCGCCGATGCCGAAGGCGCGGTACCTGAATCAGCGCACGATGGAGGTGTTCCGTCAATACGGCCTTGCCGACGCAATCTACGCGCGCTCATTGCCGATCGAATACGTCAGCAAGATGCGCTGGTGCACGAGTCTGGGCGGCGATAGCCCTTGGGACCGCAAGACGCTTTACGAACTCGAAGCCTGGGGCGGCGGTTCCCTGGCGTCGACGTATCAGAAAGATAGTCCGTGCCAGAGCACCGTTTATCCGCAAGTGCGCCTTGAGCCGCTACTCAAGGCGCATTCGGAGCAGATGGGTGGTGCGCAGATGCGCTTCGGTCACGAGTTGCTGTCGATCGAGCAAAGCGAGACCGAGGTCATCGCGACCGTGCGTGACCGTATCGCTGACGAAACCTATCAGGTTCGCGCTCAATACGTCGTCGCTGCCGACGGTGGTAAAACGGTCGGTCCGTGCGTCGGTGCGCGTCTTGAAGGTACGCCCGAACTGCTGGAGATGGTTACCGTGTATTTCGCGGCAGATCTCTCGGCCTATATCGACGACGACAACGTCAGCACGTTCTGGTTTGCGAATCCCGAAGGCGACACCAAAGCATGGGGTAGCGGCGTGCTGGGTAAGCTGGGCCCGACGCGGTTCGACCGTCGCTCAGAAGAATGGATGTTCCACTTCAGTTTCAAGCCCGGCAGCAGCGAAAATTACGATGCGGCTACGCTCGTGCCTCGCATCCGCGCATTGTTGAAGATTCCTGATCTCGACGTTAGCGTGCTCAGCGTCGGCAAGTGGATCGTGCAGGGTGTGCTGGCTGATCGCTATCGGTTTGGCCGCGTCTTTCTGGCAGGCGATGCCGCACATAGACATACGCCCACGACGGGGCTTGGCCTGAACTCCGCCGTGCACGACGCACAGAATCTGGCATGGAAACTGGCTGCCGTGATTCGGGGCCGGGCCGGAGCCGGGTTGCTTGATAGCTATGAGAGCGAACGTCGCCCGGTCGCCGAGCGCAACGTCCACTGGGCACTGTTCACGTTCGGAAATTATCAGGTGACGAATGCAGCCATCGGAATCGTGCCGGGCGATCCGCAGGGCAGTGAGGCAAACTTCAAGGCCTTGCTCGCCGAGGGCGACGACGCTGAGGCACGACGTGCCCGGTTCAACGAACTGATGAAGGTGCACCGGACAGAATATCAGGCGCATGACCTCGAAATCGGCATCCGGTACGACCGGGGTGCGCTCGTCAGCGACAACACGTCGCCTCCGCCCCGCGACCCGCTGGGCCAACGCTTCGTTCCGACCACGCGCCCCGGCCATCGCATCGCGCACGCGTGGCTCGCGCGCGGCTCGCAGAGAATCTCCAGCCTTGATCTCGCACGGGCTGATCGCTTTGTGCTGATTACCGGCCGGCCGGACGTCTGGAAAACGGCAGCAAAGGAGACCACTGACAGGCTTGGTATGCCCGTCGAGGTGGTAGTCATCGCCGACGACGCACAGGTAAGCGATCCTTCGGGCGAATGGCGCAACGTACGCGAAATCGAGGATGACGGCGCGATCCTGCTGCGCCCGGATCAGCACGTCGCGTGGCGCTGTACAACTGCTCCAGTAGGTGTCGATCTCGCGCAGTGCCTGACGGACGTGCTGGCACAAGTCATCGATCGCGCCTCCGTGCTGGTCTAACTACGACAGATAGGAGTCGATATGCAAACTTCCACATTAGCATCGCGCCGCTCGGCCTCCGAGCTGGGACTGCGGCCGAATATGCTCAATCACTATGCCCGCGTCACGCATGACGTAGGGGCCACCGCCGATTTTTACGGTCGTATCCTTGGAATGGAACTCGCGAGCACGATCATGGATGATCACGTGCCGTCCACGGGTGACGCCTTTCCGTATTTCCACATCTTTTTCCGGATGGCGGACGGGTCGACGATGGCGTTCTTTGAATGCACCAATTTGCCGTTGCCTTCGTCTCCGTCCCATCCCGCCTACGACGTCTTCGATCACATCGCGCTTGAAGTGAGCGACACGGCCGAACTCATGCGCTGGAAGGAATGGCTGGTAAGCCAGGGCGTGGATGTACTCGGACCTGTCGATCACAAGGGCATCATCCAGAGCATCTATTTCAGAGACCCAAACGGTTACCGGCTCGAATTGACAACGCCGATCGATCCTGCATGGAACCAGCACACTACCCAGGCGCAGGAAGATCTGAATCATTGGCTCGCCGCGAAAGCAGCGGCGCAAGCCGAAGGTCGGGACGTCTCCGCCGCCATGATTGAGTTGATCGGACAGATCAAGCGCAAGCGCTACGAGACCTCTGCGGAAGGAAATAATTGAACATGACCCGTTCCAATCACACCCATGACGTTTCACGGAAGAGCTGGGTCCGCTCAGCCAATGACGGCGCGACGGATTTTCCAATTCAGAACCTGCCCCACGGCGTATTCCGGCGGGCTTCGAGAAATGAAAATTTCCGCGGCGGCATCGCGATCGGCGATCAAATCCTCGATGTAGGCGCTGCTCTGGCAAGGAATCTTTTTCCGGCAGAAGCGCGTGAGGCAGCGCAGGCGGCTGCACGTGCGCCGCTCAACGATTACATGGCGCTATCGTCCGACAAGCGAAGCGCTGTGCGCTCGGCTGTGTCGTTCCTGCTATCTGAGGACTGTCCTCAGCGCAAGGAGGCTTCCGAATGCCTCGTTCCGCAGGCGGACGCTGAATACGCTCTTCCGGCGCGCATCGAAAACTTTTCCGACTTTTACTCATCGCTCAGCCATGCGACAAACGTCGGCCGTCTGTTCCGCCCCGACAATCCGATCCTGCCAAACTATCGCTGGCTGCCGGTAGGCTATCACGGCCGTACGTCCTCGATTCGTGTGTCGGGACAGGATTTCCGCCGGCCAACCGGTCAGCTGAAGGACCCGAACAGCGCCGAGCCGGAATTTGCGCCCTGCCGGCGACTTGATTACGAAGCCGAGCTCGGTGTACTCATCGGACAAGGAAACGAACTCGGCACGGCCATTGACATCCAGAATGCTGACGCGCATGTATTCGGCGTTTGCCTGTTGAACGACTGGTCCGCGCGCGACATTCAGTCATGGGAATACCAGCCGCTGGGGCCGTTCCTTGCGAAAAGCTTTTTCACCAGCCTGTCGCCGTGGATCGTGACGCTCGAGGCGCTCGAGCCGTACCGCACCGGCTTCTCTCGTCCTCAAGGTGATCCGGCGCCAATGCCGCACCTTTGGAGTCCGGAGCTGGCGACACGTGGTTCGATTGATATTCGGGTCGAGACGCTGTTGCAGTCGGCGCAGATGCGAACCAGCGGCAAACCTCCGGCGAGCTTGTCCGTCTCGCATTATCCGGACGCTTATTGGGCAATGTCGCAACTGATTGCACATCAGACGTCGAACGGGACGAATCTTTGCCCGGGCGACCTGCTCGGCAGCGGGACGCTCTCAGGCCCCGATCCGGCTTCGCGCGCCTGTCTTCTTGAACTCACGGAAGGCGGCAGGCATCCGTTCACGTTGCCGGGCGGAGAAACCCGCACGTTCCTGGAGGACGGCGACACGGTCATCATGCGCGCCTGGTGCGAACGAGACGGCTATCGTCGCATCGGGTTCGGAGAGTGCCGCGCGACGGTGCTTCCCGCGCGCCGGCCGTGATGGGTGACGTGATGATGTAAGGAGCGGCTGTGGTCTTGGTCCACAGCTGCCAGGAAAACATGAACCGCATTGTCCGTAAGAGATAAGCGGCTATCCAGGAATCACCCGGATCGGTGAAGGACAAGACAACCCAGCGGGATGCCCAAAGGGTTTGGTCCAAAGCCGGTCCACCATCGTCCGGATGGAGGAGACACAATGAGATCCGATCAAACCGCCGCGAGCCTCGCGGCAGGCACAGCTTTGCCTGAACATTCCGCACGGAAGCGCTCGGGCGCGAGCCTTTACCAGATTGTGGTTGCTGCATCGCTTGGATCGTGCTTCGAGGCGTACGATTTGTTCCTCGTCGGCACTATGGCTGCCGTGATTGGCAAGCAGTTTTTTTCCGGTGTCAATCCCGCGCTGTCGCTGATCTTTACGTTGCTCGGATTTGCGGCAGGCTTTCTCGTCAGGCCGCTTGGCGCGATGGTCTTCGGCGGCATAGGCGACCGGCTCGGTCGAAAACGGGTTTTCGTCGTGACGGTCGCCCTGATGGGACTGGCGACCGTGCTAATCGGTCTGCTGCCGACATATGCAACCGTCGGCGTCCTCGCCCCCGTTATGTTCGTCGGGCTGCGGCTTGTGCAGGGATTTGCGTTGGGCGGCGAAAATGGAGGAGCGATGGTGTACGTCGCGGAACACGTTCCGGCGAATCGGCGCGCCTTCTATACGTCGTGGCTGCAGATTGCACCGATCGCAGGTCTGATTCTCTCTCAGCTGGTCGTGCAGGGCACGCGTTCTACATTCGGCGAGGCGGCTTTTCTTGGATGGGCCTGGCGTGTGCCGTTCGTGCTGTCGCTGGCTTTGCTGGCGCTGTCGTTGTGGATGCGTACCCGCATGGGCGAATCACCTGAATTCGAACGGCTGCGCAACGAACACCAGGTTTCACGCGCACCGCTCAGGGAAGCGTTCACCGGTCGTCGCAACATCGTCGCAATGATCTGTTCGCTGTTCGCTCTTGGACCCGGCGCGGCGGTGACCTTTTACAGCGCATTTTTCTACACGCCATTTTTCCTGACCGAGGTGTTGCGCGTTGAGCCCGCAACAGCCAATCTGCTTTCAATGTTGTCGCTCGTCGTGGCGGTTCCGATTTTTCTCGGTTTCGGCGTGCTGTCCGACAAGATCGAGCGTAAGACAGTAATCTGCACAGGTTTCATTCTGGTTGTCCTTTGTTATCCGGCGATCTACCGCGGCCTGACGCATTTTGCCAATCCGGCGCTGGAACGCGCCATTGAGACGGCGCCCGTCGTAGTCGTGGCCGATCCGCACGAATGCTCGACGCAATTCAATGCACTCGGAACGTCGAAGTTCCATACGTCCTGCGATCTCGCGAAAAGTGCGCTTGTCCGCGCCGGCATCAGCTACACGAATGAGATAGCGAGCGCGGGTGCCGGTGCAATCATCAGGGTGGGCGATAAGGTCGTCGCTTCTTACGACGGCAGCGGGTCGGACGCCGCTGTCAAGGCTAAAGCTTTCGCCGCTTCGCTGCGCGGTGCGCTGGACTCCGCCGGATACCCGCAGAAGGCTCCGCCGCATGGTGTGAACCGGCCAATGGTCTTCCTGCTGCTGGTCGCCCTTGCCACGTTTGCAGCCATGACCTACGCACCTTTGGCAGCGGCCATGACTGAACTGTTTCCAGCCAGGATTCGCTTCACCGCGCTTTCCGTGAGCTACCACATTGGTTTTGGCTGGACTGGAGGATTTCTTCCTGCAGCGGCTTTCGCGATAGTCGCGGCGAACGGGAACATGTATGCAGGATTGGCCTATCCCAGGCTGGCCGCTCTGATCGGCGCAATCCTTGTCGTGGCGTTCATGCTGGCGGCACGCACGGGAAGACTGAAGCACGAGACGTGACACGAGGGGTTGGCGTGGCGGGCGGGCGCCGGGTCGGCATTACATGGCGTGGACCTGGCGGCGCGGTTACGCAAGGTTGTAATCTGGAGACATTGACAGTGCATAGTACCTATCAGTACGAGAAATTCGAATTTGTGCGTCCACCTGAGCTCAATGGCGTTCCCCATGGGCGCTACCCGGTGGTCGTGGTCGGCGCCGGTCCGGTCGGTCTCACTACCGCTATTGACCTGGCCGCCCAGGGGACGCCGGTGCTTCTCCTGGACAACGACGATACTGTTTCACTCGGCTCACGCGGGGTGGCGTACGCCAAACGCACGCTCGAGATCTTCGACCGACTCGGCTGCAGTGGGCCGATGATGGAAAAGGGCGTGTCCTGGAACGTCGGCCGCACATTCTTTGACGAGACGGAAGTTTTTAACTTCAATCTCAGCCCGGAGCCCGACCATCATCGGCCCGGCATGATTAACCTTCAGCAGTACTATCTCGAAGAGTTTCTGCTTCGACGCGCTCGCGAGTTGCCGAATCTCGAGATCCGTTTCAAGAACGAGGTCATCGGCGTTATGCCGCAGGGTGGTGAGGTGACGCTTCAGGTCAGGACCCCTGCGGGGGACTACACCTTGGACACGGAATGGCTCGTCGCTGCGGACGGCGCGCGCAGCCCGATCCGCACCCTCCTTGGGTTGGACATCGACGGGAAAATCTTCAAGGATCGGTTCCTGATTGCCGATGTGGTCATGAACGCCGATTACCCCACGGAGCGGTGGTTCTGGTTCAATCCGCCGTTTCACCGTAATCAGTCGGCGCTCGTACACCGTCAGGCCGACAATGTCTGGCGGATCGACTTCCAGCTTGGCTGGCAGGCCGACCCCGAAGAGGAAAAGAAGCCAGAGAATGTGATCCCGCGCATAAAAGCGATGCTGGGCGACGACCGCGAGTTCGAGCTCGAATGGGTGAGCATCTACACGTTCCAGTGCCGGCGCATGGGCAGCTTCAACCACGGCCGCGTGCTTTTTGTCGGCGATTCCGCGCATCAGGTTTCTCCTTTTGGCGGCCGGGGTGCCAATTCGGGCATACAGGACGCCGACAATCTGGTATGGAAGCTCAAGCTCGTTATGGAAGGCAAGGCGCCGTCGGCGCTGCTCGACACGTACACGGAGGAGCGCGGGCTGGCTGCTGACGACAACATCAGGAACTCCACACGCTCGACGGATTTCATTACCCCGAAAAGCAACATCAGCAAAACGTTCCGTGATGCTCTACTCGGGCTGGCCGGGGAGCAGCCTTTTGCACGGGCGCTGGTGAACTCTGGCCGTCTCTCGGTGCCCACCATCCTGATCGACTCGAGCCTCAACACGCCGGATGCGTCGACGTTCGCCGGCAACATGGTGCCGGGGGCGCCGATGGCCGATGCGCCGGTGACCGGTGGCGGTCAATCATGGCTGCTCGGTGCATTCGGTGACCGCTTCACGCTGCTCCTTTTCACGAAGGACGCGTCAGCGCTCGATGCGGCGACTGTTCAGGCGCTCGCCGAACTTTCGGATGCGCCGATTCCGGTCGAAGCAGTTGTGGTGGCGGAAGGTGGCAGCGCCCCTAGCGGCATTCCCACGCTCATCGACGTCAAGGGGCGCGTCCGGGAGCGATACGATCTCGCTCCCGGGAGCGTCTATCTTGTGCGGCCCGACCAGCATGTCGCGGCGCGCTGGCGCGCGCTTGACCCGATGAAGGTACGGAGTGCGATTGCCCGCGCGACGTGCAACGATTGAAGGACTCAGAATGGCACTGACTACACGACCCAATTTTGCTGAACCCGGCAAACGCTATTTCTATTCGTTCGTTCCGGGCGACGATTTTTACGAGGCGCTCATCGATGCTCATCGTGACCTCACCGATGAGCAGAGTTCAACGCTCAACGCGCGGCTGATCCTGCTGCTGGCCAACCACATCGGCGATCTATCGGTGCTGCGCGAGGCGCTTGGTATCGCGAGGGGAAAAGTGGAGACCACCGGCACCCTCGAACCTTCCGCGGAGCGTTGATCCATGAGCGGATCCGATGATTTGATGCAGGCTGAATGGCGTCTGACGGATTTTGTGCATGGGTTTGATGCCTCGCATGCACCGGAAGAGGCACTCGCAGTCGTGCGCAACATGCTTTTGACGACCCTCGGTACGGCGATCGCGGGTGCCTCCGAGGACGGTTGCGCAGCGATTCTGGACTTTGTCAGGGAACGTGACAGATCAGGCGGTGCCACCGTGTTCATTCATGGCGATTCCGTATCAGCCAGCGGTGCCGCGTTGGTAAACGGCGTCATGTGTCGGGCATTGGACTTTTGCGATGCGATGGCGCCCGGGTTGCATATCGGTTCCTCGCTCATTCCGGCGGCACTGGCCGCAGTGGAGCTCGCCGGCGGTTGCTCGGGCCGGGACTTCCTATCCGCGCTGCTCATCGGGGCGGAGGTCGCCTCCCGGTTGAATCTGGCAGAGACTGATTACGATGGCGCCGATCCGACGGGCGTGGCCGGGGTCTTCGGCGCGACCGCAGCGGTGGCGAGGATACTCGGCCTGGACCGGCAGCAAACCCTGCATTCACTGGCCTTGGCGTTCAACCGGGCAGCGGGCAGCTTCCAGAGCAATATCGACGGCTCACTCGCGGTGCGACTGATTCAGGGGTGGGTGGCCGAGACCGGGGTCATGTGCGCGCAGCTCGCGCAACGCGGTATCACCGGACCGGGCCGCTTCCTGTCGGGTGTCTACGGATATGCGCACCAATTTGCCCGAGGGCTTCGCAAGGCCGACGAGTGTGTCGAGGGACTCGGAGAACAGTGGCAGGTAATGAGCACCGTATTCAAAAAATACCCCAGTTGCGGCCTGACGCAGGGGGTGACCGAGCTGGCGCTGCGCGCACGCAAGGAACTCGATATCGGACCGGGTAACGTCGGTCGCATTGAGGTCAGACTGCCGCCGTATGCGTTCCGCCTTGTTGGCCATGATTTCGCAATAGGCGAGAACCCTCGCGTGAACGCGCAGTTCAGTGCGAAATACTGCGTCGCTAATGCGTTGGTTCGGGGCGCATCGCGACTCGAGCACTTCGTCGAGTCGAGCATCCGCGATCCCGAGGTACTTGCATTCACCGGTCGGGTCGACGTGATTTCCGATGAGACCATGCAGGCGCTTCACCATACGGCAGTCGAGCTTCGCGTCGAAGCGGCCGACGGCCGTCAGCTGAAGCTGGCGCTCGATATTGCTCCGGGTTTTCCGGGCAACGCCCTGCCCGAGCAGGCCCATCTGGCGCGTTTCACGGACTGTCTGCAGTATGCGGCTAAACCGGTCTCAGGTCAGCAGGCTGACCAGCTTGTGCAGATCGTGAGCACTATCCAGGAGCAGGACGACGCGCACGCCATCCTGTCTCATATGCAGGTGGAGCGCGGCGGTGCATGACCTCGGGGTCCGCGCTAGCACAAAACAGACTGTTTCCCGCATTAGATATCCGTTACAGAACACGGAGAGTTGGCATGGCAAAGGCATTCGCATCCGAAGGGGACCTGGAAGTCAAAGAAATTACATGGACGCAACTGTCGGAGAACGCTTATGCGTACACCGCCGAGGGCGATCCGAATTCGGGCGTCATCGTTGGCGATGATGGTGTCTTGATCATCGACACAACCGGTACGCCCGCAATGGCACAGCAACTGATCGCAAAAATCCGGTCGGTGACGGACAAGCCGATCAAGTATGTGGTGCTGTCGCACTGTCACGCCGTGCGCGTCCTGGGCGCGTCGGCCTACTTTAAGGAAGGGGCCCAGGAGATCATCGCCAGCCGCGGTACCTAGGAGCTGATCGTAGAGCGCGGCGAAGCGGACATGAAGTCCGAGATCGAACGCTTCCCGAGGTTGTTCGCAGATGCGGAGACGGTGCCTGGGCTGACCTGGCCAACGCTTGTTTTCGAAAAGGAAATCACGCTTTTTCTCGGCAAGCTTGAAGTCAAGATCGCACATCCCGGCGCGGGCCATACCAAGGGCGACACGGTGGTCTTGCTGCCGTCGCAGAAGGTGCTGTTCTCCGGTGATCTGGTCGAATACGGGGCGGCCTGCTACTGCGGTGACGCTCAGCTGGCCGAGTGGCCGGCGACGCTCGAAGCGCTGCGTGCTCTCGGTGCGGAAAAGCTCGTGCCGGGCCGTGGACCGGCACTGGTGACACGCGAAGATATCGAGCAAGGGCTCAACTATACGAAGGACTTCGTGACCACTCTGCTTCAGAGTGGTCGTGATGCGGTCGCGCAGAAGTTCGATCTGAAGGGTGCGATGGCGCACACGCGCAAGGTCATGGACCCGAAGTTCGGGCATGTTTTCATCTACGAGCACTGCCTGCCCTTCGACGTGTCGCGGGCCTACGACGAGGCCAGCGGTATCAGCCATCCACGTATCTGGACGGCTGAACGAGACAGGGAAATGTGGGATCAGCTTCAGGGCTAAGAGCGGACATGAAGCTATACAGCTACTTCCGGAGTTCGGCGTCCTATCGCGTGCGGATTGCGCTGAACCTCAAGGGGATCCCGTACGAGTACCTGCCGGTGCATCTGGTGCGCAACGGCGGTGAACAGCTCGCGCCGACATATAGGGAAATCAACCCCGACCAGCTGGTGCCTACGCTGCTTGACGATGCGGGAGCGCCGATTCCGCAATCGCTCGCAATAATCGAGTACCTTGACGAAATCCAGCCTGATCCGCCGCTCCTGCCAGGAGATCCTGCGGGGCGTGCCTATGTCAGATCGCTGTCGCTGCAAATCGCATGCGAAATCCATCCCCTGAATAACCTGCGCGTGCTGAGGTATTTAACGGCGAATCTGGGCCTGACTGAGGAAGCGAAGCTCGCCTGGTACCGGCATTGGGTCGAGATTGGGTTTGAGTCGCTCGAGACGCGGCTCGTGGCCGACAAGCGGACCGGCAGGTTCTGCGTCGGCGACGCACCGACAATGGCTGACCTCTGCCTTGTGCCACAAGTTTTCAATGCGCAGCGCTTCTCCGTCGACGTCGACCGCTTTCCGATACTCACACGCATCAATGAGAACGCAATTGCGCTCGCCGCTTTTGCGCATGCGGCGCCGGACCAGCAACCTGACGCGGCATGAGCGCGTGGGCCGTGAGGAAAGACAGAGGTGCGTCCGAACGGTCGCTTCGCATTGATTGATGAGGTCTTGTCGTCGAGTAACTCCAGCCCACGCTGACGCAAGGGCCTGGGGACAGGGAACCCGCCCGGGCGCTGGATACGGCGGGCGACGACGGGCGAGCAGCAATAACCCGGAGGCTGTCGAAAAGCACTCAAGTGTTTGCAATATCAGCCGCCTGATGAATTTCTAAGGAACTCGATAGCAAATTCAGTTGCACGCCGCGAGAAGAAACGAAAACCGCGTTGCCTCTAGCTGCCTGCATGGACTCTGAGCGGTAGGCGGCTGTTGATCGCTGTGAAGCGGACAAACCGACGTCCCGTATGCATAGGCTTCGGGCGTCGCCTAATGGCCGTTTGCCGCCTTCGCCGGTCGCTGCGACGCGCTCAGGGGAGAACCGCATGCGCTCCGAGAATGCTCATCAGGGTCCTTGCGTTTCGCTGGCCCTGATCTTCCCAATTGTTGTTCTCTACACCGACAAGCGTTACCGGCGACGCCGGAGGACCGTGAACGATAAGTCCAGACGGCCGTTGTAGCTCGCGCAGAGACATTCGAAACGCGAGGTTTGCGCGCTTACCGTACGAAAAAGTCCGTTTCTAGAGGGCACCCCCACTACAACGAAAATTGCAAACCATTCACGTGGACCGCCTCCGCTGATTCCATCCTCGCTAAGCTACAAAGACTTTGTTCGCGAATCAGCGGAACGGGATACTAAATTTAGAAGCCCGGCGTCAGGACGACTTTCCCTGACGCCGTCCTGCCGTTCTGCAAATCGTCGAACGCCTGGCTTCCGGCATCGAGCGGCCGCACGTCGAGCCAATCCAGCGAACCGAACGCGCCTTCGTGCAACGCCGCAACCGTCGCGCGAAGATCCGCCATCGTATATGTGTACGTACCCAGCAGCGTGATTTCAGCGAGCGTCAGCTTGCGCATATCGATTTCGCTTGCCCAGTCCTGGAGGCCGATGTGCATCACGACGCCGCCAGGCTTCACCGACGATAACGCGAGCGCGCGTGTCGGCTTTGCGCCCACGGCATCGATCACGAACTCAAACCGGCTTTCAGGCGCCGGCGCGTCCAACGGATCCCATGTCTCGCACTGCGCATGCTGCTCCGCCGATCGTCGACGCAGCGGATTGACCTCCGCCATTTCAACCGACCGGCAGCCATACGATTTCAGTAACAACGCCGACAGCAATCCAATCGCTCCGCCGCCAATGACCAGCGCGCGGGTTTCCGGCAACGGTCTTTGCAGCGCGCGCATCGACAGATTCAGCGCATGCAGCGCCGTAGCAGCCGGCTCGGTCACCGCGGCGTGCGTTGCGGGCATCCCCTGCGGAATTTCGACAACGCATCCCGCAGGCAACGACATATATTGTGCAAATGCACCCGGACGCGTCATGCCGACCATCGTCCGGTTCGCGCACAGATTGTCGCGCCCCTGCACACAGTATTCACAGTGCCCGCAGGTGATCAACGGATTGCCCGTGACGCGCAAGCCTTTCATCAGATGCGGTGCGCGCGTCTCCACGATCGTGCCGGCGAACTCATGACCGAGAATGAGGCCGGGTTTGCGTCGCGGATCGTGGCCGTGGAATGCATGCATATCGGAGCCGCAAATACCGACCGCATCGATCCTGAGTATCACCTCGCCGTCGGCTGCCAGCGGTTCGGGCCGATCCAGCAACTGGACCTCATTGGGCTGCGTGTAGACAAGTGCTTTCACAAGCGTTCTCCGTCGTGCAATTGCGTTACCGCCTACCGCGCGGTGTACCCGCCGTCGACCATGATGGTCTGGCCCGTGACGTACGCGGACGCGTCACTCGCAAGAAACACCGTGACGCCATACAGATCGTCGAGTTTTCCATTGCGTCCGATGCACGTGTTCTGCGCGTGCATGTCCGCGGCGCGCGCGTCGTTGAAAACGGGGGCCGTCAGCGCAGTGGGGAAAAAGCCCGGCCCAATCGCGTTGCACGTGATGCCGTAACGTGACCACGCCTGCGCGATAGCACGCGTCAATTGCACGACACCGCCCTTCGCCGCGCCGTATGGCGCGCTATCGTTGAATGCACGGTATGACTGCAGCGACGCGATGTTGATGATGCGACCATGTCCGCGCGCCTTCATCGAGGGTGCGAGCGCCTGCGTCATGAAGAACGGCGCGCCAAGATGCAGTGCGAGCTGCTGTTGCCACGCTTCCGGCGTCACTTCATCGAATGGTTGACGCAGATTGACGCCCGCCGCGTTGACGAGAATGTCAATCTGGCCGTGCTGTGCCGCTGCATCGAGCGCGCAGGCGCGCGCCGCATGCGCGTCGCTGAGATCGCATGCGTGCATGTGCGCATCAATACCGTCATCCCGCAGCCGCATTGCCGCTTCGTCGAGCGCATCACTTCGCCGCGCCACCAGCACGACGCGCGCACCCGCCCCGCCCAACGCGCGCGCCATCGCTTCGCCGACGCCCGAGTTGCCGCCGGTCACGAGTGCGGTTCTGCCATTCAGGTCGAATAGTCGAGCGATATTCAACGGTCTCCTCCTTCGTCGTACCGATTGCACATGCCGATGGCGTTCATACCTGTACCGGTTCGCCACGCACGAATGCTTCGTCGGGAAAGTACTTCTGCAAGCGGTCGTCAGCGGTACGGGCGTGGGCTTCCATGCCTTCGAGCCGCGAGATACGCGCCGTCACTTCGCCAATGCGCTTCGCCGCATCGCGCGTCATGCGCTGCCACGTCAACGTCTTCACGAACTTGTGCACCGAGAGCCCCCCTGAATAGCGCGCTGCGCCCTTGGTGGGCAGAACGTGATTCGGACCGCTCGCCTTGTCGCCGAATGCGACCGTCGTTTCTTCGCCGAGAAAGAGCGAGCCGTAACACGTCAGATGTTCGAGCCACCAGTCCAGATCGGCAGCCTGCACTTCGAGGTGTTCCGATGCATAGCGGTCAGACACGTCCACCACTTCCTCTCGCGTGTCGCACAGGATCACTTCGCCGTAGTCGCGCCACGCGGCGCCTGCGGCATCGTGTGCGGTCGGCGGCAACGCATCGATGAGTTGCGGAACCCGCTCAATGACCTCGTCGGCGAGCGCCTTCGACGTCGTGAACAACCATGCCGGCGACTCGTGGCCATGCTCGGCCTGGCCGACCAGATCGCTCGCGACCATCGCCGGGTCGGCGCTGGCGTCGGCGATCACCGCAACTTCCGACGGCCCCGCGAAGACGTCGATCCCAACCTTGCCAAAGAGCGCGCGCTTCGCCTCCGCGACGAACTTGTTGCCCGGCCCCACCACAACGTCCGCCTGCTTGCCGGTAAAAAGCCCATACGCCATCGACGCAATCGCCTGCACGCCTCCCAGCGTCATCACGACATCGGCGCCTGCCGCCTTGAACGCATACAGCACATACGGATGGATGCCGCCTCCGCGAAACGGGCTCGAACAGGCAATCACCGTTTTCACGCCCGCTGCCTTGGCAGTCGCAACGCCCATGTATGCCGACGCGATATGCGCGTACCTGCCAGCAGGCGCATAACAGCCGACCACGTTGACGGGCACCACTTTTTGCCCTGCCGTCACGCCTGGATACAGTTCGACCGAGAAATCCCCAATCGAGCGCCGCTGTGCGAGCGCGAAGTCGAATACCTGTTGCGCGGCGAAATCGATATCGGCCTTCACGTGCGCGGGCACTTCGAGCGCACGCCGTTCGATCTCATCGGCGGAGACGATGATCGGACCGTCCCAGTTATCGAGTTTCTTCGCATACGCACGCGCGGCGTCTTCGCCACGCGCCTGAATCTGCGCAAGCATTTCACCGACGACCTGTTGCGCCGTCGCGGTCTCGGTTTCCGGCGTCTTGGCTGCTTTCTTCAGGTAAGTCACGCTCATCGCCTTCTCCTTCATCGATGTTAAAGATAATGCAAGCGCTTGCAGCGAGGGGCTTTTAAAAGGCCACACCGTGGCCTTTTGCGCGATCGCGACCGCGGCGTTATTTGCTGCCGTCCATTGCGAACGCCGCGAGTTTAGGGTCGCCCAACACACGCTTCATCGCGCTGTCGTCGATATAGTCTTTTGCTTCGGGGACGGAAGCGAGCGCGCCCGAGGCATGCATGAACTGCGCGATCTTCGTGAACGAATCGTCGGCCTGCGATACGCCTTTCGTGCGGTCCATCGCGGCGAGTTGCTGCTTCAGGTCGAAGGTCGGGCGCGTCGCGAATTCCTTGCGCATCGAATCGTCGCTGATGTTGACGCCGCCCTCCTGGTAAAACTTCTTCATCATCGCGACGGCCTGGTCAGGGTGCGCCTTCATCCACGCCCATGCATGCAGATAGACGGCGAGAAACTTTGCCACCTGATCGGGATGCTGCTTCTCGAATTCGCCACGCGTGACGAGCGCGCCGGGCACCGATGCGCCGCCGTCCTTACCGGAGCACAACACGCGCGCGCCCGCCTTCTCTTCGAGCGTATAGTCATACGGCGCCCACACGCCCGCGTAATCAGCATTGCCCGACGACACAGCGGAAATGATCTCGGCCTGGCCCATGTTCTTGAGCGTCACATCAGCCTTCGTCAGCCCATACTTTTTCAGGCAGGCCTGTACCGCGTAATCACCCGTCGAGTTGGACGTCAACACGATGGTTTGGCCTTTCAGCGACGCCGGATTGCGGCGCACCGCGTCATAACGCGCCTTGCTCGCCATCAGAACGTTGCCCTGCGATTCGTCGTTTGTCAGGCCGATCACCTGAATGCCGAAGCGCTTGTAGCCGAGCACCGCCGGCACGGAACCCGTGCCGCCCACGTCCCAGGATTTCGACGCCGCCGCCGCAATCTGCGGCACGCCTGCGGGAAACACCGAAAACTCGGGCTTCAATCCGACCTCTGCCCACCACCCTTTTTCGGTTGCGACATAGAACGGCAACGCCCAATACAGCGCGGGCTGATAGCTGACCCTGATCAGAGCGAGATCGGCGGACCAGACCGTGCCCGGCAACGCCGCACTGCCCGCGCAGAGCAACGCAATGAAAGGGATCGCACGCAGACGTTTCATGTTGGTCTCCTGTTTTATGGGGTATTGCGCTCAGCCGTTGGAACCGGTGGCAGTTTTATGCAGCTTCATGCAGCGACACGTTCGACAGCGCCGTGTTCGTCGCGCAACGACTTCCAGATATGCGTGCGCAACCGGACGAACGATTCGAGATCCATCACGTCTTCGATCCGCTTGCACGCGTCCCAGCCATGCTGCTCGCGCACGGACTTCACATCGATCACTTCTTTCACGCGCCCCGGCCGGCCCGTCATCACGACGACGCGATCCGCGAGATACACCGACTCTTCGACCGCGTGCGTGATGAACAGCACCGTGCGCGGATTCACGCGCGTGAGCCGCACCAGTTCTTCCTGCATGACGACCCGGGTTTGGGCATCGAGCGCGCCGAACGGCTCGTCCATCAGCAGCACGCCGGGGTCGAGCGCATACGCGCGCGCGATCGCGACGCGCTGCTGCATGCCGCCCGATAGTTGATGCGGATACGCGTGTTCGTAGCCGCGCAGATTCATCAGCGACAGATAGCGTTCGATCGTTTCGCGTCTTGCGTCGGCGGCCATGCCCTTCGCGCGCAAGCCGAGATCGATGTTGTCCCACACTGTCTTCCACGGGAACAGCGCGAACTGCTGAAAGACGACCGCGCGATCGGGTCCTGGCCGTGTCACCTTGCGGGCCGCCACCGTCACGCTGCCCGAAGTCGGAAACTCGAGACCCGCGACCATCCGCAGACACGTCGTCTTGCCACAGCCCGACGGCCCGACGATCGCAACGAATTCCTTGTCGGCGATTTCCAGTTCGACGTGTTCCAGCGCGACGACGCTCGCCTTGTCGCGCCTGAACATGCGGGACACATCATTGAAACGAATCATGCTCATCGTGCGCTCCGTCACGGTTGAGAGAGTGAAGCCACGGTGCTAGTGCCGGGCCACGCGCCGGTTGCGCATCGCGTACGCTTCGATGCGTCCAAGCAGCAGGTCGATTGCCGCGCCCACCATACCGATTGCGATCATCGCGCTCATCACCGTCGCAGTGTCGATTGCCGCTTGTCCCTTGACCATCATGTAGCCAATGCCGCTCGACGCGACGATCAGTTCGGCGCCGACCAGCGACATCCAGCCCAGTCCCGCCGCGACGCGCACACCTGCGATCACCGACGGCAACGCGCCTGGCAGCAGCACTTCGCAGACGATCATCCGGTTCGACGCGCCCAGCATGCGCGCCGCTTCGAGCAGCCTGCCGTCGACCTGCTGCGCACCGCGATAAGCATTGACGACGCACGGCGGAAACGCACCCGCAAAAATGATCAGCACCGGGCCACCGATGCCCGTGCCGAACCACAACGCGGCAAACGGCACCCATGCAATCGGCGCGATGAAACGCACGGTCTCGAAGAGCGGCGTCACGCAGTAGTCGAGCCAGCGGAACCAGCCCATCGTCAGACCGAGCGGCACACCCAGCGCGACGGCCAGCAAAAAGCCCATCAGATAGCGCTGCAAGCTCGACCACAGATGCACTTCGAGCGTGTAACCGACAAACGGATGCGTGAGCAGATCGGCAAACTTGTGAACGACTGCAAGCGGCGTCGGTAGAAAGATCGCGGGGACGAGTTCTGCTGCAGATGCCAGCCACCAGATGCCGAAGAATGCGATCAGCCCCGCGGCATTCAGCGTCCAGAGCGGCACGTTGCGTTGAGTCACAGCACGCCCAGGCTCGCTGACCATCTTGCGCTGGCGCAACGTGCGTGCCGCACTGCCGGACTCGCGATTGACGCCGACGGACTCGATGTCAGGATGCGCGACACCGCGCAGATGACCCGGTTTCATCTGTTCGCTCTCCAAGGCATGAGTTGCCGTTCGATTTGCCCAAGCGCGACCGTCATCAACCATCCACACAGCGCGACCGTCAGCATCGCAACGACGATCATCGCCGGATAGATGTCGAGCGAGCCTTGCGTCAGCAGATGCCCGAGACCTTTGACCGCACCGATCAGTTCGCCCGCCACGAGCGTCGTCCATGAAGCCTGCAATGACAGGCGCAAGCCTGTGAAAATCATCGGCAGCGCGCCGGGAATCATCACTTCCAGCACGAAGCGCGAGCGCCGCAAACCCAGCATCTCGGCGGCTTCGAGCATCGGCACGTCGAGATTGCGCACGCCCGCGAAACTGTTGATCACGCATGGCACGAACGCCGCGAACCAGATCACCATCACCTTCGCGGAGTCGCCGAGTCCAAGCCAGACGATCGCGAGCGGAATCCACGCGAGCGGCGGAATGGGTCGCAACAGCAGAAAGATCGGGTTGAAGAACGCTTGCGCACGCGCCGAGTAGCCCATCCATAGGCCGAGCGGCACGCCCGTCACCGCCGCCGTCGCGAAGCCGTATAGAACGAGCTTCACGCTCTGCACGATGTGCTGGTCGAGACGGCCGTCGGCATAACCGTCCGTCACCACCTGGGCAAGCGCCTGCCAGGTATCGAACGGAGTGGGGAATCTCGACGGTGCGACGATGCCTGTGAGAGCCGTCAGCACGTACCACGCGGCGAGCGTTGCTGCGAGCGTGCCGATGCTGCACAGGAAGCGCGGTGAACGGAATGCGGGGAACACATTGTCTCCTGCCTGTTCAGCGGCGTGAAATTCAACGCGCCGCGCAATGAAATGTAACCGCTTGCATTTGAATATAGACGCTAAGATCACGGGTCACATCGGGATTTATACCGATTCGAATGATGTTGTACTGTCGTTCGCTTGCAATCGGGCACTACAATCAATTGAGCCTATCCAAACCGGTCTGATCTGCCGCAATGAATACCTTGCCACGCGCCCGTATCAGCGATGTCGCCACACTCGCCGGCGTCTCGACGGCAACTGTGTCGCGCGCTCTCTCCAACCCCGACATGGTGAAAGCGGACACGCGCGCGCGCATCCGTGATGCGATCGCCACGCTGGGATATGTGCCCGACGGCGCGGCGCGCGCGCTTGCGCTAGGTCGTGCGCGAATGGTCGGCGCAATCGTGCCGACGCTCGACAACGCGATCTTCGCGCGTGCGGTGCAAGGCTTGCAAACCACACTGTCGAATTCCGGCTATCAGTTGCTGATCTCCGCGCACGAGTACAACCTGTCCGCGGAAATCGAAGTCGTGCGCGCGCTGCTGGAACGTGCTGTCGACGCAATCGTTCTGGTCGGCACCGACCATGCGCCCCAAACCTATGAACTGATTCGCGCGAGCCACGTCGCGCTGCTGCTGACCTGGTCGCACGCCGAGCGCCCCGGCGCAGCCGGCAGCGGCGACCCAGATACACCGCCGTCGATTGGCTTCGACAACCAGTTGATCGGACAACTGGCCGCTGAACATCTGCTCGAACTCGGTCATCGCCGCTTCGGCGTAATCTCGGGCTTCACGCGCCATAACGACCGCGCGCGTCAGCGGATCGAAGGCTTCCGGCGAACCCTTGCAGAGCACGATATCCGCCTGCCTGATGCGAACATCATCGAACAGCCGTTCGGCTTCGAAGGTGGTCGCGCCGGGCTCAAGCTACTGACGCAATTGCGCCCTGCTCCAACCGCCATTTTCTGCGGCAATGACGTGCTCGCGCTGGGTTGCCTGTTCGAAGCGCAATCGGCCGGTATCGCCGTGCCGCAGCAGTTATCGATTGTCGGTTGCGACAATCTGCCCATCGTCTCGCAGATCACACCAGGTCTCACTACCGTGCTGTTGCCCACTTACGAACTCGGCGAACGCGTCGCGCGCGCACTGCTGCGCTGGCTCTCGGACGGCGTGCCGCCGCAGCGCGAGTGTCTGCCGATCGAACTGATCGTGCGTGGCACGAGCGGCCCGGCGCCCGCGTGAAGTGCGCCTGGTTCCTTTCGGCGCATTCGCGCATCACGCGACCAATGTCTGCAACTGTGTGAGCAGCGCATCGGGAATCTCGATTCCATCGCGGCTTGCCGCGTCGGCCAACGCATGCCGCCGTTGCCCTGGCAAACGGACATCCGCATCCTGCAACATCGCCGCGACAAGCGCCTCGACCCGTTCTACGTATATCTCATTGCCCGCCAGCGCGCCCGGATCGATGGCCCAGAACAGATGGCCGATCCGCGAGCGTGCCCCTTCCTCGGTCAGGAACGATCCCGCTTCATAGCCGAAGTTCGCGCCCGCCAGCGCCGCCGCCAGCAGTTCGACCATCAGCGCGAGCATCGCGCCTTTCGCGCCGCCGAACGGCAGCATCATGCCGTCGAGCGCCGCCTTGGCGTCGGTGGTCGGCGTACCGTCACGGGCGGTCGCCCAGCCGGACGGTATGGGCTTGTCATCGCGCGCCGCAACCATGATCTTGCCGCGCGCCACTTGCGACAGCGACAGGTCGACTATCAATGCGTCGCCATTGCGGCGCGGAAACACGGCGGCAATGGGATTGGTGCCGAATAGCGCATGACGCCCGCCCCACGCGGGCATCGCCGCCGGGGAATTGCTGAACGCAAGGCCCACCATGCCCGCCGCGCCGATCGCCTCCAGGTGATATGCGCCGACGCCGAAATGATGGCTGCGGGTCACGCTCGCCACTGCGCTGCCGTGTTCGCGCGCCCGGCCGATCAAGGTCTCGACAGCAAGCGCGCAGGCGGGAAACGCCATGCCATCGGCGGCATCGACGAGCACGGCGGCGTTGCGCGTCGCAACAATGGAGGGCTTCGCCTGCGGATCGACGCGCCCGTTGCGCAACTGCGCGACGTACATCGGCAAACGCGAAACACCGTGCGACGACAACCCGCACGAGTCCGCATACACCAACGCGCGGGCCGTGGCCGTCGCGGTCTCCGGCGTTGCGCCCGCGTTGCGGACGGCGCGCGTCGCGAGTTCGAGCAGTTCGTCGGCTGAGACTCGCGTCATCGTGAAATTCCTTCGGTCACGTGTGAATCACGCTGCGCAAGCAGGGCCTCCGTCACGCGCGCCGCAACGAGCGTGCTGACACGTTCGTTCGACTGCATGGTCAGCCCCGCAATGTGCGGCGTGAGAATGAGGTTTGGTGCGTCGGCCAGCGGGGAACGGGCGGCGAGCGGCTCATCGTCGAAAACGTCGAGCGCCGCGCCGCCAATGCGGCCTTCGCGCAACGCCAAGGCAAGCGCCGCTTCATCGACGATCCCGCCGCGCGACGTGTTGACGATAATCGCGTGGCGCTTCAGCGCCGCGAGTTGCGATGCGCCGAGCAGATTGCGCGTGCTGTCGACGAGCGGCACATGCAGCGTGATCACATCGGCGGCACGCCACGCTTCGTCGATGGTCACGCGGCGTGCGCCGGTCGCGGCCCAGCACGCCGCGTCGGCCGGCTGCAGCGGATCGTAGGCGACCACCTGCATGCCCAGCGCGCGCGCGAGCTGCGCAACGAGTTGCCCGATGCCGCCGAAGCCGATTACGGCAAGCGTGCTACCCGCCGCTTCGCGGCCATTCGAAAGCGCCGCGCGCGGCCATTTGCCCGCCGCGACCTCCATGCTGCAACGGTATGCACCGCGCAGCAGCATCAGTGCCGTGGCGAGCACGTACTCGGCCACCGCGCGTGCATTCGCACCCGTCGCCGGGAACACCGATACGTTGCGTTGCGCGCATGCGTCCAGATCGATGTTGTCGAGTCCGACGCCCAGACGCCCGACTACGCTCAGACGCGGCGCGGCATCGAGCAGCGCGGCCCTTACCTGCGTGCGATTGCGCACGATCAGCGCGTCGGCATCGGCCAGCAACGCGTTCAACGCAACGGGTTGATCGACAAGCGACGCATCGGCATGCACGTCGAAGTGCTCGCTGAGCGCTGCGACTGCGGAAGGGTCGATGAATTCGCTGATGACGATCTTCTTGCGCGTCGCGCGCGGATTCGTATTCAGGTTCGTGCTCAATTCGAGCGCTCCTGTACATATGCGGGCGGCGCCATGTCGTTGACATCGCTTGCGTTCGCTTGCGGCTCGCCGCGTTGAACTTCCGGCGGCGCGGCCAGCAGTTTGCGCGCGGCCTGCACATCGAATGCGCCTTCCCAGCGGGCGACGACAATCGTCGCCACCGCATTGCCGATCATGTTCACGATCGCGCGAATCTCGT
Source organism: Paraburkholderia lebeckiae (assembly GCF_050436225.1). Classification (NCBI taxonomy): domain Bacteria; kingdom Pseudomonadati; phylum Pseudomonadota; class Betaproteobacteria; order Burkholderiales; family Burkholderiaceae; genus Paraburkholderia; species Paraburkholderia lebeckiae. The sequence goes on along the minus strand of NZ_JBNDLU010000003.1, from coordinate 675,371 downwards.
TGAGCACGCGATCGATCCCGAGTATCAGCGTAATGCCCGCAACCGGAATGATGTTGTGCGTCGACAGTGTCGCCGTCAGTGCGACCAGCGCCGCACCCGCCACGCCCGCGCCGCCCTTTGACGTCACCATCAATATCGCCAGCAGCCCGATCTGTTGCAGTAACGTGAGATGGGTATTGGTGGCCTGCGCGATGAAGAGCGAGGTCATCGTCAGATAGATCGCAGCGCCGTCGAGGTTGAACGAATAGCCCGTCGGCAGCACGAGCCCGACTACCGGCTTCGGACACCCAAGCCGTTCGAGCTTTTCCATCAAACGAGGCAACACCGATTCCGTTGTAGACGTGCCCAATACGATCAGCAGTTCCTCACGCAGATACTTGAGCAGCGGCCACAACCCCACGCCCGCCCAGCGGCAGATCGTGCCCAGCACCAGGGCGATGAAGAGAATGCTCGTCAGATAGAAGCACACGATCAACAGACCGAGTTGCTGCAGCGTCGAAATGCCATATTTTCCGACTGTGAACGCCATCGCGCCGAACGCGCCAAGGGGAGCCAGGCGCATGATCATTTCGACGATCCGCATCAGCGCTTCGCCGCTCTGTTCGATCACGCGCGACAGGAAGCGGCTGCGCCGCGACATGATCGATAGCGCGATGCCGAACAACACCGAGAACAGCAACACCTGCAACAGATCGCCCCGCGCGAACGCGCCCACGACCGAATTCGGCACGATCTCTTCGAGGAAGCTGGTGTTCGACTGCGCGTGAACTTCCGTCACGTAATGGCTGACTGCTTGCGTATCGAGCGTCTTCGGATCGATGTTCAGCCCAGAGCCGGGGTGCAGCAGATTGGCGACGACAAGGCCGATGACGAGCGCCACCGTCGTCACCGCTTCGAAGTACACGATGGTTTTGAGGCCGACGCGCCCGACCTGCTTGAGATTCTCCATCCGCGCGATGCCGACGGAGACGGTACAGAAGATCACCAGCGTGATCAGCATCTTGATGAGCCGGATAAAGGTATCACCGAACGGCTTCATCTGGACGCCGAGATCCGGCCAGAAATAACCGACGAGAATGCCTGCCGCAAGTCCGATCAGAACCTGCACGTAAAGATGTTTTAGCACGCGCAAGATGGTGTCTCCTCCACTCGCTGCTGCTGGAAAATGGAACAGCGCCGTGCGGCGCGTGCCGGGCTTCCTGGGCCCGAGACGTCACGCGTGCGCGCGCTGCTGCGAAAACTCCATTGAATACAGGGGATCCGAAGCTGACGCGAAGCTAACTGTCATCGCAGCCGTCTCCGCGATCAGGATTCACGCGCTATGCAGCGCGGCCCGTCGCGAGGACGGGCCCGGAGAAATTACGCGCTTTCGAACAGGCGCGTCAACACGAACTCGCGGTGGCCCAGCGCTTCCGCCGACGTAAAGCGCCCGTTCGCGGTGCGCAGCATCGATTCCAGCAGTTTGTCGCCAGCCTGATCGAGATTCTGTTCGCGCTGCAACAGTCCCGACACATCCACGTCGATATGCTCGCTCATCGTGCGCACCGTACGCGGGTTCGCGCAAATCTTGATGACAGGCACGATCGGATTGCCGATCACGTTCCCCTGCCCGGTCGGGAAGAAATGCACGGCAAAGCCCGACGCGGCGCACAGCGTAACCATCTCGGCCGCGGCTGACGACGAATCCATGAACCACAAGCCCGGCCCCGTCGGTTCCTCGGCCTTGTCGAGCACGCCGTCGACTCTGCACTTCTTGCCGATCTTCTGGATATTGCCCAGCGCTTTTTCTTCGATGGTCGTCAGGCCGCCCGCGATGTTGCCTTTGGTCGGCTGCGACTCCGACAGATCGTCGGTCTTCCAGCGATTGATCATGTCCTGATAGCGGTCGAACATGAACTGGAAGCGCTCGCGCACCTGGTCGTTCGCGCAACGCGCGGCAACGATCTGCTCGCCGCCCGTGAGTTCGGACGTCTCGCCGAAGACGAGCGTCGTGCCCAACCCGTAGAGCTTGTCGAACGCATTGCCGACAGTCGGGTTCGCGCCGCAGCCGGACGTGGTATCGGATTCGCCGCACTTCGTGGATACCCACAGGTCCGAAATCGGGCATTCTTCGCGATCGAGAGACGTGGCGTACTGCACCATCTCTTTCGCGGTTTTCGACGCACGCATGATCGTATCGTGATCGCCATGCAGTTCGATGCCGAAGCCCATCACCGGCTTGCCTGACTTCGCAATGCCGTCTACGACACGTTTGGTCCAGCCTTCCTCGATCCCGATCACGACGACCGCCGCGACATTCGGGTTGCAGCCGGCGCCGATCAGCGTGCGGAAGTGCAGATCGAGGTCGGCGCCGAACTGCAGGCGGCCGTATGGATGCGGTAGCGCCATCGTGCCTTTGATGGCCGTTTCGACGGCCAGCGCGGCGGCGTTCGACAAATCGTCGACGGGCAGGATGATCACATGGTTACGCACGCCGACGCGTCCATTGGAACGGCGAAACCCGCGGAAAGTGGTGTTCTGGTCAATCACGCTCATGGTGGCTCTCTTCGATCTGGCTCTGTTGAGTGGGGAAGCTCGCTCGCAATGACGATGCGCGAGCTGGTCGATCCTCGCGCCGGCTACCAGCGCTTCGTCTTGATGTTGTGAACATGCGCATGTTCACCCGCGCGGATCGGCGCAACGACCTTGCCGATGTCCACGCCGTACTTGAACACCGTGTCGCCGACCGCCATGTCTTTCAGCGCCACCTTGTGACCGATCGGAATGTTCTGTTTCGCCGAGATCGTCACGAGCTCGTCGTCGTCCATGATCCACGCGTTCAACTGGGTCCCCGCCTTGATGCCTTCGACAACCGCCACACCGACGGTGTCTTTCGCTTCGTGCAGCACGATATGAATCGTTTTGCGGTCTGACAAAGGGCTGGCGGAAGATTCTTCACCGGATTGTTGCGGTGCACCTGCTGCGGTGTGGCTCATCAGTTGTCTCCAGTCTGTTGGTACGGTTTGGTTCGCCTGCGTGAACCCATCTTAGGCGGCACATTTGCATATGTCAACCATATCATCTATATGTGTTTGATGAACCGTATGAAGTAGAATCAATTGAAAGACAGCAGCAATGAAGATGCAACGACAGGATGAGATCGATGAATACGTTGACGACAGGTATCAATCTACCGAACGATGCGGCCACCACGCCGGCAATCGGCGGCACGCGCTACAAGGAAGTGAAGAATGCGATGCTGGCCGCGCTGGCCGCGCACGAATGGAAGGGCGGCGAAACGATTCCTTCGGAAAAGCGGCTGGCCGAACGCTTCGGCGTATCGATCGGCACGCTGCGCAAGGCAATCGACGAACTGGTGGCCGACAACATTCTGGTGCGGCATCAGGGGCTCGGTACTTTCGTCGCGCAACATCAGCGTGATCGTCATTTCTTCCGCTTCTTCCGCATCGTCCGCCAGGACGGCGACAAGACCTACCCGACCGTAACGCTCGTGCAGTTCAGGAAGGCCAAGGCTACGCGCGATATCGCGACGCTGCTGAAAGTCGAAACGGGCGCGCGCGTGTTCACGTTCATCAACCGTCTGGCGCTGCATGGCGAAACGGTGATGATCGACAACATCACCGTACCCGAGGCGCGTTTTCCGGGCCTGACGGAAGCCGCGCTGCGCAGCCGGCCGAGCACGCTGTACAACTTCTATCAGGATGCGTTCAACATCAACGTGCTCGGCACCGAGGAACGCGTGCGCGTCGCGGTAGCCAATGAACTCGAAAGCAAGCTGCTGGAAGTGCCGCACGGCACGCCGCTTCTTGAAGTGCGGCGCGTCGCGTATTCGTATCATCAGGCGCCCGTCGAAGTGCGGATCTCGCATGCGAACACCGCACGCCACGAATACGTCGGTGCTTCGGCATCGCACGAAGAGCCGCTCTGACAAGGCCAGAAGCAAGGCGCGGTGCGCAGCGCCAAAAGCCGCCGGCCGCGCGCCGCACATGTCACGTTTTCCCGCATTTGCAATCAACAGCACGATCACCTACACTCGCTACTCATACAGATGAGTTAAATCACACGGCGCTGAATTCGCTGAATGCCACAGTCACCGAAGCAAGGCATTTCACGCGCAATCCGGTTGCCCACAACACACCATCTGTGAACCTGATTCCGGCCGCGTCGCGCAAACCGTTTTGTCGCGAGCAGGCCGGCAACAAGGAGACACTCACGATGCGTACCCCGCCTCATTGTCATCCCGCTCATGTCCTTCATGTCGCGCCTTGCCGCGTGACGCATGCGTTGCACCGGCCGCAGCCACGCGAGACCGAATAAGCACACGCAGCCCCCACCCATCCGGTTTATCCGGTGTCGCATTTCAACAGATTGGCCGTGCCGTTCCTGTCGCAAGGAGTGTCCAGCAATGAGCCTTCGTAAAGTTGCCGTATTTCTCTCAACGCTGCTCGCTCTCGGCGCAGCTCTCACCAGTGCGCCCGCCCGCGCCGAACTGTCGGAGATCCGGATCGCGCGCCAATACGGCGTCAGCTATTTGCCGCTGATGCTGATGCAGGATCAGAAGCTGCTCGAAAAGCACGCCGCGCAACTGGGCGTGCCGAATCTGAAAGTGTCATGGGTCGAATTCGCGGGCGGCAACGTGATGAACGACGCGCTGCTGTCCGATTCGTTGCAGATCGCCTCAGGCGGCGTCGCGCCGCTCGTGCTGCTGTGGGCGCGTACGCGCGGCACGCCCGTCGAGGTCAAGGCGCTGTCGGCGATCAATTCGATGCCGCTGCTGTTGAACACCAACAATCCGACGGTGAAAACGTTGAAAGACTTCACCGGCAAGGACAAGATCGCGCTGCCCGCAGCGAAGGTGTCGATCCAGGCAATCACGTTGCAAATGGCCGCGGAAAAGGCCTTCGGCGCCGGCAACCAGGGGCAGCTCGATAAATACACTGTCTCGCTGGCTCATCCCGATGCGCAGCAGGCGCTGCTGTCGGGCAATAGCGAAGTGACCGCGCATTTCGGCTCGCCGCCTTTTCAGGAACAGGAATTGGCCCACCCTGGCGTGCGCACCGTTGTGAATTCGTATGACATTCTGGGCGGCAAGTCGACATTCAATCTGGTCTGGTGCATGACGAAGTTCTATCAACAGAATCCGAAACTCGTGCAAGCCTTCATGGCCGCGCTCGACGATGCCGAAGCGCAGATCACCAGGGACAAGCACGCGGCCGCACTCGCCTACCTGCGCATCAGCAAGGACAAGAGCAATGTCGCCGACATCGAAAAGATGATTTCGTCGCCCGATGTCGCCTTCACGACCACGCCCGAAAACACGGTCAAATACGCGGATTTCATGGCACGCACGGGCCTGATCAAGACCAAACCCCGCCTCGTGGAAGGACATGTTCTTTCCGACCGCCCAATCGCTTCAAGGGAGTTGATCATGCACCGCACGCGTGCTGGAGCCACCCGCGCCACATCCTCGCCGAGCGGCATGCCGTTACTGGATGTCGCCGGCGTAACGCTGCAATACAAGACGCCGCGGCATCTCGTGATGGCAACGTATCGCGTCGACTTTCAGGTATTCGAAGGCGACCGTTTCGTTTTGCTTGGGCCATCGGGTTGCGGGAAATCGACGTTGCTCAAGAGCGTCGGCGGCTATCTGCTGCCGACGGAAGGTTCGATCACGCTGAAGGGCAAGACGGTGACGAAGCCGGGCCCCGACCGGATGATGGTCTTTCAGGAATTCGACCAGTTGCTGCCGTGGAAGACGGTCAAGCAGAACGTGATGTTTCCGCTGCTCGCTTCGCACCGGCTGTCGGCGAGCGAAGCGGAACAGCGCGCGATGCATTACATCGACAAGGTCAACCTCACGAAATTCTCGGACAGCCATCCGCATACGTTATCGGGCGGCATGAAGCAGCGCGTGGCGATTGCGCGCGGCATGGCGATGGAACCGGACATCCTGCTGATGGACGAGCCGTTCGCCGCACTCGATGCGCTCACGCGCCGCAAGATGCAGGACGAACTGCTGACGCTATGGCAGGAAACGCGCTTCACCGTGCTATTCGTCACGCATTCGATTCCGGAAGCGATCAAGGTCGGCAGCCGGATTCTGTTGCTGTCGCCGCACCCGGGGCAGGTCAAGGCAGAACTCGATACGGCGGCGGCAGGTGAATCCGCTGCCACGCTCGAAAAACGCATCCAGCACATGCTGTTCGAAGACGAAATCCACGAGGCAGAGAATGTCTGACGCTACCGCACACGGTTCCGCATCCGTCCATCCGCCCCATGACGACATGATCACGCGCGCGCCGCGCGGCGAGATCATTCGCGAACCCAGCGATGCACAGCATTTCAGCGTCGTCGAAAAGCCGCTGTCACTGTTCGAGCGCCTGTACAACCAGAGCTGGCTGCGCAAGTTCCTGATCCTCGCGCTGCTCGCGCTGGTCTGGGAAGGCTACGGACGCTGGCTCAACAATCCGTTGCTGTTTCCCACTTTCAGCGCGACCGTCGACGCGTTCTGCACGAGCATCGCAAACGGCGAACTGCCCGGCAAGGCATGGGCGTCGATCCACGTATTGCTGCTCGGCTACGGCTGCGGTCTGCTGCTGGCCGCGTTGCTGACGGCCGCCGCGATCACGTCGCGCATCGGCACGGACTTTCTCGAAACGATGACGTCGATGCTCAACCCGCTGCCCGCCATCGCGCTGCTGCCGCTCGCGCTGATCTGGTTCGGGCTCGGCAACGGCAGCCTGATCTTCGTGCTCGTGCATTCGGTGACATGGTCGGTCGCGTTGAATACGCACTCGGGCTTTCTGTCGGTGAGCAACACGCTGAAAATGGTCGGGCGCAACTATGGGTTGCGCGGCGGGCGCTACGTCGCCGCGATTCTGGTGCCCGCTGCGTTCCCGAGCATTCTGACCGGCCTGAAGATCGGCTGGGCCTTCGCGTGGCGCACGCTGATCGCGGCGGAACTCGTGTTCGGCGTGAGTTCGGGTTCCGGCGGCCTCGGCTGGTTCATCTACGAAAACAAGAACCTGCTCGACATCGCGAACGTGTTCGCGGGTCTGTTCACGGTGATTCTGATTGGCCTCGCCGTCGAAAACCTGATCTTCCGCGTACTCGAACGCCATACGGTGCAACGCTGGGGCATGCAGTCGTGAAGCATGGCGTGCACGCACGGGAGGCTCGTTGCTAAGCGCCGACATCGCGCTGCTGGTGATTGGAGGCAGCGCGGTCGCGGGCTTCGTGTCGGGGCTGGCGGGATTTGCGTTCGGTCTCGTCGCGATGGTGTTCTGGGCATGGGCGCTGCCGCCGCAAGCGATCGGGCCGATGCTCGTGGTCGGCTCGCTGGTCGGACAGATGCTAACCGTGCATACGGTGCGCTCGCAGATACGGCCGAAGATCATCGGTCCATTCATCGCAGGAGGCATTGTCGGCGTGCCGATCGGCGCGACGCTGCTGCCGTTCATCGATCCCGTCGGCTTTCGGATCGGTGCCGGTCTGCTGATGATCGTCTATTGCGGCGTGATGCTCGCCGCGAAAGATCTGCCGACGGTGACGGCAGGCGGTGCCTGGGCGGACGGCGGCGTCGGTGTGGTCGGCGGCATTCTGGGCGGCATTGCGGGGCTCGTCGGTCCGGCACCGACCATATGGTGCATGCTGCGCGGTCACAACAAAGATACGCAGCGCGCGATCTGCCAAAGCTTTTTCATCGCGATGCAATCGCTGACGCTCGTCACGTATGCACTGACGGGCCTGATCGGCAAGCAGACGCTAGTACTCTTCGCCTGGATGCTGCCGTCGTCGCTGCTGTTTGCGTGGCTCGGCTCACGGCTTTATCGGCGTCTGTCGGACACCGCGTTTCGCCGGGTGCTGCTTGCGCTGCTGTTCGCTTCGGGCGTGGCGCTGCTGGGTTCATCGCTTGTTCACGCGATAAAGTAATGCCGATGCGGCAACGTCAAACGGAGTGAGCGTCATGAGTGCGATTCGCTATTTCGTCACGTTTCTGTCCGTCGCGCGCCACGGCTCGTTCGCCGCAGCCGCCGACGAAGTGTGTCTCACGCAGGCCGCCGTGAGCCTGCAGATGCGTTCACTGGAACGCGATCTCGACATGGTGCTGTTCGAACGGAGCGCGCGCTCGGTCGCGTTGAGCGAACAGGGACGCACGATCGTGCCGCTCGCCGAAACGCTGGTCGCCGACTATCGGCGGATTCTGGCCACGGCGGGCCGCGACGAACTGGCCGGCGTCGTGCGGGTCGGCGCGCTGGTGTCGTCGCTGATGGGCGCGTTCGCCGATGCGATGCTGAATCTGAAACGCCGCTACCCGCGCCTCGAACTGAAGCTTTTCACGGGCCTGTCGAGTGACTTCACGGTACGCGTGGAAAACGGAGAGCTCGACGCCGCCATCGTCACGCAGTCGCCCACCGGCTTTCCCGCCGCGTTGAAGTGGACAGTGCTGTATCACGAGCCGATGGTGCTGATCTCGTCGGCTGAAAATCCGCGCGCTCACGTCGACACGCTGCTTCGTGAGCCGTTCATCCGTTTCGACCGGCAGACGTGGACAGGCATGCTGATCGACGACGCGCTGCGCGGCCTCGACGCTTCCGTGCACGACATCATGGAGCTGAACTCGCTCGAATCGATCTGCGAAATGGTGAAGCGCGGTTTCGGCGTTTCGGTAGTGCCGCGTCTCGCGAATGCGAACTGGAATCACGAATCAGGGCTGCGCGTGACCGAGTTGCCCGAGCGGATCGCGCCGCGCCGCGTCGGCCTGCTGGAACGGCGCGAACACGGACGCGAAGCGTTCACGGCCGCCGTGAAGCGTCACTTCACGACGGCGGCCGACGTTTCCGCCAGTGGCAATGATTCGTCGAGCAGCGACTGACCAGGCTTCACGCGCGTGAACTGCACGCGCCGGCGGCTGGTTTCGAAGGCGTTCTGCTGAAGCCGCAGGCATACATACTCGGATGTGTCCAGATCTCCGGCGTCGGGAAAGTCTTCGCGGAAATGCGCGCCGCGCGAATTCTCGCGCAGCAACGCCGACTCGGTGATCGCGCGGCTAACGAGCGTCAGGTTGTGCAGGTTCATCCAGTCGTGCCACGACAGGTTGAAGCGCAGATCGCGTCCATCGACACCCGTGCGGTCCAGCCGTTCGCCGATGTCGATCAATGCGCTTCTCGCGCGCAGCAAGCCCTGCCCGTCGCGCAGGATGCCGACGTCGCGCCACATCAACTCGTACAGGTCGTCGCGTATCGATTCGAGATCGCCCGCAGGCTGGCCGAGCGGCCGCGTGCAACGTTCGATGGCGCGCTCGATCTGACTGGCATCGGCGGTGGCGAGGCGCCCATGGCGCGGCACCCAGCGCGCGAGCGTCTCACCCGCAATGCCGCCGAACACCGTCGAATTCGCGACGCCGTTGCCGCCCAGCCGGTTCGCGCCGTGCACGCCGCCCGCATCCTCGCCCGCGACGAAGAGGCCCGGCAGCGTCGTCGAACAGTCGGTCTCGAACATCACGCCGCCCATCATGTAGTGCGCGGTCGGCACCACTTCGACCTGGCCGCCCGCCAGATCGAAGCCGCAATCCGCGCAGCGTTCGACCATGCCCTTGAAACGCTGGCGCACGCTGTCGGGCCCGAGATGATCCATGCGCAGATAGACGCCGCCGTTCGGCGTCGTGTTGCCCGCGCGCAGTTCACGGTAAATGCTGCGCGAGACGATGTCGCGCGTCGCGCGCTCGCCGCGCGGATCGTAGCGGTGCATAAAGCGCTCGCCGTCGCCCGTCAGCAGATAGCCGCCCGCGCCGCGCAGCCCTTCTTCGAGCACGGTGCCCGTCATGCGCGTATGAGTGCCCGCCAGCAAGCCCGTCGGGTGGAACTGCACCATCTCCATGTCGCGCAACGTGAGTCCGGCACGCAGCGCCATCGCCATGCCGTCGCAACTCTTGTCTCCGCTCGGCGTGTGGTACTTGTACATCGTGGGGCCGCCGCCCGTCGCGAGCAGCACGGCCTTCGCGCGCACGAAGACGAATTCGCCGCTGCGAATGTCGATCATCAGCACGCCGGCCAGTGCGCTGCCGTCTTCGGACTCGATGAATTCCACCGCGCGATGTTCTTCGAGCCGCTCGATCCCGCGCGCCCACACCTGTTCGGCAAGCCGGTTGATGATCTCGATGCCAGTCTGATCGCCCTTGTGCACCGTGCGGTCGAAGGTTTGCCCGGCGAATGCCTTCTGCTTCAGCGTGCCGTCCGGGTTGCGGTCGAAGAAGCAGCCCAGTTCGTTTTCGAGTTCGTTTATCCGCTCGACCGCGCGTGTCACCAGCGTCCACGCGAGTTCCTGGTTCGACAGCCATTTGCCGCCTTCGATCGTATCCATGAAGTGACGTTCGATCGAATCGCCCTGTGCTAGCGCGACGTTATAGCCGCCCTGCACCATGCGCGTACAGCCGCATTTGCCGAGCAATCCTTTCACGGCGATCGTGATGCGCAACTGCGGCGCGTCGGCCTGCGCATGCAGCGCGGCAAACAGGCCCGCGCCGCCGCTGCCGAGAATCAGGATGTCGGTATCCACGTGCTTCATGGTCGGTTCCCGTGATGAACGACGCTGCGTTCGTTCAGCTTCTGATGCCCAGCGACGCGAGCACCGCTTCGCGCCGCTCACGCGTGCTCTGCTGGACCTTCGTGTAGACGCTGCCGCCGTGACTATCCATCGCGACGAGCAGCGGGCCGAATTCGCCGATCCTGAAGCGCCATAGCGATTCGGGGTTCAGGTCGTCGAGATCGACGTCTTCGATCTGTTCGATCCATGTCGTCTCCAGCGCCGCCGTGCCGCCGACGATCGCGAGATACACGCCGCCGTATTTTGCGAACGCATCGCTCGACGCCTGCCCGAGCCCGCCCTTGCCGATCACGATGCGCACGCCGTACTGCGCCATCAGCGCCGCGGTGAAGCGCTCCATGCGTGCGGACGTCGTCGTGCCGACGCAGACGGGCTCGTAGCCCGCCGGATGTGCGTCCGAGCGTGGCACTTTGCGCACGTTCGGCGCGGTGTGAATCACCGCATGGCCGCGCAGATCGAAGCGAGTCGTGCGGCCACGGTCGAACATATGGATCTGCGTGGCGTCGCGGATGCCGAACAGCGTGCCTGTCAACGTAACGGTATCGCCCGTGCGCAACGCGCGAATCTGCGCTTCGCTAGCGGGCATGGACAGCGTGTGATGAGTCATCGATCGTTCCTTGACGGTGTGCGTGCCGATGCGGACAGCCCGCGTGTCAGTAGCCGTACTCGACGCCCGCCGGCGTCAGCGTGGCGCGCGCGCGGCGGGCCGAATGACATTGCATGTTCACGGCAACCGGATTCATCGTGATATGCGTCGCCGCCAGTTCGAGGTGGACCGCGAACGATGTCGCGTCGCCGCCGAGCCCCTGCGGGCCGACGCCCAGGCGGTTCACCGCTGCCGACAATTGCTCCTCCAGCGCGGCCGCCGCCGGATCGTCGCAATGCGTACCGAGCGCGCGCGTCGCGGCACGCTTGGCGAGCCACACGCACAGATCCGATGTACCGCCGATGCCCACGCCTACAATCGTCGGCGGACACGTCTTGCCGCCCGCATCGACCACGCAGTCGATCACGAAGCGTTTGATCGCGTCGACACCTTCCGCCGGAATCGCCATTTTCAGAAACGAGTTGTTTTCCGAACCGCTGCCCTTCGGAATCATTTCGATCACGAGCGTGTCGGCTGTCGAGTCGAAGTCGATATGGATCGCGGGCATCAGCACGCCGCAAGACGAATGTTCGTTTTTCCGCGTCAACGGATGCACGACCGACGAGCGCAATGGATGCTCGCGCGTGGCCCGTTCGCAGCCGCGCCGGATCGCTGCTTTCAACGCGATGCCGTCGAGCGCGAGGCCCGTGCCGATCGTCACGTTGTAGATCGGCAGCCCGGTGTCCTGGCACAGCAGGTTGTCCTGATCTTCGGCAATCGCGATATTGGTGCGCATTGTGCCCAGCACGCGGCGCGCGGTGTCGTCGGTTTCAGCGCGTTCGAGGCGCGCGATACCGTCCTTGATGTCGGGCGGCAAATGCTTCAGCGCGCGTATGTACAACTGCTTCGCGACCTCTTCGATCTGCTGCATGTCCATTGATGAATCTCCGTCGGGGGACCGTGCGTTCACGACGTGAGCGACAGCGCGAACGCCAGCCCGATGACCAATGCGCCGCCCGCTGTCGCCGCGATCAGGTTCTTGCGCAAACCGCTCCATGGCCGGTATTCGATGAGCAGAATGCGCACGCCGCCGAACAGATGCGCGGCCAGCAACGTGACGAGGCCCCACTCGGCGAATATGAAGGCGGGTTGCCTCGTCACGGCGAGAAACGACTCGAACGATGCTGCGCTGTGCAAAGCGGTGCCGAGCGCCCAGAAGTGCAGCGGCAGAAAGAAGGCGAGCGCGAGTCCGGACAGACGGTGCACAAGAAAGGCCCACCACGCGGGATGGTTGCGCGCGCGCGAGTCGGCGCGCCGGCCAGGGGTGCGGTGTCCGGCGTGGTTCGTGTCTGTTGCTGGTTTCGCTGTGCGTGCCATGTCGCTCATTGCGGCCCTCCTACCAGCGCGAAGACCGCGCGCAGACCGGCGATCGCCAATGCAATGCCGACGATCACGCTCGCCACCCCGACGCTGCGCCCGCGCCAGCCGAGCCACTCCTCGGCGATCCTTCGCAACCCGACAGGCACATGCGCGGACGACGCAAGCACGAACACTGAATAGAACACCGCCCACGCCGTATTGCCGTGCAGACGCGCGATCACGTTCGCCGCGCTCAGCCCGCCATGCACCACGATAATCATGGTGACAAGATGGACGGCCACGCATAAGGTCAGCACCATCGCCGACAGGCGCTGCAACTGCCAGCCGCTCATCATCGCGGTTCTCCTTTCGGCGCATGGCCGCGAAGCCGTTTCAGGCCAGCAATGCTGGCCGTCGGCTGCAGCGACTTGGGACACCGTTCGGTACACGAGCCGAGCGTATGGCACGAATGACAGCCTGCGTCGTTGGAGACGGCTGCGACGCGGGTTTGCTGCTGGATGTCGCGTACGTCGTTGACGAGCGTCCACGCACGATTGAGCGCGGCGGGTCCAAGATAGTCGGGGTTCCATGCGACAACGTCGCAGCTCGCATAACAGACACCGCAGCCGATGCATTCAATCCCCGCGTCGGCCGCCTTGCGTTCGGCGGAGGCGGGATCGACGCAAGTGGCAGGTTCGTTACGCGTGTGCTCGCCCTTGAAATAGCCCTTCGCGTCGCGCCATTTGTCGAAGAAGGCGGTCATATCCGTCGCCAGATCCTTGATGACGGGCAGATGATTGAGAGGCGCGATTTCGAGCACGCCACCGGCGTGCTTCATGACCTTGGTGACGTGCGTGCGGCAGGTCCATCGCGCGCGGCCGTTGACGGTCATTGCGCATGAACCGCACATGCCGACCCGGCACGCAAAGCGATAGGACAGCGTCGCATCCAGATGGCGCTGGATGTGGATCACCACGTCGAGCACGGTCTGACTTTCCATGCGCGGCACGTCGAAGCGCTGAAAGCTGCCTTCCTCGTTACCGCGCCAGACGTCGACCTTGAGTTGCGGGGGAGTGGTTCGCATCGTGACCGTTGAGGTTCGAATGATTGCGAAGCAGTCTAAGGGGCGCGCGCCGCCCGTCAAAGCCAAAGATTCTTGTTGCAACCTCAAGGTTTTTTTATGCTCGCGGGCGTGCGAGTGCCTGTGAGAACGCTTGAGAGCCATTCTGGCGGAGCAGCCAACTCCAACCGCTGCCCGCAAAGCCTCGCCAGGTTTGACTCCCGCCATTACGGCCCGTCCTGTCCCCACGATCCTACCCAAGGTTTTGCGCTAACACACTGGATCAGGCCTCAATCCACCCCTTACGCGGTCGTCATATGGAGCCGATTTCGTCGAAAGCGTAGGCGCGCGCCGATATAATCCGGTAACTTCCAGGTTACTAGTGTCGTGAGTTAGAAGTTCGTTGAATCAATTTCCCGTTCTTCCTTGAATGACGAAGTGCTGATTAAAGAGCCGTTCGGACTCGCGCAATCCTTCTTCGGTAAAGATCACGGACTTCGTCTTGTTGACTGGGACTTCGATGAAGCCTCGTTCGTAGAGCCGGTTCAGCACATCCCAGTCGAAACCCTTCCACGCGCGGTATCGGTCATGCAGGGTCAGGTAGAGAAGTACCAGGGCGACCTCATCAATTGCATCGGTATTGATATTCATGATGCTCCTGCCGCAGCTTTCCGGACCCGCACACAAAACCGTTCCAGGCTGGCCAGGATCTCATCAGCCGACTTGCTCCAGACAAACGGTTGGGGATTGGCGTTATAGACGTCCAGGTAATGGCGGATCGCGTCTTCGAGTTGACGGGTCGAGCGATGCGTACCGCGTCGAAGGTATTTTTCAGTGAGCGCAGCGAACCAGCGTTCGACCTGGTTAAGCCACGACGCCGAGGTAGGCGTGAAGTGAACATGGAAGCGGGGATGACGGGCAAACCAGGCTTTGATCTAGGACGTTTTGTGCGTGCCATAGTTATCCATCACCAGATGCACATCCAGGTGAGGCGGCACGCTGGCTTCGATAGTGCGCAGAAAGCGCACGAATTCGCTGCTGCGATGGCGCCGATGTACCTCGCCGATCACTTCACCAGTAGCGATGTCCAGCGCCGCGAACAGGGTGGTCGTGCCGTGGCGCATGTAATCGTGGGTGCGTCGCGCAGGGATGCCGGGTGCCAACGGCAACATGGGTTGCGTGCGATCGAGCGCCTGAATCTGGCTCTTCTCGTCCACGCACAACACCATGGCCTTGAGCGGCGGGTCCAGGTAAAGCCCGACGATATCCCGCACCTTGTCGACGAACATCGGATCGCTGAAGAGCTTGAACGTTTCCCGCCGATGCGGCTGCAATCCAAAAGCACGCCAGATCCGCGTGACCGCCGTTTGCGACAATTTCATCTCGCGAGCCATGGTGCGCGTGCTCCAGTGAGTCGCTCCAGGAGGCACGGACTCGAGCGTCTTCGCGATAACCGCATCGACGCGCGCGTCATCAATCGTCCTCGGCGCGCCGGGCCGAGGTGCATCGAGCAGTCCGTCCAGACGATGGATCACGAACCGCGCCCGCCACTTCGAAACCGTCTGCTGAGTGAGCCGCTGTTTCGCCGCAACTGTCCTGTTGTCCATGCCATCGGCACAGGCCAGCACGATGCGCGCCCGCAATGCCAGGGCCTGTGCGGTCTTGCGTCGCATCGTCAGCGCTTGCAGTTCTTCGCGCTCCGATTCGCTCAGCACGAGTTCCCCTTTGGGCCGTCCGCTCATCGTCGCCTCCTCGTATCAAGTGCCACACAGGCCCCTTTAGTACGTGATCGGCATCATTCAATGAATTTTTAACTCAAGACACTAGCGGCGACGAAATTGGACCCTTTCCCGGGTGGTTCACCCTTCGGCAGTCGTTTAACGGTAACCGGTTTCCCGCGTCGCCTGGTTCGCCCAGCGGAGAAACGACGCGCGATACTGATGCCTGAATTCGCGTAGTTCGTCACTGATCTGAACCGCGTCCCGCTGGGATTTCGAAATCCGGGAGGTGCGAGGCGGGGTGAAGAGCACGTCGCGGTGCGAAAGGCGCGCAAAACTGCGGTGCCGTCCGTCCTGAGCACTCAACTCACGACCCAGCCACATTGCTATCCCGCAGCGGCGTGCTGACTCGAAAGGCCTGCCAGTATCTTGCCCGGCAAAATGGGCAGGTCGCGCACACGCAAGCCAATGGCGTCGTAGACGGCCGCGGCCACTGCGGCATCCACGCCGGTCGCGCCGAGTTCTCCGATGCCTCGGGTACCGATCGCACTTGCATGCGGATCATACTCACTGACGAAGTGGATCTTGATATCGAGCGGAATGTCCGCATTCACCGGGACCGCCACGTTCGACAGATTCTTCGCGAGCCAGCCACCGGTATTGGGCTCCTGCACGCTTTCTTCCATCGTCGCCTTGCCCCAACCCCAGATGATCGCCCCCGTCATCTGACTTCGCGCCGTTTTCGGATTGATAATCCGGCCCGCGGAATAGGCACCCACCGCCCGGCGCAAGCGCACGAGGCCAAGCTCGGGATCGACGCCTACTTCGACAAAGATCGCACCCCACGTCCGCATCGCGTATGGCGTACCGTCGCCGTCCGCGCTGAAGCTGGCGCCACCCGGGAGCGTGAACGCACCGTCCGCGACCATCTCCGGTAGATTAGCCTGCCGCAGGCTCGCGCGAACGTCTTTCCCGCCGAGCGCATCGAGCTTCGCGTTGATTTCCCGGCAAGCCAGTGCGATCGCGCTTCCCGTGCTGCCCGTGGCGCTCGATCCATAGACGGGACCCGCCGGGTGAAGGTTGGTATCGCCCCACACAATCGACACTTTCTCGATCGGCAAGCCCAGCTCTTCGGCCGCGATCTGGCAAAAGACCGTCTGCGTGCCGGTGCCGATATCGTGCGTGTTCGCCTCGATCAGCGCCGTGCCGTCGGACCTCAGGCGCACGCGCGCCCCGCCGGGAAAGCGGAAATTGCCCATTGAGCTCGTCGCCATCCCATGTCCGATGCGCCACGCTCCGTCTCGTCGTGGCGTCTCGCCGCGCGTGCGCCAGCCATAAAGCCGCGCGCCTTCCTCATACGCCTCGCGAAGCTTTTTTGACGACCAAGGCTTGTTCGTATGCGGATCGACCTCGGCGTAGTTCGCCAGTCGTAGATCGAGCGGATCGATCTTCAGCGCCACGGCGAGTTCGTCCATCGCACTTTCGAGCGCCCATAGCCCCGGACCTTCCACCGGCGCGCGCATTGGCGTGGGCACGTTGATGTTGCGCCGCTCCAGCCACTGCTTGGTGCGAATGGCGGGCGACGCATAAAGCGTCTTGCTTGCTTCGCTTGCGGGCTCCAGGTGCGTGTCCGCAATCGCGCTCGAATTGACGATTTCGTGATCGATGGCGCTGAGCCGGCCGTCCGCCGTTGCCGCAAGCTTGATGTCCTGTTTCATCCACGGCTGATAGCCGACGCAGACGAACTGATCGTGACGCCGCAGATGAAGCTTCACGGGCCGCCCCGCGACGCGTGCCGCGGCGGCGGCAAGAATCTGGTGCGGCCACACATATCCCTTCGAGCCGAACCCGCCGCCCGTGTGCGGTGCGATCACGTGAATGTCGTCCGGCCTCATGCCGAGTGCCGCGGCTACGACAAGCGGCACATTCTCGCTCGCCTGAACCGCATCCCACAGCGTGAGCTTGCCGTGCTCGAATCGCGCAACGGTGCCCGACGTCTCCATCGCATTGTGGTGACGCGCGGCTTGAATATACGTCGCCGCCACGCTTGCCTGTGCGGTTCCGAGAATCGCATCGACGTCGCCCATCTCCAGATCGTCGCCGAGCATGCGTGGCTCGGGCGGCGGCTCGCGCGTCGCGGCGCCGGGAAGGATGGGGTCATCGCGCTCGCAACGGACAAGCACGGCATCGCGGCCGGCTTCCGCCGCCTCGATGGATTCCGCAAGCACGATTGCGACCGGCTCGCCTTCGTACCGAATCGCGTCGTTTTGCAACGGCAGTGCGAGCACCGCCGCTGGCGGCTGCACCGCACCGAATCGCGGCATATCGTGCGCGGTGAGCACCCGCACCACACCCGGCAAGGCAAGTGCCGCGGTGGCATCTACGTCGATCAGCCGGCCCGACGCCACGGGCGCGCCGACCAACGCCGCATGAAGCGTGCCGGGCGGCGTATTGTCAGCCGCGAATTTCGCCTGTCCCGTGACCTTCGCCAGGCCTTCCACGCGGGAGACCGCCGTGCCGATGCTCATGATCGCCCTGCTGCCGTCAGTAACGCACGCACCGCGGCATTGCGCGCCATCGTCACCTTGTAGCCATTGTGAGCGAGCGGCCGAGCGTCGCTCATCGCCGCGTCGACAATCGGCGTGACCACTTCCTTGGTCGGCGCCTGCCCGGCCAGCGACACCTCCGCTGCTGGAAGGCGCCACGGGCGTTGCGCCACCGAGCCAAGTGCAATGCGCGCCGACACAATGCGATCCCGATCGAGCTCCACGGATGCGGCTGCCGAGACCAGCGCATATTCGTAGCTGGCGCGCTCGCGGACTTTTACGTAGGCGGATCGTGCATCCGCGCGGATGGGTATGTGAAAGGAGACAATCACTTCGTCGGCAGCCAGTCTCGTCTCGAGCCGGGCGGCATCGCCGCCCATGCCGGCCGCTTCCTGCTGCGTCAGGTGGAACTCCGTCATCTTGATCATTCGACCGCCGTTCGGCCCGATGACCTCAGCTGTCGCATCCAGACAAGCCAGTGCCACAGCCGGATCGGACGGTTGAACCGCGACGCATGCATCGGTCCAGCCAAAAATTGCATGCCGTTCGTTGATGCCATTGCGCGCGGGGCAGCCCGACCCGGGATTGCGCTTGTTGCAGCCCCATGGCAACGGCGTTTCCGAACGAAAATAAGCGCATCGCGTCTTTTGCATCACATTGCCGCCGAGCGTCGCGCGGTTGCGCACCTGCGCCGAGGCGGCGAGCAGACAGGCTTGAGCCAGCGCGCTCGCGTGGGCGCCGACGAGCGCGTCTTCACCGATCACGTTCAGGTCCGTCAGCGCGCCGATCACCAGATCGTCACGCTCGCGCACAATACGAGCGAGACCTGTGAGTCCACCGACATCGATGACGCGATCGGGCGCTGCAATGCCGAGCCGCATCCAGTTGAGCAGCTCCGTACCGCCCGCGATGATCGCCACGTTGCCCGCCGCCAACGACGCGACTACCTGTTGCGCGGTTGCGCCACGCGCGTATTCGAAGTTTTTCATCGTTCGTCCCCGGCCGCGCCGGCGGCATCGAGTACGGCCGCCACGATCTGCGGATAGCAAGAGCAGCGGCACAGATTGCCGCTCATCCATTCGCGAACGCTCGCCTCATCGGTCGCGTGCCCTTCAGCGATGCAGGCGACCGCGGAGACGATTTGCCCGGGCGTGCAATAGCCGCACTGAAAGGCATCGTGCTCGATAAATGCCTGCTGTACCGGATGCAGCGTCCCGTCGGAGGCGGCGAGACCTTCGACAGTCGTGACCTCGCAGCCGTCACATTGCACGACGAGCATCAGACAGCTGTTCATCCGCTTGCCGTCGACCAGCACGGTGCAGGTGCCGCATGCGCCTTCATTACAGCCCTTCTTGGCGCCGCTGAGACCCGAGTCTTCGCGCAACCAGTCCAGCAGCGTGACGCGCGGGTTCACCATTGCGACCCGCGGCTGGCCGTTCACACGCATCGTCACCGTGACGCTGCTTGACCAATGCAGCCCGGCGTCTCCATCTGGACCTGATTGCTCCCCGAAAGTAGCGTCGTCCATTGCCAATTCCTTGCCGGTTTCAACAATCACTCTGCTTGTATATAGACCATATGGAGTCGATATCAAGGGACGATATCCCTCCTGCTTCCGCAACGTCTCCCAAAGAATCGATCCGGCTCGAACTGCAACGGCGAACTGCTCGCATGCGCTCGCTCGACACTTGCGCGCATTGGGCCGCATTTGAAGCCTGTGGGGCGACCGAGCGGAGCACCAAAAACATTGCAGCCTGGAGAACAGACGCCTGACGATTGATCCAAAAAAAAGAGTCGGCGAGGCGAACAAACCTCGCCGACCGAAAATGCCCCGGCTTTACGAGGGTCGCCGGGACAGGAGGGCCAAACCTTGATTAAAAAATTACTTGCTGCTCCCGACGCGCACGCCTGACAAGACAGGACCGGATACCCCTGAACTACCGTGCTGCGTCGAATTTGCTAGCTGATTCACGAAGGAAACGACTTCCGGCCAGTGATAGAATTTCATCCACACGAAAGCCGCGATCAGCACGGACGCCGTAGTCAGCGCGAACACTTTCCACGCGCGTCGTGATCGCGGTTTTTCGTCTTTCGCAGCAGCGAGTGCTGCGGCAATTGATGAAGACGGTTTGATCGTGCTCGTGAAGCGGATGTCGTTCACGAACACTTTCCCGGCTTCGAAACGGTTGTGCGGCGGAACTTGCGGCTGCTGCGCCGGTTTTGCTTCTTCACTGGCGCTAGATGCGCTCACGCGTGGCCGCTGCGGTTCGAAGTCCGCAGCTACAACCGCGAGTCGCGCAGATACCCTGTCGAGAAAAACCTGCACATCTGGTTGCAGGTAGCCGAGCGCATCTATCGATCCTTCATTCAGATGGTCCGCAATCGTCGCAAGCTGCGACGCGAACAGCCCCGGCAATTCCGAAATATCGGCCTGCTCGATCAGCACGTGGTGCTTGATCAATCCGCCGAGAATCGCGGCGCAAATGCATGTCAATGCGCACGTAGCCTGCGCCGGTACGCCAATTTGCGTGGCGACGTGATCACTCAGCACGCTCGCATCTCTGCCGGTCGCGCGAGCCACGAACGTGAAGCCCGCGTGTTCAAGCTCTTTCAGTTGACCGGTCGTATCGACCAGCTTTGCGCACTCGTCGTCAATGCGCGGGTTGATATCGCGCGACATCAACGCGCCGAATACCATGACAGTTTCCTCGCGCCCTTCCGATGATCGCGCCGCGAGCGCGGCAATCAGAATCGATCCAGCACGGCTGAAAACGTCCGCGATGGTCAGCGCAGGCAGTCCGATTTTCATCGCGATTTTTTGACGAACGAGGTCGTCAGCGCACGCGCTCAGTGCGGCGGAAAGATCGATCCGTTTCAATGCAGGCTCCCCATTGCATTTTCCGTTTGCTCAACCTGCGTTTCGTGACTGAGCGCGAGCACAGCAAGATCGCGCGTCAGCGCTTCGAAAACAGGCGTCCAGTCGCCGTATATGGATTGCCGGTAAAGGCGCGTGTTTGCGTACCACGGACTATCCGTGCGGTCCGTCATCCAGACCCAATGCGGATTAACGTCGAGCAGGACCCACGTAGGCACGCCCAGGCCGCCCGCCAGATGCGCAATCGACGTGCACACAGTGATGACGAGATCGAGGCCGCTGACGACTGCTGCCGTGTCGTCAAACGATGAGAATTCCGCAGCCGGATTTGCGACAGTCAGGCCCGCGCCGCGCAGATACTGCACGTCCGTTTCCGCGTCCATCTGCAGATTCACGAACGTGACATTGCTCATGCCTGCAAAGGCGCGTGCGTAATTCAGCGGATCGACCGAACGCAGTCCGTTGCGCTGATGCGTTTTGCTGCCGCTCCACGCGAGGCCAACACGCAATTTCCGGTCGTTCGGCAGATACTTGCTCCACGTCTGAACCTTCTTCGGATCGGCTTTCAGATACGGCTCGTCGGGCAAATCGTTGAGCGTCGCACCGAGTAGAAAAGGCAGACTGCCCACGGGCAAATGAAAATCGAAATGCGGCAGCGGACGCTGATCGTGCGGAATGATTGTCGGCACTTCATCGCCGAGGCTGCGTGCAAAAAGCGTTTGCAGACTGCTGAAACAGCAATAAACCAGCTTGCCGCCCTGCTGTTCCACGAATTCAGCGACAGCCGGGAGAAAACGCACAAACTGCAATGCATCGCCGTGCCCCTGCTCGCCCCAAACGAAAATCGTTTTAGCCTTCAGCGCTTCGCCGGTCCAACGTGGCGCGGGGATATTCGGCACGACATCACGCAGTTCCGGCGAACCGCTCCAGCGCGCCTCGTGATTTCGCCAGCCGTTTTCGTAGTCGCCGAGCAGCAATTGCAGCATGGCGATAGTCCAGATCAGCGAAGGATTTTCCGGATTGAAGCTCAGCGCCCGCTGCGCGATTTCGAGTGCAGCGGAAAACTGTTGCAACTCGCGCAGCACGTACGAATATGTCTGCAACGCGCTGACGAGATTCGGCGCGAGCGCGCACGCGCGTTCGGCTGCGACCAGGCTGTCATTGAGCTTGCCGGTTTTGAGCAGCACAGACGCGAGATTCGTCCACGCAAAGGCGTGATCCGGGTCTTCAGCAAGCGTCGCTTCGAAAAGCTGACGCGCCTCCTCGTACCGGTTCAATTCGAGATAGGCAGCGCCGAGGTTGTTGCGCAGCATCGGCAATTTCGTGTTCAGGCTGAGAGCCTTCTGGTATGCATCGAGCGCCTGCGCATGGCGTCGCGTCTGCTGATACGCGAGCCCGAGGCGAAACCAGTTCCCGGCATCGGCGGCGAAATGCTCGCAAAGAATGCTCGCGATATTTATCGCGTCATCGCCGCGCCCCATGCGCGATAAAGAATCAAACCAGTCGATAAGCCAAACATCGCCGCGTGCGCCGGTATTCCACACGCGCTGAAACCATTCCTGCGCATCGGCATCGTTGCCGAACCTGATCGCCACGCGCGCACGTTCGACAAGCGCATCTACGTTGTCCGGTTTGATGCTGAGTGCCTTATCGAGCAGTTGCTGTGCTTGCACGAGCCGCCCGCGCAGAATCATCAAGCGGCTGCACGCGATCAACACTATCGGCTGATCTGACTCCATCGCGCCCTGCGCATCGAGCAGTCGTGACGCGCCAATCAGATCGCTGCGCGTGATTTTATTTTCGACATCACCGAGCCATTTCAGTTGCGCGTCCGTCACTTGCTTCCCCGTCACTTGTGTCAGCGTCATTTCGATGCGCTCCGGAAAGTCTGTTGCGGAAGGATGGCCGATTTCTCTGCAAGCCGACCAATCAGCCCTGCCAAAGCGTCATCGTTCTTTTTGCCCTGCATCGCTTTGCGCATCGGTTCGCGTGCTTCGTCATAAGACGGAACCACCGTAGCGCGTCGATCATTGAGGCGCGCAACGATAACGCTGTCGCCGACGCGAACAGGCGTGCGCGTGATCTCGCCGCTCTTCAACGTCGCGATAACCTGCGCGAGCGGCACCGGCACACTTTGCGTGTGACCTTCTTTGATCGGAGTTTTGAAGCTGACCCATGCCGTTTGCACAGCACTGGCCTGCGTGCGTGCGACGACCTGATCAAACGAATCGCCGTTCTGAAGCAGCATCAACGCGAATCGTGCTGTCGGCTCATCGGCAAACACCATCTGGCTTACCTGATACTGATACGGCCCAAGTTCGCTGATGATTTCGTTATAGCGTTGGCGTACCTCGGCATCCGTGACTGGTTCAGCAGACAGATGCCGCGCAACGTACAACCGATTTTCGGTATCGATTTTCGCTTTCTGCATTGCGGCGCGAACCGCTTCCGTGTTGCCCAAGCCTTCGCGCTCCGCTGCCTGACGCAGCAATTCACGCGCAACGAGCCCTTGCAGAATTTCCACCCGCATCGTTTCCGGGCGGCCTGTCATCGCTTCGTCTAGTTCGACGCGATGCACGGCCACGCCGTTGACCGTCGCCACGGCATCGTCAGAAGCTGCGAGCGCCGTCGGCACGTGAAGTCCAGCCGCGACGATTGCCAGAACCATCAAACCCGTCACGCGCGGGGTACGTACGTTTTGCATGTGTGTTTTCCTCATCTGTGTTTTTCTCACGTGTGGTTCTCTGGTTAGGCCGCGACTAGCGCCGCGAGCAATTCGTCGTAACGGGCAATAAGCGGTTCGTGCGTGGCAAGGAAAGGTTTGATCGCTGCGCGCTGACGGGCGCGATACGTTTCCCAATTGCCGTTATGGTTTTTGATCGCGTGCACCAGCTTCTGCGCGCCTGCATCCAGATCGCCTTCCGGATAGAAGTATCCGACTTCCTTACACAGATGCGCGTTATGCACGAGCGCATATCCGTTCCAGGCCACATCGAAATAGAAATAGTTCAGCGCGAGGCCCCATTGATGCGACACGACGATATCCGTGTGCTCAGCCAGAAATTGCGGCGTGTCATGACGGCCAACGAAGCTGACCTTGCTGTCGCGCACCAGGTCCAGGTAATGCGCGATGCCAATAAATTCCGGACACGAGCGCGCCAGATGTTCAGCGTTCGTCACGTGCACGTAGCCGAGTTTTTCGCCAACTTGCCGATATGCGCTTTCCGCGATCAGCAGCGGATTCAGGCAGAACTTCAGCACGTCGATATTCGGTTCCATGATCGATATGCGTGCAAGCCCCTTACCCGGCCTGTATTCGCCTGCGAACGGCATTTCTTTCGTACGCATGTTGAGGCACATCGAGTCCCACACGAAAGGCACAGGGACGACTTTATGACGCCGCAGCACGCCGAGAAAGCCTGCGCTCGTCTCCATCACCTGGGGAATCACCCAAACCTGGTCATAGTTCTGGTTGATGAAAACGTGATCGGTCAGACGTCGCCCGAAAATCATCGCCTCAGTCATCTGCACGTATTCAGGCCCGCAGCAGTAGCTAACGATCTTCGTACCACGTGTTTTGAGATAGGCCGTCTGCTCGTTGCTGATCTGGCCGCCCAGCTCGATCAACACATCGAGACTGTCTTTTGCATCCGCGAACGCACGTGTCGGGAAGCGGTTCAAATCCCACGGCAGCGCGGAAGTAACGGCCACGTTCGTTGTGTTGACGAGCGTTACCTCGTGACGCAGCGGCGAATGCTGAAACAGCTTCGCCAGATACAGCGCGTTCTGCTTGATGCCGTTGACCCACAGACTTTCAGCTTCGTGGTGAAGCCCAATCGTGATACCGATTCGTAACTTTCGATTCATACTTCCCTCCTGTTTTTTATAAAGTCAAACGGTTCAGGCAGTGACGGCCGCCGCGATTGCCGCGCTGTACTGTTCGATATTTGCGGGCGCAAGCGGATCGAGCGTCGCGAGAAATGCCTGTGCTTTCGCCCTGTAGTCATCGAGGCTTGCGTCGTGGACGGCAAACGCTTCACGCAGCGCGAGGGCTCCCCCTTCGCAATCGAAATCCCCGTACCGATAGCCGCAGCCGCCCAACAAATCCGAGTTGTGAATCAGCGGATAACCGCCGTGCAGCGCTTCGTAATAGACGTAGTTCTGTGTGTTCTCCCACGTGTGCGAAACAATGGCGTCCGCTTGCTGCGTGAGAATTTCGTGGACCGGCAAACGCGGCTCGAATGTCGCGCGACCCTGCGTGACGAGATCGAGGCTGCGAGCAAAACCGACGAACTGCGCGTCGTTTTTCAGATGCATCGTGTTGAAGAACCGCGCATAGTCGATCAGGCCCGGTTGCTGCCGATGCGCAAAGTCTGCGAGTAGCATCGGAATATGCGACGTTTTCACCATGCAGATATTCGGTTCGAGCACAGCGAGCCGCCAATTCGACCGACCCGGCTTGTATCCGAACGCACCATTTGCCGCACGCTCAACAAGCGCAGGGCTCCACAGGTGTTGCATCGCCTTCACTGGCGCACGCAGTGCCGTCTCGTAATAGCTCGCGCAGGTTTTTTCGAACGCAGGCAACGTCCAGATTGCACTGTAGGGCGTGCCTGACACGAGCATTCCATGCGGCAGACCGAACATCATTCGCTCTATGTCGATCACGTAATCATTTGCTACGCGCATGCCGATGACATGACGACCTTTTTCGCAGAAACTGCGCGCCCAATCCGGATTAAGCTGCGCGCTCAGTTCGACGATCACGTCGAGCTTTTCTCGCGCCGTATCGAGGTCGATTACGGGCACAGGTGCGAATTCGAGAAATTGCGCTGCTGCTGCCGGATCGCCGTCGCCGCCGTTGACCAGGTACGCGGCTTCGACGTTGGGCGAATGCTTGAGCAGCATCGCCAGGAAATAGCAGTTCTGAAAAATGCCGTTTTCCCAAATGGACTGCTGGCCTTGACGCAGATAAATGGTCACGCCGACCTTTAGCTTTTTCATACTGCCACCCCCGCCTTTCTGGCAGTCAGGGCGAGCAGCAGTCGCGCGTACGCTGACGCGTTGGGCGGTGCATGTGGTGACAGCGACGCGAGGAAGCTGCGCGAACGCTGCAAGTAATATTTGTGGTGCGCGTCGTGTGAGCGGGCGCGAAGAAGCTGCGCCGCCCCGGCTTCGATGTCTGAATCCGGATAGTAGTAGCCGTATCTTTCGAGCCACGGCGAATTGTGGATAAGCGGATACCCACCGTACAGCGCATCGAGGTACAAAATGTTCTGGTCGTTCTGCCATTGATGCGCGATCACGGCATCGGCGTGCTGACTCATGAAACCGGCGAAATCGTGCCGCCCATCGAGCCGCACACGCTCCTGCCGGTTCAAATCCATCGAGCCGAGCAGAAAGGAGAACGATGGATGATCCTGCATCTGCACGCTGTTCAAGACGTGCAGGGATGTGACGGCATCCGGTTCCGCGCGGAAGGCTGCTTCAGCGATCAACATTGGAATCACGCAGCATTTGACGACTGAAATGTTCGGCTCAAACATGGCCACGCTCAGACTGCGACGTATCGGCTCGCCAAGGGCAGGTCGCGATTCGTAGCCGAACTTGAGTCCGGCTTTTTCGACAGCCGTGATTCGCTGCTCGATAAATGTGCTGTCCCACAGAAACGGCACTTCGACAACCGGACAGCGATGCAGCGTGCGCATCATCGGAATCAACGCACGATCCTTGCCGAGAATCCAGATTTCATCGCAACGTGTGGCGCGCGAGAAATAGCCGTCACGTTTGAAAACGCTTGGTTCGATCAGCCCCACATACGGCTGACCGCAGCAGAAAAAGACGACTTTCGAACCACGCGCGCGAGCGTAGTCGAGCCATTCGACATCGAGGCCCCCGCCCATCTCGAAAATCACATCCGGCAGTTCGACCAGCTCACGCGGGGCGACGAGCGGCACGCCGCTGGCAAGTGCTTCGGCTTCTGGCGGCAAACACGGCTGATCGCCGCAGTTCAGAAGCACAATATCTGTCACAAAAGGCAACTCGCGCAGCAGTTGCACAAAGTAAAATATGTTCTGCCCTAACCCGTTTTCCCATATGCTCTGCCCCGCGTGCGTGAGCACTGAAATCCCGATCTTCATTTCCCGTTTTCCCTCTTTTTAGTCTGTTGGTCCTTTCGCGCTAAAGCGTGCTCATTTCTTTTTATGCGCGAGCGTCGTTGTTCATTCGAACGCTCGCGCGAACAGCGCATTTGCGGTAGTACCTGTGCAGCATTTTTCTATTCGAGCGTGATGTCCACCCGCCGATTTTTCGCACGGCCCGCGGCTGTCGCATTGCTCGCGACCGGACTGCTTTCGCCGTAGCCCTGCACGTTGAATTTCTCCGCCCTCAAGCCGTGATCGCGCAGATACTTCTCTACCGACTGCGCACGCCTTTCGGATAGGTTTTGGTTGTGTTCAACGGAGCCAGTCGAATCCGTGTAGCCGTTAATCGTGATCGCCCTGAAAACCGTCCCGTTCGCAGCTTCAATGAGCACGTCAAGTTTTTCGCGCGCCTCCGCTTTCAGCGTCGATTTATCCGTGTCGAAATTCGCGTCACTGTCGAGCGTGATGCGTTTCGGTGGCGCAACCGGTGCGACAACAGGGGCAGGAACAGGCGCAGGCTTCGCTACAACGGGTTGCGCAGGCTGCGGCGGCGTCGCGCATTGGAAAGTGAGACTGCGCACGTCACGCGGGTTTTGATCGTCGCCCAAAGGCGCAACCTGCTCGATAGGCTGCATCTGCTTTCTGCCGCAGATTTCTTTCGCCTGAGAAAAGCACGCATCCTGACCTTCGAAAAGACCATGACAATCGACGCGGTACGCCTGCTGACCGTTCGGCATGCTGACCCGATACGCATTCCAGGTCGGACCTTGCGACGAACACGCCGCGAGCAATGCGGCGGCGAAAGCAACAAATAGAATTTTTGCTGACATTTTTTCCTCGTTTTTTGATCGGCTTTTTTCTGCGCGGGACAGACCTTGTGAAATCCGTCCCGCGCACTTTTCAACGCATCAACCAGGCGTTACCACTGATACGACGCGCCTACGCCATACGAACTACCGGCGCTGCTGATGCCCACACCACCCCGAACTTTCAGGTTGCTCGTAATGCGTGCGGTAAAGCCGATTGCAGTTGCGCCATACCCCTGATAGCTCGCCCCGCCGATACCAACCGAAATCGTCTTGCCTTGATCGACATCCGGAATCATCGTGAGAGCCGTAGCCGCAGCAACGCCGCCGTATGCCTTGCGAGCAACGGAATTGATGCTGTTGTTCAGGCTGTTCTGCACGCCTTGCAGTTGGGACATGTTCACGCCATCGGTCGGATTGATACCCGGCGCAACGTTCGTCAGGCGACGTTCGTTACCTTCCGATCCAATCGATACCGTGTTCGCCTCGCTTGCGACCGAATTCACGCCAAGTGCAACGGAATTCGGCGCGCTTGCGACTGCACCGGAACCAAGCGCAGTTGCGTTATCTCCGGATGCAGTCGAACCCACACCCATAGCGCTCGAATTCACGCCGGTGGCATTTGCGTTGTGGCCGAGCGCCGTCGCGGCGTTTCCGGCAGCATTTGCCTTGTTGCCATAAGCCGAAGAATTCTCGCCCCCGGCAGTGGCGTTCACGCCAACAGCGATAGCATTTGTGCCTGTTGCGCCATCGTTGCTGTAGTTGCCGCCTTGCACGCCGTTGTCATTGATGCTGACGTAGTGCGAAGGCTTCAGCGTCGAAATAGCCGTGGACAGCGAAGACACATTGCTGTTCGTCGTGGACAGGCCCGTCGAAAGAGAATTGACGCCGCTCGTCACAGTCGAAAGTCCGCTCGAAGTCGAAGTACTCAACGACGACAAACCGGTACTCGTGGACGTGCTGAGCGACGACACGCCAGTCGAAAGCGAACTCGTTGCTGTAGACAGCGAACTCGTTGCAGTCGAAGTCGAAGTGCTGAGCGAATCCACGTTGCTCGTGACCGTCGAAAGTCCGGTGCTCAAGCTCGAAATACCTGTCGAAGTCGAAGTGGACAGCGACGAAATGCCGGTACTCAAGCTCGAAATGCCCGTGCTCGTGGAAGTCGAGAGCGAACCGATTGCCGTGCTCGTGGACGTGCTCAACGAATCCACATTGCTCGTTACAGTCGAAAGACCCGTCGAAAGCGACGACACACCGGTGCTCAAGCTGCTGATGCCGGTCGAAGTCGAAGTCGAGAGCGACGAAATCCCCGTCGAAGTCGAAATGCTCAACGAATCGATTCCGCTCGTCACGGTGCTGAGGCCCGTCGAAAGCGAACTCAGGCCGGTTGACAAAGAGCCGATGCCGGTTGACGTGGACGTACTGAGCGAATCGACGCTGCTTGTCACAGTCGAAAGACCCGTCGAAGTCGAAGTCGAAAGCGAATCAACGCTGCTCGTGACAGTAGACAGGCCCGTACTGAGGCTGCTAATCCCTGTCGATGTCGAAGTCGAGAGCGACGAAACGCCCGTGCTCAAACTCGAAATGCCAGTGCTCAGGCTCGATACAGCCGTCGAAGTCGAAGTGGACAAAGACGAAATGCCCGTGCTGAGACTGCTAATTCCGGTCGAAGTCGAAGTAGAAAGTGACGAAACGCCGGTGCTCAGACTAGATACAGCCGTCGAAGTCGATGTCGAAAGCGAATCGACATTGCTAACAACGGTAGACAGGCCCGTACTGAGGCTCGAAATTCCGGTGCTAGTCGAAGTGCTCAGCGACGAAACGCCCGTGCTCAGGCTGCTGATGCCTGTCGATGTCGAAGTCGAAAGGCTCGAAACGCCCGTGCTCAAACTGGACAAGCCCGTCGAAGTCGATGTGCTCAACGACGAAATGGCAGTCGAAGTTGAGGTCGAAAGCGAATCGACGTTACTCGTTACCGTCGAGAGGCCAGTCGAAAGCGACGACACCCCGGTGCTCAAGCTGCTGATGCCGCTTGATGTAGAAGTGCTCAGGGAATCGACGCTGCTCGTCACAGTTGAAAGACCCGTGCTCAGTGACGAAACGCCGGTGCTGAGCGAACTCAGACCCGTCGAAGTCGAAGTGCTGAGCGAAGACAGTCCCGTCGAAGTCGAGGTCGAGAGCGAACCGATTGCCGTGCTCGTGGACGTGCTGAGGGAATCGACGTTGCTGACGACCGTCGAAAGGCCCGTGCTCAACGAACTGAGGCCCGTACTCGTGGACGTGCTCAACGACGAAAGTCCCGTGCTCGTGGACGTCGAGAGCGACGACAAGCCTGTCGAAGTCGAAGTGCTCAACGAATTTACGTCACTGACGACAGTCGAAAGACCGGTGCTCAAACTGGACAAGCCTGTCGAAGTCGAGGTGGACAGCGACGATACGCCCGTGCTCAAGCTCGATACAGCCGTCGATGTGCTTGTCGAGAGCGAAATTATTCCCGTGCTCGTGGACGTGCTCAGCGAATCAATCGTCTGGTTCGTTTGATAAAGCTGCGAACCATTGATTGCATCCGTGCTGTTCGCGTTGATTTGACCCGCCGCGACGTTCGTGATTTGACGCTCCGAACCCGGCGCACCAACACTCACTACGCCGACAGGATTTGCACCGGCGAACTGATACGTTGCGCCGCCGATAACTGCGCTCGGAGTCGGATGCGAAACGTCGGTAATCGAGCCTGCGCCAAGTGCAACCGAATTATCGTTTGCAGCATTTGCGCCGTCGCCAATCGCAACGCTGCTTGCGCCCGCGGCTGTGGCGTTCGTACCTGCCGCAATTGCGTTCAGACCTGTCGCGCCATCGTTCGCGTAATTGCCTTGCTGCACGCCGTTATCGTTGACGCTGTAGTAATGCGTCTTTGCGGCTTCGATTGCAGTCGAAGTCGATGTGGACAAGGAACTGATGCCCGTCGATGCAGACGTGCTCAACGACGATACGCCGGTACTCAACGAACCGACACTGCTTGTCACAGTGCTGAGCCCCGTCGAAGTCGAACTGCTCAACGAAGAAATGTCGCTGATCGCAGTCGAAAGACCCGTCGATAACGAACTTACGCCTGTCGAAAGCGAACTTGCGACAGTCGAGGCCGAAGTCGAGAGCGACGAAATTCCCGTCGATGCCGACGTGCTCAACGATGACATACCGGTCGAAAGGGAACTCACGCCCGTGCTCAACGAACCGATATTGCTCGTCACAGTGCTGAGGCCCGTCGATGCGCTCGTGCTGAGCGAATCAACGCTGCTCGTGACCGTGGACAGACCGGTCGAAGCAGACGTGCTGAGCGACGACAGGCCGGTACTTGCCGAAGTGGAGAGCGAAGCCACATTGCTATCCGTTGTCGAAAGTCCCGTGCTCAAGCTCGAAACGCTTGTCGATGTCGAAGTGCTCAACGAAGAGACGTTGCTCATGACCGTCGAAAGACCCGTCGATGCCGATGTGCTCAGCGACGAGATGCCCGTGCTCAACGAACCGATGCCGCTCGTTACCGTGGACAAACCGGTACTCGTGGACGTGCTCAACGAATCAACTGCACTCGCGACGGTGGACACACTTGCGCTGACGCTCGAAATTCCGGTCGATGCCGAGGTCGAGAGCGACGAAATACCCGTGCTCAGCGAACCGATGCTGCTTGTAGCGCCCGAAATTCCGGTGCTCAAACTCGATACCGCCGCCGAAGTCGAAGTCGAAAGCGAACCGACATTGCTCGCCACCGTTGACAGACCTGTCGAAGTGGACGTGCTCAACGAAGAAATGCCCGTGCTGAGTGAGCCGATGCCGCTCGTTACCGTGGACAAACCGGTACTCGTGGAAGTCGAAAGCGACGAAATACCCGTGCTCAGCGAAGAAACCGCAGTGCTCGTGGAAGTGCTGACCGCATCGATTGCCGTGTTCGTCGCGTACAGTTGCGAACCATTAATTGCGTCCGTGCTGTTTTGCGTGACCTGGCCTGCCGCAACGTTGGTAATCTGACGTTCCGCATTCGGAGCGCCGACGCTAACGACACTCGAAGGATTTGCACCTGCATATTGATACGTTGCACCGCCGACCGTACCGCTTGCAGTCGGATGCGAAACGTCAGTGATGGAACCCGAACCCAAAGCTACATCGCCGGTATTTTTCGCAACAGCGCCCGAACCAACGGCCACAGAGTTTGCGCCCGTCGCATTCGCACTATTTCCGACTGCAACGCCTGCTGCACCAGCTGCGGTTGCGCCTACGCCTGCCGCGAGCGCATTTACACCCGTTGCGCCGTCATTTTCGTAATTCGCGCCCTGGACGCCGTCGTCGTTGACGCTGTAATAGTGCGTCTTGCTTGCCGAAATCGCTGTAGACAGCGAACTCGTTGCACTGGACAGGCCGGTCGAAAGCGAACCGATGCCACTCGTCACGGTAGACAGGCCCGTCGAAGTCGATGCCGACACGGAACCGATGCCGCTCGTGATCGTGGACAGGCTGGCCGAAGTTGCAGTGCTCAGTGACGACAGGCCGGTCGAAGCCGAAGTGCTCAAACTCGAAACGCCGGTACTGAGCGACGACACGCCAGTCGAAAGTGAGCTTACGCCTGTGCTCAACGAGGCCACATTGCTCGCGACCGTCGAAATACCAGTGCTTGTCGAAGCGCTCAACGAGGAAATACCGGTGCTTGCAGAAGTCGAGAGCGAGGACACGCCGGTCGAAAGAGACGACACGCCAGTGCTCAACGAAGAAACACCCGTGCTCAGCGACGACAGGCCCGTCGATGCAGACGTAGACAACGATGCGACATTGCTGTCGGTTGTCGAAAGCCCGGTCGAGAGCGAATTGATTCCGCTCGTGACTGTGGACAAGCCGGTCGATGCAGAAGTGCTCAACGACGAAATTCCCGTCGATGCGGAAGTGCTAAGCGACGACAAACCGGTCGAGAGCGAGGAAACGCCCGTGCTCAACGAAGAAATTCCCGTCGAGGTACTTGTCGAAAGTGCATCTACAGCGAGGTTCGTCGCGTCCAATTGCGAGCCGTTAATCGCGTCTGTGCTGCTCGCTTTCACCTGACCGGCTGCAACGTTCGTCACCTGACGTTCTGCGTCCTTCGTCCCCACGCTGACAACGCCTGTCGGATTCGTGCCCGCGTATTGGTACGTCGTGCCGCCGATTGTCCCGCTCGAAGTCGCAACGGCATTTTTCGTCAAAGCTCCGTTGCCGAGCGCAACAGAATTTGCAGTCGATGCGGTTGCGCCATTTCCGATAGCAATTGAATTTTGCGTCTTTGCCTGCGCGTTGCCGCCAAACGCTATTGCGCCATCGGTCGAAGCAACCGCGCCGCTGCCGACTGCAACCGAATTGTTTCCGGATGTCGATGCGTTATTTCCGAAGGCTGCATCGCCATCGCCGGATGCTGTCGCGCCATGGCCCAACGCGGTCGAGTCGTTGCCGCTTGAAACCGAATTCTGTCCGATTGCAACGCCGCCTGTTCCGTTTGCTTGTGCACTGTTTCCGACTGCAACTGCGCCATCACCAAGCGCGCTCGTGTTGTAGCCGATTGCTGCCGATGCATTTCCCTGCGCCGTGGCACCGACGCCCGCAGCGAGCGCATTTACGCCGCTCGCGCCATCGTTGTTGTAATTGCCTCCCTGAACGCCGTTGTCGTTGACCGAGTAGTAATGCGTTTTGCTTGCGGAAATCGCAGTAGACAGCGAGCTTGCTGCTGTCGAAGCCGAAGTGCTCAGCGACGAAACGCCCGTGCTGAGACTACCGACGCCCGTCGAAAGTGAGCCGATGCCGGTCGATGCGCTTGTGCTGATGGATGCGATATTGCTCACAGCGCCGGACAGGCCCGTCGAAAGCGAACTATTTGCCGTCGATGTCGAAGTGCTCAACGAACTGATGTTGCTGACGGCACCGGACAAGCCGGTAGACAGCGAGCTATTTGCCGTGGACGTGGACGTACTCAACGACGAAACGCCCGTGCTCAATGACGACACGCCAGTCGAAAGCGAACCGATGTTGCTGACCGCTCCGGACAAACCGGTCGAAAGCGAACTCGCGGTAGTCGATGTGGACGTGCTCAAAGAGCTAAGGCCAGTCGATGCGGACGTGCTCAATGACGATACGCCCGTCGAGAGCGAAGCCACATTGCTTGCGACCGTCGAAACCGAATTCGACAAGGAACTGATGCCGGTCGAAGTCGATGTGGACAAAGACGATACGCCTGTGCTTAGTGACGACACGCCAGTACTGAGGCTAGAAACGCCCGTGCTCAATGAAGAAATACCGGTGCTCAGCGACGACACGCCCGTCGAAAGTGACGAAACGCCCGTGCTCAACGAAGAAATTCCCGTCGAGGTACTTGTCGAAACCGAATCAAGCGCGAGGTTCGTCGCATTAAGCTGCGAACCATTTACGGCATCCGTGCTGTCCGTATTGAGTTGACCCGCTGCAACGTTCGTGATTTGACGTTCCGCATTTTTCGCGCCGACGCTGACTACGCTCGTCGGATTTTGGCCTGCAAAGTTATAGGAGCTTCCGCCAATCGTTGCGTTCGGAGTCGGATTTGCAGCCGTCGTAACAGAGCCGCTGCCGAGTGCAACGTCCCCTGCATTCGTCGCGACAGCAGCCGAGCCCAATGCAATCCCGCCATCCGCCGCAGCAGTCGAAGTGCTGCCGATGGCAAGTGAACCCGTACCCGTCGCACTGTTTGAATTACCGACTGCGACTGCGCCCGTTCCGTTCGCGTTATTGTTTGCGCCGACCGTCACTGCGCCAGTACCTGACGACGAACCCGGATCGCCGATTGCAACTGCGCCATCACCACTTGCGGTTTGCTGATTTCCGATTGCGACTGCACTACCGTTGAGCGCCTGGGATTTATAACCCATCGCTACGGACCCAGGACCGCCAGTCGCTGCGACCGTGTTGCTATCGCCGACTGCCACACTCGAATCCGCTAGCGCTTGCGAGTTGTAACCGACTGCCGTTGCACCTGCACCGCCTGCCGATGCAGCGACACCTGCGGCAATTGCATTTACGCCGGTTGCGCCCTTGTTGTCGTAATTTGCTCCCTGAACGCCGTTGTCATTCACGCTGTAGTAGTGCGTTTTATTGGCATCAACAACGGTGCTCAACGAAGCGACATTGCTATTCGTTGTTGACAGCCCCGTGGACAAACTGCCGATGCCGGTCGATGCGCTCGTGCTGAGGCTCGACATGCCCGTCGATGCGGAAGTGCTCAACGACGAAAGGCCGGTAGACAGCGAACTGCTCACCGTGGATGTCGAAGTGCTCAACGACGACACGCCGGTCGAGAGCGAACTTGCGGCAGTGGACAGCGACGACACGCCCGTGCTCAGGCTAGAAACTGCCGTTGAAGTCGAAGTGCTCAGGGAAGACAGGCCGGTGCTCAGTGAGCTAACGCCGGTCGAAAGTGACGATACGCCCGCGCTCAGACCAGAAATTCCGGTACTCGCGGACGTGCTGAGCGAATCAACAGCTTGATTCGTTGCGTTCAATTGCGAACCGTTCACAGCATCCGTGCTGTCTGCGGTAAGCCGCCCCGCTGCAACATTCGTGATCTGACGCTCCGCGTCCTTTGCGCCGACGCTCACGACGCTCGCTGGTTTTGCGCCTGCAAAGTTATATGATTGTCCGCCGATGGTTGCGCTTGAAGTCGGATTCGCTGCGGCAGTGACCGACCCCGAACCCAAGGCGACATCGCCGTCATTTGTCGCAATCGCTTTTGCGCCCACCGCGACCGAATTCGCGCCCGTACTATTTGCTGTGTCGCCCAACGCCACACCGCTCGCACCTGCCGCTGTAGCGTTCGTGCCGACAGCAATTGCGTTTACGCCGGTTGCGCCGTCGTTCGCGTAATTTCCTTGTTGCGTGCCGTTATCGTTGATGCTGACGTAGTGTGATTTGCTCGCGGAAACGATAGTGCTGAGCGACGACACATTGCTGTTTGTTGTGGACAAGCCGGTCGAAAGCGAACCGATGCCGCTCGTCACGGTAGATAAGCCCGTCGAAGTGGACGCGCTCAAAGAGCTAAGGCCGGTGCTTGCCGAAGTCGAAAGACTCGAAATTCCCGTGCTCGTGGAAGTGCTCAACGAGGAAAGGCCGGTGCTCAACGACGACACGCCTGTGGACAAGGAACTGACGCCCGTTGAAAGCGAACTGATGTTGCTCGTAGCCGTGGACAGGCCCGTAGACAAAGAACTCACGCCCGTTGAAAGCGACGACACGCCAGTGCTAAGGCTCGAAATTCCCGTAGATGTGCTTGTCGAAAGCGATTCAACAGCCTGGTTCGTCGCGTCAAGCTGCGAACCGTTGACGGCGTCCGTCGAATTTGCGTTCAGTTGGCCAGCGGCCACGTTCGTGATTTGTCGTTCAGCACCTTTATCGCCAACGCTGACGACGCTTTTCGGGGTTGCTCCTGCAAAGCTGTACGATTTTCCGCCGATAGTTGCGCTGGCAGTCGGATTCGCTGCCGCAGTTACTGAGCCCGAACCCAAAGCCACATCGCCTGCTTTCGTTGCCGTCGCCTTCTGACCAATCGCGACGGAATTTGCTGCTGCGCCGTTCGCTGCATCGCCGAGAGCCACCGCGCTTGCGCCCGCCGCCGTGGCACTTGTACCTATGGCAAGTGCATTTACGCCGCTTGCTCCGTCGTTCGCATAGTTGCCTTGCTGCGTGCCGTTATCGTTGATGCTCATGTAATGCGACGGTTTCAGAGTCGAAATCGCCGTGGACAATGAGGACACGTTGCTGTTTGTCGTGGAGAGACCCGTGGACAAACTAGCAACGCCGGTACTCAGCGAGGAAATTCCCGTCGATGTGCTTGTCGAAAGATCATTGACGGCGAGGTTTGTTGCGTTGAGTTGCGAGCCATTGATTGCATCCGTGCTCGTGTCACTGATCCGGCCTGCGGCCACATTCGTGATTTGACGTTCGGTGCCTTTAGCGCCTACGCTGACCACGCTCGTCGGCGCGGGTCCTGCAAATGCATACGACTTGCCGCCAATCGTGCCTGTTGGCGTGGGGTTCGCAGCGGCAGTAACCGAGCCGGTTCCCAATGCAACGCTGTTGGCGTTCGCAGCGGTTGCGCCCTGACCGAGTGCCATTGCACTAGCACCTGAAGCGACCGACGCCGCGCCAATTGCTACGGAATTTCCGCCGACAGCCGATGCGGTATTTCCGAGCGCAAGATCATTGATAATCGTTGTGTTGCTGTCGATGCCCGCAACTGAGTTGGTTCCTGCCGCGAAAGAATCGTTGCCGTTTGCTTTAGCGCCCGAGCCGACAGTCACCGAATGCGCGCCTGCCGAAACCGCTGCCGCGCCGATTGCGGTGGCGTTCGTGCCTGCTGCCGTGGAATTCGTGCCGATGACCACCGCATTGATTCCAGTTGCCGCCCCGCCATTAGAAATAGCGACGGAATTCGTGTTGCTGCTGATTGCGCCCTGACCGAGTGCCATCGCGCCCGCACCGCTTGCCGTAGACGAGGTGCCGACTGCAACCGAATTTCCCCCGACAGCCGAAGCACCATTTCCGAGTGCAACGTCATTGGCGATTGTCGTGTCGCCTGCTACGCCTGCGATTGCGTTTGTGCCACCCGAAAACGAATTCGCCCCGTTAGCTATTGCGCCGAAACCGGATGCCATCGACCCGGCACCTGAAGCCGTGGCCTTTTCGCCCAACGCTGTTGAATCATCGGCGACACTCTTTGCTGTTCTGCCAACGGCAGTGCTATTTAATCCGCTAGCCCCCGCATTAGCACCTACTGCCGTTGAGAAATCGCCATTTGCGAACGCTCCCGACCCTGCGACGGTCGAGGCTGCACCTCCTGCGATAGAGAACACCCCGAAAGCAGATGCATTCTGGCCTGATGCCGTAGAGAAATTACCCAACGACAGCGCTGCCATTGAACCGGACGCTGTAGAACTATTGCCGAAGGCCATAGCGCCCTGGCCCGATGCAGTTCCCAGGAATGCAAACGAATTGATGCCTGAAGCTGTCGAACCATAACCAACTGCAACGGCCCGGTTCCCTGCAGCCAAAGCCGTAGACCCAATCGCGACCGCATTTCCCCCGGTTGCTAACGCGGTTGAACCGAGCGCAGCACTCCCGATTCCGGAAGCTGTCGCGGCTGAACCGAGCGCCATACTTGCCGAAGCGTTAGCGGTCGCCGAGTGGCCGAGCGCAACTGTATCCGGTACGGTCGCCACCGCTGCTGCGCCCATCGCCATACTCGCGCTTCCCGAAGCTGTCGTTGCTGCTCCGAGGGCTATCGAATTACCGCCAGTTGCGCTAGCGTTCGTGCCGAGCACAATGTCATTCACGACTGTCGCGTCGCCTGCTGCGCCCGCGACCGAATTTGTGCCGCCCGCAAAAGAATTGTTCCCGTTCGCTGTTGCGTTCAAACCTACTGCGACTCCATTATTTCTAATCGCTGAGGAATTCATCCCCAAAGCCATACCTGCCGAACCGCTGGCGGTGGCGTTGTGCCCGAGCGCGATTGCACCCGTTTGCGACGCTTCCGTACTCGCACCTAATGCAAGCGAAAAATCGCCGTCCGACGACGACGCAACGCCAATTGCAGCACTGCCGTCGCCTCCTGCACTCGCCGTCGATCCGAGTGCCGCGCTGCTAACTCCGCTTGATCGCGAATTAGAACCGACCGCAACGGCGCCCACGTTATTCGCGCGCGACCCTGTGCCGACAGCGGCAGCACCTTGCGCCGCAGCGACTGCAAGATATCCGACCGCTGTCGAATTTACACCTGAAGTCGTGGTATTTGCACCGAGAGCAGTTGACCCGGAACCCGAGGCAGTTACACCGCAGCCGACAGCAACAGTCAGCAATGCTCCGGCTGTCGATGTCTGACTACATCCGGTGCCGGGATATAAAGCGGTTTGTGCTTCAGCCTCATCTGGCGTCATCAGCGAGCCGCCGAACATGACGGTCATTGCAACGGCCATGAGCGTAAGCGGCACGCCATTTACCTGATAAGGCGCGTGCGCTGCGTCACTCACAACTCCGCCTGCGCCCTTCCCTTTTCCGTGCGCCGTGTCTAGTTCAGAGACAGCGACGAAAGCCCCTAACGATTCATTCCAGATCGTCCGATAACTTATGTTCATTTTCAGCCCGCCTCTTTCAAAGGTTTTTCTTTAAACATCGTCAAACACACGCACATCTCCTGCGCAGGGGACATCCCTCGCCAAGGCGATTCGTAGCCCCATTTGTTAAATCGAAAACTACAATTGCAAGTTACTGGCAACCCATTTCAGGGCGTCAGGTGCCTTGACGAAATGACCCTGAGCCCATCTCGTCGTGCACTCGTGGACGTGCAGTAAATCCATCGGCTCATCAACGCCCTGGATCACTACATCGCCAGCCTGCTCTGCTGCGAGGCGTACCAATCGCGCGAGGCGTGCAACGTGTTTTTCGCCGTGGCGGGCAGCGGTGACGAAGGACGCATCGATTTTGATGATGTCAGGCGTACGGATGCCGATAGCGGTTTCGATTCCGAAGTTGTCTATCGCGATCCTGCAACCGGCCTGCTTGAGGCGATATGCGAAATGCTGTGCGTTGTCATGGGCGTCGAACCAGGCGGGCTCAGGAAATTCGATCACCAGCCGTTGCGCCACTTCGGGCGCTTCTGCGAGCAGATGAAAAATCGCATGCCACACGACATCTGCGACCGCGCTCTGAACGGAAATGTTGATGCCGAGCCTCAGAGTGGCGGAACCGCGCAAGGCCGCGATGGCTTGTTTGACGACGTACCGGTCGAACAGACGGATGAGCGACATGCGCTCAAGCGCCGACATGAAAAGAGCCGGATTCAATTCGTTGCCGCGGGCATCAGTCGCTGTCGCGGAACACTCGTGATAGAGCACGTTTTCGCTGCCTGTGACGTTGCACACCGGTTCACGGTGTAACTTCACACGCGAGTCGATCATCGCGCTAAACACTTCCCCCGCCAAACCCTTGTCGTCCATCTTCTTCTCCGGACAGGTCAATTCCGTACTTCTTTTTTTGAGCAGACAGCACGCGAACCACAGGTCTAAGTGTTAAAAATTCCGATCCTTTTTCGGGCGGACCCCGCACGCACAGATCGGCCCATCTATCGGTCACGGTCGTCGACTTCAATTTCCGAAACACTGTCAACCCTTCGCCTGGAGGCGGTCAAAAAGGAACCTTTGTGCCAAATTACTAAAAAAGTTCTTCTAGCTTCCCTACGGCCGCGTCAGGTAAGCCCTACAGGCACGTCAAGCGAGGATTACAAGCAGACAAAATGGGGTGGACAAAAGGGTTCCTTTTTGTCCAGTAGAATGCGTTCAGATCTTGCAATGTCTGACACTTCTGCGGCTCACGCGAACATAGACAAGTACAGAGCAACCGCAATGGCAAAGCTGTGCGCTCGCACCAAAAGCTTTGTGGATTTCTTATTGACTGATAGATGGATGAAGTACGCCTTTTTTCGCTGGGTTTGCCAGCTGTCGGCACTTTTCTCAGAGATGCAGGCGGCCTGCGTTACCGCAAATGGGTTACGAAAATCCGGGGCCGCTCAGCGGAGGAGCACACCATGAAAATCGGATACGCGCGCGTCTCAACAGAAGAACAAAACCTATCGCTACAGCAAGACGCATTGCTGCGTGCAGGATGCGAAGTGTTGTACACGGACCACGGCATATCCGGCGCGTCCTTTTCCAGGACAGGACTGAACAACGCGCTCGCAAAGATATCGGCCGGCGATACGCTTGTCGTATGGAGGTTGGACCGGCTTGGCCGATCAATCGGGAAACTAATTGAACTGGTGAACTACCTTGGCAACAACAGTATCGACTTTATCTCGCTGACCGAGTCAATCGACACAACATCAGCCGGCGGCATGCTGATGTTCCACATGATGGCCGCACTGTCCGAGTTCGAGCGGCGACTCATTAGCGAACGCACTCGTGCAGGAATGGTGGCGGCGCGTGTACGCGGCAAGAACTTCGGGCGTAAGCCGCTACTAAGCCCGGCACAGCGCCGCCAGGCGGTCGCACTATTGGAAACGACCTCGATAGCCGAGATCGCACGGAAATTCAATGTGCATCCACGCACACTGAAACGGGCGATCAGCTTGGACGCAAATGCGATACGGCAACGAACGAATCCGTCTGCGCAACGAGGTCAATGAACCTCCGTATTGAACAGACGCGGCTCAGGCGCGCAGTGTCGTTTTGAAAGATGCCGGTTGCTAGCGGCACTGCGTGGCATCCGGACGCACACGTGGGTCTTACCAAGACGGCCCCGTGGTGACTCACGGTTCCAACGAACCACCGACCGATCTATCGGCGGTCGCAGCGGCAATCGCTATTCCATATCGGCAGTAGTTAAAGCCCGTGCTCCCGGCTGATTCATATATCGCCTCAACGTGCGCCTGTCGATATTTAAGGTCTCCGCAACGACCTTGGCAGGATGTTCCTCTAGCAATTCGCGAGCTCGTTGCCGCTGTGCCTCGTTCAATGCGGCCGGCCTACCGATATTGCTGCCCCGCGCACGTGCCGCAGCAATACCCGCGCGAGTCCGTTCACTGATCAGTCCCCGCTCGAACTCCGCAAGCGCCGCTAGCATGTGAAATGTGAAGCGTCCGCTTGGCGAGCGCGTATCAATGTACTCGGTCAATGACACGACTCGCACTCCGCGCATATCCAAGTCCCCGATTATTGCCGCGAGATGCCTCATTGACCGCCCGAGGCGGTCCAGCCGCCACACAACAAGAGTGCTGCCAGGGACGGCCGCGGCCAACGCTTCGTTCAAGCCGGGGCGGTCGAACTTAGCACCCGAAATTCCCCGGTCTGAAAACGTCACATCGCAGCCGTAGGCGGCGAGCGCTTGTAACTGCAGGTCCAAGTGCTGTTCATCGGTTGATACTCGGGCGTAGCCGATTTTGTTGTCACTGATCTTCATACCGGTCGCAGGTTCTATTGTCGTGAAAAGATTGCGCCGTGCGCAAACTCTCGGGTGCCAATCCCGTCTTTAAGTCGGGTGTGGGTGCCTCGCCGCATCGTCCCAGGAGGCTTCGTCGCAATTGGCGATTTCGCGAGATACCAACGCCGACGTTACGCTGCTCATATGACGTACGATCACACTCCGATGCGTCGCGAATTCTTGGAGCGGCACGTCGTGCGCAGCGCCGACGTTTAATTAAACGCTTTCGACGTCGAATGTGAATTGTAAGGCGCCCAAATATGTTGACAACTTAATTCGCACGTTTTGCGCAGCCATTTGTACAAATAATGTTAATTCCTATGTTTTGCTCGCCTTTAGGCGCGAAGTTAACCCAGGGTCTCGGAGAATGGCCTTTGCTTCAAAATAGGGCCGACACATTCCCACCTCCTTGGTCGGAAGAACGGATAGGGCGCAGCCTGCCGGAATGCTTCAGGCAGTGATGTCTGCCACTGCCCGTCTCTCGCGAGTTCGTAATGGCAACGTGGCGTACGTACTACGCAACATCCCTCAAGAACCTTTGCGGGCGACCAATCAATTGACCGAAACCGACAAAACGGACATCAAACAGGCCGTCGCTATATTAACGAATGGACATGGGAAGTTCCGATCTCCATAGGAAGGCGCGAGAAACTTAAATCTATTCACGTACCCAGAATAATGAGTAGCTTAATGTCATTAAGTGGCATTCTGTGCCGTCACGCCAAATTCATATAGATAATAGTTAACTTTGTTATATGATGTCCTACTTCATTTGCGACCGCTGCGATTGCTCGATGGAATCCAGAACACGCGAGCAGTGGCGGAAAATCGGCTTGCCGACCAGACCGATTTCGCGCAGCGCGACCAGCCGCACATTCCGGCAATGCGGCGGCTGCTTGTTGGAAGCCCGGACATCAACGTCGAGATCACAGTCGATTACGGGCTGGCAGACGTCGTGGCCGACCGCTTCGATGCCGGAGTACGCCTCGGCCGGGAGATCGCCAGGGACATGATCGCGGTGCGGATTGGCCCCGACATTCCGATGGCGATCGTCGGTTCGCCGGAATACTTTCGCGACAGCCCAATGCCGACGTCACCGGCTCAACTGATCGACCACCGGGCCATCAATCTACGCCTGCCAACGTCGGGCACGGTAAACGCATGGCGACTGAAACGCGGAGGTCGCGAAGCACGTGTCCGGGTTGATGGTCAGCTTGTGCTGAATACCATCGATCTCATCCTTGATGCGGCGCTCGACGGCCACGGCCTTGCCTATCTGCCGCTCGACCAGGTCAGCACTGTCTCGACGCCGAGCGGCTCGTGAGGGTCCTGGGAAGGTTCACGCCCGACCTGTCGGGATACCATCTCTACTATCCCCACCGGCGCCATGCATCGCCTGCTTTCAGGCTTCTCGTGGACGCCTTGAGATATCGGGGATAAAGGGCAATGCCGCGCTTCGACCCGCAAGATCCCGCTTACACGCCCTCACCGCGCCGTTCTTCCGCTCCCGGGACGCTGTGTAGTCACTGAGCCTCGAGACCAGCGACCAGCGGACCGGTATGTGTACGGCGTCGCGGAGGAAGGTGAATCCTTGCAACACCTTCTGCACCACGCCGTACCCGGCTTGCGAACCGAAGGTGTTGTGGCCATGTGAGCCCGCAAAACCGGTTGTCACGCGAGACGTCTCGCGGTCGACGCACGTAGACCATCGGACAAAGAATCCGATAATCAATTGGAGGAGTCGTGGGAATATCCCGCAGCCCGGTCGGCGGCGCCGACCGTCCACCGTCGTCCGGCTTGTCCCGGTCGCAATGGAAGATGATTCTCATCGCAAGCCTTGGAGGCTCGCTGCAGTTTTTACGATTTCATCGTCTATGGCTTTTTTGCCCATAACATTGCGGCCCAGTTTTTCCCGAACTCGTCGTCACTGGTGAGCATGCTGGCTACTTTCTCCGTGCTCGCAATCGGGTACGTGATCCGACCGCTCGGTGGAATTGTGCTCAGTAGCTGGGGCGACCGGTATCGCCAGCGTCCGGTGTTTCTCGGCTCAATCATTGTGGTCACGACCGCGACGATCTGTCTTGGTCTGCTGCCCAACTTTCAGAGCTGGGGCATGACCGCATCGATCCTGTTGATCCTGGCGTCCACCGGAGCAGGAATGAGCCGGAGGTCAAGAAACCAGGCGGAATCAGCGCGTTTTCGTTGAATGTCTCTTCACACTTGCGCAGCGGACTGCGCATTTCACCCGCCTATTGGTGGACGTAGATCGTCGGCGAGTATGGCGACATTCGAATGTCGCGCGGTTGCCCCGACTGCGACACTCCGCTCATGACACCGTCAGACCCACCCCCTGCGCCGTTCATCGCCACCGCCTTTGCTTCAGCGGACTTGAGCCCGACGGCTTTGTCCTGGACCGTTTGAGGACTTCGAGCCCGTCGAGTTCGGGCAGCATCACGTCAAGCAGAATCAGATCGTAGTCTTCAATGCGGCGTTGCTCCGCGAGTTCTTTCTGCGCGAACGAGCGGACGGACGCGAGGGAAGCGAGGTCGAGAATCGCCAGTTCCGCGCTTGCTCCGGGAACTTCGGCTTTCAGGCGGGCGAGAGCTTTTTCTGCGCGTCGTTTATCGCGGCATGCCAGGATGACCCGTGCCCCTTTGCGCGTCAGCGTCAGCGCGGCC
Source organism: Paraburkholderia lebeckiae (assembly GCF_050436225.1). Lineage (NCBI taxonomy): Bacteria > Pseudomonadati > Pseudomonadota > Betaproteobacteria > Burkholderiales > Burkholderiaceae > Paraburkholderia > Paraburkholderia lebeckiae. The sequence goes on along the minus strand of NZ_JBNDLU010000003.1, from coordinate 630,994 downwards.
TGATAGCCGATACCGCTATTCGCTCCCGTGATGAGCACTCGTTTGCCGGTCTGCGGCGCAATGTCGTCGGTGGTCCACCGTGTGTGCATGTTGGTCCGGGGCGAAGCGTCACCGGAAGTCCGACGAGTGACCCCGCTTCAATGTACACGACCGGCGGCGGCTGAACGACGCCTGTCAAACGAGGTGTAACCGTGACGGCATGGGAAACGAGTATTTGGCGTGGAAAGCGGCCAATCGCGCGGCGCGCCCATGAAAGAGGCGCGCCACCTGGCAATTAGCCGTACAACGAACGAGCGGCCAGTTGCCGTCAAACGCCGCGTGGTGCGGCAAGAAAACGGCGGCGCATCGGCTTGAGCACTGCAATCGCGAGCAATGCGGTAACGATGTCGAGCGTGATCGCCGCGCCGAACACCGGCAGCCAGCTACCCGCGTGCTGGTGCATCAACGCCGCCAGCGGGCCGCCCAGGATCGAGCCGATGCCCTGCGAAATGTAGAGCCAGCCATAGTTTTCCGTGGCATGCCGCGTGCCGAACGTGTCGGTCAGCGTCGCCGGGAACAGCGAGAAGATTTCGCCCCAGCCGAAGAACACCACGCCCGAGAGCAACACGAACAGCACCGCGTTATCGCGCGTGAACAGCCACAGCGCCATCGCGACGCCTTCCAGGGCGAACGCGAAGAACATCGTGTTTTCGCGGCCGACTCTGTCGGACACCCAGCCGAACAGCGGCCGCGTGAGCCCGTTCGTGAAGCGGTCGATCGTCAACGCAAGCGGAAGCGCCGCCATCCCGAACACGAGCACTTTGGTCACGCCGAAATCGGCGGCGAAGGTGGCCATTTGCGACGTGACCATTAGACCGGAGGTCGACATCATCGTCATCATGGCGAACATCAGCCAGAAGATCGGCGTCCTGAGCGTCTGTGACGGGCGCAGATTAGCCACCGGCGAACCGGCGTCATCCACATTTGCGCCGGCGGCGTCATGCGCGGGCGGCACACGCAAGCCCTGCGATGCCAGCAGCCCCACCACCGCGAACGCGATGCCGAACATCCACAGCGTCGCGTCGACACCGCGCGCCTGCAACGACGCCGCGATCGGAAACGTCGTGACGATCGCGCCCATGCCATAGCCGGCGGCGACGGCGCCCGCCGCGAAGCCGCGCTGCGCGGGGAACCAGCGCACCATCAGCCCGACAACGCCGACATACACGATGCCCGTGCCAAGGCCACCGATCACGCCATAGGTCAGATAGAGCATCGGCGCACTCTGCGCCTGCGATGCGAACACCCAGCTCAGGCCGGACATCGCCGTGCCGACCGAAATCAGCGTGCGCGGACCGAAGCGGTCGATCAGCTTGCCTTGAAACGGCGAAAAGAACGTCTGCAAAATGATCAGCAGCGAGAACGTCACCTGCAGTTCAGGCAATGCGATGCCCAGTTTCGCGGCGAGCGGTTTGGTCATCAACGTCCAGACGTATTGCGGACTCGAGATCGCCATCATGCAGACGAGACCCAGCCCGAGTTGAATCCAGCGGTTATGCGTGGCGAGCGTCGAGACATTCTCGATACGCGGCGACATCGGTTGCAAGCGTGTACTCATGGTGTTCTCCGATTCCTGAGCGCATGCCAGCCGGCATGCGCGAAACGTGCGCCGTCCTCCGGGCCTGAACGGCCGGAACTGCAAGTCGTTTGGGTAAAAGCGCGCGGTGTCTACCAGCCCGCAGCGACCCCGTCACTGCGCGGATCGTAGCCCGCTTCGATTAATCCATCAGGATGCCGGACGATTGCGCCGGCATGCCCCATCGCTTCGTCGTAAGGCGCCATCATCTCGACCTCGTGCCCGAGCGCGCTGAGCGCTGCCGCCGTGTGCGCGGCGAAGCGTGGTTCGAGCTTGAGCGTGTCGGTCGATTGGCCCCATGTGCGGCCGAGCAGCCAGCGAGGCGCGTCGATCGCCGCCTGCGGATTCCAGCCGAAATTCGCGATGCGTGAAAACACGGCGCTTTGCGATTGGGGTTGTCCGTCTCCGCCCATGTTGCCGTACACCATCGTGCGGCCGTCGGCAAAGCGCGCCAGCGCCGGATTGAGGGTATGAAATGGCCTGCGCCGCGGCATCAGCGGATTGAGCGCGTGTTCGTCGAGCGAGAAACTGCAGCCGCGGTTCTGCCAGTTGATGCCGGAGCCCGGCAGGACGATGCCGCTGCCGAACTCGTGATAAATGCTCTGGATGAAGCTGACCGCCACGCCCTCGCTATCCGTCACGCCTAGCCATACGGTGTCGCCCGGTCCGCGCCCGGCCGGCCAGGGCGCGGCTCGCGTCGGCGAGACGCGCGCGGCCATCGCGTCGAGTGCGGCCGGTTCGAGCAGCGTGGCGGGATCGACCGTCATGTGATCGGGATCGGTGACGTGCGCGTCGCGAATCGCGAAAGCCAGCTTGGTTGCCTCGACGCACGCGTGGACGAACTCAGGCCCGAGCGGATCCATGTCTTTCGTCAGCACGCGGTCGAGAATGCCGAGAATCAGCAGCGACACGAGACCCTGTGTCGGCGGCGGCATGTTGTAGATCGTGCCGAGCGAGTGCTGCAGTGCGAGCGGCTTGCGCCAGCGCGCCTCGTGCCGTTCGAGATCGGCAAGCGCAAGCAGCGAGCCGGCGGACTGAAGATCGCTCGCGATGCTGCGCGCGAGATCGCCGCGATAGAAGTCGTCGAGACCTGCTTCGGCGAGGCGCTCCAAGGTTGCGGCGAGACGCGGTGCGACGAAGCGCTCGCCCGCTGCCGGCGCGCGCCCGTCAGGGAGAAAGGTGTCCGCGAAACCGGCGATCGAGCTCAGTTCGGCGCGCCGGCTGGCGACACATTGAGCCTGGCTGCGCGTGACGGGCACGCCGGACTTCGCGTAGTGAATGGCGTCTTCGAGAAGACGCTTGACGGGCAGCTTGCCGCCGAGCGCGTCCCTCGACCAGCGGTGTGCGAGCTGCCACCCGGACACGGTGCCCGCGACCGTATTCGCGGCCAGCGGGCCGCGCGTCGGAATCGTCGTATATCCGCGGGAGCGGTACGCGTCGATCGTCGCAGCTAGCGCGGCCGCGCCGCAGGCCTCGATGCCCACCGGCTCCGCGCCGGGGCGCGAGATTAGCCAGAAGCCGTCGCCGCCAATGCTGTTCATGTGCGGATAGACGACTGCGATAGTCGCGGCAGCGGCAATCATGGCTTCGACGGCGTTGCCGCCGTCCCGCATGATGGCCAACGCGCTCTGCGCCGCGAGCGCGTTCGGCGCGACGGCCATACCGCGCGCGCCGCGTGTTGGATTCAGAAAACTAGATGACATAGCTGACGGGGCTTTTGCTTGTATACATACCCGTCACTTATGCGAGAAGCATGCCAGCGTGCGAGTCGACGGGTCATGCGCGCCAGAGCAGGGTTTCGCGCGACCCGGTGCTCAGGGCGAATGTCGCTACTTGGTGCCGCGCAACCTGGGTGGTGCATAGGGGACCGCATTCGGCCCCATTGCAGTGCGTGCGCGTTGCAGGCGCTCCTCGGTCAAGGTGCGCACTTCAGCGCGGCTACCCTCGATATGGCGTGCGATCAACGCAACGCTACGATCCGTTTCGCGACGACGGATCGCATCGAGGATCGCCAAATGTTCGTCGTAGGTTTCGTCGATGCAGTCGCCATACACGAGATCGAGCCGCCGCACGACCCGGATGCGATCGGTCACGCGCTGCATCGCATTGGTCAGCTCGGCGTTATCGGCAGCCTGCACGAGAGCGTGATGAAATGCTTCGTCGAGCGCGACCATCTCGCGGCCGTCACGCCGACGATGAGCAGTTGGGATCTTCCAGATTTGTTCGAGCTGACCGAGCATCCGTGCGACGCCTTCGGAGAGCTCCCCTTCGGCACTCGCAAGCTTCGAGACAGCAAAGGTTTCAATCAGCTTGCGCATTTCATACAGGTCTTCGAAGCGCTTGAAATCGACCGGCACGACTTCCCAGCCGCCGCGCACATAACCGCGCATCAGGCCGTCGCCTTGCAGGCGCTGCAAGGCTTCGCGCGCGGGCGTGCGGGACACGCCGAAGCGCTCGGCGATGCTGCCTTCCGTCACGCGGTCGCCGGGCAGCAGGCGCATATCGAAGATATCTTCGCGTACGCTGACATAGACATGGTCAGCCCGCGAGGGGGAAATGCCGGTGACGTCGTTCACGCTTGGAACCTGAGTTGGCGAGTATCGGGGCTGAGATTATTGTCCAACCCGAACGCGCCATGTCAACACGCAATGAAAAAACCGGCATCGCGCAAACATCAGCCGCGAGCGAAATACGCCTTTACAGCGGACAGAAACGTATCGATGTCCGCGCGCGAGACGTCCTTATGTGTCGCAAAACGCGACGCATACAGCATCTGCGTGAGAATGCCCCGTTCCCGAAGCCACGCTTCGAGCGGAGCGCAATGTTCTTGCGGAAACTGCGCGAACACCATGTTGGTCGCGTGTGACTGTACCGTCACCTGATCGATCCGCGCGAGACCGTCGGCAAGATGTTGGGCGTTGGCGTGATCGTCCGCGAGCCGCTCGACGTTGTGATCCAGCGCGTACAGACACGCCGCCGCCAGCACGCCCGACTGCCGCATGCCGCCGCCCAGCACTTTGCGCCAGCGATGCGCTGCGCCGATCAGCGCCTGGCTGCCGAGCAGCACCGAGCCGACCGGCGCGCCCAGTCCTTTGGAGAAGCAGATCGACACCGAATCGAAGGGCGCGCACAGCGCCGCCAGCGATTGGCCCGAAGCCACCGCGGCGTTGAACACGCGTGCCCCGTCGAGATGCGTCGCAAGCCCGCTCTGACGAACCAATTCGACCGCACGGGCCACGTAGTCCGCGGGCAGTACTTTGCCTCCAATCGTGTTCTCGAGCGCGAACAGACGCGTACGCGCGAAATGATCATCGATCGGCTTGATGGCGGCCGCAACCTTATCGAGCGGCAAGGTGCCGTCAGCGGCGTTTTCCAGCGGCTGCGGCTGAATGCTGCCGAGCACCGCCGCGCCGCCGCCTTCGTATTTATAGGTGTGCGCCAGTTGGCCGACGATGTATTCGTCGCCACGCGCGCAATGCGCCATCAAGGCCGCAAGATTGCATTGCGTTCCAGTCGGAAAGAACAGGCCGGCTTCCTTGCCGGCGCGTTCGGCAAGCACGGCCTGCAGACGCAGCACAGTCGGATCGTCGCCCCACACATCGTCGCCCAACTCGGCGGTTGACATCGCGGCGAGCATCGGCTGGTCCGGACGGGTCACGGTATCGCTGCGCAAATCGATCATGTGCTGCTCCTCAGGGTTGCGGGCGCATCGCGCCTGCAGCGCGGACGACCAGGATTGAATTGAAAATCGTGCTATGCCGCCCTGCGCTCACGAGTAGCTGCTGGTGAGCGAAAGCGCCGGGTTGCGCGCAGTTGCATCGCGCTGCTGTGGGCCCGCCGATTTCAGCTCCGAACCGCGCTCGTCATCGACGGAAAAGAGATTGACCGCGCTAAGCAGAGTCTGCGCTTGCCTGTTCAAAGCGTCCGCGGCAGCACCCGATTGCTGGACCAGCGCAACATTCTGTTGCGTGCCATGCTCCAGGCTCGCGATCATCTCCCGGACTTCGCCGATATGAAGCCTCTGTTGCTGACATGCGTCGTGGATTTCGCTCATGATGCCCGTGACGCGCGCCGACGAATCAACGACCGCGGAGATCGTCGAGCCCGCGGCATCAACCTGGGCGGCGCCGTCTTTCACGCGAGCGTCGCTCGTCACGATCAGTTGCCGGACCTCCTTCGCCGCTTCTGCGCTACGTTGCGCGAGCAGCCTGACCTCGCCGGCCACCACGGCAAAACCGCGTCCCTGGCTACCGGCACGCGCGGCCTCGACCGCCGCATTCAGCGCGAGGATGTTGGTCTGGAACGCGATCCCGTCGATGACTGAGATGATCTCCGCGATGCGCGCCGACGACGCCCTTATCCCATGCATCGTCTCCACCACCCGGCCGACCGCCATGCCGCCTTGCCCAGCCGTTTCCGAGGCGTGCCTGGCAAGCTCGTCAGCGTGTCCCGCGTTCGCCGTGTTGGTGGCCACGCTAGCATCGAACTCCTTGAGCGCGCCGGTGGCCTGCTCGAGCGCGCTGGCCTGGAGTTCGGTGCGCGCGCCAAGATCGGCATTGCCGGCGGCAATCGCGTGACTCATGCCGGCGACTGCATCGGCGCCATCGCGCACCTGTCCCACGATGTCCGCTAGCGCTTCTCGCATCCGCACGACAGTCGCCATCACGCTAGCCGTATCGCCGGTGCGTAACCCGGCGCGCTGGGAAAGATCGCCGCGCCGGATCGCATCGGCGAACGCGATCAGCTCACGCGGCTCCGCGCCGAGCGAGCGGCCGATGTTGCGCACGACAAGCACCGCAACGCCAACACCGATCACGCACGCAAGTCCGGTTAGCGCAAGCATCATCCAGCGGAAATCGACGCTTATCTGGCGTGCCTCGGCACCGCCCTGCCGGTTCAGCGCTTCCTGAAAGTCGATCAACTGGTTGATTGCCGCGAGCCACTCGACCAGCGCGGGGCGCGCTTGCTGAAGCAGCACGGTGCGCGCTCCTTCGGTGTCGCCGGAGGTTTGCCGTGCAATCACCTCGTCGATAAACGGCGTGGCCTTGTTGCCCGCCTCGATCACGCGCGAATAGATAGCGCGCTCGGCTGCGGTGATGTCGGTGCGCTGCGCGTAGACGGCGGCAAGCGGCTTTGCCGCCTCGTCATAATCCGCCGCGAGTTGCTGGATATGCGCGACGACGGCCGGCAGCTCATCATGCGATACGAGAGTGACATCGCGCACGGCTATTGACCGGTCATGGACGCTACCGCGAAAGTTGATGGCGTACCGTTCTTTGACGCCGTTCACGTCGATGATCTGATCGAGTCGTTGCCGCACGGACTCGACGCGTGTGATGGCGATGACCGTCAGCGCAACGAGGGCGAAGAGGACGATGCCGAAGCCGGCAACCAACTGGGTGCGGACACGCAAACCCGCCGTAGTCCTCATGGATTCACCTTTTTCGTGAGAGATGCATTATTTGTTGCGCGTGTCTCGGCTGTTTCAAAGACGGCGGCCGCGGACAGCGTGCAATGACTCGCGGCCTGACATATCGCCCGAAACGCCACCAGGATGCGCGATGGCATTGTGCCGAGGCGCAGGCCGTTCGGGAAATTGGTTTGAATCATGGCGACGATTGCGAACAGTTATGACGCAGCCGCCATGCGCAAGGCAAACACAGCTCGAACGGGAGACGGCGCGGACACAATGAGCAGCCCCCAGGGCGCCTGCGCGGCAATGCAGCCCAATTTCGCAGGATTGTATCGTCGCTTGACGATTTGCGCTGAAGACGACACAGACGGTCGCAGCGATAACACCAGCGAACCGCCCTGCGCCGACTCGCAATGCGTTATAGCGCAGGCAGCAGGCTCGGCAGGCTCGTCAGGAAGGCGCGCACGTGCATGGCAATCACCGCTTCGGCGGGCGTGCTGTTTTCGTTCGAATAGATGCGGCGGCGAATCGCCAGATGCGACACCGCGCCATGCAACAGCCAACCCACTTCGCCCAGTTGAGCCGGGTCGACAGGCATGCGTAGACCCAGTTCATGCGCGGTCTCGGTGACGATGATTTCGAGCGCATGGCTGACGATCGCGTTCGTATAGGCCGGCGCCGTGTGCAGGCCCTCGAGCGACGAGTAAAGGAAAAGCCTCAGCCAGCGGCGCGTCAAAAGCGTGTCATAGTACTCGCGATAAAAGCGGTTGAGTCGGCTTTCAATCGGCACACTTCGGTCTTGCAACTGAACAAACCAGATTGCGTCGAAGATTCCGACGACTTCCCGCTTGTAGACTTCGTCAATCAAAGCGGCCTTGCTCGGGAACAGGCTATATAACAAGCGTTGCGATACGCCGCAGGCTTCCGCGATGGCGCGGGTCTGCGCGCCCAGACCATGCTCCGCGAAATACTCCGCGGCCTTCTCCAGCACGCGCGCCTGACGCTCTGCGCGCGGCAAACGCTGCGGCGCTTTTTTCATCGGCCGCTTGACCGCGACGCGCTCGGCGCCGGTTCCACGGGTCGGCTTCTCGATGGTCCCTTTGTTCTTCATAACTCCCTGCGCTGTCGGATTATCACTGATGTCATCAGATGACGATTTATGTTTTCATAAAAGTATACACGCAGGCAGGGTGATTGGAAGTCGGCGTGGCGGCGCCCATATTGGCCTGCCCAGTCAATGGCGGACCGCCAGGAACGCTCTCTTTAGCAAGCCTGAAGCACGTTGATGACACGGCTCACGAGCAACGGGCGCGTATTGTGTCCATATTCGGCCATATGCGTTGAGGCCCCATGCGCCCTCAAAGCTTCAGCGCTCTGCCAGCGCTCGATGACAGCGAACGTATCTTTACCGAGCGGTGTCTGAAGCGTCCCAAACTCCGGTACGTCGATGACGGCCTCGTAGCTGATGCACCCCTCTTCGGCCAACACCGCTGGACGGTTCTGGTTGAAAAGTGCCAACACGGCCTCGCGTTGACCGGGCTGGGCAGTGATTGTGGCAATGACATGGATCATCTGGGTACTTCTCCTTTCTTGTTTCGGCGCCGATCGCCGCATGAAATCATAGCCGCGTTGACGTACGCTTGCCGACAGGTTCTCGCTCCTGCCTATTTGAACATGACAGCGGCGTAATGCAGAGGTCAGCCTCGCGTCACCCCATCTGCGGACAATACAGGTTACTCACCCTTGCGGCGGTGGCGCGGCGACACCCGAGGCTCCATTCATCGCGTGTGAAGCTGACTATATTTAACTTGACAGGTAATTCACCATGAAGACTCTGATCTATGCAGCGTTGGTTGCCAACGCACTCGTCGTCCCCGCGGTCTCTTTTGCACAGGACTCCACTGCCCCGCTGACGCGTGCCGAAGTGCGCGCCGACCTGGTGCAAATGGAACAGGCGGGGTATCGCCCGGGCCTCAAAGATCTGCACTATCCCACCGATGTTCAGGCTGCGGAGGCACGTATTCATGCGCAGGATGCCACGACGCCGAGCAGCACGGCAGTCGGCGGAGTGTCGATGAACGGCTCCTCACAGTCGGGTGCGCCGTCGACGACCACAGGGACTCACTCGATCTACTTTGGTCACTGATGGTCTCGATCTGCACTGAATCCGGCCCCGGGTCCGGGGCCGCATCGCGCGACTTGCGCAACGGCTGCCAGCGGTCGTTGGACGCACCTCGCTCGTCTGTTTTGTCACCGCCCTGGCGAAGCCCGATTTGAACCCCGCGTTGCCGCGGCTCAACGCTTTGAAGGCACGCTGTCAGCATTCCTCTTCACACCTTCATACGCATGTCATTCGTGAATTTTCGCTTGACTCTCCCGTTAAGGCGATCTTCACGGGAGGTAAGTGACGATCATTCTGAACGATACGCGTAATAACGCGAAGACCTCGTCTTCAGAATGAAGTCAACCCTTTGAATGCCGTCTGAAAGGAGGCACGAGAACCCTCGATGGCCTCTCAAACAATTGGTAATAAAAATCTCTAACGCCTTTAGTCTTCGCTGGAAATCACGCTAGTTCGCCTCCGTCCGAATCTTGCCGAGCATCACTCCATCCCGCATGGACAAGGTTTTCCCGATATGCGCAGATAGAAAGAAATTGACTCGCCTGGCATTCAAACGTTGCCGGGATGCTATTTCTCCGTCTGCAGGAATCCAGAGCGTTGTGTACATTCGCACTCTGGTTGCGTTTGGGAACACCCGACATAGGTCACAAAGCAATCATCCTCGTTGCGAACATCTTCCTGCGCCAGATCTCTGCAAGATGCTCTTGCGTTTCCCCCAAGCCCTGGAATTCTCATGCTCGGTCTAGTTCGTATCGCGCTCCGACGACCCTACACTTTCGTCGTCCTGGCAATCTTCATCCTCATCATCGGGCCACTGTCGGCGATGAAGACGCCCACCGACATTTTCCCCGATATCAGAATCCCGGTGATCAGCGTGGTGTGGCAATACACGGGGCTGCCGCCCGACCAGATGGTCGGCCGGATCACATCGCCGTTCGAACGCACGCTGACTACCACCGTGAACGATGTCGAACACATCGAGGCGGAATCGGTCGCTGGTTTCGGGATCATCAAGATCTTCTTCCAGCCGGGCGTGAATATCAGCACGGCGAACGCGCAAGTGACCGCGGTCGCGCAAACTCAGTTGCGGCAGTTGCCCGCGGGCACTACGCCACCGCTGATCCTCAATTACAACGCGTCGACCGTGCCAATCATCCAGTTGGCGCTATCGGGCAAGGGGCTGTCCGAGCAGAGGCTGGGCGACCTCGGTCTGAATGCGGTGCGTCCCATGCTCACGACTGTCGCCGGTGCGTCGGTTCCCTACCCGTTCGGCGGCAAGACGCGCCAGGTGCAAATCGACATTGATCCTGCGGCACTGCAGGCGCGCGGTTTGTCCGCGCAGGACGTCGCCAATGCGCTGGCGGGTCAGAATCTGATCACGCCGGTCGGCACGGAAAAGATCGGCGACTACGAATACACGCTGCAACTCAACAATGCGCCCTCGGAAATCAAGGCCCTGGGCGATCTACCGGTCAAGGCCGTCAATGGCACGACGGTCACTATTCGTGATATTGCGAATGTTCGCGACGGCAGTCCGCCGCAAACCAATATCGTCCATGTGAACGGCCGGCGCTCGGTGCTGATGTCGGTACTCAAGAACGGCTCGGTTTCGACGCTCGGGATCATCTCCGGCATCAAGCAGCAAATCGCCAACGGGAAAGCGTCGTGGCCCGATAACCTGAATGTCGAACCGATCGGCGACCAGTCGATCTTCGTGCGCGCAGCCATCACCGGTGTGGCACGTGAAGGCGTGATCGCGGCCGTGCTCACCAGCCTGATGATTCTGCTGTTCCTCGGCAGCTGGCGTTCGACGATCATCATCGCAACCTCGATCCCACTGGCCATTCTCGGCTCGATCGCCACGCTCTCCGCACTAGGCGAAACCTTGAACATCATGACGCTCGGCGGTCTTGCGTTAGCGGTGGGGATTCTTGTCGACGATGCGACCGTGACGATCGAGAACATCAACTGGCACCTCGAGCACGGCAAGGAGGTGGAGACCGCTATCCTCGATGGCGCCGCGCAGATCGTCACACCCGCGTTCGTTTCCCTGCTGTGCATCTGCATCGTGTTCGTGCCGATGTTCTTCCTGAACGGCGTGGCGCGCTTCCTGTTCGTGCCGATGGCGGAGGCCGTCATTTTCGCGATGATCTCGTCGTTCATCCTCTCGAGAACCCTCGTGCCGACAATGGCCAAATACCTGCTGAAGCCGCATGCGCAGGATGGGCATGCCGATGAGGCGCGACGTCCAGGTCCGCTCGGACGCTTCCAGCGCGGCTTCGAAGCGCGCTTTGAAAAGGTGCGTGGCGCGTATCGCGGGTTACTCGAACTCGCGCTGAACCATCGGCGTCCGTTCGTCAGTTGCTTCCTCGGCTTCGTCGCGCTCTCGTTCGCCCTCGCGCCCTTGCTCGGCCGCGACTTCTTCCCGGCGGTCGATGCCGGGCAGATCCTGATGCATGTGCGCGCACCAGTCGGGGTTCGCGTCGAAAAGACCGCGCAGATATTCGCGAATGTCGAAGGCGCGATCCGCCAGATCATCCCGCCGTCCGACCTCGGCACGGTGGTCGACAATATGGGTCTGCCGGTCAGCGGCATCAATACCGCATACAACAACACCGGGACGGTCGGTTCGCAGGACGGCGACATCCAGATTGCGCTGAACGAAGGGCATCGTCCGACCGACGGGTATGTCCGCATGATGCGTGAAAGATTGCCGCGGGAATTCCCGGGGGTCACGTTCTCTTTCCCACCGGCGGACATCATCGGCCAGATCCTTAACTTCGGCTCGCCGGCGCCGATCGACCTGCAGATCCGCGGCAACAACCTGAACGCCAACTACGCGTATGCAGACCGTCTGCTGCGCGCGGTCCGCGACGTGCCCGGCGTGGTCGATGCACGGATCGCGCAGTCGCACGGCAACCCCACCTTCAACGTCGATGTCGACCGCACGCGTGCACAGTTGCTCGGCATCACCGAGCGCGATGTGACGAACAGCATGGTGGTGAATCTCGCAGGTTCGAGCCAGGTGGCGCCCACGTACTGGCTGAACAACGCGAACGGCGTGTCGTATCCGATCGTGATGCAAACGCCGCAATACAGTCTCGATTCACTGGCAGCATTGCAAAATCTGCCGATCACCGCCAGCGGCGGAGGCACCGCCCAGATCCTCGGCGGCCTGGCAACGGTCGAGCGCTCCACCAGCAACGAAGTCGTCAGCCAATACAACATCCAGCCCATGGTCGAGATCTTCGCGACCACCCAGGACCGCGATCTCGGCGCGGTGTCGGCCGATATCCAGCGCATCGTGCACCAGAACGCCAGCACGCTGCCGAAGGGCTCGAGCGTCGCGCTGCTGGGTCAGGTGCAGACGATGAACAGCGCCTTTGCCGGCATGTTGTTCGGCCTGCTTGGCGCAGTGGTGCTGATCTATCTGCTGATCGTCGTCAATTTCCAGTCGTGGGCCGATCCGTTCGTGATTGTGAGCGCATTGCCGGCGGCGTTGGCGGGCATCGTCTGGATGCTGTTCGCGACGCACACGACGCTCTCCGTACCCGCACTCACTGGCGCGATCATGTGCATGGGGGTGGCGACCGCCAATTCGATTCTGGTCGTCAGCTTCTGCCGCGAACGTCTTGCCGTCCATGGCGATCCGTTCAAGGCGGCGCTCGAAGCGGGCTTTACGCGCTTTCGCCCGGTGCTTATGACCGCGCTATCCATGATCATCGGCATGGCGCCGATGGCGCTCGCCCTCGGCGAAGGCGGTGAGCAAAACGCGCCGCTCGGCCGCGCCGTGATCGGCGGTTTGATGTTTGCCACCACGGCTTCGCTGTTCCTGGTCCCCGTCATCTTCTGTATCGTTCACGCGCGCCCCGGGCGCGCGGCGACCCCAGCACCCGTCCCGGGAGGTCCTGCCTATGTCGTCTGAATCCGCTTTTCCCACTAACACGCCATCGCGCCGTCCGCTTCGGGTTGCGGGCGTGATCGGCCTGCTGGTCGCCTTAGGCATCGTCGTTGGCGGTGTCGCGCTGCGAGCCGTCGACGCCCGCAAGCTGAAAACCTGGACGGAGGCTCAGGCCATACCGACAGTCAATCTGATCCAGCCCATGCGCGATCCCAACGGCCCTTCACTGCAACTGCCCGGCCGGCTCGAAGCGTTTACACGGGCGCCGATTTTCGCGCAGGTCAGCGGCTATCTGAAATCATGGAACGTCGATATTGGCGCGCCGGTCAAGGCGGGTCAGGTGCTCGCCGAAATCGAAACACCCGAGCTTGATCAGCAGCTCCTTCAGGCACGCGCCGATCTGCAGAGTGCGCAGGCGAATGCCGTCGTAGCGGGTACGACGGCGAAGCGCTGGGAGGCGCTAAGCGGCACCGATTCCGTGGCCCAGCAGGACGTCGACCAACGCATTGCCGATTACACCGCGAAGGAGGCGATCGTGGCGGCCGCGAAGGCCAACGTCGATCGCCTCGTTGCGACGAAGGCCTTTGCGCGGATCGTCGCGCCGTTCGACGGCGTGGTGACCGCGCGCGACACCGACGTTGGCGCGCTGGTGAACGCCGGTAGCGGCGGCGTCGGCCAGGAGCTGTTCGCGGTCTCCGAGGTCAAGCAGTTGCGTGTGTATGTTCAGGTACCGCAGAACTACGCACCGGCGATCCACGATGGCACAACCGCGACCTTGACCGTTCCCGAGTACGCCGACCAGCAGTTCAACGCGCGCGTGATTGCAGCGGCAGACTCCGTCAATTCGAGTTCGGGGACGACGCTCGTGCAGTTGCTGGTCGACAATGCCAACGGCAAGCTGCTGCCGGGCGGTTTCGCCAGCCTGAAATTCACGTTGCCCGCGTCCGCCGATTCACTTCGGGTGCCGGCTAGCGCGCTCGTGTTCGATAGCCGCGGCGTCGTGGTCGCCACGCTCGGTGCGAACGGTCGCGTACTGTTCAAGCAGGTGAAGATCGACCGCGATCTGGGCGACTCGGTGGAGATCGGCTCGGGACTCGCCGCCAGCGATCGCGTGATCGATACGCCGCCCGACGGACTCGCCGACGGCGACGGCGTGCAGGTTGCGCCGGCCACTGACAGGAAGGCGGCCGCACATGGTTAAGCCTGGACGGGTCGCGCTTTTAACGGGCGTCCTGGCGCTCTCCGCCTGCTCGCTCGCGCCGCAATATCAGGCGCCTTCGGTGCCGATAGCGGCGCAATACAAAACCGTTGGTCCCTGGACCGCCGCTCAGCCTGCCGACCGGATAGACCGTAACCGCTGGTGGAAAATATATGGCGACGCGCAACTCGACGATCTCGAAACGCGTCTGCTGGCCAACAACACCGATCTGCGCGCCGCGTACGCGCACTATGCGCAAGCGCAGGCTTTCGTCGCGCAGGTCGCGTCGGGACTGTATCCGACCATCAGCGCAAGCGCCGTGCCGCAGCGCGTTCGCCAGTCCGACAACCGGCCGTTGCGCGTGGGCGGCCCGAACGACTACAACTCCGTCACGCTCGGCGCCGAAGTCAATTACGACCTCGACCTGTGGGGCCGCGTGCGTGACTCCGTGGTGGCCGGCAAGGATGAGGCTCAGGCGACCAAAGCCGATCTGGCTTCGGTGAAACTGAGCCTGCAAGTGGCACTCGCGGATAATTACATCAGTTTGCGGGGGCTCGACCAGCAGACCGAGCTGCTGAACGAGACGGTCATGGCGTATGCGAAAGCGCTGCAACTCACGCAGACGCTGCATGACAGCGGCATCGTAGCGGGCCTCGACGTTTCGCGGGCTCAAACGCAATTGTCGTCGGCGAAGTCCCAGTTGTCGCAGAATCTCGCGCAACGAGCGCTCATCGAACACGCGATTGCCGTGCTGGTCGGCACTTCCGCGTCCGAATTCAGCCTGCCGCAGCAGACTGCCGCCATCGCGTTGCCGGCGATTCCGACCGGCCTGCCCTCGACGCTGCTGCAACGTCGCCCCGACGTCGCAGCAGCGGAGCGCCGGGTTGCCGAGGCCAACGCAAAGATTGGCGTCGCGCGCGCGGCCTATTTCCCGGACATCACGCTGAGCTTGCAGGGTGGTGTACAAAGCGCCGCCTATGCCGGACTGGTTAGCGCGCCCAATCTGTTCTGGGCGATTGGCCCGCAGCTCGTGCAATACGTTTTCGACGGCGGTTACCGTCGTGCGCAGCTCGACGCCGCGAAGGCGGCAACCGAGGAAGCCGGAGACCGCTACCGCAGCGTGGTTCTGTCGGCATTCCAGCAGGTCGAGGACAACCTTTCGCTGCTGTCGTATCTCGGCACCGCGCTTGGCGAGCAAAAGGATGCCGCGAATGCCGCGCAGTACTCGGTCGATCTGGCGTTGCGCCAATATCGCCAGGGCACTGTAGGTTACCTCGATGTCGTGCAGGCGCAGACCGTCGCACTCGAAGCACAACGCAGCGTGCTCGATATCCAGACACGCCAGCTAAGTGCCAACGTGCAACTGCTGCATGCACTGGGCGGTGGATGGTCGAGCGATGAACTCGCCCAAGTGGCTGCTACGCCGGCACTCGTCGCGACAACGATGGCGCACGGCGCAAATTGAAGGCCTGCACAGGGCGCAACCGGGAGGGTGACCCGGTTGCGCACGCTGTCGATAGCACGCGTAGCAGTCCGATGTGGCGGAACCTCTTCGGAATGCCGCGACTCTGGAAATTCTCCTGCGCGTGTCCGGCTTACGAACCGTGACGGGGAATTCGCCCAAAGAAAAGATGCTTGGGATCATTGAACCCGGGCGTCGAAGGGTGGCCCGTCG
The DNA here is from genome assembly GCF_050436225.1 of Paraburkholderia lebeckiae. Lineage (NCBI taxonomy): Bacteria > Pseudomonadati > Pseudomonadota > Betaproteobacteria > Burkholderiales > Burkholderiaceae > Paraburkholderia > Paraburkholderia lebeckiae. Next base: position 615,070 of record NZ_JBNDLU010000003.1, on the reverse strand, counting down.
TGACGAGCGAGTCGACGAAGTCTTCGTCTTCGGCGCTCAGGCGATAGCTCAGGGCCGGTAGATAATCGTCCCATTGCGCCACGGTGCGTGGTCCGGCAATGGTCGAACTGATATAGCTACTGTTGAGCACCCACGCGAGGGCGAATTGCCCCGCCCTCAATCCACGCGCCTCTGCATGCTCGCGAACGCGCCGTGCCAGCTCCAACGACTCGGGCCGCCATTCGGCCTGCTGCAAGCGGCGGTCGCCGCGCCCTGCCCGCGTATCCGCCGCGGGCGTTACGCCCAATTCATACTTGCCGGTCAGCACGCCACGGGCGAGTGGGCTGTACGAAATCACGCCGAGGCCATAACGGTGCGCGGCTGTCAGCTGCTCGGCCTCGGCCTGCCGATTCGCGAGGTTGTAGAGCGGCTGACTGGCTACCGGGGCAGCGAGACCCAGTGCCTGGGCGGTATGACTGAATTCGGCGATCTTCCATGCGCGATGGTTCGACAGGCCGTAGTAGCGCAACTTGCCGGCCTGGATCAGATCATTTAGCGCGCGCACCGTTTCGTCGACCGGCGTGTCGTGATCTTCAGCGTGGAGGTAAAGCAGATCGATATAGTCCGTCTTCAGGCGCTTGAGGCTGGCCTCAACGGCTCGCACCATGTGTTTGCGCGACGCGCCGCGCGCATTGACGTCACCATCGCCGAATGGACTGGCAAATTTGGTCGCCAGCACCCAGCGATCGCGCCGGGCGGCGATGCAACGCCCGACGACACGCTCCGATTCACCGCCAGCGTAGACGTCGGCGGTATCGATCGAGTTGACGCCTTGTTCATGCGCCTGGTCGACGATGCGTGCCGCGGTTGCTTCGTCGGTCGGATCGCCGAACAGCATCGTCCCAAGCGTCAGCGTCGAAACCTTGAGACCGCAGCGGCCAAGTTGGCGAAATTCCATATGAGACTGTTCCGTTAATTTGAAGGATCTAACCTGGGAATTCCACGTGACACATCCATAGAGACGGGCACGTCGAGACCAGGTGATTGACGCGAGGACAGTTGGCACACTCGTCTGGTCAACGCACCATTAGGGACGTGCAAGGCTCCGCCCGTCGCGGAGAAACGGCCGCTTGGCCATTCATTCACTTTTACCCGTCGTACTTCTCCACGAACTCGGCCGCCGTGAGCCCACGAAAATCGGCCAATGCCGCGTCAATGCGCTCGGCGCTCCAGTCCCACCAGGCTATCCGCTGCATGCGCTCCGAGGTGCGCGCGTCGACGCGAAAACGCAGCACTCGCGCCGGCACGCCGACGACGATCGCGAACGGCGGTACGTCCTTGGTCACAACGGCTCCTGAGCCGACCGCGGCGCCAGTGCCGATCGTCACGCCGGGCATGATGATGGCATCGTGGCCGAGCCACACGTCGTGACCCACCTCGACTGGCTCCTGCGCCCGCCACTGGAAGATGTCAGCGTCGTCGTCGAGAGACAATCCGTACGATCGGGAGCGATAGGTAAAGTGATGGTGGGTCGCACGCCACGAAGGATGATTGGGCGGGTTGATGCGTACGCCGGTGGCGATATTGGCGAACTTGCCAATGAGTGCGTGGGCGATCTGATTGTCACCCATCGCATAGCCGTAGTCGCCGATGACCGATTCGGCGACATGGCTGCGCGGACCGAGATAGGTGTAACGGCCAAAGTCGCTGGCGCGAACTACCGCCGTTGGATGGATTTCCGGATGCTCCGACAGAACGCGACCGAGCGCCCACGGATCGACGCCGACGCCATGATTGATCAACATATCGATTCTCGTGCTTCAATGATGAGGAGAGCCTTGGGCCGCCGGCTGCGCACTTCCCATGACGATCGCGTCAGGGCATGAAGAGCGACGCCGACGCAGGTGAGCGGCCCGCGTTCAGGTGACACGGCTGCGCAGGTAAGCGGAGACGCGTTCGGCACAGACGACCAGGACGAAGGTGGCGATCAACAGGAACGACACCGTCTGGTACTGGAACAGGTTCATTGCGGTCAGCAACTGGAAGCCGATTCCGCCTGCTCCGACAAAGCCGAGCACGAGCGACGAGCGCAGGTTTTCGTCGAAGCGGAACAGCCCAATGCCGAGCAGCGAGGGCAACACGCCCGGCACGACAGCATGGCTTAACACCTGGAGGCGCCCTGCACCGGTCAGCGTCAACGCTTCGACGGGGCCCATATCCATGTCTTCGATTACTTCCGCGAACAGCCGCCCAAGCATGCCGACCGAATGGACCGCAAGCGCAAGTGCGCCCGGAAACGGCCCCAGCCCGACCGCCGTGACGAACAACAGTGCCCAGACCAGATCGGGCACTGCCCGGGTGACGCCGATCAGCGCGCGCGCGGCGTAGTACAGGGGCAGCGCCGGTGTGACATTCGCGGCCGCCAGAATCGACAGCGGAAAGGCGAGCAGCACCCCGAACACCGTGCCGAAAATCGCCAGGTCAATCGTTTCGAGAACCGGCCACAAGTTCGGGACGAACTGATCGAACGCCGGCGGCACGGCGCGCGAAATAATGTCGACCATACCGTGGGCACCGGTAACCAGATCCTGCGGACGGGCCTGGACGACGATCCACGCCTGCACAAACAGCGCGAACAGCACGACGGCGGCACACACCGACCAGATGGTCCGGCCACCCGACGAGCCCGTCGATGCGCGCATTTCAAGAACCTTGCTCATGACGCCTCGGCCAAATAAAGGCTCGCGATCTGTTGACGGGAGACGGCCGACGCCGTCCGATCGAATTCAAGCAGGCCGCCGCGCAGACCGATCAGTCGGTCGGCATATCGCGTCGCCAGTTCGGGCTGGTGCAGTACGCACACCACCGCGAGACCGTCGTCGTCGGCGAGGCGGCGCAGCAGCCGCATGACTTCGTCAGCCGCTTCGGGGTCCAGACTGGCGACCGGCTCGTCGGCGAGCAAGACGTGAGGACGTTGGGCCAGCGCACGGGCCACCGCCACGCGCTGCGCCTGTCCGCCCGAAAGCGTGCCGGCGCGCTGGCGCGCCAGATGCAGCAAGCCGACCTCGTCCAGATAGGACAGCGCCGGGTCGATCTCCTCGCGAGGTACCCGACCCAGCGCGGTTGCCAGCGTCCGGTGTCGGCCGAGCGCGCCGCAGCAGACGTTCGCCAGCACGCTGCGCCGCTTCACGAGATTGGCGTTCTGCGAGATCAACGCAAGCGGCAGACGCGCCTCACGCAAAGCTTTGCCGGACAGTGCGGCGAGATCGCGCCCAGCCACCTCGACCGACCCGGCGGTCGGCCGATTCAGTCCGACCACGCACTTCATGAAGGTCGACTTGCCGCTGCCATTGCTGCCCAGCACCACGACCAGCTCACCGGCGCGGACCGACACATTCATGCCGCGCAGCGCAGTGTGGCCATTTGCGTAACGCATCGTCAGATCACGGACAGCCAGTTTTACGCCGGGCCCACGCGTCGTATGGAGTGCTGTTCCGGGTAGGCTCGACGCGCCGGCTGAAAACCGGCTCGCCGAATCTATCGGGACGCCACCCGAGGTGCTGGACAGAGTGCTCACAGTTTTGCCAGGTCGATGTGAAGAGTCGAAACCAGATCGCGGATCTGGTTATAAGCGGCGTCCGTTTGCGGCACCGTCTTCAGCTCCGGGTTCTGGTTCGATGCCAGGAACTTCTGATCGGCTTCCGGCAATTGGCGTAGATCGAGCGAACTCAGCACACTGGCCAGACGGGCCTTGAAATCCGCCGGCAAGTCGCCGCGCACGGCCAGCGGGTCGAGCGGAATCGGTTCCGATTTCCACAGCGTCACGTAAGCCGCAGGATCGAATTCGTTGTGTAGCTTGGCGCTGGCGATTTCTTCGCTGTTCAGCTCCCCCGCTTCGACCTTGTGGTTGCGCAGCGCCTCGAACGACGCCGTATGGCTACCCGCGTAGACCGCTTTTACGCCCTTGTCCGGATCGATGCCGTTCTTGCTCAGACCGAAAGCGGGAAACAGATGGCCGGACGTCGACGCCGGATCGGCGTAAGCGAACGAGCGACCCTTGGTGTCGCCCAGCGTCTTGATGCCCGAGCCGGGCCACGTGACGATGGAGGCGTAGTAAGTGGCCGGCTTGCCCTGCTCGCCGGCGAACGTGGCGACGGCTTCAGCGTGCGCGACCTGGTGCGCGAGCACGTAGCCGAGGGGACCGAATTCGCCGAATTCGAGCTTGTTGTTGCGCATTGCCTCGATCTCGGCGTTATAGCTGGTCGCGACGTAGAGTTGCACCGTGCAGCCGAGCTTGTCGCCGATCATCTTGGCGAGATCCGTATAGACCGGCAGCATGCGCTGAGCCGATTCGTAAGGTTCGACACCAAAGCGAACTACGCCATCGTTCGGACACGTACCCGCTGCATGTGCGGTAACGGAGACAAAACTCACGGCCAGAGCTGCTGCAGATAAAAATTTGGAGACCTTCATATTTTCCTCAATTTATGTTTCATACAGACCAGGCGACTCAACAACGGATTGCTTTGTTCCGGGCATCAGACAATGCGCTCGCCTGCCCGATATGTCGCGCGAGGCACAGGCAGCGCATCGTGCATCCGCACGCGCACAAAGTCGGCACGCAAACCGGGGGCGATGGCGCCGCGGTCGTCCAACCCCACTGCGCGCGCGGGTTCCGCGGATACCGTTGCCATCGCGCGCGGCAGCGTCCAGCCGGCCTTGCCGACCAGTTCGAAGGCGGCGGTCAACAGGCTCGAGGGCACGTAGTCCGATGACAGGATGTCGAGCAGTCCGGCTTGCGCAAGTTCGATTGCCGAGACGTTGCCCGAGTGCGATCCGCCTCTTACGACGTTGGGCGCGCCCATAATCGTTGCGATGCCGTGTTCGCGTGCGGCTTGCGCGGCGATGCGGGTGGTTGGGAATTCCGCCAGGACGATGCCTTCGGCCGCTGCCTGTTCAACATGCTCGATTACGGTGTCGTCGTGGCTCGCCACCGGCACGCCGAGCTCCATGCAGCGCGCGACGATCTCGCGACGGTGCCGGTCGGCGAAACGTTCCTGTCCGTCTGAAAGCTCAGCAATCACTGCGGCGAAGTGTTCGTCGGTCAATTTGCCGTGCCGTTCCTGCCAGCGACGCCATTGATCCCGATCGTGCCATTGGCGCTGGCCCGGCGTGTGATCCATCACCGAAGCGAGCCGCAGCAATGGATGCGTGCACAGCGAATCGAATACATTCACGACGTCGGGAGCGGCGATTTCGCAGCGCAGGTGGAGGAAATGCTCGGCACGCAGCAACTCGCACGCGGACAGGCGCGCGAGTGCCTCCACGCACTGCGTCTGAAGATCCCGGCTGTGCATGTCGACGTCCGAACGCGCGCCGATCCTTAGCGAATCGAATACGGTTGTGATGCCCGCCGCGGCCACCTGTGCGTCATGAATCACAAATGCCGCGTCGATATTCCATCTCACGCCCGGCCGCGGCGCCAGATGCTTCTCCAGATTGTCTGTGTGTAGTTCGACCAGGCCCGGCAACAGATAGTCACCGTTCCAGTCTTCGGCTTCGGCCGCCAACGTCGTGCCCCGTTCAAGGTCGACAATGACGCCGTTTTCAATCCGCAAGGTTCCCGTAAATTCCTCGTCCCGCGTGACGACGCGAGCGTTCCTGATCAGCATCGACATGCTCCGTACGTGTGTCCGCTTTAGCGTGCTGCTGTACGACGCAGCGTTAGTTGTGATTCGAAGCGATGAGTCGTGCTGTTGCGTTTGCGATCTCGGCGCTCGTGCTTAATGGGCGTTGCCTGCCGGCCCAGAAAGCGCTTGCTAGCGGCGTCTTCATCTAAACGTCTAGATGTTTAGGGAAAGAGCCAACCAGCCGATTCCGCGAGCACGACCGTAATGGGTTCATCACGGCCCGCGCTCTTCCATGCACGACTGCGAATTCATTTCACCCGACCGGAATGACAAGACCATGACAGCGACCGACAACAAACACCGAGCGTTTCAATCGAGCGCGGAGTAGACGTTGTAATGGGGCGGCAGATCGAACAGATTCTTGATTGACGAGGTGGTCACGGGCATCGCAAGTGGACGCCATTCGTCGTCGATGAGCATCGAGGGCAGTCGCAATACTGAAGCTGGCTGCCTCAGCACTGGCTCAGGTTGGGACGGCCGCCTTGGCATCCACGTAAAGCGCGTAGAGCGACTGGCCGGCGGCCATGAACAGGCGGTTGTGCGCCGCGCCGCCAAAGCACAGGTTCGCACAGCGTTCAGGCAGCGCGATGCGGCCGATGGCCTCGCCGTCCGGTGCGAACACCATCACACCGTTCAACGTCGGTCCTGTACCCCAGCCGGCCCACAGGTTGCCGTCAGTGTCGCAGCGGAAGCCATCCGGCGCGCCGTGCTCGCCGCCGTCGACAAAGATGCGGCCGTTGACGAGGCGTCGGCCATCCTCGACGTCGTACGCCCGGATTCGTCTTGGCGTGGATCCGGACTCGACAATGTAGAGGCGGCTTTCATCCGGCGAAAAACAAAGGCCGTTCGGATTGGCGATGTCGCCAACGACGATCTCTGCTTCGCCGGAGCGCGGGTCCAGGCGGTAGACCTGGGTTGGCAGTTCGGCCTCCCCCCTGACACCCCCGTAATCACTCAGAATTCCAAAGGTCGGGTCAGTGAACCAGATGCTGTCGTCGCTCTTGACGACGACGTCATTGGGCGAGTTGAGCCGCTTGCCGTCGAAACGGTCCATGAGAATGGTCAGGATGCCGTTGTACTCGGTGCGCGTCACCCGGCGGTTGCCATGCTCGCAGGTGATCAACCGCCCCTGGCGGTCACGCGTGTTGCCGTTGGCGAAACCCGACGGCCTGCGAAACACCGCAACCGCACCGGTTTCTTCATCCCATCGCATGATGCGGTTGTTCGGAATATCGCTCCATAGAAGGTAGCGGCCGTCGCCGAACCACACGGGCCCTTCACCAAAACGCATTCCAGTCGCAAGGCGCTCCACTGCGGCATTGGTAATGCGATATTTCAGAAAGCGCGGATCGAGGACCTCCACCGACGGATCGGGATAGGTTTCGCTCTGTCGCCACCTTGGAATCTCTACCATCTCCAATCTTCCACTTACGATTTGCGGGGCGGGCAAGTCAGTCGTTCTTCTGGATATACGCTGCGAACGCCTGCTCGTAGTCCGGATGCCAACGCGATAGCGCCGGGCGATTCTCTACAATGTCTCCCGCAGCCCAAAGGATGCGTCGCTCGTCGAGGGAGCGAGGTACATCGTTGTCGGGGCACAGAATGTAGAAATCGCCGGCACCCAGTCGCTCGATCATGAAATCGACAGTCTGCTCGGGCGTCCAGGCAGCGGCCGGTTTCTCGGTACGACCTTGAGCGGCAAGCTCCGTAAACACAAAGCCAGGGATCAGCAAATGCGCGCTGATCCGGCAGCCTGGCGTATTGCGCAACTCGTGCTGCAGTGCTTCGGTAAACGCCTTCAGGCCGGCCTTGGAGACGTTATAAGCCGGGTCGCCGGGCGGCGTCGTGATGCCCTGCTTCGAACCGGTGTTAATGACGAGGCCCGGGCGTCCGCGCGCGATCATCGCGGGCACGAAGGTCTGAGTGCCACGAATGACACCCCACAGGTTGACGTCGAGCACCCTATCCCAGTTAGCGGCCGCTCCGAACATGGCGCTACCCGGTTGAATCCCCGCATTGTTCATGAGGATATCCGTGCCGCCGAAGCGATCCCGAACGGCTGCTTCGAGCCGGACCAGGTCTTCGATGCGGCTGACGTCCGTCTCGACGGCCAGTACCTCCTTCGCGCCTTCAGCAGCCACGCTGGAAATCGCCTGCTTCGCGTGCGCCAGGCGGTCCTCACCCAGATCCGCAATGCACACGCGAAGCCCGAGCCGCGCGAACCGCTTCGCAGCAGCGAGTCCAATGCCGGCAGCGCCGCCTGTCACGACGGCGACGGCTCCGGGAGTGAAAGTAAAGTGTGTCATCAATAGTCCTTTCTGATTCGTCATAAAACGTCAGCCTGCCACCTCACAAGCAGACCGCCAAACGACGGGTACGTCGATAGGTCGCGCGGCCGGGAAATTCGTCACTCACCTCAGTCCATTGGGCAAAACGGCACTGGCGACAGAAACACCGATTCCTGATGGACGAGATACGGCAGGATGCGCGGCGTGAAAGCTTGCCAGCGTGGATCGGCTGCGAGTTTCGCGCGCTGCGCGGCCCGATGCGCGTAGTCTTCGTAGCCCCAGCAGAACACGATCGAGTTCAACGTGCCTGAGTCCTTCGTCCAGCAACCCTTGAGGCGGGCGTACTGACTGATGATGCCGAGCCCTTCGCGCTCGTAGATGTCCAGGAACTCGCCTGCCTTTCCTGCCGTTATCTGATACGTACGCATTTCTACCAGCATGATTCCCTCTGTGTCGATCGGTACTCTCTCACAGCACGGCGCCGTCAGACCGCGTGGCTTTCGACGTGCGCCTTCAGCGCGCTGAAGAACTCGTCGAGATTCTTGCTCGCGGCGGACTCGATCAGGCGCGAGCCCACGCTCATCAGCTTCCCGCCAATTTCGACGTCAGCGTCGTACACCAGTACGGTCGTATCGCCTTGCGCTTCAAGTTGCAGGCGCGCAGTGACTTTGGCAAAGCCCAGCGCACCCGCACTGCCCATACCGGCAATCGTATAGGTCCGGGGCGGATCGAGATCCGACAATTCGACGTTGCTTTTGAAGGTCGCCGACACCGGGCCGACGCGAATCTGCACGGTCGATTCGAAATGCAGGTCGTCGAGCCTCTTCAGCGCTTTGCAGCCGGGCAGACATGCTTCGAGTACGACGGGGTCGTTCAATGCACGCCATGCGGCTTCAGGGGGCACGGGCAGGATGGTTTGATCTGTCAGTTTCATCGCCGCCGCTCAGCGTTCGTAGAGTTTGAACAGCGCCTGCGTGCCGTTGCGCGCGTAACCCCGCTCGGCCATCTCGTGATACATCACGCGCACCAGTTCCAGACCCGGCAATTCACGTCCCATGCTTCCTGCTTCCTCGTGCGCAATCCGCATGTCCTTGATGAAGTGCTCGATGAAGAAACCGGGCGCAAAATCGCCCTTGGCAATGCGTGGCCCCAGGTTGTTCAGCTGGAATCCACCCGCCGCGCCCCCGCCAATCGCGCTCAATACGGTGTTGGCATCCAGGCCGGCGCTGTGCGCATAGGCGAGCCCTTCGCACACGCCCATCATCGTCGACGCAATGACGATCTGATTGCACAGCTTCGTGTGCTGACCCGCACCCGGGCCGCCTTGCAGGACGATGTTGGTGCCGAGGCAGCGCAACATCGGTTCCACGCGTGCGAGCACAGCGCTTGCGCCGCCGACCATGATCGACAGGCGCCCTTCACGCGCACCGATGTCGCCGCCCGATACCGGCGCATCCAGCATGTGCACCCCACGCTCAGCGGCGTGCGCGGCCAACTCTTCAGCCAGTTTTGGACTCGACGTCGTCATGTCGACCAGCACCGCATCGCGCCGCGCATGCGCGATCAGACCGCCGTCGCCCAGATAGAGTGCGCGGACGTCCTCGGGTGTGCCGACAATCGTGAACACGACGTCCGATACTTCGGCGAGCGCCCGCGGGGTCGCTTGCCAGCTCGCGCCGGCTTCGATGAGCGGCTCAGCCTTCGCACGCGTACGGTTATAGACGTGCAGCGGATAGCCGGCGGCGGCGAGCCGCGAGGCCATCGAGCAACCCATGATGCCAAGGCCGATAAAGCCAATCGCGGGTTTGCCTGCAGATTGATTCATGATGGTTGGTCCGTTCAGAGTTTGTCGCGCAGCAAGTCGCGCAATAGCATGGGAGTCAGTGGATGACGGTCGGCAACGACGCCAAATGGCGCAAGCGCATCGTTGACCGCGTTGGTCAATGCGCCGATCGCTCCCATCACCCCGCCTTCGGCCATCCCCTTGATGCCGGCCGCCGTCGACTTGCCAGGCGTATGCAGCGGGATGATCTCGAGGTTGGGCAATTCAGTTGAAGTGGCGATCAGGTAGTCGGCGAGTGAGCCGGTCACGTTCTGTCCTGAGTCGTCGTAACGCATATGCTCGAACAGCGCGCCCGACAGTCCCATCGCCACGGCGCCATGCTGCTGCCCTTCCACCACGGTGGGATTGAGCAGCGTGCCGCAGTCTTCCGCGACGACGTAACGCGCGATGCGGATTGCGCCGGTCAAGACGTCCACCTCGATCTCGCATCCATGAGCCGCATTCGAATAGGTCATGGCCGGAGGGTCGTAAGTCAGGTGAAATTCGAGGCCCGGCGTCAAACCTGGCGGCAACGCGGTGGGATCCAGATACGCACGGCGGGCGACGTCGGCAAGCGTCAAACCCGTGTCGATCCACTCGTCCGCGCGACGACGCTCGATTCGCGCGTCGATCAGGCGCAGCGACTGCTCGTCAGGCAAACCAAGGCAACCGGCGGCGATCGCGAGCACCTTGCGGCGTGCGTCGAGTGCGCACAGGTAAAGCGCGCCGCCGCCTGCCGTGCCGCTGCGGGCGCCACGACTGCCCATACCGTATGGCGCGATATCGGTGTGGCCCATATGAATGCGCACACTCGACGGCGGCACGCCCAGGCCCTCCGCCACCGCATTGGCCATCGCGCTTTCGTAGCCCTGGCCGCTGGGCCCGAGACCGACCGACGCGTTCACCACCCCGCCTGGTTCGATACGGATCCAGCTTGCTTCGTGCCCCGAACCGGGAATTCCCGCGGCCTTATAGAAGCGCGAACCATACGTGGTCGGTTCCACCACGTTGCACAGGCCAAGCCCCAGGTAATGGCCAGTTGCGCGCGCTGCCTGCTGGCGCTCGCGAAAGCCCGCGTAGTCGAGCGCCGACAGCAAGGCCTCGAACGTCTGGGTCGGCGTGATGTCGTCCAGACATTCTCCCGTAGCAGTGCGGTACGGCAGTTCTGCCGGACTCAACAGGTTGCGACGGCGTACCTCGACCGGGTCGAGTGCCAGTTCCCGCGCGATTGCATCCAGCGTGCCGTCCATCACCCAGCTGGTAATGGACATCGGCGCGCGCATCGGTGCATTGCCACATTTATGGCTGAGCACGACCTTCACATCGAACGCATAGTCCTGCAGCCGGTACGGTCCACTCAGGATCATCGCAACGACGCGCGCCAGATAGTTGGCAGGAAAGAAGCAATAGGCGCCAAAGTCTTCGCGGAGTTCGAGTTCGAGAGCGAGCAGCGTGCCGCGCTCATCGACCGCTGCGCGGGTGCGGCAGAAGTCCTCACGCGAATTGGCGGCGGCCGTCAGGTTCTCGAGGCGATCCTCACGCCAGCGCACGGGCCGCTTCAGATGGCGAGCCAGCGCAGCAACGGTCAACTCTTCGCGGTACAAGGCGATTTTCTGTCCGAACGCTCCGCCGACATCGGGCGAAATCACGGTCACCTGGGACTCGTCGAGCTTGAGGCGCTGCGCCAGTTGAGTGCGCAAAGGATGGGGCACCTGGGTTCCGATATGGAACGTCAGGTGGTCCCGTCCGGCGTCCCAGACCGCTGCACAGCCGCGGGTTTCGATCGGCACATGAGTCTGGCGCTGCTGCTGGAAGGTCGCCTCGACTATCCGGAAGGCCCGGCTGTTGGCGCGCTCAGGATCGCCATGCACGTAAGTCTGGTGCGAGACCAGGTTGCCCGGCACGGCCGGGTCGACTTGCGCGGCGTTGGGGTCCAGCGCCTGCCACATGTCTGTCACCACGGGCAGCGGCTCGAACTCGACGAGCACCTGCTCGGCGGCGTCTTCAGCGAGGTACCGATCCGTCGCGACGACGCAAGCGACCAGATCGCCCTGAAAACGCACTATGTCCACTGGCATCGTCGCAAATTCGACGGGCTTCAGTCCTTCGACGGGTGGTGCGACACGGAACGGTGTAGTCCACTGCGCGAGTTCCACGCCCGTGATGACGGATACGACGCCGGGCATCGCGGCGGCGCCGTGAATATCGATGGAGACGATCCGCGCATGCGCGTGCGGCGAGCGAACAAAGCACACGTGAAGGGCACCGGGTATCTCGATGTCGTCGAGATACCGTCCGTAGCCTGTCAGCAGCCGATAGTCTTCAGTGCGAGGCGTCGCTTTGTTGAGGTAACGAAACGTCTGCTCAGACATCGACCGTCTCCGCGCGCATCCGCTCGGCCGCGAGCAGGATCGCCCGCACGATGTTCTGATATCCGGTACAGCGGCACAGATTGCCCGATAGCACCTCGCGCACCTGGGCCTCGGATGGCCACGGGTTCTCGCGCAGGTACGCTTCAAATGTCATGACGATGCCGGGCGTGCAGAAGCCGCACTGCAGACCGTGGCACTCATGCAGCGCCTGCTGAAGCGGCGACAGACGACCGTCTTGCGCGACCGCCTCGATGGTCGTGATCTGCGCTTCATCCATTTGCACGGCGTAAGCCAGACATGAGCGTGCCGGGCGGCCATCGATCAACACGGTGCATGCGCCGCACACACCGTGCTCGCATCCGACATGCGTGCCCGTCAGCCGGCAATCTTCGCGCAGCACATCGGACAATAGCTTGCGAGGCTCGCAATGCACTTCATGGCGCGCACCGTTCACACTCAGATAAATTGCTGTCTTTTCCATGAACGGCCTAATCGGGTTGCGTAACGCCAGCGGTTATCCGCTGCAATGCTCGCGCGAGGAGCGCCTTGACGAGATCGCGCCGATACGCGGCGCTGATGCCTGGCTGATCGTGCACCTCGACGGCGTCTGCGACTGCCTGGGCAATCCTGCGGACGCCCGGCGTATCGGCCGTTTCGCCGACGAAACCCGCAGCGAGGCCGTCAAGCACCAACGGCACGTCTGCCACACCGCCTACGCCGATCCGCAACGACGCGAACCTGTCGCCCGCGAGCACCGCGGTGACAGCGCAAGCCGCGATCGCGAAATCGCCGTGCCGTCGGCTAAATGCTTCGAAGGCATGCCGCTCGCCCGGCAACGCCGTCGGAAAGCGCACCGTGCGAATGATTTCGTCGACCGCCAGATCGGTGGTCATCACCGCGATCAGAAACTGTGCCGCCGGCACCTCCCGGCTGCCTGCCGGCCCGACAATCTCGATGCGTGCGCCTAGCGTGCTCGCAAGGAGCGGCAATTGCGCCGCGGGGTCAGCATGCGCGAGACTGCCGCCGAGCGTCCCGCGCTGCCGGATCGCGTAATGTCCGATCGTCGCCGCCGCTTGAGCCAGTAGCGGGCAAGCAGCGCGCACTGTGCTGCTGGTGGCCAGCTCGTGATGGCGCGTCATTGCGCCGATCGCCAGCGTATCGGGTTCAAGCGTGACGCCCTTGAGTTGAGGCAGCGCATTCAGATCGACCAGATGCGCCGGTTGCGCGAAGCGCATATTCATCATCGGCGCGAGGCTTTGTCCTCCGGCGATCAGCTTGGCGTCAAAACCGTGAAGAGCCAGAAGCGACAGCGCGTCGTCGAGCGTGCTCGGCCGGTGATACGAAAATGCGGTGGGCTTCATACGCGTTGCGCCTGCGCACTCAGGCTACGATTCCGGGCGATGACAGGCAACCCGCGACAGCCCCCGCCCGCCGATAACCGAGGCGATCGACGACGGCCATTCCCGCTTCGCTTGACGCTGCTCATGAGTCGCTCCAGCCGCGTGCGCGGCGCTGTTCACCCCGTGGGATAGCTACCGCTTCAGCCATCGCTTCGGAAACGAGGATATCGCCGATAAATTAAATCGTCAATTGACGACTAAATTTCAAATCGGGAGGATCGTTGTCGGTCCACCGTGCAGGCCGTGCATCAAAGTGGTGCCACTACTATGTTTATGGGTTTTTCACACACGTCTTCACATGACGACTTATGATTTGATAGAGTACATCGTCCTGAGGCATGAACCGGTGTCGCCATGCTCCCGGTCCAGCCGTGCACTATCTCGGGTCATCGCGAAGCGAGCGCTTCATCTATGACCGTCGGCATCGGCCACCCCCCGCGCCAGGGCGTTTGCGGGCCTTTCACTCAACCCGTTCCGGTTTTCCGCTCATGTCTTTGTCAAGCCGTCAATCGGTCATCATCGCGTTGATCGTCGCCAGTGCCTATTTCATGGAGAACCTGGACGCTACGGTGATTGCGACAGCGCTGCCCCACATGGCCGCCACGTTCGGCGTCACGCCCGTGAGGCTGAGTATCGGCATGACCGCCTATCTGCTCGCGCTCGCGGTTTTCATCCCGATCAGCGGCTGGGTGGCGGATCGCTTTGGGCAACGCTCCGTGTTCGGTAGCGCTATCGTCGTGTTCACCGGCGCGTCGATACTTTGCGGGCTCAGCAACGGTCTCGTCGAATTCACGGCCGCGCGGATCCTGCAGGGACTCGGCGGTGCCATGATGGTGCCGGTCGGCCGGCTCGCCGTGCTGCGCAGCACGGAGAAGCGTCACCTGATGCGCTCGATCGCCTACATTACCTGGCCCGGGTTGGCCGCACCGGTGCTGGGTCCAGCGTTGGGCGGCTTTATCTCGACCTATTTCAGCTGGCGCTGGATCTTTCTGCTGAACGTACCGATCGGCCTGCTGGGCCTGGCGCTCACCGCCACGTTCATTCCGAACCACTGCGAATCCAGCCGTCGTCCGTTCGATTTGCCCGGATTCGTGCTTAGCGGAGTCGCGCTAACCTGCCTCATGTACGGCATGGAACTCGTCGGGCAACTGCATGGCGACTGGCACATCGCGGCCGCGGCGCTGACCGGTGGCGTGCTCGCCGCAGCCTTCGCGGTACGGCATTTCCGACGTGCCGAACATCCGCTGATCGATCTCGCGCCGTGGCGAATCCCGACCTTTCGCGCGACTCTCGATGGCGGTTCGTTGTATGTCGTCTCGGTCAGCGTTTCGCCCTTCCTGTTGCCGCTGTTCTTCCAGCTCGGTTTCGGGCTGAATGCGTTCGCCGCCGGTTTGCTGGTGCTCGCTTACGCGGCCGGCAATCTGGCCATGAAGACCGTCACCACGCCCATCCTCAAGCGCTTCGGTTTTCGCAAGGTAATGATCGTCAATGGCCTGCTCACTGCCGCCACCATCGCGCTGTGCGCCCTGCTCTCGCCGGACACGCCGCGCGCGCTGATCATGCTGGTGCTGCTGGTCGGCGGGCTATGCCGATCGATGCAGTTCACCAGCATCAACACGCTCGCATTCGCGGACGTACCGCCGGCGCGGATGAGTTCGGCGAGCACGTTTTTCAGCATGGTCCAGCAGATGACCATCGGTCTCGGCATCGCATTCGGTGCGATCGCGCTGCATGCTGCAGTCCTGATACATGGCGGCCACGCGCAGCTTTCGCTTGCTGATTTCCGGGTCGCGTTTCTGCTTGTCGCGGCGCTGGTACTGATCTCCGTGCTGTACTTTATCGGCCTCGAACCGGATGCCGGCTGCGAGGTTAGCGGCCATGCGGGAGCCGCATCGCGGTAGTGCGGAAATTGTATCGAGCGCGTTAATGGCGACTGGCCTAAGTTAAACAGAGAGAGAGTCCGTGCAGAATAACCCGGGTACGCCATGTACGAGTTCACAAGCCGCCTCGCCCCACGCGGCGCCAGCAGCTGACAGCTCAGTCGCTCGCAGCGCGTCGCAACAGGCGCTGATCCTCGCGGGCGTTTGTATCGCGGTGCTTGTGCTGCCGCTGAATTTCGGCGGTGCGGCGGTGTCGGCGCCGACTATCGGCACCGCACTGGGAGGCAGTCCAGTGGCAATCAACTGGATCCTGAACGCGTTCATGCTGAGCTTCGGCAGCAGTCTGATGGTCGCCGGAGCGCTCGCGGATCTGCTCGGACGAAAACGTGTATTCGCCGTCGGGGTAGCGCTCTTTGCAGCGACATCACTCGGGATCTCCGCCGCGCCGAGCCTCGTATGGGTCGACTTTCTGCGCGCGCTGCAGGGCATCGCGGCCGCGTTGGTGCTGGCCGGATCATCGGCAGCGCTTGCCCAGGAATTCGACGGGCATGGCCGCGCTCGCGCGTTCAGCATGCTCGGCACGACTTTCGGCGTGGGCCTGGCGCTGGGTCCGCTTCTCGCCGGGTTTCTTACGCAAACATTCGGCTGGCGCTCGTTCTTCCTGGCGGACGCGGCTATCGGCTTGACGGGCTTTGCGCTCGGCGTTCCAAAGCTGAGGGAATCCTACGATCCGCACGCCAATGGTCTCGACTGGCCTGGCGCCATCAGCTTTACCGCGGCACTGACCCTGTTCACCTTCGGCCTGCTGCAAGGGCCGGAGAGCGGCTGGAGCAGTCCCCTCATCGTTGCACTGTTCGTGGGTGCCGCGGTCATGGCGATCGCCTTCGTCTGGATCGAAGGTCGTGTTACCCGGCCTATGCTCGATCTGTCGTTGTTTCGCTATCCGCGCTTCGTCGGTGTGCAGGTACTCCCGCTTGCGACCGCATTCTGCTACGTCACGTTGCTGCTTGTCTTACCGACGCGATTCATCGGCATCGAAGGACATACCGCGATCGGCGCGGGCTTGATGATGGTTTCGCTTTCGGCGCCGATGCTGATCGTGCCGCTCACCGCTGCGCATCTCACGCGCTGGATGTCGGCCGGCGTCATCTCGGCGATCGGCCTCGTCATTGCGGCCATCGGCATGCTCTGGTTCAGCGGTATCGGACTTGATGCGTCAGCCGCTGTCCTTGCGATTCCGCTGTTCGTGATCGGTGTCGGTGCGGGGCTGCCGTGGGGACTGATGGACGGCTTGTCAGTCAGCGTTGTTCCAAAGGAACGCGCCGGCATGGCGACGGGTATCTTCAGCACGACGCGCGTGGCGGGCGAAGGCATGACCCTCGCGGTGGCTAGCGCGATACTGGCAGTGCTCACACGCTTGCGACTAGCCGATGCACTCGCGGGATCTCCCGGCGCGTCGGCTCGTGCCGTCACAGAAGCCGCCCAGCGCGTGGCCACCGGCGATCTGGCACATGCTGCGGCACTTCTGCCCGCACTCGGGGCGCCTGTACTCGTGCATGCGTACGACGGCGCGTTCCGGGTACTGCTCCATATGCTGGTGGCAATCACGCTCGCCTCCGCGATCATGGTGCTTGGATTCCTTGGCCGCACACCATCCGCGACGAGCCCAGATAATGCCAGCCCGGCGCTTTCCGGAGGTGAAGGGATCGCCGACCGGTGAGACGCGCGCGGCTGCATTGGCGAAGACGCAGGTTTCGGCAGCGAAGGCTTCCACGGATGAAGCCACAGGTAAGGCTTCAACCACGACTCATGACTGAATCCTGACCGACGCATTACCGATCCGGCTCTTTGACATTGAATCTTTATTCATGTCAATTCAGTCAATGTATTTTTTCCACAGCAATAAAGATTGACAAAATCACCAGCTAATTCTATCGATCCAGCGCATTAGCATAAGATACTTTACCAATTAGAGCAGTGGGCTCTATTGCCAATTTCAGAAAGACAGTTTTTCCAACTTTTCGGACGTTCACGACGCATTCTTTGCGGGCCAACGCGACGATCCAGTCCCGCCTTGCATGATCTATCTATCGCCGAACTCTAGCCCCCTATTCACGGACTGTTTCCGAAGAAGAGCAGTGTCGAGAACGTGCTCAGGCTCCCTTCCTGGAGATCCTGCAACCCGATCTTTGTCATGCCTCTCTGCAGTATTCCTTGCTAAGCCAATTCAGCCATACCACATAATTTAATCTTGGCTGCTTTCATTTTTTATCATCATTTTTTAGTCTTGAAAGAAATCGACCTCCTATTGCAGGCATAGAGAAAATAGATTGGCACTATGAAAAGTCAAATCATAGGATGTGCCTGGTTTCCTCCTGTCCTGAATTGGGATCACAACGTGAAATTACGCACGACACAAATCGCAGCAAGCATTCTTTCCATCGCCTCCGCAATCGTCACTGTGCAACCCGTGTACGCTGAAGATATGACGCGCGATAGTGGCTCGCCGGTCGGCGACAACCAGAACTCCCAGACCGCCGGTCCTGAAGGTCCGGTACTGCTGCAGGACTCGCATCTGATCGAGAAGCTGCAGCGCTTCGACCGGGAGCGCATCCCGGAGCGCGTCGTTCATGCGCGCGGCACGGGTATTTTTGGCGAGTTCACGCCGACCGCCGATATCAGCGCGTTGACCACCGCCAAAGTGTTCACGCCTGGCACGAAGACCCCGGTCTTCGTGCGTTTCTCGACCGTAATGGGCTATCGCGGATCGCCTGAGCAGGCGCGCGACCCGCGCGGCTTTGCAGTGAAGTTCTATACGCAGCAAGGCAACTGGGACGTCGTTGGCATCAACTGGCCGATCTTCTTCATCCGGGACGCCATCAAGTTTCCGGACTTCGTGCACGCAAACAAGCCGTCCGCCGTGACGGGCGTGCAGGATCCGAATCTGGCCTTCGACTTCTTCGCCCATACGCCGGAAGCGACCAACATGCTGACGCACCTCTACACCGACGAGGGAATGCCTGACTCATACCGTCACATGGATGGCTTCGGCGTGCATGCGTTCAAGTTCGTCAATGCCAAAGGCGAGGTTCACTACGTGAAGTTTCACTGGAAGAGCCGTCAGGGCATCGAGGGAATCCGTCCGCAGGATATTCCTCATTCGATCGGCGCCGACTGGAATCTGATGACCGACGACCTGTACAACTCGGTCAAGGCGCATTCGTATCCGCAATGGGATCTGTACATTCAGATCCTTTCGCCTAAGGATCTGAACAAGTTCGACTTCGATCCGCTTGACGACACGAAGGTGTGGCCGTCGTCGATCCCTGAGCAGAAGGTCGGGACGATGACGCTCAATCGGGTTCCGGATAACTACTTCCAGTCAACTGAAGAATCGGCATTCGCGCCGTCCCGCCTCGTGCCGGGCATCGAGCCTTCCGAGGACCGGATGCTGCAGGGTCGTCTGTTCGCATACGCCGACACGCAGATGTATCGCCTGGGACCGAACTACAACGATTTGCCGATCAACCGTCCTGTTGTGTCTGTGTACAACAATAATCAGGATGGCTCGATGAATTCCGGCGATCGCAAGGCTGAGGTGAACTACGAGCCTTCCAGCATCGCGGAGATCTCGCAGCAGGCCAGGTATAAGTCCGTGCAGACGCCGCTCAGCGGAACGACGCAGCAAATGGCGATTCACAAGACGCTCGACTTCCGTCAGGCTGGCGAGTTCTACCGGACGCTGTCTGAAGCCAACAAGGCGGATCTGGTCACGGCATTGTCGGGCGATCTGGGCCGTGTAACAAACGACGCAAACAAGTACACGATGCTGTCGTACTTCTACAAGGCTGATTCCGATTACGGTACCCGCCTCGCACGCGCCACGCATGCGGATCTCTCACGTGTGCAGGATATGGCGTCGCATCTTGGCGATAACTGAAGCCAGTAGGCAACGCAGACGGGGCCTGCGCAAGCAGGCCCCGTCTGCCTGAATACGATTTCCGACGGAGAACGTCATGCGAGATTTCTCTACTGCGCGGCGAGTAGTTCGAAACGCAGCCGTGGCAGCGATAGCCGCACTTCTGACCGCGAGTTGTGCGGAGCACGTTTATCGGCCAGCAACATATTCCGGCACGGTTGATACGCGGGCATACACCGATGACTGGTTCGCCGCCGCGCGCGAAGGGCGAACCGATATCGTTCAATTGCTGATCGACGCGCACTATCCGATCGAAACCGCAACGCCCCAGGGATATACCGCGCTCATTCTTAGCGCCTACGACAATCACCCGGACACGCTAAGGGCGCTTCTTGCCGCTCACGCCAACGCATGCGCCGCCGACAAACACGGCAATACCGCGTTGATGGGTGCACTGTTCAAGGGCGAAACGAACATTGCGCAAATATTGCTCGAGACGCGCTGCTCTATCGATCAAACCAACAACGCAGGGGAAACGGCGCTATCGTTTGCTGCGCTGTTCGGCCGGCTCGATATGCTCCCGGTGCTGGTGGCGCACGGAGCGAACGTCAATCATGTCGACGCACGCGGCGGCACCGCGCTGCAAATGGCCGTCTCGCAACACAATACCGCCGCAGCCGATGCGCTGCGCCAGCTCGGCGCTACGCAGTAAGGCGCTACGCAGCAATGTGGAGGAACGCGATCAGCTTTCCGGAAACTTGACCGGAGAAGTTCCGTTCCGCCTTTTTTACTCGCTCAAAAGCGCGCCGGGTTCATCCATGCTCGATTCGCAACCCAGCTCTGCGTTCACGCGAAAGTATTGATGATGCTTCCAACCATGCCGTTTGTACTGACAGGCGGCGCGCTCGCAGCTTCCGCTTCGACGAGAGCCAGGGCGCCGCTTTGCGGCGTATGCGCGGCAACGCCCTGCGAGGACTGCTGCATCACTTGCATGGCCACGCTTGCGGCCGTTTGCGTAACGTTCATGATCTTTCCTTTATTGAAGACGCAGACGTTAGCACGTCTTCCAATTTTGCGCAGATCTCACCAATTGAATTCGCTGCCGCTGGTAAGCGCGGAAAATCGCGCTGCGGGTCTGGATGACACGAATGTCATCTTGCCGACTGATTTGCGACATGCAGGAGCCGGTATGTTGATACGTCGCTCAGAGGCCTATGTGAATTTTCGAAAAGAGTAAGCAAGAAGGAATACAACGGGTTGTCTTCAATGACGGAAATAACGGCCGTAGTCAGCATTCGGATTGCAGATATCACGCGTCTGACCGACATATTCGGCGAGGAATCAACTCAACAGGCTCTCGCTCAGTTCGGCGAGGAAGCAACGGCTTTGCTAAAGCGGTTGCTGGCTCAGCATCAGGTCATTGACCAATATCGTTCTGATGTCGACGGACATTGCTCTGCATGTTTCCGTGTGCTGTCGGGAGGCTTGCCGCGTGATGCCAGCGAAGCGGCGCAGGCCATAGAAAAGGCAGGGCGTCATCTGATTCGCGAGCGGCTACTTGCCATTTTTGGCGGCGGGACAGGCGCCCGGATCAACTACGATCTGTCGGTGTTCGTTTTGCCTTCCGAAGCACTCTCAGGAGATGCCAAAACAGGTTGGATTCAATGGACGAAAGATCGATCGAGATCCCAACCGAAACATCAACATAAGGACCGGGACAACTCATCGACCAGAGTGAGAGCAATTCTGCGCGAACGCTCCGTACAGACCGT
Source organism: Paraburkholderia lebeckiae (assembly GCF_050436225.1). NCBI lineage: Bacteria > Pseudomonadati > Pseudomonadota > Betaproteobacteria > Burkholderiales > Burkholderiaceae > Paraburkholderia > Paraburkholderia lebeckiae. The sequence goes on along the minus strand of NZ_JBNDLU010000003.1, from coordinate 593,948 downwards.
GTTGCAGCCGATAGTGCGCATTAAAGACGGTGCAGTGACGGGTTTTGAAGCCCTTTCAAGAGGTCCGCAACGGACGCCATTTGAACGCCCGGACGCGCTGTTCGGCGCGGCCCATGCGGCCGGCTGTGCCGTGGAGATGGAATTATTGTGTGCCGAATTGGCTCTCGAGCGCACCAAAGGCAAGCTGCCGCCCGGGAAGTTTTTGACCATCAATCTGGGCCCGGATGCCTTGACCCTTGCTGCGGAAAAACTGCCGTTGGCAGGCCGGCAGGAAGTTATGTTCGAACTCACCGAGCACTTGCCGCTCGACGAAGCCGAGGGTTTGCGAGACGCGGTCGAACGCCTGCGTACCATCGGCATTGGCTTGGCCCTGGACGACACGGGCTGCGGGTTCGCAGACCTCGATACCGTCCGCCTGTTGAAGCCAGAAATCGTCAAACTGTGCATTACAGTGATCCGCAATGCCGATAAGGGTGCGCCCTTTGCAGCCGCTATTCGCGCGTCGGCTGAACAGCTCTGTAAGCTCGGCTGCAAGGTGCTCGCTGAAGGTGTCGAAACGGCAGGCCAGCATGACGCATTGCAGAACTGCGGCATCGAGCTTGCGCAAGGGTGGCTTTACGGCAAGCCGGCGGCCGTTGCGTCAATGCCAGGCGGCAGGTGACGCAACGGCGGGTTCGCAGAACGATTTCGAAAGAGCTGGCGCGCACCGAAGTGCACTGAACACCGCAGCCCGCGCGCAGCGTTCCGTTGACGCAACAGTTCTATCGTTTAACGCTGATGTCATTCCCACGATAGGCAGCCGCTCGAACCCGTTGCGTTTCGCCGCTACGCCCGTTTCAGCAGCGACGTATCCACCGGTAACGCACGAATCCGCTGGCCGGTCGCATTGAAGATCGCGTTGCAGATGGCCGCCGAAGTCGGCGGCACGCCCGGCTCGCCAACACCGCCAGGCGGCGCATTGCTCGGCACGATATACACGTGTGTCTCGGGAACGGAATCGATACGGGCAACCCGGTAGTCCGTGAAGTTCGATTGCTCCGACGCACCGTTCCGGAAAGTGAGTTCACTGTATAGCGTGTTGCCGAGCGCCATCACCACTGCGCCCTCGAACTGCGCAACAACCCGATCGGGATTGACGATGCGCCCACAGTCGACGGCCAGGTCGACGCGTGTCACACGCACCGAACCGTCGTCGGCCACCTGCACATGCGCGACAGCGGCCACGTAACTCAGGAAGCTGCGATGTACCGCAATCCCGCGCCCATGCCGCGCCGGCAATGCGGTCGACCATCCGGAGCGCACGGCGGCTGCGCGAACCACGGCCGCATAGCGGGCGGTGTCGATCGGATACTCGTCGATCGACGCGCCGTAGTTCGGGTAATCGACCCCCAGTGCATGCAGATCGACATGCCGCGGCGTGCCGAGCAGCGTGAGCAGGTGCTGCACCGGATCCTGCCGCGCGGCCGCCGCAAGCTCATCGACGAACGACCCTAACGCGAAGCCGTGGGGAATGTTGTACACCGATCGATACCAGCCGATGCGCGTGTGTGCGGAGGCGGCGCCGTTCTCACACCGCACGTTGGCGATGTCGTAGGGCATATCGGTCACGCCCTGCCCCAATTCCCCCGCCGCCCCATAGCGGACATCCGCCTTGAACGTCGAACTGATGGACGGAAACACCGTGCGGTGCAACCACGCGACCGTCTTGCCGTGCGCATCGAGCCCGCCTTCCATGTGCTGGGCGCACACCGCATGGAAATAGTCGTTGTGCACATCGTCTTCGCGAGTCCACGTGAGCTTCACGGGCGCGCCGACTTCGCGTGACAGGAATGCCGCCTCGGCCACGTAGTCAGGCTTGGACTTGCGGCCGAAGCCGCCGCCCAGTAACGTGACATTGATCGTTACGGCCGGCTCCTGCAAGCCGAGCACCTGTGCCACGGTCGTGCGAGCCTGCTGCGGATTCTGCGTCGCGGTCCATACTTCAACCGCGCCGTTTGCATAGGACGCGGTCGCGGCGAGCGGCTCCATCGCCGCGTGCGCCAGGTGCGGCACGTAGTAGTCCGCCGAGACATGGTGGGCGGCGCTCTTTAGCGCAGCCGCTGTGTCGCCGTTGTTGCGAACGATTTTGCCCGGCTGCCGCGCGGTGTCCTCGAGCGCCTTGCGATAAGCCTGACTGTCATACGATGCATTCGGCCCAAGGTCCCAGTCGAGCCTCAATTTCCGCCGCCCTTGCATCGCCGCCCAGGTGCTGGTCGCCACCACCGCGACGCCGCCCAGCGGCTGGAAACCGGCGGGGAGCGGCGCGGCGGGAATGCGGATCACATGCAGCACGCCGGGCACTTTCATCGTTTCCGTCGAATCGACGCTCTTGAGCGTCGCGCCATAGACCGCCGAACGTTCGATCGACGCGTACGTCATTCGGGGCAACACGACATCGATACCGTACGTCGCCCGGCCGTGGACGATGTCGTCGAGATCGACGATCGGCAGCGACTTGCCGATATAGCGCCAGGTACCCTCGTCTTTCAGATGCAGCGCGTCACGGCCCGGCACCGGCTGACGCGCCGCCGCCGTTGCGAGCGCGCCGTAGGCCACGCGCCGCCCGCTCGCCGCGTGCACGACATGACCCGGCTCGGTGTGGCAGGTCGCCGGCGCCACGCGCCATTGCACGGCGGCCGCCGCCACGAGCATCTGCCGGGCCGTGCCGCCTGCTTCGCGCAACGGCTGGAAGAACTGGCGGATGCTGCGCGAGCCATCGGTATTCTGGTCGCCATACTTCGCATCGCCTTGCGCCTGCACGACCTTCACGGCGTTCCAGTCGGCGTCGAGCTCGTCGGCAAGAATCATCGCGAGACTGGTGCGGATACCGGTCCCCATCTCCGAACGATGCACGACCAGAATGATCTCGCCGGACGGCGCGACCGAGACATACACGTTCGGTGCGAAAGCCCCTTTCGCGCCGTTCGCGGACGACAGCACGCTCGCCGCGAACGCGGTACCCGCGCCGCCGATCTGCAAGCCCAGCACAACCCCGCCCGCCAAGGTCCCTTTCAACACCCCGCGCCGGCTCACATTGACGATTTCGCCCATCACGCCTCCGATGCCGCGGCCTTGATAGCGGCCTTGATGCGTTGATAGGTGCCACAGCGGCAAACATTGCCGGACATCGCTTCGACGATCTGCTCGTCACTCGGCTTCGGCGTCTGTTTGAGCAGCGACGCGGCCTGCATGATCTGTCCCGGCTGGCAGTAACCGCACTGCGGCACATTGGCGGCTTTCCACGCGCGTTGCACTGGGTGATCGCCGCCTTTGCCGAGTCCCTCGATGGTCGTTACGGGCTTGCCCTGAACATCCGCCAGTGCGGTCACACACGAACGCACAGCGACACCGTCCAGATGGACCGTGCATGCGCCGCACGCACCGACCCCGCAACCGAACTTGGTACCGTGCAGCCCGAGCAGATCACGGACTGCCCACAGCAGCGGCATGTTCGCATCCGCATCGACGTTGTGATGAACGCCGTTCACAATGAGTTCCATCAACTGATTCCTCGTAGTCGACGCGAACGGCACGAAGTCGTCATGCGCCGTATCGCTTTACCCGCACAAGCCGATCAGGCTCTCGCCTGATAGGCGTTGCACCATCCCGCGCCGTTCACCTGCTTCGCGCCGAATAGCGCGCAAAGCGCGCTCGTGTCGGCTGGCTTGCCCTGATAGAACTGGCAATTCGAACAGCGCTGGGTGGCGCTGAAGCGCGGATATTTCGCGTGATCGACGCGCGATGCGTCGGTCCGGTAGCCGAGCGCCTGTGCGGCCGGATCGCTTTCCTGAAGCTGCGTGGGCGCGGCCCACGCCGTGCCGCCGGTTATTGCCAGCGCCGCGGCGCCAACGGTATGCACAATGAAAGTTCGTCGATTGGTTCGCATGTTCAATACACTCCTTTCACGCCACCAGAACACGTTGCGGCGGTGCCATAAACTCCGGGCCTACCGGGTCCTTGACGAATTGCGAGACGATCGCGTCGATTTGCGCGAAGGCCTTGTCGTCGAGTCGCCAGCCGAACGCGGCCTCGAGTCCGTCCAGTTGCGACGGACGGCGCGCACCCCACAGCGCAATCGTCGGGCCGCGGTCTAGCACCCAGCGCACGGCAAGCGCAAGCACCGACTTGTCGAAGTTATCGCGCGCGAAGACGTCCAGTGCTTTCACAGCATCGACATACTGCTGACGACGCGGCGCACGGAACTTCGGGTCATGTTGACGCAGATCGTCGCCCTCGAAGCGCGTCTCGGCGCCGATGCGCCCTGCCAGCAATCCGCGGCACAGTGCGCCATAGGCGAGCGCAACCAGCCCATGCTGTTTCACATAAGGCAGCACATCGCGGTCGATGTCGCGTTCAAACAGGTTGTAAGGCGGCTGCGTGGTGGACAGCGGCGCCACGCGTCGGAACGCGTCCATTTGCGCCGCAGAGAAATTGCTGACGCCGAGCGCGCGAACCTTGCCTTCCTTGCGCAGGTCGTTCAGCACCGCGGCCGTCTCTTCGATTGGCACGAGCGGATCGGGCCAGTGAACCTGGTACAGATCGATGTAATCTGTCCGCAAGCGCCGAAGTGTATCCTCTACTTCATGACGAATGCGCTCCGGCGAAGCATTGCGAAATACCTTGCCGTCCTGCCATTCGAGAGCGACTTTAGTCGCGATGACTGCCTTGTGTCGATATCCATCGGCCAGCGCTTTGCCGACGATTTCCTCCGACGCGCCGAAGCCGTACGCCGGCGCCGTGTCGATAAGGTTCACGCCGCTGTCGAGCGCCCGGCGGATCACCGCAATCGAGTCCTTCTCATCAGTGCCGCCCCACATCCATCCGCCGATCGCCCACGTGCCCAGGCCGATACGCGAGACAGGCGTCGATAAACCCTCAACTTCAATTGTTTCAATAGTCATGCGATGCTCTCTGGTTAAAGCGCCGCATCCATGTCGAATGCGGTCCGAGAAAATGCGACGTGCCCAAAGGACGGGCAGGCGAGTCGATTATTTCAGCCGCATCCGGCGATCACAAGAAGGCACCTGAAGGTTCCATACTTTCCCCATGGAAACAAATTGCTACGACGGCCCTCACGCCGCCGAGAACCCACAGAAGAAAACCGACGACCTCGCGCGCAACGTCATCGAGCAGATCGCCGACAAGTGGACGATCCTTGTGATCGACGCGTTGGGCACACATGGCGAGATGCGTTTCTCGCGGCTACGCGATGAGGTGGGGGGCGTCAGTCAGAAGATGCTCACGAAGACCTTGCGGCAACTCGAGCGCGACGGTCTCGTCACGCGCTATGTGCATCCCGTGATACCGCCTCGTGTCGACTATCAATTGACACCGCTAGGACGCAGTCTGCTCGACAAGATTTGTGGGATCTGGGACTGGGTTGAAGCGCATATGACGGAAATGGAATCGGCGCGACGACAGTTCGATCTCGGCGAAACGCGTACCGATCGCGCTCCTTCGAACCGGGACGGGGAGTCCGGCCCGGAAACCCGTTTGGAATAGTCGAACGGGCACAGTCCGGTTGACCACCAACTTCGCGCAAGACGTTGCGACGAAAAAGACGAAATCGCCCGAATGACGGCCAGCCACAGCCGTCCCGCGGGAGCCGGCGACCACTTGGCATCTGGACGAATGTTCGTGGCGTTGCGCGGTGAGCCCTATCTGCTATCGTCAGCGGTCGACAAGCACGGTGTCGGACTGGATGAACTGCTGGCTTCCGCGAAGGTCAGGTCTCACCGTAAGCGGATGCGTACTTTCGACCCACAGGCGCTATTGTCGATTGCTGTCGACCCATCGCTTAGAGGCGCACCAGTTTCGCCAGGACGGACTTCAGGCGCTGCTGTAAAAAATCCGGATCCACCGCGATCAGATAGTTCCCTTGTCCGAAAATTCGACGCACATACGAGTCGGCCTGCGTGTCCAACGCGATGCAGAAGCAGCGGATTCCAGCCCGCCTCGCATCCTGCACCGCGATCCGCGCGTCTTCGACCAGATAGGCATCGCGTGTCACGTCGATGTCCGCGGGTGCGCCATCCGTCACCATCAGAATGGCGCGGATGCCCTCCGACTGGTCCTCGATTAGCGCGGTCGCATGGCGCACTGCCGCGCCGAAGCGGGTTGACCAGGCGGCCGCAGCGCTGGCCAGGCGTTGGCGTGAAACCTCGCCAAACGGCATATCGAAATCCAGATAGCGTTCATAGAGGACGTGTTTTCGTGTGTTGGAGGCAAAGCCATGAACGGCCGCCCGGTGGCCGCCTTGCCGGGCCAGCGCGACTGCGTGCAGAGCAAGGGCTTTCTCGGTTTCCAGCACGCTGACCGAATGCAAGGCCAACTGGCTCGCGCTCGATGCGGACACATCCAGCAGTAACAATACCGACGCTTCACGCACGCGCCTTCCGGGATTCTCGAAGACACGCTCATCGATATTGCCGCCTTGTCGCCGGCTTGAAATCGCATCGACCAGTGCATCCAGATCGAAGCGTTCCCCCTGTGGCTGACGCTTTAGCCGCACCGACCGGTCGAGTTCGCCTCCGCTCGCGAGGCCGCGCAAGCGCGCCCTGCGCATTTGCGTAATCGTTGCGTCCGGCTCCCGCCCGGACTTTTCGTACAGCGTGCACCAGTTGTCTCGCAACGTTTCGATTCGCTCGTCCCATTCCGGGTAGTTCACGCTGCGCGTCGCCCCCCAGGCCAATGCTTCGGCGGGCGACGCGTCCTGCGGGTTCACCGCACTACTCCCGCTGGCCGCATCGGCCGATATACCGCCAGGCAACAATTGCACCGTGACTGGTTGCTCTAGCGCGGCATGATCGGATGCCGCCTGCTCACCGTAATCCCACAAATAGCTATGGTCATCGCGGTACGCCGGAGCGGCGGCGTAGCCGGGCAAGTCGAATTGCACGCGCATCTGCCCCAGGTCGTTAGCCAGCACGGCAGCAATGCTGTGAAACGCAGCAACATCGTCCAGGCACTCGCGCTGCGCGTCGAACAGACGCCGGCCTTTATTCACCCAGAAGTTGTCGTCCTGATAGTGCGGATCGATCAGCGCGCGACTCAGCCGCGCAAGCAATGCGGCGCAGCCGAGGCCGTCGGCCGGAGACGCGCCATGCAGGCTGCGCCAAAGCATCTCCACACCGGGATAGCGGCGCGCCAGCAGCGCTTCGACCCGTGCATCCTCGAGCAAGGAGATCACCGTCAGCGCGAGCGGCTTGCGCGCCGCAGCGGGTTGAGCCGCGGGTGAGAACAACAGATGGGCAACCGCATGGGCGCTCGCCGCTCGCATCAAGCCGCCTCGATCCGGGCAGTCGAGGAAGGTGTACGAATCCGGCAACGCCAGCATCATGCGTGTGAGTACCGGACGCGCCGGCGGCCCGTTCAGCAACCCTTGCCGACGGGTACCGATAGCGACGGTGAGACCGCTCAAGCCGAACAGGTAAGCTTCCAACGCCGCGGGTGCGGGTTGTTTGGGACGCCCTGCAGCTTCCCAGTTCAGAATCTGCACCGATAGTGCGTCGCTGCATGTGAAATAGCGCAGGCGCGCCGCACGCTCGCCGGCGTGGGCGCGTAGACCGGCAAGCGCCCATCCATAGAGGCCGGGAACCCCGGCCCTTGCCAGCAGGAATTCGATTCGGCCTAGCATGGGCGGCACGCAATCAGGCGCGGCCCGCTCGAGGTCGCCGAGCACTTCAAGTAACGCTACCTGCGAAGCCTCGTCCAGCATGCGGCCTAGCGCCTGGCGATAGGGGGCAAGACGCGCTGCATCGAATGCGGCAGACCGATCCGCAACAGCGGGCGCGGAGCTTACTCCGTCCCAGCGCGCAGACGCGCCGGCGGCTTGACTGGCGAGGGTTGGCGGCATTGTCTAGCCGAAGTGCGCCTCGACAAATCCGTCGAGCGCTTCGAGCATATCGGGGTCGTCCGTCAGCGGAAGGCTGAGCGCCACCCGGCAGGCCAACCGCGCCGGCTGGCCGTCGCCGATCAGACGCGCGGCATGGATCAACATGCGGGTCGAAATACCTTCGTCCAGCCCTCTGCCCCGCAATGCCCGCGAGCGGGCCGCTATGCCGACCAGTCCCTCGCACACGGCGAGCGCCGCGCCGCTTTCATGGGCTACGATCCTCGCCTCGTGATCGGCTTGCGGATAGTCGAAATCGAGCGAACAAAACCGCTGCCTTGTCGATTGCTTGAGGTCCTTTGAAATGCTTTGATAGTCGGGATTGTATGAGACCACCAACTGGAAATCCGGATGCGCGTGGACGGTTTCGCCCTTCTTGTCGAGCGGCAGCAGGCGTCGCGTGTCGGTCAAAGGGTGGATCACGACCATAGAATCCTGGCGCATTTCCACAACTTCATCGAGGTAGCAGATCGCGCCATGGCGCACGGCCAGTGTTAGTGGACCGTCTTGCCAGAAGGTGCCCTCTGGGCCGAGCAGGTAGCGGCCGACCAGGTCGGCCGCGGTCATGTCCTCGTTACATGCGAGCGTGATCAAAGGACGCTTCAGGCGCCACGCCATGTGCTCAACGAAACGTGTCTTGCCGCAGCCGGTCGGGCCTTTGAGCATCAGCGGCAAGCGCAGGCGATAGGCCGATTCGTATATGGCGATTTCGCTATCGACCGGTTGATAGTACGGCTCTTCGGTCAGCAGATAAGGCGTGATGGACATGGCGAGTCGTATTGCGTCGGGAAAGCACGCCAAGGGACAATCTTGCAGACACATGGCATACCACGACGCCATGTGGCCGGCCTTTAGCGGTGGCTGGGTTCCTGATTGGGAATGCCCTCGATCGGACACTCCGGTGTGCCCACCGTGCTGCGCGTGAACGATTCGACCGTTTTGCGGGTTCCTTCCGGGTCGTTGATCCATCGGGAATAAAAGTTATACGGACAGGCGGCGACACCCTTGACGTCGTCGCCTGAATTGATGGTTCCCGTATAGCCGCGGTGCAGCAGCTTGAACAAGTGGTTTTGCGACTGCATGTTCTTGCGCGCGTCGCGAATCAGACTGACTGACAACTCCGCGTATTGAATGCCCATTTCCTCCTCGCCGCACTCGCCGAGCGTTCGGCCGTCGAAGCCGACGATTGCCGAATGGCCGAAATAGGAATAAACACCATCGAAGCCGGTAGCGTTGGCCACCGCAACATACACGTTGTTCATCCACGCCATGGTCTTGGCCACCATCACCTGCTGCTCTTTGGCTGGGTACATGTAGCCCTGACAGCGCACAATCAGTTCCGCGCCCTGCATCGCGCAGTCGCGCCAGATCTCCGGGAAATTGCCGTCGTCGCAGATGATCAGGCTGATCTTCATGCCCTTGGGACCGTCCGAAACATACGTGCAATCGCCCGGATACCAGCCCTCGATGGGCACCCACGGCATGATCTTGCGATATTTCTGCACGATCTCGCCGTGGTTGTTCATCAGGATCAGCGTGTTGTAGGGTGCCTTGTTCGGGTGTTCTTCGTGACGCTCGCCCGTCAGCGAAAAAATGCCCCATACGTTGGCTTTGCGACAGGCGGCGGCGAAGATTTCAGTCTCTTCGCCGGGAATGGTCGACGCCGTTTCGTACATTTCCCTGGCGTCGTACATGATGCCGTGAGTCGAATATTCAGGAAATACCACGAGATCCATGCCCGGCAGACCGCGCTTCATGCCGACCAGCATCTCGCCGATCTTGCGTGCATTGTCGAGAACCTCTGCCTTCGTGTGCAGGCTCGGCATCTTGTAGTTGACCACCGCTACGCCCAAACAATCGTTGCTGCTCGATATATCGCCGTGTCGCATACCTCATCTCCCGGGCAAGCTCGCCCATCACTTCTGTCCATGTACCAATCGATCACGTCCCGGCAGTGGCCGGCACCTTGAAATGTGCCACCACGCCCCTTAGCCGCACAGGCTGCAATTGCCGCCTTTGCAGACATGCAGGACGCTCGAGCGTCCCGCCCCGGCGCGCGTTCCGGGGCCTGTCACGCCCGCTCCGGTCAACTGTTCGGCCTGGCTGCGCGGCCTCCATTGTTCGGTGACGCTGACCTGCACGTTGCGTGCGGTAATCATCGTTTCCGGCTCGACGCTTTGCTCGCAATAAGGACACTCGACGGGATCGTCGCGCCTGGATACGGCGAGCAGTTTTTCGAAAATGCCCTCACATGAGGGACAACGCATATCGTAAAGAGGCATGGCAAGGAACCCGATTCGACCGTCAAAAAGGCCGGCGCGCAATGCGCCGGGTGTCGCGGCGGAATAACTATGTCCGCCGCCTGTCTGTCGATCTCCTCGTCAGTTCCTGTGGCCCCAGAAGGCACGATCGTTGAGCATCCCGGTCGGGGCGATGTTCTTCTCGAAGATGGCGAGCGGCAACGAGACGGTGGCGGAGCAATTCGGAATATCGACAATGCCGCCGATGCGCCCTTCGACAGGCGCCGCGGTGAGCAGCATGTATGCCTGCGGTCCGGTAAATCCATGCTGCGTCAGATAGTCGATTGCCTTCAGGCAAGCCTGGCGGTAAGCGACCGTCGCATCCATGTAGTAGTTCTTGCCGTTCTCGACGCTGATGCCCTCAAACGTCAGCCATTGGTCGTAGTGCGGCCTGACCGGGCTCGGCATGAAAACCGGCGCGCTCAGGTTGTACTTGGCCATGCCCCCTTTGATCAGGTCGAAGCCGACGTGGGTCGCGCCGTCCATTTCAATCGCGCCGCAAAAGCTGATCTCGCCGTCGCCTTGGGAAAAATGCAGATCGCCCATCGAGAATCCCGCGCCTTTGACGTATACCGGGAAGAAAATCCTGGTCCCGCTGGAAAGGTCCTTGATATCGGTGTTACCGCCATGTTCACGCGGCGGGACCGTGCGCGCGGCCTCTTTTGCCATCCGGTCGAACGCAGCTCCGCTCACGCCGCGCAGCACGGCGGTACGCGGCTCGGGCGGTTTGGCAAGACCTAGTGCCGCCAGCGGTGCCTCGCGGCGATTCCATTCGGCCAGCAATTCGGCGGACGGCAGACAGCCCATCAGGCCAGGGTGCGTCAACCCGGCGATGCGTACGCCCGGAATATGGCGCGAGGTCGCGTACAAACCCTTGAGGTCCCAAATCGCCTTGGCCGGATCGGGGAAATAGTCACCGAGAAAACCTCCGCCGTTGCTCTTCGCGAATACGCCGGAAAACCCCACCGGCGTGATCGGTTTGATATCGAGCAGATCGACAACCAGCAAGTCGCCTGGCTCCGCCCCTTCGATATGGAACGGACCGGTCAGCGGATGCGCACGGGTAAGGTCGATGTCGCGCACGTCGTCGGTGCCGTCATCGTCCTTGATTTGCGCATCGAGAAAATCGAGCGACTCGATGATGATTTCTTCACCGGGCTTAACCGTCGACAGAAACGGAATATCCGGGTGCCAGCGGTTATGGCCGAGTTCGGCTTGCTCGGCAAGCGGCACGCCAGGTTTAATAGTGAAATGTTGCATCTATTCTCTCCGTGGTATCACATTGCAATTGCACTGCGGCTTAAGTCCCGACTCAGGCAGCCGGATAAACACATGCGGCGCAGCCGGCCTGATAGCCGCCGTTGACGGTGTCGTCCTTGATCTGCGTACAGACCTTGGCTGTCCATTCGGCTTTTTCCAGCACCGTGCCGTCAGGCAACGTGCCGCCGCGTGCGTCGACGCGCAGCTGGCAAACCGGGCAGGTCTGCACCGACGCAGCGCTACGACCTTTATGGCGGTCGGTAAAGCCGGCATGGCCGAAGCGGTTGTAGTACATGTAGCCAATCATCTTGCTCACTCCTCGCCAATAAGCAGCGCGCGCCGGGTTTGCGCGCCGCATCGCATAATTTTGGATATCAAACGGACAGGTAACTGCTGATCTTCGCGATATCGACTTCGTCGCGCCGGTTCTCATGGACGAAGCGGCCCTTCTCGATCACGAGCAAACGGTCCGCAATTTCCATCGTGAAACTGAGCACCTGCTCGGAAACGATGATGGTGAGTTGCTTGAGCGTGCGGATCTCCTTGAGGGAGCGGGCAATGTCCTTGATGATGGAAGGCTGGATTCCTTCAGTAGGCTCATCGAGCAGCAGTACCTTCGGATTGGTAACAAGCGCGCGCGCAATGGCGAGTTGTTGCTGCTGCCCGCCCGACAGATTGCCGCCGCGGCGATCGCGCATATCGTAGAGAACCGGAAACAGATCGAATACCTCCGCTGGCACCTTGCCGCGCGCCGAGTTCGGCAGACCCGCCTTGATGTTTTCGAGCACGGTGAGGGTCGAAAAAATCATTCTGCCTTGCGGCACATACGCGATCCCATGCGCGACTCGCTCGAACGCTTGCAGTTTTGCGACGTCGACGCCGGCCACTTCCACCTTTCCCGCACGGCACGGCAGGATCCCCATCAACGATTTGAAAAAGGTGGTCTTACCCATGCCGTTGCGCCCCATCACTGCGACGATTTCGCCGGCGGCGGCGCTCAAGTCGAGCTGATGGATCACTTCGCTCTGACCGTAGCCCGAGACCAGTCCGCTAACGTTGAACATAAGGTGTTCCTTTTGATATGCAAAGTTGCCGTGCTGGCGCTGCAGGACCGAGCTTCAATGCCCGAGATACACTTCGATGACTTTCGGGTTGGACTGCACCGCTTCCATGCTGCCTTCGGCCAGTACCTTTCCCTGATGCAGCACAGTGACGCGGTGCGCGATGTTCTTGACGAACTCCATGTCGTGCTCGATCACCACCACCGAACGATTTTTTGCCACTCGCGCCAGCAGTTCGGCCGTCTTTTCACGCTCGGACACGCTCATGCCAGCAACCGGTTCGTCCAGCAGCATCAGTTCTGGATCCTGCATAAGCAACATGCCGATTTCGAGCCACTGCTTCTGGCCGTGACTAAGCAACTCGGCGGTGTGATCCAGCATCTCTGTGAGGAATACTTCCTCCGCAATCTGGCGCACGCGTTCGTCGACGTCGGCCGTGCGCCGGAAAGCGATGGCACCGAAAACACTGCGTCCTCGGGGAAAAGACACTTCGAGGTTTTCGTACGTCGTAAGATTTTCGTAGATCGAAGGAGTCTGGAACTTGCGGCCTATCCCGGCGCGCACGATCATGTGCTCGCTCATCTTCGTCAACTCCAGTCCTTTGAATTTGATGCTTCCGCCGGTGGAGCGCGTCTTCCCGCTGATCAGGTCGAGCACGGTCGTTTTGCCCGCGCCGTTCGGACCGATCACGACACGCACTTCGTTGCGGTCCACATAGAGGTTCAAGCCGTCCACAGCCTTGAAGCCATCGAATGAGACCGTCAGGTCCTCAACCGATAAAACAAAGTCTTTTTGAGCCATGATGTTCTCTGTATTTGCGGGTAGACGAGCGTCAGGCCTTAGGTTCGGAAGCTGAAGTTGTGACCAGCCCGCGACGTCGCAGATTGCCGGCAACCGGTAAACGCGCCAGCAGCTTCTTGCCGTGACTTTCATAAAGACCCGCCAGTCCATCAGGGAAGAACATAACCACGCCAATGAAGAGCGCGCCCATCAGGAACAGCCAGAGTTGCGGGAACGATTCCGAGAAATACGACTCGCCGAAGTTCACCAGCAAGGCGCCATAAACGGCCCCGAACAGGGATGTACGCCCGCCCACTGCACAGAAGATCACCATTTCGATCGACGGGACAATGCCCACGAAGGATGGCGACATGAACCCCACCTGCAACGTGAACATCGCGCCGCCGATTGCAGAGAACACGGCCGCGACGCAGAACACAAATATCTTCAGGGCCGCCACGTCATAGCCCGAGAATCGTACGCGTTCCTCCTTGTCGCGCATCGCCACAAGCAGCTTGCCTAGCTTGCTCGAGAGCAGAAACTTGCCAAAGGCGATACACAGGAACAGCAGGCCTGCATTAACGAAGTAAAGGACGTAGTGCGCCGAAGTGGTGCGGATATCCCAGCCGAGCATCGTACGTAAATCGGTAATGCCATTGACGCCGCCGGTCAGCCCCTGCTGCCCGATGATCAGGATCGACAGGATGGCGGCAATCGCCTGGGTCACAATGGCGAAATACACGTCGCCGACGCGCCGCTTGAACATGGCAAGACCGATCACGAAGGCGAGCAGGGCCGGCACCACCAGCACCGCCGCCACAGCGAACCACATGTGCCTGAAGGGCTCCCACATCAGCGGCAGGTGAGTGATCTGGTTCCAGTCCATGAAGTCTGGAATACCCGGCGTTGACTGAATCTTGGTACTGATCGGGTCGGATGCTTCCAGCTTGAGGAACATCGCCATGCAATAGCCGCCCAGACCGAAAAACACGCCCTGCCCCAAGCTAAGGATGCCGCCGTACCCCCAACACAGCGTGAGTCCAATCGCCACGAACCCGTAAGTCAGGTATTTGCCCACCAGGTTCAGCCGGAAGATGTCCAGCGTCAGCGGCAGCAGCACCAGTATCAGAAGTCCCAACCAGATGAACCCCATCACACCCGAGCGTCCGCCCAGCCACTTTAGAGATCCCGAATTCATTGCGTTCTCCTGCGATCGAACAATTAGCGCCGCACTTTGGTTGCGAACAGGCCCTGCGGACGTAGCATCAAAATGACGATCACGGCTGACAGGGTCAGCACTTTCGCCATCGAGCCGGACAGGAAGAACTCGGTTGTCGACTGGGTCTGAGCGATCGAAAACGCTGACGCAATCGTGCCGAACAGGCTTTGCGCGCCGCCAAAGACTACGGTCAGGAAGGTGTCGACGATATAAAGCGAGCCGCTTGTCGGGCCGGTCGAGCCGATGGTCGTAAACGCCGCGCCCGCTATGCCGGCAATCCCGCATCCAAGCGCAAAGGTCAGGCGGTCGACCTTGCCGGTGTTGATCCCGACCGCGCCCGCCATGACCCGGTTCTGGGTCGTGGCCCGCACTTTCACGCCCCACTGTGATTTGTACAAAAACAGCAGCAGGACCGTCGTGAGCACAATGGTGACGACCATCACCATCAGGCCGTTGATCGGAATATCCAGGCCCTGATAGGGCGTGAGCGAACCCATCAGCCACTGCGGCAGATCTGGACTGACTTCTTCGGAGCCGAACACCGAGCGAAAGGTTTGCTGCATCGCAAGCGATAGACCCCACGTCGCCAGCAGCGTGTCAAGAGGACGCCGGTAGAGATGGCGAATCAGCAGCCATTCCACCAGATAGCCGAATGCAAAAGCGACCGCAAACGCCACCAGAATAGCCACGAAGAAATAGACGGGTTGCAATGCCGGTGCATATTTGTGGGTCAACACCGACAACACGTAAGTGGTGTAGGCACCGATCGTCAGAAACTCGCCGTGCGCCATATTGATCACGCCCATCTGGCCAAAAATGATGGCCAGGCCAAGCGCCATCAGCAGCAAGACGCTGAAGACCGAGAGGCCGTTGAAACCCTGCATAGCGACGATCGCGCCGAACTGCGAGAACCAAGCCATGGTCAATCCCCTGCGCGGCCTGCATTCGAGCAGGCTGCCTTGAACATCGAAAAGTGCGGTAGCTACTGCGGCTTCGCACAGGCGGCCGTGTGAGCGGCCGCCCGTGCGACTCTCACGGTCTTTACTGATAGCCCTTCGGAAACGGATTCGGCTCAATCAAGTCCGATTTGTAGACGACCTTGAACTGACCATCGCGCTGACCCTGACCGATCAACGTGTTGCTCCAGAGGTGGTGATTCTGGTGAACCTTGACGTAGCCTTCCGGCGCGTCCTTGAACTCCAGACCCGGCGAAGCCGCCACCACCTTATCGACGTCGAAGCTGCCGGCTTTCTCGCAGGCCATCTTCCACAACCACGGGCCGAGGTACGCGGCCTGGGTCACGTCGCCGATCACTGCGTTGTTGCCGTACTTGGCCTTGAATGCCGCAACGAATTTTTTATTGGCGGGGTTGTCCAGGCTCTGGAAATACTTCATGCACGAGTAGAAGCCCTGGAAGTTTTCACCTCCGATCCCCAGCAACTCGTCTTCGGTCACCGAGATCGTCAGCAATAGCTGCTTGTCGCCTGTCACGCCGGCGGCCTTCAGTTGTTTGTAGAACGCGACGTTGCTACCGCCCACCACGTCAGCGAAAATCACATCCGGCTTCTTGAACTTCATTTTGTTAATGAGCGAACCGAATTCGGTGTTGCCAAGCGGGTAGTACTCTTCGCCGACTACTTCGCCGTGGAGCACGTTTTCAATGTGCTTGCGGGCGATCTTGTTGGAGGTGCGCGGCCAGATGTAATCGGAACCGACCAGATAGAAGGTCTTCGCCTTCTTCTCCTTGGCGAACCAGCTCAGGCTGGCCAGCACTTGCTGGGTTGCTTCCTGGCCGGTATAGAAAACATTCTTCGACTGTTCCAGGCCTTCGTAGAAAGTCGGGTAGTAGAGCAGGCCATTGTCTTTTTCGAACACGGGCAACACGGCTTTGCGCGACGCGGATGTCCAGCAGCCGAACACGGTGGCGACCTTGTCGCTTTCGAGCAGCTTGGTCGCCTTTTCCGCAAAGGTCGGCCAGTCGCTGGCGCCGTCTTCCTGGATCACTTTGATCTGGCGCCCGAGAATCCCGCCCATCGCGTTGATCTGTTCGATCGCGAGGCGTTCGGCACGGATCGACCCGGTTTCGCTGATCGCCATCGTACCGGTTGATGAGTGCAACTGACCAACCGTCACTGTGGTATCTGTGACCGCCCTGCCCGTCGTGTTGACTTGCGAAGTCGGCGGAGCGGCGGCGAACGACGGCTTGGCCATCATTGCAAACGGCAGCGAAGCCAGGCCAAGTGCAATTTTGCGGCGAGCCGGAGAGGCCGGTTCGGCAGCGTGGGCGGATGACTCGTCAGCGTGGTCACCGCCGTTGTCGTCGAAGCGTTGTGTCATGTTCAAAGTCCTTTTCTGCGTTGTTTTCAGGGCTGGCCGGCGGGCCGGTCGTGACGCGAAGTGCACGCGCCAGCCTGCATGGCGCCGACGCATTGGCTTGTTTGTCGTTGAACGGCGGATGCAGGATAGGTATCCGAATTCCGCATCGATATACGTCATTTGACTTACCAACGCGCGGCGCTCGCGCAGGAGCGCGGCAATGCGCTGGCACTAGCGGGTTTGCGGCACCTGCAATCGCGTCGCTGCGTGGAGAGTGCGCGGTCCTACGTCAAATGACGTATCGGCCAACTCGCGGGGCGGCGGTATGCTCGACGCGCATAAGGAGAAGTCGGCACGTGAAATTGGCACGTGAAGAAGCTGCCGTTAGCAGTGAGCAACGGCGCTGGCATCCCGGTGAGAAAACTCGCTCGCACTGTCCCGGTGCGGCAATGTCACATTAGGGGCGCGCCGCGCGCCGCCCTGCACCTGCGCAGCGCATATCCAGCGCCGCGGGCTTCTGCACGCTCTTGCTAGCTCCATACCGACCGTGGGCACGTGGCATGCTGCTTGCGTCTGTCGGGCGCTTCGTTCCGTCCACAGTCCGATCCCGAATAATTTTGGTGAACCACTCCCGCGAATCAGCGCTGCCACACGCGATACCCGTCCAGCGCATCATCAAGGTACGGCGCGACTACAACACCTGGGTCGCCGACGAAACCATCGAAGACTATGCGCTGCGTTTCACACCACGCACATTTCGCAAATGGTCCGAGTTCCGGGTGGCCAATACCGCGTTCGGCGCGATTTCATTCCTCGCCCTGGAAGCAATTGGCGGATCGATTACCGTCAGTTACGGCTTCACCAATGCGCTCTGGGCAATCCTGTTTGTCGGCGTGATCATCTTTCTGGCAAGTCTTCCGATCAGCTACTACGCCGCGAAATTCGGCGTCGATATGGATCTGCTAACGCGGGGCGCCGGGTTCGGTTATATCGGCTCGACGATCACGTCGCTGATCTATGCGTCCTTTACTTTCATTTTCTTCGCGCTGGAAGCCGCCATCATGGCGCTCGCGCTGCAGCTGTACTTCAAGATCCCCGTCTCGCTAAGCTATTTGATCTGCGCGGTGGTCATCATCCCGCTCGTCACGCACGGCATTACACTGATCAGCCGCTTGCAGGCGTTTACCCAGCCGCTCTGGGTCGTGTTGCTGCTGCTGCCTTATGCAACCGTGATCTGGAAAGAACCGGGCCTGCTGCGCGAACTGCCGAGCTTTCTCGGCAACGCCGGCAGCGACGGCCACTTCGACCTGCTGATGTTCGGTGCCGCCACCACCGTGCTCATTTCCATGATTGCGCAGGTTGGAGAACAGGTCGACTTCCTTCGCTTTCTGCCCGAGCGGACCGCGCTCAACAAGCGCCGCTGGACGCTATGCATGCTGGGTGCCGGCCCGGGCTGGATCATTCTTGGTGTGGCCAAGCTGCTAGGCGGCTCTTTCCTCGCCTTCCTCGCAATACAGCATGAGGTACTGCCCGACCGCGCGGTCGAACCGACCCAGATGTACCTCGTCGCGTACAAATACGTGTTCGGTTCGCCCGAAACGGCACTGCTGGTCACTACCTTCTTCGTTATCCTGTCGCAACTCAAGATCAATGTGACCAATGCCTATGCGGGATCGCTGGCGTGGTCCAACTTCTTCGCGCGGCTGACCCATAGTCATCCGGGCCGCGTGGTGTGGCTCGTGTTCAATGTGCTGATCGCGTTCATGCTGATGGAGCTTGGGGTTTTCCGCGCACTGGAACAGGTCCTCGGGCTTTATGCGAATATCGCCATCAGCTGGGTCGGCGCGGTCGTGGCCGATCTCGTGATCAACAAGCCGCTTGGCCTGAGCCCCGAGGGCATCGAATTCAGGCGCGCTCATTTGTACGCAATCAATCCGGTGGGGGTTGGCGCGACGCTGATTGCTTCGTCGCTGTCGGTGCTGGCGTTTACTCATGTGCTGGGCGAGACTGCCCACGCGTTCTCGGCGGTCATTGCGCTCGCGACCGCGCTGATTGCCGCGCCGGCGATCGCCTGGGCGACCGGCGGCAAATACTACGTCGCGCGCCAGCCGGTCGCGCTGGCCGGGGTTCCGCTGGGCAAGGGCTATCAGTCGATTCGATGCTGCATTTGCGACAAGGCGTACGAAACCGAAGACATGGCGCACTGCCCGGCTTATGAAGGACCGATCTGCTCTCTGTGCTGCACGCTGGATGCGCGTTGTCATGACGTGTGCAAACCGGGCGCACGGCTATCCGAACAGATCAATGCAGTGATACGCTGGCTTTTGCCCAAGGCGCTGTCGACCCGTTTCAATACGCGCATCGGCCAGTACCTGCTGCTGTTCGTGCTGGTGTCCATGATTCTGGCCGCCATTCTCAGCTTGATCTATACGCAGGAGTCGGTGCTTGTCAACGAACTCTCGCCGGCCGTCGACATGCTACTGCGTGCGGCATTCCTGAAACTGTTTGCGGTGCTGGCGCTCGCGGGCGGGATTGGCTGCTGGTGGAGTGTGCTGACGGCCGAAAGCCGGCGCGTTGCGCAAGAGGAATCGAACCGGCAGACTCATTTGCTGCTCGAGGAAATCGATGCCCACCAGCGCACCGATGCGCAGTTGCAACGTGCAAAGCTAGCAGCCGAAAAGGCCAATTTAGCGAAGAGCCGCTATGTCACCGGCATCAGCCACGAATTGCGCACGCCGCTCAACAGCATTCTCGGCTATGCGCAGATGCTCGAACAGGATACGTCCATTCCTCCCCACCGCCATTTCGCACTGGCGGTGATTCGCCGCAGCGGGGAGCATCTCGTTTCGTTGATCGACGGCCTGCTCGATATCGCCAAGATCGAGACCGGCAAGATGACGCTCGAAGTCGAGGAAGTGCGCTTTCCCGAATTCGTCGCGCAGTTAGCCGATATGGTGAGCTTGCAGGCGCGTGCCAAGGGCATCACCTTCCATTACGAGGCGCCGCCCAATTTGCCCTGCGTCGTGCGTGCCGATAAAAAGTGCGTGGGCCAGGTCCTCATCAATATCCTGGGCAACGCGGTGAAGTTCACCGATCGCGGCGATGTCACGCTGCGCTTGCAATACCGCCGGGAGATGGCCGTCTTCGAAATCATCGATTCCGGCGTGGGCATTGATGCGGATGACTTGACTCGCATCTTCCTGCCGTTCGAGCGCGGCGCCAATGTCCCGGGCGGCTCGGAAAGCGGCACGGGGCTAGGCCTGACCATCGCCAAGATGCTCACGGACGTGATGGGAGGGACTCTGACCGTAACGAGCGAGACCGGCCGCGGCAGCACATTTCGCGTCCAGTTGTTCTTGCCGGAAGTGCGCGCCCCGAAGCCGGTTCCGACCGTTCCTAAACTGCCGATCGGCGGCTATGCCGGCCCGACGCGCCGCGTGCTGGTGGTAGATAACGAGCGGGTGGACCGCGAGTTGCACGTCAAGCTGCTGGAGCCGCTGGGCTTCGAGGTTCAGGAAGTCGCTTCCGGAATCGAGGCACTGCGCGCCGTCTCTTCGTTCGCACCCGACCTGATCCTGCTCGATATCGGCATGCCGCAACTGAATGGGTGGGAAACCGCGCGCTTGCTTCGCGCGAATCTGTTGAGCAATGCGCCGATTATCGTGGTCTCGGCCAATGCATTCGACAAGGGCCGGAAAAACGCAGCGGGCATTCGCAACGAGGATTTCCTCGTCAAGCCTGTCAATGTTGTCGAACTGCTGGAATTGATCCGCGAGCGTCTGAATCTACAGTGGGTCCCGGCAATGCCAGCTGTTGCGGCGCAGATAGCGCCAGCAGACCCGCTCCCCGCCGCGGCACCCGCGATTCCGCCAACCGAAGTCGCGTTACCCGACCCGGAACTGTTGCGCAGCCTGCACGAGGTCGGCAGCCTCGGGTACGTGCGCGGCATCCTCGACAAGCTCAGCGAGATCGAGCAGCTGGACCCGTCCTATGGAGTTTTCACGGGGATCTTGCGCACGCATGTCGAGCGCTTCGACCTTCCTGAATATTTGCGATACCTTGACCGAACCATGCAGGCGAACCCCGATGCTACGTCCTGATCCGCTTCGCGATGTCGTCCTGATTGTTGACGACGCGCCCGAAAACCTCTCTATCCTGCATACCCTGCTGGATAAATCGGGCTACACGGTGCTGGTCGCAACCGACGGCGCGGGGGCATTGGACCGCGCCCGCCGCTTGCCGCCGGATCTGATCCTTCTCGATGCGGTGATGCCCGGCATCGATGGCTTTGAGACCTGCCGACAGCTCAAGGAGGACCTCCAGACCCGTACGATTCCGGTGGTGTTCATGACCGGTTTGACGGAGACCGAGCATATTCTGCAGGGTTTCCAGGCTGGCGGGGTCGATTACATCACCAAGCCGATTCGTCCGGCCGAAGTAATGGTGCGCATCGCTTCGCACCTGCGCAATTCGCGCCTGGTCGTGCAGACCCGGGCGGCGATGGATGCTGCCGGCCAGGCTGTGGTCGCCGTGGACCCCAACGGCGAAGTGCTGTGGATGACGCCGCTTGCCCTGTCGTGGCTGCGCAGCTCGCTCGATGGACACGGGCGCCTGCCGGCCGCGTTGTGCAGTTGGCTTCATGACGCGCTCGAGGCTTCCGAGGTCAGGCCGTTCGAGTTGATGGCCGCGAGTGAACAACTTATCGTCAGCCGGCTGCGTCGCGGCGCGCAGGGCGAGGAACTGCTGCTGATCCAATGCAAGGCCGGTTCGCCCGGACCCGCCGCGTTGATGCAGGCGTTCCGGCTAACTCCTCGCGAAGCCGATGTGCTGTATTGGGTCGCGCTGGGCAAGACCAATCGCGATATCGCCGATATCCTCGGCATGAGCCCCCGCACCGCCAACAAGCACCTTGAACACGTCTTCGAAAAGCTGGGTGTGGAAACCCGTACCGCGGCCGCACGGATGGCTTTGAATGTGGTGACCCGGCGCACCATGCAGTGAGGCGCGTCGGCGAGCCGTTGCATCGCAAGGGAAAGCTGATTGGCAGGCACCTCGGGGAAGCCACGTCGCATCCGGGGCTGTGCGTTTTCACGAAGCGCGTCTCTGGCGCGCGGCCCGGTGTCACCAGGCTCACTCGCGCATTGAGATTGCGGGAGTTGCAGCGCGAGAGAGACCGATGAACGCTGTGACCGAGGCCTTGCTCGCGATGTACACGGAAAGCAGAGGAAGCGGTTTGAATGTCACACCCGAGCGTCCACAGGTAACGCTTTAGTTTGGGGTTGCAACGAGCATGTAGCCGAGGCCCCACACTGTGCGGATATGTCGGGGCGAGCTTGCCTCTGTCTCGATCACCTGTCGTAAGCGAAGAACTTGCACGTCAACGCTGCGGGCACTCGCCTCATATTGCGACCCACGCGCGCGCTCTATCAGATTTGCGCGGCTTACAGGACGGTTTGGCGTCTCCGCAAGCGCACACAGGAGACGCATTTCAGCCGGGCCGAGTTCGACGATGCCCGCTTCGTCCGACATCAATTCTCTACGCCGAATGTCCAGCCTGAAGGCGCCGAACCGCAAGCATTGCGACTCGCCTGCGAGCAGCATCTCGCCCCGCACGTTTTGCAGGCGCACCTGAAACTGCTGGCGACGTAACATCGCCCGAACCCGCGCTATCAGCTCGCTCGGCAGAAAGGGTTTCGCGAGATAGTCGTCGGCGCCGATCTCCAAACCTACGACCTTGTCCGCGGGGTCCCCACGCGCCGTTAGCATGAGAATGGGGATCGTCTCTCTCCGAGCACGCAACCGACGGCAGATGGACAGGCCGTCTTCGCCTGGCATCATGATATCGAGAATCAACAGGTCGAACGGGTAGCGCTCGATCAAGACGTCCAACTCAATGCCTGTCTTCACTGCGCGCACCGAGAAACCTTGTGCCGTCAGAAAGCGTTGCAGCATATTGCGGATTTCAACGTCATCGTCAAGCACGATGATGCGACCGGTTGGCAAGTCATCTGACATATGATTAAGCAGACACCTCTAATAAAGCTTGTTTCTTAGTTCCTGTTTCTGATGCTATGCGGCGAACCGCTTGGCAGCGACATCCAATACCTTCTCTAGCAAGAAAACGGACTTGCAACTCGGTCACGCCTAATCGTTCCACGAACGGAATATACAAGGATCTCCGCACTGGATGTGTTGGAAAGGTATGTCAAAAGATGTCATCGTTTGTGCTGGCCGCAACACTGACTGGCGAAAGCCCACGACCGCCCGGCGCCACTCGTACGCACCGGGCACGCCATCCTGACTGCTCATAATACATCTGTCGCTCGTGGTCAGCGAGAAAACGCGTGCACCCGTGCGTTTGCGGACAGAAAACAGGCCCCGTGATGACATTTCTTGACATGATTTGCTAACACCTGGCGTTATGAAATTCGCCTACATTTCTTCGATCGATCGTGTGCTGCAGCTGCTGCGGTGCGCTCGCATTGCGATTAGTCGCGGCCCCGGTCATCACTCGTTTGTGATTGTTATTCTCTTCCTATGTCCGCTCAGATTCTTCTAATCGACGACGACGCCGAATTGTGTGATGCGACTCGCCGCTACCTGGTAAGGTGGGGTTTCGACGTGTCAGTGCTACATGACGCGCGTTCGCTCGAACACCGGCTCAAACACGAACGCCCGGACCTGATAGTGCTCGATCTTATGATGCCGGGCGTCGACGACTTGACGGCACTACGTAGGTTGCGCGCATCAGGCGACGACATTCCAGTCTTGATGCTCACCGCCCGAGCCAACGAAGAGGAGCGCATCGCTGGCCTTGAATTGGGTGCCGATGACTATCTCCGCAAACCGTTTAACCCGCGTGAACTGGTAGCACGGATTCAGTCAGTGCTGCGGCGCCTGGGCGCCGTACCCGATGCGGGCATTCCCCAACGACGGCAACCTTACACATTCGGCGCGTTCACGCTGGATTTTCAGTCGCGCACTCTGAATACGGGAGAGACGTCTCTTACCTTATCTGCCGGCGAGTTTGCGCTGCTGCAGATTTTCGTTAATTCTCCCATGTGCACACTCACCCGCAGGCGTCTGCTCAAGTCACTTCACGGCCCGGACTCCGAGACCGCCGATCGCGGCATCGACGTTCAGGTCTATCGTCTGCGCCGCATCGTGGAAACTGACCCGTCGACACCACGATTCATCCAGACCGTTCGTGGCTGCGGATACGTCTTCGTGCCAGACCTCGAAGAGCATGCTGCCGGCACAGCCGCGCACCATTCGCATAACTGAGGTCTCTGGTTGCCCTCATGCTGCTGTTGCGCCTTTCGCGGAATATGCGCTGATTGTTTCGAGCACGACCAGTCGCAAAACTGCTATGCGGTAGCAGCGGCCAAGTGGCGAGCACCGCGAACGCCACTGCACGTGGTAATCGAATATACGTCGAGCATCGGCTAACTGCCTCACACAGATATACACGTTTTTGAGCGGCCGTTATCCTGGCCGCTATCCGTGAACTGGACGCAGTTGCGCATCGTCGTGCGGCGAGCTTCGGACAGGATGCAAAGTGGCCGCTATGCATGCCGCCCGCCCGCGGGGCGGACACGCATAGACTCAGGTCAATAGTACGCGGGAGCGACGATCAGTGGCGGTCGAGGGACCACAACCAGTGGCCGGGGCATTATTGGACGACCCACCGGAACGACTACACAGCCGCCAAGCACCGCGGCACTCATGCAAAAACCGGCAGCAAGCGCAAAGCGACGAAGAACACCCGCATCAAACATTATTTCAACTCCTTTCAATTGAGACTCAGCGACTGGCATTAGGGATGCGTTCAGGCGCTACCGCTTGGGGGCGCCGCGCCGCTCGTGTCCCAGACCGTAATCCGCCTTTGGGGGGCCAGGATTCGCGGTGTTGGTCTCCCCGTCCAGGTCGCCCTCGACTGGACCGCCGGGCCTTTCGATGCGCCAGGCCCGCAGGACTTCTAGCTACCGACTTGCGCATGGCGGGTTGCTAGCGTCGGGTTACCGGAGCGCGCAGCAGCCCCATCATTTGACGTGATGAGGCGACCCGATGGGAGATATTCAATACACGGTTAAACCAGCCGAGGGTATTGAAGCTTGCCTTACAAGCGCTTACTGCCGATGCTGCGCGGCGAACTGCTCGATCTGCTCAAGCGTCACGTAACCCTGATGCGTAGTATCGATCTGATCGAAATGGGCTGCGACGCGCGGCATACCTGCCTCCGCCTGTTCTTTCGTGAGCTTGCCGTCATGAGTTGCGTTCGCGGCAGTAAAGCGCGCTTCCAACATCTGCTGCATGCTGCTCTGCGCGAACGCAGACGACACAGCGAACATTGCAGCCAGAATAATGAATAAACGTTTCATCAAAGACTCCTTTAAGAAAATGAAATGACGTGCACGGAATAGCTAGGGGACCAAGCTCGACCCAGGATTTCCAGCCGGCAGAATTCCAGGTCAAGCCATGACACGACCATACGAGCGAAATCAGTACGGCGCGTAGTAGTAAGGTGGGGGCGCGCCATAGATTACGGCGCGGGGCGGCACGGGGCGTACGGGCACGACGATCGCTGCCGAACGAGGTGTTTCGATCGTATCTCCCTTCGACGTGATGCATTGCGCGTACGCGTTGTCGTATTGCTGCTGCAATGACGCTTCGGTCTGATTGTGCTGCGCAGAGCCCATCATGCTGCCGAGCAGCAGTCCGGCACCCGCACCGATTGCGGCGCCGGCACCGGCGTTGCCCGCCCCGGCGCCGATCAGAGCCCCGGCCGCGGCGCCTCCAGCCGTGCCGACGGCGGTAGAAGCAAGACCGGAGGTTGCCGCCTGATGCGAGGCCGCCGCTGGATTCACGACCTGCGTCGCGTACATGCGGCAGCTATAGTCGTCCTGCTGGAACTGGTTGAGGGTCTTGCCGTTCGCTGGGACCGCCATGACGGTAGGAGCACTCGGCGGCGTAACCGCACACCCCGCCATGCCCAACCCGACAGCGAGGCTAACAAGCATTGGCGCGATACGAGTCGATGTCAGATTCTGGTTCATTGATAGTTCTCTCACGATGATGCAGCGCGAAGTAAGCGCTCAGAAGTAGTAAGCAGCGCCCACCGATCCAAATACAGCCGCGCGTCGTTCAACGATCGGACTGTTCGCAGCATCGCCGAGCAAGGAACCGACGCCGAAGGCGCTTTGCAGTGACCACTGCTGGTTCAGCCGATGATCCCAGTCGACCTTGAGGTCAACTCGCGAAAAGCCAGCTGAGGGGTGATACGGCGAGAGGCCGGCCGTGCTGGACGCAGCCTGCTCGCTGTCGATACCGAACCACGTCTGCTGCGAAAGTCCGTTGGACCACACGGCGTCGGCGGACACCGACACCCGGTCAACGGGCTTCTGGACCAGCGCATACGACGCGCTCAGCGTGACACGATTACCATAGCCCGCATGCGCGGACTGAAGGAAGCGGAGACCGGCGCTCGCTGGACCATAGTGCCAGCGCGCGAATGCGCCGAAGTCGAAGGACGTTGGGATATCTCCGGTACCGTTGAGCACCGCCGCATCGTCCTGGTTGCGGCCCGGCTGAACACCGATCAGCAGGCCCACCGCAACACTGGGCCACAACGGGTAGGCAATGCCGCCCGTGAACCCCTGCACGAAGATTGCCCCCTTCGACAGCGACAGCGTGGGCAACGGCAGTACGCGATAGGACTTACTGCCTTCATAGTCGGGCAATGCGGTCACGTTGATGCCCACGTTATTGCCCGGCGACGACTGCGCCAACGCCGGTGAGTAAGGCAGGCACGCGCTGGCGGTGACAGCGAGCGCGCCCAGCCACCGTCGTGCGCAGCCTCGCTTGAAAACAGCGGCGACAAAGCGATGGTCATGCATGTTCAAGCACATCCATCGATAGTTGTCCGGCGAACTGCAACGCCCACGCTGATATCAATCGCCAGGGACCCCGCAGGCGCCTTGCCGACAGCCATAGAAATTGCCGCACTGGCAGCAGACACGAGAACGATTTTAAATTTCACTGCACACTCCCCATGTGATGGATTCGCCCCACTGGCGAACCCCGCATGACACAGCCGCCAATGTAGAGAACCTGTGCGCTACATGTTGTTGGAAATGTGTTGCATGTCATGTCAAGTCACGTCGCGGGGAAGCGATACCGCACGAGTGGACGTAACCTGGCCTTGCACGCAGTTCGAGACGCGGACTTTGAAAAACGGTCGTGGGCGCTACCGGGCTCTGGACCGCGCAGATCGGCAGACGACGTCGCAACGGCGCGCCCGCCATCATGGGATCGGGCCTAGCTCTTCGGCGACATCCAGCCGCCGCCGAGGTTCTTCACCAGCCCAACGCCGCTTTTCGCCAGTGCCCCCTGCGTGTCGTTCAGGTTCTGCCTGGCCGTCAGTAGCGTCACTTGCTGAGTCAAATCGGACTGCTCGCTCGCGGTTCCGGCCGTCAGTTGCGCGGCGACGCTCTCCAGCAACTGCCGGTTGCGCTGGTAAATGTCGGCAAACGCGTGCTCCTGCTGGCGCAGATGGTTCAATGACGACAGGCTGTCCTCCACGTTCTGGAACGCCGTGAGCACGGCTTCGCGATAGGATGCGACGTCTTCGTCATAGGTCGCCTGCGCCTTGTGCACGGCGGCCACGCGGGCACCACCGTCAAACAGCGTGGCGGCAAGTGAGGGACCGAGCGACCACATCCGGGTCGGCAATGAGAACAGCGTCGCGAAGGTGTTGTGCTGCACGAGACCCTGTGCCGATAGATCGAGGTCCGGAAAGAATGCGGCCTTCTCTACCCCGATGAGCGCGTTCGCAGCAGCAGCGGTGCGTTCCGCGCTGACCACGTCAGGCCGTCTTTCCAGCAACGCAGACGGCAGCACGGATGGCACCTCGGGCTCGCGAAACACATAGTCGAGCCGCGGTGCAATCGACAACGAAGCCGGCGGCACACCCGTGAGCGCCGCGATTGCGTGCTCGTCCTGCTCGCGCGAGGTCTGTGAAATTTGCAGGTTCGCGACAACCGCCTCCTGCGTGTCCTGCGCATACAGCAGATCGACTTGCGACGCAGTCCCCTGTGCCAGCGCTGCGCGCGTGATCGCGAGAATCCGCCCGTTGACCGCCTCCTGCCGCCGCAACAGGTCGATGTCGATATCAAGCTGGCGGATGTCGAAATAGTCGGTCGCCAGCGTCGCGGCAATCGACAGGCGCTCGCCGGCAAGCGTCGCATCCGCGCTCTGCGCGTTCGCCTTGCCAGACTCGATCTGCCGGCGCACGGCGCCCCACAGATCGACTTCCCAACTCGCGTAGGCCTTCGCGTATTCCGTCGTCGTGCCCGAGTTGTGCGAGGCCGACGCGTCGACACCGAGCGTCGGAAACAGGCTCGCCCGGTCTGCAGCGACGGTGGCCTGCGCGAGCCGATAGGCGGCCGCCGCGCCTGCAATCGACTGATTCGACTGCAGCGCTGCGTCGATGAGCCGGGACAGCTCGGGATCGTCGTACGCGTCCCACCACCGGCTTGAGAGCGATGCCTGCGGGTTGGGCGCCGCAAGTCGCCACTGTGTGCCCGCTTCCTTGAACTGCGTTGGAATCGCTACGGCCGGCTGGTGATAGTCCGGGCCAACTGCGCAGCCCGAAAGCCAAAGCGTGGCACCGAGCGCACAGACGCAGCAGCGCATGCCGACCGACACGGCCGACAGGAATCCGATGGGCGATTTCATGCGTGTTTCCTTCGGCGCCGCAACCACTGCGACGCCCGATCGAGCCAGAGATAGATGACAGGGGTGGTATAGAGCGTGATGACCTGGCTGAACACCAGACCGCCGATGATCGAGATGCCGAGTGGCTTGCGGAATTCGGATCCGTAGCCTGACCCCAGCACGAGCGGCAGCGCGCCGAAAATTGCGGCGACCGTCGTCATCATGATCGGACGGAAGCGGATCAGGCCCGCGCGCACGATCGCCTCCTCCGGCGGCAGTGCATGCCGACGCCCTTCGGCAATCGCGAAGTCGATCATCATGATCGCGTTCTTCTTCACGATGCCGATCAGCATCAGCACGCCGATCAACGCGATGATCGACAGCTCCGTGTGAGTGAGCAGCAGCGCGATCAAAGCGCCGACGCCCGCGGAAGGCAGCGTCGAGAGAATCGTCAAAGGATGAACCAGGTTCTCGTACAGCATGCCGAGCACGACGTACACCGACAACAGCGCGGCGAGGATCAGCAGCGGCTCGCTCGCCATCGACTCACGAAACGCTGCTGCCGTGCCCGCGAACGCGCCGGAGATACTCGCCGGCATTCTGAGCGCAGCGACGGCCTGGCTGATCTGCTGCGTCACGGGTCCGATCGATGCACCGGGGCGCAGGTTGAACGATACGGTAATGGCGGGGAACGTAGCCTGGTGATTGATCGAAATGGCGCTGGGGTCGGTCGAGAACCGGGCCATCGCGGCGAGCGACACCAGCGCTGAACCGTTCGCCTGGGCCGCGGCCGACGGCGTGGCGGCGCTTGCGCCGGTTGCCCCGCCGGCGGCGGTCGTTGACGCGCCGCTCGTGGCGAGCGCCGGGCTCGCCGGAACATGGATATCCTTCAGTACCGAAGGACTTGTCCAGTACTCGGGCGCCACCTCCATCACGACGTGATATTGATTCGCGCTCCCGTAGATGGCCGAGACCTGCCGTTCGCCGAACGCGTCATAAAGCGCCTCGTCGATATCTTTGAAGCTCACGCCCATTCGCGCGGCGGAGTCGCGGTCGACGTCGACGCCGACCTGCATGCTCTTGTCCTGCTGGTCGGTGTTGATGTCGGCCAGCGCCGGCATCTTGTGCATCTGCGCGACTAACTTCGGCACCCATTGATCGAGTGTCGCCTGGTCGTCCGCGGTAAGGGTGTACTGGTACTGCGCGGCGCTCTGTCGGCCACCGGCCGCGAGGTCCTGCAACGACTGCAGATAGAGCTGTGTCCCCGGCATATCGGCAAGCCGTCGGCGCACCTGAGCGATCACCTGATCGGCCGTCGCGCGACGCTCACCCAGGGGCTTGAGCGTGACGAACAACAGTGCGTTGTTGAGCGCGTTCGCTCCTCCCACGAAGCCACCCACGAACGCGACGTTCGGATTCTCCTGCACCGCCTTGTTGACCATCTGGAACTGATGCTGCATCTCGTGCCAGGAGATGCTTTGCGACGCCTGCAGCGTGCCAAGCAGCAGCCCCGTGTCTTCCTCCGGGAAGAAGCCTTTCGGAACCACGGTGAACAGCCAGAGGTTCAGCACGAACACCAGCACCGTCACGCCACCCATCAATAGCGGATGCCGGATGACCCAGCGCAACGACGTGCCGTACAGGCGAGAAAATCCGCTCTCGTGATGGTCGTCGCCGTTCCCGGCTTGCTGTCCTCCGCGCAGGAAAATGCTCGACAGCATCGGCGTGACCGTGAGGGAAATCAGCATCGACATCACGATCGCAACGGAAAGCGACACCGAGAATTCACGCAGCAGCCGGCCCATCAGGCCACCCATGAACAGCAGCGGGACGAATACCGCGACCAGCGAAACGCTGATCGAAAACACCGTGAAGCCCACTTCCTGCGCCCCTGCGAGTGCCGCCTCGATGGGGTTCTTACCGCGCGCCAGATGCCGCATGATGTTTTCGACGACGACGATTGCATCGTCGACCACGAAACCGGTCGAAATGGTCAAGGCCATCAGCGAGAGATTGTTCAGGCTGTAGCCAAGGAAATACATGACCCCGAATGTACCCAGCAGCGACAGCGGTACGACGATCGCCGGAATGAGCGTCGCGCGCCAGCTGCGGAAGAACGCGAACGTCACGGCCGTCACGAGCACGATCGATACGAGCAGGGTGATCTCGACGTCGAGCAGCGAGCCGCGGATCGTCTTCGTGCGGTCCACCGAGATCGCCAGCTTGATGGTCGACGGGATCGCCGCCTCGAGCGCTGGCAGTTCGGCCTTCACGTTGTCGACGGCGTCGATCACGTTGGCGCCCGGTTGCTTATAGAGGACCAGCAACACGGCCGGCTTGCCGTTCGACAGGCCGTAGTTCTCAAGCTTCTCGACATCCTGACGTACATCGCCGAGGTCCGACACACGCACGATGTTGCCGTTGTTCTGCCTGACGATCAGCCGTCCGTAGTCGGCGGGCGAATACAGCATGTCGTTCGCGCCGATCGAATAGTTCTGTCCGCTCGCCGACATCGACCCCTTGGGCAAATCGACATTCGCCTTCCCGATCGTGCTGCGGATCTGCTCCAGACTGATGCCGTAGTGGCTTACCCGGTCTGGATTCAGTTCAACCCGCACAGCCGGTAGCGCGGCGCCGCCCACCACCACGTTGCCGACACCGGTTGTCTGCATCAGCTTCTGTTGCAGCACCGTCGACGCCGCGTCGTAAAGCTGGCCTGGCGTGGCCGTGTCGGAGGTGAGACTGATCACGAGGATGGGCGAATCCGCGGGATTGACCTTGCGATACGTCGGGTTGCCGTCCATATTGGGCGACAGGTTGGTTTTCGCGGCGTTGATTGCAGCCTGCACGTCGCGCGCCGCACCGTCGATATTCCGGCTCAGGTCGAACTGCAACGTGATCTGCGTTTGCCCGCGAGAGCTGACCGACGTCATCTGGGCCAGGCCCGCAATATGGCCGAACTGCCGCTCGAGCGGCGTCGTAACCGAGGTGGCCACCGTCGTCGGATCGGCGCCGGGCAGTTGCCCCTGCACCAGGATCGTAGGAAAGTCGATTTCGGGCAGCGGCGCGACCGGCAGCAGCCTGAATGCCAGGATACCGAACAACGCAAGGGCGACCGCCAGCAACGTCGTCGCGATGGGCCGCCTGACGAATGGGCCAGACAGGTTCATTGCACATACTCCGTTACGATCGGCTCGTCCGCGGCAAAGCGTCTTTCCAGACGATGCATCGCCAGATAGATCACCGGCGTCGAGAACAAGGTCAGCAACTGGCTGACGCACAGGCCGCCGATGATCGCGATGCCAAGTGGATGCCTCAACTCGGAGCCCATGCCGGAGCCGAACGCGAGCGGCAGTGCGCCGAACAGCGACGCCATCGTGGTCATCAGGATGGGACGGAAGCGCTGTTCAGCCGCACGCCGGATCGCATCGTGTGCGGACAGGCCGTGGTTGCGCTGCCCGTCTAGCGCGAAGTCGATCATCATGATCGCGTTTTTCATCACGATGCCGATCAGCAGAACGATACCGATCAGGCCCATGATGTCGAACTGGGTTCCGGTCATCAGCAGCGCCAGCAGTGCGCCAAGCGCCGCCGAAGGGAGCGTGGACAGGATCGTGACCGGGTGAATGAAGCTCTCATACAGGATGCCGAGCATCAGATAGACCACGATCACGGCAGCGGCGACCAGATACCCTTCGCTCGCCAGCGACGACTGAAAGGTCGCGGCCGATCCTTCCAGCGACACCTGGACGGACTGCGGCAACCCTATCTGTTCCTTGACCCGCTCAAGACGTGCGATCGCAGTGCCGAGGCTGTATCCGGGAGCGAGATTGAACGACACGTCCGCATACGGGAACTGGCCCTTGCGATCGATCCTCAACGGCGCGGGCATCACCTTCATCGTCGCCATCGACGCGAGCGGTGCGAGGCTGCCCGACGACGTATTGACATAGAGTCCTGAAAGCAGATGCGCAAGGTCGTCGGCGTTGTTTCTCGCGACCAGCACCACGTGATACTGGTTCAGCTGCGTGTAGATCGTCGACACCTGGCGCTGACCAAACGCGTCGTACAGCACGTCGTCGATCGCCTGCGGCGTGATGCCAAGGCGCGACGCGGTATCGCGGTCGAACGTCAGTTGCACCTGATTGCCTGACTGCATCGCCTCGCTCTGCACGTCGGCGAACGCCGGATCGCCGCGCAACGCGCCAACCAGCGCGCCCGTCCAGCGAGTCAGCAACGCCGGATCGGTCGACTGCACGCCGAGCCGGTAGCTCGTCGTCGAAACGGTGTCGTCGAGCGTCAGATCCTGCACCGGATGCAGAAACAGGCGCACGCCCGCGAGGTCTGCGGTGTCATCGGTCAGGCGGCGGATCACCTTGTCGATGCGCGCTCGCTCGCCCTTGTCCTTCAGATTGATCAACAGCGTGCCCTGATTGATCGTCGGTCTCGTCTGGTCGATGCCGACAAACGACGAGAGACTTGCGACTGCCGGATCGCGTGCGATCCGGTCGACGACCTGCTGCTGTTGGCCGATCATGCGCTGGAACGAAATGGTCGGTTCGGCCTGCACGACACCTGCGATCAGACCTGTGTCCTGCTCGGGAAAGAAGCCCTTCGGCATCAGCATCAGCACGACGAACGTCAGCGTGGCCGTCAACACCACCGACGCGATCGTCAGGCGCCGATGCGACAACACCCAGTCGAGACCGCGTATGTACCTGCTGTTGAGCCGGTCGAAGAAATCGACCCGATGCGAGTGTGGCTGCGCTTTTAACATGCGCGAGCACATCATCGGCGTAAGCGTCAGCGAGACGAACGCCGACAGGACGATCGCGACCGACAGCGTCAGCGCGAACTCGCGGAACAGGCGCCCGACCACGTCGCCCATGAACAGCAAGGGGATCATGACCGCAATCAGCGACACGGACAACGAGACGATCGTAAAGCCGATCTCCTTCGCACCCTTGATCGCGGCCCTCAGAGGCGTTTCCCCAGCCTCGATGTAGCGCGTAATGTTCTCGATCATTACGATCGCGTCGTCGACGACAAAGCCTGTCGCGACAGTCAGCGACATCAACGTGAGGTTATTCAGCGAAAAGCCGAGCCCGTACGCGACCGCGAGCGTGCCAACGAGCGACAGCGGCACGGTGACTGCGGGAATCACGGTAGCGGGCACATTGCGCAGGAATACGAATATCACCATCACGACGAGCGCCACGGCGATTGCGAGCTCCGTTTCGACGTCGGCAACCGACGCGCGGATCGTCTTCGTGCGATCCGTCAGCACGGCGACCTTCACCGATGCGGGCAAGCTCGCCCGCAGTTGCGGCAACAGCTTCTGCATGCTATCGACCACATCGATCACGTTGGCGCCCGGCTGCCGCTGGATGTTCAGCACGATAGACGGCGTGCTGTTGGTCCACGCCGCCTGTTGCAAATTCTCGGCGCTGTCGATCGATCTGGCGATTTGCGCCAGCCGAACCGGTGCGCCTTGCCGGTACGCGATGATCAGGTCGCGATAGTCCGCCGCCGATTGCAGCTGGTCGTTCGCGCCGATCGAATACGACTGGTATTTCCCGTCGAGACTGCCCTTCGCCTGGTCAACGTTGGCATTGCCGAGCGCGGTGCGCACGTCGTCGATCGACATGCCGAGTGCGTTGAGCGCGCCGGTATCGGTCTGCACCCGCACGGCCGGCCGTTGACCGCCGCTGATCGTGACGAGGCCCACGCCTGAAATCTGCGAGATCTTCTGCGCAAGCCGGGTATCGGCCAGGTCCTCGATCTTCGTCAGCGGCAGCACGTCGGAGGTCAGCGACAGCGTGAGCACCGGGGGGTCGGCAGGGTTGACCTTGCTGTAGACAGGCGGATACGGCAGATTAGCCGGCAGAAAGCTCGAGGACGCATTGATCGCGGCCTGCACTTCCTGCTCGGCGACGTCGAGCGAAAACGACAGATCGAACTGCAACGTGATCACCGACGTGCCGTTCGAGCTCGTCGAGTTCATCGCCTTCAGCCCCGACATCTGGCCGAGCTGTCTTTCGAGCGGCGAGGTGATCGACGAACTGACCACATCCGGGCTTGCGCCGGGATACTGCGTGTAGACCTGGATCGTCGGATAGTCGATTTCCGGTAGCGCCGAAACAGGCAGCAGGATGTATCCCAGCACCCCGGCCAGAAACAACGCGATCATCAACAGCGCGGTCGCAATGGGCCGCTCGATAAAGATTCGTGAAGCATTCATCGTCAGCTCCGCTCAGTGCGCCACGACTTTCACGATCGAGCCTGTATCAAGCCTGTCTGCACCGTCGGTCGCGACCCGCTCTCCTGCCTTCACACCGCCATCGAGAATCGCCGTGTCGTCGCCTTTTACCGGCCCGGTCTTCACGTTGCGCAATGCCACTGCGCCCGCGCCGCCGATCACGAAAACGAAATCGCCGTTCGCGCCATGCTGGATTGCCGTAGTCGGCACGACCGGAATCCGGTGCAGCGTGTCGACCTGCATCCGCACATTCACGAATTCGTTCGGGAACAGCGCATTGCCGGAATCGGGGAAGACGGCCTTGACGTTGATCGTGCCGGCACTCGTATTGACGAGGTTGTCGACCGCAAGCAGCGAGCCCTTTGCGAGCAACGATTTGCCGTCACGGTCATAGGCCAGCACCTGAACCTCCCCCTGCGACATCGCCCGCCGGATCTGCCCCAGGTAGTCTTCCGGCACCGAGTACATCACGGTCGCCGGCTGCAGCTGCGTGATGACCGCGATACCGTTCGTGCTGGTGCTGCTCACGTAGTTGCCGGGGTCGACCTGGCGCAGACCCACCACGCCGTCCACGGGAGACGTGATGGTGCAATAGCCGACCTGAACCTGCAGATTGTTCACGTTGCCCGTGTCCGCCAGCACGGTGCCTTCGTCCTCCTGGACGGCAGCAACTTGCGTATCGAGCGTCTGCTGCGTAATCGAGCCCGCTTTGATCAGCTGCTGATAACGTTGCAGGTCCAGTTTCGCGTTTGCGAGTACAGCCTGATCATGACGCAGCGTACCCTGTGCCTGCAGCAACTGCGCGTCGAGCGCCCGCGAATCGATGCGTGCAATCACCTGTCCTTTCCTGACCGTCTGCCCCTCGTTGAAATCGACGGAACGCAGTATCCCGTTGACCTGCGTGATGACCGTGACGGTACGTGTCGGCGTCACGGTGCCGAGCGAGTCGATATAGACAGGAACATCGGTAACCGAAGCCGCAACCGCGCTCACGGGAATCGGATCCGGTGCGACAGCCGCCTGACGGTGACCGTGAGCCTGGTGGAACCACCCAACGGCCACGACGCCGGCCACGAATATACTAAGTAGGGCAAAGTATCTTGTAAGGTTTTTCATCACACAACCTGAAAAATGGCCATCTCATCAAATGCTCACGCTGCCCTGCCAGACCGTTGGGGCGGGGCTCAAGCGTCACATTGCGTGGTAGTCCCTGCGACAGAACGAGGTCGGCGCAGTCATCGCGCCGACATGCGCGCCCTAAGCAATGGGGATTTGCACCACGGCCCGGAGCCCTGATGGCACATTCTGGAAGAGTTCGAGCGTGCCGCCATGCTGCTGTGCGACGTGTTCCGCTATCGCGAGGCCGAGGCCGCTCCCGCCCTTTCGATCCGCCTCTGAGCCGCGCCGGAATGGTTGCTTTATCAGCGACAGAAGCTCTTGAGGCAGGCCCGGTCCCCGATCCTCAACCGCAATCGTGACACTTCGCGCGTCCGTGGTAGTCCGGACTGCGAGCCCGACCTGACCGTACACGACCGCGTTCTGCATCAGGTTCATCAACAGGCGCTGCATGCCGACCGGTCGGAACGCAACAGGGGGCAATTCCGCGAGCGACAGTTCGAACGTGCGACCGAGACCTGCATAGTCGGCGGCGAGCTGTTCGATCAGCGCGTTCAGATCGCCGTGCGTTGCCGGTTCGCTATCCCACCCACGGGCGAAATCGATAAACTGCTGGACGATCGTGTCGATCTCCTCGACAAAGCGTTCCGCGCTGGCGGCCGGGGCCTCGAATGACTCCGGTGCAAAGATGGCCATGCGCAGCTTGGTCAGCGGCGTGCGGATATCATGCGATATGCCCGCAAGCATTTCGGCGCGCGTCGCTTCGAGATCTTCGAGCGTCGACGCCATCCGGTTGAACGCCTCCGCTACTGTTGCCAGCTCGCGCGGGCCGCTCACGGGAACCGCTTCGGGCCAAACGCCACGCTCGATGGTGCTGGCAGCGCGCGCCAGCCGGCGCAGCGCCTGTTCGACCGGCCGGTGGATCAGATAGGCTCCAAGAGCAGGAAGGGTAGCCGCACTTAACAACAGGCCGATCAGCGCCCAAGGCAACGTACTGCTCATGGCCGAGGTTCCACGCAACCCCACCCAGTAGTACATGTCCTGCACATGTAGACGCACCCAGATCCGGTGCCCGTCGCGCTCCCAGCGAAGCTGTTCGTCCAAGGCAAGTTCCGATGCCACTCGAGCGAAGAAGCGGTGTGCCATGTAGTCGGGAGGCAACCCGTCGTGAGCCTGTGGCGGCGGCAGTTCATCCTGGGGCGCTCCGTTCATTTCGAGCAGTTGCAGGTTTCGCTGGTCGTCCGGCAGGACTGACAACAGCCGGTCCAGGATCCGGATCTGCGATGCCACGAGCGCTGCCCCATCGTCAACTCTTGGCTTCTGGATAAAGTTCAGATAGACGGCAAAGACCAGGATCTGACTTGTCAGCATCAGTACAATCAACAGCAATACGTTGCGCGCGAAAAGGGAACCCCGCCATACCGACATACCGCTTGCTTTCATCTCGCTCTCTCGATGACCTGCTACGCAGGTATACATAAAACAGTCAGATGCCTTTGGCATTCGATTGACCGGTCCCGGGATCGCAGCGGGTCCTCTGCATTCTTGCCCGGGAAAGGACTCATCCACTTGCGCGGTCATGCCGTACAGCGCGTCCAGAAAGATGGCGGACGGATTGCCATAGCGTCGCGCGAGATCCACCAGGTCCATTAGTGCTGCATACGGGCACTGTGCGCTGCGATGCCAGGCTATTAAACGATGGTGAAGGTATCGCTGCGGGGACAATCGTTTGGGTGCACGTCCATTCAGGCTCATGCACCCTCCGACCGTAAGTGCACTCAGGACGACCAGCAGCACAAAGTCGGCAAGCCGCAGACCCCGACGAGCAGCCCTCGCGCCGAAGTGATGTGCAACATTGCCTGGCTGCTTTGACGGACGGGGGTCATGTGTCGCACGAGACAGGTACGGCGCCGACATTTCACACCCAGTGACCGGCCACCCAGACTCCACCTACCCAGTGACCAGGCATCCAGACGCGACGCGGCCCCCTAACTACAATCACAGGACGACGTGGCATGACGACGACCGCCGTGGGAGGTCGGGGCGCTGGCGCAACCGTCACAACCGGCGCGACTGCCGGTGGCACGGCTGCTGCATAACCGTTTTGCACGACCACGGTCGGCGGCGCATAGACAGGTACCGCAGGAACGACCGCGACGGGAGCCGGCACGGCGATACCGACGACCACGCCGGCGAATGCCGAAGCAGTCATGGATGTGAGCAGAGCCCCGCCCACCAGCATGGCAAACGTTCGGGTTTTCATGAGCATCTTCCTTTACAGAGAGGGCACGAGGTGTATCGCGCGTCGAGAAGGGAATGTACAGAGATCGCGGCCTCAAATCTGTTGGAAAGGTGTGTCAAAAAATGTCACTTTGGTACTGGCGCGTGCATGACGATGCTTGGTGCAATCGGCGCGACTTCGGCGCCGGTAGCCGGCCGCCTGGCAGATGCAGGGCACTCTGTCCGTGCCACATGCATCGCGTTGATCGCCGGCGCTTTGGCCTGCACACCGGCGCTGATTCATCCGTCGTTTGGTGTGTACGGTCTCGTCGTGACAGGCATCGTGCTCGATTTCGCGGTGCAGATGAGCATGGTGCTTGGACAGCGCGAGATTTATGCATTGCACGCCTCGAGCCGCAACCGCCTGAACGCGCTCTACATGACAAGCATCTTCATCGGCGGAGCAATCGGTTCGGCTGTCGCAAGCACGCTCTTTGAGCACGGCGGCTGGACTCTGGTTGCGGCAGTAGCCACGGCGTTCCCGCTGATCGCGTTCTTTCATTTCCTTCTCATCGGAAAGCCGCATGCCTTGAGCAAGCAGTAATCCGAACAGAGCCGAGCATGCAGCGAGACGATCCAATGATTCACCGGCCTGGCGGGATCCGAAGGCGTGAAAAACGTCGAAGACTAACATTCGACTGTGTCCAGGATTTCTACAGCAGATCAAGTTCAGCCGTGCCTTTTGAACTAAACTTGGAAGATATGGAGCGCGGGCATTTTGCAGGAGACGCGCTCATGAGGGCTCGCCGTGGAGGCGAGACGAAAATCTGGAACTGGAGTGTTAGTCATGAGCGAACCGTGCATCATCTCTGTTGCCATCACTGGCTCAGTTCCCCGCAAGAAGGACAACCCGGCCGTGCCGGTCACGATCTCCGAGCAGGTCGAAAGCACCCAGGAAGCGTACGAAGCCGGGGCCTCCCTCGTTCATCTGCACGTGCGTGACGAACAGGAGAACTCGAGTTCCGACCGATCGAGTTTCGCCGCGCTTCAGGAAGGCATCCGGAAGCACTGCCCTGACATCATCATCCAGTTTTCGACAGGCGGTCGTGGCCGTTCGTTCGAGCAACGCGGCGCGATGCTCGACCTGCGCCCGGATATGGCGTCGCTCGCAACGGGCTCTGTCAATTTTCCGACTACCGTCTATGAGAATCCGCCGGACTTTGTGCGCGCGCTTGCGCAAACGATGCTCGACTACGATGTCAAACCGGAAATCGAAATCTTTGATCTGGCGATGCTGTACAGCACCGCAGATCTCGTTCAGCAGGGGCTGCTGAAGTCTCCTGTCCACGTTCAGTTCGTGATGGGTGTAAAAAATGCGCTGCCCGCGCGTCGCGAGATTCTCGAGTTCGAGGTTCAGCAACTCAAGGCGCTATTGCCGGATGCAACATGGACCGCCGCTGGAATCGGACGGCATCAGTTGGAGGTCAATCATTGGACTCTCGAAATGGGCGGACACTGCCGCACCGGTCTCGAAGACAACGTGCGCTGGGACAAGGACACGCTGGCAAAGAGCAATGCGCAACTCGTTGCGCGGGTGGCCTCATTGTGTGGCGAATATGGCCGTCCGGTGGCAAGTGCGGCCAAAGCGCGTGAAATGCTCGATCTTCCTGCAAGATAGCCCGACGGGACGGACCACTGTATTGCGCTGGCGTGCCGTTGTCCGCGCCCGGCCGGCCACACCGGCTAATTTCGCCCGATCGCGACGAACGACGCTTTTGGGCTATATCACTCCTGGTCAAGCGAGCTCGAATTGCCTGGCGTTCTGATCGCCCGCCCGAGACCTCGTTGAGAACACCTCATGCTCGAACGCTTTCACCTTACCCTGATCCGCGAAGTGGACCGGCAGGGCTCGCTCACGGCGGCAGCCGGTGCGCTGCATCTGACGCAATCGGCATTGAGCCATACCGTCAGGAAGCTCGAGCAGCAGCTCGGCACGCCGGTCTGGGAACGCGATGGCCGCAACCTGCGCCTCACGCAGGCGGGCCGCTATCTGCTGTCGCTCGCTGACCGGCTGCTGCCGCAGTTCGAGCACGCCGAAGCGCGTATGAAGCAATATGCGAACGGCGAGCGCGGCACGCTGCGGATCGGCATGGAATGTCATCCGTGTTATCAGTGGCTGCTGAAAGTCGTGTCGCCGTACCTCGCGCGTTGGCCCGATGTCGATGTCGACGTCAAGCAGCGCTTCCAGTTCGGCGGCATCGGCGCGCTGTTCGGCTACGACATCGACGTGCTCGTCACCCCCGATCCGCTGAAGCGCCCCGGCCTCAGCTTCGAACCCGTGTTCGATTACGAGCAGGTGCTGGTGGTGGCCGACGGGCATCGGCTGGCCAACGCGCGTTACGTGGAGCCCGAACAGCTGATCGATGAAACGCTGATCACCTATCCGGTCGACACCGACCGCCTCGACATCTACAACCTGTTCCTGCGCCCCGCCGACGTCGCGCCGCGCCGTCACAAGACGATCGAGACCACCGACATCATGCTGCAGATGGTCGCGAGCGATCGCGGCGTCGCCGCGCTGCCGCGCTGGCTCGCCGAGGAATACGCGGACCGTATGCCGGTCGTCAGCGTGAAGCTAGGCAAGACCGGCATGGCCAAGCAGATTTTTCTAGGCACGCGCGAAGCGGACGCGTCGCTCGACTATCTGCATTCGTTCGTGGAGTTCGCGCGCAAGTCGAGCTGGAAGGGCTCGAAGCCGCGGCGCTGAACGCTGCATTTCGCGGCTCGCGTATGGACGCGCGCTCCGTCATAACGCGCGGCAGGCGTCGGCGCAACGGCGGCACGCATCGCTGCGATCCTGGCGATGCTGCGCGGGATGACGCGTGCAGGCGAGCGCGGAGGTCGCGGAAGTCGCGCATGGACTCCGTGGCGCGCGCCACAGCCGGTGCGAAACTTTTGGTTCTCGTCCTTTGCCAGCTTGCCGGTTCGGCTCTGTACGCAACTCATGCATTACCGACACCCTGCGCGTCCGCTAACGGCCCGCTGGCCCGACTATGATGGAGATGGGCACGCGCTTATCATGCCCTTCACGCGCTGCCCGGGTGTAATTCAGCGGCCGGCACAGGTAACGATGCCGGCCTCTTTGTATCGACGAAGCACTGATCACCGCGTGGCCGCCAGTACGCGCACCGGAATCGACTTCGCGCCCGGCACCTTGCTCTCTTTCGCGTAGTGCCATAGCGGCAGCAGCGGATTGCATTCCGGGTAATAGCCGCCGATGCATCCCTGCGGCACGTCGAACGGCACGACGCTCAGTCCGTCGACGTGCCGCTCGACGCCGTCGTCCGCGATGGTCTCGAGGCAGATTCGGTCGCCGTGCGCGAGTCCGCGCTTTTCCATATCGGCCCGATTCATCAGAATCACCATGCGCGAACCCTTGATGCCTCTGAAGCGGTCGTCGAGGCCATAGATGGTCGTGTTGAACTGGCTGTCGCTGCGCAGGGTCATCAACCGCAGCGAATCGGGCTCACGCTCGGGCATGTCCGGATCTTCGCCGATCGAAGTCGGCACCATGAATTCGGCCTTGCCGCTTTTGGTCTTCCACTTGCGCTCCCGCGCCGGCAGCGGCCGGATCACGCCGCCGGGTGTCCACATGCGCGCCTCGAAATCACCGAACATCTCGGGCCATGTCTTCGACATCTCCAGACGCACGCGCGAATAGTCGTCGCGCCATGCATCCCAGTCGACGCTCGAGCGCTCCCCAAGCGTCGCCTTCGCGATGCCCGCGACGATGAACGGCTCCGAGCGGATCGTCGGCGCGGCCGGTTCGGCCATGCCACGCGAGCCGTGAAAGTGTGCCGTGCTGTCTTCCATCGACACCGCCTGCGCGCCGCCCGCCTGCCGGTCGATCTCGATGCGGCTCAGACACGGCAGCAGATACGAGCGCTGGCCGTGCACCAGGTGGCTGCGATTGAGCTTGGTCGCCACGTTGACGGTCAACCCGAGCGCGGCCCACGCCGGTTCGGTGCGCACGCGGTCGGGCACCGAGCGCACGAGGTTGCCGCCGAGGTTGATCATCGCGTTGACCTTGCCGTCGAGCATCGCCTCGAACGCCTCGACGATGTTCATACCTTTCTCGCGCGGCGGCTCGAACGAAAACTGTCTGGCCAGTTGATCGAGCGGCGCGAGCTCCGGCTTTTCGGTGATGCCGACCGTGCGCTGCCCCTGCACGTTCGAATGCCCGCGCACCGGCGACGGCCCCGCGCCCGGCTTGCCGATATTGCCGCGCAGCAGCAGCAGATTGCACAGCATGCGCACGTTCTGCACGCCCATCCGATGCTGCGTGAGACCCATGCCGTAATGGGCGATCACCGCGTTCGCCTTCATGTACTCGTCGGCGGCTGCCTGGAGCGCGTCGCGCGGCAATCCGCTCACTCGCTCGATGTCGTCCCAGCTCGCGTCGCGCGCGTACTGAGCGAATTGCTCGTAGCCGTTCGTATGCTCGCGGATGAAATCGACGTCGACGACGCGCGCGTCGCCCGTGCTCACCGCGCGATCGTCCGCTTCGATGACGAGCTTGCAGATGCCGAGGATCGCGGCGGTATCGCCACCCGTCTTCACCTGGTGGTATTGCGTGCTGATCTGCGTATCGGTGGGTGTGAGCATCTGCAACGCTGACTGCGGGTTTGCGAAATGCAGCAGCCCCGGCTCGCGTAGCGGATTGAACGTGATGATCGGCACGCCGCGTTTGCGCGCATCCTGCAACTGATGCAGCATGCGCGGGCTATTGGTGCCGACGTTCTGGCCGAAGAAGAACATCAGGTCGGTCTTCTCGAAGTCGTCGAGCGA
Organism: Paraburkholderia lebeckiae; assembly: GCF_050436225.1. Classification (NCBI taxonomy): domain Bacteria; kingdom Pseudomonadati; phylum Pseudomonadota; class Betaproteobacteria; order Burkholderiales; family Burkholderiaceae; genus Paraburkholderia; species Paraburkholderia lebeckiae. The sequence goes on along the minus strand of NZ_JBNDLU010000003.1, from coordinate 550,924 downwards.
AACCGTACCGACGCCCACGCCAATCGCTTCCTTGAGGCCGACACTGGTGCTTTCGTGGCACATGTTCGAGCTGTCAGGCAGATTGTTGGTGCCGTACATGCGCGCGAAAAGCTGCAGCATATACGAGGTTTCCAGTGAAGCGCGGCCCGACGTGTAGAACACCACGCTGGCCGGGTCCAGCGTGCGCAGCTCGGCGCCGATCGCATCGAATGCTTCCTGCCACGGTACCGGCACGTAGCGGTCGGTAGCCGGGTCGTAGCGCAGCGGCTCGGTCAACCGCCCCGCTTCCTCGAGATCGTGGTCGTGCCATCTGGCGAGCTCGCTGACCGTGTGGACCTCGAAGAAATCGGGCGTGACGCGTTTGGCCGTCAGATCCCACGCGGTCGCTTTCGCGCCGCTTTCGCAAAACTCGAACGTATGCGGATCGGCCGGCTTCGCCCACGAGCAACTGACACACATGAAACCGTCGGGCTTGTTCTGATGCATCAGAACCTGGCTATCCTTCAGCGGTGCTTTTTCCTGCAGCAGGATTGTCGCCACCGCCTTGACCGACCCCCATCCGCCCGACGCGTAGGGATACGCGTCGCTTTTGTCTTCCTTGTTCATGAGTCCACCCGTTTGGCCGTAAATATCACGTCATGACGTACCAGCACACGGCGTTCCCGCTGCGGCGCCCGGTCGCGGTACGGTGTTTGCTGGCCGCAGGCTGACTCGCCGTGCCGCAAGCCAACCGCCAATTTCATGACCGACACCTCCATCGCGCGCGACACGTCCGCCCGTCTGAACGCGATGCGCAGGACGTTGCGCGAAGTGTTCGGGATCAGCCGGCTGCGCCCCGGCCAACGGGACATCATCCGCAGCGTGCTCGAACGGCGCGACACACTCGCCGTGATGCCGACGGGTGCGGGCAAATCGCTGTGCTATCAGTTGCCGGCGCTGCACCTCGACGGCTGGACGCTGGTCGTGTCGCCGCTGATCGCGCTGATGAAAGACCAGTTCGACAAGCTGCGCGAGGCCGGCATCGACGCCTGGCGGATCAATAGCACGGTGCCGGCCGCCGAACTGCGCGAGACTTACGACGCGTTGCGCAGCGCACGCCGCGGCATCGTCTTCGTCACGCCCGAGCAGCTGACGCGGCCCGAGCTGATCGACGCATTGCGGGCGCGTTCTCGGCAACGCATCGAACTCGTCGTCGTCGATGAGGCGCACTGCGTATCGCAGTGGGGCCACGATTTTCGGCCGGCATTCCTGCGCATCGTCGATGCGGTCAAGGCGCTCGGCAAGCCACCTATCCTCGCGCTCACCGCGACGGCCACGCCGGACATCCGCGAGGACATCGTGCGTTCGCTGGGCTTGCGCGAGCCGCGCATCGTGAACACCGGCGTGTATCGCGACAATCTTCACTATCGGGTCACGCAGGTGTCGGTCGCGGGCGGGCGCCAGCGTGCGTCGGCGCGCGCGAGAGAGGCCAAGACGGCCGCGTTGCGCACGCTGCTCGCGAGTGAAACCGGCCGAGGCATCGTCTACACGGCGACCGTGCGCGAAGCCGAACAAGTGGCGGCGATGGTGCGCGGCTGGGAAGTTGCCGCCGTCTGCTATCACGGCCGTATGTCCGCGCGTGAGCGGCATGACGCGCAGGAGGCTTTCGTGTCGGGCGACGTGCGTGTGATGATCGCGACCAACGCGTTCGGGATGGGTGTCGATGTTCCCGATATCCGCTTCGTCGTCCACTACCAGATGCCGGGCAGCATCGATGCGTATTACCAGGAAAGCGGACGCGCGGGACGCGACGGCGAGATCGCGCGCTGCGAACTGCTGTTCGATCTGAACGACCGGCGCGTGCAGCAGTTTCTCGCGCTGGGCCGCTATCCCGATGCCGCGCTGCTGCGCCGCATCTGCGACGCCCTCGCGCAGCGCACGAAATCGCCCGGTCCTGGCGTGAGCGCGCGCGAACTGCTCGATGCGGTGCCTGACGTCGGCCGCAACAAGCTCGCCGTCGCGCTGAAGATACTAACCGACTCGCGACACGTGTCACGCGACCGGCTGCAGCGGTACCGGTTACGCGAAGTTGGCGAGGACAGCGCGATCGATGCCGCGGTCGAACGCTATGCGCAGCTCGCGACGCGCGATCGCGACGCACTCCAGCAGATGATCGACTACGCGCAAACCGGCGGCTGCCGGTGGCGCGTGATGCTGGAATACTTCGGCGATGCGCAGGGTTTCGAGCGTTGCGGCACCTGCGACAACTGTCTGAACCCGCTCGAAGCGACACTCGAAGCTCAACGAACCACCCCCGAAGACAAAAAACCGCCTCGCCACGCCAGCCAGAAGCCTCGCTTCAGCCGCGGCGACGCTGTCCGCGTACGCAAATACGGCTCGGGCCATGTGGTGTTTTCAACCGACGAACAGGTCGCGGTGCTGTTTCCCGATGGCTCGACCCGCACGTTCATGGCGAGATTCGTGAAGGCCGAGATCGCGTGATGCGCGGCATCGTCCGCGCGGAACGCGCCATGCTGCTCCTCGCGCATACCGCTGTCCGCGATGATGGAGCGTGCGTTTGCGCGCCCCAACCGGAGCCCCGCCATGAAAATGCTCGAATACGAAATCGGTTCGCCGTGGTATCAGGCCATCTGTGCGACGCTGCGCCGGGCCGTGCCATCGGGGCTGTTGGCCGGCTGCCTGTCGGCGGCGACCGCCGCGGCGGCATCCACGGACGCATCGGGCAGCCCGCTCGCGCCGATCAATGCCGTCACCCATTGCCTGTGGCCGCAACGCGCGCTGCGTGAACGCGGCTTCAGCATCCGCCATACGGTGACCGGCTTCGCGATCCATCAGGCAGCCGCGATCTTCTGGGCAATGATGTTCGAGCAACTCGTTGACCGGATGGCCGGCCCCGACTCATCGCGACGGCCCGGCGCGACCGCGGTCGCCGCGGCCACGACCGTGGCGAGCGCGTATGTGGTCGACTACAAGGTGGTGCCCGACAGGCTCACGCCTGGATTCGAGGCGCATCTGTCGCGCCGCTCGCTCGGCCACGTCTACGTGGCGCTCGGCGCCGGCCTGCTCGCGGCCGCGCTGCTGCGGCGGCCGGAGCGATAAAAAGCGCTCGCGCAAAAAAAGAGCGACCAGCCATCAACCGGCATGGCCGCTGCAAGCGCATTTGAGAACGCTGTCCCCTGGAGTCCAAACGGAGGACAAAGGCAGTATAGGAAACGCGCCCGCACCGCAGGTTGTCCGTAAGCCCTGCGCGGCGGACAGTTCTTCGCGCGACGCGCGGTTCGCACCGTCATTGGCCGCCCTTCTGCTGCGACGGCTTCACTTCGGACAGGTCTTTTTCTTTGACCTCGGCTTGACGCACGCTGGTGCCGTCCTCGCCGGTCTCGGAGATGTCCGTTTCGAACCTGCCTTCGTTGCCTACGCCGCTTTCGTCGGCGTCTGCGGTTTTCGGCGTCTTCGGCTGCCGTTGCTGGGTCGTCATGATTCGCTCCTTGCAGTGTCGCCCGGCGCGGGATGCCGCGCGTGCAGATGACTCAGCACGCACGATGCCAGGGTGAGCGCAACACGTGAGCGAGCGGCGCAGCAGCGGGCGCGCGCGCAAGCCTGCGAGCATCACGCCATCTGCTGCGCCGGCACGGCCACCGAACGGCCCGCCAGCCGTTCGAATTCGTCGACGTCGTGGCTGCAAAAAATCGTCAACGCGGGACTCGCCCGCTTTGCCAGATCGCGCAGTCGGCGCTGGTTGTACAGCCGTGCCGCGCGGTCCTTTTCGAGCATCCACTGATAGAAGCGCAAACCGGGTGCGCAATGCGGACGCACCGGGTCGAGCTCGCCGTTGTCGAAATAGGCATCGCCCGCGAGCAGCAACCAGCCGTCATCGCCGTGTACGGCGACGCCCGCGTGACCATAGGTGTGGCCTCGCAACGGCACGAGCGCGATCTCGCTCGCGAGTTCTTCGATCGGATGGACCTTGGCGAAGCCCTCCCAACGCTCGGTGTACTGCGGCGAATGCACGCGCCACATGTTCTGGTACGACCACTGCTGCGGCCTGAAGCGCTGCCGGTCGAGCCACGTCTTCTGCTGCGCCGCGTATTGGCGCTCGCTCGCGAGCATATGCACCGTCGCGTGCGGAAAGTCGTCGAGTCCGCCCGCATGGTCGAAATCGAGGTGCGTCATCACGATGTGGCGCACATCGGCCGGGTCGAAACCGAGCCGCTCGATCTGCCTGATCGCCGTCATTTCATTTCGAAACTCGGGCTTCAGCAGCCTCAGGAAGAATTTGCCGAGGCGCGAATAGGGATCGGCGACATCGCGCAAACCGAAACCGGTATCGACGAGCACCAGCCCCGCCGGACTTTCGACGAGCAGACAATGGCAGGTCAGATGTCCGCGGCGGATCAGCGAATCGGGGTGCCCGTTGAACAGCTTGCCGCACAGCGGGCAAGTCGAAATGCAGTTCAGATGATGCACTTTCATGCCGCGCTCCCGGTCACGGTGACTGCATTCCTGCTGGTCGCTTCCGCGGCAGCCGTCGCGCGGCACGACCGTACGCGTCATTCAGCGAACAGATCCGGTCCGAACACCTCGTAGTGAATCTTCGACTCGTGAATGTCCAGGTTTTTCAGTGCGTCGTGCTGCATCCGCATGAAAGGAACAGGACCGCAGATGTAGTAGTCGGCGTCGGGCAACAGGATCTCGTCGCGCAGCTTGCCGAGGTCGATGAAACCCGCGTAATCGTAGTCGCCGCCCTGCACGTCGGTATCGAGCGGCGCGTCGTAGAACACCATCGCGCGGAAATTCGGCTGGGTGGCGGCGGTCTGTTGCAGACGGTCGCGCATCGCGTGCACGGCGCCGTTGCGCGCACCGTGAACGAACACCACGCGCCGCTGCGGGTCCTGAATCGCGCGCTTCAACATGCTGACCATCGGCGTCAGACCGACACCGCCGCTGATCAGCACGATCGGCGTCTTCGCATGAACATCGATGTAGAACGTGCCGTACGGTGCCGCCAGTTTGACTTCGTCGCCGACGTTCACGTGATCGTGCAGCAGCGAGGACACGTAGCCCGGCGGTCGCCCGGCCTCGCCGCTCTCGCGCTTGACGGAGATCCGATAGGTATGGCCATTCGGCACGTCGGACAAGCTGTATTGCCGGATCTGCTGCAGGCCGAGCGCGGGCACATCGACGGCAATGCCGATGTACTGACCCGGCTCGAAGTTCGCGACCGGCTGTCCGTCCTTCGGTTCGAGAATGAACGACGTGATGACGCTGCTCTCGGGCCGCTTCTCCTTGACGACGAACGTGCGCCATCCGGTCCAGCCGCCTAACTGCGATGCGCGCGTTTCGCGCAACTCGGCTTCCATGCCCATCAGCACGTCCGCGAGATTGCCGTACGCATGGGCCCACGCGGAGATGATGTCGTCGGTCGCGGCGTCGCCGAGCACGTCCTTGATCGCGCCAAGCAGATGTTCGCCGACGATCGGATAGTGCTCCGCTTTCACGTCGAGGCTCGCGTGCTTGTTGGCGATATTGCGCAGGACCGCGGCGAGACTGCTGGGGTCCTCGATGTTCTCGGCGTACGCGTACACGGCGCGCGCGAGCGCTTCCTGCTGCTGCCCCTGCTCCTGGTGGGCCATATTGAACACGTTCTTCAGTTCGGGATGCGCCTCGAAGAGCCGCCTGTAGAAACGTTGAATGATCGTATAGCCGTGCACGGCCAGAACCGGCGCCGTGGCCTTGACGATGTCCTTGGTCTTCTGCGTCAGCATTTCTTTTCTCCTGCAGCAGGACGACTGATTGCTCGCTGGTGCGCCCAGATCGAAAAAGTGTCGATACCGCAGCGCGGTATCTGGGTTGATTGCCTCGCTCACATGCAAGTTCCGCTGAGATTGGCCCGCTGCTTCAAGCCTATCCAGGCGACCATGCTGCTCCAACCCATGCCGGCTGTCCACATGCCGAAGGCCACGGACACGCCGACGAGGAGCCGAGCGCGCCACGAGACACGCGACATCGGCCGCCGCGCACGCCATCCCTGGACCACCCACGAGGCGTTGCGAGCCGCCCGGGAACGCGGCATGCGCGACGACGCACGCGCCGCTCGCGACGACCGGCGCTCCGCTCGCGTGGCACGGCGGATGGACGACCCACAGTACCAACTCCGATGGAGGTCACGATGTTTATGCACAACAAACGGCTGCAATACACGGTTCGCGTCGGCACGACCAATCCCGGTCTTGCGAACCTGATGCTGGAGCAGTTCGGCGGTCCGCAAGGCGAATTGGCCGCCGCGATGCGCTACTTCACGCAGGCCGTTGCAGAAGAAGACCCCGGACGCAAGGACATGCTGTTCGATATCGCCACCGAGGAACTGAGCCACCTCGAGATCATCGGCTCGATCGTCGCGATGTTGAACCGCGGCGCGAAAGGGGAGCTCGCCGAAGCTGTCGAGCAGCAAGCCGAGCTCTACCGCAAGCTAAACGGCGCGGGCAACGACAGTCACCTTACCCAGGTGCTGTATGGCGGCGGGCCGCCGCTGACGAACTCCGGCGGCGTACCGTGGAGTGCCGCGTACATCGACACGATCGGCGAACCGACCGCGGACCTGCGCTCGAACATCGCCGCCGAAGCGCGCGCGAAGATCATCTATGAACGGCTGATCAACGTCACCGACGATGCCGGCGTGCGCGAGACGCTCGGCTTTCTGATGACCCGCGAAGTTGCGCATCAGAAGTCGTTCGAGAAGGCGCTGTATGCGATCACCCCGAATTTCCCGCCGGGCAAGCTGCCGCCGAGACAGGAATTCGCGAGCGTCTATTACAAGATGTCGCACGACGGAGCGGTGGTGAACACACCGTGGAACAGCGGCACCGGTCTCACGCTACAGACCGCAGAACCGGCGGTGGACGGCGGCGACGGCACCGCGTCGGTCGGCCTCGAAGCGCAACAGGAAACCGCGGTCACCGCGATGGCCACGCGGCTGCGCTCCGACCCGTCGAGCGATCCGACGACCGGCGCTGAATTGGGCAGCGAGGTGCCGCGCGGCAACGACCTCGGGTGAACCCGCCGCGGCAATATCTGATCGGTCCTCTTGCGGTCTCGCGCGTCAACGCAGCTCATGCGCGGCGCGCGTCTCGTTAAGGGCCAAAAAAGGTGTCGCAGAACTTGCCGGCCACGTTGCATGCCGGTTGACCCGAAGACTGCGCGTCGCCGCGTTCGGGCGGCGTCGCGCAGGCGGCCGTCGCGGCGATCGCGAATGTGATGACGAGCGTTCTGCACAGCGCCGCCGCGCGAGATTTCCACACAGCGCCAGACGCGTCGCGGGTGGGATCGCAACCTGCGGAATTTCGCCGGCCCTGTGCATCGACGGCGCACGGGCAGGCTTGTCGGACATCAGGCATTTCGTCCCTCCACGCAGCAGTCCACATTTTGATTCAGACCGCGCTCAACAGGTTGCAGCCGATGGGCCAGCTACTTTGCGCGCGCTCTCACCGCGGGGCGGGTTCAAATACGCGCGAAGGCGCTAACTGCGCGTTCCAGCATGACTGTCCGCAACGCCATGGTTTCGACCACGCGCCCGACGCGCATTTTTGCGGCCGCCAGCGTATGCTGCGGCGAATCGTTGCTTCAGACCATGATGCGAAAACGTTGAAGCGATACAGGCGCGTCTGTTGCTTGCGCGGCTCGATACGCTCGTAGCATCGAGCCAGCGCCGCTCGACTGTGCGCGGCGGCGACGAGCGCCGCGCCCGTCGGACGCGATCATCGCGCACCGGCACGTACCCACTTACGCGACGAAGGAAAGGATGATGCGGACCTACGAATATCACGGGTTCACGATCGAGGTTACCGTCGAGGCGGATTTCACGTTGCGCCCCGCCGAGCGCGCGGCGGTACGCACGCGCTACGCGGCGGTGGTTCACATTTATCAGGCGGGCGCCGCCGTCGCAACGTTCTCGCCGCTGCGCTTCGGCATTGCGGGCGGGCGGCCGTTCGACACCGAGGCTGATGCGTTGATGGGCGGATATAGCGCGGCGCGCAGAATCGTCGACGATCTGTTTGCCCGCGCGGCGGATGCCGCGGACTCCGCGTTGAATGCTTTCACGAGCAGTAAAGAGGCCCGCTAGCCGGCGCTGGCACCCGGTTGACCGATTTTTGGGCAGCGGGAATGGAGCATGCGGTACCCGCGAGCACCCTTGCCCTGGAGAAACGCCATGTCCACTGACGCCTCATCGCTGTCGCCGTCGATCACGTCGATGATCCGCCTTGACCATATGCACGTGCTCGCCGCTTCGCACCGATATCACGCCTCCACGCCGTGGTGGCGCAAACGTGCGATCGTCAATGGCGTGTGCGACGCGCTCGAAATCCACGCGCAGCTGGAGGAAGAAATCTTCTATCCGGCGCTCGACCGCGCGCTCGGCAGCGATGAAACGCTGAAGAAAAGCCGTCCCGAACACGACCAGATGCGCGCGACGATCGCGAAGCTGCGTGCGATGGGCCCTGAAAACGCCGCCTACGATGGGCTGTTTTTTCAATTGATTCGCGAGGTTGCCCATCATGTCGCCGACGAGGAAACCGTCCTGCTGCCCGACGCCGAGCGCATGCTGAAGAACGAACTGCAGTCGCTAGGCGCCGCGATGACGCGCCGCCGTATGCAGCTGCTCGGGGAGCGCCCGATGGACATCGCGGTGAATGCCGCGGGCACGTTTCCAATCGCCACGCTGCTGCTGGGATCGACTATTTTGCTGGCGATGCGGCATTTTCTGCCGAGGTCGCGTCGCGCGGGGCGGGGGCGAAGTTAGAGGGAGTAGCGGATTCGCGAATGGGTGGTGCGGCGGCGTTTCGAAGCGGCCGCCAGCAGTCACTGCCTGAATCTCCGTTGGGGGCGCCGATGCAATCGTTACTCGACGCGACGTTGCAGCCACTGCCCCCGACCGTGAATCAATGATTCGCGCGGGGCGCCACCGGCATCCGCTCGCGCCGCGATTTCGTCTTGTCCGGCTCGACCAGCGTGGCCGCGACGCGGCGCGCATTCTCAGCCGCGATGTCCTGCGCGTCTCCCCACGACACGTGGCCGCAGGTCCCGCGTCGCTCGAAGACCGTGCCATGTTCGCCGCCGCGCTCGGTCACGAGCACGATCCACTGGAAAGCACCTTCCGAATCCCTGACGACGGTCCAGCTTACGAGGAAGTCGGCCATCTCTATCGCCTGCACACGCATGTTCGGCTCCTTCGGTCCGATACATCGGCCCGCCTGGTCCCGAGATGCGCATTGCACGTGCCTGACGCGCATGGTTCTGTCGCGCTAACGCGGTGCGCTAGAATTCGCATTCCCTCACGAACCACGAACGAGATGGGCAAAAAAGGCGATTGCCCAAAATGTTGAGCCCGAGACTATCACTGTGGACAAGAGCGGCGCCAATCTGGCCGCGCTCGAAGCGCTCAACGCTGAGCGGAAAAAGCCAATCAAGATTCGGCAGAACAAGTATCTGAACAACGTCATCGAGCAGGATCACCGCGCCATCAAACGTGTCATCAAGCCGATCATGGGCTTCAAGAGTTTCCGGTGTGCGCGCATCATTCTGTCCGGCATCGAGGTGATGCACATGATTCGCAAAGCGCAGATGCAGCACGATGGCGACACCAGAACCGCTGCCGAGCAATTCTATTCGCTGGTCATATATGCAGTCCTCTTCATATCAAATCCGCTCGCACTGACTTCCTTATCGCGACAAAACCGCCATGTGTGATTCATAGGTGTTTGATCACACTGCCCGTCAGCTTGCGCAGTTCGTCGAACTGCGTGGCGAGTTCGAGGCACAGAATAAAGGCCAGCATCGCTGACGGTCCCGGGTAACGCTCCATCCATCGCAGCGCCGGAGTGGCGTAGCGCACGCGAATCGCGTCTCGCGTCATGAGATAGGTGATTCCGGCTCCCACGAGCGAGCCCGCCAGCAAGTCGGTCGGGTAGTGAAAGCCTAGATAGGCACGCGGCAAGCAAATGACCAGCACCGCATAGAGAATCGCCAGCACGCCGATGCCCCGCCACACGAGAAAGATGCCAGTGGCGACCGCCATCCATAACATCGCGTGATCGCTTGGGAAGGAACTCCAACTCGACAGCTGTGCGTCCTCGATGACGTGACCCGCAAAGTGCAGATGCAGCTCGCTGCTAAAGACAGGGCGCACTCTGAACGGCAACCAGTGAGTCAGCAGTCTTCCGACGAAGAGCGCCAGGAGGCCGCTGAGAAGCGTTGCGAGCACCATTTCTCGCCGCCATTCGCGGCGCTCGTCTCGCTGAAACCACATCCACCACAGCAACGGTATGAGCACGAGCCCTTTGAAGGTGTAGAGGTCGGCAATGACCTCTATGGTTTGGGCCGTGAGATAACCGAAGTGGATGGTGGATAGATATGTCTCGATAGACGAATCGAAGCTATTCATTGTCTTGTAAGAAAATCGGACCATGCCAATTTCCGATGCGACTAGCTCGTATCGGGCTCTATCGTCGGCAACGCCTTGAACCGAAGACGTTGCAACGGACGAGGATAAGGAACAACTACAGCCTCCTTGATGCGACCCCTCGACCGATGCCTTGTCGAGACCGTGTAACTCTCATGCGTCGTGGTCGTCTAAGGTCAATATTTGAGCTCAACGGGGACGCAGTTCATAGAGCCGATGTTCGGGTAACGTCGCAACGAGTTGCCAACCATCAAGCGTCTCGGGTAGGCGCCGGTACGGGTCGAGCACCGCAAGATAGACCGTCGTAAACCGGCTTTGAAGGTCCGGAAAACGATCCAGCAGTTCAGTCGACCACGCGCGCAACATGGCGCCATTTGCTAAGACATTGGGTTTCCGGGTAGAGCTGTCGTCCTGGAACTCCCTCAATGCCACGTTCTCGCTCCGGTAAAGCACGGGTTGCTGGCCCGCTTTGAGATACAAATCCGGCACGAGAACGCCATTCACTGTTGCGAGCGCCACCACCTTGTCCAAATATGGGTTCCAGCGGTGGGGGTCTTTCCATGGAGACCGGTCGGCGGTGTCTTGCTTGTACTGGAACAAGACGGAACCGGCCTTCAGAGACGCGAACGTAGTGCGGTAAGCCTGAATGACAGGACTGTCGCCCCGCCAGTCCTCAGTCACAGTCACGATCCGGAAAACAAAGACAAGCGTGAGAGCGAGTGCGCCGACTCGTTGGAGACGTGGCGCCACCGAATGTCGTATGCCAACCAGCGCAGTCAGCAAAAACGCGAAGCTGATCCCACATCGCTCGATCACACCGTAGGAAGCAAACGCGTCAAACGGTGCGAGCAGGACTACCAGCGGAAGTGAAAACACGGTTATCCGGAACTCTGGCTCGCACGTCCACCATCTCATAACGAGACCGATGACCACGAACAGGCTCAAACCCGCCACGATCGCCACATCGCCTGCACGATTTCCCACTGAGAAGACATCGATGCAGAAAGCGAGCTTCGAAAGTACGTGGATAAGGCCGAAGTGGGTTGACCCATGAAGGCCACCGGTGCTGCTGTGGATCAACAGCGCAAGGGGGAGCAGCAACGGAACAAAGCTCGCGGCCGCGTGGCGAGCCAGTGAATGAATCGAGACCTTCCCCTCCCGAAGAAGACAGCCAAGTTCCCACGTGCCTGCGACCAGAGCGAAAACGGCGAGCGGAAACAGATGGCAAAAATAGATGACAAGGGCACTACAGCACGAAACCAGGATCCGCGCGAGGGTGGCCCGGCGCAATGCCACGTGCGCGGCGATCGCCCAAAAGGAAATGCCAAGACCAAACAGAAAATTATCGTAGCCGCGTATCAGTATCCAGTTATAGAGCAGCAGGAAGCTGATAAACGGTAACCATGACCAGCGGCCATTGGCAACACGGCTCAACACCAGGCAGCCCGATGTCAATAGCCCGAGTTCAACGAGGGTAAACAGCCAGGCGGCCCATTCTACCGGTATGAGCTTCGTGAACCACGGGAGGGCCAGGTCCATGGCAAGGTCAGGCACGGCATCCCACTGAACGACAAAATTTCTAGCATACGATGCCGGATGAGAAAGGATATCGAGCCGGACGATATTGTAAAAGTGTTGCCCAAGAGGAGGATATGGCGTGACGAGGAATGGCACCGACGCAACCACGGTCGCAATAAGCCACACCCCCCACAGACGCACAGGCGAAATGCCAGTGTTCATCAGGCTTCTGATAGTCATCAAAAAAACCTCGGAAGGTTGATCTGGAACCATCCACGCAAGGTATTCTCGATTTGTTCAGTTAAACGAAAGATACATTGCTTACGGAAGATGTCGGGCAACTGAATCCGTGGTCGCTTTCGATCTCATCGTGCTATATGTCACTTTTTTGACGAGTATACGCGCGCCAATGTAACCATTTGTTCGTCACCTCACACAAAGACGAAGACATTCCTTCGGGTCTCGCTCACAAAGGCACTGGGAGGTTCTTGGACAGGCCCAGGTAGAGTCAGGCAATAAAGCAGACGAAATCGATTTATCGGTCACCGGCTCCCCGACGTCGTCGTCAGCTGTGCCGTTCGCTGGTATTACCAGTTCCGCCTCAGCCTGCGCGACATCGTAGAACCAAACGATTATCTGGCCGCGCTCGAAGCGCTCAACGCTGAGCGGAAAAAGCAATCAAGATCCGGCAGAACAAGTATCTGAACAACGTCATCGAGCAGGATCACCGCGCCATCAAACGTGTCATCAAGCCGATCATGGGCTTCAAGAGTTTCCGGTGTGCGCGCATCATTCTGTCCGGCATCGAGGTGATGCACATGATTCGCAAAGCGCAGATGCAGCACGATGGCGACACCAGAACCGCTGCCGAGCAATTCTATTCGCTGGTCATATATGCAGTCCTCTTCATATCAAATCCGCTCGCACTGACTTCCTTATCGCGACAAAACCCTTTTCCTTGCGGCCCGGCGTCGCCGACGCGCCATAACAGCGCGTCGCCTTTGGCGAGTTGCGCAGGGCCATGCGTCGCAGCTTGCGCGCCGTCGCCGCCCGATGCTGGCGGCTCACGCCCACTGGCCTCGGCAAAGCGCTGCAAGGCCGCGTGCGCGCCGTCGCCCATCGCGAGCACCGTGCCGACCTGTCGCAGCAACGCCGGCGACACCTGCTCAGGCGAAACGGTGACCGCCAGCGCGGTTTCGAGCGCATCCGGAATCACCTGGTTCGCACCAGCCCATTGCGCGGGAAACAGGTGTATGGGACGGCAACGAGACGTGGCTCGTGCTCGGCGGCGGCCTTTTCGCGGTGTTTCCGCTCGCCTACGGCGTGATTCTGCCGGCGCTCTATCCGCCGATCATCGCGATGCTGCTCGCGCTGGTGTTCCGCGGCGTCGCGTTCGAATTCCGCTTTCGGGCGATCGGTCGCGGCCGTGCATGGTGGGACGCCGCGTTCTTCGGCGGCTCGGCGCTCGCCGCGCTGTGCCAGGAGCTCGTGCTCGGCGGCCTGCTGCAAGGGATCGCGGTTTCCGGGAATTCGTATGTGGGCGGCTGGTGGGACTGGCTGACCCGCTTCACGATTCTGTGCGGTCTCGCGGTGATGGCCGGTTACACGCTGCTCGGCTCATGCTGGCTGATCTGGCGCACCGAAGGTCCGTTGCACGAGCGTTGCCGGCGACACACGCGCACGATGGCCGTCACCGTGCTCGCGCTGATCGTGGTGGTTACGCTATGGACGCCGATGCTGCCGAACTCGCTCACCGCGCGCTGGTTCCGCTGGCCGAACCTGCTGTTGACGGCGCCGGTACCGCTGCTGCTCGCGCTATTGACCATAGCCTTTTTCCGCAGCCTGTCGGCGCGCCGCCATGGGTTGCCGCTGCTGTCTTCATACGGCATCTTCGTGCTGTGCTACGCGGGGCTGCTGATCAGTCTTTATCCGAACCTGGTGCCACCGTCGATTTCGTTCCGCGCGGCGGCAGCGCCGCATGCGAGCCTGCTATTCCTGTTGGTCGGCGCCGCGATCACGGTGCCGATGATTCTCGGCTATACCGTGTACGCGTACGCGGTGTTCAAGGGAAAGATGCGCGCGGGCGAAGGGTATCACTGACATGTGGCGCCGCCTTGCGTGGTTCGCCGGCCTGTGGCTCGCCGGCGTCGTCACGGTGGCGTCGGTGGCCGGCGTGCTGAAGCTGGTGCTGCGCGCGGCCACGCATTGAGCGTGGCCGCGCGCGATTGCAGAGTGAGTCCCGCGGTACGACTACGGCAATGTGTACGCGACCACGGAATCGCCCTGCCTGGTGCCGAGCGAGCCATGTCCGCCCGCCACCACCAGCACGTACTGCTTGCCGTTGCTGTCGGCGTAGGTCATCGGGGTGGCCTGGCCGCCGGCCGGCAGACGCGCCTGCCATAGTCGCGCGCCGGTGCGCACGTCATAGGCGCGCAGGTAGTAGTCGAGCGTGCCGGACAGGAACGCAACGCCGCCGCCGGTAGTGATCATGCCGCCGAGGCTCGGCACGCCGAGCGGCAGCGGAATCGGCAACGGCGCGCTATCGCGGATCGTGCCGTTCTTGTGCTCCCACACGATATGCCCCTGGCGCAGATCGACGGCGGCCACGTAGCCCCACGGCGGCGCCTGACACGGAATGCCGAGCGGCGACAGGAACGCATTCAGTTCGAAGCCGAACGGTGTGCCGCGCGCGAGCTTGATGCCGCTCGTTTCGCTGCCCTTCTTGTCACCGTTGTTCGACGGAATCTGTGCGCGCGGCACCAGCTTCGACGTGAACGCCATATAGCTCGGATTCGCGATCAGCACTTGCCGCACCGGATCGACGGCCACGCCGCCCCAGTCGAACACGCCGAAGTTGCCGGGGAACACGAGGGAGCCCTGCTCGGACGGCGGCGTGAACATGCCGTCATAGCGCAGCGACTTGAACTTGATGCGGCACCACAGCTGATCGAATGGATTGGTGCCCCACATGTCGTGCTCGTGCAGCGTCGGCGGCGAGAAGTTCAGCGCCGAGTACGGCTGCGTCGGCGACGTATGGTCGCCGGGCGCCGCGCTGTCCGGCACCGGCCGTTCGGTGATCGGGATGATCGGCTTGCCGGTCTGGCGGTTCAGCACGTAGAGGCTGCCCTGCTTGGTCGACGCGATGATCGCCGGCTGCACGCCGCTTGCGGTTTGCAGATCGACGAGCGACGGCTGGCCGCCGACGTCCATGTCCCACAAGTCGTGATGCGTGAACTGGTAGTTCCACACGAGCCGGCCGGTAGCGAGATCGAGCGCGGCGATGCCCGCGGCCAGTTTCTCGGACTGCGGCGTGCGCAGGCCGCCCCACTGGTCGGGCGTCTGGTTGCCGAGCGGCAGATAGACCATGCCGAGCTTTTCGTCGACCGCGAACACGGACCACATGTTGACCGAATTGCGCACGTAGATCTGGCCAGGTGCGATCGGCTGCGTCGCATTCGGATTACCGGCGTCCCAATTCCATACGAGGTGGCCGTCGTGCACGTCGAACGCGCGCGTGACGCCGGACGGCTCGTTGCTTGATTCGTTGTCGGTCACGTGGCCGCTGATGATCACGAGGTCGCGCGTGACGGCCGGCGGCGACGTCGAGTAGTAGCCACCTGGCGTGAACGGCCCGATGTGCGTGCGCAGGTCGACCGTCCCG
Organism: Paraburkholderia lebeckiae; assembly: GCF_050436225.1. Classification (NCBI taxonomy): domain Bacteria; kingdom Pseudomonadati; phylum Pseudomonadota; class Betaproteobacteria; order Burkholderiales; family Burkholderiaceae; genus Paraburkholderia; species Paraburkholderia lebeckiae. The sequence continues at coordinate 535,289 of NZ_JBNDLU010000003.1, read as the reverse complement.
TTGTTGCCAAAGTGCGGGCAGATCGCGCCGGTGTCGGCGTTCAGCGCGATCAGGCGTGCGTCCGCGGTCGGCAGGAAAATGCGGCGGGGGCACTCGCTCGCGGTCGCGGCTCGGTCTTGCGGCGTGTTCGGCACCGACGTCGGCACCGTACCTTGGCCCGCCGCCGCCGCGGCGCTTGCCGGGCTCGCGGCGGCCACGGCCGCGCTGTTGCGGGCGGCTTCGGCCGCGGCCGGCAGCGGCGGATAGAGCGCGTCGTCGTGATACGACACGCCGCGACACGTCATATGCTCCCAGTGCTTGAAGCTGCCGATCGGACTCTGGATGTGCGGGTCGTAGCGCCACAGTTGGTGGCCGGTCGCGGGGTCGAGCGCGATCACGATGCTGTGCGGCGTACACACGTACACCTTGTTGTCGACCTTGATCGGCGTATCTTCGTAGGTGGTTTCGGTCGGATCGCCGGGACCGGCCTTGTCGCCGGTCTCGATGCGCCACGCCTCCTTCAGCGTTCCTGCGTTGTCCGGTGTGATCTGCGCGAGCGGCGAGTAGCGCTGACCGAGCGGCGAGCCGCCGTAGTCGGTCCAGTCGCCGGGCTTGCGGTTCGAGTCACCGGCAAGCGGCGCATCCGCCGGCGCGGCCGATGTCACTTCGAGTTGGCCCGGGTGATCGTACGGATGATTGAACGCCGTGACGATGCCGAGCAGCACCACGAGCACGACCGCGCCCGCGAGCGGCAGCACGCCTTCGCGCGGCACGGCGGGCGGCCCGAGCGCGAGCCGGTTCGTCACCGGCGGCAGCAGCAGCCAGCTCGCGAGAATGAGCCACACCCACAGGCGCGGCAGCAGTTGCCAGAAATCGAAGCGCGCTTCGACTACCGCCCAGATCGTCGATGCGAACAGCACGATCGCGAACACGAACAGCGCGGCACGCCGGCGCAGCCATAACAGAACGCCGGTGGCCGCGATCGCGATGCCGGCGAGCACGTAGTACCACGACCCGCCGAGCATCGCGAGCCGGATACCGCCTATCGCGAGCAGCACGCCAATCACGACGAAGACGACCCCCGGCACCGCGAGCGCGGCCGGGACCCGCGCTCCACGCGGGGACCGGGTCGCGGACGAGCCCGGACCTGGCGGGGCGGGCGGCGGGGTTTGCGGGCTATTCATTGCCGACGCCCTTCGAGACTTCGGCGGGGCTCTGATATTGCTGGTCGGGCAGATCCTGCAGCCGTTTCAGTACGTCGTCGTCGGCGCCATTCGCTTTCGCGGTTTCGATCAGGCTTTTCTTGTCGGCGGGATAGGAAGCGCCCTTCAGCGCTTTCTGCACATCGATGAACGGGTTCAGCGGGCGCTCGCCCGTGGTCGAACGGGAGTTGGTCATTTCGTTCCCCTGAGTGATTGCGTGAAAGAATCAGGTGCCGGCCGGCGTGCCGCGTCACGGTGGCGCCGAGCCTGGTGCTCGTACGTCCGGCGTGTCGCGAACCGGCCGCTGCTCCGGCTGCATGTCCGTGTCGGGCATCGCTTCGGGCACGCGCGGCGGCGGCGTGCCGCGGCCGATTTCGGTTTGCTGGCTATCAGGCCTGTGGGACTTGTCGGGCTTGTCGGGTTCGGGCGTCTGCTGCATCGACTGACTCCTTGCCGGGATGGCTGGAAACCTCGCGGCTCGCGGAGGACGGCCGCGCGGATGCCCGTGCCTTCGCAACCGGCGTGCCTGTGGAGCGCGGGGCCGGGCCGCGTGGCGCGTGGACTTCTGACATGCTCCGGGGGCCGTCGGACGCCGATGACGTTGGTCAAAATTGGCATCGCGCGTTAGAAAAATTCCACGCTCGAGCTGGCGCGTCGTTGCGCTTTAACCCTTCGACGCCAACAGCTTCTGGTAGACCTCGATGTACTCGTCGGCCATGCGCGCGGCGGTGAAGCGCCGCTCGAATGCTTCGCGACAGCGCGCCCGGTCCAGTTCGCCGATACGGTTCGCCGCATCGACGGCTTCATCGACACTATCGACGATGAAGCCGGTCACGCCGTCGTCGATCTTCGCCGCGATCTCGAGCCGTGTGTTCGAACGGCGGGCGATCTCGATCGCGAGATCGGGTCGCCTGGTGGGCGCGATGCGCATATGAGCCTCCGTCATTCCTTTGCCGATCAAGCCTGCCTCGCCGTACATGCGCTATTCCAGACGCGACGCAGACGATGATGGTATGCCGCTTGCGAGACGTCGATCGAAGCGTGTCATCCGTCCCGCTTCGATTCATCCTTTTGACTTCGTAGAGGAGAAAACATGAAACGCCTTACTGCCATTGCCGCGATCTGCTGTGGACTTGCCGCCATCCCCACGATTGCCTGCGCGCAAACCGAGGCCGCCTCGACCACGGCCGCCAATCCGCTGCCCCAGGCCGACAAGGATTTCGTGCAGGCGGCGAGCCAGTCGTCGTCGACCGAAATCGACGCGGCGAAGCTTGCGACGAAGAACTCGAGCGATAAGGACGTGAAATCGTTCGCGCATCACATGATGCTCGATCACACCAAGCTCACGATGCAACTGAAGATGGCTGCGCCACACGGCGTCGCAGTGCCGAAGGATAATTCCGACACCACCATGCTTGATTCGCTGAAGAACCTGCATGGCAAGGCATTCGATCAGGCGTATATCCAGAAGGTCGGCCTGCAGGGGCACGAGCAGGCGTTGAGCGCATTCAAGAAGGAAATCTCCGATGGACAGAACGCCGATCTGAAGAAGGCCGCGCAAAAAGCGCTGCCTACCATCGAAGAGCACTACAAGATGGCGCAGGATCTCGCGGCGAAGAAAGGGGTGACGCAGTAGCGACGAAGGCAGGTATCCCGCGCCATCCGTGTAGTCTGGCAAGCTGGCCCGGCTAGAAACTCATCGCGAATCCGAACGACACCCCGTGCACGTTGCGACCGAACACATAGCGCACCATCCCGCGCGTACGCGTGATGATGACGGGATACCTGCTGCTGTCGAGTTCGAGGCCGACTCCCAGCGACGTGAGGTCGTTGAAACCCAGCACGCCGGCACTATCGCCGAAATAGTGCGAGTAAGCGGCTTCGAGCACATAGCGGACTGGCCGGTCCAGCGCGTGCCAGCCGGTGGGCGCGCGCCAGCGCGTCCATAGGCTCACTTGCTGCGCCATGGCCGAGCCCTGAACGGCCTCCGAAGAAGCGCCGAAGCTGCGCAGGTAAATATCGGTTGCCCGCAGTTCGGCGTCGATTTCGTAGTTTTCGCGGTAATGCTCGTAGTCGAGCATCAGGGAGCCGCCATAGCCGTAGGCGTTCAGCGAACCGTTTTCGAGGAACTGCAGGTTGCTGTCGGTAACACGATTGAAGAGGGTCTGCCCCACCTTCAGGTCACTCGAAACACGCCCAATCGTGCCGTTCAAGATCGGACGGAACGCCAGTTCGTCCGTGATGCGGAAATCCCACCCCAGGCCGACCGTGCCACTGAAGGTGTTCCACTTCGTCGGCACGGCACGCTGCTGGGCGCCATCCGTGGCAATGAAGATCGGATCGTAGCGGCTGTAGGCGAGCGTGCCCTCCATGTACAACGGAAACGACCTGCTGAGCGTGAAGCCGCCGCCAAATTGCGTCTGCCCGAAGCCGGGATTACCCGTCAGGCCGTTATTGACCGACAGGTTACTGGTCGTAATGTCCGGGACTGTCGTGTAGGTCATGATCGCGAGCACAGCGTCTGCGTGCTGCTTTACATTGCCGCCGATCACGGTATTGCTCGACAATTGTCCCGGCGCGACCTGTGCGTGTGAAGGGCAGGACAACAGGTTCACGGTTAGAGCGGCACACGCCCCAAATCCGCGAAGTGACCAACGCTTGCGAAGTGCCGGCATAGTCAAACAACCCCGCCATTTGTCGACGAGATTGCAGACTCACTTGCGAGGTCATGCAGGGCATATTCAACGAGCATGACGCGCTCCTGTCAGTCGGCTGATCGTGTTCGTCTTCCGCGAAGTCGCCATCCCGTTGCACAAAAGCACGCGCACGCAACTGATGCAATTCCGACGGGCATTGCGTCGCTCACAGCACCTGGAAGGTCTGCGTTAGTATGTGATAGAAATACCTGAAAGGAAGTAGTACGGCAATACGGGCAATCTTCAGTCCCTTGCGTGGCTCTTCGGCGACGAACATCGCCGTCGACTCACGAAACCTCGCAGCCCCACTTTCTCAGGGAGCCTCGTTATGTCCACTCATTCGGTCCCGAACGACAAACCCGTCAAGATCCCCGGCCCGGATCATCCAATCATGATCGAGCACCACCAGGCGCGCGTGATCGTCATGGCAGGCGGTCACGTGATTGCCGATACGCACGACGCATTGACGCTGCTCGAAGCCCGCTATCTGGCCGTGCTGTACATCCCGCGCAAGGACGTCGACATGACCCGGCTCGAACGCACGGCGCACGCCACTTATTGTCCGTACAAGGGCGAATGCGCATACTTCTCGATTCCTTCGGCCGGCGAGCGCGGCACCAACGCGGTGTGGACCTACGAGCACCCATACGACGCTGTCGCGCCGATCCGCGAGCACCTTGCGTTCTATCCCGACCGCGTGGATTCCATCACGCAGGAGCCGGCCGCGCACTAGGCGAACGCGCGCGCGTCATGCCGCGTGCGGGCGCGGCGATCGCGGCGACCGGCATGGCGCGAGCGGCACGGACGGCGGCCTCTTCGCCGCGACGCTCAGCGAGATCAGGGACAAGATCAACAACGATCTGCCGCTCGATCAGTTGCTCGACATCGGCACCCTGAGCCGGCGAGTCCGATCTTTTCAGCAACTCAAAACGCATTACGGCAAAGCGTTGCAATACCGGGCAGCGAGGCCCTTCGTTCCGGACGTGGGGCTCGCGCCATTTCTGGAGGAAGCGGTGGCCGAGGACCTGAAGAACGGCGACACGGCGCACGCGGTCGCGATGCTCGAAAACCGCGACTATCTGCTGCTGTGTCTGCCGGGCGTCGAGGGGCTGTCAAAAATTCGGCGCGCCTTTCTCGAAGTCACGAGCAGCTACGCGCAGCTTCGCAGCAAGCTGCTGAGCCAGAACGTCCCCGACGTGCTCAAGTATCTGGGCCACCCGAAATACTGCACGTTCGTGATCGCGCTCGGCCCCGGCAGCGGTTCGCAAGGCCTGCTTGAACTCGGCGCGTGCGGCTCGACGATGGAAGGTCCACTGCCCCAGCCCGTGCCGTTTTTTATGCTTGACCACTCGCGAAAAATCACGCGCGGAATCGAATCAGGTTCACAGCGCATGCGCGTCGAATGGATCACCCTAACCTTAACAAGACCTTAACACCTCGGTATTGCCAAATATTAATCTCAGGTCACGCAAATGACTTTGTTACGGTTCAAATTCGTCCCGCACTACCCAAATTCGTTGTCAAACAAAAGGACGAGACATGAAACCGATCACGAAATGGAACCGTAAGCAAAGCGCAATGTGCGCCGCCGTCGCACTGCTCGCAGGGTTGTACTCGGCAGTCGCAACAGCCGGCGACGATCACGACCACGGCCGCGATCACGATCGCGATCGCGCGTCCGTCAAGCATGTGCTGCTGATCAGCTTCGACGGTCTGCATGAGCAGGACGTCGCGCGTTGCATCGGCGCGAATACGTGCCCTAACCTGGCGCTGCTCGCGAAGTCAGGCACGACCTATACGAACGCGCATACCCCGGGACTGTCGGATTCGTTTCCGGGCCTCGCCGCGCTCGTGACCGGCGGCTCGCCGAAATCCGCGGGCCTGTTCTACGACGTCTCCTACGACCGCACGCTCTATGCGCCGTCCGATACCCATTGCACGGGCCCAACCGGCTGGAATGTCGTCTTCGATGAAACGACTGGCATCGACGGCGAAAACGGCGGCGCGCTGATCCATCTCGACGGCGGCGGCGCGTTCAATCCGCAGGCGATTCCACATGCGCTCGTCAATGGCGTCTGTAAGCCCGTCTATCCGCACAACTATCTGAAGACCAACACGGTTTTCGAAGTGATCAAGGGCAACGTCAACGGCGCGCGCACCGCATGGGCGGACAAGCACGCGTGGGGCTACGACTGGCTCAACGGACCGTCGGGCGCGGGCGTCGACGACCTTTCGCGCACCGAAATAAATTCGATCGATCCAGACACCAATACCTACTACCTCGACACGTACACGCACACCGAGAAGTTCGACAACTACCACGTGCAATCGCTGATCCATGAAATCGATGGCAAGGATTCGACAGGTCAAAAGAACGTCGCGGTGCCGACCGTGTTCGGCGCCAACTTCCAGACGCTGAGCGTCGCGCAGAAGGCCACGGTCGCGTCGGGCGGCGGCTATCTGGATGCGAGCTTCACGCCGGGTCCGCAAGTCGCCGGCGCGATCGCGTATATCGACGACGCGTTGGGACGCATCGTGTCCGAACTGAAGCAACGCAATCTCTATTCGTCGACGGCGATCATCGCGACCGCGAAGCATGGCCAGTCGCCGACCGATCATTCGAAGCTCGTGAAGAACGGCGATACGCTGACCAAGTTGCTCGAAGCCAACAACTACCTGGATTCGGGCGGCAATTTTGGGCAGGCCGCTACGAAGAGCGGCAACCTCAACGACGGCACCGGACTTGTCGGCACGGGTTTAGTGCAGACCGACGACGTCGGCCTGATCTGGCTGCGCGATCAAAGCCAGGTGTCCTCGGTCGTGAAGACGCTGAAAGCCAATCTGAGCTGCAACGCACCCGGCATTTGCGCGGACGGCCCTCAGGCGTACATCCTGTCTGGCCCGCAACTGGCTAACCGGTTCGGCGACCCGTCGCGCGGCCGTACGCCCGACATCATCGTTCAGCCGAACCCCGGCGTCATCTATACGTCGAGCACGTCCAAGGACGAAGAGCATGGCGGCAACGCGCCCGACGACAGCCATCTCGGCCTCGTGATGTACGTGCCTCACACGCATCACGCCGGGCAGGTCAACGACGAGCCGGTGCTGACCACGCAGGTCGCGCCGACGATCTTGCGTCTGCTCGATCTGAAGCCTGAGCTGCTGCATTCGGTCGCGATTGAAGGAACGCGTGCGCTGCCGGAATTCGATCACGAAGACTAAGCGTGGCCGTAGTCGACGTATTTGAGTAGCAAGCTGCGCCGCGATCGGTGTTGGAACGATCGCGGCGCAGTCGTTTTTGCGGAGTCCAGCCGCGCGGACCTCGCGTGCCGGCCCGTGCGAGAATGGGAGCCGGCTGATTCTCGCCAAACAGGCGTGCGTCGATTGCCCGACAAGGAGCCGCATTGCTATGAACGACATTGCTCTCGGATGCGTGGCGGTGTTGGGGCTGCTGTTATTCGGCCTCGGCTTGTCGGTATCGATGACGCGTTTTCGCGAACGCACTACTGCGGGCTGCGCCGACGATCCGGGCAACCTGCTGCACAAGCTGGTACGGGCGCATGGCAATACCGCGGAATACGCGCCGTTCCTGGCGGTGCTGTTTCTTTTTCTGGGTGCGAGATCGCCGTCCGCGGTGACCGTGTCGCTGATGGTCATCGCGACGGCGTGCCGGTGTTTGCTCGTCGTCGGACTGCTTGCATTTCCGACGATGGCGAAGCCCAATCCTTTGCGGTTGGTCGGTGCGCTTGGGACTTATGGGACGGGGATTGGGTTGTGTCTGGCGCTAATGCGCTGAGGCAAGCTCGGGACCGACGCACAGTGGATAGATGACTTCCCGCGCCAGCCCAAAAGAAAATAAGCCCCACAGTCACCCGTGGGGGCTTCAAAAAGACCCGTGGCCTGGCACCGCGGGTCCTGGTCTTTCAAGCAACCACGCTTACTTCACATTCGGGAAAACCGGCCAGGACGAAGCCTGATCGCACAGCGGCAGCTTCGCATTCTGCGAGACAAAGAAAGGCTATTTCGTCAGCACGACGAACCCGAAGTCCATCGCGTTCTACAGCAGCATCTTCGCGTTGATCGTGCCCGCGCATGCGCCGTTGTGGCTCGATATCGCGGTCGCGGCGCTGTCGATCGGCATTTCGTGCGCGTGGTACTGCGCTATGGCGTTGCTTGCCTCGCATCCGTCGGTTCGGCGCACGCTGGTTCGGCGCAAGGCCGTGCTGGATACGGCAGCGGGTGTGCTGTTGGTGGGGGTCGGCGGGCGGATGTTGGCGGGGCGTTGAGCGACTACCGGCGCGCGAAGTGATGCGCCTTTGCGTGATCAGGCGGAGCCGGACCGCGGGGCGCCGCCGCCGCGAATCACGAGTTCCATAAAACCCGTCTGCGGATCAGGCTCCCGCCCGAACGAATAGCCCGGAACCGACACGAGCAACAACTCGACGGTCGTGCGTACCATGCAGCCGCGCGCCACATGACCGCCGAATACCTGCCCGCGCGCATCCGCGATCGACATGTGCAGATGAGCGCCATCGGGCGAGACTGAGCCTGCGAGGGTCAATATTTCGAGGTCGCCGCGAATTTCCGTCGGCGCTTGCGCGCCAGCGAACCTCAATGCCGCAACGTGGAGGCTGCCGATGCCCTGGACGACGAAGGCCGCTTGCAGGTCGCGTTGACGAAACGCGTCTTCGACGGCGACGCGAAGGTCGTCGTCGGGCGAGAGTCGGAGGGGATGGGCTTGCATGCCTGGGCGGGTTGAGACGCGGTGGACTCAGAGATTATGCGTGAATGAGGAAGTATCTCACAGGCGCTTGTTTATGCTGGGTTCGTGCGGACTCGACGTCGAAAATATATTCTGTTTGTATGTACAGTTAAACTGTACATATGCTACGTTCCCGGCATGTCACGACAATCGCCGTCTTCCCAATCTACCGATCTATAGCGTGTTAGGAACTTTGAAGTACTGGCACGGCGTGGACGAGCATGAGCATTGCGAAGACGACGAAATGAAGCCCGGCGAGAGTTTCAGGTAGCCGCTCATAGTCACGTGCGAGACGGCGGAAGCGGTTGAGCCAGCCAAAGCTGCGCTCGACCACCCATCGCCGGGGCAGCAGTACAAAGCCCTTTTTCGTCTCCTCGAGTTTGATCACCTGCAGTTCAATGTCTTCGTCCAGTGCTGCCTGCGCTGGCTCTTTACCCGTGTATCCCTGATCGGCAAAGGCCACCTTGACCGTGCGCCCCGTTACCTGCTGGACCTGGCGCGCAAGCTCCGCTACCTGCGCGCGTTCCTGTTCATTGGCTGGTGTCACGTGTACCGCCAGCAACTGTCCCAATGTGTCCACCGCAATGTGTACCTTGCTGCCGCGTTTGCGCTTATAACCGTCATAGCCCGCACGCGGGCCGCTCTCGCAGGTCGACTGTATCGTGCGCCCATCGAGAATGACCGCACTGGGCTCTCCCCGACGGCCCAGGGCCACCCGTATCACCGAGCGCAGGTCGCTCACCATGCTCTCGAAGCAGCCGGCCTGCAACCAACGTTGAGTTTGCTGATACACCAGTTCCCACGGGGGAAAATCATTGGGCAGCATCCTCCACGGCGCGCCGGCACGAGCCATCCAGCGCAATACGTCAAACATGTCGCGCAGCTCGTATTTGCGCTGGGGCGCCTCGACGTCCATCAACGTCAGATACGGTGCCGCGAAACTCCATTCTTCGTCCGACACATCAGTCGGATACCCTTTGCGGTCTGCCTTTTTCATTCCTCCAGGCTGATATGACTTCTCGTGTCAATATGATCGGTTCTGTGTTTTCGATGTTTGAATTTCCTGAGGGCGACGTAGCAGTAAATCTCGACGGTGGATCAAGCTGATATCCGCGGATTGGCTACCGCATTACAGATGTCCGCCCAATGAGCCTTCCGCTACCTACCACCGCAATTCGGATGAGATCCGTTGCCTACCCTGGTCGCGGGTTACTCGTGTGCCGGGCTACGCCGCCTTCAGGAAACTCCTGCACGTGTCGTTACGGTGGATGCAGACGCAGGGCATTGCTGTACATCACGGCATCTGTGTCTCGCGCGGTATGGCCAGCGACAAGGAGAGCCGGCAGATGTCCCAGATGAATCCGCTGAGTTCACGGGCAACTGCGACTACGGCGATATTCTTCTGCTTGCCGCGCGCGACGAGTTTGCGATAGCGTCGGCACAAGCGCACCTGTGCGTCCCAGGCTCGATCTACAATCGGTTTAGGCAGACCTTCGTGACGACGCTGAATATCGGGGCTCACACGCGCAGGGTGGCGATAGCTCCATGCAGCTTCAACTAGCAGCTTTCTTGCATAACTGTTGCCGCTTTTAGTGATGCTGCCCTGACGACGCTTGCCGCCCGATGAGTGCTCGGACGGCGTCACCCCGAGCCACGCCATCAACTGGCGTGGGTGCACGAAGCGTGAGAGATCGCCCAGCTCGGCGAGCATGCCCACTGCCGTGGTGAACTGGACACCGCGCATTGCCTGCAGGCCCAGGACGGCGGGATAGAAGCGCCAGTTGACGACTGCCTCACGCAGCGCGGACTCCAGCCGGTCACATTGGGCGAGCCGGTCTTCGATCGCGCGACGTAGCTCTTCAAACGCAAACTGCTGCCACGCACTGTCGAAGCTGTATGCGCTCAGCCAGCGTCGGTGCGCCGGCCCCCAGTCGGCAGAGCCGGTGTAGCGCACGCCGTGCGACAGCAGAAAGGCTTTTACCCGTTGCCGTGCACGCTTGAGGTCGTCCTTGGCAATCACCCATGCGCGGGCCAGATCCCGGAATGCTTCATCGTCGATGCTGGGGACGTATACAACCGACAGGTCGCCGGCACGCAGCGATCGGACGAGCTTGACGGCATCACGTCTGTCAGTCTTGATGTGCTCACCTGGCTTGCGGGGAATCAGCGAGGGCGCGCAGACCATGCACTGGAATTCTTTCTGGACAAGCTGCCGGTAAAGCCCATATCCGCACGGACCGGCTTCGTAGACGATGCTGACGCATCGCGCTTTAGATTGCAGTCTCTTGCACAACCGTTCCACGTCGGCCTGCGTAGTACCGATCTTGCCGAGCAGTTCAACCTCGCCCGAACCAATGGCATAGGCGACCGTGATCGAATCCTTATGAACATCAAGACCCACGTAAAGAGTGCTATCGTGCTCCATGCTGGCCTCCGCGTCGGAAATCGCCGGGTGCGGCACGTCCGCACCGTGCGGCTCTGACAGCAATGCTAACCCGCGTTTGATTCCGTTGCGGCAGGCCAGCCTCTGTCCCGCAGGAAGTCATACTGCCTACCATCGGCAGCACGCGATATATAACCGACGGCGAGTTCCAGCATCGCCGTCAGGCATTCATTTACGTCGACGAGAAAAGCTCAGGGTGCGTATCGCGACGCGTAGCTCGCAGCACGCACAGCCAACTGTGCTTGTCGTTCCGCCGCAGTAACATACTTTGTCGTCACGGGGAGAACAGTCCGGACGTCACTGAGCTTCACAAGCTGGGCTGACGCCGATGGTCCCTGCGAAGCGGGTGTCGCGGGTAACCCCTGCCAGCGCGGGTTGAGGAAGCCCTGATGCAGACCTGCAGTGTCGACCCAGTTGTAGACGCCAGGGTCTTTGGGGGATATCACGAACGTGTACGTGCCATCCGGATTGGGTACCGCTTGGGTGTTGTTCAACGTCTGAGTGTGGTTGATGTAGTCGGTCGTGATCGTCCACCGTCCATAGGCCGGCGCGATGAAGTATTTTGCCCCGCCGAGGTTGACGTTGAGAACAAGCGCTTGGTCATCGGCAAGCTGGAATGCAGCATATGACGCCGCCTGGTTCGCGAGGCGCCCCCCGGTGCCGCCAAGCGATGGCGCAGGGAGCGTATTGGCAGGCTGAGCGTACGCGAGGGCGTTGTAGGCAATGAAGGGTGCAGCCGCAGCCGAAGTTTGTAGTGTCGCTGCCAAGGTCGTGGCGAGCGCGTCAGCGGTCTGGGATTGCGTCGAGGCGGACGGGGTCCGCTTTATCGCCAGACTGTTGAACTGTTGGACTCCCCATTCGTTGATCGTATCGCGCACGAAGATAGACGAGGCTCCCGAGACGAGCTGGATCTGGTTGCCGCCTCCGGTTGGCGACGAGTTAGCGTTAATGAAGAAACTGCCGTCCGCGTTGGTGCCGAGCTGATCGCCGGCGAGGTTGGAGAGCGTTGCGTTGGTGCTGCTATAGAGGCTGAAATTGAAATCGACAGGCTTTTGTCCGTGTACTTTTCCGGTGATGACGTAGCTCGACGCAGGGTCAACCGGGATGCTGCGATATAGGGTGTCCGGGTTATCAAATGTTGTCCGCGATCCGGGCACGTTCATTCCGTACCAGTTGTGCGGGGCCGCTAGAAACGAAACCACCTTCGGGTCGTTGGCAGTGCCCGAAGCAAGCGATAGCGCGAAGGCGAACACACTCTCATCTAAAGCCTCATCGAGATTTGACAACGCCTCATCCGGTACGCCACCGGTTGTTTGCGCAGCCGCTAGCCACTTTGCTTTAAGCGTGGCTTTCGCCGCAATCACAGCGGGAGACTGAACAACAGTGATTGCAAGTTTTTCGGCTGCCAACTGATCCGCGCTCGCCAAAGGGTTTGGGCTATCCGCAATACTGCTTCCTCCGCACGCATCCAGGACGAATGGGAGTGCGGCCAAGGCTATCAAACATCGGTTGAACATGTTGAGCGTGTGTAAGTTATTGGAATGCTTGAGCGCACAATCTATAGGGCGTTGAAAAGCGGCGGAACCAAGAAAAACGAATATGGAAAGTCTTTCTTCGGCTATGCCGCGTGCTTTCGAACCAGGAGCTCGGCGTAGACGCCGTTGTTCGGTCGTGTCCTCGGAGAAGGAGACAATCAGTTTCGAGGAGGGGCGTCTCTGGCCAAAAAGGATTCGATAAGCGGCCGCACCTGCCCGGCGTCCGAGCGCAAGGGGAACGCTGATTCGCAGCGTCCCAGTCGGCGTCGCGCTTCGCGCAGCCATTGCCCTCTCGGTCTCTTCGAGGTCTTCGAGAATTCGGGCGCAGCGAGGAGCCGGGCAGCTCCACCCTAATTTTTCGTCCACGCCATGCCAGACTTTATTGCGCGTTATCCCGATGTCCAGGACGAGTTTAGCGTCGGTAACCGGTCGGTCGATCTGATCGCCGAGAACCTCGACTGTGTGTTGCGTCTCGAGCCGTTACTCAGCGACTCGCTGATCGCGCGCTCGGCCGGTACGCTGTCGCTCTCGACCTGCGTGTCGCCCGCCTACATCCAGCGCCACGGCCTGCCGCGCGAGCCCGCCGACCCCGTGCAAGGTCATACGATCGTCCGTATTCGTCGAGTGGGCAATCGAACTTCTCAGGGCAAGCGAACCCGCCTGATTCCTCGCGTCGTTATGCTTCGCGCGGCGTCGGCCTGGTTGACGCGGATCTGCGCCTCACTTAGCCGCGAATACCGACACGCCGCCGTTGACGAACCCGTTTGCCGCGCAACTCGGACACCCCGCCGGCGATGTCGCCGAAGAGTATGGAACGAAGATGAGCCCGGTCGCCGGGTCGATCGCAACCGAATGTGCGTTATTCCCCGTGTTCAGGCGGGTAACGATACTGCGGTTGCTGGCGTCGACGATAGTCAACACGGGCGTGCATGGCGATGCCGCCGAGCAGGCGCCGTTCGTCGACGCATTGCCCGAAGACGTCCAACGGCTCGCCGCGTTGTAGTAACGATTGGTGGACGGATCATATTCGAGTTGATCGCCGCCGCCTGCGTTCAGGGACGCCAGAAGCGCGCCGTTCGAACGGTCAAGAATCTGCATGAGCAAGGGCGCGCCAGTCGTCCCTTCCCTGCACCCAACCGCGATATCGTTTCCCGGTCCGAGTGCCAGCCCAGTAGGATCGCAATTGCCTTCGGGGTACATCGCGACGCCCGCAAGGGTCGTGTAGTTCTGCGTGCCGCCGTTCGGTATCGCGCGAATCGACGCCCCTGGCAATTTCACCAGTTCGCCATGAGGATTCGCCGTGCTTCCGTCGACGTTCACATAGAAGTTGTCGCTGGCGGCATCGTACCGGCAGGCTTCGAGGCCCGCGGTGGGCTTGCCTGCGCTGTCGGTGAACGTCACTTTGGCGACGACGGTCTGCGTGGCCGTGTTGATGAATGTGGCGAACGGGGGCGTCTCTTCGGGGCTCGAGATCATAAAGATGCCGTGTGTGGGATCCAGACACCCTTCGTCTGCGCGCACGCCCGTCGTGCTGACCGTGATTTTGCTTGTCACGACGCCAGCCGCGGGATCGACCACCTTCACCGAGTTCACGTCGCCCACGTAGATGAGGTTGCCGACAGGGGTCGCGCCGTCCGGACCGGCCTGCGAGTTCGGCCCGGGTCCAAGCCCCGTGAACGCGAGAGGACCGCTTCCCTGGATGGTCTTGACGAAGCTCTTCGACGGTATGTCGATTTCATCCAGAGATGCATTATTCCTGTCGGTGAAAAAGTATCTGCTACCCGAAACGGCACCGATATCGAATGAGAAGTTGACGCCTGCCGTGATGTTTGGGACGGCGATGTCCGCTACATGATGCGGCCCGCTAACGTCGAGATGATCTCCACCACCACAACCTGCAATCGCGATAGCCGCAGATGTCGCCAATGCATTCGTCCACATGTGTCTCGGCATCGTACACCTCCCTCATCGTCGTCGGAATAGGCCTACCTCGAGCGCGTGCCGAAAGAAATAATGGACGCTGCTATAGCTTAGGCATTTCGTTAAACAGTGATCCTTATCGTTTTCCCAGGTAGTAGTTGTCGTTCTTCAGATTTCCATAAGATTCGACCGTGGAAGCATCCGTGATCTACGGGGAAACGCACAGCATCTCTAACGTACATTCTTGGCAGCCAACCGCTGCCTTTTGGAAATTCACAGTAACGCGAACGAATTGCAACGCGACAGCCTCAGGCTTCCGCCGTTCACGCCAGGCCGCACTGTATGAGCATTCGCGATGGGACGGGGATAGCTCCTTGCACAAACAACAGCAAGCCGTGTACCCGGCTGATCCATTCCCGAAACGGCACGAAGGCGCCCCACGGCGATTGCGCCCTTCAAGCCATAACTGCGCGTCGCGGCCAGCCGTCCCGGGTCCGACGTTTAATCGCAGGTTATGGCCTTCGCGTCGGCACGTTGCCGGGCACGCCTCGATTGTCTGGCTGTGACTGGGCTCCCGGACGGTTTGCCCCACGATCCTGGCGCGCACTGTTGTCGCCCGAAGCGTTCTTCTTCGTCGGCGCGCTCTCCGATGCTAGACGATTCAAGGTTTGCAACTGCAGTAGCTTTAAAAGCCGGTCGTTTGTTGCTGCATTGCCCGTACCGGCCAGGCCACATCCGCATACGAGGCCAATCGTCAGCGTCCATCTGATCAGAGTCATTGTCCTCTCCATCGGTCCAATACTGGAGGCGCACAATACGCGTGGCTCGATGCCTCTTCGTGCCTCGATGCTGCAGACGCAGCAATAACGCGGCCGGTCCGTGGGCGAATATCTACCGCGGGGCTATCTAAAGTTACCTGCGATGTCCGCCCCCAAAAGCAAATATCGCCAATCGTCTGACCATGAGTTTCACCTCCAACCTGTTAGAGAGACTAGGAAAGGCCTTTGTTCAACACTGGCGCGGCGCACCGTAGCGAGGCATCGGTGCTTAAGGCTCCGAAGTGCGAAGTCGCGGACTGAAATACATAACTGACAGTCCCACCGCCAGCACGGCAGTCGTGAACGCAACCGAGCGGCAGTACCTTGGGCGTGATTAGTCGGACGACGAACGGGATCAGCCGTGATGCGGCGAACGCCGCGAGGCTTCGCGCGAACGCGTCGCCGATGTTCGCCGTGCCGAGGCGTGTACGTGCCCTCCCAACGTGTCCCTGACGGGTGGTCACCTGATATGCGGAGCGCCGGCCGGGTTGATCGGCGGATCGTCCACGATCCGTGGCGCGGCATCGACTGGCTGCTTGTGGCCGATATCTTGCATTGGAGCGCGCTTGTCCGCACGAATGCTGAAGACGTTGGCGAACGTCCGCGCGTCGCCCGCCATGCAACGCCCGCCGCCCGCCTAGAGGTAACTCAGGCGATGACCTTCTGCTCCGCGGCAGCCTGCTCGCGCATGCGACGGGCTTCGTCGCGCAGGAACTGCTGGTAGTCGTCCAGATCGCCGTCGAAGGGCTCGACGCCACCCTTGGTGACCAGCCAGAACTCGTCACATACCGCGCGCAGCAGGGACCGGTCGTGACTGACCAGCAACACTGTGCCTTCGAATTCGTTGAGTGCCATGCCTAGCGCTTCGCGTGTGGCCAGGTCGAGGTGGTTGGTAGGCTCGTCGAGCAGCAACAGGTTGGGGCGCTGCCACACGATCATGCACAACACGAGCCGCGCCTTTTCGCCGCCGCTCATCGTGCCGACCGCCTGATGGACCATGTCACCACTGAAGTTGAAGGTGCCGAGGAAGGTGCGAAGCGATTGTTCGGTGCCACTCTGGCCGGGGGCACGCAGGTGCGCCGGCGTGTCCCTGGCAAGGCGGATCATGTGTTCCAACGGTGTGTCGAGAGGACGCAGCACGTCCAGCTCCTGCTGTGCAAAGTAGCCGATGTTCAGGCCTTTGCCTTCGCTGATTTCGCCGGCAATCGGCGCCAGGGCGTGCGCCACCGTCTTCACCAGCGTGGACTTGCCTTGGCCGTTGGCACCGAGAATGCCGATCCGCTGCCCGGCCAGCACCGAACGGTTGATGCCCCGCACGATGACCGTGGGCGGCGTGCCCGGCAGTGCGCCGGCCGGCGCGGGGTAGCCGAAGCTCGTGTCCAGCATCGACAACAGCGGGTTCGGGACGTTGAGGGGCTCCTTGAACTCGAAGGTGAACTCCGCGTCGGCAAGCACGGGCGCGATCTTCTCCATGCGTTCGAGCGCCTTGACCCGGCTCTGCGCCTGTTTCGCCTTCGAGGCCTTCGCCTTGAAACGGTCGATGAACTTCTGGAGGTGGGCGATCTTGTCCGCCTGTCTGGCCATCGCGGCCTGCTGCAACAGCAGTTGCTCGGCGCGCATCTCTTCGAACTTGCTGTAGTTGCCGCCATAACGCACGAGCTTGGCGTTGTCGACGTGCACCGTCACCTGCGTCACCGCGTCGAGGAATTCGCGATCGTGGCTGATCACGACCAGGGTTCCTTGATAGCGCTTGAGCCACGCTTCCAGCCAGACCAGCGCGTCGAGGTCGAGGTGATTGGTCGGTTCGTCGAGCAACAGCAGGTCCGACGGGCACATGAGCGCGCGCGCCAGCTGCAGTCGCATGCGCCAGCCGCCGGAGAAACTGTTGACCGGCTGGCCAAGCTGTGCAGCACTGAAGCCAAGGCCCTGGATCAGCGCCTGGGCACGTGCGGGGGCATCGTGTGCCCCGGCGTCGTGCAGGGCCATGTAGGCGTGCGCCATGCGCATGCCATCGTCGCTGGCCTCAGCGGCGGCTACTTCGGCCTGCGCGGCCAGCAGTATGGCGTCACCCTCGATGACGAAGTCGGTCGCACTCTGCTCGGTCTCCGGCATCTCCTGCGCGACCTGGCCCATCTTCCATGCAGCGGGAATCGAGAACTCGCCGCCGTCTTCGTGCAGCGTGCCGTTGAGAAGGCCGAAGAAGGATGACTTGCCGGCGCCATTGCGGCCGACAAGGCCAATCTTTTCGCCGGGGGTGAAGGTGACGGACGCGCTATCGAGTACGACATTGACGCCGCGGCGCAGCGTGACATTACGGACGGAAATCATAAGGAGCTACTTCGGAGAGGATAGGCATGATAGCCGACCGGACGTACAAGGCGGTCTCTTTCCTGGCCGAACGAGTGAAGAGCCGCTTGCGCTTTGCGGCGCCCACCGGCAACAAAGCGAGGTAGGCCATGGTGCACCGGGCGTTCCAGCTACGGAGCCAGCGAACTTTGCGGTGGATGACGGATCCTGGTCGAAAAACGCGGTTTAGCCGTGGCGCAAGCGCGGCTGGCGGCGAGCAACCTGTCGCGCAGCCACGTCCCGATGTTAGATTTCAGTTTGCTCAGATATTTCGAGGGCATCGTCGACCTCAATCCCGAGATATCGAACAGTGCTTTCCAATTTGCTGTGACCAAGCAGGAGTTGAACGGCTCTAAGATTCTTCGTTCGCTTGTAGATCAAGGTGGCCTTCGTCCGGCGCATCGTGTGCGTGCCGTAAGCGGTCGGATCAAGACCGATTGCAGCGACCCACTGATGAACCATCCTGGCGTATTGTCGCGTTGAAATGTGCGACGAGCGAGAAAGCCGACTCGGGAACGGGTACTGATCGGACCTCAGCTTGGCTTTTTCAATCCATGCAGCAACGGCAGTGCGAGCTGGCTCCGTGACCTCAAACTGCACGGGCCGTTTAGTCTTGCTCTGCATGATCATCGCACGCGGCAGTATCTGATTGCCGTGAGTCACGTCGCGGACATGCAGGTTGACGAGATCGCAATCGCGCAGCTTACTGTCGATCGCAAGATTGAATAACGCAAGATCGCGAACCGCATGCCCGTTCTGCAGGTGAATCCGGATTGCCCAGACGTCTTTTGGCTTCAACGGCGGCTTCTGACCGATCAGCTTGGCCTTGTTCCAAGGCTCCCGGTTTTGAATGCTTCCCATGACAAACTCCCTTGAGTTGATGGGAAATATATTGTCTGCCGTTATTTTTCCGCCACACCGGTTCCATCCGGTCTTCTTACCCGAATCGGCCTGAGCCGTCATTCGAGCATCGGTGCCGGTCAGACGGGTATGGGGCGCTTTCCTGTCATTCACAGGTCGGTGGTCGCGAATGACTCGTCCCCCGGAAAGCGAATGAGTACTTGCGACCCGGTTCGGTCGCTCAAGTTTGTCGATAGCGGCCATTCGTTATAGGGTTTCGGCACTGGTAGGATTCGCGTTCAGGGGAATCGAGATAAATTTAGCTAATGAAATTCGACATCGAGGGCAAAGCGGCAATCATCGCGCCGACTCCCATACAGATCACTTGTGCGCTCAAGTCACTGCGAAGCTACGGCAAGTCATCTTATGCGTCATTGACTGACGGCGCAGGTAACTATGTGCAGGTAGCCGGCGGTGGCGTCAGTTGCATGATTGAGCGCTTCGAGTTCGGCTCACAACGATGGAGAGCGTTCCACAACAACCCTTCCCCGGTGCGCCCTGATGGCACGATCCTGGTCTTCGGAGCGGGTAACATTCCGATGCGCTCAGATGAATGGTTCATGGCTGACCAGGTTGTGAAAGTATTTCTGGCCTTCCTCAGCGGTACACCGTGTCCGCCATTTGTTCATTGGCGCTTAGCGCCGGGCTTTTGACCCTGACACGCGAGCCGGGAGACACGTTCGACGGAGTTCTGCATCTCGAGCTGTCAACTATCCGAGCCTCCGATATCGCTGAACGGACCGGCCGGCTCCTGTCCGACGGTTCATGAAGTTGAATTACCGCGGATCGTTTTCCGGTAACCAACCCTCCTCAATCCGCTTTATCAGCATCGTGTCATTCCAGGAGCCTCGAATGGGGAGCTTTCGCTGCTCATCGGTGATCGGACCGATGCGCCATTCCTTCTCACCATCCCACAACCACCAGTCAACTACTTTCCCGACGGCCCGATCTACGACGCCAACTCGGAACACCGGGACGTTCTTCGAATGATCCGGAATCGCATATCTGCCAATCTTTCGAACGATGCCGCGAGAGAAAGCGGCTCCCGCAGGAAAGAAGATCCAGAAATTCGTTTCAATCGCTACGAGCGACTCCAAATCTGTAGGTGCGTCGGCAAACACACCCGGCAACACGCGGATCAGCGAGCCCATCGGAGCGACTTTCTTCACATACTGGAAGTATGCTTCTCCGCCGGACGTCCGGATTATAAAGACGTCTCCTGAACGAATCACGCTGCTCTCCTTGTCGATCTCATCGGCGAGGCATTGTCAACGATCCTCGGGATTGAGTCGAGTGTCTCCTGTTGGCCGACCTCGGCCTGACGGGGCCGTTCGTAGCCCTCAACAGACCTCCGCCCCGCCTATTCGCGAGGACCTGACCGTATGCTACGATCGTTGCAGGTCATGGCCGAGGACGGGGGATTGCCAACATGCACAACGTTCGTCCACTTGAAGAGCGCGACCTGCCGGAGGGGCAGCGCATCGTGCGGCGTGCCTTCGGCACCTTCTTCGGCGTCGCCGATCCCGATAATTTCTGGACCGATTTCGACTACGTCTACGGCCGCTTCGGATGCGAGCATACTGCCGCCTTCGCTGCCGACCACGACGGCACGCTCGCCGGCGTCAACTTCGCCACCAACTGGGGCAGTGTCGGTTTTTTCGGCCCACTCTCGGTTCGCCCTGATCTGTGGGACAAGGGCATCGCCCAGCCGCTGGTCGCAGCGGTCTCGGAACAATTCGCGCACTGGGGCACGCGCCACGCCGGCCTGTGCACGTTCGCCCAAAGCACGAAGCACGTTTGGCTCTATCAGAAGTTCGGCTTCTATCCGCGCTTTCTCACCGCGATCATGGCGGCGCCGGCGGCCGCGTCCGACCCGCTGCCGCAGGACGCGCGCTATACGGCGCTCGCGCCCGGCGAGCGGCGGGCGGCGGAAGAAGCGAGCCGCGCGCTCAGCGACGAGATCCTCGCCGGCCTCGATCTCTCCGCTGAGATCCGCACCGTCGCCGCGCGCGGCCTCGGCGACGCCCTGCTGTTGTGGGAGCGTTCGGGCCAGTTGGGCGGCTTCGCGGTTTGCCATTGGGGACCGGCGAGCGAGGCCGGTGCCGATTGTCTCTTCATCAAATTCGGCGCGGTGCGCCCGGGTCCGGGTGCCTCCGATCGGTTCGGCGCGCTGCTCGACGCCGCCGGCGCGCTCGCCACCGCATCGGGGATGGCGAGGGTCCTGGCTGGGGTCAATACCGGACGCGAGCACGCCTATCGCCAGATGATGGCACGCGGTTTCCGCAGCCAAATGCAGGTGGTGACCATGCATCGGCCGAACGAGCCTGCCTACAGCCGCCCTAACGACTTCGTCCTCGACGATTGGCGCTAGGAAGTTCTGCTCACCTCCTGCCCCACCGATCTCGGCGACATGTGGCCGTCGATGCTTCTCACGATGGAAGACGAGGCGGATTTCCCCGCCCGTCGACATGAAGACAGAGTCGGTTTCCTCTCCATTGCGCCACCGTCTATCGGAGCCCCTGCCGCGCGAGCGGTCCAGGCCCGCGATCCGAAGCGGACTTTCCAATGAATGGCGGATTCAACGTCCGAATGGTCGCCCCCTTGGCCGCGGAAGCGAAAGAATTCGCATATTGACTGCTGGCCTGCCAAAGGCGCTCGCCATGACAAAGTCCTGGCACCATTGAACGACTGCCCAAAAGCCACCCTCCTTCGAAATGTTCGCACCGTGTTGTCGCGTTTCTAGCACCGTTATGGGGCGTTTTAAGCAAAGACTAAAGAAGTTCTTCAACCGGTCGATAGCTTGATCAGGGGCTCTTCCCGCCGTGGGACCTGAACCAGAGGTCCCACGTTCCCTGCACGGAGAAACTCAGTGAAACGCCTGGCTTGCCGCACGTGGGACGAAAACTTTGCGATAGAGCGACCACGCCCATGAAACGCAACCTGTTCTTCCGGTTTCTCGGCCGTCTCCGCGTCGGCCGAAAGCTGCTGCTGATTTATCTGCTCGACTTGAGCGCAGTCCTTTACATCAGCGGCATCCTGATCCGCGAAAAGTACATCGCAATTGACTTCTCCGACAAGGAGCTGATCGGGAATGCCTACGTCGCGGCCGTGCATGACGCGCTTATCGACTTCGCACTCGCGGGGGCTGGGCAGCCGCAGTCTGCGGTCCAATTGAAGAGCACTGCTAGCAGACTCGACGACGCAGAGCGCCGCTTTGGCGCGAACATGCAAAGCGCAGTTATTAACGAACGGGTCCGCGATGCACTCGAAGCCAGTTCGGCGCCGCATGCGAGCGCATCGACGGTGGACCTCGGCCTCGACGCGACGCGCGCACTGGTGACCCGGGTCGGTAACCAGTCGAACCTGATTCTGGATCCGGACCTGGACAGCTACTATTCAATGTCACTGTCGATTCTGCGCTACCCGGAACTGCTCGGCGACGTCAACCGGATCGGCCGCCATCTGCACGATGCCGGCGCGAATCCTCACGCCGCATCGATGAGCCACGATGAGATGCGAACCCGCTACCTCGTGCTGGAGGGACAGCTCGACGCAGTATTGCAGGGGCTGCGCTCGGACTATGCGGAAGCTTCGGCCGCGAACGGCACACTGACCGGCACGATTGGACCGTCGGTCGAACGCATGCTCGCCGCCGTCGAAACGTATCGCCGCATGGCTGGAGCCGCAGTTGACGCTGGCGCGGATGCGGCCGCGCTGAACCGGCTCGATTCCGCACAGCAGCGCCTGGTAACGAGCGTAAGCGACGCGTGGAGTAACACCGGCAGCCAGCTCGAAAGTCTTCTGCATAAGCGCGTGCGCGGCCTCTTTGAGCGAATGTGGCTGCACCTTGGAACGGCATTCTTTCTGCTATGCGCGATCCTGAGCATGGTGTACTTCGTCGCGCAGCAGATTTCCCGCCCCTTGCGCCAGCTGGCGCGCGTGATGGATACCGTGCGCCGCACAGGAGACCACTCGCTGCGCGCCAGGTGGCATAGTCAGGACGAGATCGGCCAGCTCGTGAGCGGCTTCAACGACATGCTCGCGCAGCTTGACCGCGAGCGCGTCGTGCAGAAGGAGCTTGCCGCGACAGCGCGTGCGTCGGCCGCGCAATACGCTCTTGTAGAGGCGACTCCAGTGCCGATGGTCGTCACGTCAATCCCGGGGCATGAGATCCTGCACGCAAACCGGCCAGCGCTTGCCTGGCTCAACGGCTGCACGGTAGACCCCTGGGGCTTCGGTCTCGACTCGGAGGTACGCGCGCGGTTTTTTCAGCAACTCTCGGACCGAGATGCCGTAGACGAATTCGAGGTGCGCTGGAAGGCCGGCAGCGAACCTACGTGGGCCATGCTATCGGCGCGACGCCTCGACTTCCAGGGGCGCGACGCAGTGTTGACTGCATTCACTCCAATCAACCAGATCAAGCTGATGGAGCAACGCCTCGAATTGTGGGGCAAGGTGTTCGAGGCATCATCCGAGGCGATTCTGATTCTGGATGAGCAACGACGGCTCGTCACTGCCAATGCATCGTTCTATCGAGCGACTGGATATTGCGCTGACGACGTGGCGGGCAAGAAGCCTGCTTTCCTCTTTGGAACGCAGGAGCAAGATGACATTTTTCCGGCCGTTATCGATTCTGTCGATCGCCTCAGCGCGTGGCATGGCGAAGCGCAAGTGCGAAGGCGGGCCGGCAACGACTATCCGGCATGGCTAATGGTGAGCGCGGTGCGCGACCGGCGGGCGAACCTGTCGCACTATATCTGCACGTTGATCGACATCACGGACCGCAAGAAGAGCGAGGCGCGCATTCAGTTCCTCGCCGAACACGACGTGCTAACCGAACTGCCGAACCGCGAGCTGTTCATCAAGCGCCTTGGCGTCGCACTCGGCAATGCGCGCCACGCCGGCCAACGCGTCGGCGTGCTCTTCATTGATCTGGACCGGTTCAAGAACATCAATGATTCGCTTGGCCATCACATCGGCGACAACCTGTTGCGCTCGGTCGCGCGGCGCCTTCTGCAAGCCGTGCGCAGCAATGACACCGTCAGCCGCCTCGGTGGCGACGAGTTCACGGTAATCCTCAATGGTGTCAGCAATGTGGCGGATGTTACCCGTGCGATCGAGGATCGTCTGTTGCCGCTCGTTCGTCAGCCGCATGAACTAGGCGGCGCCGCGTTGCCGGTGTCATGCAGTGTCGGCGTGGCACTTTTCCCGGACGATGGCGAGGACATCGATACCCTGATGCAGAACGCCGACGCCGCGATGTACCAGGCGAAGGCTGCGGGACGTAACCTCGTCAAGTTCTTCGCACCTGATATGGCCGAACGCGCGCGCTACCGGTTGACGCTCGAAGCGTGCCTGCGCACGGCGATCACCAGGCAGGAGTTCCGGCTTGCGTACCAGCCGTGTGTCGATGCCCGCACGGGCGAACCGGTTGCCGTTGAGGGGCTCTTGCGCTGGAACAGCCCGCAGATCGGCACGGTGTCGCCTGCGCAGTTTATTCCGGTCGCCGAAGACACACGACTCATCATTCCGATCGGTGCCTGGGTAATCGACGAAGCATGCCGACAGGTCGCCGCGTGGGACGCTGGCGGGCTGATGCATCTGCGTGTCTCGATCAACGTGTCTGCGATCCAGCTGCGCGAGCCAGACTTGATAAGCTCGCTCGCAGACAGTCTCGAGCGGTACGGCGTGGCTCCCGATCGGCTCGAACTCGAGATCACTGAGACGGTGTTGATGGACAACGCGGAGAACTATCTCACCACGATCCAGGCGATCCGCAAGCTTGGAGTAAAGCTATCCCTCGACGATTTCGGTATCGGTTACTCAAGCCTCAGCTATCTGAACCGATTTCCGCTTGATCGCCTCAAGATCGACCGCGCGTTCGTGCAAGACATGCTCGATGCGCCGGCCGACCTCGCAATTATTCGGGCAATCATCGAGCTCGGCCACGAACTGGGTCTCCGAGTGGTCGCCGAAGGAGTCGAGAGCGAGCATCAGGCTCAGATCCTGCGAAACATTGGTTGCGACGAACTGCAAGGTTTCCTCTTCTCGAAAGCATTGTCGCCTACCGAATTGTGGTCCTGGAGTAGCGTACGCAAGGTGGCTTGAGCGCCGCAGTAGCTTTCTTTCGCGCAATAGTATTCTCCGGGGCTGGAGCGGCCGAGCGTGATCACAACTGGCCGCACTCGGACACTCAAGCGACCTCCGAAAAACCTCGACCAACGGCGGAAATTAACAGATGAACCGTCATTCATTGGATACCGTCGACCGTCCTTCTGTGGCCGGTTGCACTCAACAAGGCTGCGACACCGCAAAACTGCCTTAGGCGCAGCGAATGCTTCTGAACGTCGGCTTATGGTGCTGACGGGTGAACGCGTACAGTCGGCCATGAAGCGTCATTCGCCATCGGTGTGGCGATCGTTGACAATCTGTGAATCGAACGCGGCAGCAACAAAATTGCAACGGGTTACCGGGCGGATATAGGCTTGAGGAGGTGGTTGCTGAACGCACCCATTGCCAATGTTTTCGGTGTCAGTTTGACAGGTCGTATATTCGATCGGCCAACTTGAGACCCGCTCGATAATCTCTTGTGTCCCGCGTCGTGCAACCTGCATGTTGAAGGGCGGCCGGTTGATCCGGCATTGGAACAGACGCCAATCTTCGTTGCACCGACTCGTATGCTTTGACGGGATAGTAGGCCGAACTGCCCGTCAGTTTGCCGCTCTATGCGCAACTCGCAGCATTGTAGTTCGGCGAGCAGGCCCGACGGGGCCGCCACGGTGGCCAAGGTGGTGCGGTGCCCGATCATGTCGACTCTGTCTGACGACGTAAATCACGCGGGCCTGCATGAGAGAGGGATCGGCGAATCATCATCTGCTCGAAAGCGTCCACGATGCGTTGTACGTAACCGTTCTTGTGTTTCAGCGGACCGTCGTCGCGTTCGTAATGCACCAACATCGTTGCATTTGCTTCGAAGACGAACACGCGGCCGTCCGGCAAGATCGTGAAGTCGATGCCGGCGTAATCGAGCGCGAGCCGTTCGCCGATGTTCGCGATGGCACGTAAAGCGCGGTCGCCGATCGCGCCACGCGGATCGGCGAGAAACCGGCGCTCTTCATCGAGCTTCCACGCCTGCGCCTCCATATCCGCCGAGAAGTAGTGGACCATCCAGTGTGGCGAGATCGCGAGGTGATACGCGAACGGCTCGCCGTCGATAAAGATCATCCGGTACTTGCGATAAAACCCATCCGCGTCGCGTGTATCGTGGAACGCGCTCAGGTAATGCGCGCCGTCCATTACGCGTAAATGAGCGTTAAGTGTGTCGGGGTCGTCGCAGCGCACGAGGCCATCGCCGCCATGCGAGGCGACCGGCCGCAACAACAGTGGAAACGTCAGCCCGTTATCGGCGACGCGGCGCGCGAGCGGTTCTTCGGCGCCAGTCGGTGCGATGCCGAGCACGCAATGCGCGCTTACCACGTCGGTTAGGCCACGCAGCAATTCGGGCAGCCAATGCCGCCGCGTGCGCGCCACTACGGCCGAGCGGTTGAGCACGGGCCGCGATGAGCGCGACTCGAACCGAGCGAGGCGCTTGGCAATCGGCTCCGCGATGTCCGGATCGCCGAGCGCGTTGAACACGATGTCGAATGGCGGAAGATTAGCGTCTTCTTCGTCGAGGGCGTGATCGATTGCGTATTTAATGCGGCAATTGACCGTACCGGGCAGCAACGCTGCGAACGGCACGTTGCCGGTGCCGCTGCCGCTACAAAGAATCAACACGCGGCGCGTCTCGCCGCCCGTCTGTTCGATGAACACGCGCTGAGACTGGTACGCGCGCTCGCGGCATGCCGCGGCCTCGTGTTCGTCGTCCTGTTCGGCGTGGATCGCCGCCAGGTTCAACCAGGCGACGGCGGTATTGGGATCGATATCGAGCACGAGACGATACCAATGCGCAGCGGCCTCGTAGTCGCCTTTCATGAAATAGCCGGTGGCGACGTCACACAGATTGCGCGTTTGTGCGACGGACGGTTGCGCGGCGAAAGCGTCGAGCGTTCGAGCGGCGATCAGATTTGCGAGCGCGGCGAGTTCGTCGCCCGCCGTGCGACAGACGTCGGCCTGCCTACGGTAGAACTCTGGATTGAGCTCGCCCGCCGCGCGGGGTTCTTCGATGGACATGGGATCTCCGTCAGCTCAACACGGGCGCGGCCCGTGTCTGGATGTGCGCGGCGAGGGCGCGTTGCCGGCGCTGCACGGCCAGCACATCGGCGATGGCGTAGCCGGTCGCGAGGATCAGAATCATCTGCAACGCGAGGCCGGGGATGTTGAACGTGCCGCCGTGCAAGGCAGTGGGCATCGTCGGCAGCGATGCGCACGGCGCGAAGAATGTGGCCAGAAGGTAGACCACCAGCGTCAAGCCGATTGAAAGCACGAACGGGTTAGGCATGACCTGTTCGAACACATAAACCAGCGATGCTACGAACCTACGGCTCGGCACGGCGTTCTCCGTATTGGCCGACGAACTGCTGTTTCTGTTTTCCATGGCGTGTCTCCTGCAATTGCATGTCGTTATGCAGCTTACGCTGGTGTGGACCATCGGCGCTGCATCGCGGGCACGCCACCGATCCCGAGCATTACAGGTAGGTTGCATAACCACCACAACGCCGCGCGCGACGCAGCCAATAGAACGTTTGAAATTTTAATAGTCGAAGCGCTCATGCGCACCTAAACAATCAATGCAGATCGTTCCTCATGCTTCAGGGATGCTACTGGAGTCTCTACCTGGAATGGCTGCTTTTGGGCGAGCTGAAGGGCGGTTTGGGGTCGCTATGTAAACCTCTGCAGTCAAGTCTATTGCCTGCAGGCAATAGACTTGAGACCACAGCGCTTTATGCCCAGGTCGCCACCGATATTCTGCGTGAGGTGGTCAGCCCTCTTGATGGTCTGAATCCCGCGTAGGTCGACGTCGTGGCGCATCGCGCGCTGGAGGTGGCCGACGTCTTTCGCTCTCTTGATCCAGCGTGGCGTCAATCCGCCCACCTGAACCTCGGGCAACTGAAGGTGATGTCGGCGATCGAACAGTGCCGCAGCGCGGCGCTGGGTGGACACGTGTTGCGCTGTTCCGGCTGCGAACACATCGAGGTTGCCTACAACTCGTGTCGCAATAGACATTGCCCAAGGTGCCAGGCTACCGCGGCGCGTCGGTGGCTCGAAGCGCGTGAGGCGGATCTCCGTCGAGTATTACCACGTCGTCTTCACGCTGCCGGCTGCGATCAGCGCGATTGCGTATTACAACAAGGCCGTCATCTACGGGCTGCTGTTCGATATCGCAGCCGAGACGTTGCGCACCATCGCCGCCGATCCGAAGCATCTCGGGGCACAGATCGGCGCCACGCTCGTCCTGCATACCTGGGGCTCCGCGCTCACGCATCATCCCCATGTGCATGGCATCGTTCCCGGTGGTGGGTTGTCGCCCGATCGAAGCCGGTGGGTAGCATGCAAGCCAGGTTTCTTCCTTCCCGTGCGCGTGCTCTCACGCCTGTTCCGGCGACGCTTCCTCGAAGAACTGGAAGCGATCTATCGCCGCGGCCAGTTGCGCTTCTTCGGCGAATATGCCGGGCTCAACGATGTCACAGCCTTCACCGAATGGCTTGCGCCGATGCGAGCATGTGAATGGGTGGTGTACGCCAAGCGCCCGTTTGCCGGACCGAAAGCGGTGTTGGCCTATCTGTCGCGTTACACGCACCGCGTCGCGATCTCCAACCAACGCCTGGTCGCGCTCGACGAACACGGCGTCACCTTCCACTGGAAGGATTACCGCGTGGACGGACGCACACGCAACAAGACCATGACGCTCGAAGCGGATGAGTTCGTGCGCCGGTTCCTGCTGCACGTGCTAGCTGGCGGCTTGCACCGCATCCGCCATTACGGGCTGCTCGCGAACCCATCGCGGCGCGAGAGTCTCGCGAAGATACGCGAGTTGCTGAGCGTAGTGCCTGCCCATATCGAACCCGGCGCTAACGTCGTAGCCACAGCTGCAGTACCGCCAACCTTTGTTTGCCGGCACTGCGGTTCGCCGATGATCATCATCGACATACTCCAGCGCAGCAGGCCTATCCGGGCACCACCTGTTGAGCGAGCCCACGCATGAACATCATCGTGTCAGGATGCACACATCGACTGTCGGCTCTTCGGCAACGAGAGCCAATAGGAGACACCTGCGCCTATCGTTTCGAACGGGCAGTCTGGCGCTGGCCGACTCGGCGCGAGAGCAACCCACCGCTGTGTCGCTGCCACGATCGTGCCAATCAAAGGCCCCAATTCAGCCGCGTTCACATCCACCACGTCCTCAATCGGACCGGACAAATCGCCATAGCGGTGAAACGTTCCGCCCACATCGGAACACTCCGCGGTTTCCTCCCTTGGGGCTTGTAGGACGCCTGCCCGCCGGCTCCTGCGCGAGTTCGCTTGCGCGCGGATCAGGGCAAGCGTCCTACAACCTAAACACGAAGGGACAGTCGCCTCGTCGCACCCAGTGGCCGAAGTGTGCCAGGAAACGGCCAGTCGTGGGCCACTCGCCCGAGAAAGAGCGGATTTCCCTAGAATTCATACTGCGATCCACCATGCGGCGCCCGCGGCATGGTCGGAGCAACAGAAGGCTTGTCACCAGGTGTCGCGGGCGACGATGGTACGTTTTTCTCGCAATCGCCTTCGTAAGATTTCGCGTCGGACATCCCGTATCAGTCGGACGCATACAAAGTCATCCTGTCCTGTCGGCCAGCATGCGATCGCTTACGTCGGAGCAGCAGCGAGGGCTGAGGTAGCAGCCAAAAGTCCCGCGAGGATTGAGCGCATTTTTGTGTCGATGCTCCTGTGTCCGTCATCGTTTCACAGCGACGGCAAAACCCGCCGGGGCGCCATGACGCGCAGCACCGGACGTCCGTCGACGTTCTTCAGCGGGAAATAGGCGCGATGCGTTGATGGATCGACACCAACCACATGCGCGTTGGGCCCGATGCGACCTTCGCCGATTTTCGACACGGTTGAGAGACCCACGGTAAACATCGACACGATGCCTGCTTCGCCAGCAACATAGAGCGTGCCCGGACCTGGATCGAAGGCGAGCACATCGGGATCACCGCCAACGTCGAATGACTGTTCGACATGCCTGGTGAGCAGGTTCAGCGTCAGCAGTCGGTGGTTGCCTTCGCACGCGACGAACGCGAGGTGTCGTTGCGCAACAATATAGAGGCCGTGGTTGCCGCGTGCGCCCGGCAGGTCGATCCGGGCGACGATGGCGTCGGTCGATGGATCGATTTCGACGAGTTGTCCTCGCGACTGGACATTGACGAAGATGTGACGGGATGTTGCATCGTACTGGGTGTTGCCGACTTCGCCTCCCAAAGGGATCGCATTGGTGCGGCGATTGGACTGGGTATCGATCACAGTTTCAGTCCCACCTGTCTCGTCCGATACATAGAGTTTCCGGGTGTCCGGTGCATATGCCATTCCGTCCGGATAAACGCCACCCTGCATACGTGCGGTGATTTTCAGGGTGGCCTCGTCGATAGCAACAACTTCGTTCGTGCCGGTCGCCGACGCGTACACGCGGGACTGTGCCGGTATCACCAGGACGCCATGAACGGCGGCGATGTTTCCAATGCGGGCGACAACACGTGAGTTCTGCGTGTCGAAGACGATTACTTCGCTGTCGCCGAGGTGTGCGATGAACAGCAGATGCCGGTCAGGGTCGTAGCTTTCGTAATCGAGCCGGGTGGCGCGACCTGGCAGCGGGATGTCGGCGACGTGCGTCAACGGTAGTTCGACCGTGGGTGGCGTGCCGGCAGCGGTCGCGCAGTGATGGACGACCAGTGCCCCAATTTCGACCATCAAAAGAATGACGAGCAACGTCGCAGCCCGGCGACGGTTCGTGCCGATACGCTCTTTCATGACGAATCTCCGTCGGGCCTGACGTGACGAAATGCGGCGAGCAGCGAAAGATCGTAGGCAATCTTCAGCGCGCCGCACGCGACTAGCGGAGCACTGAGCCACCCCAGGCCCAGCAATACTCCTGAAAGGGTGGGCGCGAGCGCTGCAGCCAGGCTTCGCGGAACCGCGGTAAAGCTCGCCGCTGCGGGACGCTCCCCGGGCGTGACGACCGACATCACGTAGGCGCTGCGCGTGGGCACGTCCATCTGTGAAAGAGCACTGCGTGCGAGGAGCAGCGCGAGGGTCAGCGTGAGGGAGGGCGAAAACGCTGCGACAATCAGGCATACGCTCGAGGGGATATGCGTAAACACCATCGTGTTGAGCAGGCCGATCCGGCGCGACAACGGCGGCGCGGCCAGTTGAGAGCCGGCGCCAAGCAGCCCTGCCCAGAAAAAGAACTGGCCGGCTGCGCCGAGCGAAAGGCCGAACCGCTGGACCAACCACAAGGTCAGCAGCGAGTTGACGAGAAGTCCGCCCGCAAAGGCGTCAACGCTGAAGAGCATCGCAAGGCGTATGACGATTCCGCGTGAAGGCCCAAGCGCCACGCGCGGCGTGTCGGTCCTGGACTCGCGTGCCGGCAGACGCCGGTAAAGGAGCAGGATCACGAATCCTGCCGTCGCGTAGACGGTGAACATCGCGCGTATCGCCGTGAGTGGCGAAACGCCCGAGTGGACGCTGATCGAATCGGGCAGGCCAGCCGCGAGGGAGCCGACTGCAGCGGACAGTCCGCCGATGAGGCTATATCGTGCAAACAGGGCGGTTCGTGCGTCACGCGTTGCGGATTCGGCGAGCCTTGCATGCTCGAGCGGAAGAAACAGGCTGACATCGCCGGAACTCGGGTTCAGCGTGCCGATGAACGCGACGACGAGTAGCGGCCACAGTGAAGACAGGCCTGCGAAACAAAGACCTGTAGCCGTCATCAACACCGCCGCGAAGAGCAACAGGCCCCGCCGTGCAAAGCGATTGCCTGCGAGACCCACCAGGGCCGTCGCAACGGCCGATCCGAACAACGTGGTCGTGCTGATGAGCCCGACAGCCAGTTCCCCAAAGCCGAGCGCCAGCAGATATCCGGGTAGCAGCACCGCGATAAAACCATCGCAGATGCCGCGCAGTCCACGGGCAACAAGCAGGATCGAGGCGCCGGGGTCGACGCCTTCGGGACGGAGCAATGTAGACAGCCGTGCCCTGACTGCTCGCTTGGCTGTGCATCGAGGTATGCGCATCGTCCTTGCACCATGTAAAGAGTGCGTCATAGAGGAGCATGCCATAACGCTCCTGTTCGTGACCGTTGGCAGAGGTACATGACAACCCAATGGATATCGCCAAGGCCAGTTGCTTCCGGGACAAGGTTTCTGGATATCGAACGCATTACCTTCAAATGGTCGCGGTCGATGCAACGACAAACGCCCGAGACGATTTAAAAACGGGATGCGCAACTCTTTGATTGTCCTGTAGCTCGCGAAATATGCCCGACGTTCAGGCCGTTGCTTGGCGGGCGCTGAAGTCCGACAGGCTCCTCGTAGCCACCCTTTCGGGCTCCAGACGCGAGATCTCGGGCTGACGTCAAGCGTCGGAGAGATTCTTCGCCGCGAGCTTCGTCACGTCGAATGATGGCCGCGGGGCGCGACTGGAAAGTAGCGCGTTGGCGAACCAGGCAGCACGTCGGTGAACCGGGAAGCCACTCGGATCGTTCGAATCTTTTGTGTTCTCCGCCACGGCGCGCGCCGGAAAGCGGCTTCCCACGCGACATCGGGCGGAATATTTCGAAGCCCATTCACGTTCTATTACCGAGGTTCGCCTGCACTGGCGAGCACGGTCCTTCATCCGCGATGAATTCACGCGCGCAATGCGTGCAAGCCTGCTTGCACCGTTGCGTGAAGGCGAAGCGATGTGCGCCGCGAACAGTGGTCTCCAGCGGCCACGACGATGACGAGGGTTCCTAACCATGCATATTGGCGAACGTGCCTACTGACCCGCGACGGTCATCGAGAGAACAGTTGCTCCACTAGCCTTCGGAGCCGGCGACCCCGGCACCGTGGTTCAACGCGTCTTGCGGCAACGCGGCCCTTTCGAGGAGAAATATCATGATCGACAGAAACCATACTGCGTTCGTGCTGGCGGCGATTGCGCTCGGCGTTGTGCCGCTGAGCGGTCATGCGGACGAAACGATCCATGTCAAGCTAACGGACAACACGATTCAACTCGATCCCGGCACAGCGAAGGCCGGACGCGTCACGTTCGAGGTGATCAACGCAGCGAACGGCAATACCGAACATGAGTTCGTGGTGCTGAGGACAGACGTGGACGACGCCCATCTGCCCGTTCACAAAGGCCTGGTTACGGAAAGCCGGTTCAAGAAAATGGGCGAGGTGGAAGACTTGGCGCAGGGTTCGACCAAGCGCCTGTCATTGAAGCTTGCGCCAGGACGCTACGTGCTGATTTGCAACCGGCCGGGGCACTATGAGATGGGCATGCACACATCGTTCGTCGTTGCGCGCTGAGGCGAAGCACAATTGTCCCGTCGTTGCAGCACATCGATAGCGACGCGCTACTTTGCCACGTCCGTGGGGAAGGCTCCGGTCGAGCGGATCAGCCCCTTGATTCCAACAGCCGGAGTTCGACGATGATCAGTCATTTGGCGAGCGAATGCCCACCGGGTGCAACGGGTCGAGAGTGTGATTTCGCTGATGCAGGAAGCTGCCGCCCGGCTGCCCGATGCCGCCACCGTCAGCAGTCCGCCATATTGCCGACGTAGAACCAAGTCCGTC
Organism: Paraburkholderia lebeckiae; assembly: GCF_050436225.1. Classification (NCBI taxonomy): domain Bacteria; kingdom Pseudomonadati; phylum Pseudomonadota; class Betaproteobacteria; order Burkholderiales; family Burkholderiaceae; genus Paraburkholderia; species Paraburkholderia lebeckiae. The sequence goes on along the minus strand of NZ_JBNDLU010000003.1, from coordinate 501,938 downwards.
CCAATGGCCGCTCGCTCAGGCCGATGGGACAACATCAACGGCCGGCCGCTAACTGAGCGGAGCCGACGTCTGAAGGTCCGAGCGACGCGACGCGCGAATGACGCTTCATGGCCGTCAATCGCCTTACGCTACAGCAGGAAGACCAGCTACGGGCGCGCGAGATGTAACTGGCACCAACCGACGTCCGGCATCGTGGCCATTCTGCAACGCCTGCGGCAGCGATTGGCATAAGCCCGCGCCGCGGCAAATGCGGCAAATGCGGGAACGCGGCCTCTCGCAAATATCCAGACGAAATACCTGATTGATTCGGGAATGCAGATGTGTAGGATGAAGCTAACGTCAGCGCCCTGTGCGCGGCGTGTGTGTTCAGGCCGCAGCAATGTCTGCGGCTTTTTTTTGCATTCGGACTATCTCCGGCGCTTGCACCGGGTATCCGGTGCCGCTAACTTCGACGGCACAAATCGCCGTGCAGAGCTACCGGAGGGAAAACGGCGCCTCGGGTGTCGCCGAACGTCGGTATGGGCTTTGGCGTGACTGAGTTCAACTGGAAGGCCGGACCCAGCGCGACAACCAGCATCGGATTTGTGGCGGTCGTGAGGATTCGCAAGGCCCGTGCCGCTGTCGCCGTGTTCTCCCCCACTGCGCTTCGGCGAATCGCGCGGCACGCCATTTTTCAGCGAAGCTGATGCGCTGGTGGGCGGCTCTACTGCAGGATGACGTATTGTCGATGACCTGTTGACTTCCCTTCGCGACAGCGGGAGAAGTCAATGCTATTGAGCCTTTAGCTGGTCAGAATTCTGAGAATAAGCGACTCGCATATGATGTAATAAATATTTCTCAATATAAGGTTTTAAGCGGCCATGTCTGAAAAAGACACTGCCCTATAAACGCCATATTCAAATATGAATAGGGGCGCTGCACGGCGCCATTGATTGGACTGCCAATTCAGACATCGAGGTGCGCGTCCAGATGGCCCGGTCCCAGCCCATCAAGGTTTCCACGGTCACTCGCCGGCAGGGAATGGCAAGCGTCGCCTTTCCGCAGGCTAAATAAGCAGACAAATCAAAAAAGTACTCCGCATATTGCAATTGAAAACTGAGCGGTTATGATGACGTCTCTGTCAGGTTTTCCTTAACGTTCGCTTTGCTCGGCAAGGGAAACATTTGCCGCCATTCTCCGTGAAGAGGGTAATTAATGCTCGCGGCGCAGACAGACTAAATCGAGGAGACAATATGCTGAGTCCCCATGAATTCGCCACCCTAATGCTCATCAAGGACGCGCCGGATCAGATCGAACTGGGCCGCGCCGAGCTCGACACGCTGCTGGAGCGTCAACTTATATCACTGGAAAGCCGCGCCTCGGGCCATCCACGTCCTCATGTCACAAGCGAAGGCGCTTCCATTCTCAAGGCCGTCGCGCGAAGGCGCTAGGGAATTGCGGCGCGTGCCGCTGCCCCACGCGGCGAGCGCGCCGAAGAAAAACTAAGCGAAGTAGCTTTCGAGGGACCTTAATGTGTAGTGCCACTTGCTGTAACGACCCTCCGAGTAGTCGCGACGCATGCTGCCTGGCAGGCGTCCTTGCGCTTCGGTCCATCCATTATCGCCATTCGTCGCGCGAAACCCGGTCGATCGGGGCTCCGTGCGGCGGACTGAATCCTGAGGAATTTCAATAATGGCTCTATCGAGTCCCGAGCAAATCGCCGCATCGCAGAAGGCTGGCCTCGACGCATTCTTCGGATTGACCGGCAAGGTCCTTGAAGGCGTCGAAAAACTGGTCGCCCTGAACCTGCAGGTCGTCAGGTCCACGCTGGCGGAGTCGCAGGAGAACCTGACGAAGGCGCCCGGCACAACCGACCCGCAGCAGTGGTTGACGCTGCAAGCCGGTTTCACCGCGCCTTTCGCGGAGAAATCACTGTCATACGGCCGTCAACTCTTCGACATCGCGTCAACCACGCAGGCTGAGGTCGCGCAAGTCGCACAGACGCAGTACGAACGGTATAACGCACGCATGCAGGAATTCATCGAGGAAGCGGCGAAGAGTGCTCCCGCGGGTTCCGAAGCGGCGATCGCCGCGTGGAAGTCCGCGATCAGCGCCACCACCACGCTGTGCGAATCGCTGCAAAAGACGGGGCAGCAGGCCGTGGAGATGGCCGGGACCAATCTCGAAGCCGTCACGGCCTCAGCGTCCAAGGCCGCCAAACGTAGTGCCGCCGAGGCGGCTGCCGTGGTCGCGAGCGCGAAGCACTAAGACTCAGGCGGGCAGCGATGCCCGCGTTATCGGCTCCATATCTATATGTAGGATTCCTTCTATTCATTTTGGATAAGGATCCGGCATTTCAATGCATCCAAGACTTGACTGAAGGCAGTGTTGCTCCAGACGGGCACGCCGCCTGAATTTGTGAGGACGATTCGATGGCAAAGCAGATCGCGGTAGTAACGGGTGGCATGGGTGGACTGGGCGAGGCGATCAGCATCAAGTTGCATGACGCCGGTCATGCGGTCGTAGTTACCCATTCGCCGGGCAACACCGGTGCGAACGAGTGGCTCGCACGCATGGAAGCCGAGGGACGACAGTTCCGCGCGTATGCGGTCGACGTCGCCGACTACGACTCATGCGAAAAATGCCTGGCGCAGATCAGAGCGGAAGTCGGACCGGTCGACATCCTGATCAACAACGCCGGCATCACGCGCGACGCCAGCTTCAAAAAACTGGACAAGGTCAATTGGGACGCGGTAATCCGCACCAACCTCGATTCGGTGTTCAACATGACGAAGCCGGTGTGCGACAGCATGGTCGAGCGCGGCTGGGGCCGCATCATCAACGTGTCGTCGATCATTGGCTCCAAGGGTGGGTTCGGCCAGACCAACTATGCGGCGGCAAAGGCCGGCATGCATGGTTTCACGAAATCGCTGGCGCTCGAGGTGGCGAAAAAAGGCGTCACTGTCAACACGATCTCGCCCGGCTATATCGCGACGAAGATGGTGCTGGCGGTGCCCGAGGACATCCGCGAGACGAAGATCATTCCGCAGATTCCGGTCGGCCGGCTCGGGCAGCCGGACGAAGTCGCCGCACTCGTGCTGTACCTGTGCTCGCGCGAGGCTGGCTTCGTGACCGGCGCCAACATCGCCATCAATGGAGGGCAGCACCTGCAGTGAACCCGAGAGATCCGCAATGGAGGTTCCCATGAGCGAAGAAGTGGCAATCGTCGTAGGTTCATTCGTGCTGGTGACGGCAACAGCGTTCGTCGCCGCTCACTATCACCGGGAGCAAATGCGCCGAAAACTGCTTAGACGGCTGGATTACCATCGCGACTGGTGGGATTGGAGCAGCGCCCGGCATTGAATCTCTGCGCTCGCCCCCTGTGGTTGCGGTACGGGGGGTGATTGTATTGATCGCTTGTTGATCTGGTCAGCGTCGACATCTTCGTCTTGCATGATCGCCGAGAACTCCCCAGTTTTAGCGTTCGCGAGAATCAGCTTGGTCATGCTCACGCGATACTGCGGACAAAACCGATCCTAAGCGGAAGCCAAACCGCTTCCGCCGTTACCTTCATCCAATCTTCAATCCATCGCGATTGGGCGAACTCACCGGACGAGTGTGTCGTCTACGACCCGCTGCCCAGCGCTGAACCCTGCCATGAGCGCGGCGGCTTCCGTCGCGAAAGGCTGCTGGTTATCTGCTGTCAGGCGTATCGGCGCAATTATGGGCCGAGTAGCTCCCGCCGTTCTAATGTGCACGACGGCGATGAAGCCACGCGGTGGCAGCAATGTAACGTTGCCAGACGCTTCCCACACTGGTTCAAGCTCGACCACGATCTCGAAGCCTTTGTACGTGTAGATTCTTTTCATCTGTCTATTTGAATTGCAACGCCACTGTCTCGCACTTTGCGAATTCAATTCTTCGACGTAGGCCCCCTCTCCCGTTCCGCAAGGAGGGTTCGCGGAAAGTGCTGAGCAATTTTTTCAGGGGGACACCATATTGATCTTTGTTTCAAAGATGGGGCTGGTGGGCCGCATGGATGACATTATGCACACGATACCGCTACGGTAAGTGATCGGCGTTACGGGCAAGCACCGTCCGAGGCATCGATAGCTCCCGACCGTGTTCAGGCGCCGCTATCAATCGGGGCGTCGCCCCGTCGAAGGGCCGCTTGCCGCCGCTTGTCGCCGCTCGGGGCGAAAAACCATGGGTGCGGGGGCCATACAGCAGCTCGTTGATTTAAAGCCAATATTTATTGGGGACAGCCCGCAAGGCCTCATGCAGCCGGGATCGTTCTAACCGGAAAATTGCGCCGAAATCGAGGACAACCCGACGGCCTGCCCTCCCGCAGATAACCCGAATCGGCGGTTGCCCGTGACAGTGAACAATATGTCGCTGTCACGGAACGAATGCAGTCCGGAAATGGATCACCTTGGCATCAACACCTTGTCGACGACCATGATCACGCCGTTGCTCTGCATTACGTCATAAGTCGAAATGTTGGCCGTATGTCCCGAGTCATCGGTAACCGTGATGTTATGTGGACCATTCTCCGAAAACGTCAACATCGCCCCATTTACTGTTTTGAGTTCTGCCTTTCCCCCGCCTTCCTTGATAGACGTATCAAGTCTGCGGAAATCGTAGCGGCCCGGAATGACGTGATACGTCAAAATGCTCGTGAGGGTCGCCTTGTTTTCAGGTTTTGTGAGCGTTTCGACAGTACCGGCAGGCAACGCCGTGAACGCTTCGTTGGTGGGTGCCAGTACGGTAAACGGACCTTTGCCCTTCAGCGTATCGACAAGACCCGCCGCTTTGACCGCCGCCACAAGCGTTGTGTGATCCGCGGAATTGATCGCGTTCTCCACAATATCCCTGCTCGGATACATCATCTGCCCACCCACCTTCACTGATTCGCCCGCGGCCGCCATGCCGGACGTCGCCATCGTCAGTGCAAGCACTGCGAAAAACACTTTGCGGTTCATGCCTGTCTCCAGAACTTGCAGCACACCATTGCGCCGCTGTGATTCATATACGGGACGTCTCGGCTTCCGGATGCAAAAGAAAATTACAGCCGACTTGACTGCATCCATCTGCCGCATCCGGCCGTATATGAGGAGCGGCCCACTCACACTGCGGAGGCAATCATGAAGTTCATGTTGACGTTCAGCTGGCTACCCGGCATCGATACGCGTGATCAGGCGATCGATCGTTTCAGGAATGCGGGAGCGCCTCCTGCAGGCGTCGTCCTGCTCGGCAGATGGACCCGTGCGGATCTGGGTGGAGGCCACGTATTGCTTGAAGCGCAGGATCCCGGGACGCTGACTGAATTCGCCTACAGGTGGAGCGATCTGATGAAGCTGGAAGTTACACCTGTCATGGAAGATGACGACCTGCGTGCGTTATTCGAGCGCGTGGCGACATAACACTTCAGGCAGGGCGTGCTTCTGTTGATTCGTAACCGATCCTTGAACTGCAATCGTCATTGGGAAAAATCATGACCATTGAAATCGTGCACAAATACGATGTCCTCGCTAACGCAGACCCGCAGGGCTATGCTGAGCTGATGAAGAAGGTGGTTGAAGTGTTACTGCGATCCCCGGGCCTTGTGGAGATCCGCGCCAATCGCAATCTGCTCGGGTCGCCGGAGGTGCGGGCTACGAGCGTATGGGAGCATCTCGCCGACTGGGAGGCCGCACGGGAGAATGAGGCCCTGGCGGCCCTCGACGCGCAGTCGCGACAGTACGTCACGAATATGAGCGTCGAACTGTGGGAACCGTCGAGCCTGCTTCCTCATCCTCTTCGTCCCGAGCGCTAGCAGAGAAGGGCGCGGGCTACGCGGCAATCCGGCAAGCTGCCCACGCTGCCGTCATCGCCCGAGAGTGACAGGATCGACATCACGCGTCGTGGGGCGGCAGGAGATCGCGATGAAACGCCGTCACTTTTTGAAGTCTTCGGCCTTTTTCACCATTGCCGCGGCGAGCGGCACGCTGACGGCGTGCCGCTCCGCGCAGGAACCTCGAGATTCACCGGGCAGCCATGTCTTTCCGCAAGGCGTAGCCAGTGGCGACCCACGAGACCGGTCCGTTGTCCTCTGGACCCGGTGCACCGCGACACGGCCGGACGCCGACGTTGTACCCCTACACGTTGAGGTGTCCACGCAGCGCGATTTTTCGGCACTCGTAGCCAGTGTGCCGTTGCGTGCATTGCGCAGCTTCGATTTCACGGTCCGCGCAAAAATCACGGGATTGCGGCCCAGCACCACGTTTTACTACCGCTTTGTCGCGGGTCGCGATTCAAGTCCTATGGGGAAAACGCGTACAGCACCGCTGCCGAATGATGCCAACACCCTGGTGCGCTTCGCCTGGTTGACCTGCCAGGACTGGAGCGTCAATCACTGGGAGGCGATGAAGCTCATTGCCGCCGAAACCGATCTCGACTTCGTCGTGCATGTCGGCGACTACATCTACGAGACGGTCGGCACACCGACCCTGGACGCCGTTGAGCCGGCGCATTCGCGCATAACGTTGCCGCACGGCCGGCCGCTTGCAGGCGGCGGCCAATATGCCGAAAGCCTTGACGACTATCGCTCACTATATCGAACCTATCGGTCCGATCCGCGCCTGCAGGCGCTCCATCGTCAATTCCCGATGATCGCGATCTGGGACGATCACGAATTTACTGACGACTGCTGGCAGGATCACCAGACTTACACCAACGAACAGCAGCGTGAGACCCAGCGCCGTCGCAACGCGACGCAGGCATGGGCGGAATACATGCCGGTCGACTGGAGCGATGTCAGGTTCGACGATGTCAATCCCGCTTACGACAACATCCGCATTTACCGCGCATTCCAGTTCGGTTCACTGATGCAACTGGTCATGACCGACGAGCGACTGTACCGCGACAGCCAGTCAGTCAGCGCGAGCGGGATTGCGCGTGCACGGGGGCACGATCCAGTCCACGGCGACGACGCAGTGGGCTCGCGGTATTTTGTCGAACGCGGGCTGCTGGAGCGTTCCGAAGCGCAGGCTGCTAACCGGCTCGGTCGCAGCCCATCCATCCTTGGTTCCGAGCAGACGCGCTGGTGGAAAGCAACGCTGAAGTCGTCATCGGCAACCTGGAAGGTGTGGGGCAACGAAGTGATGCTGAACCGCCTGTGGGTCGACTTGCCGTCGAAGCAAGACGGCTCGACGAGCTTTGTGGTGAACGGCGATTCGTGGGACGGCTATCCGGCGCACCGGCACGAACTGCTCGCCTGGCTCAGCCAGCAGGCGATCCGCAACATAGTGGCAATTACGGGCGATCTGCATGCGTTTCAATGCGGGGTTCTGCGCGACGGTCACGACCCTTCGACCGGTCAACCCGTCGCCGTTGACTTTGTCTGCGCAGGAATCAGCAGCACCTCGTTCTACGCCTACGTCAGGCAGGCATGGCGAGGCACACCGCTCGCACCCCTTGTCGCGTCGCCCGCGGCGTTCGATGCGTTTCTTCGGTCCAATAATCCGGGCCTTCGTTACGTTGACCACGACGCGCAAGGATATGCCTCCGCGACTGTCACACCGGAGCACTTCGCGGTCGTGTACAACAAGGTCAGGCGATTGACGGGCGACGGGAAACCACAGCCGGACCTGGTACCGCAGCGAGTCAGACTGACGGTCTCAAGGGACAGGTCGGATGTCATGGTCGAATCTCTGTCAGCGAACGCCTGAGCGCCGTGACGCAACCGCGCCAGTCAGGTCGGATTCAGTTCGCCCGTCGCGAGAACGGGGCCGGTGGGCTGGCCCGTCGGCGAGCCGCCCTGCGGTTCGAGCGAGACTGCAAGTACGGCTTTCGCGACGATCCGCGAGACCGTCTGCGGCGGCAGCTGGACCGAGACCGGTGTGCCCGGCGAGAACACGCCTAGCGGAATTGGTTTTGCACCTGGCGGAATCAGCCAGAGCTCTGTCGAACGGTCGGCTGCGATCTTCGGAGTAGCCGCCGGTACGATCACCATGTTCGCGCGCTGGAAGTCCACCGTCGCAGTCCACGATGCGACGCCGTCACTGCGGGCGATCGTCGCGACCATGTAGCCGTTCTGCGCCACGACTGCTGCGCGTTGCTCGTGCACCGCAAAAAAGTTCACACCTAGCAGCACAAGCGCGGCCATGCTCGCGCCAATGCCGAGCCACCGCCACAGAGTCAGGCTGTCCCACCATCCGCTCCGCGCGGGGGGCGCTGCCGCCAAGAATCCCAAGTCGTGCTGGATGCGTGTCCAGACACGCGCGGACGGTTCGACGGCGGGCAGACTCTCCGCTAACGGCGTCAGGCGTACGAGCCACGCGTCCAGCGTTTCGCGCAGCGCAGCGTCGCGTGCCGCCTCGCGTTCGAGCGCCCGGCGCGAATCGGTGTCGAGCACACCGAGCGCGTATTCGGCGCAGCGTAGGTTGTCGTCAGGCTGGATTGGGGTATTCATCGCTCGAGACACGTCCTCAGTTGCATCAGGCTACGCCGGATCCAGCTCTTCATGGTGCCGAGCGGCACGCGCAGACGCTCCGCCAGTTCCGCATAGGTCGCGCCCGTGAAGAAGGCCTCGCGTACCACGCCGACCTGTTGCGGGTCGAGTGCCGCGAGACACCTTTCGAGCCGCCGCCGCTCCTCGCTCCATTCGGCAGCGTCCGCTGGCGTAGGTGACTCATCTTCGATTTCCGCCGCCTTCTGCTCGTCGAGCGGCTCCTCGCGATGCCGGCGCATGTGGTCAATGGCACGGTTGCGCGCGAGCGTGATCAGCCACGTCATGGCGCTTCCCCGCGCGGGATCGAAGCTGTCAGCACGGCGCCACGCGTTCGTGTAGACCTCCTGCAACATGTCCTCGGCCTCATCACGGTTGTGCAGGATGCGCACGATCACCGCAAAAACGCGCGAAGCCGTGAGCGTATAGAAGTGCGCGAAAGCCTCCTGCTCGCCTCGGGCCACGCGAAGCAAGGTGTTGTTCAGGTGAACGCGACGCGCATCGTCGGCGTCGGAGCGCTCGGTCATGTCGGGCGTGTCTTTCATGCGCGCAGTCGGCTGGTTTCGCCGTGGCATGGATATGCCCCGCAATATAGCATCGGCTTTGAACCATCGCGCATCGCCACACGGACCACCGTCCGCATTCGAATCGCCGTCACAGCCACCCTGTCCTTCGTCAGTCATTGGACCCATGTTCAACCTTACGGAACAACGCCATGCGCGGATGCATACTGGACTTCGCATCCAGTGCGGCGGCGGGAAAACTCCCATAAAGCGATTCGCGGGTCAACGCCTGCCGTTGTGCGCTCAAAGCACGGCGTGTGGAACGTACGGGTCCGAACGGCGCGCGTCAACCGACGTGTCAGACTTGCATCACGTGAGAACGACGCGGCACAGCGTCCGGTAACCCGATTTCCACTCCGCTCTGGTTCCCAGGATGCCAGCAGGGAGACGCGAATGAAGACCCGTCAGGTCGATACTCTGCCCGGATATGTTCCGACACCTCCAGCGATCCGCGAAAAACGCGAGCGCGCGGGTCTGAACCTGATCGAAGCCGCAGCCCTGCTGCATGTAAACTTACGCCTGTGGCAAAAGTGGGAGCTTGGCGAACGCGCGATGCACGTGGCTTTCTGGGAATTTTTTTGCACCAGAACGGGATTGAAAATATGAAGTGCGATCGCATTGACTGTCCGTTATCAGTTGCCCATATCTGTACATCCGGAGCATGAGGCGACATTATTGCGAACGATTTCCTGCCGGCTGAATACCCTGGGCCGGCCTTTATTTGTGGCCGCCTCGCCTGTCGGCCGCGGCAGCCTCACCCTCCAGATTTAATCAACGCCTGCCCGCTCTTCCATTCGCACACTTCCGGCGCGTGTCGACATGGTCCAGCTATCGGAAAAATCTCAAGACGACGCGACGTCACATCATTTGCCGATCGGCCGTTCACGGAGCGTGGCGGTCGCACGAACGTCCAAGGGGCGGCCGTGACGAATGACTCTTACTGGCCGACTGTACTCATTCACAGAAGCCGCCCGAAAGCAGCCGCCGAAGATTTCAACAGCTGCTCTACAGTACCTTCATTGAACTGACGCTGTCGGCCATGAAGCGCCATTCGCTCCCATCATTGCTCGGCCACTCAGAGGACGGCTCCGCCCAATAACCGGCCGTTCCATCCCGCGAAGATGAACTCTGCATCATCGTGGCATTGCTCGCTCAGACGGCGGAGGACAGTGCGCAAGGTGAAGCCTCCCGGAGCAGGGCCGGCGATTCATCAGCGTCGAGCGAAGCGCCGGTCGCGTCCGGTGAGTTCCGCGACCGGCTGATTTGTGAGTCTTCGGCTCGAACTGCAATCTAAATCGTCAATGGTCGGCGATGTCGCACTTCTCGAGTTGCCCGGGGAGCAGCTCGCTGCCGGCTATTGCCCGTTCTGAGCGGACGCTCGTGCCTTCGAGCCGCTTGCCGGGGCGATGATACCGAAGAGTCCATTTGTCTCCTTGTTAGGACCTGCCGAGAAGTACAGCGTGTCCGGGCTCGAATTGCGGCCGCCACCAAGTGTCAGAGTCCACAGGCCGTCGATAGCCAGTGGATTGCCGAACTCATTTTCCAGCTGATCGACGAATGTGCCGTCGTTGTTGAAGACATTGATTCGACCATCGCCGAAGTTGCCAATGAGAATCTTGCCGCTGAAGCGGCCGAACGCAAACGATGCGCGCGCGATACCCCACGGCGAGTCGAGCGGCCCTCGGCTCGCAAAGCGACGCAGCAGGTGGCCGTCGGTGTCAAATACGTCGACGAATCCATGACCGCGGCCTGCATCGTCGTCGTGCTTCTGTTTGTCCTGCTTCGCGTAGGTGACGAAAAGGTCCCCATCGATGTTCGCGATGCCAAACGGGGCGTAGCCAGCCGGGATGTTCGGGTCGGCGAAGCCACCGTCCGTCGCCGCAGGCGTGAACAGGCCGTCCGAACCGTTCGGCCCAAATACATCGATCCGACCCGAGCGGAAGTTCGTCGCAAACAGGAATCCTCCTTGCGCATTCACTCCGAAGACGAGCCCTTTGTAGACCGCCCCGCTGGCGGCGGAGGGATTGGACGAGTTATCGACAGCGATCACGGCGTTGTTCGCCGGATTCAACCCGCCGGCCCAAGCGGAAATCGTGCCGTCTTCCGTTGCGAAGATGAATACGGCCGGGATCTTGGTACCTGGCACGAGAAACGCCGACGAAGGATTCCATACAATCCCGGTTGGCGCCGCGGGCGTGGGATTCGGTGGACTCTTGGGAAGGACGGGATGACAGGCGCCGGTCGGTATGACGTTGCCTGGCAGCGGGATGGACACCTGCGGCGTCGTCAGCTTTGTCCCCTCGCCGTCATACAGCGTGGAGCAGCCTGTGGCATTGTCGTTGATCCAGAATGGACTTCCTGCCGGACTAAAGGCAATACCCCAGGCGTTCTGCAGTACCCCGTCGACCTTCGGGGCAGCGCCTGCGACGTTGGACACGAGCGGTGTGACGACATAGGCATCGTCAGCGGCGGCATGCGCGATTGTGAAACCAGCGGCGAGGACAATCTTGGCCGCCGCTTTGAGACCCCACGAGATCTGAGACATAACTTTCCTCCTCGTCTGACTGGCGAGAAATCGCCGCAGGCTAAACGAACGCCGTACTTCAAATATTCCCGCCCGGCTCCCAAAAATTCACTGGTCAGCCGGTCGACTGGCATGAATGGCCCGCCGGATCACGGTTGGGGCGCGGTACTGGCCGTGGCAGGCATCTTTTTGCCAGGGCCGCTGCTCGTGTTTGCGGCTTTGCCTTCCTGAAGGGCTCGGTTGGGTCGAAAAGAGCGACTCTCGAGGACCGAGACTCTGCCGATGCAAACCTCGCGCGATCCTATTCACGGCGCGCCTCGCTGACCAACCTCCGCGGTAGCCGGGAGGAACGATGCTTGCTGGTCCTGCGGCGAATCAACCGAAGGAGCGTGATAGGGCCGAAGGGCACAAAGCGGGCGAGAAGCTTCAGACGTGTGGCATCTACAAGGTGGTGAGAGAAGGCGACGCCGGCCCCGGCTTCGAAGTGACATGCGTCGCAGGCGAGCATTTTCCGCCCACACGCAGCGGCAAGGGTGCGCACTACGAGTTGGTTCACGGCGCGGCGCAGGGAAGGAGACATACTATGAGAAATTGGCCTGGAACACGGTCAATACTTGCCGCTCTGGTGATTTTGCTCGCCGGCTGTGTCGCTGGTGGCATGCCGTATACCGGGCCGCACCTCACTCCGACAGAGTGCCGCGACCTGGCGGCGCTCAAGACAAACGCGCCCCCGACGATGGCGCAGCACCAAAGTGAACTCGCTGCCTTGAGGAAAGCGGGCTACGACCCGTCACCGTGGTTTGATGATCCGTATTACCCGGATGATCTACAAGCGGCACAGCGCCTGGTCGACTATTGGTTCCAAACGGAGTGCCAGCACCTTCAACCCGGCTGAGATAGAGAGATCGAGGACTGACCCGGATGTCACCGCGCTGCCAAGAGGCGTCAGTTGCCCACGGTATTAGTCAGTCGTTCGAACGTCGGCTACGCATCTCGTTTCGGCCGTTGGTGCCGCCCTTCGATACCTACGAATTCAAGCGGTTGATATCAACGGCGACTGCAGGCGGTGCCACCGCCTGCTGCGAAAACATTGCTGCAAATTGTCTGCTTCTGACAAGATCTTGCTAAAGCCGTCTAAGTTGCGCACAGAATGGGCAAGCGCTGCACCTACATTCAGGTTGATGGCAATGCCGCGTGCCACCGACAGTTCTTCCACCGTCGCGCCCGCTTCGTCGCTTCACTCGCGTGAAACGCAATGCAGCCATCGCGGCGCGTAGTCATGGCAACGGCGAGAGAAACTAATTCTGACAGTTAGTCGGCACGGCTAGCATCGCGCGGTCACACACTTCATCGGGTGTTGGCGAAACCTTTGCCCTGTGCGAGAAATCGACCGTCAGCAGTTGATGACAACCGGGCACGGAATGACTGCCGGATCGCGAGCGGGTCGAAGTCTCTGGCTGAGCCGCGCAGACGGCTCAGTGGATCGCCGTTATGCATTGGGCCATCCTAGCAGCTGCGCCCGATGAAGCGAGGCTCGTACGACAACCCGATGAAAAGGTGCGATGAGCGTAATATAGGCTCGCCCCAGCGGACGATTGTAGAAGACGAGCGTCGTCACTATGAGGCGGGATCGACCGTGAGATGACGGCTGCACGAGGACCGACACGCGGAAATCCAGATGCGTGTCATCTTCGCCGAGAACGATCTCGTCGTCGTATCGTTCGAATACGTGAAATAGGCTTATCCTGTCGCCTCCTTTCTGCTTGAGGTCAACTGCTGTCTTCAAGCCGAACGGCCGCACGAGAATGTCCCGGAATCTCAGCAGCATCCCAATCCATGCGGGCTGCCTGGCAAAGACGTGTCGTGCGAGAGCCTCTGCGTCGTGGCAGGCTCTTTCTGGCAGGTCCACCGAGAACGCGTCCGCGAAATCAGCTAGGCCGTACGACCATCTCAGCTGCGAGGCCGGCGGCAAATCGGACTGTTCGACCTTCGGATAGCAATACATGTGCGATCACCAATGCGAGGCTCCTGGGCCGAGACATTACAGCAGCGAGATGCCGCCGTCGACCACCGACTCCGCGTCCAACATGTACCGCGAAACGTCAGTCGCCAGAAATAGCGCCGCTGTGGCGATATCGCTCGCTTCGCCAATCCGGCCCACCGGCACCTGCACCTCGAAGGCAAGGAGGCGTCGTACCGACTTTTTTTTACTGCTATGCCGGCAAAAGACCAGCAATACGATAGCTTTCAATTAACCCATCATAGACAGAGATATCCGCGCGACTTCTGGCGATGAGTTGAGCGCCAGCGACGGCTGCGAAGATGGCGCGAGCACGCCCCTCGCGCTCCTCGGCGCGGACAATGGCCGTGGCGGATAGCACCTTGCTCAGCCATGCAACATTCACATCAGCAAAGGTTTGGACCTCTTTCGTCACCGCGTCCGGCAAGTCATCAGATTCGGCGGCCATGAAGCTGCAGAGGCATATGCGACTATTACGCTCCAGTGCCTTGCGAAATGTATCCGGATAGCGGCGCAGACAGTCGATCGGATTCGCGGATTCGGCCCAAAGTGCATCCAGCGTGGCTGCCGAGTCCTCCCAATAACGCCTCGCCACCGCCGCTCCGAGATCGGACTTGCTTGCGAAGTGATGATAGATGCTCGCGGCCTTGATGCCGACAGCCTCAGCAAGATCACGAAAATTCAGCCCGCTGTAGCCGTGTGCTTGCGCAATCTCTGTAGCAGCCACCAGGATTCGTTCCCTGGAACTCAAGCCCGAATCGTTCTTCACTACGACCGCCTCCGCAAACTGGGATGACTGTTGACACAGCGCATTATACCCTCTATGGTGACCCTAACAACCGTTAGGTAGGTTGATGGATACTTCCCCATATCCTCCGATCCCGTGTAACAGCCACCTGGAGAGGTAAGCATGACATCTAGCATCATTCATTCCGATGTAACCCAACTCCCCATCATGACGATTTACGATTTCCCCAAGGGACCTTATCCGACACGCGTGCGCATCGCCTTGGCCGAAAAGAATCTGCAATCGCGCGTCGAGTTCGTGATGGTTGATCTTTACAGGGGAGAGCACAAAAGGCCCGAGTTCATCTCAGGGAAAAACTACTCGGGTACGCTGCCGGTCCTCGAACTCAATGACGGAACCTGCATCGCCGAATGCACCGCCATCACCGAATACCTCGATACGCTCGATGGCGCACCCACGCTGACCGGCAAAACACCGCTCGACAAGGGCGTGATCCACATGATGAGCAAGCGCGCCGAGCTGGAATTGCTCGACGCCATCAGTGTCTATTTCCACCACGCCACGCCTGGGCTCGGGCCCGAAGTCGAGCTTTATCAGAACCCCGAATGGGGGTTTCGTCAGCGCGACAAAGCCCTCAGGGGCATGCAGTACTTCAATGACGTCCTGAAAAAGCAGCCGTTTGTCGCCGGGGATGCGTTCTCGATGGCCGACATCGCCGTCATTGGCGGCCTGGTCTTTGCGTCGATCGTGAAGCTGCCGGTGCCCGCAGAGTGCGAAGCCCTTCTCGCCTGGTACGCGAGAATGCGCGAACGCCCGAGCGTCAAGAGCCAGCCGGCATTTGCGTGAAATCGCAGCTGTCGTCGGACTTCATTGATGAGCGACCAATCTTTGGTTGCAAAACTGGGGCGACTGGTACGCATGAGTTGGACGACTGGTGAACTCAGTCGCGACCGGATGGCTACGACGCCAAGGTCGCGCGGCGGATCAGTCAGTCGTTGCAGCATCACGTAATGCATTGCCGTGCCTATCTTCCGGGCGGCTCGTTCCAGACCGCAGCAAATCAACGGCATATTCCCACCAGAGAGTCATTCATGTCTGCATCACCTCAAGCAGCTCAACGCGTCAGTGTTTTTGACGGTCCGTACTATCTCAGTATCGCCGGCAAGCTCGTCGAGTCGAGAGACACCTTCGATTTCATCAAGAGCTAGCGTCAAGACTGGTGTATAGGCAACTTGATGAGCAGGGACTTCAGGCGGCGAGGCTGCGACACCGCAAAACTGCCTTAGGCGCAGCGAATGCTTCTGAATGTCGGCTTATGGTGCTGACGGGTGAACGCGTACAGTCGGTAGAGTCGAGATGTGACGCGGTGGCTTTAGGCTGGGTTTGTCTGTTGCCGCCTCTTTCGTCTGGCGGTGCCCGAATAACCTCACCGTTGCTCCGTTTTCACACCCCGCTCATCGAACCGGACATGCAGATTTCCCGCATCCGGCTCTCGGACAAGACATCACGCCTTCGTACACGGCAAGTTACAGCCAAGGGCCCGTCAGGCGTACGAGACCGAAGTGCCCGTAGAGGTGCTGGAGTGGATAGCTCCCGCCCCGGCGACGCCTGACCTTATGCTTGTTCCGTAACCACCGGCGCAACCGCGCAGCGGTATAGCTGTCGAGCGCCCGGTACGCGCGTCTGAACGTCCCGACCTTAAAGTAGTTCGCCCAGCCGCGTAGCATGCGATTCAACTTGCCAACCAGCTCCGTGGTGTCCAGCCACGTCATAGAAGCGGCGGTCAGCGCATGAACCTTCTCAACCATGCGCCGGATACTCTTCTTCGACGGACGCATGCCCATGCGGGCCTGGCCAGTCGTCGCTGAGTACATCCGCCCAAACGTGTAACCCAGGAAATCGAATTCCCCTTCCGGAACCGCACAAAGTTGTGTCTTCTCCTCGTTGACCGTCAGCTTCAGCTTGTTCATGATCTCGCGCAGTCGAGACAACGCTTCTTCAGCTTTGCCTCGCTTGCACAGGATCACCAGATCGTCCGCGTAGGTCACGATTCGACTGCCAAGACTTCGCTCAAGCCCGAGCTTCTTCCATGCCAACACAAACCGGCGCATGTAGATATTCGCCAGCAGTGGTGAGATGGGTGAGCCTTGCGGAATGCCGCGCCTGCTGTCCCTGGCCGCCGTCGTACGTGTCTTCCGGCCCCGGTGATCGGTTTCTTCAACGGAGCACTCCAACCACATCCTGATCAGATGCAGCACGCGCCGATCCACGATGCGTCGCGCGAGCGACAACATCAAATCGGCGTGGGGAATACTTCCGAAGTAGTCCGCGAGGTCGGCGTCTACGACGTCCGTTTGCCCTCTATGCAGCCGCTCTTCCACCTCGATCACCGCTTGCTGGGCATTTCGCCCCGGGCGGTAAGCGTACTGCTCTGGTGGGAGGTCCGCTTCGAAGATCGGTTCGAGCACCAGCATCGCTGCTGTCATGCACACCCGATCTCGCAAGGTCGAGATGCCCAGTGGCCTCAGCTTGCCATTGGCCTTCGGGATAAACACTCGTCTGATAGGGTCCGGCCGGTAAGTCTCCTGCCTGAGCGCAAGCGCCAGTTCGCCAAGCCATTTCTGCACCCCATACGCTTCGACCTCCGTGAAGTCTTGCCGATCGACACCCGGGGCGCCCTTGTTCGAGCGGCACTGGGCGTACGCATGCGCGAGCACATCCTCACGATAGATCTTGTCGTACAGAGCATAGAAGCGGTACCCGGCTTCTGCCTTCGCTTTCGCGTGTAACGCCATCTGCAGCTTCTGAACACTGATCGGAGTTGATAGGTTTCCCAATCTCCAGGTCCCTCACTACGTGTTGCGTTTGTCTTGAACTGAGGCCCCTTCCCTCCACCGGCATTACCCGGCTTCAGCGGTACTACGGGCCTCTCCGTCACCCCAAGACGCCCGGCCTGTCCCTCACGGGCGTCCGGTTGGTCATCCCTGACCACGCCAGGGGGCTTCCCGTGTTGCGTGCGCTTCCCTTGTGTGCATGCTGTCGCCACTACCCCGGCGCAGCGACTGGATGTCCTGCCTGCTCATTCACCCCGCCGTATCAGCCTTCCCCGTAATGGCAGTCGGGTCGGCCTGCGCATCGACCTTTTCGAGGCTTGCTCGGCGTTCACACGTGTTACGGCCTGCACACTCGCGCTGTCACCGTAATTTGTGACACGCTACACCGAAGGCTTCAGCCATTTCGTTATCTCCATGACTGCTCCGGTTGCTTCCGGCTGGAGCGGTTGCCGGGCGGGGCTTACACCCACTGGGAAAACGCCGCCTTTACACGGCGCACGCCACCTACGGTCGTTCGCCCTTGCGCTTAGATGGTCATTCAACCGGCTGCTCTACTCAACCTGCAGACTTTGTTGTCTCCCCATAGGACTTGCGGAGTGTCCCTCACGCCTGCTTGACATGCAAGCAATCTCTTGCCTATAGTAAATGCAACAGATTACTTGCCTGTAGCCGTTCATGGCCGAGCGCCCCGACGACACCGACGTGCTATTCAAAGCCCTCGCCGATCCGAGCCGGCGCAAGCTGCTGGATGTGCTGCACGCGCACGACGGCCAGACCCTGAACGACCTGTGCGACCACCTCGACATGACGCGGCAAGGCGTGACCCAGCATCTGGGCCTGCTGGAAGCGGCTAACCTCGTCGTTACCGTACGCAGCGGGCGCGAAAAGTTGCACTTCCTCAATCCGGTGCCGTTGCAGCAGATCTACGAGCGCTGGATTGCCAAGTTCGAAAAGCCGCGCCTGAAGGCGCTCTCGAACCTGAAACGACACCTGGAGAAAGGCAATGACTAGATCGACGTTCGTCTATGTGACCTATATCCGCACTACGCCGGAAC
This sequence comes from Paraburkholderia lebeckiae, assembly GCF_050436225.1. Taxonomy (NCBI): domain Bacteria; kingdom Pseudomonadati; phylum Pseudomonadota; class Betaproteobacteria; order Burkholderiales; family Burkholderiaceae; genus Paraburkholderia; species Paraburkholderia lebeckiae. The sequence continues at coordinate 483,727 of NZ_JBNDLU010000003.1, read as the reverse complement.
AGTTGTGGTCGGCGCTCACCGACGCGGAGTTCATCAAGCAGTACTGGTTCGGCATGCACTGCGAAAGCGAATGGACGGCGGGCTCGTCTTGGAAACTCGTGTCGAGCGGCGGGCAGATCTTCGACGCGGGAGAGATCGTCGAGGCCGATCCGCCGCGGCGTCTGGTGATCCGCTGGCAGCACCAAATTCGTCCCGAGTTGCAGGCCGAAGGCGATTCGCGCTGCACGATGGAGCTCGAACCGAGCGGAACGGCGGTCAAGTTGACGCTCACGCACATGATCGAGCGCGATCAGTCGAAATTCATCGAGGCGGTGTCGGGTGGCTGGCCGAAGATCATGTCCAACCTCAAATCGCTGCTGGAGACAGGCTCGATCGCGTTGCAGGAGGCTTATCCGGCCAATGGCGGGAGTCATGCCGGGAAGGCCTGATGCGGGGATACGCTGTAGAACATCAGGTGTGTGGCTTCATCGTGGGGCCGATCGATCCATCGCAGGTTCGACAGCCGTCCGTCCGCGAAACCACGTTGATAGAATCGTCTGCCCGACCCTCGCCCGTCTCAGGAAATCAGCATGGAAATCCAGCCCTATCTGTTCTTCAATGGCCGTTGTGAGGAAGCCATTGAGTTCTATCGTTCGGCGCTCGGCGCGCAGGAGTTGCTGAAGCTGCGCGCGAAAGACGCGCCACCCGATCCCGCTCGTCCGGTGGCGCCCGAACACGCCGACAAGATCCTGCACGCGACGCTCGTCATCGGTAACACGCACGTGCTGATGTCGGATGGCGATTGCCGCGGCGGCAATGCCGTGCATGCGGGCTTCAGCCTGTCGGTCACCGCCGCCGACCAGACGTCCGGCGAAAAATACTTCAACGCGCTGGCGGACGGCGGACAGATCACGATGCCATTCCAGCAGACCATCTGGACCAGCGGCTTCGGCACGTTGATCGACCGCTTCGGCGTGCCGTGGATGGTCAATGTGCGGCACGAGGAGCCCACGGCATAGCATTGAAGCGGGCCTGCGTTCCATATCACACGCTCACGCGAACACCGCTTCGCCGCGGCGCAACTACCTGTCTGTTCCGTCTTTCCATGAGTCATGTCTGCCAGGAAGGCGGCGCCTGCTGCGCGCGGTTCCGAGTCTCGTTCTATCGCGGCGAAACCGATTCGATGACCGGCGGTGTGCCGGAGTTGCCGACGACACCCATCTCGCCTCATCGCCTCGCCATGCGCGGGACCGAGAGGAAGCCTGCGCGCATGGAACGGCGACCAATGCGCCGCCGCACCTAAGGGGCGCTTACTGCGTCGCGGACGCCGTGCTCGCCGGCGTGCTGTGGACCGACGCGGCGCCGCTCGCGGCGGGCGCTGCGCTCGCCGCCGCGCCCGCCTCGCCGTTCGCACGATTTGCCGCGTCGCTATCACCCGGTGTGCCGCGCGGGCTCGCCGAATTGCTCATGACACCGCTGCTCACCTGGCCCGTCGAGATACCGCCGTTCCCGGCCGACCGCTTGCAGCCGGACGCGCCCGCCAGCAACGCAACGGCCGACAGCGCGATCAGCATGTTTGCCGAAACCTGCCGCATGATTCGCTCTCCCTGGGATGACTCGCCTCTTGCAGCGAAGCATGCGCCATGCCCAATAGCGTGTTCTTGCCGTGCACGTGAAGCACGGTGGGCGGCAGGTCGCGAATTTGCCATAGGCCTTCACGCTGGCTCGCGACCTTCGGCAGGATCGTCTCGTGCGTGCGGCGCGACACTTTCGCGATGCTGTTGCGGATGCGTTGACGGCGTCGGCAGCGCCGGCACCCGCTGACATGCAGATTTCGGCGACGCTCGAACTGTTTGCGAAGGAAACGTCCCGCCAGTACGCGGCCATGTGCGGCTGGGTGCTCGCGCGGGCGCACGCGAAAGCGGGCGGGCTTGCCACCGAGGTTGCCGCCTGTCTCGGCAACGGCGATCAGATGACGGAAGCGCTGATCCTCTACTCGCGCGCGTACGCGGACCAGGTCGAGAAGGACTACGAGGTGTTCCGCCACGCGTGCCGCAGCGGCAAGCTGGAAGCACGCACCGACTCCGACATGGCGGCCGACTTCGTCGCCTGGACGAGCGAGGCGCGGGGCTGCCATCGACGCCCGGTCGTTCAAGCCCCGTCGGCCTCACCGACGACGCCGAACTCGGCGGTCGTCTTCACGTAGAACAGATGCAAACCCTCCGCGCGCAGTCGATCGAACAGCCGATCGGCTTCGTCGCTCGTCACCGCCATCACGACGGACAACGGCTGATCGGCAAGCTCGAAGAAGTGCGCGGAGTGAATGCGATGATGATGGCCGATGCCTTCGCATGCCGGGATCACGGTCGCGCCGCGCAGGCCGAGTTCGCTCGCGAGACGCACGAGCCAGTCGGCAAGCGGCTTGCCATGATGGCTGCGCCCCTGCTGGGTGAAGAACGTGATCTGAAAGCCGTGCATGTCGGTGCCTCCCCGATGCGGATCGCGCCGTGTGCGCGAGGCGATCCGCACGCGAGCCTGCGGCCGCATTGCGCCGTCCCCTGCCTGCTTACTTTTGTAAGCGGAAACCTGCAGCGCCGCGTGAGGCGCCGGTTGCAACCGATTCGGGCATCCCGGCTTGCCACAGCACGGCTCAGGGACGGTCATGACACAAGTTTAGGTGTCGGGCCGCGCGGGTGCCAGGTCGAAACTGGTCACGTGCGGCGCGGCCCCGGCTCACTGACCGTACACGTCGAAATCGAAATACTTTTTCGCAATGCGGTCGTAAGTGCCATCGGCGCGGATATCGGCAATGGCTTTATCGATCTTTTCCTGCAGATCGGTATCTTCTTTACGCAAACCAATCGCTGTGCCGCTGCCGAGCGTTTTCGCGTCGTAAAGCGGATTGCCGGCAAATCCGAAGTCCTTGCCGCGCGCGGTGCGCAAAAAGCCGATATCGGCTTGCACCGCGTTTTGCAGTGACGCGTCGATACGGCCGGCAAGCAGATCCGAATACACCAGATCCTGATCCTGATATGGCACGATCGCGGCGCCGGCCGGCTCCCAATACGTCTTCGCATAGGTTTCCTGAATCGAGCCCTGCTCGACGCCGATGCGCTTTCCTTTCAGCGCTTCCGGCGTCGGCTCGATCGGCGAGCCCTTCTTCGCGACCAGACGCGTCGGAATGCGGAACACCTTCGACGAGAACGCGATCTGGGCCTGGCGCGCGGGCGTCATCGACATCGTCGACAGCACGCCGTCGAATTTGCGGCCTTTCAGCGCGGGAATCATGCCGTCGAACGAATTCTCGATCCACACGCATTTCGCGTTGAGCCGGCGGCAGATCTCATTGCCGAGATCGATATCGAAACCGACGAGCTTGCCATCGGCGGCTTTCGATTCGAACGGTGGGTAGCTCGCGTCGACTCCGAACCGCACGGTCGACCAATCCTTGGCGATTGCGCTTCCGGACGAGACGGCCAGCAGCGCAATCGTCAGGGTTGCCAGCATGGCTTTCATTGTTGCTCCTTATTGGTCATTTGAAGAACTTCAAACAGGCGGCACGGCGGCACACGCGGACCGCGCGAAACTCGACATTCGACCGGCATCCGGTCGCCGGCGCAAATTCATTAAAAAAATCAATTTATGCAGCGAGCGCATAGAGTGGCGACAACACTTCCAGATTCCGATCGGTCACAGGTGATTAAAAACGGTACGGCGCCGCTCAGAGATTCAACGTCGCGTCTTATCACGGCAACGCAGTCTGTTTCCAAAATAAATGCGCGTCGATCGGCGTCGGCTTTTCGCGCGCCATTTTATTGAAAAGATCGCAATGACACTAATTCACTCGATGAGCAGCCGATAAGCGCCGCGCGGATTTACGCACACAAAACGACCGCCAGCGGACAACCGTGCGCCGGTTGCTTTGCCATAAGTTGTCACTTAGAATTTTCCGCAAGGCCTCCTCAGGAACCGATGACATGGCTTCGAACAACGGAAAACCGGTGTCGTCGTTCGTTCCTCGGGGAATGCCTGGCCTCTGGGTCGTCCTGTTCGTCATCTGGATGATCGCCAATGCATCGCTCGCCGTCGAACCCGCTCTCGTCGGTCTCGTCATTACCTTCGTCATCGCGCGTGTCTTCGTATCGTCGAGCGAAGCATGGCAGGGACTACGTCTAACGCCAGGCGCACCGTATCACTTCGCCGCGTATAGCGCGACCTTCGTCGTCGAGCTCGTACACGCCAATCTGAACGTGATGGCGCTGGTGTACTCGCCGCGTATCGACATCAAGCCGGGCATCGTCAGGGTTCGCACGCGCCTGCAAACACCGCTTGGCCGTCTCGCACTCGCCAATTCGATTGCGCTCACGCCGGGCTCGCTCGTCATGGATATTCGGGACGACATACTATTCATTCACTTGCTCGACGTGAAGACGACCGATATCGACGAAGCGACCGAGGCACTCGTCGCACCGTTCGAAAAGCATCTGGAGAAAATCTTTGGCTGAGATCATGCTCCGGATCGCCGCCGTGCTGATCTTCTTCGCGATCCTGTTCGGCGTGATCCGTCTCGTGATCGGCAAGACCCTCGTCGACCGCATCGTCGCGATCGACATGCTGACGGTCGTCTCGCTGTCGCTGATCGCGCTGTACGCGCAAGTCTCCGGTCGTTTCGTCTATATCGACGTCGCACTTGTCTATGCACTGCTGAGCTTTCTCGCGGTGCTCGCGATTGCGCGCTTTCTCGAAAGGGGGCTGTGAGCCATGCTCGAACTGCTCCTGCTGCTGATGTGCGCGAGCATCCTCGTGAGCGGCGTACTGGCCGTCTGCCTGAAGAATCTGCTGGCCGCGATGGTGAGCTCGGGGCTCGCGAGCCTGTTCGCCGCGATAGCCTTCCTGCTGCTCGCCGCGCCCGACGTCGCGATGGCCGAAGCCGCGATCGGTTCCGGACTCGCGACCTTCATCTTTCTGTACGCGATCCGCAAAACCGGTTATCAGAAGGGCTAGCGCATGTTCGAACTGATCGGCAGCGTGTTCATCCTCGCGGGCGCCGTCTTTCTGTTCTCCGCCGGCGTCGGGCTGTTGCGCATGCCGGATGCGTATACACGCATTCAGGCCGGCACCAAGGCGTCGACCCTCGGCAACATGCTCGTGCTGATCGGACTCGCGTTCTACCATCCGAACTGGACCTTCCGGCTGATCCTGCTGATCTACTTCGTGCTCGTGACCAACCCGGTGTCCTCGCATGCACTATCGCGCGCCGCCTGGCTGATCCGCACGCCGATGACCTCGTCCACGATCACCGACGCACTCGCCGACGAAGGCGGGCGCACCGCGGGGGAGGCCGAATCATGATGCGTCGCGCGTTTGCGCTGCTGACGGTGCTGCTGTTCGCGGTCGTGTTCTGGCGGCTCGTCGGCGGCTACACGGAGTTGCAGGCGCTGCGCCCGCTCGCTTGGTACTACGTCGTCAGAGGGCCGCTCGAACTCGGCGCGCCGAACATCGTGACCGGCATTCTGATCACCTTTCGCGGCTTCGACACACTCGGCGAAGTCGCGGTGCTGTTCATGGTCGCGGCGAGCGTCGGCGTGCTGCTGAAAGAGGAAAGCAACGCGACCTCCGACGCTGCGGCAGACGAATCCGCGTCCGCGCGCCGCCCAGCCGGCGAGATCGTACATACCGGCAAGCAGGTGCTGCTGCCGATGATCTTCACCTTCGGCGGGTACGTGATCGTCAACGGGCATCTGTCGGCGGGCGGCGGTTTCCAGGGCGGCGCGATCGTCGCGTCCGCCGTGATGCTGATGCTACTCGCGCGGCCCCGCTCGACGCTGAACGTCGCGCTGCTGAGCGTCGTCGAATCGCTCGCGGGCGTGATCTACGTGTGCATCGGCATTCTGGGCCTCGTGCTCGCGGGCGGGTTTCTCGACGCCCGCTTTCTGCCGCGCGGCGAGTTCGGCGCGTTCTTCAGCGCCGGCGCGATCCCGCTAATATCCGCGCTGCTCGGAGTCAAGGTCGGCGCGGAGCTTAGCGTCATCATCGACCGGTTCAGAAGCTGAACGAGAAGGAGAGCGCATGAGCACGGGCATCCCGGTTTCGAAGATCCTGCTGATCACGGGCTTCTGCCTTTCCTTGATCGGCCTGTGGGGCATGCTGACCCACCGCAACATCCTGCGCATCATCATCGGCTTCGCGGTGATGGACACGGGCCTGCACATCGTGATGGTCGCGACCGGTTACGTCACGGGCGGCACCGCGCCGATCATCGACGCGGCGCTCAGCAAATCCGCGGCCGCGCACCGCGCGATCGATCCGATTCCATCGGCACTCGTCGTCACGGCGATCGTGATCGGGCTATCGGTCACCGCCATCATGCTGTCGTTCGCGATCCGTCTTCATGCCGCCAAAAAGACGCTTTCCATCGACGCCTTCACCGAGTCGAAATGGTAGCCGCGCTGTTTCATCCGCTGCACATCTTCATTCTCGGGCTCGGCGGCGGCTTCGCCATTCCGCTGCTGTACCGGCTCGGCAAGCCATGGCTCACGCTCGGCTTTTTCATCGCGCTGTGCGGCATCGTGCTCGTCTCCGGCGTGTCGTTCTACGGCCTGCTCGACGGCGGCGACACGATCGAGGTGCTGACTGCGGGCGCGCTGCCGCCGGTCTCGATCAATCTGCGCTTCGGCTTGTGGGAAGGCTTCTTCACGTTCAGCGTCAATGTGGTCGCGCTGCTCGGCGCATTGCATCTGTGGGACCGTCTGCGCGGCAACTACGCGGCGTTGCTGCTGTACCTGATTCTGGTGATGGGCATCGACGGCATGGTGATGACCCGCGACCTGTTCAACCTGTTCGTGTTTCTCGAGATCGTGTCGATCGCGACATACGGCCTGTTCGGGCTCGAGCGCACGCCCGCCGCGCTCGCCGCCGCGTTCAAGTACATCTTTGCGACCGTGATCGCGTCGACGCTCTTTCTGCTCGGCACGGTGCTGCTCTACTACGTGAGCGGCACGCTCAACATCGACGAGCTGCTGTCGCTGCGCGACCAGCTCGGCGGCCCGATCGGCACGACCGCGATTCTGCTCGTGTTCGCGAGTCTCGTGATCGAGCTGAAGCCGTTTCCGGCCAACGGCTGGGGACTCGACGTCTACGAGACCGCGCCGAGCGGCGTCGGCGCGATGGTATCGGTCGGCGTATCGGCGGGCGTGTTTTTCGCGCTGCTGAAATTGCTGCCGCTGTTCGACGGCCTGCTGACGCTGCTCGCCGTCTCGGGCGGCGTCACGTTCCTGTTCTCGAACCTGCTCGCGATCAAGCAGACGAAGCCGCAACGTTTGCTCGGTTATTCGTCGATCGGGCAGATGGCGCTGTTGATGCTGTCGCTCGCGTTGTTGCGCCAGATCGGCGCGGATGCATCGATCCCGCTCGTCGTCGGCGGGCTCTTCATCAACCATCTGTTCGCGAAGGCGGGGCTGTTCTGGCTGATCGGCGTGCTGCGGCGGCACGGCGACGATGCTCGCGCGATCCTGTCGCGCAGCCCGTTGCTGATCGGCCTGCTCGGCCTCTTCCTGGTCGCGATCGCGGGACTGCCGCCATTCCCGGGCTTCTGGGCGAAGTGGGAACTCGTGATGCGCCTGACGGCCGCCGGCAAGCCGTACTGGATCGTGTTGATCCTGACCGGCTCGCTGCTCGAGGCGGGTTATATGTTCCACTGGTTCGTGCGCGCGCTGGCTCCGTCCGACGTCGAGGCCAAAGCCCGGCCGAACATCGCCGCGCTGTTGCCGCTGTTCGGCGTCGCCGTGCTGCTGATCGCGGCGGCCTATATGGCAGCCGTGTTCTCGGGCGTCACGTCGGCGTGGATCTTCTCGCCGCTCGCGGCGGGTGCGCTGTTCTATGCGGCCGATCGTCTGCCGGGGCGCGTGAAAGGCGTGCTCGCGGTGATCGCGATTGGATTGATCGGCAGTCTGCTCTGCGAGGGCTCGCGCGGTATCGCCGGACTGTTCGCCTGGCTGCTGCTCGCGGGCAGCCTCGTGATCGCAGCGGCGAGTCTCTATCGCGACGACGTGCGCGCCGGCTTCCATCCGATGCTCGTCGTGCTGTCGCTGTCGATTCCGGCGCTGCTGCGCTCATCCACCTCGCTCGAGTTCTTCTATAGCTGGGAAATCATCACGCTGTCGTCGTGCTTCCTGATCGCGAAGTGCCGGCGCGCGGGACCGCACGTGCTGACCTTCCTGCTGTTTTCGCTGCTGGCGGCGTTCTTCCTGCTCGCGGGCTTTGCCAACGTCGCGGCGGTCGACGACACCATCGCGCTATCGGCGCTGATCCGCTCGGGACCGGAGGCGAACCGCGCGTTCGTGCTGCTCGCGGCCGGCTTCCTGATCAAGGCCGGCGCGATCGGCGTGCACGTATGGCTGCCGGGCGCCTACACCGAAGCGGAAGACGACGTGACCGCGATGCTGTCGGCGGTGGTCAGCAAGGTCGCGATGTTCGGCCTGTTGATCGGCACCTATCTGACGATACGCTCGGAGGTCGGCCTCGAACTCGCGCACGCGATGACCTGGATAGGCATGCTGACGGCCCTGTTCGGCGCGCTGATGGCGTTGCGGCAGAACGACTTCAAACGGATGCTCGCGCTGTCGAGCATGAGCCAGACCGGCTATATCGTCACCGCGATCGGCCTGATGAGCCATCTCGGCTGGGTCACTGCGCTGTATCTGGTCGCCAATCACATGTTCGTGAAGGGCATCCTGTTCCTCGCGCTCGCAGGCGTGATCTCGCGCACCGGCACGCGCAACTTCGCCGATGTGGGCGGCCTCGCGCGCGAGATGCCGCTCACCTTCGCGATGGTCGTGATCGCGCTCGTCTCGATGTCGGGCCTGCCGCCGCTGATGGGCTTCGGCGGCAAATGGCTGCTGCTGAGCGCAATGACCGACAAGGGTTGGTACGGGCTCGCCGTGTGCGGGCTGATCGCGACCTGCGCCGGCTTTCTGTACATGCTGCGCCTGCTGAACGGCGTCTTCCTCAAACCGCGCCCGCCGCAGCGGCCGCAGGTGCGCGAAGCGCCTGTGATGCTGCTGGTGCCGCAGTTGCTGTTCGTGGTCGGTATCGTGATCCTGTCGTTCTTTCCGAAGGTGTTGCTCGAACCGGTGTCGGCCGCGATCGATCCGCAGTTCGCGGCGACACTGGTGTGGGGCGGCATGTCGCTCGAAAGCATCTACGGGTTCTGGAATCCGACGCCGGTCGTGATCGTCGTGCTGATCGTCACGGCGATCGTGTTCGGGCTCGGTGTGCTGTACTACCGCAGCCGTCGCGGCAATGCGCGCAACGCCCCGGATTTTTACCACTTCTACCGGCCGATCCTGAGCCGCACGGTGCCGCCGGTCGCGCAGATGTTCTGGCGCGGCATATCGCACTTCGCGCTCGTAGCGGCGGCTCGGATACGCCGCGTCTATACCGGCAACGGGCAGACCTACGCGCTCTATGTGCTGCTGTATTTTCTCGCGATCTATTTTGCGAGCACGGGGCTGAGTCCAGCGGGGACGCCGTAAGGTGCACCTGGGGTCCTGGCGCAGCGGCATGGACCGGCCCACGTGCGGGAACGATCGCCTTGGAGCAAGGCGTCGGCGAACTCAACGATCATCGAACGAGATATTCTTCCGCTACCCAGCCGTCCTTGGTCAAGCGCACGCCTTCGCGCAGTTGCATGGTGCCCGCGCCTTCGATCACGCGCGCCACCATGGGAAACACTCGCTGGAACTCGGGAGTCCTGGCAAAAGGCGCTGGGTCGATCTTATAGGTATAGAGCACCGAGGTCCTGGTCTCCCCGTCGTGAGTCTGGGGCGGCTCCCAGCCCACCACCTTGTCCAGGGTCAGCGTGGCCACGCAAAAATCGGCGTCGTGCGTGACCGTCTTGCCGGGCGTCGCCACCACCACAGGCTTGTGCAGGTAGAACTGCTTGCCTTCGTCGGTCAGCACATACTCGCGTCCCGGCGCCTCGATCCTGGCCCCGTCCTCGCCAGTGCGCTCGACCGTCATGACGGTGCTCTTGACGAGGCCCAGCTTTTCCATCACCGGCAATTGCAGCGCATCGCGGGAATGCGTGACCACGATATCCTGATCGGCCACGTGGATGGGCCAATCGTATTTCGCCACGCACAGGTGGCCCCGATCGGCCAGGTAGTGCGTGATGGTGTTGGTGAAGTTCTCCGCGGAAGGTTCGGCCTTGTTCTGGCAACCGCCCAGCAGGATCGACGCCGTCAGGGAAACCGCAATCGCAGTGCCGCGCACCGCATTCGAAAAATGCATCATCGTGGATAGTTCAAGTATTGAAAAAGATCAATTCACGCAGCTACCGCTCGTGGGCTGGGTCGCGGGAGGCTGGTAGCCGTCGCTCAAAGTATTCAGGAAGCAGATCACGTCCTGCACGTCCTGATCCGACAGTTGCGGCGCCGAATGGACGGCGCGCGGCTGCGCACCGTTCAACGCGGTGGTGCCGCCCGCGTCGGTCTGGCCCTGCCCCAGCGGCAGTTCCTCGTCGATATTGCCCTGGTAGGCGGCCGGCAGATCGTTGAACATGTTCACCGTCGCGCCCGCTGCATAGGTGGGTTGCAGCGCATAGCTCGGGTTGCTGGTCAGCTTGGTCGAATCGCCACCCGTGGACGGATACCAGTACTCGGGGTTGGTGTCGCGCGTGTTGTAGAAGCGAACCACCTGCTCCAGCGAGTGGAACACGCCGTTGTGGAAGAAGGCGTTGCGCGCGGCGACGTTGCGCAGCGTCGGCACCTTGAAGCGGCCGCAATACGGATCCGGGTTGTTCACGCCCGTAAAGGGGTCCGGGCCGGCGCCGCTGGTGGCCGAAAGCGGCGTGTGGCTGTCATAGCTGCCGTTATTGATCGGGCCGCACAGCCCCATGTCGTAGTAACTCGCGTTCAGGTTGGCCGCGATGGGGTTCGGATTGTCCGGGATCGACGTGTCGTTGCGCGGGGCACCGATCGCCTGATAGGTGAAGTCGGTCCCCAGCGCGTTCGAGCCGTTGAAGTTGGCGCCCATGAAATGGCAGGCCACGCAGGCGGCCCCGTGAGCGGTATCGTTGAAAAGGTTCATCCCGCGCAATTCGGCCGGCGTCAACGTGCCGCCGATCTTGTTGTTCGCATACAGGTCGAACTTGCTGGAATACGGCGCAAAGCTCGGGTCCTCATTCTGGTAGGCCTGCAGCGCGAGTCCGATGTCCTGGAACGCCGTGTCCGTATCGCCGAACACGGCCTGGCCGTACACCGCCGTGAACTGTGCGGCATACGAGGAGCTCTTCACCGCCTGCACCACCGCGTCCCTGGAGGCGTTGTTCATCTCGATGGGATTGAGCAGGGGCAGCGCCGCCTGGTCGGCCAGCGTCTTGCCGCGGCCGTCCCACATGAACCCGCCGCCAGGCGCGTTCGCCGTGATGCCGTCGGGGTTCGAGGCGTTGTCGTCGTAGGCCGGCGTCACGGCCTTGTAGCGCAGCGAGGGAACCGCGCGCTGGCCTTCCGATACGCCATCGGAACCCAGCTGCACCGCCAGGCTGTTGGGCGGGCCGTAGGCATACGCCGGATCGTGGCAGGTCGCGCATGCCTGGTTCTTGCCGCCGGACAGGTTCTTGTCGAAGAACATTTGCTGACCGATCTGGGCCGCAGCGCTCAGCTTGCTCGTGGGCGCCGACCCCGTGGAGCCCGTGGAGCCCGTGCCTGCGTCCGTCGAAGCAGACTGTGACGAGCCCCCGCCCCCGCAAGCGGCCAGTGTCGACAAGATGACATACAGCGCCCCCGCATAAACCTTGCGCATCGCTACTCCCCCGCCTTTGTTCGATAAAACAGCTGGCGGGGGAGCGGCCGAACCGCTCCCCCGCGCAGGCTACTGCTTGATGAATGGCACGCTTGCGCGTGCTTACCGTGTGGTGCTTTTTATTACTTCGTCGCCCACAGGTTCTTCTGGGTCGCGTCCGGACCAACTTGCGCCGGATCGCTCACGTCACCCGTCTGGAACTTCTGCGTGTAGCCGGCCGGAATCACGTAGGCGTGGTTCATCGGACGAACCGCGTCGTAGTGCGTGTCGGCGCTGCCAGCGTACTCAGGCAGGTTGGCGATGTTCTGCGCAATGTACGACTCCGTGTACTTCGAACGGTTGGCGTACGAGGTCGGAACAGCCGGGTCGGCCAGCTGGAACATGTCCTGCACCGTGCGCACGAACGAGAAGTGGCTGTACGTATCGCTGTCGGCGACGCCCTTCGGCGCGGCGCCCACGTCTTGCTGGTTGGTCAGCAGGACGAAGATCGAGTTGCCATGGCCCTTGTTGCCGTTGCCGTACTTCGCCTGAACCGGAGTCCAGCTGCCGTCCGCGTTCTGCATCTGCGTAGCCTTGCCACCCACGTCCCAGCCGCAGCACGAGCTGCCGGCACCGTTGGACGTGCCATTGCCCTCGTCGAACATGACCACGATGGCAACGTTGCGCTGCTTGTTCTGCCACAGCGGCGAGGCCTTGATCTTCTGCACCACGGCGTTGGTGTAGTAGTCGGCGCGGGTCAGCAGCGCGTGAGCCGGAACGGAACCCGAGGCGGTCGTGCTGTCCTTACAGGTGCCGTCGCTGCCGGTGCCGTGCAGGTCATCACACTGGTCAGGCATGATGAAGTTCAGGGTGCCGACGTCGCCGTTGGCCAGGTCGGTGCTGAACTGGTCGACGTTGTAGCCGGTCGGAACCTTGTAGAGCGTGGTGTTGGTCAGGTCAGCCGCGTTCGTGTAGTACTGGGTACCGAAGATCGTGCGGTTGTTCGCGAAGAACTCCGGCTGGTTACGCACGTTCTGATAGGCCATGCCCGGATGGTGCTTGGTCTTGTAGAGCGAGCCGGGCATGGCGAACGGCGTGCCCGTCACGGTGATGCTGCCGTCCGTCTGGTTGTAGGCCTGCGATACACCCGTGTCACCGAGGCTGTCGGCGCGCGGATCCTGACCCGGGTTCATGGATTCGCTGTAGGTACGCCACGTCAGGCCCGCGCTCGAAATCTGCGTGAACAGGTTCGGCGCGGTCATGATGTTGTGGTTGGCGACTGAACCGGTGCCGTCCGTCGAGCACGCCTGGTTGCTGGCCGCCGTGTAATTGGACAGCAGCGATCCAACGGCCACGGTGGCGCCGCCGGCGGTGGTACCGATGATCGGGTCGTTCGGCGTCAGCGCGACGTGGGACGGCAGGGGCTGGCCGTCGGAAGCCGTGCCGCCGGCGAAAGCCTTGTCCGTCGGGGCGTTGGCGCCGGTCGCGGCGCAACCCCACCAGTTGTCGTCGCCGATACCGAAGTCGTCGGCGCCGCCCAGGGCGGTGTAGTTCGGCTCGGACGGGCTGCCGGTCGCGAAGTAGGTCGAGAAGTAGTTGCCGTTGGTGATCATCGAGTTGACCGCCGGCATATACGCCGAACCCTTGACGCGGTTCGTGCTGCTGTTCTCCAGCATGATCACGAAGACGTTGTCGTAACGCGGAATCGCTTCGACGTTGAACGCAGCCTGCTGGGCTTGTGCGAAGGTGATCGCCTTACGCGTATCCGTCGGGATGGTTTCGCCAGCGGTGATGCCGGAAACGCCGGTCAGGGTGGGGTCGCCACCGGCAACGGCCAGCGCATCGGGGTACTTGTCGCCACGATCGAGCTTCGCGGTGGCGTACGTGTAGCGGTTCGTCAGTGCGTTTTCTTCGAACAGCACCGCGTACTGCTCGGCGCCGGACAGGGTGTTGGCGTCGGCCAGGACGTCGCCGGCGGAAACCGTTACGGAGGCGTTGTTGAATGCCGGGCCGGACAGACGGGTCGACAGATTAGCCTTCTCGGTCGCGTACTTGCTGCCGTTGGCTTCGACGAGGCGCTGCACTTCGCTCGACATCGGGCTGATCACGACTTTGGTGGCGCCCTGGTCGGCGATCTGGTCGGGCGAAGCGCGCAGGATCAGGTGGCTGGCGACCTTGGCGGCCGATGCCGTGTTGGTGGCCGAGGTCGTGATGTCAGCGACGAGCGGACCGGTCGCGGTCGTGGTCAACGAGAAATGGCCGTTGCCGTCGGTCTTCGCGGAGGCTTCGCCGCTGTCGAGCACGCCGTTGCCATTGGCATCGACGAACACGGTGGCGCCAGAGTAGTAGCCGGCCTTCAAGGTCGGGTTGCCGCTCGAGTTGCCCGGGGCGAAGGCAGTTGCGGCGACCACGCCCGAGTAAGTCGTGCCACCGTTGTTGCTGGCAGAGGGGCTATCCGAATTTCCGCCGCAAGCTGCGAGCACACAGGCGGCGGCAACGGACGTTAGACAAAGCGCTGGGCGCATTTTGTGATGCGATGACATTTGGGGACCCTTGTTAGTTGTATCGGCAACCGCTTGTGTGGGGCAAGACTTGGTAAAACCAGCGAATAATATGAACAGATTGTGTAAAAGGTATGTCTGCACGCGATAAGGATTGGAGTGAGAATCTGGCTTGGTTCTGATCACATCTTTTCGAAAAGCCGCGATGCACGGGCAAGCAACGAAGACGGAAATAAAGCTGAGAACCAATCGTCGGACTTGTTGCAGGTGCAACGAAAATGCTCTCTCAATGCCCCGCTACTATTGATACACAGTCGGAATGCTTCGCGTGTGCGGTGCAGCATCCGAGTGTGTTGCGGTTTGGACTTTCGAGTACCGGGTGGTGGCGCATGCGCCGCGTCGGTGGGTCTGATGCGAGCACTGGTGGGCGAGGCCGAAGAAACGAGATGACGGGGCCGCTATCCTGCGGTGGCTGAGTGCTTTGCCACGGCCTGCTAGAAGTCGCTGCAGGCGGCCCGCGTAAGGGAAATAGTCTCGCGATTAAAGTAACGCAATGTAATATTTCTTTTACCAACGATGACTTACGTTATCGCCGAGTACAAGTAAGCCAAACACCAGCGCCGGTAACGAGGACGCGCTGCTTGCGTGACGAATCACTCGTTCGTCGAATCGACCGGCAATTGCGAGTCGCTCTCTCGCACGGGACGCTGCACGGCGCGAACGAGCCCGCTGCCGCCGCCTCCACAGAAGAACAGATCCGCGCCGTTCGATTCGAGTCCGGAAATGCCCGCGCCGGCCGGCATCTCGACGCGCTCGAGCACCTCGCCGCTGCGCGGATCGAGATGGCGCAGCTCGCTCTCGTCACCTTCCCACGTGCCATGCCATAGCTCGCCGTCGACCCACGTTATCCCGGTCACGAAGCGATTCGATTCGATCGTGCGCAGCACCGCGCCAGTGTCCGGATCGACCTGATAGATTTTTCGTTCGGGATACTGACCGACCCACAGCGAACCTTCGGCCCATGTCAGCCCCGACTGGCCGCCGTCGCCGGGCGCCGCGATCGTCGACAGCACGCGGCCGCTCTTCGGGTCGATCTTCTGGATGCAGCCGTGCGCGATCTGGAACAGGTGTTCGCCGTCGAAGGCCGTGCCCGCGTCGGCGGGCACCGCGATCGAGCGCAGCGTCTCGCCGCTCGCCGGATCGAACGCGTCGAGCCGTTCGCCGGTCGCGATCCACACCCGTCGGCCGTCGTAGGTGACGCCATGCACTTTATCGACGCCCGTAAAGGGCCCATATTCACGGACGATTCTGGCGGCAGAGCGGTTCATGGTGGCCATCCTAATCATGAAGGGAACGGGGAAGGGAGTAACAAAGCCGTCGCGAATCCGGCCAGGGGCGGCGTCATCCAGCGGCGCGCGCGCCCCTCGCCCACGGGCTGCACCTTGCCGGCCGCGGCGAGCGAGTCGAGTGAGCGCTGCACGGTGCGCTGACTCGCGCCGAGCACGAGGGCAAGCGCGGAGCTCGACCACGCTTCGCCATCCGACAGAAACGCGAGCAGCGCCGCATGCTCGCCTTCGACCGGCGGCGCCAGCACGACGACCTCGCGCGCGTGACGCGGCGCGAGCGCGAAGCCGCGCGTCGTCGCGCCGACGCTCGCGAGCGTGCCGAGCGCCGTGCGCAGCCGGCCGATCTCGACGCGCAGCCGCGCGCGATGCGATTCGTCGGCGCGTTTGGCGCGGAACGCCCGTGCGACGAGCGCGTCGCGCGGCACATCGTCGGGCCATGCCTCGCCGAGCATGCGGGCGAGCGCAAACAGCACCGGTCGGCTCGCGAGCGCAACCGCCGCGTTCGCATCGCGGATCGCGTAGCGGCAAGCGTCGACGATCAACGCGCCGCCAGCGCGATTCGAGGTCAACAGCTTCTCGACTTCATCGAGCAGAATCGGTTCTTCTTCGCCATGCGCGATCATGCGCGCGGCCGGTTTGCCCAGTGCCACCGACGCGCTTTCGACTTCCGCGATCAACGCCGGAATGCCGGCCTCGCGTGCCGCGCGTCCGGCCCGCGCCAGCGCGGCACGGGCGGCGCCGCTGCGCAAACGCCGCAGCGCGACCCCTGCGACCACCAGCTCATGCGCGGCACGCAGCGCGGGCGGAAACGGCCGAGGATCGAGCGCGGCAAGCTTGCGCTCCGCTTCGTCGAGACGGCCGATCAGCAGCAGACGCCGCGCCGCGAGATACCGCGCATGCGCGGCATTGACGCGATCGCCGTACGCGTCGAGCGTGGCGGTCGCGGCGTCGAGTGTTTTGGCGGGCCACGCGAGATCGCGCGACGCCAGCGCGATCTCCGCTTCGGCGACCACGCATCTCGCGCGCGCCACCGCATGCTGCGCGCCGAACGCGCGCGCGGCGTCGCGCACCAGCGCCTTTGCGCGCCCGAAATCGCCGAGCTGCGCCATCGCGATGCCGCGCAGCGCGAGCGCCGCCGCGTCGTCGCGTAACGCGACGCGGTCGAGCGCGCCAAGCGGATCGCCGGCCGCGAGCGCGCGCGCGGCCGCCGAAATCAGCGCGTCCACGGCGTGCGAGTCCGCGCGTAGCACGTCAATGCATCAAGCGAATCCCGCCACACTTGTCACTCCCACCTGATCGATGCCCAGCCCTAATCTAGCACGACCATCAACCGTCACCGACGCCGTCGGACAAGGGCTCGCGCGGCGCGGCACGACTCACGGAGGTACCCACGATGACTACGCATCCGATCGGAACACGCGAACAGTGGCTCGCCGCGCGACGCGCGCTGCTCGACGCGGAAAAAGCCCACACACGACACGGCGACGAGCTCGCGCGCCAACGCCAGGCGCTGCCGTGGGTCAGGGTCGACAAGGCCTACCGCTTCGATACCGACCAAGGCAGCGCGTCGCTCGCCGATCTGTTCAAAGGACGTTCGCAGCTGCTCGTCTACCACTTCATGTTCGGCCCCGACTACAAGGCGGGCTGCCCATCGTGCTCGTCGATCGCGGACGGCTTCGCCGGCTTCGCCGTGCATCTCGCGCATCACGACGTGATGCTGACGGCGGTGTCGCGCGCGCCGCTGGAGAAGCTGCGGGCGTACAAGCGGCGCATGGGCTGGACGTTTCCATGGGCCTCGTCGGCAAGCGGCGATTTCAATTTCGACTTCAACGTCTCGTTCACCGAGGCACAGCAGCGCAATGGCGATATCGAGTACAACTACGCACGCAACAGTCACGCGATGGACGTGAGTCCCGCGCCCGAACCCGTCGCGCAATTCGCGGCGACCTGCGGCACCGACGCGGCCACCTATTCTCGCGACCGGCCCGGCATGAGCGCGTTCGTGCTCGAAGACGGCGACGTCTATCACACGTACTCGACTTACGCGCGCGGTGTCGATGCGCTGTGGGGCATGTACCAGTGGCTCGATCGCGCGCCGAAGGGGCGCAACGAGACGGGCATCTGGTGGCGCCGTCACGACGAGTACGAGCCGTCATGAGCCCGCTCGTGCGCGCTGTCCGCACGAGCGGGCAGCGCCTTGCCACACGGCGCGCGGCGCGCTCATCGCAGCGCGTTTTCGTCGGCGTCTGCGTGCTGATGTTCGCCGCGAGCGTCGCGGCGACAGTGGCCCACGGCGCGTCGATGTCGGCGATGGGCGCGTTGCCGATGCCCGGCGGCTGGTCGATGTCGACACTGTGGATGCCGACCTGCGGGCGCACGTGGGCCCGCGCCGCGGCATCGTTCATCGGCATGTGGATCGTGATGATGGCGGCGATGATGCTGCCGTCGTTGATGCCGACGCTGCTGCGCTATCGCGACGCGATCGGCTCGCGCGCAAGTGCGGAGCGACTGGCCCTGCTGACGATGCTCGTGAGTGGCGCGTATGCGGTCGTATGGACGGCGCTCGGCGTGGCCATGTTCGCGCTGGGCGCGTCGCT
Organism: Paraburkholderia lebeckiae; assembly: GCF_050436225.1. NCBI lineage: Bacteria > Pseudomonadati > Pseudomonadota > Betaproteobacteria > Burkholderiales > Burkholderiaceae > Paraburkholderia > Paraburkholderia lebeckiae. Next base: position 465,523 of record NZ_JBNDLU010000003.1, on the reverse strand, counting down.
CGCGGCGCTCCAGTTACGGTGGGCAGCACTCGCGCGTTCGATGCCGCTGGCGGTCAGCGTGGTCGTATTGCTCGCGGGCGCGTTGCAGTTCAGCACATGGAAAGCCCGCCGCCTTGCCTGCAGCCGCACGACGCCCAGCCTTCCCGCCGATGCGCCGAGCGCGTGGAGATACGGTCTGCGCATCGGCATCGAGTGCGCCGGTTGCTGCGGGGGTCTCACGGCAATTCTGCTGGTCGTCGGCATGACGGATTTGCGCTTGATGGCCGCCGTGACTGCGGCCATTACGGCCGAGCGACTCGCGCCGGACGGCGCACTCGTCGCCCGGGCGAGCGGCGCCATAGCCATCGCCGGCGCGGGCTTGCTGCTCATCCAGGCCATCTCAGCCGGCTGACTCATGCGCGCTAGCTGTCGCGGATCGCTTCGCAAATCGATGCTTGACGGCCTTCCTGTCTCATTATTGTTTTGGTTTCGGAAACAGTGAGTTCGGAAATTAGGTATTTACCCTAGTTTCAGGTCCCCCTAGACTGTCATCACTGCTGCAAACCAATGGTTTCGCAGCCTAACAAGACAAAACCTGGAGGTATAAAAATGAAATCGCTCGTTCAAGCTGTCGTTATCGCCGCTACCCTCGCTGCTCCGGTTGCCGTTTTCGCTCAATCGAACCAGCCGCTGACCCGCGCGCAAGTCCGTGAAGAGCTGGCTCAAATCGAAAAAGCCGGCTACAACCCGGCACGTTCGAACCCGAACGAATATCCGTCGAACATTCAGGCTGCCGAAGCCCGCGTCGCGGCGCAAAACAGCGCGGTCGGCGGCGTGACCAGCGGTTCGTCGCAGCAAGGTCACGCAGCGCAGTAAGGCGTTGCAGGTTGGAAAGTTGCTGTTGATGTAGCTGTACCTGCCGGAGCGTTCTGGCTTAGCGCTCTAGCAGCTTCCCCTACTGGCCCGCCATCGCGATTGAATGCAATGGCGGGCCAGTTCCGTTTTGGGGAGCTCTGTCGTTAGTTCTGCGTCAGACCGCACCCGGGTTGATATACGCGGTCTTCACCGACGTATAGAACTCGCGGGCGTAGGCACCCTGCTCGCGCGGACCGTAGCTCGACCCCTTCCGCCCGCCAAACGGCACGTGATAATCGACCCCCGCCGTCGCGGTGTTGACCATCACCATGCCAGCCTGTACATGGCGGCGGAAATGACTCGCGTACTTCAGCGATGTCGTGCAGATGCCAGCCGACAACCCGAACTCGGTGCCGTTGGCAACCGCGAGCGCTTCCTGGTAGTCCTTGACCTTGATGACCGACGCCACCGGCCCGAAGACCTCTTCACGGTTGATGCGCATAGCCGGGGTCGTCTCCGTGACCAGCGCCGGCGCGAGGAAATAGCCGCGCGCCGAGCCTTCGACGCGCTCGCCGCCGAACACCGCGCCGCCCTCTTCGCGCGCGATCGCCAGATAGCGCTCGTCCTGTGCCAACTGCTTGTCGTCGACGACCGGGCCGATGTGCGTGCCGTCCGCGAGCGCATCGCCGACCTTCAGCGCGCGCATGCGCGCCTTCATGCCGTCGATGAAGCGGTCATAGATCCCCGCGGTCACGATCAGCCGGCTCGATGCCGTGCAACGCTGGCCCGTCGAGTAGAACGCGCCGTTGATGCACGCTTCGATCGCGACATTGAGATCGGCGTCGTCGAGCACGACCATCGGGTTCTTGCCGCCCATTTCCAGCTGGAATTTCTTGCCCGAATCGAAGCACTTCGCACCGATCGCGCGGCCCGTCGAAACGGAACCGGTAAAGCTGATCGCATCGACATCCGGCGACGACACGAGCGCCTCGCCAACCACCGAACCGCGTCCCATCACGAGGTTGATCACCCCCGCCGGCGCGCCCGCCTCGGCGATGATCTTGACCAGCTCCCACGTGCTGCCCGGCACCAGATCGGCCGGCTTGATCACGACCGTGTTGCCGTACGCAAGCGCCGGCGCGATCTTCCACGCCGGAATCGCAATCGGAAAATTCCACGGCGTAATCAGGCCGACCACGCCAACCGGCTCACGCGTCATTTCGACCGTCATGCCCGGCCGCACCGACGGCACTATTTCGCCGCCGACGCGCAGCGCTTCGCCCGCGAAGAACTTGAAGATCTGCCCGGCACGGCCCACTTCGCCGATCGCCTCGGGCAGCGTCTTGCCCTCTTCACGCGCGAGCAGCTTGCCGAGCTCCGCCTTGCGCGCGAGGATCGCGCTGCCCGCCTGGTCGAGCACGTCGAAGCGCTGCTGCGGCGTGGACAACGACCACTGCGCGAAGGCCTTGCGCGCGGCGCTGATCGCGCGATGCGTCTGCTCGGCGTCGGCTTGCGCGAATTCGCCGATCACGTCGTCGAGATTCGACGGATTGACGTTGCGCGACACGCTCGCGCCGTCGACCCACTGTCCGTCGATGTAGTTTGCGAACTGACTCATGTCCTGATCCTCCTTTCGAAAATTGCAGCGACAATCCGGTTATTCAGCAACAAGCAGGCCACGGGCCGCGAGATTGCCATACAGCGCGCGCACGCCGAACGTCCACGGCTCGATTTCGGTGGACAGGCGCACCGTGTTGGTCAGCGCGCCGAGCTGCGGCGTCGAAATCGTCACGCGATCGCCGAGGTGGTGGGTGAAGCCGCCGCCGGGCGCGTCGCGGTCCTTGATCGGCGAGAACATCGTGCCGAGGAACAGCATGAAGCCGTCCGGGTACTGGTGGTGACGGCCGCAGGTCTGCGCGACGAGGTCGGCCGGGTCGCGGCTGATCTCGCTCATGTGGCTCACGCCGTCGAGCACGAAGTCGTCGTCGGCGCCTTCGACGCGCAGCGACACGCTCGCCGCGCGCACCGAGTCGAGCGAGAAGGTGTCGTCGAACAGACGCACGAACGGACCGATCGCGCACGAGCCGTTGTTGTCCTTGCACTTGCCGAGCAACAGCGCCGAGCGGCCTTCGATGTCGCGCAGGTTCACGTCGTTGCCGAGCGTCGCGCCGACGATGCCGCCGCGGCTATTCACCGCGAGCACGATCTCCGGCTCCGGGTTGTTCCACACCGACGCCGCGAGCAGACCGACGTCCGCGCCGAAGCCGACTGCCGACATCGGCTGCGATTTCGAAAATACTTCGGCATCCGGACCGATGCCGACTTCCATGTATTGCGACCACGCATCGCGACGCTCGAGCTCGGCCTTCAGCTTCATCGCCGCCTCCGATCCCGGCTTGATCTTCGACAGATCGGTGCCGATCGTCGACGCGATCGTCTCGCGCACTTCCTTCGCCTTCGCCGGATCGCCGCCGGCCTGCTCCTCGATCACGCGCTCGATCAGACTCACCGCGAACGTGACGCCGCAGGCCTTGATCGCCTGCACGTCGCACGGCGCGAGCAAGCGCACGGCCGGTGCGCTCGCGCCCGGCAGATTCGCCTCGATCAGCTGCGCGACCGGCCCGAGCGGCACGCCCGGCGCGCTGCGCGCAAATTGCGCGGCATCGTCGCGCTCGAACAGGTCGGCGGTAGTCGGCACGGCCGCGGTGATGTCGAACACCTCGCCGCCGCGCACGACGACCACGCACGGTCCTTCATGCTGCTCGGTCTTGCGCCACACGCGGCCGATCAGCAGTGCGTCGTTCAGATCGCCGGGAAGAAAGCTGGAGGGGAAAGTTGCGGACATGGGATGGGCTCTTTCGGATAAGTGGGAAAACGGGCAAGGCCGGGCGTCGCGTTGCGTGCGAAGCCCGGCCTTGTCACCTGCAGTCAATGCGAATGCCGTGGGTTGCCGCGCTCGGCAATCACCTTCAGATACAGCGTCGCCGGTTCGAGGCAGCCGCCGGTCGAAAGCTGGCCGACCGTCTTGCGGTACAGCTCCTGCCACGGCGTTTGCGCGGGCGGAATCTCGAAGTGCACGGTTTCGCGACGTCGCGCGAGTTCCGCTTCGTCGACCAGCACTTTGACGCTACGCGAATTCAGATCGACGCGGATGCGGTCGTTCGTGCGCAACAGCGCAAGGCCGCCGCCCACCGCCGCTTCCGGCGACATGTTCAGAATCGACGGACTCGCGGACGTGCCGCTCTGACGGCCGTCGCCGAGCGTCGGCAGCGACGTGATGCCCTGGCGCACGAGCGCCGCCGGCGGCGCCATGTTGACGACCTCGGCGCTGCCCGGATAGCCGACCGTGCCCGTGCCGCGAATCACCAGGATGCAACGCTCGTCGATTTCAAGCGACGGGTCGTTGATCCGCGCGTGATAGTCCTCGGGGCCGTCGAACACGATGGCGCGTGCTTCAAAGGTGTTTTCCGCGCCGGGCTCGCTTAGATAGGTCTTGCGGAACGCATCGCCGACCACCGACATCTTCATGATCGCGCTGTCGAAGAAGTTGCCGGACAGCACCATGAAGCCCGCGCCGTGCTTCAGCGGATCGTCGGTCGTCTTGATGACCTCGCGATCCGGCGCGGGCGCGGCGGCCGCGATTTCGCCCATCGTGCGGCCCGAGACGGTCAGGCATTCCTCGTGCACGAGACCGCCTTTCGCGAGCTCGCGCATCACGGCCGGTACGCCGCCGGCGCGATGGAAGCTCTCGCCGAGATATTCACCGGCGGGCATGCAGTTGACGATCAGCGGCACCTGCTCGCCGACGCGCTGCCAGTCTTCGAGACTCAGCTCGACGCCCATGTGCCGCGCAATCGCGATCAGATGCGGCGGGCAGTTGGTCGACGCGCCAAGCGCCGATGCGACGACGATCGCGTTTTCGAACGCTTCTTTCGTCATGATCTTCGACGGCCGCACGTCCTCGCGCACGAGGTCGACGATGCGCTTGCCGGTCGCGTAGGCCATCTGGCCGCGCTCGCGGTAAGCGGCCGGAATGCTCGCGCAGCCGGGCAGCGACATGCCGAGCGCTTCGGCGAGGCTGTTCATCGACAGCGCGGTGCCCATCGTGTTGCAGTGACCGATCGACGGCGACGACGCGGTAGTCAGCTCCATGAAGCCTTCGTAGTCGATCTCGCCGGCCGCCAGCAGATTGCGTGCATGCCAGATCACGGTGCCCGACCCGACGCGCTTGCCGTCGTGCCAGCCGTCGAGCATGGGACCGCCGGACAGCACGATCGCCGGCATGTCGACGGTAGCCGCCGCCATCAGGCACGCGGGCGTGGTCTTGTCGCAGCCGGTGGTCAGCACGACGCCGTCGAGCGGAAAACCATGCAGGATTTCGACGAGGCCCAGATACGCGAGATTGCGATCGAGCGCGGCGGTCGGCCGGCGGCTCTGCTCGGCGAGCGGATGCACCGGAAACTCCATCGGAATGCCGCCCGCGTCGCGAATACCGGCCTTCGTGCGCGCCGCGAGCTCGATGTGATGCCGGTTGCACGGCGCGAGATCGCTGCCGGTCTGCGCGATGCCGATGATCGGCCGGCCCGACTGCAGCTCTTCGCGCGTCAGACCGTAGTTCATGAAACGCTCGACGTACAGCGCCGTCATATCCGCGTGCGAGGGATCGTCGAACCATTCCTGGCTGCGCAGCCGGCGCGGGGTGGATGCTGACATGATGCTTGTCTCTCTGTCTGGGTGAGGGTTTCTTATGCGTGCTCTGCGTGTTTCTGTGCCCGCGCTGTCTCGCGGCCGGGTCCGCTGCCTTCATTCGAGGCGGCCCGCGTCAGCATCGTGCGCGGCACGAGCAGGATCAGCACGCAACTGACCAGCAGACACGCACCGAGTGCGTAAGTGCCGTTGTTGATGTCGCCCGTCAAATCTTTCGCCACGGCGGTGATCATCGAACCGGTAAAGCCGGACAGATTGCCGATCGCGTTGATCATCGCGATGCCGGCCGCCGCGGCGGCGCCCGACAGCAACTGCCCCGGGAACGTCCAGTAAATCGGCATCAATGCCAGGATGCCGGCGGTGGCGATCGTCAGAAACGTAATCGCCCACACCACATGATGCGCCAAAGCCGCGCTCATGATCAGGCCGATTCCGCCGATCAGCGCCGGAATCGCCGCATGCAGGCGCCGCTCGCCGGTTTTCTTCGAATGCGCGGCGTTCGCGAGCGTCGCAATGATGGCCACGCCGTACGGGATCGCGGTCAGCAGGCCGATATGCAGCGGATCCTGCACGCCGGTCGCCTTGATGATCGACGGCAGCCAGAACGCGAGGCCGTAGAAGCCGGTATTGAACGTGAGCAAAATCGCGACCAGCAGCCAGACGCGCGGATCGCGCACCGCCGAGCCGAAGCGCGCTGTCTTGTGCGCGCTTTCGCGCTGCAGATTCGCCGCGAGCAGGCTCTTCTCCTGCGGCGTGAGCCAGCGCGCGCGGTCAATGCCGTCGTCGAGCGAGAAGTACACCACGAACGCGGTCAGCAGCGACGGTACGCCTTCGATCAGCAGCATCCATTGCCAGCCCTGATAGCCGAGCAGGCCGGCCGTATGGTTCATCAGCCAGCCCGACAGGACGCCGCCGAGCATCAGGCTGACCGGCATTGCGATCAGAAAGCCTGACATCACGCGACTTTGGCGCTGCGACGGAAACCAGAAGTTCAGGTACAGAATAACGCCGGGGAAGAAGCCGGCCTCGCAGAGCCCGAGCAGGAAGCGCAGGATGTAGAACATCGTCGCGGTTTCGACGTGCGCGACGCGCGCGAGCGGCGCGACGAACGCGAGCGCCATCGACACGAGCCCCCACGTGAACATGATCCGCGCGATCCAGAAGCGCGCGCCGAAGCGACGCAGAAACACGTTGCTGGGCACTTCGAAGATGAAATAGCCCCAGAAGAACACACTCGCGCCGATCGCGTACATCGTGTCGGACAGGCCGAGATCGTCGAGCATCTGCAGCTTCGCGAAGCCGACGTTCACGCGATCCAGATACGCAACCACATAGCACAGCAACAGTACCGGCAGCAGCCGGCGCACGACCTTGCGATAGGTCCTTTCCTCGAACTCGTCGACGCGCGCGGCGGGCGCGACGATGGCGGGCGATACAGCGGTCATTCGTTTCTCCATCAGCTCGTTTTATGGTGGAAATGCCGTTGCTTCGCGGCTCGTGCGATTCGAGCCGGCGAACCTCGCCGTTGAGTTACCGGTAACATTTCTGGCTGTGGATGTTACGCCCGGCCTACGGTCCGGGCAACCAAGGGATATCCCTGAGCTGTCTAATTAAGGGTAGTTCGAGGTGTTCGCGGCTTGCGAATTCAGCGTCGCGCCGCTGATGCTCGCAGCGTGCCCTCTACGCGCTATCGCGTGCAATCACCGTGAAATCGATCTTCACCGCTTTCCTGCGCTGCACCTCACCCGCTTCGCGACCGGCGAGCGCCGCGAGCAGCGTTTCGCCAGCGCGCAGGCCGATGCCGTACGCGTCGACCGACACCGTCGTGATGCTCGGCTGACAGCACCACGACACCTCGAAGTTGCCGAACCCGGCGACCGCGATGTCGCCCGGCACCGACAGCCCGCGCCGGTGACACTCCATGATCGCGCCGAACGCCGACATGTCGCTCACGCACATCACGGCCTCGGTATCGGGCCACGTGTCGAGCAATGCGCCGATCGCCGGTGCGCCGTGGCTCATCGTGATCGGCGAATCGCCGAGCCGGATCACGCGCGGCTCGCCGAGGCCGAGCGCCTTGATTTCGGCAACGTAGCCGCGCATCCGGTCGTGCCCGCGCCGGTCGCGCTCGCTGGCACCCGCGATGAAGCCGATCCGCCGATAACCGCGCTCGTGCAGATGCCGGACCATCGCGCGCGCCGCCGCCGAGTTCGAAAAGCCGACGACCGTATCGATTGGATCGCTGGGCAGATCCCACATTTCGACGACCGGAATGCCGGCGCGCTGCAACAGCATGCGCGTCGCCTCGGTGTGCCGGCCGCCCGTCAACGCGACGCAGCGCGGCTGATGGCGCAGCATCGAGCGCACCAGCAGTTCTTCCTGTTCCAGACGGTAGTCCGTGTCGCCGAGCAGCAGTTGCAGACCGTGCGGGCCCAGCACGGCATTCAGTCCGCGCACGGTATCGGAGAAGTTCGAGCTGGACAGCGACGGCACCAGCACCGCGACGAACTCCGAGCGTCCCGACGACAGCGCGCCCGCCGCCGCATCGGCGACGTAGCCGAGTTCGTCGATGACCTTCTGCACGCGTTCGCGAGTCGCCTGCGACACGTTGCGGCCGGCGAGCACGCGCGATACGGTCATCTTCGAGACGCCCGCGCGTTCGGCAACATCGGACATGCGGGGCGGAACTGGCGGCCTGGACGTCATGATATGTATCGGGGCGAATGCGCGAAAGTCATGGAACGCACATGATAGCGGGCCGCTCCTCGCGGAGCGACCAGGCAACGTCAGGGTTGCGTTTTGCGGCCTGTCCTGTCGCTGTGTTGTTGTCGTCTAGCGCTCGAAGCCCACGGTGCAGCGCGCCTGAGCCTGCCCCGCCACCGGCGCGCGGAACGAGAACAGCCCGCCCGCCTGCGGCTGATGCTGGCGCTCGACCGTCGTCAGTCCCTTCCATGCGGTGGACACATAGACGGTTTGCAGATCGTCGCCGCCGAACGCGAGCTTCGTCACGTTCGCGCACGGCAACGGCACCTGATCGACCAGCTCGCCCGCCGGCGAGTAACGCTCGATCCGCCAGCCGCCGAACAGCGCGATCCACACGAAGCCGTCGGCATCGACTGCCATGCCGTCGGGATGGCCGTCGCCGGAGATGGCGGCGAAGATGCGCTTGCCCGACAGCGTGCCGTCCGCGGCGACGTCGAAGGCATAAACCACGCGCCGCATCGTGTCGTTGTGATACAGCGTGCGGCCGTCCGGGCTCATCGCCGGGCCGTTCGTGATCACGTAGTCGTCGTCCTGCGCGATCGCCGCGCCTTGCTCGTTCACGCGATACAGCGTGCCGCTCGGCGCCTCTTCCGCATCGTCCATCGAGCCGAACCACAGGCGTCCCCGCGCATCGACGAAACCGTCGTTGAGGCGGTTGCCCGGCAGATGCGGTTCGACGTCGGCGAGCTTGCCGAACTCGCCGCGCGCCGGATCGAAGCGATGCAAGCCGGATGGCAGCCCGCATACGAACGTGCCGTCCGCGAGCGGCGCCAGAAAACCGGGCTGATCGGGCGCCTGCCACGTCTGCTGCTCGCCGGTCGCGACGGACAGCCGATGAATCCGGCGCCCCTTGATATCGACGAAATACACCGCGTTTTCGGCGGCCTGCCATAGCGGCCCTTCGGCCAGTTCGGCACCGACCGCCCATATGCACACTGGGACCGGCATGCTCATTCTCCGTACCACCCTGCGTCGACGAAGTAATCGCGGCCGGAGCAGCGTGACGCGTCGTCGGACGCGAGGAACAGCGCCATACGCGCGACGTGCTCGGGCTCGATGCGCAGTTGCAGACACTGACTCGCGACGACCTTCGCTTCGCTTTCCGCCGATTGCCACAGCTGCATCTGCCGCGGCGTCTTCACCGCCCCCGGGATGACGCAATTCACGCGGATGCCCGCGCTGCCGAGATCACGCGCGAGACCACGCGTGAGGCCTTCGATGCCAGCCTTGGCGGTCATATAGATCGCGAGGTTCGGCAGCGCGACATGCCACGACACCGAGCCCATATTCAGGATCACGCCACGCCCCGCGCGACGCATACTGTTCGCGGCGGCCTGCGCGCAGAAGAACTGGTGGCGCAGATTCACCGCGATACGGTCGTCCCAGTAGCTCGCGGTGAGCTCGCCGATTTCGTGCCGGTCGTCGTTGCCGGCGTTGTTGACGAGCACGTCGATCGGGCCCGCCGCATCGACGATTTCGGCGAAGGTGTGTTCGATCGCGTCGACATTTTTCAGGTCGCAGCGGCGGAACAGCGGCGGATGCTTCGCGTGGCGAAGCGTTTCCTGCAGCGCGAGCGAATCGTGCTCGGCGACGTCGAGGAAGAACACGCGCGCGCCTTGCTGCGCGAACGCCTCGACGATCGCGGCGCCGATCCCGCTGCCGCCGCCGGTCACGACGATGGTTTTGTCCGACAGACTTGGATAGGTTGCGTACGACATCAGATTTTCCACTTGTTACGAGTAGGACCACACACAGGTAGGCGCTCGCCGCCCTGACCCGCCGCTCAGGCCACGATTTCGACCTCGCTCAGCATGCGCCAGTTGCGTTCGAGCGTTCTCGTCGCGGAGCCCGCGACGGCGACCGTGCCGCTCAGATGAATGTCGCGGCTCGAGCTGCCGACCAGCAGATCGAAGTCACCAGGCTCGACGATACGCTCGCCGCACGCGTCGGTGAAGTTCAGCATGTCGACCGGCAGTTTCACGCGCACACGCGCCGACGCACCGGCCGCGAGCGGCACGCGCGCAAACGCCTTCAGCTCGCGAACCGGCCGCGCGACCGACGCGTGCCGGTCGCGCACGTAGATCTGCACGATCTCGGTGCCGTCGCGCGCGCCGATGTTGTCGACCGTGAAGCTCAACTCGATCGTACCGCTTTCGATCGGCACTTCGCTGTGCGCGAGCGCGAGATCGCCGTAACGGAACTGCGTATAGCCGAGACCGAAACCGAACGGATAGCGGCAGCCGAAATGGTATGCAATCGGCGTTCCCGCGCTCTTCAGACGATGGTTATACACGTACGGCACGGCGCCCGCGCTCTTCGGCACCGACAGCGGCAGACGTCCGCTGAAATTGGCGCGGCCCACCAGTAGATCGGCCAGCGCCTCTGCGCCACGCTCGCCCGGCGCGAATGCCATGATCTGCGCGGCGATGCGGTCTTCGAGGCCGCCGAGATTGTACGGACGGCCGCCCGTCATCACGACGACCGTCGGCGTGCCGCTATCGACCACTGCCTGCAGCAACGCCTGCTGAATACCCGGCAGGTCGAGGCTGTCGGTATCGGACCCTTCGCCGACCGTGCCGGACTGGAACAGCCCCGCCAGATCGCCGACGAACACCAGCGCGACGCCCGCTTGCCGCGCAGCTTCGACCGCGGCCGCGATGCCGTCGGTGTCCTTGCTGATCAGCTCGTCGCAATGCGCGTCGCCGGTCAGATCGAGCGACACGTCGCCCGGGAACACCGGCGCACCCGCGCGGCGCTCCTTGATGATGTCGCAACCCTGCGCGTGAATGACGCGCTCGTCGCCGAGCAACGCGCGCAGCGAACGCAGCGGCGTCGCGATCGAAGCAATGGACTGCTCACCGCTGTTGATCAGGTGCACCGGGAAGCTGTAGCCGGCGAGCAGCGCGAGCGGATCGTCGGCGGTCGGGCCGATCACCGCGATCTTTTCCGAGCCGTGCGCGTCGAGCGGCAGCACGTCGCCTCGATTGCGCAGCAGCACCGCCGATTCGAGCGCGACCTGATACGCGGTGTCGCCCGCGGTCGCGCTTTTCACGTCGACGCGTTCGGGATCGGCGTACGGATTCTCGAACAGGCCGAGCTGGAATTTCACACGCAGCACGCGCGAGACGGCGGTGTCGATCGTCGCTTCGCTGATCTCGTTGCGCTCGAGCGCTTCCTTCAGATGCACCGCGCACTCGTGACCCGGCAGCTCGACGTCGAGGCCGGAGTTGAACGCGAGGGCCGCGGCCGACGCGCTGTCGCGCGCCACCGCATGATGGCTGAACAGCAGGTCGACGCCCGCGTAATCGGCCACGACGAGACCGTCGAAGCCCCATTTCTCTCGCAGCGTGTCGTGCAGCAGCGCGCGATCGCCATGACAGGGTACGCCGTCGACGTCGTGATAGGCGGGCATCACCGAGCCCGCGTTCGCAAGCTTCACCGCCATTTCGAAAGGCAGCATGAACACGTCGTTGAGCTCACGCGGACCGACATGCACCGGCGCATGATTGCGGCCGCCTTCGCTCGCCGAATGACCGACGAAATGCTTGAGCGTCGCGAGCAGATCGCGCTGTTCGCCCTGCAGGCCCTTCACGTAATGACACGCGAGCACGCCAACCAGATACGGGTCTTCGCCGAGCGTCTCCTCGGTGCGGCCCCAACGCGGGTCGCGCGACACGTCGAGCACCGGCGCGAGCCCCTGATGACAGCCGATCGAGCGTGCCTGCTCGCCGATGATCGTGCCCACTTCGCCGACCAGTTGCGGATTCCACGTCGCCGCATAGTTCAATGGCGACGGGAACAGCGTCGCGTCCTTGATCATGAGCCCGACGAGGCATTCCTCGTGTGACATCACCGGAATGCCGAGGCGCGTGTCTTCGACCATCTTGCGCTGCAGCTCGTTGAGCGCGCGTACGCCTTCTTTCGGATCGACCGTATGCGTGCCGAGTGGACGCGTGATCTGGCCGAGGCCATGCTGCAGGATCTCGTCGACCGTGATCTGGTTGGCGCTCTGCGCGAAATCGATGCTACGCGCCTTGTGATTGCCATCGGCCGACAGCTTCAGCCACGCGGCGTGAAGCTGCGCGATCTTTTCGTCGAGTGTCATGCGCGCGAGCAGATCGGCCACGCGCTCTTCCACGGCTGCCGCTGGATTGCGGTAGAGCGGGACCTCACTTTGGCGAAGCAACATCGAAAACTCCTTTTTTTATCGTGGTGTACGAAGCGCATGAAGCGCCGACAAATCCGTTGTTCCTGACAAGCGTGCGGCATGGCGTTGCTTCAGCCCGGATGCCATTCCCTTCTATTTCAGATACCTTTCCAGACTTCGCAGTCCTGCTAATCGATCGAACGCAGCCGCGACTCGAATTCGCCGTGCTTGATCGACTACGGGTCGTTCGTTGCGTCTAGCGACGCGATGCAATGGGACCGCGATCGCAAGCGGATCAGTGCAGACGCGGCAGCGCGAAATCCTCGTCGTCGAACACGTGGCACGCGTGCGGTGCGAACGCCAGTTCGACGCGTTCGTCGTGCGTCACGCCACCGTCGCCGGGCAGCTTGGCGATCATCGTGTTGCCGTCGCGCACGCCACCGTCCACATGCACGTAGCTGTGCTCGCCCATCCGTTCGACCAGGCGCACGGCGCAGCGGATTGTCTGCACGCCGGGCTGCGCCGACGGCAGGGCAAGATGCTCCGGCCGGATGCCGAGCGTGACCTGCGAACCGACGCGCTGCCTGCGGCCGTCGACCTCGGCGCGCACGCGCTCGCCCGTGGTCAGCTCGACCTGAATGCCCTTGTCGTCGACCGCGAGCACCGTGGCCGGCATGAAGTTCATCTTCGGCGAACCGATGAAGCCAGCGACGAAGCGGCTCTTCGGCCGGTGGTACAGATCGAGCGGCGCGCCGATCTGCGCGATGCTGCCGTGCTTTTCCATGTCCGCGCCGGCGTGCAGCAGCACGATCTTGTCGGCGAGCGCCATCGCTTCGATCTGGTCGTGCGTGACGTACACCGCACTCGCGCGGTTGAACTCGCGATGCAAACGGGCGATTTCGGTACGCGTCTGCACACGCAGCGCGGCGTCGAGATTCGACAGCGGCTCGTCGAACAGGAACACGCCCGGCTCGCGCACGATTGCGCGCCCGATAGCCACGCGCTGGCGCTGGCCGCCGGACAGCGCAGCGGGGCGGCGTTCCAGGTAGCTGTCGAGTTGCAGCGCGGCAGCGGCACTGCGCACCTTCTTGTCGATGGTGGCCTTATCGACCTTCGCCTGACGCAGCCCGAATGCCATGTTCTCGTACACGCTCATATGCGGATAGAGCGCATAGTTCTGGAACACCATCGCGACCTGGCGCTTCGCGGGTTCGACGTTGTTCATCAGTTGACCGTCGATGCGCAGTTCGCCGTCGGTGATCGATTCGAGACCGGCGATCATGCGCAGCAGCGTGGACTTGCCGCAGCCCGACGGCCCGAGGAACACGCAGAATTCGTCCTTGCCGACTTCGAGGTTGGCGTCGCGGATCACCGAGTTACCGCTCGTATAGGACTTCTGTACGTTAGTGAGAGAGATGCTTGCCATATCGTTTATGCGAAGTTCGGTGTGCGGGCCACTTTAGCCCGCACGATTCGAGGTGGTGTGCGATGCGGATCAGCCCTTCAGCGAGCCAGCCATCATCCCCTTGATCACGCGCTCCTGACCGAACGCGTAGGCAACAATCAGCGGCAGCGACGTGAGCACGAGGACGGCCAGCATCGAGGGTATGTTCGACGCGTATTGCCCCATGAAGTCCCAAATCGCGAGCGGCAGCGTACGGTGCTCGGCCGTCGACGTGAGCATGTACGCGAAGATGAACTCGTTCCACAGACCAATGCCGTTGAAGATCGTCACAGTGGCGAGCCCCGGTGCCGAAAGCGGGAAGAAAATACGCCAGAAGATGCGGAACGGACTGCAGCCGTCGAGCTGCGCCGCTTCTTCGAGTTCGCGCGGAATCTGGCGCATGAACTCGGTCAGGATGAAGATGGACACCGGCAGACTGAGGGCCACATAAGGGCCGAGCAGCGCGAACGCGGTGTCGTAAAGGCCGAGGTTGCGCGTGAGTAGATAGATCGGCACGAGCGTCGCATGCAGCGGCACGATCATGCCGGCGACCACCAGACCGAACAGCGTCTTGTTCAGCGAGAAGCGCAAGCGCGCAAACACGTAGGCCGCCATCGCACTGATGATGACGATCAGCAGCACCGACACGCCCACCGTGAACACGCTGTTACGGACATAAGTGAAAAACGGCCCCTGCAGCACAGCCGCGTAGTTACCCCAGTACAGGTGGCTCGGCGGCGCCCACACCGACGTCGCGAAGGTCTCTTCCTGGCTCTTGAAACTCGATGCGACCATGAAGAGAAACGGAATCGTCGTGACGGCCAGCCAGATCAGTGCCAGCAGAGGAACCCCCACGCGGGGGAAGCGTAGTTTCTTGTTCATGGTTCAGACCTCGGTTGCATAACGGCGGGTGAAGTACATCGACACCGCCGCCACCGTGATGACGATAAGGAACATCGCCGAGCCGATGGTGCTGCCGTAGCCGAGTTGGAACGAACTGAACACCGTGCGATACATGTAGGTGGCCATCACCTCGGACGAGCCTTCGGGGCCGCCACCGGTCATGACGAAGACGAGATCGAAGTAACGCAGCGACCCAAGCACCGACAGCAGCACAGCGGTGCGCACCGTGCCTTGCAGGTGCGGCAGCTTGATGCGCCAGAAAATGGTCCACTCGGATGCGCCGTCGAGGAGCGCAGCCTCGTTGACCTCTGCCGGCATCGACGAGAGGCCGGCGAGGAACAGAACCATGTAGAAAGGCGCGTTCTGCCAGATGATCACGGCGATGGTCGCACCTAGCGAAAAATGCGGATCGCCCAGCCAGTCCTTCGCGAGGCCATCAAGCCCGAATGCCTGCAGCGCGACGTTGACCGGACCGAAATTCGGATCGTAGATTTGCTTGAACAGCACGCCGATCGCCACGCTCGACATCAGCAGCGGCAGGAAATAGAGAACCTTGAGCAAGCGCGAGCCACGGCCGGCCTTCTCCAGCAGCACGGCGAGCGCGAGCGCGATCGGAAGCTGGACGACGATCGACGCGACAGCAAGAATCACGTTGTTCTTCAGCGATTGCCAGAACACCATGTCGTGCGCGAGCCGCGCCCAGTTCGCGAGCCCGATATAACGGGCAGTGTTGCCGAGACCGTTCCAGTCGAGCAGCGACAGCCGCAGGCTGGAGACGAGCGGATAAAGCAGGAACACGGCCAGCAGCAGCAGCGACGGCGCAAGAAACACAACCGTGACGAGCGTTTGCGATGAAAATCTCAGCCGGCGTTCGGGTGTAGCGGAAAGTGCGATATTCACGAGCTTGTATGCCGACCGGCACCTCGCGGTGCCGGTCGGACTTTTCCTTAAGACTGGAGATCAGCCGCCCTTCTTCGAAGCGGCTTCCATTTGCTGCGCAGCAGCCTCAGGCGTCAGCGACAGACCGAACAGTGCTTGCGTCGTGTCCTTGTGCATCTCACCGAGGGCCGGCGGCAGTGCCTGGTCGTACCAGAGCTGCACGCTCGGAGCGGCGGCAAGCATTTGCTGCAGACGCTGCGTGAACGGATCGTCGATCTTGACGTTATTGACCGGCGGGAGCTTGTGGTCATCCGACGCACGAGCCTGCATCGCCTGCTCGTCGGTCAGTGCCTGGATCAGCTTGAACGCTGCGTCCGGCGTCTTGCACTCGGCCGAGATGCTGAGGAAGCCATCGCCGACCGTGCCGATCAGGTCGCGCGGATCACCCTTGCCACCCGGCACGCTCGGGAACGCGAAGAAGTCGAGATCCTTCGAGAAGGTCGGATTTTCGTTCGCGATCGTCGAAGCTTCCCAGGCGCCCATCAGCTCCATGGCAGCCTTGCCCGTGTACAGCAGGCGGCGCGAGGCGCCCGAGTCGTAATCGAGACCATTGATGCCCGGTGCGAACGCGCCAGCCTTCACGAGTTCCTGAATGCGCTTGCCGGCTTCGACGAACGCCGGATCTTCGAAGCCCTTGCCCTTGCCTTCGATCGCGTCCTTCACGACTTGCGGACCGCCGATACGGTCGACGAGGTACATGTAGTACATCGAACCGGTCCACTTGTTCTTGTTCGCGAGCGAGAACGCCGCAACGTTGTGCGACTTCAGCACTTCAACGACGTGCATCAGTTCATCCCACGTCTTCGGCGGCGTGATGCCGTACTTCTTGAAGACTTCCTTGTTGTAGAAGATCACCGCGGCCGCCGCGTTTTCGGCGGCGACACCGTAGGTCTTGCCGTCAAACGTTGTGACATTCCACGACGCTTGCATGAAGCGGCTGCGGTACGCCGGATCTTTCTCCAGGTACGGCGTGAGGTCGGCGATCTGGCCGGATTTCACGTACTCGTGCAGGCCGCCGCCGCCCCAGTTCTCGAATACGCACGGCGGCTGGTTCGCGCCGAAAGCGACCTTCAGCTTAGTCTTGTACGCCTCGTTCAGGACGTGCGAATTCTCGACCTTGTAGCCCGGAACCGCCTTTTCGAATCGATCCGACGCATCGCGAATAATCTTGCTCGACGACGCATTGGTCTGCTGGTCCCATACCGTGATCGTTTTGGAGTCCGCCGCTACGGCGTTCGAAACAACTGCAGACAACGAAAACAGCAGCGCCGTCGCGCCGATGATGGACCGCGCTTTAAACAAAGCCGGGTACGCCATGGGTGTGTCCCCTCTTCTGGATTTATAAGAAATCGCCGAAACGTTAACGTTAGCCTTAACGTTAGTGGATGTTAGGCTGATGCGTGAATTAAGGCTATGCGGGATTTTACCTGGTCCCGGCGGACTGCGACGCAACTGCCGCATAAGATTGACCGATCATGGGAAAGCTGAAATATAAAGGGTTCTGCTAGAATAACGACTACATAAACGGTATCGCTAACGCGATTAGCGAGTCGACCCATCCCATGACCTCTCGCACACCTTCGACCCGCATGGCAAGACAGACCCCAACGCTTGAGCACGTTGCCAAGCTTGCCGGGGTGTCGCAGATGACCGCGTCGCGCGCTCTCAACGGCCGTCCCGGCGTGTCGCGCGAAACCCGCGACGAAGTACTGAGAATCGCGTCGGATATCGGTTACGTCGTCAACCGCACCGCGCAGAAACTGTCGGGCGGCCGCAACGGCATCATCGGCATCATCACCCCGACACTCGACACGCAATTCTCCAGCGAACTGATTCTCGGCGCGGGCCGCGCGGCGCGTGGCGCGGGCTGCGAGATGCTGGTCTACACGGTGTTCGACGAAGATCGTCATACGCATCACGACCTGCTCGGGCTCATTCAGCAATTCTCCGACGGTATCCTCGCCATTCTTCCGCGCGAGTCGCTGTGCCTCGAGGCGCTCGCCACCGCGAAGGTACCGGTCGTCGTCGTCGATCAGCGCGGCACGCTGACGGGCTTCCCGTCGGTGTCGGTCGACAACTACGGCGGCGCCTGTCTCGCGGTCGAGCACCTCGCCGAGCTCGGTCACAAGCGCATCGCGTTTCTGGCCGGCGACGAAACGATCGAAGGCGTGCGCGACCGGCAACGCGGCTATCACGACACGCTGGCTCGCCTCGGCCTGCCACGCGAAGACGCGCTGGTCGCCGCGGGCGACCTGTCGCAAATGATGGCGTTCGACGTCACGTTCGACCTGCTGAACCTCGCCGAGCCGCCCACCGCGATCTTCACGGCCAACGACCAGAGCGCGTTCGGCGTGATCGCCGCGATCCGCGAAGCGGGTCTGCGCGTGCCCGACGACATCTCGGTGATCGGCTTCGACGACATCCCGATGTCCGAGCAGTTTCACCCGGCGCTCACCACGATCCGCCAACCGTTCCAGCAAATGGCGCGCTCGGCGGTCAACACGCTGCTCGCGCAGATCGCCGGGATCGACGCCGCTTCGCAGCGCATCACGCTGCCGGCGGAACTGGTGGTGCGCGATTCCACCGGCCCCGTCCGCACCAGGCAGCGCCGCGTCCGTCACCAGATCGTTTCGACGTAAGTCGACGCGCGCACCTTCGCATCCGAAGTCACGAGCGCGCCGCCATGCGTGCGCGCGGTCGCGACGATCAGGCGTTGATGCAAGGCGAGCGTGGGCGGCAGCGTGGCCGCGCGAAACGCGATCTCGGTGTTGACCGGAATCATCCGCACGCCGTCGAGCGACAGAAACGTCGACATCCAGCTGCGCGCGTCCATCGACAGCCCGAGACTGCCGACCTTCACGAACTCCGCGATTTCAAATGCACTGATTGCCGAAATCAGGATCTCGCCGCCGGCGAGCTCCCGATCGATCGCATCGTGCGCGGCCTGGCTCAGCGCTTTCTGCCTGCCGAGCCAGCACACGAGCGCAAGCGTGTCGAGCGTGATCATTACTCGTCCTGCTCGGCAGTGACAGGCTGCAGCGCGTGCTTCAGGTTGAAATGTGTAATCGACGCGCGCAGCAGCTCGAGCGGGTTTTCCTGCTTGCTGCGATACGGCCGGATTTCGATGGTGGGTTGCCCGCGGTCGGTGACGACCACGGTTTCGCCCAATGCCTCGACCTGACGGAACAGCTCGCAGGCCCGGGACTTGAAAATGGCTTTAGATACTCGCTTTTCCATGACGCTCTCCACCCAGCAATAATCCAACGGTATTTTTTGTATCGGGCGGTGCGCCCGCAGGCGAACACCCGCGATGCGTGGCCCGACATTCTTTATCAACCTTGCTCTCAGTCGTTGCTTCCCAGCCTACTGCCAGGAGCTCCCTCAAGCTCCAATACAACTCGCGGCGACAACTAGCGAAGCCGCGACACAGCCTGCAACGGTCGCGCCAATTCCTGCGCGCAACCGCTGCACTTTCACCTAATCAATTGGTTTTACACAGACCGCTCTGGCCATGCCGGGTCGTGCCGGATAGCCGCGCGCCGCGTCTTGGGTTTGAGTGTTTTGCCCCGTTTTGTAGCTCTTCGAATAGATGCAAACATACCAAACGTTACCCTTAACGTTAGCGGATGTTAATGGCGGACATTCGCCGCCGCCATGCGGAGTTTACCTAAGCTCCAAACCACTATCCGCCTCCCCGGCTGTCAAACCACCGCGCCGACGTCCTGGCCGACTTCGCGTCGCGCGAGGCTCACCGCCGCGCCGTTCGCATCGAACAGCGCGACCGACGACGACGCCACCTTGATCCCGACACGCGCGCCGACCGCGTGCTGCGCGTCCTTCTTGTCGAGCTTCAGCGCGATCGCGTGCGCCATGCCATCGAGTCGAGCATGCAGGATCGAGACGTCGCCGAGATGCTCGACCAGTTCGACACGCGCGGCGAGACCTTCGTCGAGCGAGCCGATGCCCAGATGCTCGGCGCGCACCCCGAGCGTCAACTCGTCACTGACCGGCTGCGCCAGCCGGCCGGGCAGCACGATGCGCTGGCTCGCGCCGGCGAGCGCCACGACGGTTTGCGCATCGCTTCGCGACACCAGCGTCGCGGCCAGCATGTTCATCTGCGGCGAGCCGATGAAGCCGCCGACGAAGCGGTTCGCGGGCCGCTCATACAGATCGAGCGGCGCGCCGGTCTGCTCGATGCGGCCTTTGTTGAACACGACGATCTGCTGGCCCAGCGTCATCGCCTCGACCTGATCGTGCGTGACGTAGATCATCGTCGTGCCGAGTTCGCGATGCAGCTTCGCGAGTTCGATACGCATCTGCACGCGCAGCGCAGCGTCGAGATTCGACAGCGGTTCGTCGAACAGGAACACGCGCGGCTTGCGCACGATCGCCCGTCCGATCGCGACGCGCTGGCGCTGGCCGCCCGACAGCGCCTTCGGTTTGCGCTCCAGCAGATGTGTGATCTGCAGGATCTCGGCGGCACGGCCCACCGCCTCGCGCACTTCCTTTTTCGACTTGCCCGACAGCTTCAGCGAAAAGCCCATGTTTTCCGCAACCGTCATGTGCGGATAGAGCGCGTAGCTCTGGAACACCATCGAGATGCCGCGGTCCGTGGGCTGCAGATCGTTGACGCGTACGCCGTCGATCAGAATGTCGCCGCCAGTCACCGACTCGAGCCCCGCGATCATGCGCAGCATCGTCGACTTGCCGCAGCCCGACGGTCCCACGAACACCGTGAACTGGCCGTCCGGGATGTGCAGGTCGATGCCCTGGATCACCTGCGGTCCTTCGCCATACGTCTTCGTGACGTTGCGCAATACGAGTTCGCCCATTTGATGCCGCCTCCTCAATCCTTGTACTTGCAGACCCCGCGTGACGCTATCCCACTGCCGCACTACTGTCGCGCCACGCGAGGTTCGATGCGCCCGCCGCCGGGCGTGCGCCTCAGCGCACGGCCGCGACACCGGCGTGTTGCGCGATCACGTCGCGATACCACAACGCGCTGTCCTTCAGCGTGCGCTCCTGGGTCGCGTAGTCGACGTAGACCATGCCGAAGCGCTTGTCGTAGCCCGACGCCCATTCGAAGTTGTCCATCAGGCTCCAGGCGAAATAGCCCGCCACGTCGACGCCCTGTTTCTCCGCCTCCGACAAGGCGGCGAGATGCAGGTCGTAGAAGCGCACGCGCTCGGCGTCGTGCACGTGGCCGTTATCGAGCACGTCTTTCGCCGCGCAGCCGTTCTCGGTGATGTAGATCGGCGGCAGCTTGTAGTCGGCGTTGATGCGCGTCAGCAATTCGGTGAGACCTTGCGGATAGACTTCCCAATCCATGTCGGTGAAGCCGAGCGCGCCCGGCGGACGCTTGTCGCCCGATGCGCTCGCGAAGATCCGCGTGTAGTAGTTGACGCCGAGGAAGTCCATCGGCGTGCCGATCACGTCGAAATCGCCGCTCCGGATCACGTCCTGCGGACCGTTCGCGCCATACCATTCCAGCGCCTCGGCCGGGTACTCGCCCTTGAACAGCGGGTCCATGTACCAGCGCACGAACTTCGCGTATTCGAGCGACGCGGCGGCCTGATCTTCGGGCGCATCCGTCGCGCCATGCGCCGGCGACTGGTTCAGCACGATGCCGAGCGGCGCCTTCACGCCATCGGCGCGCAGTGCCTGCAACGCGAGACCGTGCGACAGCAGCAGATGGTGCGCGACATGCGCGGCCTTCTTCAGATCGGCGTTGCCCGGTGCGAAATAGCCGGTTGCGTTGCCGAGCCACGCGGTGCACCAAGGTTCGTTGTGCGTCGCGATCGATGCAACGCGATCGCCGAGCACGCTGCCGATCTTGCGCGCGTAGTCCGCGAAGCGATAAGCGGTGTCGCGGCTTTCCCAGCCGTTTTGCGTATGCTGCAGCGACAACGGCAGGTCCCAGTGATACAGCGTCGCGAACGGCTGGATGTTGCGCTCTAGCAAACCGTCGACGAGGCGCTCGTAAAACGCGAGGCCCTTGTCGTTGAATGCGCCGCGGCCAGTCGGCTGCACGCGCGGCCAGGCGATCGAAAAGCGATAAGCCTTGACGCCGAGTTCGGCCATCAGGTCGAGGTCTTCCTCGACGAGGTGATAGTGATCGCATGCAACATCGCCGTTCTCGCCGTTCACGACCTTGCCCGGCACGTTGCAGAACGCGTCCCAGATCGACGGGCCGCGGCCGTCCTCATGCGCTGCGCCTTCGATCTGGTAGGAACTCGTGGCCACGCCCCAGACGAAGTCTTCGTTGAATCGATACGCCGACATAGATGATGTTGTCCTGAATGTCACGCCCGCGCGGGCGTGAAAAATGAAAGAAAGAATCTCAAGCCTTGACCGCGCCGGTCGTCAGACCGTCGATCAAACGCCGCGAGGTGAATGCGAACAGCACCAGCAACGGCAGCACCGCGACCGCGGAGCCCGCCATCACCGCGCCCCAATCCGAATTGGTCGGACTTTGCAGAATGCGCAGAGCGAGCGGCAGCGTGTACATCGACGGCGAACGCAGCACGACGAGCGCCGACAGAAAGTTGTTCCACGCCTGAATGAAGCTGATCAGTCCAAGCGTGCCCAGCGCCGGTCCCAGCAGCGGCATGACGACGCTCCAGTAGATGCGGAATTCACCGCAGCCGTCGATGCGCGCCGCCTCGATCAGCTCGGACGGAATCGCCGCCGCGACGTACTGGCGCATCAGGAACACGCCGAGCGCGGCGGCCGCGCCTGGTACGTACAGCGCGCGCGGCTGATCGATCCAGCCGAGCAGGTTCATCGTCATGAAGGTCGGAATCATGCTAAGGAACGGCGGCACCAGCATCGCGGTCAGCGCGATCGCGAACAGCGTCTTCTTGAAGCGGAATTCGTACATCGCGAACGCGTAGCCGGCCATCGACGTGACGAGCAGCGTCAGCACGGTTTGCATCGTGGCCGTGTAGAGGCTCCAGCCGAGATTGCGCCAGAACGGAATGTGCCGCATCAGCGAGGCCATGTTGTCGAGAAACGCGCTGCCGAACCACAGCGGGGGCGGCATCGAGAAAATCTCGGAACTCGTGTGCGTCGCGAACACGAACATGAAGTAGAACGGCGAGAACATCAGCAGCGCGCCGGCCGCCACGATCGTGTAGCCGATATAACGGCCCTTGTTGTTCGACGATTTCATCGCTGTGTCTCCTCGTTCATGCCGCTGCGGTGAAAGATCCGCGTGTTCAACCACATCAACGCGCCGATCGAAATGAACAGCAGCCATGCGATCGAACTCGCGGTGCCGAAATCGCCGTCGTGGAATGCGGTGCGATACATATAGACGGCCGTCGTCAGACCGGACTGGCTGGTACCCATGCCTTCGTTCGGCAGCAGGATGAACGGTTCTTCGAACAGTTGCAGCCCACCGATGATCGACAGCGTGACCGCGAAGAAAATCATCGGCTTGATCAGCGGAATCGTGATGCGGGTGAACTGTTGCCAGCCGTTCGCACCGTCGATGCGCGCGGCCTCGTAAAGGTCCTTCGGAATGGTTTGCAGCGCCGACAGATACAGCACCGTGTTCCAGCCGACATAGCGCCAGAAGATCACCACCGACACCGCCGGCTTGACGTTCTTCGGGTTGTACAGCCACTCGATCGGATGCGCAGGGACGATCCAGTGCAGGCCGGGCAGCTTGCCGAGCTCGGCGATCGCGAGGTTGATCATGCCGAAGTCGGTCGAATACAGCGACGAGAAGATCAGCGCGATCGCGACGCTCGACGTGATGAACGGCAGGAAGTACAGGCCGACCACCAGGTTGCGCCAGCGGCGAAACGCGGTTTGCAGAAAGAATGCGAGCGGCAGCGCCACCAGATGCTGCGGCACGCCGGACATGATCGCCATCGACGCGGTGTTGTACAGCGACTTCCAGTACCACGGGTCGGTCAGCGTGAAAGTGAAGTTCGACAGACCCACCCACTTCATGCTCGCGAGCCCCGCCGTCGCGTCCCAGCTCTGGAACGACAGGTACAGCGAGAACAGCAGCGGGAACGCCATGAATAGCGCGAACAGCAGGAAAAATGGACCGAGAAACAGGTAGGGTGCGACTTTCACCGGATCGAGCCGCGAAGTTCTGCGCGGCACGGCGAACGGCGCGGTCGAGCTCAGCACATCACTCGCGCGCGTATCGCGGGCGAGCTCTTGGGTCGAGGGCAGCGGGGTGTTCATCAATAGTTCCGTCCAGTCGGGCGTAGCCGGGATCGATGACCGGCCGCGCTGTTTGCAGCAGACTTGCAGCGCACTGCGACACACTTCGGTCGCGGCACGCAGCGTGCCGCGACCTTGCATCGATATCGCTTTAACGGCGGACCCGATGCGCGATCTGGTCCTGCGCTTCCTGCAGCGCCGTATGCACGTCTGCGCCGTCGTCGACGACCTTGTCAAGCGCCGAGTGCACCGCTTCCTCGGCGACCTGGTCGTACTTGCTACGCTGGATCGCCGGGATGTGCGAGGCTGCGTCACGCCAGATCAGACGCGCTTTCTCGTTGCCGAGGAATGCGACCGGCTCCGCGAAAAACGTGTCGTTCTGCGCGGCGAGCAACGCGGGGAATGCGTCGATCGAACGGAACGATGCGAGCTGCGTGTCCTGGCGCGTCGTCAGGAACCGGATGAATTCCCACGACATCGGCTTTTGCGTCGCTTTCGCCGGAATCGAGTAGAACGTGCCGCCGAACGATGCGTACGCGTTGTTCGGCAGATTGGCCGCGCGCCACAGACCCTTCGTGTCCGGGGCGATCCACGACGACAGGTGGCCACCGAGCCACGCGCCCATCATCTGCGTCGCGACGGTCCCGCGCTTGAAGCTTTCGGCCCATTCGTTCGACCAGGGCGTGATCTTCGCGTCGAGACCGAGGTCGCGTGCTTTTTTCGCGAGCTCGAACGCCTTCACGAAGCGCGGCGACGTGACGACCGGATTGCCGGCCTTGTCGAAGTACACGCCATCGCCTTCCTTCAGGTCGGCGCGAATGTAGATGTCCTCGATATCGCGCGCCGATGCCATCAGGTACGCGCCCGTCGCCTTCTTGATCTTTGCGCCGGCCGCCAGATACGAGTCCCAGGACTTCGTCAGGTCGGCTTCGGTCACGCCCGCCTTGTCGAGAAGGTCCTTGCGATAGAACAGCGTGCCCGGACCGATATCGGCCGGCATGCCGACGATCGTGCCGTCCTGCGTGGTCGCCTGCGCGAACGTGTAGTTGATGAACTGGCTCTTGTACTGGCCCGCGTTATACGGCGCCTTCGACAGATCCTCGAGACCGCCGCCCGAGGCGAAGCGGCCGATAAAGCCGACCTCGACCGCCATCACGTCGGGCAGATTGGAGCTCGTCGCGAGTGCGGTGGTCATTGCGTTGTGGTGATCGGCGATCGCGAGCGACGAGACCTTGATGTCGACGTCCGGATGCAGCTTCATCCACGCCGGAAGCGCGTCCTTGATTTCCTGATCCAGCTTCGGAAAGACCGCGACCGTCAACGTGGTGTTGGCGTGCGCGCCGACTGCGGCCAGGCTGAGCAGAACGGCGGCGGCAGAGCCTGAAAAGCGGAATTTCATTACTCGTCTCCTAAAGAACCCTGTTTGAATTGCTTTCAATGAATACCCGGTTGCTGCGACCTGCTTCCCCTGTTGTCCTTGTTGCTGCTTTGCATGGTGCTGAATGCGCTGCTGAATTTCTGCTTGACTGCCGATACCTGAAAGCGCTTTCACGTTGAGGCCAAAAAACAGCCGCTACGTACGCGTATCCCCCCGTTTTACCGGCGGCGTGATTCGCCGCGTGGTTTCACGCGTCACGAGCGTGAGCGGAATCGGGCTTAGCGCGATCGACTGCTTGCGGATCATCTGCACGATGCCCTGTGCGGCGAGGCGGCCGATTTCGTAAGTCGGTTGGCGGACCGTCGTCAAAGGCGGCGTCATGTACGACGATGTCGGCAAATCGTCGAAGCCGACCAGCGACACGTCGTCCGGCACCCGCACGCCGCGGCGGAACATCGCAAGGCGCGCGCCGTACGCGGTTTGATCATTTGCGCAGAACACCGCGCTGAACGATGGATGGCGCGCCATCAGGCGCTCCATCGCGGCGACGCCGCCCGTTTCGAGGTAATCGCCCTGCTCGACGAGATCGGCATCGAAGCCAATGCCCGCTTCCTCGAGCGCGGTCCGGTAGCCGACGAGGCGCTCGATCGCATCCTCGTGACTTGCCGGCCCGGCGATGAAGGCGATCTCGCGATGGCCTTGCTCGATCAGATGATGGGTCGCGTCGCGTGCGCCCTGCATGTTGTCGATCGGCAGGCCAGCGAGCGTCGCGCTGTTTTGTACCGAGCGGCCGAGTACGAGCATTGGCGCGTGCCGCGAGTAGTCGGTCAACGTCGACTCATCGAGTTGCGCGTGCAGCAAGATGATTCCATCGACGCGCCGCGCGATGAACTGATCGAGGCGCGCCTTTTCGTCGTCGATGTTCCAGCGGCTGCTCACGAATATCGGCGTAAAGCCCGGCTCGTACAACGACTCCTCGATGCCGCGCAGCCACTCGGCGTAAAACGGGCTCGACACCGCCTGCGTCAATACGCCGATCGTTTCGGTCCGCCCGCTCGCGAGACTGCGCGCGAGCACGTTCGGCCGATAGTTGAAACGCGCGATCGCCGCTTCCACCGCCTGCTGCTTGGCGGGAAGCACGCGCGCAGAACCGTTCAGGATCCGCGATACGGTGCTCGGAGAAACACCGGCCGCGCGCGCGATGGCTTCGAGCGTCACGTTGGGCGCAGCGGGTACGTCGGATACCTTGGGCGCGCCGGGTTTGTCGTTGGAGCCGTCGTGGGTCATGAGTTCTGCCTGAATCCTGTGATGAAAGCGCTTTCAGATATGAAGTGGCGCACTACGTCCGGTGATGAATTCGAAAAAAAGAAAAAGCAGCCGATGCGACGAGGGTGGAGGAGGCGTCGCACCGGCCTCTCTATGAAAGAGAAATAAACAGTCCTTGAAACAAAGAGATCACTGCGATTGCTGATCAGGCAACCTCAACTCAGAACGAGGTCATGATCCCGGCGAAGACGCCGGTCTGGCTATGACCATAGTTCGGGTTGCTGTTCGACGACGTGCCCGTCACCGCATCGAAGTTGTTGTTGCCGTACGGGCCGTTGCCGAGGTTCAGGTTCGACGTCGAGCTGTTGTGCACGTAGCCGGCTTCCGTGTACAGGAACGTGCGCTTCGACAGCGCGTACGTCGCGGCGAGCGTGAACAGCGTTCCATTGCCGTTGCCGTTGTTCGCGTTCGCGTGGTAGACCGCAGCCGTCAACTGCGTGGGCGCCGTGACCTGCCATGCAGCGCCGATCCATTCGTGGTTCACACTGGTCGGCGCGCTCACGCCGAGAGGCTGCGACGCATCGGTTACGCCCACGCTCGCGTTGGTCGCGTCAGGCGCGCTCAGATGCTGGTAGCCCGCGTACAGCTTGACCGGACCGAGCACGTACGTGCCGCCGACAAGGGCCATCCGCGAAGCAGAGTAGACGTTGTTGAACGAGCCGTTGGCGCCGCGCACTTCGTCGTAGATCACGCGGACGTCGCCGTTGCCCCACGTGTACACACCTTCGACCGCGTTCGTACGACCCTGGCCGGTCGGCACGCCAGCCGAGTTGACAGGCGCCGAGTTCCAGCTCGTGTTGTTGGTCAGCGAATACTGGCCCTTCAGCACGAGGCCGCCGAACAACACCGGCGAGTTGTACTCCGCGCCATTGCTGGTGCTCGCCCAGTTGCGACCGCGCACCAGTGTCGAGATCGCGTAGCGCTGCATCACCTGCGGGTCGGTGCCCCAGCTGTCCTGCGAAAGTTCGCCGGCGCCGAGGTTACCGATCTTGAACAAACCCCAGTGGTCGTTCGTCAGGCCCACCGTTGCGTGACGGCCGAACAGATTGCCCGCCGATGCACCGGTCATCGTATTGAGCTGTCCTTCGAGCTGGAAGACCGTCTTCGTGCCGCCGCCGATATCTTCGGCGCCCTGCAGGCCGAACCACGAGCAACCCCAGTCGCCGCTTTGCGCTGACCACGCGTGGCCGCCCGGGAGGCCGGTTTCAAACTGGATGCCGTTGTCGATACGGCCGTACAACGTGACGCTGCTCTGCGCATGGGCCACCGTCGTCGCGGCTGCCATCACCGACACAGCAATAAGCTTCTTCTTCATTTAGATATCCTATATATATATTTTGGCGTCTCCAAGCCGCACAGGACGCACGCGTTCTCACACGTTTCCCCTCTTGCCGAAATGTTCGCTACTTATTCGCTTCACATTTCGAGGCGATTATAGGGATGGCCTTGCGCTACGCATCAAACTAACTGCTCAGGGAAAACGCTGTTATCGATAACAGTTGCGCGCCGGACGATCCCGCAGTAGCGCCCTGCTTTGTGACCATTACGGGATGGTCACAAGCGTCGGAAATCCGTTTGAACTCATGCACCGAAACCATGCGCGAGTCCGTCTCACGCGTCGCTCAGCGCTTGCTTAACAAGGAAGACGCGCTCGAATGCAAGCAAAATTTGGCGCTTGACGTTGCGAAGATGCAACGAGCCGCCTCGCTTGCATTGCCGGTTTGGGGTTGACGAACTGGCGCAGGAGCCGCCAGCAGTGGTGGACATTAGCGACTATCATCAATGCATACGATGTCGGGCAACGAGCCGGGCTCAGCCGCGTAGCAGGCTGAGTGCGGGATTGTCAGCGCATCCGTCTGGCTCTCGCGCTCCAATACGAACGCTCCAACCAGCTTCCATCCCCGGCTCTCGCTGTTCCCCCGCCACGCCGCGCATGCGACGTCCCGCTCGAGCACGCTGCCCTTGCAAACTTTTCTGCGGGCGACGGCACGACCGCCCATCGCCCCGCCTGGCAAAACCTCGACGCGCCATCGCGACAACCGCGACGCAAGCAGTGCAGCGAGGATTTTGTCCAATGCACTTCCGAGGCCTCGCATTGAGTCTGACCGGAAGATTTGCCGGCGGAATCTGCCGGCACACCGTGGCACTAGTAAGGAGGTATCGTGAAAACAACCCTTGTTTCTACACTCGCGCTGCTGATTTCAAGCGCAATAGCGCCGGCGGCCCATGCCCAGGATTCGCAGGCCACCGACCAACAACTCGCCCATAGCGTGCGGGTCGCGGAGGCGCGCAGCGGCGTCGGGATGTCACATGTGTTCGTCTTTGCCCACTCGGGGCAGATCACGCTGCTCGGATGGGTGCCCGAGCGGGACCATGTCGCGCGTGCCGAGCAGAGTGCGATGTCGGTTCCGGGTGTCACCTCGGTGGACAACCGGCTCTCGCCCGACGCTGGCTCGCTGAACGGGCATTGAAATTAAACCGAATCGCCGCGCGGACGACGATTGAAGCAGACCCGCGCGTTGAACTGATTCGGTTTTCCTGTCTCGCCAGTTGGGATTCAGTGACTGGCGCCCTGTTTCGCGCCGTTAGCCGCGCGTCTGGTCTGTGCGATCCCCATCTGAAAGCGCTTTCAAACCACGCCGTGTCAAGCCGGTCGACTCGACGCTGATCATCATCCATGTCTCGTCGATATGTCAGGTAAATCCCTCATAGCGGGGCTGACAGAGGCTGCTTAACATCTCCACTGTTACCGGTAACGATAGACATAATTAGAGAAGACATCCGAACCGGCATTCCGTCACAAGGAGACCACGAGTGCGTCCTTTGAGGACTTCGATGCGCATGCTCTGCGCAGCCGTCGCCGTTTGCGCGCTCGCATGGACCGCAGGCTGCGCGCACAACCAGGCGGCCGTCGCTCATGACCCCCAGCCGCTCGCCGCGGCGCCCGCTGAAGCGCTGCCGCCATTGCGCAGTGTGATGGCCGCGCACTTCAAGGTCGGCGCGGCGATTGAACCTGATTCAATCGACAGTCCCGCCGACGCGGCGCTCGTCGCCGCCAAGTTCTCGAGCCTGACCGCCGAGAACAAGATGAAGCCGGGCACGATCGGCGTCGCGGAAGGCAAGTACAACTTCGAACCGGCTGACAGGATCGTCGCGTTCGCGCAAGCGCACGGAATTGCGGTGCGCGGGCACACGCTCTTGTGGCACTTCAAGGCCGGCGACTGGACCGAGGCGCCGGACTGGTTCTTCGCCGGCGATCCGAAAGGTCCGCTCTATCACGACATCGTCGCGAAGCGGCTCGATCGATATGTAACCGACGTCGTCACACACTTCCGAGGCAAGGTCTACGCGTGGGACGTGGTCAACGAAGTGATCAGCGACGATCCGCATCAGGTGTATCGCGAAGACAGTCCGTGGTATCGGACGCTCGGCAAGGACTACATCGCGATCGCCTTCCGCGCGGCGCGCGCGGCGGACCCGAACGTGAAGCTCTATATTAACGAGTACAACACCGACGATCCGCGCAAGCGCGCAAAGCTGCTCGCGGTGATTCGCGATTTGCACGCGCAGGGCGTGCCGATCGACGGTGTCGGGCATCAGATGCATATCAGCGTAAATTGGCCGCCGCTGCCGAACATCAAGCAGGCGTTCGACGACGTCGCCGCGCTCGGCCTCGAAAACCAGGTGACCGAGCTCGACGTGAGTCTCTATGCCGATCCCAGTGAATGCTGGAGCGATCCGCATGCATGTCTGCCGGACCTCGGGCATCCAGTGCCGAACGACATCATGCGCGCGCAGGCCGAGCGCTATCGCGCCGTGTTCGCCCTGTTCGAGCAGGAGCCGAGCATCAAGGCGGTCACGTTCTGGGGCTATTCGGACAAGCACTCGTGGCTGACGTCAACGCCGGTGCCGCGCAACAACCTGCCACTGCCGTTCGATGCGAACCTGCAGCCGAAAGCGGCGCTGTGGACGATCGTCGATTCGTCGTATCAGCCGTAACGTCGATCTTCGAGCCGAAAAGCAGGGGGCCCGCGGTAGGTGCGGGCCGTCTGGTCATCTCTCGAGGGTGGCAGTGCAATTGCCGTCAGCTTGATTCAAAACATCGAGATTTCAAGGCTCGTCCGAGCCAACCTGCTCGAGCGCATTCAGATTTTCGGCGAAATCGTCGGGCGGACCGTCGGCGGTTTCATGCGTGCGCGGCGGTGACTTGACGACCGGCGGCGGCATCTTGCCGATGCCTTCGTCGATACGCTGCAGCAGATAAGGGAAGAACGGATTCGACGCGATGCGGAACATCGAATCGAGCGTCAAAATCAGTGTGCCGCGTTCGCCGCGCGGCGCGAGCGTGCCAAGGTTCTCGTTGAAGTTCTCCGAATCGTCAGGCGCGATGCCGTACAGCGCGTCGGTGATCGGGAATGGAATCGCGACGTGTGACAACGAGAAAATATCCTGCGGATAGTCGATATCCAGCGGCTTGACACGCGTTTGCACTTCCCCCGCATAAACGCTGCGCTCGACAGTATGCGCTGAATCCGGCGACACGTTGGCGATCACCGTCGTGCGATAGTTCTGCGGACCGATGCGCAGTAGGCGCGAGAGCGCCATGTACGACGCGGAGCGCAGGAAGGTCCTGAAGCGCACGCTGCGGTTCACGTCGAACAGCACGACCTCGCTGCCGTTCTCAGGCAGCTTGTCGTAAAGCGCCGACATCACCGCTGGCGTGCTGACCGTGAAATCCGTCACCGACTGAAACGTCAGGATAGGCGGCAACTTATCGAGCCGGTTCTCGCGCTCGAGCCGCGCAATCTGTTCCTGAATCACGCTCGTGAGGAGAAAGGACTGTCGCGCGCCATTCACAGGAAACGAGTTGTACTTGAACGGGTTGAACTCGGGCACGATGCCGAGCCACGCGGCGCGCGCGAAGGCCGGCAGCACCGCGGGCAATCCGGCGAGACCCGCAAAGCGTGCGTAACGCGTGACGCCGATCATCGGCGAGATCAGCACGACGCGCGTCGGACGCGCGAGCGCGGGATTCTCGATCGCGTCGAGCGCATATTGCAGTGCGAGCGCGCCGCCGTTCGAAAACCCGACCAGCTCGATCGGCTTGTCCGGCCCCACGCGACGGCGCGCTTCACGCACCGCGAGCCGAGTGGCCGCGGTCCAGTCCTGCCAGTGCACGTCGACGAGCCCCGCCGGCACCGTGCCATGTCCAGGTAAGCGGATGCCGATTGCGACGAAACCGCGATCACGATATCGACGCGCGATATGCCGCATGCTGTACGGCGCATCCGTCATGCCGTGCAGCAGCACGACCGCGCCGACGGGTGGCCCCGACGGCTCGAGAATGTACGAGTGATTCCAGTTTTCGGCGAAATGCCACGGAAAAATCGGCGAGCCCTCGTAATAGCGGTTCGCCGGAATGCGCTCGGACGGCCGCAGCTTTTCGACGACATTGACGCGCACGTCGTCGAAAATCCGATTTTCCGCCTTGACGTATGCGTTCCAGTCGGCGGTGTCCATTTCCTCGACGGTCATTTCGCGCGGCACATAGGTGTGCCATACCGACAGCTCCGGCCCGCGCTGCGAATACCACGCGCGTAGCCCCAATGCGAGCACCGCCAGCAGCACCAGAACCCATGCACTTATCTTTATTACCTTCAGTGACGTGCGCAGCATTCGTGTTCTCTTGATGAGATGAAGGTTGCACCGCGCGCAGGCTGCTCTCTGCGTGGTATGCGCATGCCGCCATCGCGGCGGCTTCCGGTGTGGATATCCTAAGGGCTTTTAATCACCGGTTCAAACTTTGTCGGCCGGGCGCGCAACGCGACGTCGACAGCGGCTCAAGTTTGAACGGATGATTTTCATGACGAAGTGGGGATGCGCGATGTCGCGAGCGCGAATGAATTCGCCCCCGTTCGCTTCGTTACTTGACATTCGACGTGAGGAAAGTGGCACGGAATGCATACGGCGTCGCGGGGAAGGAAGAGGTGCCCCATGGAAGAACGGTCCTTCAGCGACGCCTCGGAAATCGCTTCACTCGACGGCCGTGGAATGCCTGATCAAGGCCTAATCGGGCCGTGCGCTTCAGTAACGAAACCGGGACGTGACCCAGGTCGCGCCCCAGCCTTGCCTGTTCGCCGGTAATTACTGACGGCCGCGGATATTGCCGGCCACGCCGCCCGCCGCGCCGCCGATGATCGCGCCGGTCCACGCATCGCCGCCGGAGATCGCCGCGATGCCCGCACCGGCGCCCGCGCCAAGTGCCGCGCCGCTCACCGTTCCCTGCGTCTGCGGGCTCATGTCCGTGCAACCGATCATCGCGGCCAGTGCGCCAATACTGACGATCCACCCAAGTCGTTTCATGATCGTTCTCCTCATTGATTTTTCTTCAGGCCGGGCGCGACCATCTGGAACCAGAGGGTCTCGATCACCGGGTGTTGGATCATCGTGGGATTGGCGGCGTAGTAGCCGTCGAGGCCTTGACGCACGCTGTCGAGTGTCTGGCCTTGCATGCCCTTGCCGAAGCGCTGTGCGATGTCATTGCTGTTCGCCGTGTTGCCGGCATAGGCGCGCTCGACGTCGATCACATTCGAGATGCCGACCAGATACGCTTTCTTCTGCTCGTCGGTCGACTGCATCCATTGCTGGCCTGTGACAATTGGAATGCTCTCCGCACGCGCGACGTTGCCCATCATTGCCAGCGATAGAAAAGTCAGAGATAACAGCGTTCGCCATTGTGGTTTGCTTGCCATCACATACTCCAAAGAAGTTATGTTCTCCAGCGGCCCGCCGGCGACCGCATCCGGCGGCGTCGATCGCACTATTTGGAAGAATGGTCTGTATGTCTCGTCGAATCTCCTTTCAGGTTCACCGGTCGGCGTGGTTCGCCAGTTCGGGTTCTATTGGCGTTGGTCGTATCAGCGAATAGACACCTTGATGGCAGGAAATCTCGTGGCGGATTGGAGTGATTTGCACACATGCTGTGTGCGCGCAACGATTGACTCGTGTTGGCCTCGCCGCGTAAGACACGCTATAGAGTCTACAGCCTTTTCTGTAATTTCCAAGCCCGTTTCCGCTCGATGCGCGGCGCGTGACATTTGTGTCAAATTTCATTCGGCAAGCGAAAGGATACGATGCAATGCGCGTCAACACTCATCAGTTATCCTGCGCTCGATTGAGCGCCCGTGATATTGCTGGCAATTCATTATCGAGGGCCATTCAGTGTTCTAGCCATGCAACGCGAAAACAGCTTTTGTTTGGCCTGAATGTTCGGCTTCCTGATTAGATCGTCAATCGAAAACGATTTACCAACAGTGAAACAGATGCGATTTTATGGATGCGTTTGCCCATCACCTTTATTTTCGGTCGACCACATGTCGCCTGCGGCGGAGTGGCTGCGCAGCAGCGAAGGGGTTGGCGGTGCGCGGTTGACCGTTAGTTGCGTGATGAGTAGCGTGACGGGACGCCGTTTCAAATGCGTCCGTGCTCGTCATTAACAGTCTCTAGCTTGTATTTGCTAAATACAGAGTATAGACTGTATCTGTTATTTACAGGTTTGGGCCTGTTACGCCGCCGCAGCCGAACCGGAGACCGACCGTGGACTACGCCATCAAGACCCTGAGCCAGCTCAGACCGATCCTGCAGGGCTTCAGAAAGGCCGCCGGCCTCACTCAGGCCGCGATGGCCGCGCATCTCGGGGTCACGCAACAGACCTACGCGCAACTCGAAGCGAATCCGGCGACCGTCAGCGTCGAACGGCTCTTCAGGGTGTTGCGGGTCTTGCAGGTCGATCTGAAGCTCGCGCAGAGCGGACCGACGCAAACCGTGGCCGTGGAAGACGCCGCGCCGGCGCCGAACCGCTCCCGCCGCGCCGGGAGCGGAACGCAGGCCGCCGGAGCGCAGGTCGACGCAAAAAGCAACGCTAAACGCGCCACGCGCGTGCCGCTCAAACCGGGACCGTCGGCGCAAAAGCCCAAAGCGGTCAAACCCGCCAAGACAACCAAAGCGGCCAGCATCAGCAAGAAACGGGAGGACTGGTAAGCATGGCGCGCAGCACACCGAACCGTCTGAATCTGTGGATGAACGGCCTGCGGGTCGGCGCCTGGGAAACGACACGCAGCGGCGAACGCCTGAGCTATGCCGACGAATGGATCGACGATCCGCAAGGACGTCCGCTATCGCTGTCGCTTCCGTTCACACCGGGCAATCAGGCGTATCGCGGCCAGATCGTCGCCGACTATTTCGACAACCTGCTGCCCGACAGCGAACCGATCCGGCGCCGCATCGCCGCGCGCTACCGGACCGGCAGCGCTGCGCCGTTTGCGTTGCTCACCGCGCTCGGACGCGACTGCGTCGGCGCGCTGCAACTGCTGCCTCCTGACGAAGAACCGAGCGATCTGACCAGCATCCACGGCCGCGAACTCCGCGACAGCGAGATCGCGGCGCTGCTGCGCGGCACGACATCGGCGGCGCCCCTCGGGCAGCACGATCCGCTCGAAGACCTGCGTCTGTCGATCGCCGGCGCGCAGGAGAAAACCGCGCTGCTCCGTCATCGCAATCGCTGGCTGCTGCCCGAAGGCAGCACGCCGACCACACACATCTTCAAGCTGCCGCTCGGGCTCGTCGGCAACATGCGCGCCGATATGCGCACGTCGGTGGAAAACGAATGGCTGTGCTCGCAGATCGTCGCGGCCTACGGGCTCCCCGTCGCGCGTTGCGAAATCGCGCGATTCGATGAGCAGAAGGTATTGATCGTCGAGCGCTTCGATCGCCGTTTGGCGAGCGACGCCACGTGGATCGTGCGTCTGCCGCAAGAGGACATGTGCCAGGCCACTGGCACGTCGGCGCTGCACAAGTACGAGTCCGACGGCGGTCCGGGCATCGAGGCGATCATGGAGATACTCGCGAGGTCCGCACGCGCGACGACAGACCGGCGCAACTTCTTCGCGACGCAGCTGGTTTTCTGGCTGCTCGCCGCGACCGATGGCCACGCGAAGAACTTCAGCATTGCGCATCTGCCCGGCAATCGCTACGAATCCACACCGCTTTATGACGTGCTGTCCGCGCATCCGATCATCGGCAGCGGCGCGGGGCGCCTCGCGGCGCAAAAAGTGAAACTGGCGATGGCGGTTCGCGGCAAGAACGTCCACTACCTGCTCAATCAGATCCAGCGCCGGCATTGGGTGGCCGAAGGACAGCGCGTCGGCTTTTCCGCCGCGGACGTCGATACGCTGATCGATCAGTTGACCGCGCAAACGGAGACGGTGATCGACACAGTCTCGTCGCAACTGCCCGCCGACTTTCCGCTGGACGTGGCCGATGCGGTCTTCGACGGCATGCGCCGGCTGAGCCGGAAGCTTGCGCAGTAAAGCTCCGCCAGCCTGATCGACGCGCGGCACCACGGCAACCTCACGCACGCCGCGCCGCCGCTCCATCGGTCTTCGCCGACGCACGCCACTGCACGCTCAGCAGATGCTCGCGCATGCATTGCGCGGCCGCATCCGCATCGCGCGCTTTCAGCGCATTGACGATCGCCTGATGCTGTTGCGCGAAAAACTGCCGCGTCTCCTGCGCGGACGTTTTCTCGCGCACCTCCGGCTTCACCCGCATACCGTTGATCACCTCCATCAACGCAATCAACGCGGGATTACGCGTGGCACGTCCGATCAGCAAATGAAAGCGATGATCCCATTGCTGCCACTCGTCGTCGTTTTTCGCGGCGGCATTTTTGCGTGCGCATTTCTCCAGCTCCTGCAGATCGTCGCCACTCGCTTTCGTCGCGGCCAGCGCGGCCAGCGCCGGCTCGAACAGCAGCCGCATTTCGGCGATATCCGCGGGACTCGTGCCGGCGCGCAAGCCGCGCAGCGTCGGCGCGAACTTCAGCGGCCGCGCGCCCAGATAGGTGCCGCGGCCGACGCCACGCCACACGCGGCCGGACGCCTCGAGCGAAGCCAGCGCCGCCCGCAGCTCGCGACGGCTCACGTCCAGCTCCTCGGCGAGCTTTCGTTCGGGCGGCAGCGCGTCGCCGTCCTTCAACTGACGGTCGGCGATGTAGTCGAGCAGCGCATCCAGTACCGGTTTGTCCATGTTGTCCAATGAACCAATTTATATTGGTCCGAACGATACCAGAATCGCGGCGGCATGACATAGCAGCACCCAGTTATTTTTGATTGGCTATACTGG
Source organism: Paraburkholderia lebeckiae (assembly GCF_050436225.1). Lineage (NCBI taxonomy): Bacteria > Pseudomonadati > Pseudomonadota > Betaproteobacteria > Burkholderiales > Burkholderiaceae > Paraburkholderia > Paraburkholderia lebeckiae. The sequence continues at coordinate 428,719 of NZ_JBNDLU010000003.1, read as the reverse complement.
GTCGCCTTTTGATGGTTAACCCCGGGTGCAACCCGGCTTCGTTAGTTTTACGCTTTCATTTTCTCCAATTGAACCATTCAATATTGGTTCTTCCATTCGGACCGTCGTCGCCAAGGAGTCGCGCATGTCGTTTACAACCCGTCCAGAACTGATCGGCACCTTCGGCATGGTGGCCTCGACGCACTGGCTCGCGAGCGCATCGGCGATGGCGGTCCTCGAAAAAGGCGGCAATGCGTTCGACGCCGCCGCCGCGGCCGGCTTCGTCCTGCAGATCGTCGAACCGCATCTGAACGGTCCGGGTGGCGAGCTGCCGGTGGTGTTCTACAGCGCGCGCGAAGAACGCGTGCGCGTGCTGTGCGGACAAGGCGTGACGCCCGCGCGCATGACGATCGAGCGGATGCGCAAGATGGGGCTCGACGTGGTGCCGGGCACGGGCCTGCTGCCCGCGGTCGTGCCGGGCGCATTCGGCGCGTGGATGGCGCTGCTGCGCGACTATGGCCAGTTGCCGCTCGAAGAAGTGCTGAGCTATGCGATCGGCTATGCCGAAAACGGCTATCCGGTGCTGCCACGCATGGCAGCGTCGATTCTCGCGATTCAGGACTTCTTCCGCACCGAATGGACGACCTCGGCCGAGCAATGGCTGCGCAACGGCGAGGCGCCGATGCCGAACCAGTTGTTCGCGAATCCCGCGATCGCCGAAACCTACAAGCGCATCCTGCGCGAGGCGAATACGCGCAGCGATCGCGCCGAGCAGTGCGAACGCGCGCGTGATGTCTTCTATCGGGGCTTCGTCGCCGACGCGATCGACCAGTACTTCCGTTCGACCGCCGTGCTCGACACCTCGGGCCTGCGCAACAGCGGTCTGCTCGATGCGGGCGATCTCGCGCGCTGGGAGCCAACCTACGAAGACCCGGTGTCTTACGACTACGCGGGCATGCGCGTGCACAAAACCGGCCCGTGGGGCCAGGGCCCGATGTTCCTGCAACAGCTCGCGCTGCTGAAGGGTTTCGATCTCGGCGCGATGGACCCCCTCGGGCCCGATTTCGTGCACACGGTGATCGAGTGCTCGAAGCTCGCATTCGCCGATCGCGAAGTGTTCTACGGCGACCCGGCGTTTTCGCATGTGCCGATGGACGCGCTGCTCAGCGACGCGTACAACAACGGGCGGCGCCGCCTCATCGACCCGCGCCGCGCGTCGTTCGAATTCCGCCCCGGGCTGCTCGGCGACAGCGAGCAACGCGCCGCGCGCATCGTCGCGAATGCCGGGCGCGAGCAGGCCGGCGGCTTTGGCCAGGGTGAGCCGACCTTCGCGCCGCTGCCCGAATTGCGCGGCGATACCGTGCATCTCGACGTGGTCGACCGCTGGGGCAACATGGTGTCGGCTACGCCGTCGGGCGGGTGGCTGCAGGCGTCGCCGGCGGTGCCGGGTCTTGGCTTCAACGTCACCACGCGCGCGCAGATGTTCTGGATGGAAGAAGGCCTGCCTTCGTCGCTCGGCCCGGGCCGCCGGCCGCGCACCACGCTGTCGCCGACGCTCGTCACGCGCGACGGCAAACCGTACGCGGCCTTCGGCACGCCGGGTGGCGACCAGCAGGATCAGTGGTCGCTGCAGCTGTTCCTCAAGCACGTGCATGGCGGCATGAACTTCCAGGCCGCCGCCGATGCGCCCTCGTTCCAGACCGCGCACTTCCCCGGCTCGTTCTATCCGCGCGCGATGCAGCTCGGCAAGATGTCGGCCGAGTCGCGCTTTCCGGACAGCACGCTCGCCGAACTGCGCGCGCGGGGCCACGACCTCACCGTCGCGGAACCGTGGGCGCTCGGCCGGGTCTGCGCGGTCGCGATCCGCAACGGTTTGATGCGAGGCGCCGCTACACCGCGTCAGATGCAGGCCTACGCAATCGGCCGATAAGCGGCCGGAAGCATCCATCAGCGCAGAACGCGCGGCCTCGCCGCGCCATTTCCTTCAGGAGAAGTTGCCGTGTCCGCCGTCGCCGCCCGTCTTGAAAGACTTCCCCTGTCGAGCTTTCACCGCAGACTGCTGCTGATCGGCGGGCTCGGGTACATGTTCGACGGACTCGATTCGTCGTCGCTCGCGTTCCTGCTGCCGGTCGTCAGCAAGCTGTGGCAATTGACGAGCGCTGAGACTGGGCTCGTCGCGAGCAGCACCTATATCGGCTACTTTTTCGGCGCGTTCCTGTCGGGTGTGCTCGCCGACGTGATCGGCCGGCGCCGCATCATGATGAGCGCGCTCGCCATCTATTGCGTCGCGTCGCTCGCGAGCGCGACCGCGCACGACTGGCACACGTTCTTCGCGCTGCGCGTCGTCGCCGGCTTCGGTTCGGGCGCGGAGACGGTCGTGATCGCGCCGTTTCTCGCCGAGTTCGTGCCGCGCCGCTATCGCGGCATTTTCTGCGGCGCGCTGGTCGGCTTCATGTCGTTCGGCTATCTGACCTCGTCGATTCTCGGCTTCGCGGTCGTGCGCAACTTCGTCGACGGCTGGCGCTATCTGGCCGTGATCACGTCGCTGCCCGTCGTGATGCTGCTGTGGTGGCGCCGGACGCTGCCCGAATCGCCGCGCTGGCTCGAAAGCCAGGGCCGCACTGCCGAAGCGAACGGCATCGTCGGCCGCATCGAAGCGGCGTTCGTCGAGCGCGGCATTGCGCTTGCGCCCGTGACTGCGAACCACGCGCTACACGCGCTGCCCACGCCGGCCTCGACGCCGGCGCGCGGCAACGCGTGGCGCAACGTGCTCACGCTGTGGTCGCCGCGACTCGCGCGCACGACCGCGGTCAGCTGGCTGATGTGGTTCTCGGTCGCGTTCGCGTACTACTCGTTCTTCGCGTGGATCCCGAGCCTGCTCGTCAAGGAAGGGCTGACGATGACGAAGAGCTTCGGCTATTCGATTGCAATCTATGGCGCGCAGATTCCCGGCTACTTCTCGGCGGCGTGGCTTAACGAGAAGATCGGGCGTAAGGCGGTGGTCGCTTCCTACATGCTGTTCGGCGGCATCGCCGCGATCACGCTCGCGTTTTCTCACACCGGCATACAGATCATGACCGCGGGCATCGCGCTGTCGTTTTTCATGAACGGCGCATTCGCCGGCGTCTACGCTTACACGCCGGAAGTGTTTCCGACCGCGATACGCACGACGGGCACGGGCTCGTCGTCATCGTTCGGCCGCATCGGCTCGGTCAGCGCGCCGATCCTCGTCGGCCTCGTTTATCCGCTGTCCGGTTTCCTCGGTGTATTCGCGATGACCACGACGGTGCTGGTGATCGGCGCATGCGTGGTGTTCTTCCTCGGCATCGAAACGCGCAACCGCTCGCTCGAAGATATCGAGGCGAGCGAACTCGAACCGGCTCGCGACGCGCGAGGCCAGCTGAACTCCACCCGCATGCACGGCTGAACGCACTGCGACTTTTCACACTTTCCGATGCAAACGCGATGCAAATGATGCAAGGCAACCTGACCGAACCCGCACCGCACGATACGCAGATGCTGGATATCGCAGACCTCGAGCGTCTCGCGCTGGCGATGCGCCTGAAGAACCAACCGCTCGAGCTGTTCCGCGCGGTTCACGCGGTGGCGGCAAAGGCGATAGGCCTAAGCCTGTTCACGATCATGTCCTACGATGCGCGGCGTCATGAGGTCGAACGGGTCTACACGAACCTGCCGGACATCTATCCACTGGGCGGCCGCAAAAAGAAGCAAGGCACCGCGTGGGCGCGACAGATACTTCAGGATCTGAAGCCGTTTCGTGCCGCCACGTCGCAAGGCATTCGCGAGGTCTTCGACGATCATGCGGTGATGACGGCTATCGGTCTCGGCTCGATCCTGAACATTCCGATCGCCTATGACGGCGTATGCATCGGTACGATGAACCTGACCCACAAGGAAGGCTGGTACACCAGCCGTCATGAAAGCATAGGCCTCCTCATCGGCGCCTTCCTTGCCCCCGCTCTGCTCAAGCAGAATACGGCATCCCCCGCTTGCGCCGCCCGTTCATGAAAACACCATCCGACCTGCAAAACTATCGAGCGGTGACCCATCCCGCCGTCTCGCAAGGCCGCTGGGTGCTGGTCTTCGTGCTCGGCTACCTCGCGCTGATCGCCGATGGCGCCGACGTGATGATGTACGGCCTCACCCTGTCGCGCATCAAGGACGATTTCGGGCTGACCAATGTCGAAGCGGGCGCGCTCGGCAGCCTGACCTTGCTCGGCATGGCGATCGGCGGCATTGTCGGCGGCTGGGCGAGCGATCGTCTCGGCCGCGTGCGGGTCATCGCATGGGCGCTCGCGCTGTTCTCGCTCGGCGCGGGGATGCTCGGGTTCACGCACAGCTTCGTCGAATTCGCGGCGGTGCGCTTTATCAGTTCGCTCGGCATTGGCTGCATGGTGCTGGTCACCACGCTCGTGGCCGAATATGTGCCGACCGAACGGCGCTCGCTGGTACTCGGCATGCTTCAAACCGGCGTTTCGGCCGGCTATATCGTCGTGATCGCCCTCAGCAACTGGATCCTGCCGCAGTACGGCTGGCGCACGCTGTACTACGTGTCTGCCGTGCCGGTGCTGCTCGCATTCGCGATCAAGTTCGCGGTGCCCGAGCCGGCGGCATGGCTCGCTAGCCGGGCTGCCGACCGTGCGAGCAAAACGCGGCTCGTCGACAATCGCTACGCGCAGATTTTCCGCGACCGCCAGGCGCGCACGATGTTCATCCTGTGGACCTTCGCGTCAGTCTTTGTGCTGTCCGGCTTTTACGGCCTGAACAACTGGCTGCCGACATATCTCGAGAAGGAATTGCACATAAAGTTCAGCTCGCTGACCGGCTATATGATCGGCACATACATGGTCGCCTTCATCGGCAAGATCTTCGCGGGCTGGCTCGGTGACCGCTGGAGCCGGCGCGGCGTGTACGTGCTGGGCTGCATCGGTGCGGCACTCTTTCTGCCCGTGATCATTTTCTGGCATACCCGCGACAACATTTCCACGCTGATGCTTTTCTTCGGCTTTCTGTACGGCGTACCGCTCGGCACGATCGGCACGTTCATGTCGGAGAGTTTTGCGACGTCGGTGCGCGGCACCGCGGTGGGCGGCTCGTATAATCTCGGGCGCTTCTGTTCGGGGGCGGCGCCGATCGTCATCGGTTTCATCGCGACGCAGTTCTCGATCGGTCTCGGCTTTTTGGTGGTCGGCGCGGTGTTCTTTTTGAGCGGCGTGACTGCATTGTTCGTTCCCGACCGGCTATACGACACGCAGCATTAAATCGACGCGAAAATGACGAAATCATGTCGTGTCGATGAATGGCCCAGGTTCCGGCGCTAAAACTGGGTCGCCGGATAGCCCGGGCACCACGAGGAAGTATTACTGCGTTCCGGGGACAATGTTTGCAATGGTCCAGTTGTTCGTCGTTACGAGCACATAGTCGCCATTGACACCCAGCCATTTATGCCCGCGCGGCGGCGCATTGAGGCCGTGTCCACGCCAGTCGTCCATCATGAAGTTGTAATTACGATATTCGGCCGGCACACGTTGACCTTTATGCCAGTCACGGTGCGGAATCGACGGCATCACCTGCTGACGGCCCGTACCGGCCATCTGGCCGCCACCCTCGCCCTTGGTCGGCCCAGCCGCAATCGCGAGCGCGGACATACCGGCAAATGACAAGGCGACGAGTTGCGCAACAAAGCGATTATTCATGTTCGAACCTCCGTGCGGTGGTAGAAAGCCCCGAGCATTCACGCGATTGACGTGAAAAGTGATCGTCCAGCTACTCGCAGATTCATTAACTCGAACTTCATTGCAGCGATTGCTGGTGTATCGAATGTAATCTTTGCAAATCGCGAGATATCAAATTCGATAATTCAGGCGCGAAGTCGTTAAAAAGTATAGTAAAAGGAAGTTCGACTTCAAGCCGGACATGCCCACCACTACCGCGTGCGTCAACCCGGCGATTAGCGGGGCGATTCGATTCGTCGCGTCGATCGTCTGGACGGATCGCGCCGTTCCTGGCGGCGGCGGACGACGCGCGCCGCGCTGTCGCCCGCTCGCCACTTCAGCGAGCGGGCGACACGTCACCAGTCACCGGCCAGATTGATTCGCTTGACTGATCAATAGTCGACCGCATCGCGGATGATCGGGCAGGTCATGCAGTGACCGCCGCCACGCGAGCGCGCGGCACCTGATCGGGCAGGTCATGCAGTGACCGCCGCCACGTCCACGGCCTAGCTCCGCACCGACGATCGTAATCACCTCGATGCCCTGCTTGCGCAACAGCGTGTTCGTGTACGTGTTGCGGTCGTATGCATAGACGACGCCCGGGGCCGCGCACACGAGGTTCGCACCGCTATCCCACTGCGTGCGCTCGCGTTGATAGTCGCTGCCGCCCGCCTCGACCACGCGCAGATGCTTCAGCCCGAGCGCCTCGGCGACGACGTCGGTGAACGGCTTGTTTTCGGCGTGCAATTCGACGCCGCTTGGATGGCTGCTCGGCCGATACGAATAGGTGCGCGTCTTCGCCATGAAGTCCGGGGCGACCAGCACGCAATCGCGATCGGCGAACGTGAACACGGTATCGAGGTGCATTGCCGCGCGAATCTTCGGCATCGCCGCCACGATCACGCGCTCGGCCGCGCCCTTCTTGAACAGCGTCGCCGCCAGTTGACTGATGGCCTGCCGCGAGGTGCGCTCGCTCATGCCGATCAGCACGACGCCCTTGCCGATCGGCATCACATCGCCGCCTTCCAGCGTGGCGAGACCGTGGTCCTGAGTCGGGTCGCCCCACCACACGTTGACCTTGGCCGCGAAATCGGGGTGGAACTTGTAGATCGCCGCGGTCAGGATCGTCTCCTCGTGGCGGGCCGGCCAGTACAGCGCATTCAGCGTGACGCCCCCATAGATCCAGCACGTCGTGTCGCGCGTGTACAGCGTGTTCGGCAGCGGCGGCAGCAGATATTCGGTGCCGCCCGCCGCTTCTTTCGCGACCTCCAGCGCCTTGCCGCCGTGCGCTTCCGGGAAGTCGTGAGTGGATAGCCCGCCAATCAGCGTTTCGGCCAGCTTGCGATTGTCGAGCCCTTCCAGATAGCTTCTCAATTCATCGATAAAGCCGAGGCCGACCTGATTCGGCACCACCTGGTTGTCGAGAATCCACTTCTTGCCTTCGGGCACCGCGACCGTTTCGGCGAGCAGATTGTGCATCTCCACCACTTCGACGCCGCGGTCGCGCATCTTCGTGACGAAGTCGAAGTGGTCGCGCTTCGCGTTCTCGACCCACAGTACGTCGTCGAACAGCAGTTCATCGCAATTGCTCGGGGTAAGACGCTGGTGCGCGAGCCCCGGTGCGCAGACCATCACTTTGCGCAGCTGCCCAACTTCCGAGTAGACACCCAATTCACCCGCTTTCGCGTCCGTGTTCGCCATGATGATCTCCTGAATGCCAATGATGGCCCGCTCTGATCAATCGGATTTCACTAAAACTAAATCTCGATCCTTCCGGTTACGAGGCCATAGATGCCGATGATCGCGCCAATGATCGCAACGATAAAAATGATCCAGTCGGAAGCGATGAAGACATTCTTGTTCTGCTCGCGCCGAGCCCAAATATAAAGCGCCGTTCCTGGGGCATACAGGACGGCGGAAAGCAGAATGAATTTCAGGCCACCCGCCCAGATCATGAAGACTGTATAGATCGAGGCGATTGCGGCCATGATCAAGTCACGCCGGCGCTCGTCGGCGCGCGCGTCGTAACCATCGCCGCGATTCGCGTTCATGCAGCCGAACGCCGCGACGAAGAGGTACGGAATCAACGACATCGCGCTCGTCAGATTCAGCATCAGCGCGAACGCATCGCGCGAGAAGTAGGTGCTGATGACGAGCAGCTGCACCACGATGTTGGTCAGCCACAATGCATTGGCAGGTACCTTGTTAGCGTTTTCCCTCGCGAATACGGCGGGCATGTCTTCAGTCTTTGCCGCCGTGAACAAGACTTCGGCGCAGATCAGCGACCAGGCGAGATAAGCGCCCAGTACCGAAATCAGCAGGCCTATGCTGACGAAAACCGCGCCCCAATGACCGACCACCGCTTCGAGCACGGCCGCCATCGACGGTTGCCGCATGGCCGCGATGTCCACGCGCTGAAGCACGGCGTAAGGCAGCATCGTCACGAGCACCATCAGCGAGGTCACGACGACGAAGCCGAGAATCGTCGCCTGGCCGACATCGGAGCGCTTCTTCGCATAACGGGAATAAACGCTCGCCCCTTCGATACCGATGAACACGAACACCGTGACCAGCATCGTGGTCCGCACCTGCTCGAGGATATTGCCTTCGAGTCCACCGCCGTAAAGGTTGGCCTGGAACAGGTCCAACCGGAAGCCGAAGATCAGGATCAAGATGAACACCAGAATCGGAATGACCTTGGCGACCGTGACGATACTGTTGATGAAGGCCGCCTGCTGCACGCCCTTCAGAATCATGAAATGAAATAGCCAGATGCCGATCGATGCAACGACGATAGCGACGACCGTATTGCCGTCGCCGAACACGGGAAAAAACGCGCCGAGTGTCGACTTGATCAGCACCCAGTAAGAAACGTTGCCGATACAGCTACCGATCCAATAGCCAAATGCGGAGAGAAAACCCGGATAGTCGCCAAAGCCCGCTTTCGCATACGCAAACACGCCGGCGTCCAGTTCGGGTTTTCGTTCGGCCAGCGCCTGAAATACGCGCGCCAGCATATACATGCCCGTGCCCGCAATCAGCCAGGCAATCACGGCACCCAACGGACCGGTGGCATTGGCAAAAGTGCGCGGCAGGGAAAAGATCCCGGCTCCGACCATGCCGCCCACCACCATCCCGGTGAGTTGCATTTTTGACAGCTTTTGTGGAGTGGACGCCATTCGGATTCCTTTTAGTTACCTTTTTAACAAGGATCTTTAATCAGATTCGAACGAAACGTGTCTCTCGGCCAATCTTCCTGTTGATCAGCCGTGCTACTCTGCAACCACCACACGAAAAGAATGGTCTGTCCGTTGGCGTTTGTCAATTTATCGAAGACAAGGTAACGGACTGTGGCTCGCTATGCGATCAAATTCATCAATGCTGCGTTGCCGAATCTGGTTGAATGTGCGAATTAGCAATTCACCACGCATCTGAATCGCTCGCATCGATAAGTCGCACTGAATATCGATGATTTAACAATGATGCGACCTGCCGCATCACCGCCGCGGTTTTCTCAAATGATGGGGAATCGCTGAAGCGAGCTGAACCGGTGGTCGTTCAGAACTACTGAGAAGCACCAGAGCCACAGCTCGAAATGGCGCGCGGGGGTCATTAATAGTGCAAACCCGACGACGATTTCGTAATGGCGGGCTTTGTGAATTTTTCTGACGGAATCGCCCGCGTGGCCGCGCCGCAAGAGGTCCAACTATGACTCGTGCAACTTCCTCAACGTCAGCCGCGCTTCGAGACCGCCGCCGACGCGGTTGTGCAGCGTGAGCGTCGCGTCCATCGCGAGCGCGAGTTGCCGCGCGATCGCGAGCCCTAGCCCCGTGCCGCCCGTTTGACGATTGCGCGACCCTTCGAGCCGCACGAACGGCTCGAACACCGTCTCCAGCGACTCGGCTGGAATGCCGGGACCGCGATCGAGCACCGACACGGTAGCCTCGCCATCGTGCAACGCCCCGATATCGATTTGCGCGGCGCCGCCGTACCTCAGCGCGTTATCGACCAGATTGCCAACGATGCGCTTCAACGCCTGCGGACGCATCGTCAGCGACTGGCCGAAGTGGCCCTGCAGTGACACTTGCTGACCCGCGTCGACGTAATCGCAGACGAGGCTGTCGAACAGCGCATCGGGATCGATGCGGCGCGGCACCTCGGTCGTGCCATGCATCGTGCGCGCATAGGTGACCCCTTCTTTGACCAGCGCCTCCATTTCCCGCAGATCCTGGCGCAGCTTTGCGGCCTCGCTGTCGTTGTCCATCGTGTCGACACGCAGACGCATGCGCGTGATCGGCGTCTGCAAATCGTGCGAAATCGCCGCGAGAATCTGCATGCGCTCGGTCATGTACGTGGCGATCCGGTCCTGCATCGCGTTGAACGCGCGCGCGGCGCGCGCCACTTCAGACGGACCGGCTTCGGGCAGACGCTCGGCCTTCAGGTCGGGGCCGAGCGTGTCGGCCGCGACTGCGAGCTGATTGAGCGGGCGCGTCGCGAGCCGTACCGCCAGCCAGCAGCAGGCCGCGAGCACGAGCAGCTGCAGCGTCAGCACTAGCGGCAGCCAGCGCGACAACGGGGCGCCGGGCATCGGCCGCAGGTCGATGGTGAGCGGCGTGCCGTCGCTCAGTTTCAGGTGCACCTGCAGACGCTCGCGATCGCCCGGCACTGCGTTGACGGTCAATGGATAACGCGTGCCGATGCCATCGCCGATCGACTGCGCGACGCGCGCCGACAGGTTCGCGTCGACCGGGGCGCCTGGCACGCCCGGGCCGAGCATGAACTCATAGCTGCGCCGCGCGAGCCGCGGCAGCCACTGGGCGCGCTCGTCGGGCGGCAGATGATCGAGCAGCGCGACCGAGCTCGCCACCTCGCGCTCGATGTAGCCCATCATGATGTTGGTCATCGTCTGGTCGCGCTCGGTCATCGTGAGCCAGAACGACAGCGCCTGCGCGAGCGCGAGCCCGACGAACAAAATCACCGCGAGCCGCGCGAACAGCGTGCGCGGCCAATGCGGCCAGCGCAGCAACGACGGTGATGGAGATGCGCTCATTGCGGATCTCCGATCGCGGTCACGGCCGCTGAAAACACATAGCCCTCGCTGCGCAGCGTCTTGATGTAGCGCGGCTCGCGCGCGCCGTCCCGCAGGCGTTGACGCAGGCGGCTCACCATCAGATCGATCGAGCGGTCGAACGGATCGGCCTGGCGCCCCTGCGTGAGATTCAGCAACTGATCGCGCGTGAGCACGCGCTGCGGATGATCGAGAAACACGCGCAACAGACGGTACTCCGCGCCGCTCAACGCCACCTCGGTTCCGTCCGCGTCGAGCAGATGGCGCGCGGTCGTGTCGAGCCGCCAGTCGCCGAAGCACAGCATCGGCGCCGACTCCGTCACCTCCATGCCGGGCGGCAGCATGCGCGCGCGGCGCAGCACCGAACGGATTCGCGCGAGCAACTCGCGTGCGGCGAACGGTTTGGTCAGGTAATCGTCGGCGCCCATTTCGAGGCCGACGATCCGGTCCGCTTCCTCGCTGCGCGCCGTCAGCATCAGGATCGGCACCGTGCGGAACTTGCCCGCGCGCAACTCACGGCACAGCACGAGGCCGTCTTCGCCGGGCAGCATCAGGTCGAGCACGATCAGGTCGGGCGCGCCATTCTCGAGCGCGGCGCGCATCTGGCGGCCATTGGCCGCGAGCGAGACGCGCACGCCGTTTTTCTCGAGGTATCCCGCGAGCAGTTCACGGATACCGCGATCGTCATCGACGATCAGTACGTGGTCGGAGGTTTCCATCGATGGATTATCTGCTGCGGCGTTTGAGTTGCACGCCGCTCGATTGGATCAATGAACACTGCAACGGATGCGCGAGTTCGGCCGCGAAGCCGCCCGCGACGAACACAGCGATGGCGAACAGGCGTTTCATGCGTCCTCCAGCACGGAAAGACTCGCGCCATCGGCCACGCCGGCTTCGAGCGCGTAAGGATCGACCCCGTCGAGGCAGCCAATATTGACGCGCCATTGCTGCGGATCCTTGCGCGTCTGATGAAAAGCATAGATGCCGCAATGCTTGCAGAAGTAGTGTTTCGCGACCTTCGTGTTGAACTGGTATAGCGTCAGTGAATCCTCGCCACTCAGAATCTTTAACTGACTGGCGGGAAAGAGCGGCGTCATCAGCGCGCCCTTGCGGCGGCACAGGCTGCAGTTGCAACGACCGGCCGGAACGATTTCGGTGCGAACTTCGAACTTGACGGCCCCGCAGTGACAGGCCCCTTGCAGCAACCCGGCGTTCATGATGCTCTCCGTGATTTGACGATGCCTGCTTTATAGCCCGGTTCATCAGTCGAATTATGTCGTAATGTATCCGGCCGCCGAGACGATACATTACATTGCAATAAGCCGCGGCGATTAGCACAAGGCGAAACAGCGAAGATATACAGGCGAATTAGCATTTAAGCGGCGCGCGCAAACGGATAACGCAGGTTGCACGATTGCCACCGCATTATCGCGCTCAACCGTGTAAAGATACTCCGCCTATCCATGATTATGTAAGCGGCGCGACGTGGCGCACCGGCCGGCCTCTCTACACGCTGTTTTTGACCTCGGCGTGACCAACCGGCTTTTCTATATTCCGCTTGAATGGCCGGCATGGCCCGGCGTGGCCAGCAAGCGGGCGATGACGGCCACGAGCCGATTGCTGGCAAGCTCTGTGAATCAAGCTGAATACGCTTGACTTTTAGTCACTGGCCACTTCCAATACCAATGGTGCAGTGCGATGTTTCGCCTTTGAAACACGCCTCACTTCATTCGGTAGTTCACAGCATTGGCCAGCAGTTCATTCGTCCGCCGTGCATGCGGCGTCAGCTCGCGAAATGGAGCACTCCTCACTACAGGAGTCGTCTTGGCTGCAACAAAAAACCAACCCGCCCACCGCGAACCCGCCCTTATCGATCTCGCATTGCAAGGCGGCGGATCGCACGGTGCTTTTACATGGGGCGTCCTCGACCGTTTGCTCGAAGAGTCGTGGCTGCGGATCGAAGGAATATCGGGTACATCGGCTGGCGCGATGAACGCCGCGGTGCTGGTGAGCGGCTATCAGGCAGACGGCGCGGCTGGCGCGCGCGCCGCGCTCGAAGCCTTCTGGCGGCGAGTATTCGAAGCATCGGTGTACAGCCCGTTTCGCCGTACCCCGTTCGACGTGTTGATGGGCCGCTGGACGCTCGACTACTCGCCGCTCTTCATCGCGATGGACCTCGCGGCGCGCGTGTTTTCTCCATACGACCTGAACCCGCGCGGCGTACATCCGCTGGCGAAGATTCTGCAGGACTCGATCGATTTCGCGCATCTGCGCGACGCGCCGATCAAGCTGTTCATCACCGCGACGCGCGTGCGCACGGGCCAGGCGCGTGTGTTTCGCAATGGCGACCTGACGCCTGACGTGCTGCTCGCCTCCGGCTGCCTGCCCACGCTGTTTCAGGCCGTGCAGATCGACGGTGAAGACTACTGGGACGGCGGCTATGCCGGTAATCCGACCATGACGCCGCTGGTGCGCGAATGCACGTCGAGCGACACGCTGCTGATCCAGGTCAATCCCGTCGTGCGGGACGAAACCCCGCGCACCGCGCGCGACATCATCAGTCGCCTGAACGAAGTTGCCTTCAACGCGCCGCTGCTGAAAGAGCTGCGCATGATCGCGCTGCTGCGCCGCGCGGCGGACCCCGGCAGCGACGAAGGCCGCCATTGGGCGGCGATGCGCATCCATCGGATCGCGAGCGAGCTGATGACCGAACTCGGCTACTCGTCGAAGCTGAACGCCGAGTGGAGCTTTCTGACGATGCTGCGCGACGAAGGCCGGCGTGCTGCCGAAGCGTTCCTCGCCGAGCACGGCGATTCGATCGGCGTGCGCTCCTCGCTGGATCTCGACGCGTTGCTCGACGGAGTCTGACCATGGAAGTCATCACCCTGTCACCGCTCGCGATCGGTCTAGGGCTCTTCGGCATGCTCGCGAGTCTCGCGCTGCTGATCGGCTTCGCGTATCGCGGCTGGACCGTGCTGCTGCTTGCGCCGTTCGCCGCGATGCTGGCCGCTGCGATTTCGGGCGAACCGATTCTCGCGCATTGGACCCAGACCTTCATGCTCAGCGCCGCGCGCTTTCTCGCGCAGTTCTTTCCGTTGTTCCTGCTCGGCGCGCTGTTCGGCAAGCTGATGGAAGACAGCGGCTCTGTGAAGGCGATCGCCAGTTACATGACGCAGAAGCTTGGCGCGAATCGGGCGATTCTCGCGGTCGTGATCGGTGGCGCGCTCGTCACCTATGGCGGCGTCAGCCTCTTCGTGGCGTTCTTCGTGCTCGCGCCGATGGCCACCGCCCTCTTCCAGGCCGCCAATATTCCGCGCCGTCTGATGCCGGCCGCGATCGCGCTCGGCACGTCGACGTTCACGATGTCCGCGCTGCCCGGCACACCGGCTATTCAGAACGCAATCCCGATGCCGTTCTTTGGTACGACGCCGTTTGCGGCGCCTGGGCTTGGCATCATCGCGAGTATCGTGATGGTGGTGTTCGGGATCTGGTGGTTGTCCTTGCAGCAATCGCGCGCGAAGGCGGCCAATGAAGGATTCGACGGACTCAAGGCGGTGGTGAAATCCGCCAGGGCGCCGGCCAGCGACAGCCTCGTGCGCGAGCGCGCAAGCGTATCGCAGAGTTTCGATCCGGAGGAAGCGAAGCGCGGGCATGTCAGCGAGAGTCTGCCCTCGTTCGGCGTCGCGCTCGCGCCGCTCGTGCTCGTCGTGCTGACGAACTTCGTGATGAACGTGATCGTGCTGCCGCGCATCGACGCCGACCATCTGGCCGAGGTCCGTTGGGGCGAGACGTCGCTTGCGGCGGTCGGCGGTGTGTGGGGCGTGTGCGTGGCGCTCACCGTCGCGATCGTCGTGCTCGTGCTGCTCAATCGGCATCGCCTGGCAGCGCTGCGCGAGACGATCGACGCGGGCGCGAATGCATCGGTGCTGCCGGTGCTCAACGTCGGCAGTCTGGTCGGCTATGGCGCGGTGATCGCCGCGCTGCCAGCGTTCGCGCTCGTGCGCGAATGGGTGCTGGGTATCGGCGGTGGTCCGCTCGTATCGCTCGCGGTCGCCACCAATCTGCTCGCGGCGCTGACCGGCTCGGCCTCGGGCGGTCTCACCATTGCGCTCGACGCGCTCGGCAGCACCTATCTGCAACTGGCTGCGCAATATGGCATCGACCCGGCGCTGCTGCATCGGGTCGCAGTGATTTCCTCAGGCACACTCGACAGCCTGCCGCATAACGGCGCGGTCGTGACGCTGCTTGCCGTGTGTGGGTCGAACCACCGCGAAAGCTATCGCGACATCGTGATCGTCGGGATTCTCGGCGCGTTACTCGCGCTGGTGGTGGTGATCGTGCTGGGCTCGCTGTTCGGGTCGTTCTGAGAGTTCTGAAGTATCAAGGGGTCTTGCACTGACGTTGTTATCCGTCAGTGCAAGACCCCTTTCAATTTGCCGGTCGGCTCAGTTTGGGCTGCTTTGCAGCCGATTTCCGGCTCACTTCACGCCGCCGCGCGCGCCGCATTCATCCGGCCGAACACGAACTGCCCCAGATACCATACCAGCTCGGTATTCGCGAAAATCGCATCTTCGGTGACCGTCGACGGTTCGAGCTTCATCCGGCGCAGCATCAGCTTGCCTTCGCGCGACGTCGTCCACGCATGCATCAGTTCCTTGCGCGTCTTCGCATCGGCGGCGTTGAAATGGTCGCGGCCCTTGCGCGAATCCTCGTTCATGCGCGCGCGCACTTCTTCTTCGCGCGTCGCGATGCTGTGCGCCACGGTCTTTCTCGTTTCGGTCTTGACCGCCTGTTCCTGCGTTTCGTCGGCGAGCAGTTTGGCCTGTACGTCAACCATCGTGCGCTCGGCGTCGGAGATCTTCCAGTTGTCGCGTAGCGCGCGCATCAGATAGCCCGCGGGGCTCTTCTTGACCTGGCCGCGCTTGATCCTGAAGCGCGTGTATTCGACGGCCTGCTGGATGCGTTCGTCGGTCCAGAGTTCGCGGTTCTCCGAAATCTCGCTGAACTGCTTGGTCGAGAGCCCGAATTCGTCGGTGAGAATCTTGTACAGATGGCTCGCGTCGGCGAGGCTCGCGAGTACCGCGTCGGCTGTGTCCTTGCGCTTGAGCAGGAAGCGGATGCGGTCGATTTTCTTCGACGTCGTGGATGCAGTCCGCGTCTCGTAGGACATCTCGACGTCCGACACTTCGTTGATCTCGCGCACCGCCGGCTCGAGCCAATCGCGCTTGAAGTATTTGAAAATGGCGGCATTCGCGCCCATTTTGCCGGGCCAGTTGCGCATTTCCTCGAGCTGGATCCAGTCGGTGCGTCCCGCGGGCACGTTGGGCAAAACCTTGTCGTAGATCGCGCGCGCGAGACTGCGCGTGAACGCGGTGGAAATGCGCAAGCTCAACCAATGCGATTTCTGCGGATCGCGGATATGCGGCACGAGCCGCGGATGGACGTCGAATCGCATACGTCCGCGATGAAAGCCAACCATGCCGATCAACTGAACCTGCACCCACAGATCGTCTTCGTTGGGATCGCGGTCCGCGGGCGTATTCGTCACGCGAACTTTCGCGTTCTGCGCTTCGTCGGCGATCGTGCGCAAATGCTTTAGGTTGCGGCTGTCGTAACGCATCAGCCACTTAAAGTAGTTGAGTTCGACGTCGTACTGATCGCGCTGCTCGGGCTCCTGCGCGACGATGAAGTACGCGGCGTCGAGAAAGCGCCGCGCCGGCAGCCCCATATTGACGATTTCGGTGAAGAAATCGTTGCGCTGATAACCGATCTCGCGATTAGACTCGTTGATGCGCAATCCCTGATCGAACATGTCTTCGAACAGCGCGAGCGCCATCTGGCGTGACGTCGCTTTCGACCTGCCCTCTTCCGGATTGTCCGCGGCCATGTTCTTCATCCACTTTTTCGCTCCCGGGACTGTAAGCATGCGGTGGTGAGCTGTCAACACACAGAACCTCACCATCGGACGACCGCGGCGGAGGCCGTTTCGGCGTCCATTCCGCGGATCGGCACACAGAACCTCACCACGGTCACAAAGAACCTCACCTTGCGAGCGAGCTTTCGCGCTGTAAGGCCTTATGCGACGGCCCTTTCAACCTCGTTCCTACCAGACGCACAACCCACCTCACCTTCGCGATTCGACGCAATGGCAGACACATTGAACCGCACCTTGGTGGGGAATCGATCTCACCTTGCTGCACAAGGAACCGCACCTCGGAGCACAGCGAACCTCACCTTCAACACAACGCACCTCACCTTTTGGGACTTAAGTGCTTGAATGGATTGAATAGTGGTTGATTGCGTTGGTTTGTGGGTTTGCTCTCGGTTTAAAAAAACCTACCAACTCAGCTTCACAATAAATCCGGCGTAGGATTGCGCGATGCAGCATGGTGAGGTTGATTGTGCGAGACGTTGAACGGGTCTGCGTAGGCTTGCAGCCAAGGTGAGGTTGGTTGTGCTGCTATGGTGATTGGCAACTCGTGGCGATGAGCTGAACCTCTGGCTAACGGCCTGGCTCCGGCGTATTGCCGCTTCCGTAGGTGAGGTTGATTGTGCATTTGCGTCGTAACTCAGGGGAGCGCTCGGCGGGCGGTGGCGAAAATCTGATAATGGTGAGGTCGGTTGTGCAGAACACCGCCTGACGGGTCTTTCAGGAAATGAGAAAGTGCACAAATGACCTCACCAAGTGCTTAAGTCTTGAGCAGGGTGCCGACTCGGCTACCCAGAATGCGAGAAAGGTGAGGTCATTTGTGCCTTCGAGGACGCGGTATTTCGGGGCTCCTTTAGTTTCCACGGCAGTTCCGCAACCGCAAACGGTCTGGAAATATAGAAATTTTGCAGAAAATCCGCATAAAAACAGTAATTTAAAAAGCTATTTTCAAGTATTTCCTGTATTCTGAGGTTTCTGGAATTTTATGGAAAAACCTCAGAATGGTCAGAACGAGCCAACTTCCTGCCGTAGACCGAACCGTTCACTTTGAGCAGATCAGTGAGTTCGCAGAAAAAGTCACCATTTTCACTAATGAGCTGCGTGACACGATTCTGGCTCCGCGTCCTCGAAAAACGGCTCCCGTTTTCAAAACTGGCGAGATTGCAGAGATGTGCAACGTCTCACACTCGCAGGTTCAGTATCTCGCGACAAAAGGCGACGGAGAACTGCCTTCGGGCACGGCGGCCGGCACGGGCCGTACCCGGACCTTCACGCTGGAAGAGGCGCGGATCTGGGTACAAAAGATTTCCGACATCTACCAGACTCCATTGGTCACGCGCCTGAAGGAGCCGGACGGGAAGATCATTATCACCGCGCAGCTCAAAGGTGGCTCCGCCAAGACGACGACGACGATGTGCCTCGCCCAAGGGCTGTCGCTGCGGGGACGCAAAGTGTTGGTGCTTGATCTCGACCCGCAGGCGTCGCTTTCGGAACTGTGTGGACTGTACGCGGAAAAAGACGTGACGCCTGAAGATACGGTATTGCCGTACGTCTACGACCAGGACATCGAAGGCGGACTCGAGGGCCGGGTCCAGTCGACGTACTGGGATGGCATCGACGTGATTCCTGCGCACACGGAACTGATTGGAGCAGAGTTCCATCTGCCGGCGATGCAAAAGATGCGACCGGGTTTTCGCTTCTGGACCGTGCTTCGTCAAGGGCTCGAGCCGCTGCGCAAGAAGTACGACTACATTCTCATGGATACGTCGCCGTCGCTGTCGTACCTCAATCTGAACGCGCTGATGGCCGCGGATGCCATGGTGATGCCGATGGTGCCGGAAAACCTGGACTTCATCAGCTCGCTGTCGTTCTGGCGACTTTTCTCGGACGTGTCCAAGAGCTTTATCAAATTCGAGACGGACAAGAAGTACGACTTCGTGTCGCTGGTGTTGTCGCGGGTCGATTATGGGCGGAACTCGTCGGCGCCGATCGTGCGCGCGTGGGCGCAAAGCGCGTACGAAAACTGGCTGCATTCGATCGAGGTACCGGCGAGCTCGGTGATGAGCACCGGGGCGTTGGCGTTCTCGACCGTCTTCGACATCAGCAGCAATCACAGCGCGGCCAAGTCGCTGCAACGCGTGCGGCAACCTCTCGTCGACTACTGTCGCTGGATCGACGAGATCTATTCGGAAAAATGGAGGAACGCGCAATGAGCAATATGCGAGAACAGTTGCTGGCCAAGACGTCCGGCATTCGCAAAACTTCGTCGATCAACGAGGACGAGGTGAAGCGCAGCAACCGCACGCAAACGGCGCCCGGCCTTGCCGGCGCGCTGGCCGTTGCGCAACTTCGCGTGCAGGAACTGGAATCGACTGGCGTCTCATCGCAATTGGCGGTTGCGGGCATCTTGCCGAACCCTTGGCAGCCGCGTCGCGTGTTCAACGAAGCAAAGTTAGCCGAGCTTGCGGAGTCGATCCGGGAAGTTGGACTGATGCAGCCGATCGTGGTCCGTCGTGTTGCGGACGACTATCAGATCGTCGCCGGCGAACGACGCTGGCGTGCGCACAAGATGTTGGGGCTGGATACGATCAAGGCCGTGGTCGCGGATTGCTCGGACTCGGATATGGCCGTGCTCGCAATGGTCGAAAACATTAGCCGCGACGACCTTGCTGACTATGAAATCGGCGTGGCGATTCGTCGATCGGAAGCAGAGTTCCCGAATCGCAAGCGACTGGCGGAAGCGATGGGATTGTCGCGGGCAGGTCTGTATCAATTCTTGTCGTTCGACAATCTTCCGGACTTCATCAAGAAAGATCTCGATATTCAACCGCGACTATTGGGCGGGACTGCGGCGCAGGCAATTGCAGCGGCTATCAAAAAGCATGGCGAGGATGGCGTGAAAGCCGCTCGCGAAATTTGGCCTCTGTTGGTGAGAGGCGAAATGGACCAGGGCAAGGTCGCGGCGGCAATCACCGCCCTGGCGACCCGGCAGACGACGTCGGGTGGTACCAGCGGACGCAGCATCGAGAAATTTTTCGCGGGACGAGAGCACGCTGGGAGCATCACCAAGGACGTGAGTAACTTCACGATCAAGATCAAGACCGGAGTGATCACCGAGGCGCAAGAAGTTCAGATACGACAGTTGATCGGACAGATGTTCCAATCGCAGCCGAAGACGAGCTAATCGGTGGCTCGGCTGTAGTGTTAAAAGGCCCGCTTAGTGCGGGCTTTTTTTTGGTCAACCAAATCAGTCCAGCTCGAAGAGTGTCTAGAGTCTAGACATTCACTCAGCGGCCCAACCTTTGCGCGATCCGGTGTCTAGACTCTAGACACGCTTGACGACCCACTCCGATGCCGATGAAAGCGTGCCGCGTCCGCGCGAACGCACATCCTTCGTGCCTTGCACGACCTGTGGAGCGATTCGGGCAGTATTGCGTTCGCGAGCGATCTCGCAGGCACCCGTTGCGGGTCAGCCGCTCGCCATGAGCGAGACCGCCAATGACTGGGGATTTCTGATGCATCCATGAAGCCGGGTTCGGCTGCCTCGCTCACGGTCGCATTGCCCGCAGCACATACAAAATCGCACAGCCGACATATTACGGACGGGATGGAGGGGCTAGCCCTCTATCCTATAAACGTAGACTCTATTCCGGCAGACCACCCACGGTCATTCTCAACCCAACGCCGCATCAGCGCGTTGGGTTGAGACGACTCGACTCCGCTGTCGTCTGTCCCAATCTTCTCAATGAGAAAGGCCGCTGCACTTAGTGCGCGACGTGCATTGAACATGGTTGTCCCCGAACAGCTGTGTTCATGATGGCGCTGTCGGCCGCAGCAAACCTCGGCGAAGGTCGTCGACGTCTCGCACGGATGCTTCACACTCCCGATGTACCACAGGCAATGAACGCGCAGCGTTGAGGCCATCGCTCATCGACCGCAAAGTCAGCAGTCGTTCTGCCGGAAAAGCTGTTCCGTACGATTAGCGATGAAAGCGGCATGAACAAACGCGCAAAGGAAGGCTGTGAATGGAGCTAGCCTCAGCGAACAGACGACATGTGTCAAGGTGCGGCGGGAGCCAGTTATTACTGGAACGTCGCGTTAAGCGCTGCTGAATCTTGTATCGCGCGTTCTCTCAAACCAAGCAGTCGCCATTCCGAAAACGGTGTTCGGCACGGCGCAAGCTTGTCCTGAAATCAGATGTCGTTGCTGGATCCAGCATCTTGATCGACGACCAGAAGGTCAACCGCGAACGCCTGCCGGCCGCGATGATTGGTTGTAATAGCGTTAAGCGAACATCCCAGCGTGGTCAAGAAAGGACACTCTAAAGATAGTTGATGTCGCTACCGATCTACCTACCCGCAAGGTAGACACCCAGATAGACGTATTCGAAGGTATGCATCGCGACCGCGCCGATCATTTTCGGGCAAGCACCGGAGTAATGGGTGATTCGACCGCAACGAATGTGTATTAGCCGGCACTCGACCGGCTAGACAATGTCAGAAGGAATATCGTCCACTCCCGACCGTCGGAATGGTTTTCCGGGGAGAGTCGAACCTCAAGCCTGCGCCGTTGGCGCACCCCTTCGCGGCCTCGGGCTTGACCTTCTCCTCACCCCGGAAAGGCAGCTATCAAGTCGGGAATGACGAAACAAACTGACGATGTCTGTCGAGTCAAATCCTGCTGTCTACAACGAATGATCTCCGTCCGCTCGTATGTCACGCTACCCGGATGGGCCTGCGTCAGTCCACTCGTTCAGCGCGAAATCAACATCGCTCCTCTCAGAACATCCGCAAGAAATCTGTCGGACGATGGTCGGCAGGATAGGTGAGGGCAAGCGCGCAATCTCGCGACGTAAAGAGTCTCTCCCGGCCCGCCCTGTGATATTGATTGGCAAGACGATCGCGAATCACACGACCCGCAGTGCGACCGACTGTCAGTCGCCTCGCGTGTGGCCAATTTTGAACTTCAATCGACACAGCAGTCGCGCATCGCCAACCTAACACCATAGGGACCCCACACGCAGTCAATTTTTGCGAACTAAATATCGAAAAACGAGTGACTGTTAGCCGATACGAGCGAGAACCTTCGATTCTTCGACCGATCTAGCCATCCGAGACGGCGTGAAACATAACGAAACGTCTTTTGTGTGCGATAACCTATTGTTTTAAAAGCATTTTTTCAACAATGCACGCCATTGTTTCACGCCAACCAGACAAATTGGTGCACGATACCCCATCGCTCCCATCAAACGGCGACAACACGCCATAAGGAAACACGCGCCCCGCCAATCCGTAACATTCAATACGTAATTTGTAGCGAAAGAATTTCGAACAGTCTTCCGCACCTGCCTCGGTCACGCCGGCTTGACTCGGAGCGCTGTACCAGTGATTCGAACAGAGCCCTGCGACAGCAACCTCGTCAAGTCCGAGCCGCCGCAAAAGACAGTTGGCCCCTCCGCCATCACTTCGTATCGCCAGCCTCCCCGCAAACCTCCCCGCGCTGATCGAACTGCGCAATCACCTTCTCCGACAGCGCGCCACGAGATGCGCGCTGTCGATCAGGGACCACGCCATCGTCGGAATCTCGAGCGGCCCGTTTTCGCGGCGCCGCGCGATGATCGAATGGAAGCAAACCTCGGCGCTGATCGGCAACTGCGACGTCGCGCGAATCAACGGATCGGATTCGCGCAGCTGTTCGATGCTGTTAGGCACATGGAAGGTCCGTCCCTGCGGTTCGATGTTCGTCGCCGTCTGCATCACTTCCTCGCTTTCGTTCAGCAGGGCAAGCGGCAGACGCACGAGGTTGGCCGCCCAGCGCGACAGCCGGTTGCTCGCGAACGGCGTGCCTCGATGCGCGGCCGCGATCGCGGCCGCGATAAATATGGCGCGCTCGATTTGTGGCATCGGCGTGAAGTTCAGTAGCCGATTGAGCCGCTCGTCCTCGCGATCGATATCGGTGCCCTCGGGCACGTACTTGTCCTCGAACGTCGCCCAAAGCGCGTCGCCGGAAGTCGACACGAGCAGCCGCGCCAGAACGCCGCCCATGCTATGACCAATCAACACCATGCCATGCGACGCCGGCGCTGTACCGTCTGGATCGAAATGCACGAGCGTCTGTTGCGTGGCGCGGCGGATGCGCGAGGTTGACCAGAATCGGCACGTTGGTCGGGTAGTAGACCTGCCACACCTGGAAATGCTGGCGAAGCACTTCATCGCCCTGAATATCGTTGGCGACGTTGACCCATGCCTCGGGGCTGCTCGCGAGGCCGAGCAGCATCAGAATGATCCGTCGATTGGGATCGAACGGTTGCATCATGTAGATGCGAGGCGTATCGATACCGTGTGCGCGTCCAAACAGCGTGCGCAACGATTGCCCGGCGAAGCCCGAGCGCGCGAGCCAGATGCCGTAGCCCGCTGAAGTTGGCCGAAAGTGGCACAGTCTGGCCGTGTCGCTCGACACTGTCTTAGCGATACGGATCATAGACGGACAGCACGACCTCATGCGAGGTGAGCACCTGTTCGAGCGTGCCCTGGCTGAACCAGATCAACGCGGTGACGTTGGGCGACGGCATCTCGCGGAAAAAGCGCGACGCCGGCCTTGGCCATCCCGCGGCTTCTGACGACACGCCGGGGGTTGAACGGTGCGCTCGCGCGACCATCGACGCCGGTGGACACACGCGTGTCGGCGCTGGCATCGCCACCCGCATCGACGTCATCCTCAGGCGGCGGCACGTTCATCACAGCAACCAGTTCCGCCCCCAAACCATCGCGTCGATAAATGCTACGTATCCCCGCGAACGACAGCCGCGACGCCGGGATGACTTCGCGCGGTTCGCGCACGCCTTCGGGTAGCCGGGTTCGGCTCAGGTCGAGATGAATGGACCAGCCTGCGATGTACTGCGTGCCCGGCACGCCGTTGCCGGCATCGGTAGCAAGCGCGCCACGCAGAAACAGCGCGTGGGCAAGCTCCTGCACCGCGTAGTTGTAGTAGTCACGGACCCGGGTCTGAGGATCTTCGAATGCACGTTCGCCAGCAGTGCGTTCACCGAGGAACAGAAACGCATACGCGAATCGCGCGCCCCTAAAGCCACAGATCGAATTGCGCGTCGCTCCAATCGCTGGCGTTGGCCGGCGTGTTGGTGATGGCCATCTGCAACGACAGTTCGGCGAGGCTCGACAATCGCCGGTCGGTATTGATTCCGCCGACGGTCGAGATCGTATTGATGCAATCGGGCGGCTCACGTTGGCAGGTGTTCCCATCGAGTGCACGCGATGTGCAGCGTGTCTCGCGTCGCGGCGCTCAGACGGCCGGTCGACAGAATGCCGCCGCGGCGCATCGCGATGTATTGCTCCGGGCCTTTCGCGCTGACGGTCACCATCGCGCAACCGCACAGAAGACCGCTGGTGAGCAGCGCGAGTGCCGCGCACCGCGATGTCCACGATGCGAGCGAGCGCGTCATGATGCGTCGAACCGGTTCGTGCGAGAGGGCAGCCGCGCTACGCCGATGCAAGCGATGGACGCTGGCGGCGGCCCGCGACGTTGCAATTGCCAACTTTCTTTTCACGCAGAGTTGCGTCACCCATCGGCGAAACAAAAATTCCTTGAAACCTATAGCATTTTTCCCCATGCCATTTCGTGACTAGTACAGCGGAATAGCCATGCTTATATTTCACCAACAGAAGCCGAAGCAACCATAGAACGAGTCGGCATGACCGTAGCAAGTCGCGAATCGATTGACGGCTTGCGCATTGTTCGGCCATGATGCCTGTGACGAACTGAAAGGGGACGATGACGCACGCATGACACGGGCAAACCACCAGTGAACTGCGCGAAGTCATGAACGCCTATGACGGCTTTGATATACCGCTTAAGGTAAGCAATCGATACGATCGCGCTGCGCCGGTGAGGCTCTTGACAGCGAATTGTTTGGGAACTTTAATAATTTTGCAGCAAGGTTCAATCGAAGGGATCTGATTCAACGCTGCAATCCGCCCGCATATTCATTCGTCTTCAGGTTATGCGGAATCGTCGTGCATTCCATACAGGGCGGACTCGTCAATTTCCTCAGTCTTTTTTCGGCGTGGCGAAGCAGTTTGGAAGTTAGACAGGATGCCTGATGAACGGAGCCGGAATGACGACACATAGGTTGCAGCTGTAGTCTGGACGGCCACAACACCATTGTCGCCGATAGACTGGTTTGAACGTCGTTGCCGGTCCGACAGAAGGGATGCCGCTGTTCCTCGAGTCTGACCTGGCCGTGGAAGTCGAAGCGGATGCACCCATCGGTCCACTGTTACGGGCCCCTATGAATTGCTGAGCAACCTGTAGGGTCTCGTATTCGCCGGGCCGTGAACTACGTTGCCGCCGGGCTTACGACATGGGTTGCGCCCGGGCCGTGAACTACGTTGCCGCCGGGCTTACGACATGGGTTGCGCCAGCAGTCAGCCGAGAACGTCATGAATGCAAACCGCTCCGATGCACCGCGGCCTCGCCGATCAGCCGGAATCGCACTGACCGGCGCATTGTCGTGCGCGTTGACCTGCGCGCTTGTCGTTTCACTGTCGGGCTGCCAACGGCAGACCGAAACACAGAGTGGCGATACGAGGCCAGCCGTGCAGCTCACCAGGGTCGAACCGGCCGACGCTTCCGCCATCCGAATTTTTACCGGGCGGGTCGAGCAGACCAGCATCTCGCCGCTCGCCTTCGAAGTATCGGGCCGCGTCGTGCAGATCGCGGTGCTCGAAGGCGCGTCGGTGAAACGCGGGCAACTGATCGCGCGGATCGACGAGGAACCCTACAGGCTGCAACTGCAACGCGCGAACGCGCAGTATCAGCAACTGAGCGACAACCTGAAGCGCCAGGCGGTATTGCGCAAGGACGGGATTCTGTCTCAGGCTGCCTATGAGCAGTTGTCGGCTTCCACCGATGCCGCACGCGCGGCACGCGACATGGCGAGCCGCGACTTACGCAATACCCAGCTCGTCGCGCCATTCGACGGCCGGATCGCTCGCCGCAACATCGAGATCCAGCAGGTCGTGCAGGCTGGGGCGCCCGCATTCAATCTGGAAAACATCGGCCGTGTCGATGTCGGCGTCGATCTGCCTCAGAGCATTGCCGAACGGCTATTCGTCGACAAGACGCTGAGAGCCGAGGCGTGGCTGCCCGAGCGGCCGCAGAACCGCTTCCCGCTCGTGTTTCGCGAACGGACCACTCAGACCTCGCCGACTTCGGCGGCCTACCGGCTCGTGTTCTCGATCGAAGGACCGCAAAGCGCGATGCTGTTCCCCGGCATGGCGCTGCGCGTACAGATTTCCGACACCGCGCGTCAGGTCGCGCAAAACGACAACAAAGGGTACTTCGCGATTCCGATCGCCGCGGTGTCGATCGGCGCGGACGGTCAGCGCAGTCTGTGGCGCTACGACGCCGCGTCCGGCCGTGTGCATGCGGTGCCGGTCAGTGTGCGCGAAATTCGCAATGACGATGTGGTCGTCGCGGGGGCGGTCGCGGCGGGCGACCGCGTGGTGGCCGGCGGCTCGCAGTTCATGAAAGAGGGAATGGCCGTCCGTCCAATGGATGCGCCTCAATGAACCTCGCGCGCCCCCTTATCGAAAAGCCGCTGATCGCGTGGGTTCTGACGCTCGTCTCGCTGTTGGGCGGCATCTTCGCGTACTACAACATCGGGCGGCTAGAAGACCCGAAGTTCACGATCAAGACTGCGGTCGTCGTGACGCTGTATCCGGGCGCGAGTGCGCACGAGGTCGAGCAGGAAGTGACGGACCGGCTCGAAAGCGCGATCCAGCAGATGCCGCAGGTCGACAAGCTGACCTCGCGTTCGACACCGGGCTACTCTGAAGTCCGCGTCGAGATTCGCGACCAGTACACGTCGGCGCAATTGCCGCAGGTGTGGGACGAGGTGCGCAAGTCGGTATCGGATGCACAGCCCCGGCTTCCGCCGGGCGCGGGACCGTCACTCGTGCTCGACCGTTTCGGCGACGTCTACGGGATGTTCTACGCGCTGACCGGCGAGGGCTACACGCAGGCGCAACTGTATGAGTACGCGCGCGAACTGCGCCGCCAACTGCTGACACTCGGCGACGTGTCCGACATCGTGATCGCCGGTGAGCAGCAGGAGCAGATCTCGGTCGACGTCGACCAGTCGCAACTGATCGCCAACAATCTGTCCACCGACGATCTTGCGCAGACGCTGTTCGTGCAGAACGAGGTTCGGCCCGCGGGCCGCGAACGTGTCGGCGACCTGTCGTTGCGGATTGCGCCGTCCGGCTCGCTCGATTCACTGCAGGCCATTCGTTCGCTGCCTGTCAACAATACGCCCGGCCCGCTGCTGCTCGGCGACATCGCGCGCGTAAGCCACGGCTACGCGACGATTCCGAGCCAGGTCATTCACTATAACGGCCAGCCCGCGGTTACGATCGGTATCAGCGCGCGGCCGCGCGTCAACGTGGTGAGGGTCGGCGAGGAGCTCAAGGCAAGGCTCGCCGAACTCGAGCGTGACCGCCCGATCGGCATCAAGCTGCACTCGCTTTACGATCAGCCGCAGGTCGTCGACGAGAGCGTGCGCGGCTTTATCTTCGACGTGTTCCTGTCCGTGGCGATCGTCGGTGTCGCGCTGGGCATTGCGCTCGGCTGGCGCGCGGGTGTCGTGCTGGGCGTCGAGCTGTTCCTGTCGATCCTCGGCACGCTGCTGGTCATGTACGCGGCAGGCATCGAGCTGCAACGTATCTCACTCGGCGCGCTGATCATCGTGATGGGCATGCTGACCGACAACAGCATCGTGGTGGTCGAGGGGATGCTCGTGAAGGTTCAACGAGGCATGTCGCATCTCCAGGCGGCGACCGAGATTCTCAAACAAAGCCAATGGCTTCTGCTCGCGTCGACCATTGTGGGGATTCTGGCTTTCTCGGGCATCGGCCTGTCGCCGGATGCGGTCGGCGAATTCTGTGCGTCGTTGTTCGCCGTCGCTGCGATTTCGCTGCTATTCAGCTGGGTGATAGCCATCGCCCTGACACCGCTGTTCGGCACGTATCTTTTCAAGCCCGCGGACATCATCGATGATGACCCGTTCAAGTCGAAGCTGTACAAGCGTTACGGCGAGCTGTTGTCATGGGTCACCCGACAGCGCGTGTTCGTGGTCATCGGCCTCGTCGCGCTGACCGTGCTGGCCGGGTGGGCGTTCCGTTTCGTCGAGCGGAGCTTCTTCCCCGCGTCCACCACGCCGATCTTCTATGTCGACATGCGTTTGCCGCGCGGCGCCGATATTCGCGCGGTCGTCGAAAAGAGCCGCGAGGTGGAGAAGGTGCTGCTCAAGCATGCGGACGTCACCAACGTGCAGACGTATATGGGCTCGGGCGCGACGCGGTTCTCCCTCGTCTACGATCCGGAAACGCGCAATCCGTCGTACGCGCAGTTCATCGTCGGCGCGAAGGACCAGAGCCTGATCGACGACATGATTCCGGACATCGAAGCAGACCTGAAGAAGCGCTTCCCAGAACAGCATTGGACGGTCACGCGGCCGAAGTTCGGTCCCGGCGGTGGCGCGGCCATTCAGGCACGCTTCTCCGGACCCGATCCGGCCGTGCTGCGCCGCTTGTCTCAAGAAGCACAGAATGTGCTGAAGGCGGACGGCCGCATCATCGCGATTCGCGACGACTGGGAGAACCCGATCAGCATCGTGCGGCCGGAATTCGACGAATCGCGGGCGCGCTCGCTCGGTGTGACGCGCCGTCAGGTTAGCGACACGATGGCTTATGCAACCGAAGGCCTGCGGGCGGGCATCTATCGCGAAGGCGATCAGCTACTGCCGATCGTGCTGCATTCGCCCGACTACACGCATGGCGTCGCGGGTCTGCAGGACCTGCAGGTGTTCAGCGCGGGGCTGCGCCGTTACGTGCCGCTCGGCGACGTGGTCACCGGCTTCACGGTCGGTACCGAGGAAGGCCAGATCGCGCGCGAAAACCGGATTCGCACGCTGACGGTTTCGGCCAACCCGATCTATGGGCAGAACAGTGTCGACGCGTTCAACCGCATACGCTCCAGCGTCGAGAACATCGTGCTGCCACCGGGTTATAGCTTCGAATGGGGCGGCGAGCACGAATCGTCGACGCGCGCGCAGCAGAGCCTGTTCCGTCAACTGCCGCTCGGCTTCATCGGCATGGCGCTGCTCGTGCTGATGATGTTCGGACGCCTGAAGCCGGCGCTCGTCGTGCTGCTCGTCGTGCCGATGTCGATCGTCGGCGTCACGCTCGGTCTGCTGCTATTTCGCGGCGCGTTCGGCTTCATGGCGTTGCTCGGTCTATTGAGTCTGATCGGCATGCTGATCAAGAACGGCGTGGTGCTCGTCGAAGAGATGGATTCGCAGATCGCCGCGGGCGTGCCGCGCATGCAGGCGGTGACCCACGGCGCGATGAACCGTCTGCGGCCGGTGATCCTGGGGGGCGGTACGACGGCGCTCGGCATGGCGCCGTTGTTGTGGGATCCTTTCTTCAAGGACATGGCGAT
Organism: Paraburkholderia lebeckiae; assembly: GCF_050436225.1. Classification (NCBI taxonomy): domain Bacteria; kingdom Pseudomonadati; phylum Pseudomonadota; class Betaproteobacteria; order Burkholderiales; family Burkholderiaceae; genus Paraburkholderia; species Paraburkholderia lebeckiae. Next base: position 399,492 of record NZ_JBNDLU010000003.1, on the reverse strand, counting down.
CACGATTATGGCGGGCCTTGTTTTTGCCACCGTGCTGACGTTGGTCGCCGTGCCGGCGCTGTATGCGATGCTGTTCTCGATCAGGCAGGCGGAATGGGAGCCGGGTCGACACCCGGAAGCAAAATGATCCGCGCGCGCCCTTATCTTCTCGCCATCGCGGCCCTGCTGCTCGAAGCCGGCTGTACGGGTTCGTTGCAGCTGCAAAAGCCCGCCGCCTTTCCGCCGCAGTATTCGGAGGCGCAACCGGGCGTGGCGACACCGATGACCGAGCAGCAGCTCGCGGCATGGTGGACCCAGTACAACGACCCGACGCTGAACAAACTGATCGATCTCGCGCTCACGCACAACTTCGACATCGCGACCGCTTACGCACGCGTCGATCAGGTGCAGGCCGGCATCCGCCTGGCCCGCTCGCAACTGCTGCCGTCGGTCGGTGCTCGCGTGAGCGCTGCGAAATACCACGGCGCCGAGACGCAGCTCGAATTCGCGGAATTCCTCGGCATCAACAATACCGATGCGCAGTTCTGGCGTGTCGGCTTGCAGGCGCAATGGGAGATCGACCTGTTCGGTCAGGGACGCGCAAGGCTCTCGGCGGCACGCGAACAGGCACGCGCGGCCGCGGGCGACGCGGAGGCGGTACGCCTGAGCGTGGTGTCGGGTGTCGCGGATCTGTACGTCACCTATCGCGGGCTGCTGCGTCAGCGCGCGATTTTGCTGCAGAGCCGCGCGATCGCGGACGACTTCGTCAACATCGCCGAGAAGAGCTTTAACGCGGGTCTGGTGCTGAGTACGGACATCGAAGCAGCGCGCGCCGGCCGCGCGCAGGTCGATGCGCGTTTGCAGGACGTGGAGAACGGCATCGCGCAGGCGCGACTCAATTTGCAGAATCTATGCGGCGTGCAGCCGGCGGAATTCGCGGGGATTCTCGATGAAAGCGACACGCTGATGACCGCGCTGCCGCATATCGAGCCCGGCCAGCCGGTCGATCTGCTGATGCGGCGCCCGGACCTGATCGCGGCGCAGGCACGCGTGAATGCGGCGCTCAGGCAGTCGGATGTCGCGCGGCTCAACTACTGGCCGACCATGTCGTTGAGCGGTTTGCTTGCTCGCAATGGTTGGGAGATCGCGGGTCAAAGCCTCGGGGCCAGCACGTTCTGGCTATTCGGCGCGGCGATGGCGATGCCGCTGATCGACTTTGGCGCGCGGCGCTCGCAGGTGGAGTCGTCGGATGCGCAGGCGCAGCAGGCCATGTTGAACTACGAAAAGACCGCGCTCGGTGCGTTCTATGACGTCGACCGTGCACTGGCGCGCTTGAACCGGCAGGACGAGTTGTTCAAGGCACGCAATGAAGAAGTCACGCGTCGCACCAAGCAGTTGAGCCAGGTGCGACGTCGCTACGAACTCGGCGATACCGGCCGCGTCGATATCGATCAGGTGCGGGTTGCGCTGCTCGAAAGCCAGTCGTCGCAGGCGAGGGAAGAGGTCGGCGAACTCCAGGCACAGTTCGCGCTATTCAGGGCGTTGGGGGGCGGCTGGTTGGCCAATCCGCCAGTGGCCTCGAATACACGAGCGCCGACGGAACCCGCGCCCGCCACCGCGAGCGCACCGGCGCCGGCCTCACAGTGAATGACCAGGAGGAGTGCGGTCCGGGACTCGCAAGGCCGTTGGCTTCAGTCGGGGAGGACTAACAGGAGATGCGCAATGCACGCGCACCTGCTCCGCGTAAGTCCCTGTCTGGAAGAAATCAGCTTCTCTGAAGGGTGGACGATGGCAAGCCAGGTCGAGACGAAACTGTCGTTGCCCGCATTGACCGCGATGGTCGTCGGCTCAATGGTGGGCGCAGGGATTTTCTCGTTGCCGCGCAATTTCGCGCGCGCGACCGGACCGTTCGGCGCGGTCATTGCATGGTGCGTGGCGGGCATCGGCATGTATGCGCTGGCGCGCGTCTTTCAGGCGCTCGCGCAGCGAAGGCCCGAGCTCGATGCGGGCGTGTTCGCATACGCGCGAGCGGGCTACGGCGATTATGCGGGCTTTCTATCCGCATTCGGCTACTGGATGGCCGGCTGCTTCGGCAACGTGTCGTACTGGGTGCTGATCAAATCGACGCTTGGCGCTTTCGTGCCGGCCTTCGGCAACGGCAACACGGCGACCGCGATCATCGTGTCGTCGGTGGGCATCTGGCTGTTTCATCTGGTGATGCTGCGCGGCGTCCAGCAGGCCACGATGATCAACACGATCGTCACGGTCGCGAAGTTGATTCCAATCGTGCTGTTCATCGTGATGCTGATCGCGTTGTTTCGCGCCGACATGTTTCGCGCGAATCTGTGGGAACGCAGCGATCAGATCGGCAAGGGCCTGTTCTCGCAGGTTCGCGCGACGATGCTCGTCACCGTCTTCGTGTTCGTCGGTATCGAAGGTGCGAGCGTGTACTCGCGCTATGCGAAAAAGCGCTCGGACGTCGGCGCCGCGACGATCACCGGCTTCGTCGCCGTGCTGTGTCTGCTGGTGCTGGTGACGCTGCTGCCTTACGCGACCTTGCCGCGCGCCGATATCGCGGTGATGCGCCAGCCGTCGATGGCCGCGGTACTCGGCGCGCTGCTCGGCCCTTTCGGTGTCGTGTTCGTCAGCGCCGGTCTGATCATTTCGATCCTCGGCGCGTACCTCGCATGGTCGCTGATCTGCGCCGAGGTGCTGTTCGCCGCCGCGCGTCTCGAGACGATGCCGCGTATCTTCGCGCGACAAAACGAGCGCAAGCTGCCGGTCGCCGCGATCTGGCTCACGAGTACCGTGGTGCAGTGTTTCGTAATCAGCACGTACTGGTCGACCGATGCGTTTGCGCTGATGCTCAATCTCACGAGCTCGATGGCGCTGATTCCTTATTTCCTCGTGGCCGCATACGGCATCAAGGCCGCGCGTTACGATAGTGGACAGAATGGCGGCACCTTGAGCGGCGCGTTGCGCACCGAGTATTTCGTCGCGATGTTCGCGGCGTTGTATACGGCCTTTCTGCTGTTCGCGGGCGGCCTGAAGTTCCTGATGCTATCGGCGCTGCTTTATGCGCCCGGTACGGTGCTGTATGTGGTGGCCAAACGCGAGCGCGCCCATCGGGTGTTTTCGAAAGTCGAGTGGGTCATCTTTGCCGTCGCGGCCTGCGGCGCGCTTGGCGCGCTGATCGGCCTCGCGACCGGCACGATCATCATCTGAGCGGTCGATCATCGTAGTCGCACGAGCGCGGCTCGATCGGAACGTGTTCGCGGGAGAGCGATCGCACCAATGGACAAGCGCGTCAGACTTTCAGCGCCGGGCCTGATGGCGATGGTGATCGGCTCGATGGTCGGGGTCGGCGTCTTTTCGTTGCCGCAGGCGCTCGGCAAATATACCGGCGTAGTCGGTTCGTTGATCAGCTGGACCATCACCGGCACCGGCATGCTGATACTCGCGCTGATCTTTCAACGGCTCGCATGGCGCAAGCCAGAACTCGACGCTGGCGTCTACACGTATGCGCGCGTCGGGTTTGGACGCTACACGGGATTTCTGTCGGCGTTCGGCTACTGGTGCGCCAGCTGTCTCGGCAACGTGGCCTATCTCGTGCTGATCAAGTCCGCGCTCGCGATCGTCGCGCCTTCATTCGGCGCTGGCAATACGTTTAGCGCGATCGTCAGTTCCTCGCTGATGATCTGGGTGTTTCACTTTCTGATATTGCGCGGCGTGAAGGGCTCGTCGGTAGTGAATGCGTCGATGACCGCCGCCAAGTTGTTCGCGCTTGGACTGTTCGCGGTGCTCGTGCTATCGAGTGTCAAGTGGCAGTTGTTCGTCGCGAACCTGTGGACCATTCCCGAGCCGTCGGCGACCGGTCTGTTCGGCGAGGTGCGCAAGACCATGTTGGGCACGGTATTCGTGTTTCTCGGCGTCGAAGGCGCGAGTGTCTATTCACGGCATGCACGCGAACGGCGCGACGTCGGGGTCGCGACCGTACTCGGCTTTCTCTGCGTGCTTGCGTTGATGGTCATGGTTACGTTGTTGTCGTATGGCGTGTTGCCGCTCGAGCAGTTGGGCACGCTGAGAAATCCGTCGATGGCTGGCGTGCTGAGCGCCGCGGTCGGCGCCTGGGGCGCGGTCGTGGTCAAGCTCAGCCTGTTGATATCGGTACTCGGTTCTTATCTTACATGGACGTTGCTCGCTGCCGAAATTCTGCACGCGGCGGGCAAGAGCCGCACGATGCCCGCGTTTCTCGGGCGAGAAAACCGTAACCACGTACCGGTCGCCGCACTGTGGATGACGAGCCTCGTGATTCAGGCCTTTCTGATCGTGACGCTGTTTTCGAAAGAAGCGTTCACGCTGGCCAAGGAGTTCACGACGTCGATGAGCCTGATCCCGTATCTGCTCGTCGCCGGCTATGGGTTGAAGCTCGCAGCGAGCGGCGAATCGTATGCGGGGCAGCCTTGGTCACGGCGCATCGATTTCATGCTCGCGCTGCTGGGCTGCGGCTACGCGCTCTTTCTCGTATACGCGGGCGGCCTGCATTACCTGTTGATGTCAACCGTGCTTTATACGGCGGCGACCGTGTGGTTTTACATCGCCGAGCGTCGCAAGGGGAAACGACCTGTGTTTACGCTGCTGGAACGCTGGCTGTTCATCGTGGTTCTGCTTACCGGGCTGGTCGCGTTCGTCGATCTCGTGCGCAATCATTTTGCGACTTAAGGCTCCCGCTCGCGCGCCGCGCGGCTCACATGATCGCGGCCTGGCGAATGCAGCGGATGAAATAGTCGGCCGGGCGCGTGTGAATCGCGCCTTCGCGCTGCATCAGATGCAGACTCGCGGTGCACGACGTTTCAATGAAATCCAGGTTTTTCATATGCCCCGTCGAGTTGACGAGTTCGAGCATGTGCGAGGCCCAGGCCATCACGGCGTCGATACTGAGCGCGAGGCTGTACATCAGCGATTGCGAGGTGCAGCGCGTGATCCGGCTCGCCACCGGCCGGCTCTGACGGTTGAAAAGCGCGCTCACGCCTATGACGATCGAGGTGACCGATCCGGCCGCGGCACCTGTTGAATCGCTCGTGGTTCGGTCGTCCTGCCATGTGTAGTCGGCTTCGCACTCGGTGACCTGCATCGCGAACGACGAGTCGTTAATCGTGCAGCGGCGTGACGACGCGGATAGCCGGCCGGTCAGGGGCTGCATGGATGCTTCGCAGACGCCTCTTTTGGGCATTTTTTTTGCTGACCAAAGCGCTAGTTTTTGACATCATTTTCACATATGCATGTTCAATGCCACGCGGCATGATCGCCACACCACCAGAAATCGTCAATCGAACGGAATCCTTAAAAATTGCTCGCGTTACACGATCGGGATAAGCTATAAAGACCAAAAGATCCGCATCATGCATTTGCGGTGCCCGAAGTGAGGAGCACAAATGAAAGACGTGACGAACAGCGGTTTGCGGCTTTAAACGAGCCATTGAAACTCATGCATGTCTTTCATACAGTATGAATACGCGTGCGCAATCGACATGCGGTCATGGTAGGTTTTCGGCGCTGCCGTGCTGATCGTATGCGCCATCCATAGCGGGACAACCATAGGTCGAAATCCGTTAAGCCTTTCAATTGCAACCGGAATGACTGGAGAACAACAATGCTTTTCTTCAATGATGGTTTCACATTCCCGAATTTTCTGGCCGACGTTTTCTCCATCTTCATCTTTATCCTGTGGTTCTGGCTGTTGATCACGGTGTCGAGCGACCTGTTCCGTCGCCATGACGTGTCCGGATGGGGCAAGGTTCTGTGGGTGATCTTTCTCATCATCCTGCCGTATATCGGGATCTTCGCGTATCTGCTCACACAGCATCGCGGCATGGCGGAACGCGATCAGGCGCGGGCCAAGCAGGTGCGCGAAGATCTGCGCAGTGTGGTGGGCTTCAGTGTCGCCGACGAAATCGAGAAGCTCGACAAGCTGAAAGCGTCCGGTTCGATTTCCCCGGAAGAGCACTCGCGTCTGCGCACGAAGCTCGTGCAGTAAGCGTCGGTTACCTGACTGCAGCCATGGGCGAGCGGGCGCGCAGCCCGTGTCGCCTCGGCTTTTGCGCGGTGAGGGATCGTGCGATCGAACGTAACGGGAGGAACCCTTGCTTACCCACCTCGCCCACGTTCGGAACGCTGCCGCGCGAACCGCGCGCGCCCCGCTGGCATTGCGCCGCGCCGCGCTCACATGCGCGACGGCGTTGATGCTCGCGGCTTGCGCGCAACCGTGGCAGCAATTCCAGGCTGGCCAGGATCAAGCGGCGATCGTCGCCCGCATGGGTCCGCCGCGCGAAGTCTATGACCTGCCCGGCGGCGGCCGCCGACTGATGTGGCCGACCCAGCCGATGGGCTCGACCACCGTCGCCGCCGATATCGACGCTTCAGGCAAGATCGTGAACGTGCGTCAGGTCTTGCAGTTGAGCGAATTCAATCGCGCGGAAATCGGCAAATGGACGCGCGACGATGTGCTGATCAATTTCGGCCGCCCCGTGCAAACGCAGTTCTTCCGGCTCTCGCAACGCGAAGTCTGGTCATATCGTTATATCGAAAGCAACATCCACCACATGCTGTTCAATTTCGCGTTCGACACCAACGGCGTATTGCGCGAGACGCAGCGCACGCCCGATCCACTGCGAGATCGCGATTTGCGACGATTCTGAACTGCGAGCTATAACAGCGACTCAATTGGCATAATCGACAGCATCCAAACACCGAGCCGTGCGTACCACGTCGTATTCGGTTCGGTGTCGTGGCGTGTTTCGACGTCACCGTTGGTTTCGATCCAGTACAGCTTGCCGTTTTTGTCGAGATGCACCGCGTACGCGACGGTCGGCAGCAGCGCGAGAAACTTGCGATCGACCCGCGTCGCGAGCTCGGTGCTGTCGATTACGAGTCCAAGCTCGGTATTCAGATGCGCGGAGCGCGGATCGAAGTTGAACGAACCGACGAAGACCCGCTGGGAGTCCACGATGAAAGTCTTCGCATGCAAGCTCGACCCGGAACTGCCGAACGGCCCCGGCGACTGTTCTTTCTTGTAGGTGGCGCCCGCCACGCGCCGCAATTCATACAGGTGCACGCCGTTTTGCAGCAACTCGACGCGCCGCCTCATATAGCCCGAATGCACGGCGACGACATCGGTTGCTTCGAGCGCGTTCGTCAACACCCGCATGTCGACGCCCTGGGCGGCGAGCCCGCTCAGATACTGCGTGCCCGTGTTTGCCGGCACGAAGTACGGGGAGACGAGGTCGAGCGACTTGGTCGGGTGGCCCATCACCTCGCGTAGCTGGTGGGAAATCAGCGCTTCCGGCGGCGCGTCGTTCAGGCCTTTCGCGGGGTCGTCGCTGATCATCTTCGTTTTGGCCCAGTCGAGCGGCAGCTTGTCGTCGAGCAGGTTCTGCACGACGCGCGGGCCGCGCAGCGCTTGCTTATACTCAGCGGCGGCAGGATCCTGCTCGATCGCCTGCGCATTGCGCTCCAGCGTGGCCAGCTCATCGACGCTCTCGTGCGGCAGGATCTTGCCGACCGGATACGCCGACGCGCTTGCCCAGTAGCGGTCGAAATCGCGCGAGACGTCGGTCGCGGCCGGTCCGACCGCGAGTACGTCGAGGTCGGCGAAGACGACGCCGTCGGTGGCATCGAAGTACTCGTCGCCGATGTTGCGGCCGCCGAGGATCGTCGCGGTGGCGTCGGCGGTCAGGGACTTGTTGTGCATGCGCCGATTGGCGCGCGAAAAGTCGGTCACGAAGCCGAGGATTTTCGGGCTGCGCACGACGAACGGGTTGAACAGGCGTACCTCGATGTTCGGGTGCGCGTCGAGCGCCGCGAGTATCGGGTCTAGCGCGGAGGCGATGCCGAGATCGTCGAGCAGCAGGCGCACCCGCACGCCCCGGTCCGCCGCTTCGTGGATCTGTTCTAGCAGCAGTGTGCCGGTCAGATCGTCGCGCCAGATGTAGTACTGGATGTCGAGCGTGCGTTGCGCGGAACGGATCAGGTCCATGCGCGCGGCAAACGCGACATGCGCATCCGCCAGCGGATAAATGCCCGCCAGCCCCGCGTGCGCGGCCAACTCGGGCGCGACCGCGCGACCGAGATCCGTGCTGGCGGCCACCGCGGGCGACAACGCATGCGACTCCTTGCGACCCTCGAGCGACGGTAGCGGCGCGCAGCCGGTCAGCAGGCTTGCGCACAGCAGCGCGCACAGCGCGCCTCTCCATCGGCGATGCGGGAACGAGGGGTGGTGTATCTGCGCTTGCATGGAGTCCAGGTCTTCCTTTGGGTCGCGCGACCCGGCCGGTTCCAGAATCGGAACATCGTGGCGTTGCTCGACAAAGCTTCGCTCGACCGCCTGTACTGACGGTGTCGCGCGCATGCTTGCACGCAACTTGCATTGGTTGAGAAGAATACTATGAGCGCATGCCCATCGGTGCGCCGCCCGACGCTCTTGTTGCGCAAAGCGCTTTGTCCGATGATACGGGCAGGCTGCGCGAATTCGAACGAGGGCCAACCCGGCCGCGCGTCGACCGCATGGTTTCCATGCAATCGAGCGTGATCCGCTCCGTGTCAGCGCAAAGGGTCATAAAGGGTCCGGTTCACGGCGTCTTCGAGCGTTTCGCCCACTGTGGAGTCGAGCAACGTGAAGATCTCCCGCTTGCTGCTTGCTAGCGTGCTGCTTTTCGTGGTGGGCACCGTGCTGCAGATGATATGGCCGCTCGCGCAGCCGGCCTCGTATCACCACTTCGCCGATCAACGCTCGCTGGGGCCGCTGCACCATGCGGCGGACGTGCTGTCGAACGTCGTCATTCTGATCGCCGGCATGCTTGGTCTCGGCTGGGTCAGGCGGCATGCGTCCAACCAGCCGGCGCAATTTCCCGGCATGGTCGTCGCCGCGCTCGGGCTGCTCTTCACCGCGTTCGGCTCGGCTTACTACCACATGGCGCCGAACGATGCGACGCTCGTCTGGGACCGCCTGCCGATGACCATCGTGTTCGCCGGCATCCTCGCCATGCTATGGACGTCGTGGAGCGGACAGCGCATCGGCTGGGCGCAGATGCTGATCATGGTGGTCGTGTCACCCGCCACCGTCGGCTACTGGCTCGTGTTCAACAGCCTGTGGCCTTACGCGATTCTTCAGTTCGGCGGGCTCATGCTGATCGTCGGCCTGACGCTCACGCGCAAGGTGGACGGCGTGATCGCGTGGACGCTCGTCATTGTCTTCTATGGGGTCGCGAAGATTTTCGAAAGCCTCGATTGGCAGATATGGGAGCTGACGCATCACGTGATCGCCGGCCATGCGTTGAAGCACGTGTCGAGCGGTCTCGCCGGCGCGGCGATGATTCTGGTCGCGAACGCGACGCCGCGCTCCGTCGCGGGCATCGTGCCGCGCCGGCCGGGCGGTATCGGGCATTCGGGTACGTCGCGTTGAAGCCGCGCCATGGCGAAGTGACGCGGCCTCCGGCCGACGTCACTGCGGTTCGTACCACGAATACGTCGCCAACGTGCTTACCGGAGGCGTACCGATTTGCAGCGTGATGTCGCGCAACGACGTCAGCTCGATACTGCGCAAGTCGCCCATATAGCGGCGCGAATCGCCGTTGTCGTTGATATACGCGACCACGTCCCCCATGATGCCCGCGACGTTCGTGTTCGTCAGCGGCTCGCCCCAGATATCGAAGAACTCGCCGAGCGTATAGGTCTTGAGGTTCGGCGCTTCGATATGGATGATGCCGGTGTTGTCGTGCGTATGCATCTCATACGTGCATTGCGACAGGATGCCGACGTTCAACGGCAACGCGAGCCACTGCCCGTCCTTGATGATCGCGAGGTGCGCGTGCACGTGGTACAGCACGCTCATGTCCGGCGCGCAGGTCAGGCCGTCGACCGGCGTGCCGGTGCCGCCCGTCGAGGTCGTGCCGTTCGGCCAGAACGACGAGCCGACCACGCCTCCGAAGACGAGCGTGATCGGGTTCGGGTCGAACGGCGGCGGATCGGTCCAGGTATAGGTGGGAACTTGTGTGACAGGCGTGCCGACCATGACCGTGATTTCGGTGTGCGGCTTCAGCACGAGGCTCGCGGGGTCGCCCGTATATTGCGTGAGCGTGCCGCCGTCGTTCACGTAGATCGCGATTGGCGAGGCGGTCAAACCCGCCACGTTCGACGCACTCAGCGTCTCGCCCCAGATCGAGAAGAACTGGCCGAGCGTATAGGTCGCGCCGGTCGTCGCGTCCATATGGATCTTGCCGCTCGAATCGACCGTGTGCACCGGATATGCGCAGCCAGTCGGCGTGGTCACGGTCGGCTCGACCATGCCGATGTCGGGCGGCAGCGTCAGGAGTTGCCCGTTCTGGTAGATCGACAGATGTGCGTACGTGTACGCGGTACTGCGCAACCCGCAGTTCAGTCCGCTGACGGGCTGACCGGTTCCGCCCGAAGCCGTGACGCCCGCGGGCCAGATGGCGGCGCCGAGTGTCGTGCCGTCGATGACCGGCGTCGCGGCGGCGAGCTTCGGTGTCGTGGCGCTCGCGTCGGATGCGCTCGACGCGGGGGCCGGGCTAGATGCCGGTGTCGGACTCGACGCGGGCGCGGGACTCGATGCTGGTGTGGTCGCGCCAGCCGCGCCGTTCGAGCCGGTGCTGCCCGGGTCGGCGGCGCTGCCGCCCCCACCACCGCCACAAGCGGACAATGTCCACATCAGACCGACTGCGATGAATCGCGACCCTAGCCGTTGCAGCATCTCGTACTCCCATGCCGTGAGGTGAGAGGATGCGTGCAGTCGGACATCACGCACAGATATAGCGCGGACATCGCACGGGCACGCGCGGCGCGGCTTCACTGCGTGGATTCGGCCGTGCGCTGCCACCGCGTGACGCAGGCGCTCGCTTCCGATGACGTCAGGAGATTGAAACCGATTAGGGCAGCGTAGCAGATGGGTTTCACGAGCGAATCCGGCGCATCACAACGTTTCGCGACATTCTACTGGCGCATTTCGAGGTGTCGGCCCGGGGTTTGCCGGCGGAGCGATCTGGCGCGCTTTTTATGTGAGCTGTCATCGTTCTGTGCGAAGATCAGTGCTGTCCCTCGCGCGACCCGCTGGCAAGGGGATCGTACGGCGGGCGCGTGCCCGGCCATCGCCTTCGTCCTCGGGTGAGCCTGGGGTGACTCTCTGGCGCACCTGTTTGCGGATTCATGGAGTACTGACCAATGACCGACAGATTGCAGGCGTCCGTCTATGTAGTGGTGCTGCTGCTGATTGTGGGCTGGGTGCTGTATATCGGGCGCGCGGTTTTCGTGCCGATCGTATTCGGCGCGATCGCGGTATACGTGGTGGTCGACTTCACGAGGCTGCTGCAACGCATTCCGGTGATCGGCCCGCGGCTGCCGGTCCAGTTGCGCTACGGACTCTCGATGTTCCTGATCGGCGCCGCGATCTTCTTCGCGGTCGACATGCTCGTCGAGAACTACGACGCGCTCGTCGCGCTCGCGCCGCGCTACCAGGACTCGGTCCTGCTGATGATCCACAAGATTTCGACGCTGCTGCACCTCGAAAGCGAGCCGACGTGGGAATCGCTGCGGCGGAACATGCTCACGCAGTTGAACATTCAGGCGATGGTGACCGGCATGCTGGCATCGTTGTCGTCGGTGATCATCGACCTGTTCGTGATCGTGCTGTATGCGAGTTTTCTGCTGGTCGAGCGCCGGACGTTCGGCGACAAGCTGACGAACATGACCGCCAATTCGACCAACGCGGCGCGCATCCGGGGCGTGGTCACCGACATCAACCGGCGCATTGGCGCCTATCTCGCGCTGAAGACGTTTCTCGGCGTGCTGCTAGGCGGGATCTGCTGGCTCGCGATGCGCAGCGTCGGCCTCGAGTTCGCCGGGCTGTGGGCGATACTGACCGCGCTGCTGAACTACGTGCCATATATCGGCTCGGTGCTCGCGATCGTGTTCCCGGTGCTGATGTCGGTGCTGCAGTTCAGCGACCTGAATTCGATCCTGGTCGTGCTGGTGTCGCTGACCGCGATTCACTTCGTGATCGGCAATATCCTCGATCCGTATCTGACGGGCAACTCCCTGAACCTGAGCCCGTTCGCGATTCTCGCGAGCATGGCCGTGTGGTCGGCTTTGTGGGGCGTGCCGGGCGCCTTTCTCGCGGTGCCGATCACCGCCAGCATGACGATCATTTTCTCCGAGTTCGAAATGACGCGGCCGGTTGCGGTGCTGCTGTCGAAAAATGGCCGGCTCACTTACGGCAAGACCGAACAGGCCGCGTGAAGCGCCCACCATGGCGGACATATGATCGACCCGGCGCATGAAATGAAAACGGCCCGTGCCGAATAGTCCGCGCGGGCCGTCGAATGAAACACGTCTATCTCGACGCGTGCGGCTTACCGTCGCCGCACGCTGTTGCCATCAGCGTTTAACGCTTGCTGCTTACTGCTTACTGCGAAGAACCCGACCACGTCTGGCCGGTCGTCGACGAATCGCCGATTGCCGGGAAGTCGACGTAAGCGGCGCTGCAATCGACCGCCTTCTTGGTGGACAGCGACTGCGACGCGGAGCCGTTCAGCACGACTCGGTTCGCGGTCGACGGGAAGATCGGCAGGTTCACTTCGTTCAGTGTCAGATTCGCATCCGACGTGGTGACCGCGACGTTCTCCGGCGAATCGGCGAGCACGTTGTTGAGCGTCATGCCGAGCGGAATCTGCGCGTGCGCGATGCCGCCCGAGTTCGCCTGGAAGCCCTCGAAGATCGCCGACGTGCCACCGATGATGTGGATGTTCGACAGCGTGATGTCGTGGAAGTCCGGATAGAGCGGCGAAGTCGGATTCGACAGCGCCTTCGTGCTGTAGTACGGCGTGAACAACAGCGCCTGGCCGCTATTGCGGATACAGATGTTGTTGTAGTTGATGTTCGTCACGAGACCGCCCCGCGCCCAGTCGGACTTGATGCGCAGCGCCTGTTCGGAGCCATCGAATGAGTTGTCGTACACCTGCACGTTCGTCACGCCCGCATTGGTCTCGCTGCCGACCGACACGCCGTGACCCGCGTAAATATGGTTGTGCGCGATGACAAAACCATACTTGCGATCAGTCGCGACGTCGCGATCGCCGTCGACACCATACAGGCCCGAACCTGCCGGGCTAGGGTTGTTCGAACCCTTGATCGCAATGCCGTCGTCGCCGGTGCTGATGTAGTTGTAGGCGAACACGACGTTCTTCAGGTAGCCGTCGAACGCGATCTTGCCGGCCGACGAAGTCGTGGTGCTGCCGGTCGCGAGCGCCTGCGTGACCGCCTTCGAGGCCGAACCCGGGTCGAACGCGTCGGTGTTCTTCGCGGTATCGTCCACAGCACCACTGCCATCTCTTTAAATAAATCGAAAAATTTTCGAACGGCCTTTGACGCGAGGTTCACGCAAAGCCGTGCAACAATGGCCTCGGGTTGCGACTAGGGCCAGGGGCCGCAGCTTGTGCGTCTTTCCATCAATACGAGGCCTGCCGCTCGATGACAAAGCCTGCCTGGACGCTCCTCATGGCCGCGATCGTTCTTGCCGCGGCGGCGGCGGGGCATCGGCTATCGGCTCTAACGCGAACATATGCCCGGCTCACACGACCCTGCAGTCCAGCCGACTCCCGTCTCGGGCGGCCCCGAAGCACTCGAAGACGCGGCGCTGCTGCGTCGCCTGCTGCGTGCGAAAGACCGCATCGATGCCGCATCGCACGAAGCCTGGCCGGTGCGGCGGCTGGCCGAAGTCAGCGGCGTGTCGGAGGCGCACTTCGCGCGTTCGTTCAAGCGGGCCTTCGGCGTGCCGCCACACCGCTATCTGTTGACGCGGCGTATCGAACAGGCCACCACGCTGCTGCGTGACACCGACCTCGGCATTACGGACATCGCGTTCGCGACCGGCTGGGAAAGCCTCGGCACGTTCGGCCGCGTCTTTCGCGACATTACCGGCCTGAGCCCGAGCGAGATGCGCGTGCAGGCACGCGCCAATCCCGCTGAACTCGATCGCGTGCCCGCCTGCGTGCTGAAGGCCGCGCAACGCCCTGATCTGAAGACCGCAGTTCTGGAAAAGCGCCGCCGCGTGGTAAGCGACACTGTCGAACCTCCTACCAGCGAGACGTCGTGAATGAGGGTATCGATGTGCGCGCTGCGTCCCTTCGCGCCAAGGTAGCGAAGGCCGGGCAAACGCCCGAACCTGCCGATCGCAGTTTTGGAGAAGCGCCGCCGCGTGGCCAGCGATACAGTCGAACCCTCAACCAGCGAGGGAGGAGTCATGAATCAGGGTATCAATGTGGTCGGTTTGTACGTCGACGATCAGGATGCGGCGCTTTCGTTCTACGTCGACAAACTCGGCTTTCGCGTCCACACCGACGTGCGCAACGGTGCTTACCGCTGGCTCACGGTCCAGCACCCGGAACAGCCGTCTTTCCAGTTGGGACTGTTCGCGCCGGGGCCGCCGGTCCACGATGAAGCGACCGCGCAAACGTTGCGCGCGATGGTCGCGAAGGGGGCGATGCCGCCATTGGTGCTGTCCGTCGCCGACTGTCGCGCGAGCTACGAGCAGTTGAAGGCGCGCGGCGTGGAATTCACGCAGGAGCCGGTGGATCGTTTCGGCAGCGTCGATGCGGGTTTTCGCGATCCGGCGGGCAATGGATGGAAGATGATCCAGGCGGCAGCGGGCAAGTGAGCGTCAGCGATCCGCCGCGCGCGGGCGCGGCGCGCAGCCGCATACGGCCGGCGGTGCGTCACACGATCGCGACGCACCGCCGGCCGTCATCCCAGACCACTGGACTACGGGACTCTCACTGCTGATGCTGCTGCAGATACTGCCGAACGTCGTTCAACGTCACGCGGCCGGAATGCGCGGTATCGATCTCGTCAAAATGCCTGGCGATATAGCCGAGCCCATTGCCTTGCGCCTGGGCCTTGGTGATCGACGAGCCGTTGCTGAGCACCGATTTCGCGCCCAGTCTGCTCTCCACGCGCTGCTGAGCCTGCTGCTGCAGCGTCGAGCCGGTGGTCGGCGCGACCGCGTTGGCACGGTTATGAGGAAAGAACGGACCGTCCACGCCATGTCCGCCGTTGGGTAGCGTCACGGGCGCCACCGGCTGGGGCGGCAACGCATGCGCACTGCCGACGATCACACCGAGGACGATCAACGCCAGAGCACGTCGCAAGATATCGATTGAAGACATGATCATTCGCCATAAAAAGTAGTCAGAGGGTTTCGCGCGAAGCGAAACCACCATCGATCAGGGCGCGGCCGCGGCGAGCGCCTCGCTCGTCGGCGTAGCGGCTGACGCTTCGTCGGCCCACGGCTGAGGCAGCGTCGCGAGCGTGAGTGCGCCCGCTATCGGCGTGCCGCCATAGAAGGCCGCGAGATCCGCCTTCATCTGCGGCCGCGCCACGTCATCCAGATAAATCATATGTCCGCCCTGGAAGAAGTTGACCTGCAGATTCGGGTTGAGACCCTGGACCGTCTTGAGCCGCGCGAGCTGCTTCTCGGTATTGAAGAACGGCGTGGCGAGATCGTGGTAGCCGTTTTCCGCCAGCACCTTCAGTTGCGGATTCAGCTTTAGTGCGCCGAGCAGATCGGGGATCGTGTCGGGCAACGGCTGGCCGCCGTGCGAGAAATCCCACACCTCGATGATCGCGTCGTTCAGCGGCATGTACGCCGCGTTCGGCGCCGTGTAGCCGAGGTAATCCGGCATCTGTGTCGCCAACGCATTGGTGAATGGCAGCGAGATCAGGATGTCCGACGGGTCGCCGTCGCTCTGCAGACGCGAGTCCGAGTTGGGCAACGACACGCGCCCATCGTAGCGGCCTATCGTCGAGCCTGGCACCAGCGTGAGGTTGAACGGATTGATGTTGAAGTAGCCCTGCATCGCCTGCAACGTGAGACCGGATTCGGCGTCCCAGACCTCCTCCAGCCACGTCGGCGGGAAGTTCGGCGGTCCCGCGTAGGTGGGCGCGCCGAGCTGGCTCAAGGTCCAGTACAGCGAATAATTCTTGAACAGGTTGTAGTTGGCGGTCACGAACGCCTCGCTGCGAAGCGCGTAGGTCGCCTGACTCACTGGCGCTGGCGATACCTGGTTGTAGTACGCCGCGACCTCGGCATAGCCAGGCATGTAGCCGCTCAACGTATCGGTTTCGAGCGCGAGCTGGTCAGGCGAACCCGTGATTGCCACCGCCTCGATCGCATCCGCGAAGTAGTTCAGGATCGAAGACTGCAGCGTGATCCCCGTCAGATGCACGCCGGCCGATTCGAGCGCGAGCGCAAGGATGTCGGTGCGAGGCGTGCCGTACGATTCGCCGTACAGATAGATCGGCGAGCTGCTGCGTGAATTGACCGTCAGGTACCGGATGATGAAGTCGCGCATGATGTTCGCGTCGGCATCGGTGCTCCAGTAGGTCTGGTTCGTGTTCGGCAGGATCGCTTCGGAGAGGCCCGTGCCCGGCGGATCGATGAACACGAGATCGGTCGTGTCGATCAGGCTCTCGGTGTTGTTCACAACCGGGTAGTTCGGCCAGCTGGTGCCGTTCAGCAGCGGATCGGTGGTCGCGACGCGCGTCGGCGCGAACGACCCGAGACGCAGCCAGATCGACGAAGAACCCGGCCCGCCGTTATAGACGAACGTCACGGGGCGCGGTTTGCCATTCGTGCTCGGCGCCGTGTAGGCCACGTAGGACATCGTCGCTTCGGGTGCGCCGTTCGTCAGATCCATTGCGGTCAGGTGGCCGGTGGTCGTCGTGTAGTTGACGGTGGTGCTGCCGGACGTCCATTGGTAATGCATGATCGCCGCTTTCTCCGCGACCAGCGACGCGGCTATCCCGGACGTCGCGCTCGTCGAATAGGTGGTGAGATCGGTGTAGGGCTGATTGGCGGATGGCGTCTGCGGCGCCGACGCCGCTTGCGCCTGATTGGCGACCTGCGCCATGCCGCTTGGTACCGCCGACGCCGACGAACCTCCGTCGCTGCCGCCGCATCCGGCGAGGATAACGATTCCGAGTGTCAGCGCGCTTAGCGCGGCTAGCCGGCCATGACGACGGACGCGACCATCGTCGGTACTCCTTCTGTCTGGTTTCATCTCGTTCCCTGGTGAGTGATACCGCCACACAAAGGCCGCTTTTCGCCGGTCGCGCGCATTGGAGATCGAATAACCCGCACCGCACTCGATGGCACGCAGCGGTTGCATGGACAGCTTTTCGCAATGCATTAATTCAAAATACTTTCATTAATATTTCCATCCGCTTTCTTTGATTAATGATTGAATGGATAAAGGAATTCCCTGTCGATTTATCTCGACATTTCAAGAGAAATTTAAAATTGAATCTTTCCGATGCTTACAGCAAGAGTGAAAATAGGATGCGAAATGCGGTTTTGTCAAGGATCAAGCGGCAATTATGCGATTCAGAATAAAGTCGCATTTTATGGAGGGGTAGCGCTTTGTGATCGAGCGCTAGCGCGGTCGCCGCCGCATGGGGGAAGAAAAACGCTGGCGCATTTATTTGAATTGCATTGAATGGCGACGAGGAACTGCGGATTTTCGTGGCTATGCTGTCGGAATTAATTGCGTTTTATAAAAATAACTGAATGGTAAATTTAACCGGTGAAAATGTGTCCTCAATAGAACTAAAAAGGGCAGGCTGGGAATTTCCGTCCGGGCGGCGGTACGCCCGTCACGCTCGTGGCCGAATTCGGTACCACGTAACAATCACTGCCAGCAAGAACGCGACATAGGCGGCTACGAACACCCAACCCGGAAAGTCGTAATACAGCCAGGCGCTGACCCAGCGCTGTATGAAGCCTTGCGGACCGACCGTTCCCGTGCGCAGATGATCCTCCAGAACGGTTAACGGGCACGGCACATTGAGCACCGCAAGGATCGCCACGATACCGATGGCGAGAACATGTACCGTCCGGAATGTGCGATTTCGCGCCCACGGGAGTCGCAAACCGTGGGCGATCCAGATGGCGAATAGTCCGCCGACGATAAACACCACGATCAGCGCGTGCAGCACGAGAACAATATTGGCGAGCCAGATCATTCTGCTTCCACTGGGGCTAGCCGCACGGCACTCGCTTGACGATGCCGCGGGGACTCACTGCCCATTGCCGTACAGATCGAGCAGCATCAACGTTACGCCATTGGTCCACCCGAAGCCGTCCTGCAGCGGATACTCGCCACCCCCGCCGCCGCCTTCGCCCGCGCCTTCGACGACGTACTTCTCGACGAGCTTGTGCTGCGTGTTGTAGACGTTCTCGACGTCCGCGAGAAAGCGCGTGCCGATCGGCTGCGCGAGGTCGGCGCGTCCGTAGCGCTTGAGGCCCTGAATCGCGATCCAGTGCAACGGCGCCCAGCCGTTCGGCGCGTCCCATTGCTGCGTGGTGTTATAGGTCGACGTCGTGAGGCCGCCCTGCTTGAGCAGCACATTCTCCACGGTCCGGGCGGTCTTCCACGCGCGATCGGGCCACGCCACGCCGGCCATCAGCGGATACAGCATCGCCGGTGTCTGGTTGTCGCGCGACTTGCCGAGTTGCCAGTCGTAGTCGCCGTAGTAGCCGTTGCGATTCCACAGATAGCGGTTGATGCCTTCCGCGCGCCGCGCCGCGTAGCCGATGAACTGCGCGACGCAACGGAAGTCGCGTGTCTCCGAGCAGCCGCGCGCGATCGTCGTCTCCAGATGGAACAACAGGCTGTTCAGATCGACCGGGATGATCGATGTCGTGCGCACCGTTGCGAGCGTCTGGTTGTCGCCGAACCAGCGTGAGCTGAAATCCCAGCCGCTTTCGGCGGTCGCGCGCAGATCGCGGTAGACCTGGTTGGCCGGCCGGCCGCTCGCCTGCGCGGTCTGCACGTCCTCGAGGTACGACTCGTCGCGCGGCGTGTCCAGATCGTCCCAGTAGCGGTTCAGCACGGTGCCATCGTTGAGCACGACCACATTGCGCGTAGCGCCGCCGCGCGGCGTGTTGGACGAGCCTTGCATCCAGTACGCGTACTCCTTGCGCAGCACAGGCAGGTACTTCTGATAAACCTTGTTGCCTTCCTTTTGCGCCGCGAGCTCCACCATGTACGAGTAGAACGGCGGCTGCGAGCGGCTCAGATAGTACGTGCGATTGCCGTTCGGTATGTGGCCGAACGTGTCGATCATGTACGCGAAGTTGTCGAGCATATCGTCGACGAGATCTTCACGCCCGGACTCCTGCAGCCCCAGCATCGTGAAATAGGTATCCCAGTAGTAGCCTTCGCGAAAGCGGCCGCCCGGCACGACGTATGGTTTGGGCAGCGGGATCAGCGAGCTATAGTCGGGCGCGCTCGTCGTCGTGCGCGTGAGGCCGTTCCAGAGCCAGTCGATGTGCTCGCGCAGACTCTGGTTCGGCGGCGGCGTGATGCTCTGATCGGGCGGCGGCGTGAAGTACTGGCTGACGAATTTCTGCAGCGAAAAGCCGGTCTGGTTCTTCTGCGTTTCGTATAGCTGGACGATCGCGGCGGGATTGCCATTCGGCGTCGCGTCGACGAACGTCTTCTGGTCGGGGAAGATCTGCGCGGTTTGCACGGCGACGAACAGATCGCCGTACAGAATGTCGGGCGCCGGCGGCAGCGTGGCGCCCACCTGGGTATCGGCGAGACAGCTCGCGGATGCGAAGACGAGCGAGGCGATGCAGGCGACGCCGAGCGTGATCGGCGAACGCCGCGGCACGAAGTACCTATTTGAGCTGGGGAAGAGATGCGCGGTTGACGCGGCGCTGCTGCGAGACAGTGATTGAATGCTCATGATGCCTCCAAGGTTGTGGGCATTTCACTGGTCTCATCGCGTGCCATTCGAGGTCGTCTCCCGGCGACATGCGAGTCCGACACGAGGTGGCCGGATCAATGGCTCCGAAAGCATCGCACGCTTTCGAAGCATCAGGCAACTGCGGCGCAGCAGAGCGTGCATGCATTCAGCATGAAGAAGGAAGCGCGATGAACGAGGGAGAAGATGCGCGTAATGGCGTATCCGCGCTTGCTTCGTGATTCGAAGCAATGGAAGCGTTGATCGCGAGCGATTCCGCGGCAGAAACCGCTCAGCGAGCAAGCGACGTACCTGCGCCGAGCATCCTGCAGGTCGGCGCGGGTACGCGAGAACAACGGGAAAATTACTGCGCGATAGGCTGAGTCACGTCCGTGCCGAACCAGTGCATCGAGATCTTCTTGAGCGTGCCGTCCTGCTTCATTTGGGTCAACGCGTCGTCGAGTGCTTTCGCGAACTTCGGATTGTCCTTGCGGAACGGGATGCCCATTTCCTGCTCGGCGCCTTTCAGCACCGCGCCCGTACGCAGCGGCAACTGCGAGTTCTTGATGATGTACGGCAGCATCAGCCGGTCGTCGATCGTCGCATCGATACGCCTGGCGGCGAGATCGCGCAGTTTCTCGGGCGCACCCGGATAAGTTTGCACGTTGATGCCAGGTACCGCGCGCGCCATCTGGTCGTAGTTGGTGCCGAGCGTCACGCCGATCTTCTTGTCGCCCTTGAATTCGTCGAGCGATTTGAACTCACGCTTGTCGTCCGCCCGTTGGATCAGTTGCGCGGCCGAGTACGTGTACGGCTGGCTGAAATCAAGAACCTGTTTGCGTTGCGGGGTAATGGTGACCTGATTGATGATCACGTCGAATTTGCCGCTCTGCAGCGCCGCGATAATGCCGCTCCACTCGGTCGGAATGAATACCGGCTTTACGCCGAGTTTCGCCGCCACGGCTTTCGCGACATCGACGTCGAAGCCTTCGAGCTCGCCGTCCTTGTTGCGCGAGTCGAACGGCGGATAGGTACCTTCGAGACCGATCTTCAGGACTCCGGCCTGTTTGACCGAGTCGAGCAGATCTTCGGCATGAGCCGCGACTGCGGTAAAGCTGAGAGCCGAGAGCGCCAACGCGTTTACAAGCAGCTTCGAAAGTTTCATTGAGTGTCTCCTCTGTACTTGAGTATCAGGCTGCACAACGCAACGATTTCACCATCGTGTCGGCAACCCGGGAGTGTCGCTTCGTGGAACAGGCCGGGTTGCGCGCGTCATCCTAGCACTCCAAAAGTCGCCTGTTTTATCTTTGTTCGGAAGCGGGCGCGCGCAGGCCTTTTTCATGGATTCGGACGTGCTGTCGGCGGAGCGCGCAACCTCGGGCAATCCCGCCAGCTACGTGGTGACCGGCGATCCGCAGACGCACGAGGCGATTGCCTGCATGTTGCCGAAAGGGACGCCGCGATGAAGACGATTGTCGATCGGGCGATTGCGAAGATCGAACAGGACGGCGAAGGCGAGAAGCTCTACAAAACGTGGTTCATGTCGCCGATTCCGCCGAAGGGCATCAACCTCGACGTGCCGATGAGCGACACGATGAAGGCGGCGTTCGATCATCCTAACGATCGGCCGATGGACGATTGAGCGCGCCGGGTGGCGACCTCGCCACCCCTACGCTCTCACCACAGTCACTCCAGCCGCTTCGATCGGCTTCGTCAATTCCGCGCTGGTCTTCTTCTCGACCACGATGGTCTGCGCGAGTTTGATCTCGCCGATCACGAACCGCGATGCGGCGTTCAGTTTCGACGATGACGCGAGCACGACCGTTTCCGCCGCCCGTGCGGCGAGCGCGCGCTTGATCGCGGCTTCCTCGAAGTCACCGGTGCTCAGCCCAGCGCTGGGATGCACGCCGGTCACCCCCATGAAGTACAGGTCGGCATGGATGCGCGAAATGCCTTCCATCGCCGCGGCGCCGACGGCCACGATCGAATGTTTGTAAAGCCGGCCGCCAATCAGGATCACCTCGACACAAGGATGCGCGGCAAGCGCCGTGGCGACGCTCGGACTATGCGTGACGATGGTCGCGTGCAAATCGGACGGCAGCTCCTGGACCAATAGCGCCGACGTGGTGCCGCCGTCGACGATCACGGTTTGCCCCGGCGCGATCAGCTCGACTGCTCGCCGAGCGATGCGCCGCTTGGCGAGCGTCTCGATGTCCTGACGCTGCTCGAATGACGCGAGCGCCGCCGACGCGGGCAACGCGCCGCCGTGGACCCGCTGCAAGCGCCCCTCCGCGGCCAGTTCGCGTAGATCGCGGCGGATCGTGTCTTCCGACACGCCAAACGCCGCGCTCAGCGCGCCTGCCAGGACCTGCCCGTTGCGCGCGAGTTCGTCGAGGATCGCTTTCTTGCGTTGGGTCGTCAACATTGCATTGCACGAAATATCTTGAAATTGCACGAAGTTGCACGATACCATGAATCATTGTCCATGGTCGACAGGAGGCGCCATGACCGCAACGAAAGACCGGGTTCGCATCGTCGGAACGACCTTGCTATCCGACGACTGGTACACGCTGAAGAAGGTGACGTTCGACTTCCTGCGTCGCGATGGCACATGGCAGCGGCAGAACCGCGAGACCTACGATCGCGGCAACGGCGCGACGATCCTGCTGCACAGTCCGCGCACCGGCAACGTGATACTCACGCGACAATTCCGCATGCCCGCGTTCGTGAACGGTCACGACGGCATGATGATCGAAGCACCGGGCGGGTTGCTCGACAACGCTTCGCCGGAAGAACGCATCCGGCTCGAAGTCGAGGAGGAAACGGGGTATCGCGTGGGTCAGGTCCACAAGATTTTCGAGGCCTACATGAGCCCGGGGTCCGTAACCGAAAAGCTCTACTTCTATGTCGGCGAGTACGACGCGTCGATGCGGGTCAACGACGGCGGCGGCGTCGAGGATGAAGGGGAAGATCTAGAGGTGATCGAAATGCCGTTGCAAGCCGCGTTGCGAGCGGTCGACGCAGGGGAAATCGTCGACGGCAAGACGATCATGCTGTTGCAGTACGTCGCCTTGCGTGGGTTTGCGTCAGCGCGCGCAGCCTAGTTGCGTCGCGAGTTCGTGCAGATCGTCGACGATGAAGTCCCACGCCTCGTCCGCTTTCAGATCGCTCGTCTGTTGAGGGCCATGCTCGGTGGGTCGCACGACGAACGCGGTGCTCAAGCCGACGCGCCGGGCAGCGGCGAGATCGTTGTTATGCGCGGCCACGAGGCATAATTCGCGTGGCGCAATGCCGAGAATTTCCGCCGTTTCGCTATAGACCAGCGGCGAGGGCTTATAAGCGCGGACGACTTCGGCACCGAGAATGGCATCCCAAGGCAGACCGGCACGCTTTGCCATGTCCACCATCAGGCGAATGTTGCCGTTGGATAGCGGTGCGATGATGAAGCGCGCCTTCAGGCGCTGCAATGCGTCGACGGCATCGGGCCAGGGGTCCAGCCGATGCCAGGCCAGGTTCAACTCATCGATCTCCGGCTCGGGAACGTTGGCGATGCCGAAACGCGCCAGCACTTTGACGAGGTTTTCCCGGTGCAGCACGTCGAGACGCACATACGGTCTGCGTCCGCTACGCACTTCTTCCATCGCGGGCGAATACTCGCGTCGCCATGCGTCCGCGAAGTCGAATGCGTCGAGATTCGGCTTGTGCCGCTGGAGAAACGGTTGCGCTTCGCGCGCGACGCCGCTTCGCCAGTCAACCACGGTTCCGAAGACATCGAACACGAAAGCTTTGATGGCAGTTTGATGTGTCGAGTCGCTACTCATGACCTTCCTTGGTGGCTGTGACGGGAACCACCCATCTTAGGCGAACAGAAGGCACGCGTTGCTATCATCGATCATCTAAAAAGGACGGGGATGCTATGGCGACCGGGGACGCTTCGACCGCAACGCAGTCCGTATGGAACGCAATGCGCGACGATTCGAAGATCGAGCCGCTTGCAATGAGCGGGCACGCTGCTGTATCCGTTGGCGCGAGTGAAAGGGTAATGCGGCGTAACAAACGTTCGAGAGGGGGATGCACCTGTTAAACGAGTGTCAACCGTCTACGGGTTTTGCCTGGTCTCGTGCGTGTCGATTCCCGCAACGCGGGCGCGTCGTGACAGTATGTTCAACCCCTCCAGTGAAAGGCGTACTCATCATGGCTACCGGAACCGTCAAATTCCACCGTGTTTTGCGCACGACGCCCGAGCGTATCTATCGCGCGTTCCTCGAACCCGCCGCGATGGCGAAATGGCTACCGCCGTATGGCTTCACCTGCGACGTGCATCAGATGGATGCGCGCGTCGGCGGCACCTACAGGATGTCGTTTCACAACTTCGGCTCGGGCAAGGGGCACTCGTTCGGCGGCGAGTACATCGAACTGGTGCCGTTCGAAAAGATCCGCTATTCGGACCATTTCGACGACCCGAATCTGCCCGGTCAGATGCATACGACCGTTTCGTTGCGACAGGTGTCGTGCGGGACCGAACTGAATATCGTGCAGGAAGGCATCCCCGAGATGATTCCGGTCGAGATGTGTTACCTCGGCTGGCAGGAGTCGCTCGCGCAACTGGCGAAGCTGGTCGAGCCGGAAATTGCGGACTGACATTCAATAACAGCCGCTTGCTCCGCCATCGGGCAAGTATCTCCTCGGAACGCGCAGCGGGGACGATTGCATCCTTCGTCCCACTTGCTGCTCGATTGGCGACCTTCAAATCGTGATCAGGAAACAGTCGAACTCGGCGCGGTTCCAAACCGCGCCGCCCGCAGTCAAGCTGGGAACGTTCGGCACGTACACGTGCGCCGGCTACATTGTCGGAATCACTCTCGGCGACTCCAGATAGCTCTCTACCCGCTTGACGCCGGGCACATTTTCCGCGTCGACGCGGATCGCGCGCTTCTCCTCTTCGGATTCAATGATGCCCCACAGATACGCAACGCCGTGCCGTTTTTCGACACGGCGGCTAATGGGATACAACAAAGCCCGCTTCAAACCGGTTTCACTGCCCGATTAACGATAAGGTTGGTTCCAACCGACATGTTGCGTAGTGCGATGCAGCAATATTCGCTGTGAACCGCAGTGACCCGAGGGCACTTTATTCTCCCCGCCAAACGACCGTCCAGCGTTCAACCGCTTAGCCATGGATTGAATGCTATTCCGCGAGGTTTTGCGATTGGGCGCTGCCGAATCTCCGTTGCGGCGAGGCGTTCTCATCGTTGGCATTGTTTAAGCTTGAATTAAGCCACGCTACGTACTCTTCGGACCGAAGCATGAGACCACAACGGCCCGACGGGGCGCATTCTTTCCGTCGAGGTATGAGCGCGACAACTCGGGGCATTCCCAGACAGAAAGAGGTTGAGATGATGTACTTGATTACCGACCTGAAAATGGTCGAAAGCTACGGTCGCATCAAAGCTGACAGCGGCGATGATGCGCTGCATGAGTTTGCGGTCAGCGAGGGCTTCCTCGACCTGATGGAGTTCGCCTCCGCCCGGCCGGCGTTCGCCAACGACTTGCTCGCTGTTCAGCTGCAATAAGGAGACTGACGTGGCCATGACGTTGCGGCACGCCCTGGTGCACGCTGAGCAGCTGGAAGTCTACGGTGTGATTCCAAGACGTCGCAAGCGCTCATCCGGCTGATGCCGGAGTACCGAGCCGTAGTCGGCGTGGAACAATACGAGCAGATTGTCGAGGCAGCGAGCTTGGCTCATCCGGACCCGCAGTGACCCGCTCCGCGCATCCTGAACCAGGGAAGAACGTTGGGTTGATGCATGAAGCAGCGCCATAGGACGTCGCAAATATTCGTCGCTTTTAAACCGATGCTTTCTACGGGCATCGACTGGCCGGACGTCGCGCGAAATCGCCCCAACTGACGAATGGATCCTTTCACTCAACCATGTGCGCGATGCGCTGACCTTTACGGCGTCGCGCACTGAATCTCCGCGCCGGGACTCGAGCTCGATCCCCATCGAGCCGCTAAAAGATAAAACCGGTGTTGACGAACTTCGAGTGATGATTCGTGACCATCGTATCGAGCAGCGTCTTGTTCAGGTCGGTCTCCCTGGCCGCGACCATGGAGCGAATCGAGAACGCGCGCAACGCATCGGTGACCGATAGCGTACCTTCCGCAGAATCCTTGCGGCCGGCAAACGGAAAGACGTCTGGGCCTCGCTGGCACTGGCTATTGAGATTGACGCGGCACACCTGATTGACGAGCGGGTCGACCAGCGAGCCAATTTGGGCAGCGTCGGTGCCGAAAATGCTGACCTGCTGACCGTGGTCCGAAGTGATGACATACTCGAGTGGTGTATCAATGTCATCGAACGGCACGACCGGGATGATCGGTCCGAACTGCTCCTCACGATAGAGCATCATCCCTTCCTTGACGGGGTACACCACGGCCGGATAGAAAAGAGTTTTGCAGAACACGCCACCACCTTCGTTCACGACCGCCGCGCCTTTCGCTTTCGCATCGTCAATTGCCTGGGTCATGTAGGCCGTGCGATGCATGCCCGGCAGCGGTGTAATGGACACACCCTGTTCCCACGGCATGCCCACCTTGAGATTTTTGAGCGCTGCATTAAAGCGTTCAAGAAACGTATCGACGATCGAGCGGTGCACCATCAACATCTTGAGCGCAGTGCACCGTTGACCATTGAACGACAGCGTTCCGAGCAGACATTCCTTCACGGCGAGGTCTATGTCGGCGTCAGCCAACACAATGGCGGCGTTTTTGGCGTCAAGACCGAGAACGGCGCGTAGCCGATGCGACTTTGGGTGCTGTTTTTTCAGGTGGTCTGCAACCTTGCTTGAGCCGATCAGAGCAAGCACGTCGATCTTTCCTGAGGCGAGCATGTGTGGCACCACCACCGCACCCGGTGCATAAATCGTGTTGACGACGCCTTTCGGGAAAGCAGAGCGGAAAGCCTCGAGCAGTGGAAAGAACAGCAGCGTGCCATATTGGGGCGGCTTGAACACGACGGTGTTGCCCATCAGCAATGCGGGAATGAGCGTCGCGAACGTTTCGTTCAGCGGATAGTTGTAAGGCCCCATGCACAGTACGACGCCCAGCGGGGTGCGGCGAATCTGGCCGATGGTGCCCTCGGCGATGACAAAGCGCGAGTTGTTATTGTCTAGCTCCTTGAGCGCCGAGATAGTGTCTTGCATATAGCTGATGGTGCGGTCGAACTCCTTCTGCGAATCGGCAAGGCTCTTGCCGATTTCCCACATGATCAGATTCACAATCTCATGGCGCCTGGCCGCCATGAGACGAATGAAGTCTTGCATGCAGCCGATGCGCTGCGCGACTGTCATCGTTGGCCACTCACCGCGGCCGTGATCGTAGGCTCGCACGGCCGCGTTCAGTGCGGCATCGCTCTCGGCCTCGCCCATGACCGGATAACTGCCAATTACGACCTGTTCAGCGTCGCCGGAGGCTTGTCGCACGCAAACTGGGGACTGCACGTTCTTGCAGGCGCCATCCCATGCCTTCAGTTCTCCATCGACGAGCGAGACGCGCTGATGAATCGGCGCCGCGAGGCGGGCGGAATCGGGAATATCGTCGGTGACTGGAAACAACTGCCAGAGGTTCTCGAAGTCAATATTTGCCACGTTTCGCTCCTATGTTCGTGCAGTACGCGGTGGTCCGCCAGGTGTTGGGCATTGCTCGAACGCAATCAATGCGATCGTGCCTACCCGCTGGTGACGTAACGGTATCTGTCGGACCGATCATTGGGTCGTGCGCAAGCGACTGTGCCGGTGTTGGGTGACTGTGCTTCGCGACGGGCGCAAGACACAGAGAGAAGCATAGCTAATGGCAGAGAACAGAGTTGAAGACGAACCGTGTTCAACGCCTGATGAACGGTGAAGTCGGTTCCGACAGTGCTATCACGCGGCGCGGCACTGCCGAGCTTGCGGGCGAGCTTAGTCAGCAGTTGCGGAAATGTCCTCGTAACCGGATTCGATTAGATTCGTCATCGTGGTCTGCAGGTCGACCAACGGCGTAGCGGTCACTGCGGTCGCTACCCCGTCGGATTTCGGAAGCAGTCCGGCGAATGCCGCGATCCCCGTCCCGCATGCTGTTAGGAGTATGGTGGCAGCAAGCACGGCTGCACTGCCGCGCAGCGCTTGCTTGGGAGCGAAGTCCGCAAAACATTGCATCATGGCTATCTCCGTTGACGCGGTTTCTGTATGCAAAGGCCGTGCCGACGGAGGGGGCTGTCAGGCAAGCGTGCCGCTAACCGGCTGCGTAGGCGTCGAGTGCGCGCGTGACAGTGGCGACGCGGACTCGGTGGTGGGACTCACCCTACACCTTGACCGGGCTGCGACGGTCCGAAACCAACATTCGCTGCAGAGAATTGGGCCCGCATTTTCCTGAACATTGCCCGGCAAGCGTTCAGGGATTGCCCTGTGCCAATCGCTTGAACGACCCTATGTGCGAGGCAGCGAGGAGCCCGGCGATAGTTCACTTGTTGCGAAGTCCACGTGACACTTCTGCGGCGTGCGCACCGATATACTGTTTCCTCCTACCGAACAGCTGTACTAACATCGAGTAACGGTTCGAGCACTGACGACCGGGCGGGGCCGGGGAGGCAAGTGTGCTTTCCCCTTGGAGGGCCAGGATGAAAGAAAACTCATCTCGTGAAATCGTCGAACTGCTGACAAAAGTGGTCGGGCGCAGCGCCACGCATGTACCTAGGGGGCAGACCCGGCGCAGTGCCTCAAGAGCGATCGACCGGCTTGAAGAGATCAAACGGAACGCCGCGTTTGCTCGCCAATACGAATCAGCACCGGAACCGCTACGCGAATTGGTAATGAGGCGGGCCGTAGAAGTCCACGACCTGGCGATTGCACGAGATTACGCGAGCGCCCTCAATGCCCTCAGTGGGGTAGTCGATTTCCTCTATCAACATCTTGTAGACGACTCCGGCTCAGCAACGCCTCCGAGCAAACTGGCAAGCATCGATTTGAATGCCGTTCACCGGGCTCTTCAATTCGGAGGTCTTCCGGGACAGTCGCAGCAGGACCCAGATGACGACAACTCACCGCCAGTGCGTCGCTGAACTTGCCAAGGGATAATCTCCGATGCTTTCGGGCCTATCGAAATTGCTGGACAAAGCATTTATCCTCGGCTTCTTTTTGCCGGCCCTGCTTGGCTTTACAGGCTTTCTCGCGGCAAACGCCGATATCCCGGCATTTTGCGATTTGCTACACAAAGCGACCTCGGACAGCGACAAGGTTGGAAGCTTGTTCTCTTTCCTCCTAATCGTATGGGTCCTATCGCTGATCCTGTTGGTATTGAACAACTGGTTTTATCAGGTCCTCGAAGGATACAAATGGCCATTCAATCGCGAGGCCTGGAAGCGCGATGAGCGAAATCGCCGCAATCGTCAGCTGGACCTCATAGAACGCCTCCGTACGGAACTCGCTACAGAGAACAGTACAATCGAGCGGCTTAAAGCCTCAAAGGAATCGTTGGAATACCGAAAGGCTGAATCGAACCGGGCCACCGTAAGGGCGAGGCTGTACCGCAACCAGGAGCGGAACGCCCGTGATTTCCCCCGGTATGAAAATCTCGTTCTTCCTACGGCCTTTGGGAACACGTTGCGTGCATTCGAGGGTTACTCGAGCGAAGTCTATAAGGTTGACAGCATATTCGTATGGCCGCGTCTTCTTGCAGTCATCCCAAAGGACTATCAGGCAATCATTGCGGATTCGAGAGCTCCAGTTGACTTTCTGGTCGGACTCGTCGTTCTGGGTTCCTTCACGTCCATCTTTACCTTTGTGCGAGCGATTGACATCTGGCTTGCGGACGGACTGGCCGGTAATTACCTGTTGGCGGATCTTTTTCTGAACGCTGCGATTGCGGCCGCCATTGCGGCAATTGCGTATCGGCTTGCGATTCTAGCGGCAAGAAGCTGGGGCGACGTTGTCAAATCAGCGTTTGACCTTTATCTGCCGGCACTCGCTGAGAAGTTAGGTTTTGTTCTCCCGACGTCCCATGCCGCACAGCGGGAGTTCTGGGCGGCATGGAGCACGCAGTTCCGCTTCCATGCACCGGCAAATACCGCATGGTGGACACGTATCAAGCCGGTGACGCCAGCAGCAATGACGAAGGCAGATTGGGAGGCAACAGACTCGGCAGGCGAAAGCGACGAGCCGCGCGGAGGTTGACCGTCGAATCCGCGATTCGTGTCCAGCAGAGCTTTTGTTTGCGGACTGACAGCGACAGCGACCAGAGGCAATTGCGCTGCGTCTTATCCGACCTGGAGTTACGTGCATCATGACGCCACAGTTCGATACCGATTTACGGACCAGACTGGTCAGGGTATATCGTCACGTGCAGGGGGTAGGTTACCGGCAGGCTTGCATCAACGAGGCCACGGCTCGAGGCATCACGGGTTGGGTGCGCAACCGGATGGACGGTTCGGTCGAGGCTGTGTTGCAAGGACACGCTGAAGAACTCGAGCGAATCTGCCATTGGCTGGTTGACGGTGCCCATGCCGGTCTGGTGGACCGTCTGGAAGTCCAGGAACTATCGCCACCAGTAGCCAGGTTCGATGAATTCAAGCTCGCCGCGACGGTCTAGTTGAGTTGAGTCAACCCGCTCGCCTAAGGCTTGAGTGCGGAAGCCAGAACGCAGCTCATCGGAAGCCGCAGGTCCCCAGTATCGCTGCGATACACCTCCGCGTCGTGTGCGACGGCCCGTTCAATAGACGCTAGCGCGGCCGGCGTCTGCGCGTGTAGCAACGCGGAAACCCGCACGCCACCACGCAGGAGTGCATGAAAAGGTGTAGTGGGAGCATGAAGCACGAGCGTGAGGTCCAACTCCCGCACCTCCGGTTGGACGAACCCGGCATCGAGCAACATGCGCTTCGATTCCTCCCAATCGCTGAATCGGAAGAAGGGTGGTCCCGGCGGGACGGGTACGTCGGTCGTCCCGTGCTCCTCGATCGCCTTCAACACCATGCCGAAGCCAACCGCCTTGTTCGGTGTCGCCCATACCGTGAAGGCGATTCTGCCGTCAGGTTGCAGTACACGAAACGCCTCCGCGAGTGCGCGCTCGGGGTGCGCAAAGTGCAACACTCCGAAGCTGATCCCCACTGCCGAGAAGCTTGCGTCGTGAAACGGCAAATCCTCCGCGTCGCCGACGCGGAACTCAAGTGCCGGAAAGACGCGTCTCGCCTTGTCGACCATCGCGACCGAGAAATCCACGCCGGTGACATCCGCGCCGCTGCGCGCGGCGGCGGCCGCGAGGTAGCCCGGGCCGCAGGCGACGTCGAGAAAACGGGCTCCCCGCCGAATGCAGAGGGTCTCGAGCATGGCCTGGTTCGACTGGGCGGTAAAATCACCAAAATACTCATGATAGGCCTGCGCGACCCGCTCCCAACCTTCGTGCTCGAAGGTACTGAAGTCGAGTTGTCCCATGCTTACCCCCACCGGTTTTACACGTTGGCAACCTTTAGCGCATGCCTATGTTCCTCGTAATCCGTATGTCTGGCTATCGGGGAAACAATCCAGGCCGGCGACACAGAAACCGAACGAATGTGTGGTGCGACGCACAACCATCGTCGTCTAAAGCCGCCAGACTTTCGCGCGCGTCGGCGCTGGCTGACGCACCCCCGCGAACCAATACGCCTGCTTTCTCTCTGGCGCTTCGCATTTCAGCGCCAGGTCGCGAATCGCCTCACTTGCGTTAGACTGGCTCGAGCAACCGGGAGGAGACCTGGATGATACGCAAGACGCTTAATGCCTCGCAGCTTCAGCAGGAGGTCAGTCGGCGAATCCAACGACTGCAGGAAATCGTCGAGGATGGCGTGAAGATTCGCGTGCCGCGGCCGCAATTGCAAGAGGCTGACAGGACAGGCTGCAACTGGAACATGACCCACTTCGGTAACGCGATCGGCTTCGAGCGCGACATCGAGGGCGTACTCAAGGCCATGCGTGCGGAATACAACCTCAGTACCGAAGTGAAGGACACCGGCAACCCGTTCGGGGACTAGTCGCGAAAGTTACAACCAGCGCGGGTCGCGCGTGAACGTCACCGTCAGCCAGCGGTCCGGGCCCGATTCGCCGATTGCGTGCGAGATCCTCTCGCGGATCTGATCGAGCTGGCGGACGCCGGCGTGCTCCATCGCCTCGGGCAGCACGATATGCCCCTCGACGAACAGGCCGCGGCCGACGCGCGTCGCATAGTGCGAGTGCTTGACGAAGCCGCGAGTTGTTGCATCAGGTCAAGCAGCTCGCGCTCCAGATCCGGCGGCGCGATCAGCAACACTTCCTTGACCGCGCCGATCACGGTTCCGACCGGCATCGGCATCGGAATCAGGACGAGCGTCAGTAGTGCGAGCACGCCGGGGTCGATGTACGGTGTCAGGTGGCCGTGCCCGATTCGTTCGAGCAGCCATGCAATCGAAAACGCCAGCAACAGCGCCGCGCTGACGGACGCCGACATCAGCCAGCCCTTGATGTCGACCCCTATCAGTTCGGAGTCGATCGCCCGATTCACGCGCCGTTCCCCTGTTGGATTTCCGGGTTTACACGATCGCGCTGCGCAAGATGCCCGAGTTTCTCGACGTGTTTGACAGGCTCGCCATGCCAATTCTGCTCGAGACGCTTGGACATCCGCTCGGCAGAGTAAGCCGGTGCCGCGGCCGAAGCGGGCTCCATCGAGGGGCCCGCGTGCTTCATGAATAGAGGAGCCGGCTCAGGTCTGGTTGCCCCACAGATCGTCAATCGCGCGGATTGCTAGCAAGTATCCGTTTGCGCCAGCCCCGCAAATTACCGCCGTAGCCGCCACCGAAATCGTCGAGTGACGATATTCCTCCGAGCGTCGGTGGATGTTGGTGATATGCAATTCCACTACTGGTCGGCGGATGAGCTTGACTGCGTCGAGCACCGGAATCCGACCGAATGAAAAGCCGGCTGGATTGATGATTAGCGCGGCGTCCTGCAAGAACGCTTCCTGGATCCAGTCGATCAACTCGCTTTCGCTGTTCGTTTGTCGGAATACGCAGTCGAACTCGAGGGCGTCGGCCAGCGCGAGGCAGTTCTGTTCGATATCCTTCAGCGTAGTGCTGCCATAAAGATGAGGCTCCCGCGCGCCCAGCATGTTCAGGTTGGAGCCATTGAGGATGTAGAGTTTGCGAGTCATGGTGTCAGTGTGTAGAAGAGCGTTCCAGGGCCGTGTCTTTGGTTTCCCGCGATATTGCGATCATCAGGAAGGAGATCAGGTTCAGCGAGCCGCAGACTGCTACGATGGCCCAAGGGGAACCGTTAAAGGCATTGAGCAGCGCCACGGCGACGATGGGCATCGGGCCGCCGGTGAGCAGGTTGGCTCCCGAGTACGACAGTGCGGACCCCGTGTAGCGCGCCTCGGTCGGAAATGACTCGGCGAACCACACCGGCTGGATGCCGCTCTGGAACTGTGTGAAGCCGAGGAAGGCGCCCATCACGGCCATCGTCATGGCGATCGAGTTCTGGTTGAGAATCGGAAAGTAGATCAGGCAGCAGATCAGCGTGCAGAACGAGCCGATCATCAGCGCACGTTTGCGTCCGATCCGATCGCTCAGATAACCGCCCGCCAGCGCTCCCGCGATGGCACAGACATTCGCAACCATCAGCAGCATGAAACCGGTCTGCTTTGGTACGCCGAGGTGTTTCGTCAGATAGCTGAGCGAGAAAACCACGATCAGATAAAACAGTGCGGCCGGGCCACAGAAGAACAGCGTCAGGCGAAGCGCGGTGCGCCAGTGATATTTGAAAACGGTGCCTAGCGGATTGGCAGCGCGTGTGGGAGCGGCAGTCCTCTTGAGCGCCTCGAAGGCGGGTGTCTCGCTAACCTTCCTGCGGATGTAGATGCCCAGCAGCACCAGCACAAAGCTTGCGAGGAACGGGACTCGCCATCCCCAGGAGTCGAAGTCGTCCGATGAAAGCACCGCGGCCAGTGTAAAGAGCGAGAAGTTGGCGAGAATCTGGCTGAGTGGCGAGCAGATGCCAAGCAGGCCCGAATACAAACCGCGTCGGTTAGCAGACGCATGCTCGACCGCCATCAGTTGCGCGCCCGTCGACTCGCCGCCAAGCGCGAATCCCTGGATGATGCGAAGTGTCACCAGCAACGTCGGCGCGAGGATGCCAACCTGCTGGTAAGTGGGCAACAGCCCCATCAGGAACGATGAAGCTCCCATTACCGACACGGTGATAAGCATCAGTTTGCGGCGTCCCCAACGGTCCCCGAGCATCCCGCAGATCACCGCGCCTAGCGGGCGTGCGGCCAGCCCTGCCCAGAAACTGGCCAACGACGCGAGCAGCGAGGCGGTCGGGTCCAGCGATGGGAAAAACAGCTTTGGAAGGATCGTGGCCGCAACCACACCATACAGCGCAAAGTCGAACCATTCGAGCGCCGTTCCGACGGTTGCGCCTGCCACCGCCCGACGCGCCATCAAGTGAGCCTGCGCGGACTGTTGTTCCGCGGCAAGGCCTGAATCAGCAAAAAATGACATGTTGTCTCCTGAATTCCTCATATGTCGAACCGTTCGTATCTGGCGACGAACAAGTGCTATTGTTTGCGCTCAGAAAGCGAGCTGTTCCGCACCGGAACTGCATTGCACATAATGAAAATCACGCGAAATGTCGCTCAAAAACGGCCTGAGAATTCTTGATTTCCTGGCGACGCAAGCCGAAGGCGCGGGTCTTCTGGCGATTGCCGACGCTTTGTCCCTGCCCCGCAGCACGTGCCACCGCGTGCTCGCCGAACTCATCGAAGGCGGCTATGTCAGGCAACTGGTCGATCACAGCCGCTACATTCTGACAATGCGTATGACGTCGAACGGGCTGGAATTCCTGAGCCTGACGGGCATCGCGGATATCGCCCAGCCGATCATCGAACGCGTCGCTGCGCAGACAGGTGAACTGGCGCGGCTGTCGTTGGTGGACGGCGAAGCAATCATCTGGGTGGGGAAGGCGGACGGACAGCGCATCGGCTTTCGCTACGATCCTGACATGGGCCAGGCAGCACGACTTTCATGCACGTCGACCGGACACGCATGGCTGATGACAATGACTGACGAACAGGCGGCGGCGCTGGTTTTGAAGCAGGGTTTTGGACAGCCCAATGAGTTTGGACCCAATGCGCCGACGACGCTCAAGGCGCTGCTGGGCTTCCTGCACGCTGCGCGCGTGCGTGGCTACGCGATGATCGACGAGGTGTTTGCCCCGCGCATGTCAGCGGTGGCGGTGCCCGTGGTGAGCGGCTCGCGTTGCGTCGGCGTCATCAGTTTGGCCGGTCCGCGGGTGCGGCTGACGACCGAGAAGATTCACGAGTACTCGATGCTGCTGCGCGAGGCGGCGAATGAACTGGCCCAACTGAGCAATATGGCGGGATTCCCGAGTCGGCCGCCGCTCGGCAAGGGATGACGAGACACAACTGTAAAGCCATCCGACCAGCGAACTTCGTCCGCTTCGCGCCGAACTGCGGTTTCCGATACGTTGGCGCAGATGACCGAACGTCTTCCTGTCGGATGCGCAACTAACGGTCGGGCGCCATGCCGCCATCACACTCGGGCTTCGCCCCAAGACCCGCTGACAAAGGCGGCCACGACGACTTGCGGTCGCTGCGTTATGTCTGGTTGGCACCGGGGTAACCACTCGAGTCCATCGGCGATCGTGCGCACGAGCGCCCATTCGCCCTCGCTGAACGCGTGTGATGTATCCAGCACGCTGGCGCCGCTGGATTCCCGCACCTTGACGCCGGCAAACGGATTGGCGAGCACATAGCGCTGCTCGATCAGCCAGCGGAGCGGCGCGCCCAGAATCGACAGCGCATGCGCGACCGAGCGCGCCGACAGGCTACCGTTGAACGGCCGCCAGTCATGTCTCTGCGTGCGCTTCTCCGCCTGCATTGGCACGCATTACACAGCAGGAAAATTTCGCACCTTATACCCGCTTTCCCTGTCAAAAGATAAGGCCGCCCAAACCGCCGTTCAGGGCGCCGGGCACGTCCGCGCCAACCGGCACGGGTTGTGCACGTGATCTCCTGCACGGATTCGAGATCTGAAGAACAAGGAGGGCGGTCATGACCACGACTGCCAGTTTTCACATCGGATATACGCGATATCTCGGTCCCGAAAGCGAGCCCGTGCAGCCATTGCCGGCCTTTGCGCAGGAACCTGAGGCGCTGATTTCCCTCTATCGCGCGATGGTGCTGACCCGCGCATTCGATACCAAAGCAGTTGCGCTGCAGCGCACTGGCAAACTCGGCACGTTCGCATCGTCGGTGGGGCAGGAGGCGATCGGTGTGGGCGTCGCGAGCGCGATGCAAGCCGATGACGTGCTGTTCCCTTCGTATCGCGATCATGCGGCGCAATTGCTGCGCGGCGTCACGATGACGGAAAGCCTGCTGTATTGGGGCGGTGACGAACGCGGCAGCGACTTCAGCGTGCCGCGACTCGACTTTCCGAATTGCGTCCCCATTGGCACGCAGGTGTGCCATGCCGCCGGTGCGGCCTACGCGTTCAAGCTGCGCGGCGAGCCGCGCGTCGCCGTGACGATCTTCGGCGATGGCGGCACGTCGCGGGGCGACTTCTACGAAGCGATGAACATGGCGGGCGTCTGGCAGGCGCCGCTCGTGCTCGTCGTCAACAACAACCAGTGGGCGATCTCGGTGCCGCGCAGCACGCAGAGCGCGGCGCAGACGCTCGCGCAGAAGGCAATCGCGGCGGGCATCGACGGCTTGCAGGTCGACGGCAACGATGTCATTGCCGTGCATCAGGTGATGCATGCGGCGCTCGCGAAAGCGCGGCGAGGCGACGGCCCGACGCTGATCGAAGCGCTCAGCTATCGACTCGGCGATCACACCACCGCCGACGATGCAACGCGCTATCGCGACTCGGATGAGATTCAGAAGCAATGGGACTACGAGCCGCTGCTGCGTTTGCGCAAGTATCTGATGCGGATCAACGTCTGGGACAAGGCGCAGGACGAGCAACTCGGCCGCGCGTGTCACGCGCAGGTCGAAGCAGCCGTCGAAGCGTATCTCGCCGTGCCGCCGCCGGATACATCCGCGATGTTCGATCACTTGTACGAGACCCTGCCGCATGCAATGCGTGAGCAACTGAAAAGCGCGCAGCGATTCGCGCCGATAGCGGGCAATGGTCGGCATGGTCGGAACGGAGGCAACGACCATGGCTGATCTGAACATGATCGATGCGCTCAATCTGGCGCTCGCATACGAACTCGAACACGATCCCGCCGTGGTGCTGCTCGGCGAGGACATCGGCGTGAATGGCGGCGTGTTTCGCGCGACGGTCGGCCTGCAGGCGCGCTTCGGTGCGCAACGCGTGCTCGATACGCCACTCGCCGAAACAGCGATCGCGGGCACCGCAATCGGCATGGCGGCGATGGGACTGAAGCCCGTCGCCGAGATCCAGTTCAGCGGGTTTATGTATCCGACGATCGATCACGTGCTCAATCATGCGTCGCGTTTGCGGCATCGGACGCGCGGACGCCTCACCTGTCCGCTCGTGATCCGAGCGCCGTGCGGCGCAGGCATCCATGCACCCGAGCATCACTCCGAAAACCCCGAAGCCCTGTTCGCGCACATTCCCGGCTTGCGCGTTGTCACGCCTTCGTCGCCGGCGCGCGCGTACGGGTTGTTGCTGGCCGCGATTCGCGATCCCGATCCGGTGATCTTCTTCGAGCCGACGCGCCTCTATCGGCTGTTCAGGCAGACAGTGGAAGACAACGGCGAAGGGCTGCCGCTCGACACCTGCTTTACGCTGCGCGACGGCTCCGATGTGACGCTGGTGTGCTGGGGCGGTGCCGTGCAGGACGCACAAGGCGCCGCCGATCTGCTCGCGCAGGAAGGCGTGATGGTCGAAGTGATCGACGTCGCGACGCTCAAGCCGATCGACATGAACACGATCCTGGCGTCGGTGGCGAAGACGGGCCGCTGCGTGATCGTGCATGAGGGCTCGCGCACTGGCGGCATCGGCGCAGAGATCGCCGCCAACATCGCCGAGCGCGGACTTTATTCGCTGCTCGCGCCTGTGCAGCGCGTAACCGGCTACGACGTCGTGGTGCCCCTATACCGGCTCGAGAATCAATACATGCCAGGTGCCTCGCGCATCGTCGCCGCGGTGAGGCAAGCTATGGAGGCGTCATAAAGCCATGAAAATCTTCAAACTGCCCGACCTGGGCGAAGGCTTGCAGGAAGCGGAGATCGTCGAATGGCATGTGAACGATGGCGATGAAGTGCGCACGGATCAACCGTTGCTGTCGGTCGAAACGGCGAAGGCGATCGTCGATATTCCGTCGCCGCAATCCGGCCGCATCACGAAGCTGTTCGGACGGACGGGCGATATCGTGCATCTGGGCGCGCCGCTTGTCGCGTTCGAAGGCGAGGGCGACGATGCAGACGCGGGCACTGTCGTCGGCCATATGGAAGTTGGCCAGCATATCGTGCAGGAAGCGCCTGCGTCGCTTGGCACGGGCGGCGGCGGCGTCGGCGCGGGCGGCGGTGTGATCAAGGCGATTCCGGCGGCGCGCGCGCTTGCGCGCAAGCTGGATGTCGATCTCTCGATGGTGACGCCGTCCGGCCCGGAAGGCGTCATCACGGCGGCTGACGTGCAGCGCGTCGCGAAGATACTTGGCGAAGTCGGCCCGCCCGAAGTGCTGCGCGGCGTGCGGCGTGCGATGGCGCACAACATGGCGCGCGCGCAAAGCGAAGTGGCCGCCGCGACCGTGATCGACGATGCCGACATTCACGCGTGGCCGCCGCACACCGACGTGACGATCCGTCTGATTCGCGCGCTGGTCGCGGGCTGCCGCGCTGAGCCGGCACTGAACGCATGGTTCGACGGACATACGGGGCGGCGCCACGTACTGGAGAAGATCGATCTCGGCATTGCCGTCGATCTATCCGATGGGCTTTTCGTGCCGGTGCTGCGCGACGTCGCGCATCGCGATGCGGCGGATCTGCGCGGTGGTCTCGACCGGATGCGCGCCGATATCCGCGCGCGCAAGATTCCGCCGGAAGAAATGCGCGGCAACACGATCACGCTGTCGAACTTCGGGATGATTTCGGGGAAGTACGCAGCGCCCATCGTCGTGCCGCCGACCGTCGCGATCCTCGGCGCGGGGCGCATCCATGAACAGGTAGTCGCGGCAGACGGCGTACCTGCCGTGCACCGGATCTTGCCGCTCAGCCTGACGTTCGATCACCGCGTCGTGACAGGCGGCGAAGCGGCGCGCTTCCTGGCGGCGACGATCGCGGATCTGCAGAACGCGTGGTAGCCGCCAGTCCCATCAATGCATGAGTCCTGGCAGCGACACGCGCGCAACATGCATCGCCCTTGCGATGGGCAGCAGTCAACGGTCGTCGCGCCAATATGGGTCGAATTTCTCCGCATTCACGATTGCAGAAGACCACCTGGCGTGTGCTCAGCGTGATTCGCCAGCATCGCATCGATAAGAGCGCGAGCCTCGCGGTCGATGCACATGAGTCACCGGCGACGTGTTGTTTTCGTGTCCTTCTACGTAACGACCACGTGACGCGATATGTCAGTGCGATTCCATCGGACAAACGGGCCGTTCGCGGCTCCATGTGCGCTTCGATAACGAATCCGCTATAACGCCCGACAATGTGATGTTTCATTGATCGACTTCATCATTTTTTCGAGCAATGGTCTCCGCCGACCGGACGTGCAGAGCGCCAATTCTTTCATGAAGGGCTGAATCGTTCGGGTGGATGTAGCCCACGGCGAAGGCATGGTCGTACCAGTCGCTGAGCCACGCGCGCAGCTTGCCGAACGTCAGGCAGCCAGGCGGCCTATCCCCATTTCCGGACGGCGCTGGCCCGGCGGAAAAACGTGCCAAGTGCCGTCGCCATGGCGAAAGAAGAAGAGTGAAAACATCCCGGTCGGCCGATCGATTTGAATGCGCACGCGACATTTTCCATTCGATAGACGATGAATCGATGCTATGGAGATCGGTGCGTGCGTCCAATCGGCGCCGGAGGAATGTCGTCCCAGGAAATGCTGGTTTCAGCCGTCAGGACTTCCTGAATCAGAACCAGCATGCAGAACGGCATTTAAGGCAATGCTTATGTGGAATGCCGGGAAATTCGCGGCGTACGACATGTCGCGGCTATGATATAGATCCTGATAAAGCCGGATTGATCGAACATGACAGACTCTGTATTGAAAGATGTCGAAGCCCCTGTGCGGGAAAGTGACAACAGCCTTGTGTGGTCGGACGCACGACTACTCGGCTTCACGCCGATGGATGACGTGCATAAGGAATTCTATGAAGTCGCGCTACGGCTCGTGACCTGCACCGATGCGAGCGCCCTTGCCGCAATCGACGAATTCGAAAAACACGCCGTCAGCCATTTCGAGCAGGAAGACGAATGGATGCGCACGACAAACTTTCCCCCGCGCGACTGCCACATCGAAGAGCACGAAGCCGTGCTGAATTCAGTCCGAGACGTTAAAGCCGCGGTCGAAGCAGGGCAGGCCGGTTGCGCGCTGGTGCATGACATCGGCATGCATCTGTACAACTGGTTTCCGGGACACGCCGACTACCTGGATTCGGCGCTTGCTGCATGGATGACGAAACAGACGATGGGTGGAAAGCCTGTTGTCTTAAGACGGACGATTTGAAGAAAAAGCTGCAGGGATTTCTCTCTGCAGCCCTTCAGCTCTCCGAGCGTTGATGCTTCGCGCGTTCGGAATTCTTGCTGACCTGCGGCTTCCGTCAACGCATCGTCGCTACCTTCCTCCAGCGAAATATTCCGGGTTTCGCGTCCCTTGACCCACCAGATCGCGGCGGCAACCGGACCGGGCAGCGCAAGCGCCAGCAGTACGAGCAATGGTGCGGAAGGTGCGCCCGTCGTGCTGAAGGCACTCGTCAGCAGTCGCAGCGTAACCATTGGCCCACTCGACCGAAAGCAATGGGCACGCCCAAACCCGAGGCGCGCAACCCCGTCGGCAGGATTTCAGCGGAAACCGCGGAAGCCGAGATATAGCCCCACGTGCTCGTCAAGAAGTAAATTATGCCTTTTTCACGTAGGCGTTACACCACCCTTTTGCGTCGACCAGCTTGCCCCCGTAGGTCGGACACGGCCCATTCGTGGAACCGGGTTTGCCTTGATACAGTTGGCAATTGGCGCAGGTCTGCCCTGTCTGGTACCGAGGGAATTTCGACCTGTCGACCTTCGATGCGTCCATCTTGTATCCGAGGGCCTGTGCGGTCGGATCGTTTTCGGCCAGCACAGGCGCGTCCGCGTTTGACTTTGTCGAGAGAACCGTCGTTGAGGCAACGGATGCGGCAAGTATCATGAAATGACGGCGAGAGAGCGACACGATCGAAACTCCTTTCGAGACACAATCAGACGGTGACAAAGTGACGGTGGACCGGTCAATCGCAAACCGCCTCGTCATAACATGAGCAATCAGCATACCTTTCGATTGTCGAACACCCCTTTCGCAGCCGGCCTGTCGGTTGAAATATCACATGCGATATATTGAAAGCCGAGGCATGACCGAGCCACGGAGGGTCGATCGTGGAACGGGATGTGATGCAGAAGCTGATCGGTACGAGGAGCACGATATGAAGATGACCTTGCGCGGCCCGCTATCGTTGTGAACCGGACCAAAGCGAAGTCCGGAGAACTCCAGAAGCGGCCCTGGGTCTCGCGCCGAGTTTTCGGCTGTGAGACCGCGCTCGCTTGAGTGCGCTGTGCCGCGTTACTCTCGTGTCATCCGTCTACCGGCGAACGCATGTCATTGCGGCTTGAGGTGCAGATCGTTGGTCACGGATCGCACCCCCGGCACGCCGTGGGTCACCGCAAGTGCTTTCAGAATCTGTGCCTCTGAATCCACGTATCCCGACAACTGCACGACGCCTCGATACGTTGCCACGCTCATCGGTAACGATCGTAGCGCGGGGTCCGCGACAAGCGCCTGCTTCACCCGGCGGGCGAGCGTAGCGTCGTCAGTGGCGATTGCGCCCGGCGCGGTCGCGGAGGGTGTCGCCGTCGCCGTCGACTTACAGCCGTTGGTGAACACGAGCGCGGGCAACGCGAACATCGCGACGATCAGCAACCGGCCTTTGATGTATGGCGCGTTTCGCATGTCGGGTATGACATCCAAATTCGTTCATTCGTACATTCACTTCGTCTAAACGAAGCGATCCGGCTTGCAGGCGAGATGCCGGGTTGTGGCGACTTCGCCTTCGCGTTGTTCCTTTGGCGTTAGCTGTGCGTTGCCTGAGTTGGACTGCATACACGAATCTTGCCGTCCCCATTGTCGAGTATACGGCGTCGGGCGGCACAGCACGGCGTGCGACGCTTCACAACGCGACTACGCAGAGCGCCGCGAACATCATCGCGTCTCGCACCTCCGTGAAAACCTCCAATGCCACAGCCGGCGCTTTGACGATTTGACCACGCATCCCCAAAGGTGGCGGTTATTCGACGTCGAAGAGCAGTAAATGCCGGCGTTGAAACCACGCCAATCCTGGCTGCAGGCATTCCAACCCACGTCCTTCTCGATGGTCATGGCGACATTCTGGATTCCTCCGCTTGCCGCGCTTTTTATCGAGAAGCACGTGATCATCGGCGAGCCAGTTCGTTATACGGCGGGTGAATGGTCCGTCGTCTTTCCACTCGGCATGTACTCCGCGGCGACCTGCCTGTACGCTGAGGCCACTCAGCTTCACTTTCAGATCAGCTCTAGCTCGAAGCTCTTGGAACGTCGCCTTCGTTGAACACTACGAGACCAGAGAACGAGAAAAAAATGTTGAGCATGTTCGCGCATCGGGCGTCGCGGAACACACAGAAAGCCTGACCTTCTGCAACGGGACGCCGGGTGCTTTCCATAATCTCAAAGTTTGCATAATCGGCCGAAGCGGTCATCTGCACGGCTCGTGAATCGCGCTGGACTAATGGCCGGTTTCGCGCAAAGCCGATGGTCATCGTCAAGCCGCCTCTGCCACTGGTCCTTGCGCAGCGCCCTGGGGCAACGTCCCAGGTATAACGGTCATCCATGCGGGCGCCCCGATCTGAGCGACGCTCAGAACGCGTGGCGCATGCCCAGCATGACCGCCGTGGTTCCCATGCCTGGCGCCACCGGCTGGCCATAGGTAATCGATTGGGTCATATTTCCGTGATTGTTGACCCAACCCACCTGCCCATAAACCAGCGAGGTTTTGGACAGGCTGTATTCGGCGCCACCAGCGACCTCAAGCGATGTGTTCTTCGAGTTGTTGCGGTCCTTGAGGTAATAGATCCCGCTGGTCACCTTCACCGCCGGCGAGACCTGATAGCCGAGACCGCCCGAATACAGGTCGAGGCTCGTCCCGCCGAACGGATTCGCTGCATTCTTCGTCGCGGGGTTAGCGCCGTTGCTATACGACGCCGACATCGAGATGCCATTGAGCGTCGTATATTTCGCCCCCAGATACCAGAAGCGGTTGTTCTGGAGCCCGGTGGGGATCGTCGTCGCTCCAGGGTTGGTGTCATGTCCGCTGTAGTACACGGCCGAGAGATTGAGACCGTAGTTCGAGTACTTCAGCACCGCCGACTCACGCGTGCCGCCCTGGAAGCTCCCCGCCACACCGCCCGGCGCATATTCAAGCAAGCCCGACACGCCGTGAAATTTCGGTGACTCATAGACGATCGCATTGCTGTCGTACAGTGCGCCGATCGGCCCGTTGGTGCTGGTACCCTGCCAGCCTGCCGCAGTATTCATGCCGATCCACGCGGT
Organism: Paraburkholderia lebeckiae; assembly: GCF_050436225.1. Taxonomy (NCBI): domain Bacteria; kingdom Pseudomonadati; phylum Pseudomonadota; class Betaproteobacteria; order Burkholderiales; family Burkholderiaceae; genus Paraburkholderia; species Paraburkholderia lebeckiae. The sequence continues at coordinate 355,903 of NZ_JBNDLU010000003.1, read as the reverse complement.
CAGGATGCTGCCGAAGTAATTCGCCGAGCGGACGTCGGTTTCAGCCATTGCATAGGCCATCGGCACGATCTGCCGACCCGCGTTGATGGAGCCGAACGGGCTGGACACGCCGACAGTCGCCACCTGGTTGAAGATCGCGGTGGCACCCGCCGTATCGGCAAGACCCGGCTTGCCGGTGCCGCTGTCGAAGGAACCTTGCAGCTTGAAGTTGACGTAATAGCCGCCGCCAATGTCTTCGGTGCCCTTCATGCCCCAGATACTCGAGTAGATACCGCCATCCTTGTAGCGATAGACCGCCCCGAGGTTCTTCGCCGCCGGACTGAACGAGGCCGCAGCGGTGCTTTGATATAACAGCCCCGAATCGACGACGCCGTACAGCGTCACCGACGATTGCGCATAAGTGGTGCTTCCCATTGCAGCGAACGTGGCCGCTGCGATCCAGTTCAACTTCATTGCGTCTCCAGTTTTATTGCTTTAAAAGGCCCGTAACCACTTGCATCGACACCCAACACAACAGAGGCTGCCTGCCCACTCATGAAAGCAGCAGATAGTCCTGAAACGCATCGCGCAGCTGGTTCTTCAACACCTTGCCGGTGGCACCAAGCGGCACCGCATCGACAAACACGACTGCGTCCGGGGTCCACCATTTCGCGATTTTTCCTTCGAAGAACGCCAGCAGTTCTTCTGCGCTCACTTGTGCCTCAGGCCGCTTCACGGCGAGCAGCAGCGGCCGCTCGTCCCACTTCGGATGCCGTGCCGCAATGCAGGCCGCACTCGCTATGGCGGGGTGCGCTACTGCGATGTTCTCGATTTCGATCGAGCTGATCCACTCGCCGCCCGACTTGATCACGTCCTTGCTGCGGTCGGTGATCTGCATGAAGCCGTCAGCGTCGATGGTCGCGACATCGCCAGTCGGAAACCAGCCGTGCGTCTCGGCGTCGATGCGCAGCGGGTTTCCGCCTTCGTTGCGGAAATAGTTGCGCACCACCCATGGACCGCGCACCAGCAGTTCGCCCGAAGTCACGCCATCCCACGGCAGTTCGTGACCGTCTGCGCCGACAATTTTAATATCGACGCCAAACACGGCACGCCCCTGTTTCGATTGCACAGCGCAGCGCTCTTCGGCGTTCATCGCCAGGTGTCTGGCTTTCATCGCGCCGACCGTCCCGAGCGGACTCAGTTCGGTCATGCCCCACGCGTGCAATACCTCAACGTCATAGTCATCCTGAAACTTGCGCAGCATCGTGGATGGACAGGCTGCGCCGCCAATAACGGTGCGCTTCATGGTCGAGAATTTCAGGCCAGCCTGTTCGAGGTGGGTCAGCAGGCCTTGCCATACCGTTGGCACACCGGCCGCAAATGTGACCTGCTCGGTTTCAAGAAGCTCGTAGAGCGACTTGCCGTCCATCCCGGGGCCCGGGAAAACCAGCTTGGCGCCGACCATGCACGCGACGTACGGAATCCCCCATGCATTGACATGGAACATCGGCACGACCGGCAGGATCACGTCGCGCGCCGAGCAGTTCAGCGCATCGGGCAGGGCCGCGGCATAGGTATGCAGCAGCGCGGAGCGATGGGAGTACAGCACGCCCTTCGGGTTTCCCGTCGTGCCCGACGTGTAGCACAGCGTGCAGGCGGTATCCTCGTCGAAGTTCGGCCACTCGTATGCGGCAGAACTCCGCTCGAGCAGATCCTCGTAGCACAGCAGGTTGACGATGTCAGTATCCCGCGGCATATGTGCGAGGTCGGTCATCGCGATGAACGCCTTGACCGTCTTGCAGCGACCGGCAATGGCCTTGACCAGCGGCAGGAACGTCAGGTCGAAGAACAGATACTGGTCCTCCGCATGGTCGACGATGTAGGCGATCTGGTCCACGTGCAGGCGCGGATTGATCGTATGCATCACCGCTCCCATGCCGGATATGCCGTAGTAGAGCTCCATGTGGCGATAACCGTTCCATGCCAGCGTGCCGATGCGGTCAGACTCCTTGACGCCGAGACGGGTGAGCGCGTTGGCCATCTGCCGGGCGCGGCGGTGACAGTCGCGAAACGTATAGCGATGGATGTCACCCTCTACCCGGCGCGACACGATCTCCGTACCGCCATGGTGACGATCGGCATGCACGATCAACGAGGAAATCAACAACCGTTTTTGAAGCATCAAACCGTTCATTTCGTCAGTCCATTCTCTAGAAGAGGGGCGCAGGGCGCCCCCGCCCGCGACACCTTTGCGCTTCCACGGCATTCAAGCAATTCAGCAAGGTCGGCCTTTTGCAGATCGTTCATCTGTTCCCAGAGGCCTATCTCGATGGGCGTTCTCCAGCATCCTTGTCAGAACTTATTGTTCTGGTCCATCCTGCAAATATTGATGCAGGGATTTCCAACGGCTTCGCGTGGAGTCATGCGGCGCTTGCGGTCAAATCACTGCGCCGCCGTTCGGGCTGATTACCTGGCCGACGAGGTAGTGATCGCCGGCGAGGTAGGTCACCATCGACGCGTACTCCTCCATCGTCCCAAGGCGTCCAGCTGGGCACACTTGCCAGAACTGGTTGCGCTTTTCCTCGCCGGCGGCTTCGAAGTACTTCGTGAACTCGGGAGTGGCCACGCCTCCCGGCGCCATCGCATTGACGAAAATGTTGGCACCAGCCACTTCGGCCGCAACCGACTTCGTGAAGGCGACCACCGCGCCTTTGGTCGCGCTGTAGTGCGGGCTATGCGCGCTCATCGCGGAGATACCGGCAATCGACGCGATGTTGACGATCTTGCCGTCGCGCTGCGGCTCCATCAGCTTGAGCGCCTCGCGCGTGCAATAGAACAGGCCGTGCACATTGACGTCCCAGTATCGATGCCACTCTTCATCGCTGATGTTGCTGGTGAAACCCAGCGACTTGCGCGGCACCGGCGTGGTCAGATACGCGTAATGCCTGTTGCGGCGCTCGGTATCGACTGGTCTCGCGGGCACGAGCGCAGCGTTGTTGACCAGGATGTGCAGCGTGCCGAAGCGCTCGGCGATGGCGGCGAACAGACTGGCGACTTCGCTGCTGGACGACACGTCGCAGCGCCGCGCAAGACACTGTGCACCAACTGCTTCCACTGCCGCGCGCGTCTGTTCCAGTGCCGGCGTGTCGATATCGCAGATGGCGACTCGCGCACCTGCGCGGGCCAGGTCGATGGCGATCGCACCGCCCATGCCGCGACCGGCACCGGTGACGAGGGCCACACGCCCTTCCAGATTCTGACGTTGGTTTTGCATCTTGATTACCTCGCAGGTTGTATGTTTTCCATCGCAGCCGCGCGTTGCCGGCCTGTGGCGCGTGCCGCGAGTGCGAAGAACAGGGCTGAGCTGATCGCCAGCACGTCGGTGGCGATCAGCACGCCAGTCAGAGGAGCGGTTGCCCCAGCCTCGATGAAATGGTCGGCGACCATGCCGACAACCATGTTGCCAATGGCGAACGCGAAGACATTGATCGACAGCATCGTGAAACCGAAGATCGTCGAGCGCATTTTCTGCGGCGCCATGCTCGTGATGGCAGCAGCAGCCGGACCATATACCGCCAGCGGCAGGAAGAATCCGGCGCACATGCCGATGTAGAACAGCGGCGAACCGGCCGGCACGAAACGGTACGCCAGCATCATCGGCGCGCAGATCACGACGAGCAGCGCCATGAAACTCGCGCGTCCTCCCCGCAATTTCGCAGCAAGGCGATCGGCCATTACACCGCCCACTAGCGCGCCAAGCGTTCCGAACGCCAGTTGCAGCACGCCGATCCGGGTCGCAATCCCGGCTGCGTTCATGCCACGCTCGTTGACCAGCCACAACTGCGTGAACGAAAAGCTGGCAAACACCAGGTGGACCAGCACGAAGCCGACGATCGTGAAACACAGTGCGCGATCGCTGCCGACGGTACGCATCACCGCGAGCGCCTGCGGCACGAAGGGCGCGCCGCGCTCCTGCGGTGCGAGCCTGCTGCGGTCTTCCTTTAGAAGCCCCAGCGGCAACGCGATGGCAATGCCGAGGATGCCCAGCACATAGAACGTGGTCCGCCAGCCATGCGTGGCGCCGAAGCTGCCGGCAAGCAGGAAGCTGCAACCGACGCCTAGAGGAATTCCCATGAAGAACAACCCCATGGCGGTGCCGCGCCGCTTCTCGGAGAAGAGTTCAGTCAGCAGGGCCGCGGCAGCAGGTACCAGTGCCGCCTCGCCGCTAGCAACGAAAAAGCGCGCGATCGCCAGTTGCTCGAAGGTCTGCGCGTGGCCCGAGGCCAGCGTGCACGCGCTCCAGATCAGCACGCCGGCGGCGATGACCCGTGGACGGCTGAAGCGGTCCGCAAGGGAACCCATCACCATCGCCATCACGCCGAAGCTCATCACCCATACTGCACCGACCAGAAAGCCGTATTGCGCATTGCTGAGCGCCAGATCCTTGACAATCTGCGGCGAGAAACCGAGCAGCATATTGCGATCGATGTGCGCCAGCAGGTGGATCACCATGAGCGACACCAGAACTGCAGGGGGGCTTTTCTTCCAGAACATCATCTGTCTCCGTGCCTGAGGGATTCACTGCAAGCGAGGCGGAATGCGATACGCTGCCGCAGCCCGTCTCGTCACCCCCGATCAGGCGACCTTGCGTGCGGGTACGTCGCGTTGAACGGTTGTCCGGTTTGGCGGCATGCGCAAGTTGTCCAGCGTCTCATCGACCGAGCCCCATTGCGTGCCGGTCTGATAGATGCGGTGAGCGTCTTCGCCGCTCGCGATATCGCGGTTGAGTTCACGCGCAATGCGAACGATCTTCTGGATCTGCTGCACCGAAGTCGCCCGTTCCCCGTTGGGACCGAAGAGCGTGTCTTCGATACCGACCCGTACGTGCAGGCCCAAGGCGATGGCCAGCGTATTCATCGGCACCACGTTCCGGTTCAGCGTTTCGAACGTGAGCACCGCGCCGTCCGGCGTACGGCGGGCGAACTCGATCATGTCGGCGGGATGCAGCCCGGCCGCACCGCCACCGATTGCCACGTAATTGAGGTTCAGTGGACCGCTATACGCGCCGTTGCGGATCAGGCGCTCGAGCGTTTCCAGTTGCGCCAGATTCCCCAGCATGAACTGCGGCTGGATGCCGTTGGCGACGAGACGCCTGATGTGTTCGACGTGCCACGACGGATTGGACGGCACAATCATGTCGCGGTAAGCCGCCTGGAGCGCCGGATTCATGAGCGAGGTGCCCGCGATGTCAGCCTCGGTCATCAGTTCCATTACGTTCATCTGGCTGGTGTTGATCGCGACGGTGACCTGATCCGGCCGCGGGTCCAACTCCGCGAGCATATGACGCGTATCGTCGTTCTGCCATTTGGCGGCTTCGCCTTCATTCTCAGGCGCGAACGAGATCGAGCCGCCGACTTGCAGCACCATGTTCGGCACCGCGTCGCGCAGGCGCGCCAGCATCTCGTTGAACTTCGACAGGCGCTTGCTGCCCTTGCCGTCCTCTTCGCGCACGTGCACGTGCAGCACGGTCGCGCCTGCGTTGTAGCAGTCGACGGCTTTCTGGACCTGCTCGTCCATCGTGACCGGAATATCGTCCGAATCGCCGGGAATCCATTGCGGGCCATACGGCGCGACCTGAATCACGAGTTTTTCCTGGTTCTCAGGCAGCAGGGAGTCGTCTAGAAAATGCATGTTTGTGTTCCTATTAAGGAATGCGTGGAGTGGTGAGGCTGGATGTCAGGCAGCGGCCTGCGCACCCTCGCCCTTTGCCGTCTCGAAGGCGGCCAGTTCTTCCAGCAGGATCGGCGCGCCGAGGCTGCTCGAATGGATGCCGAGGACGCTCACCGCTTGCAGCACCGCGGCGATCTCCTGCTGGGTGGCGCCCAGCTCGATCGCCTTGCGGATGTGACGGCGTGTGCCCGGCGCATACATATGCGTGCAGGACGCATCGACGGCGATAGCGAGGAACTCGAACACTTTCGGTTCCAGCACGCCCGAGATCACGGGGTGCATGCCCATCGCCATGAATTTCTCGGCCCAGATGGGATCGAGTTGCGCAATTGCGTCCCAGGCGGGATTCCAGTTACCCGTAACGCGCAATTGATCGCTGACCGGTGTGGCGCTGCTAGTCTCATTGCTCATCGTTCGTCTCCTCGATATGTGCGAATCGCGCGGCGCATGAGCGTCATGCGTCTACGGAAGCAAGTATCCGGGGCGGGCCGATTGCCGTTTGACATTCCGGGACAACTAATTTACATTTTGGGACAGCATGGGAAAACCATATGTCCTATCTGCTGCGTAGTGCGGCGCTGACCAATTACGTCGAAGTGGCCCGTTCGGTAGGTCTCGATCCCTATCGCAAGCTGGCTGATGCCGGCATCAACCGGTCTGTGCTGCTGGACCCCGACATCATGATTCCAGCCGAAGCTGTGGCGAGGCTTCTGGAGACATCGGCGCGCGCCGCTGCCATCGAGGATTTCGGGCTACGCATGGCCGAGACGCGTGAACTCTCCAACCTTGGTTCGCTCGGTTTCGTGATGCGTGAACAGCCGACCTTGCGCCGCGCGCTCGGATCGATGGCGCACTACCTGAGGCTGCAGAACGAAGCGGTCGTCATGCGCATCGAGGAAACGGCAGGGCTGGCCATCATCCGCGAAGAACTCATGGGCGTTGTGCCCGGCTCGATGCGCCAGGCAACAGAGTTGGTGCTCGCTGTGTTGTTCCGGTTACTGAGCATGGTGCTCGGCGCCAGCTGGAAGCCCCGCACCATCTGTTTCACGCACAGTGCTCCAGCCAGCGTCGCCATGCATACGCGCGTATTTGGCGCTCCAGTCGAATTCAACCAGGATTTCGACGGCATCGTGTGCGTCACATCCGATCTCGACGCCGCGATTCCGGCTTACGATCCGGTCATGGCCCAGCAGGTACGCCGGTATCTGGATTCGATGCTGCTGCAGACCAACGCGACGATGTCCGACAAGGTCACGAAACTGGTCGTCGCGCTGCTACCGTCCGGCACCTGTTCGGTCGATCGGATCGCGCAGCACCTGGGCGTGGATCGCAGGACCGTGCATCGCCATCTCGCCCAGCATGGCGACAGCTATTTGTCGATTGTCGATACGGTGCGGGCCGGACTGGTGATGCGATATGTCGATAACGCCGACCGGCCGCTGTCCGAAGTCGCGGCGCTGGTGGGCTTCTCGTCGTTGAGCGCATTCTCGCGCTGGTTCGGCGGCCGCTTCGGTTGCAGTGTTTCGACGTGGCGAAGCAAAAATGCGCAACGAAGTGCGGGCGCCCGCGATGAGTCCGTCTAATACCAATCCAGTAGAACGCGCGTTGTTCAGCGCGACGACATCGGCAATGGACAAAGTCCTGCTCAATGTCCGCAATGGCTGGCGGATTCCGCTGAACCTGGGGCAATACGAGACACGCTATCCTCTACGGGCCATTGTGAGCTTGGTCGGTTCGGAGCGAACGGCCCGAAGGACGCGGTCTATCCCATGACCGCGATTGACGCAAATGGGAATCCGCTAACCGGAGAAATCCGGTACGTTCTGCATTTCGACCGCGAGAAGCCGCCCAAATCCTGACGACACGCCTGAATATGAGCGGTGCCGACTGCGCGCTAAACTGGGTGTGTGCTATCGAAAAGTTCGGTGGGTCGAGCGCAAGACGATGAAATTCACCCGAATGATGGTCGGCCTCGCCGTCGCGTACATGACCGTGTTAGCCGGAGTCGCCATCTTGCAGGATCGTTTTCTCTACTTCCCTCAGAAGTCCGCAATCGAGGAGGTCACCTCCGGCGGACTGCGCGCCTGGCCGACACCTGAGGCGTACAGGGGCCTCGTGGCGGAGCCGGACGGTTCCGCGCGCGCCACGGTCATCGTCTTCCATGGCAATGCGGGGCATGCCGGCCACCGCTCGTTCTATGCCGCAGCGCTCACCCGGCTCGGGCTGCGCGTGATTCTCGCTGAATATCCAGGCTACGGGCCGCGCACCGGTGCATTAGGCGAAGCGAGTCTGGTCGGCGATGCTCAACAAACCATCGCGCTCGCACATCGCCTCTATGGAGCGCCGCTGCTGCTCATCGGCGAATCGCTTGGGGCCGGCGTGGTCGCTGCGGCCGGCTCGCGTGAACGCGACAAGATCGCAGGCATGATGCTCATCACGCCATGGGATCGGCTCGAGCACGTCGCCGCTTATCACTTTCCGTGGCTGCCCGTGAGGTGGCTGCTGCGCGACCGATACGACAGCGTGACCCACCTGGCGTCGTTCGACCGCCCGATTCTCGTCGTGGTTGCGGAACGCGACAGCATCGTCCCCGCGCGCTACGGCGAGGCGCTTTACAACTCGCTGTCCGCACCGAGAAAACTCGTGGTGGTGAAGGCGGCTGACCATAACGACTGGATTGGCCACGTCGACGAAACCTGGTGGCGGGAGGCGACCGACTTCCTGCTTACGCCTTTGCATTGAAATATGAAGACGCCACCGGTCCCGTCCAGCTCGGAGCGCATCTATGTTCTCGACGCGAAGAACAGGCCTGTCGAGGTGTTCGACCACGGCGCGTGGTCGCGCTGGATGACGGAAAACGAACTGATCTTCCGCCGCACACTGCTGGACGACTACGGTGTAACGGTTACGACCCGCTTCCGTGGTGTGTCCAAACCGAAAACCGGGGAGGCATTGCTGTTCGTGACGCGCGTCGCCGGAATGCAGGCGCAAGACAACAGGAGCTACGGAGCAAGTACGCTCGATGAGGCGCTGGAGCAGCATGAGCGCATCGTGCAGAAAATCCTCCGGATAATGACGGGGCGGTGACCATCACAGCACGACGATTCTGCGGAGTCGTAACCCCCAGTAAGTCGCCGATGGCTCTGATGTGATGGACGACTCCCGCTAAGCGGCGAAAGGATTTATGCCAAAGTGCAGAAGTCGTGACGTCCACGGCAAAGGAGCGTTCATCATGAACATAGCGACTGTTGGACTGGATCTGGCCAAGAATGTTTTGCAGCTTCACGCCGTGGATCCGCAAGGCCACATGGTTGTGCACAAGCAGTTGAGACGCACGGATGTACTCCGGTATTTCGCAACGCTTGACCCGTGTGTGATCGGCATGGAAGCGTGCGGCTCGTCGCACTACTGGGGCCGCGAGCTCGCGCAGATCGGCATGCCCGAGCAGGGACTCGACGAAGCGGCCGGTCTCGTGTGCAAGAATCCGTATGCGAACCCGCGTCCCGTGGAGCGCGATGCGATCCGCGCGCTGCTGCAACGTGCGTGGCAAGGCGCCGAACCCGCCTGAGCGTTGGCCAACGCAGCGCCGCCAGAACAATCGATGGAGGAAGACATGTCGACAGACAGCAAAGACGCCGAGCAGGCCCTGACCGAGCAGGTGGTAGCAAGCTTCGCGGGCACGCCCGACGAACGGCTGCGCACGCTGATGCAAAGCCTCGTGCGGCACATGCATGCGTTCGTGCGTGAAGTCGAGCCGACCGAGGCCGAATGGATGTCGGCGATTCGCTTTCTGACCGATACCGGCAAGATGTGCGACGACCTCGTGCGTCAGGAATTCATCCTGTTGTCGGATACGCTCGGCGTGTCGATGCTCGTCGACGCGATCAATCACCGTCTCGCGACGGGCGCGACCGACACCACCGTATTCGGTCCGTTCTATATTCGCGGCATGCCCGAGCGCGCGTATGGCGAAAACATCGCGTTCACGCCGGGCACGCCCGCACTCGTGCATGGGCGCGTGTTGTCGACGGACGGAGAGCCGCTTGCCAACGCGGTGCTCGACGTCTGGCAGACCGCCGATAACGGCATGTACTCGGGGCAGGACACCGAGCAGCCGCACGGCAATCTGCGTGGACGTTTTCACACCGACGCCGAAGGCCGCTACGCGATTTCGACGATCGTGCCAGTCAGTTATCCGATTCCGACCGACGGCCCGGTCGGCCGCATGCTCGAAGCGACCGGACGGCATCCGTGGCGACCCGCGCATCTGCATTTCATGATAGATGCGCCGGGGCATCGGACACTGGTCACGCATGTGTTCGATCGCGAGGATCCGTATCTGGATTCGGACGCGGTGTTCGGCGTGAAGCCCTCGCTGATGGTCGACTATCGCGAGTGCTCCGCGGATCACGAACTCGCGCGCCGCTTCGGCTTCGATGGACCGTTCCGCGAAGCGCGCTACGACTTCATCCTCGATCGGAGTTGATGACGATGGCACGTTTTTTCGCGGTATTCGCGACCGACAAGCCCGGCATGCGCGAAGTGCGCGAACGGGTGCGTCCGGTGCATCGGACGTGGTTGCGCGGCAATACGCATCGTGGCGTGTTCGTGCGCCTCGGCGGTCCGACGCTCGCGCCGCAATGCGATGCGATGAAGATCGCCAGATCGCGGCCCGGCACCTGGCCCAGCTCGTGAAGCTTTCGATAGGCGCCGATCGCCATGCAGTCGCTCTGGAACATCAGCGCGTCAGGCGCATCGTCGAGAGCGAGCAGCGCCTCGGTCGCCAGATATCCGCCGCGCTCGGACAGCCTGTTGCGCTGCACGTATCCCGCGGGCACTTCGAGCCCGTGCCCGATGCTTGGGAGGCTAATTGAAGGGCTGCGGGCGCAGCCGGAATTTCCGCGCGTACCTGCGTTCTATACCGTGGCGGATATCTTGTCCATACAGCTTCGTTACGGCGACGCCCGCCTGGGCGTCGGGCCGCGAACCGCGCAATCCGCACTACGAATGCGAAGGCGGCAGATAGGTCATGTGCTCTTCGTCGTACAGCGCGTAGATCAGTTCGAGCATGCGCTGGATGTCGGCCGATTCGTCGAGCATGCGCATGCTCATGATGATCGGCGACACGAGGTTCTGATCGTCGAGGTCCTTGTAGGCGACGTCGCCGCGCTGCAAGCCGTACACGCTCGCCGGCACGATCGAGATGCCTTCGCCCGCGCCGACGAGGCCGAGCGCGATCTGCAATTCGCGGGTCTCGTAGAGCCGCTGCGGCTTCAGACCGCGATCGTGAAACGCGGCGAGCACCTGGTCCGCGTAACTGGGCCGTGGCGCCTTCGGGAAAATGATCAGCGTTTCGCCGGTCAGGTCGTGCAGCGACAGCACCGGCTTCGCGGCGATCAGCGGATGGCCGAGCGGCAGCGCGACGATCATCCGTTCTTCGCGCAGCACGACGCGCCGGATGCTCGGGTCTTCGTGACGGATGCGGCCGAAGCCGACGTCGATGCGGCCTTCCTTGAGCGCCTTGATCTGATCCATCGTCGACATCTCGTGCAGGCTCAGCTCGACGGTGCTGTTCTCGGTGCGAAAGCGGCGGATGATTTTCGGCAGCATGCCGTACAGCGTCGAGCCGACGAAGCCCACCGACAAACTGCGCTCGATCTTGCCGACGCGCCGCGTCATCGCCTCGATTTCCGTCGTTTGCGCGAGCAGTTGCACGGCGTGCGAATAGAAGAAGCGGCCAGCCTCGGTCAGCTTCAGCGGCCGCGAGTTGCGCTCGAACAGCTGCACGCCAAGGGTCTCTTCGAGCTGCTGGATCTGCCGGCTCAGCGGCGGCTGCGCAATATGCAGACGTTTGGCGGCCTTCGTGACATTGCATTCCTCGGCGACGGCCACGAAGTAGCGCAGATGGCGCAGTTCCATAGAAATACCTTTTAAGTATCGTCGCGATACTAAATCAGTGTTGGACGATGCAACTGGCGCAGAACTATGCTTCAGTTACCGTAGACGCCCCGCAAAATTATACCTCCCGAGCATCGATGACTCGGCCCGGTCTGAAGCGTCGGTCGGCCCCCTGGAGACGGCGCAGGCAAATCCTCGCGCATGGGATCCAAGACCTAGAAAGAGTTCAGGAGCAGCAATGAGACATGCTGATATCGCAGCCCCGATGCAAGGGTTGTCCACCGATTCCCTCAGGCACCAGGTCCCGCCTCCCGTGCCGAAGGTCGAGCGCGTGCGCGCCACGGCCTGACGCCATACGGAGGCGCACCGCCTCCGCTCCCCGACGTGAAAGACCAACCGGCCACCGGCCTCCCGGCAGGCAGGCCGCACCCTATACGCGTGCGTCGCACGCATACCAACAGTCCGAACCAGGAGACAGGCATGATTCCGATCTACCCGGATCACACTCCGCAATTGAAGAACATTGACGACTTTCTCGTGGAAGACCGCGAGCGCGGCGATTACCGCCTGCATCGCAGCGCGTTTACCGACGAGCGTCTGTTCGAACTCGAAATGCAGCACATTTTCGAGGGCAACTGGATTTACCTCGCGCACGAAAGCCAGATTCCGAACAACAACGATTACTTCACGACGTACATGGGCCGTCAGCCGGTCGTGATTGCGCGCAACCGTCAGGGCGAGCTGAACGCGTTCATCAACTCGTGCACGCATCGCGGCGCGATGCTGTGCCGCCACAAGCGCGGCAACAAGGCGACCTATACGTGCCCGTTCCACGGCTGGACCTTCAACAACAGCGGCAAGCTGCTGAAGGTCAAGGACCCCGCGGACGCCGGCTATCCCGACTGCTTCAACAAGGAAGGCTCGCACGACCTGAAGAAGCTCGCGCGCTTCGGCAACTATCGCGGCTTCCTGTTCGGCAGCCTGAGCGATGACGTGCCGCCGCTCGAGACGTTTCTCGGCGAGGCTGCGCGCATCATCGACATGATCGTCGACCAGTCGGAACAGGGCCTCGAAGTGCTGCGCGGCTCGTCGACCTACACGTACGAAGGCAACTGGAAGCTCACCGCCGAAAACGGCGCGGACGGCTATCACGTGTCGGCGGTGCACTGGAATTACGCGGCGACGACCAATCATCGCAAGGAAGAGAACGCGCGCGAAGACCAGATCCGCGCGATGGATGCCGGCAGCTGGGGCCGTCAGGGCGGCGGCTTCTACGCGTTCGAGCACGGTCACATGCTGCTGTGGACGCGCTGGGCGAATCCCGAGGACCGTCCGAACTTCAGCCGCCGCGAGGAATTCGCCGCGCGCTGCGGCGCCGAGCGCGCGGACTGGATGATCCAGAACTCGCGCAACCTGTGCCTCTACCCGAACGTGTATCTGATGGACCAGTTCGGCTCGCAGATTCGCGTGCTGCGGCCGCTGTCGGTCAACAAGACCGAGGTGACGATCTACTGCATCGCGCCGAAGGGCGAGTCCGACGAAGCGCGCTCGCGCCGCATCCGTCAATACGAGGACTTCTTCAACGTGAGCGGCATGGCCACTCCCGACGACCTCGAGGAATTCCGCGCCTGCCAGTTGGGCTACGCGGGCCGCGCGGTCGAATGGAACGACATGTGCCGCGGTTCGAAGCACTGGATCGACGGCGCGGACGAAGCCGCGCAAAAGATCGGCCTCAACCCGGTGATGAGCGGTGTGAAGACCGAGGACGAGGGCCTATACACGGTGCAGCACCGCTACTGGATCGACACGATGAAAAAGGCGCTGAACGCGCCGGGGAGCCGTGCATGAGCAACATCGCCATCACCGATATTCAGGCTTTCCTGTTCCGCGAAAGCCGTCTGCTCGACGACGAGCAATGGGACGAGTGGCTCGCCTGCTATCACCCGGACGCATCGTTCTGGATGCCGTCGTGGGACGACGAGGACAAGCTCGTCACCGATCCGCAGCGTGAGATTTCGCTGATCTACTATCCGAACCGCCAGGGCCTCGAAGACCGCGTGTTCCGCATCAAGACCGAGCGTTCGAGCGCGACGATGCCCGACACGCGCACGAGCCACAACCTGGCCAACGTCGAAGTGGAGAGCGCGGACAACGGCGTGTACACGGTGCGCTTCAACTGGCACACGCTGAGCCATCGCTACAAGACGAACTACAGCTACTTCGGCATGTCGCGCTACGTGATCGACTTCAACGGCGCGCAGCCGCAAATTTTGAGCAAGTACGTCGTGCTGAAGAACGACTACATCAATCAGGTCATCGACATCTACCACATCTAGCCGGTGCGGTTGCAGGAGACAGGTCATGGAACACACTATTGCACTTCAGTTCGAAGACGGCGTCACGCGCTTCATCAGCTGCCGCGAGAACGAAACGCTGTCGGATGCCGCTTACCGGCAGAAGATCAACATTCCGCTCGATTGCCGTGAAGGCGCGTGCGGCACCTGTCGGGGGCTGTGCGAATCGGGTGCGTACGACATGCCCGAGTCGAGCTACGTCGAAGATGCGTTGACCCCCGAGGAAGCGAGCCAGGGCTATATCCTCGCGTGCCAGACGCGGCCGCGCTCGGATCTGGTGATTCGCGTGCAGGCGTCGGCGGCGGCGTGCAAGACCGGTGTGTCGCGTTTCGAAGGCACGCTTGCGGCGGTCGAGCCGCTGTCGGATTCGACGATCCATTTCTCGATCGATATCGACGGCGCGGGCGCGCCGACCTTTCTCGCGGGTCAATACGTGAACGTCGAGATTCCGGGCGCGAGCGGCGAGAGCCGGTCGTACTCGTTCAGCTCGGCGCCGGGCGCGACGCGCGCGGCGTTCGTCGTGCGCAACGTGCCGGACGGCAAGATGAGCGGCTTTCTGAGCAACGATGCGCAGCCTGGTCAGCGGATCGGCTTCACGGGTCCGTATGGCAGCTTCTATCTGCGCGATCCGCAGCGTCCGGTGCTGTTCCTCGCGGGCGGCACCGGCATCGCACCGTTTCTGTCGATGCTCGACGTGCTGAAGGCGAGCGGCACCATGCAGCCGGTGCGCCTCGTGTACGGCGTGACCAACGACATCGATCTGGTCGCGCTCGAACAGATCGAAGAGGCGCAGCGCTCGCTGCCGAATTTCAGCTATCGCACCTGTGTCGTCGATTCCGCGAGCAGCCACGAGCGCAAGGGCTACGTGACCGCGCACGTCGACAGCGAATGGCTAAACGACGGCGACGTCGATGTCTACCTGTGCGGCCCGGTCGCGATGGTCGAAGCGGTGCAGGGCTGGCTGCGCGACAGCAGCGTCGAGCCCGTGAACTTCTACTACGAAAAATTCTCGGCGAGCAACGTAGCATGACTTCGACCTTTACCAATCGCTTCAAAGGCAAGGTGCTCGTCGTGACCGGCGCGGGCCAGGGCATCGGCCGTGGCGTCGCGTTGCGCGCGGCGCGCGAGGGCGCGGCTTTGGTGCTGGTCGACCGTTCGCCGATCGTGCACGAGGTGGCCGAAGAGATCGCACGCGAAGGCGGCGATGCGCGCGCGTTCATCGCCGACCTCGAAACCTATGCGGGCGCGGCCGCGATGACGGCCTTCGCGATCGAGGCGTTCGGCCGCATCGACGCGCTCGTCAACAACGTCGGCGGCACGATCTGGGCGAAGCCGTACGAGGAATATGAAGCAGAGCAGATCGAGGCCGAGGTGCGGCGTTCGCTGTTCCCGACGCTGTGGTGCTGCCACGCGGTGTTGCCCGCGATGCTGAAGCGCGCGAGCGGGGCAATCGTCAACGTGTCGTCGATTGCGACGCGCAGCATTTATCGCGTGCCATATGCGGCCTCGAAGGGCGGCGTCAATGCGCTGACCGCGAGCCTCGCGTTCGAGCATGCCGAACACGGCATCCGCATCAACGCGGTCGCCACCGGCGGCACCGAAGCGCCGCCGCGCCGCGTGCCGCGCAATACGGCACCGCAAAGCGAGCCGGAAGCGACGTGGTATCAGGGCATCGTCGATCAGACGATCGCGTCGAGCCTGATGCATCGCTACGGCACGATCGACGAACAGGTCGGCGCGATCCTGTTCCTCGCGTCCGATGAAGCGTCGTATATCACCGGCACCGTGCTGCCGGTCGGCGGCGGCGATCAGGGCTAGCGAGCGGCGGCCGCTGAACAATGCCGATAGGCCGCGCGGCGATCGTCCTTCATACTATCGGCCCGGAATGACTCCGCTCTCTGACGGTGACTTGCGACGACCAGCGGCAACCTGCGCCGCGAGGCGCGTGTCACCGACAGCGGGCCGCCTTGACCCACATCGACGATGAATCCCACCCCTAGCCAGGCGCCGACCACGCGCGCCGTTGCGGCCGACTGGTCCGTGTCCGCCGTCGTGGCCGGCTTTCTGGCCGTGCTGATTTCGTACGCGGGCCCGCTCGTGATCTTCTTCCAGGCGGCGCAAGCGGCCCACATGCCCGACGAGATGGTCGCGTCGTGGGTATGGGGCATCTCGATCGGCGCGGCCGTCTCCGGCATCTTCGCGAGCTGGAAGCTGAAAGTGCCGGTCGTGACCGCGTGGTCGGCGCCCGGCACCGCGCTGCTGGTCGGACTGTTTCCCGCGCTGACGCTGCATCAGGCGGTGGGCGCGTATCTGAGCGCCGCCGTGATCATTCTGCTGATCGGTATCTCGGGCTATTTCGACCGCATGGTGCGCAGCATTCCGAAGGGCATCGCCTGCGGGATGATGGCCGGCATTCTGCTGCAGTTCGGCACGCATGCGTTCAAGGCGGCGGCGTCGATGCCCGCGTTGGCGTTCGGCATGATCGGCGCGTACATCGTGTTCAGGCGCCTGCTGCCGCGCTATTGCATCGTGCTGGTGCTGTTGACGGGCACGATGCTCGCCATCGCGCTCGGCGCCGCGCACCTGGGCGCGCTGCCGCTGCAAGTCACGCGGCCGATCTTCATCCAACCCGAATGGACGCTGAGTTCGACGCTGAGTCTTGCGTTGCCGCTCGTGGTCGTCAGTCTGACCGGGCAGTTTCTGCCGGGGATGGCGATTCTGCGCGTGTCCGGCTATCACACGCCGGCCCGCCCGATCATCACCGCGACGAGCATCGCGTCGATCGGCGTGGCGTTTTTCGGTGGCATCACGATCGTGATCGCCGCGATCACGGCGGCGCTGTGCACCGGCAAGGATGCGCACGACGATCCGGACAAGCGCTATATCGCGGGCATTGCGAACGGCGTGTTCTATCTGATCGGCGGCACGTTCGCCGGCGCGATCGTCGCGCTGTTCACGATGCTGCCGAAGGAGTTCGTCGCGATTCTGGCGGGCCTCGCGTTGATCGGTGCGATCACGTCGAACGTGATGGGCGCGATCCAGGACGAAGACCATCGCGAGGCCTCCGTCATCACGTTTCTCGCGACCGCATCCGGTATGACGTTCCTCGGGCTCGGCTCCGCGTTCTGGGGCATCGTGATCGGCTCGTTCGCGTACCTCGTGCTGAACAAGGTGCGGCGCGAGACGGCGGCAAACCGATGACCAACCGATCGACTCAAGGCCGCGCCCCGAGCGCCTGATAGAGCGCGGCGGTATCGGCATAACGCTGCGCGGCGGCTTTGGTGCGATCGAGTCCGGTCTGCAATTCCTGACGCTGCGTATCGAGCAGTGTCAATTGACTGATGCCGCCCGCCGCATACCGCTGGCTGGCGATCCCTGCGCTGTGTTGTGCGCTGCGCTGCGCGGCGTCGAGTGCCTGCAATGCAATCGCGTCCTGATCGAGCGCGTGCAGCGCGTCGGCGACCTGTTGCAGTCCCTGCAGCACGGTTTGCTTGTAGACAGCGAGCGCCGCTTGCCAGGCCGCCTCCGACGAGCGCTTGCGCGCCAGCAGTTCACCGCCGTGGAACAGCGGCTGCGTGAGACCCGCACCGAAATTCCACACGTTGAAGCCCGTCAGCAGATCGGACACGTTGACGCGTTCGGTCGCCGCGCTGCCCGACAGCGTGATGCGCGGATACAGGTTCGCGGTCGCGACGCCTATGTTCGCACTCGCCTGATGCAGCAGCGCCTCGGACGCGCGGATATCGGGCCGCTGCCGCGCGAGCGTCGACGGCAAGGTCAGCGGCAGATCGGCCGGCAGCACTAGCGTGTCGAGGTCGAGCGCGGCGAGGTCGTGGGTGGTGGCCAATTCCGCCGGCGCGCGTCCCAGATAGATCGCGAGTTGATGATCGGTCTGTGCAAGCTGCGTGCTCAATGGCGGTAACGTCGCGCGGGTTTGCTGCACGAGCGTGCGCTGGCTCAGCAGATCGACCTCGGAGATGCCGCCCGCGCGATAGCGGCGTTCGGCGATATCGAGTTGCTGCATCTGGTTGGCGAGCAGCGCTTGGGTGAGGGTGATCTGCTGCGCAAGCGACGCGCGCCGGATCGACGCCGTCACGACGTTGCCGGCGACCGTCAAACGCGCGGCTTCGAGTTCGTATTGCTGATAGTCGACCTGCGCGGCCACCGCTTCGAGCGCGCGGCGATTCGCGCCGAACAGATCGAGCGTGTACGACACCGTGACCTGCGCGCTGTACAGCGTGAACGGCGCAAACGCGCGGCCCTGCGCGAGCTGACCGAAGCCGAGCGCCTCGGGATCGATTTTCTCGCGCGTGGTCGACAGGTTGGCATCGACTTGCGGCCATAGCGTGCCGCCCGCCTGCGCGCGATAGTCCTGCTGCGCTTCGTCGAGTTTCGCGCGGGCTTGCGCGAGAGTCGGGCTGTCGTCGAGCGCCTGCTGCACGAGCGCGTTCAGCACCGGCGAGCCGAAGGCGCGCCACCAGCCGTCGCCGGGTACGTCTGTCGGCACGAAGTGTTGGGCGGCGCCGCCGGGACCATCGGCTGCGACGGTGCTTGCCGCGAGCGGCGCGGCGGTATAGCTCGACACGCTGGTCACGTCGGGTCGATGGAAAGCCGGGCCGACGGTGCACGCGCACAATGCCGCGCTTGCGCAGAAGCCGGCGAGCCGGCGCATGGCGGAACGCTGGGACCAACAAGCCGCGCGATGAAAAGCCACGTCATGAAAGCCAGGAGCGGAACACATTGCAGGCCTTCCTCAATCGAGCGTGCGCCGATAGAACTTCACGGCGATACCCATTACGACGAACAGAAAGATCAGAAGCGGCCATACATGCGGCCACATGTCGGCCCAACCGACGCCCTTGAGCAGAATGCCGCGCACGAGCCGGTTGAAGTAGGTGAGCGGCAACAGGTTGCCGATGTACTGCGCCCACTTCGGCATGCCTGCGAACGGAAACATGAAACCCGACAGCAGGATGTTCGGCAGAAAATAGAACATCGTCAGTTGCATGGCCTGCAACTGGTTCTGTGCGAGCGACGACAGCGTAATGCCGATCGTCAGATTGGCCGCGACGAACAATAGAGCGGACAGATACAGCGCGATCAGACTGCCTTCGAACGGCACGTTGAACACGAAGCGCGCCGCCGCGAGAATGATGCTGACCTGCACCAGTCCGATCGCCACGTAAGGCACGATCTTGCCGGTCATCACTTCGAGCGGCAGTACCGGTGTGGCGAGCAGATTTTCCATCGTGCCGCGCTCGCGTTCGCGCGTGATCGCGAGGCCGGTCATCATCACCATCGTCATCGTCAGAATCACGCCCATCAGGCCGGGCACCACGTTGTACTGGGTCAGGCTTTCGGGGTTGTAGAGCCGGTGCAACTGAACGTCGAAAGCGGCCGGGCCGACCGCGAGCGTCGACAGCGGACCCGTGAGGTCCTTCTGCAACACCGACTGCGCGATCGACGGCAGCGCGCCGAGCGCGGTGCCCACCGCGGTGGGGTCCGTCGCGTCGGCTTCGACGAGCAGCGATGGCCGTGCGCCCTTGGCCAGATTGCGCGTGAAACCGACGGGGATATTCAGCACGAACAGCACCTTGCCCTGCGCGAGCGCGCGGCGACCGGATTCTTCGTCGGGCAGCGTCGATACGATGTCGAAGTAATCGGAGTTGCGCATCGCCATCAGGAAACTGCGCGTGAACTCGCTGTGATCGGCGGCGATGACGGCGGTCGGCAGATGCTTGGGGTCGGTATTGATCGCGAAGCCGAACAGCGCCATCTGCATGATCGGCAGCACGATCATCATCGCAAACGTGATGCGGTCGCGCTTCAGTTGCAAAAACTCCTTGCGCACGACGCTCCACCAACGCATCAGCGAAAAGCGTGGAAGTCGGCGCGCGGAATTCACGATGCTTTGCCCGAAGGGGTGGCGTAATTGTCGGTCGAGCGGTTCATCATGAAGATGAACACGTCCTCGAGGCCGGTTTCCTGTCTTTCGATCCGCAACGCCGGGTCCGAATGAGCCAGCTGGTCGATCGTGGCGTGGAGTTCGGGCGTGTCCGGACCGCTCACGTGCAGCGACGAACCGAACGCCACCGTCTGCTCGACGCCGGGCGAGCGGCGCAGCCGGTCGCCGAGCTCGACGAGATTCTGGCCGTACACGGCCCACGTCACGAGCCCTTGCGAATCGATGACCTGTTTCGACGTGCCCTGCGCGAGCAGCTTGCCGTAGGCGATATAAGCGAGCTTGTGGCAGCGTTCCGCTTCGTCCATATAGTGCGTGCTGACGAGCACCGAGATGCCGCGCGCCGCGAGGCGATGCAACTCTTCCCAGAAGTCGCGGCGCGCGCTCGGGTCGACACCTGCGGTCGGTTCGTCGAGCAGCAGCAGTTCCGGCTCATGGAGCATGCACGCGGCCAGCGCGAGACGCTGCTTCCATCCGCCCGACAGTGCGCCGGCCAACTGCTTCGCACGGCTTTGAAGGCCAAGCTGTTCGAGCGCGCGATCGACCGCCTCGCGGCGGTTCTTCATCTCGTAGATGCGCGCGACGAAGTCGAGGTTTTCGCGGATCGTCAGATCTTCCCAATAGGAGAAGCGCTGCGTCATATAACCGGTGCGCCGCTTGATCTGCGCGCTGTCCCGCACGATGTCGTAGCCGAGACACGTGCCGCTGCCGGAGTCGGGCGTCAGCAGTCCGCACATCATGCGGATGCAGGTGGTCTTGCCGCTGCCGTTGGGGCCGAGAAAGCCGAAAATCTCACCGCGCTGCACGCGCATCGTGACATCGTTGACCACGTGCTTGGTGCCGAAATGCTTGTTCAGCCCCTGCACGTCGATCGCGTACACGGGGTCGCTGGCATTGCCGGGGGGCGCGGGCGCACTCATTGCAGCGTGACCGTGACGGGCTGGCCGGGCCGCAGCTTCGGCGCATCGGCGGTCTGGGGTCGGGCTTCGACCATGAACACGAGCTTCGCGCGGCTTTCGTTGCTGAAGATCACCGGCGGCGTGTACTCCGCCTGGTCCGAAATGAAGCTGAGCACGGCCGGCACATCGGCCGCGCAACCGTCGCAATGAATCGATACGCGACGGCCCGGCGCGAGCGAACCGACCACTCCCTGGGGCACGAAAAAGCGCACCTTGACGTTCTCCGGCGGCAGCATGCGCACGACGGGGCTGCCGGCCGGCACCCATTCGCCGCTGCGATACATCGTGTCGAACACGAGACCGGCGTGCGGCGCGTGCACGCTTTTCTGATCGAGCTTCCATTGGGCCTGGCCGAGCTGGGCCTGCGCAGCGTCGACCTGCGCCTGCTGCGCGCGGATCTGTTCGATCCGCCCAGGCAGCCGCGCGACGGCCAACTGGCTTTGCAACTCACGCACGTGCGCGGCGCTCGACAACGCGGTCGCGCGCGAGTCGTCAAGCTGGCTTTGCGCGATGCCGCCCGCGCCGAATTGCTGTTGGTCGCGGCGGAACTGCGTCGCGGCGCGCGCCGCATCGGCTTTGGCCTGCACGAGTTGCGCGCGCGTCACATCGACTTCCGGCGGACGCTTGCCGGTTCCAAGGTCGGCAAGCTGGGCGCGGGCCGAGCGCAGTTGCTCGCCCGCCTGCGCGACGGCGTCGGTTTCGTTCTGCGCTTCGAGCGCGAAGAGGGGCGTGTTCTGCGCGACGGTCTGCCCGCGCGAGACCGCGAGCTCGGTCAACTGTCCCGCCTGCGAAGACGCGAGGTACAGGAACTCGCCTTCCACATAGCCTTGCCACGTGTTCGCCGGTGGTCGCGAACAGCTTGCGCACGCGATGCACAGAGCGAGCGACGCGGCACGTCTGGATGAGCTGGCGAACACGGTCATGACGGCTTCCCCTTCGCGCGGCGTGCGGTGGACGTCGCCCCGGTTCTGGCCTTGGCGTTGGTCTCGACCGCCGCGGTTGCGCTCATGCCCTGCGCGAGCAGCGCGACGACATGGCGTTCGAGCGTCGCGCGATCGAACGAGGTGCGCGGATTCAGGCGCTGCCAGATCCTCGCGGTTGCCTGCGGCAGCATCACGAGAGCGAGCACCGAGTTGAACAGCAGCAACGGTTCGAGCTGTGCGTTCAACTGACCCGACGCGCAGCCACGCGCGATGTTCTGACCGAACGCGGCGAGCTTTTGCACGGGGATGCGCGCAAACGCGCGCTCGCGCAGCAAACCGCCTTCGTTGACGATCTCGCGCAGCCAGAGCGAAGGCAGCCACGGCATGGTTTCGGTGACATCGAACATGCGCCTGACGATGCCTTGCGTCAGCGCGAGCGGTTCGTCGTGTTCGGGATCGACCGGGTCCCAGATCGCGCCGAACGCGGCGACGAGCCTTTCCTCGAACAACGCGTCGAGCAGCTTTTCGCGCGTCTGGAACCAGTAGTGCACCATCGCGGACGTCACGCCGCTCGCCGCGGCGATCTGCGCAACCGTCGTGTTGGCGATACCGCGCTCGGCGAACAGCGCCACCGCGACATCGAGCAGATGTTCGCGTGCGTCGAAGTCCTGCGGATGAGGACGGCGACCCATTCGGGAGCGGGCGGCTTGCGGCATGGAAACTAGACTAATTGATGAGTTAGTTAGTTTTAACTCATTGATACTAGGATATTTTCCGGTCTGGCGAAGGAGGGGAAATCCCTGGCGGCGGCCGGCCTTTATTCTCTCGTTGATCCGCGTCAGGAAACGCGCCACATCACTGCCTGGGTAGCTTCGCTTTCGCCGTTCCGCCCGACGCGAAGCTGACAATGGACGGCAGCTGGCATCCCCGCGCGAAGCGCATTTTCGCCGGAAATTTCTATACTTTCTCTAGCGCACACCCGGCACGATCCAGCCCGTACGACCCAAACGAATTCACGTCAACGAAACGAACGAATCGAAGCGAACCCGCGGCGCGGCCCTCACGGCTCACGCGCGATTCGTATGAGGAGGGAGACATGGCACATTCCGCATCCGCCGCGCCGGCGAAGGAAGGCCACGGCGAAGCCTCGCCGGCGCTGCCAGCGCTCGCGCTGGCAGCGCTCGGCGTGGTCTATGGCGACATCGGCACGAGCCCGCTCTATACGCTCGCCACCGTGTTCGATCCCAGCAACGGTCTCACGCTCAACGCTTTCAATATCGTCGGCATCGTCTCGCTGATCTTCTGGTCGCTGATGATCGTCGTTTCGCTCAAGTACGTCGTCTTGATCCTGCGGGCGAATAATCATGGCGAAGGGGGCATCATGGCGCTGCTCGCGCTCGCGGCGTCGTCGATCGCGTCGCGGCCGCGTTTGCGTCGCGGCCTCCTCGTGGTGGGCGTGATGGGCGCGGCGCTGTTCTTCGGCGATAGCGTGATCACGCCGGCCATTTCCGTGCTGAGCGCCGTGGAAGGGCTCGAAGTCGTCGAGCCCGCACTCAAGACCTATGTGATTCCAGTGACGCTCGCCGCGCTCATCATTCTGTTCGTCACGCAAAAGCACGGCACGGGCGGCATCGGCGCCGTGTTCGGGCCCGTGATGGTGCTCTGGTTCGTCGTGATCGGCGTGGCGGGCGTCGCGAACATCATGGCCGCGCCGGTCGTGCTGTATGCGCTCAATCCGCTGGAAGGGCTCGGCTTCGTCATGCGCCACCGCTGGCTCGCGTTCGTCGCGCTCGGCGCGGTGGTGCTCTCGCTGACGGGCGCCGAGGCGCTCTACGCCGACATGGGCCATTTCGGCAAGCGACCCATCCGCCTTACCTGGTTCGGCGTCGTTTTCCCCGCGCTCGCGCTCAACTATCTGGGCCAGGGCGCGCTGCTGCTGGCGAACCCCGGCGCGGTGCAAAACCCGTTCTACCGCCTGTTCCCGCAGTGGGCCATCGTGCCGATGATCGTGCTGGCGACGATCGCCACCGTGATCGCCTCGCAGGCCGTTATTTCGGGCACCTATTCGATGACGATGCAGGCCATGCAGCTTTCCTTCCTGCCGCGCATGAACATCGTGCATACGTCGGAGCGCGAGATCGGGCAAATCTACGTGCCCGGCATCAACTGGATCCTGTTGATCGCCGTGGTTGGGGCGGTGTTGGGCTTTCGCTCGTCCACGGCGCTCGGGTCCGCGTATGGCATCGCCGTGACCGGCACGATGCTCATCACCACGTTCCTGACGTTCTTCGTCGTGCATTACGCGTGGCGCTACAACTGGCTGCTGTGCCTGCTGTCCACCGCGTTCTTCTTCGTGATCGACGCGTTGTTCTTCTCGGCGAATCTGCTCAAGATCGTCGATGGAGGCTGGTTCCCGCTCGTGATCGGCGCGATCGTGTTCACGGTGATGGCGACGTGGGGACGCGGCTGGGAAATGATGATGGCCGAAGCGCGCGTGCGGGCGGGAAAGACGCCGCTCAAGCCGTACCTCGCTGCGCTGCTCGAAAGTTCGCCGACGCGCGTGGGCGGCACGGCGATCTTCCTGACGCCGGACGCCGAAGCGGTGCCGCACGCGCTCGTCAACAACCTGCGGCACAACCGTGTGCTGCATGAGCGCACGGTTTTCCTAAGCGTAATAACGAAGAACGTGCCGTGGGTGGCCGAAACCGAGCGCGTGCAGATCAGGCCGCTGTGCACGGGTTGCTGGCACGCAACGGTGAAGTACGGATTCAAGGACGAAGTGGACTTGCCGCGCACGCTGGCCGCCTACAAATCGCCGGAACTGGCCTTCAACCTGGACGACACATCGTGGTTCCTGAGCCGCGCGGCCGTCGTGCCCAAACGCGGCCACGGCATGGCGCTATGGCGCGAGCGGCTTTTCGCGGTGATGCTGCACAACGTGGGCAATATCGCGGCGTTCTTCAAACTGCCGGCCAATCGCGTGATCGAAGTCGGCGCGCGCGTGGAGATCTAGAGCGCGCCGTTCAGCACGGACGGTGAACGAGCATTGATCAAAGCACGCCGATAGACATCGCACGTCTCGGCCCCTCCGACATCCCAGGTTCGAAACTTGCTGCCAAGGAGCAGCCCGCCGTTCGAATCGAACCAGGAGACATGTCATGGGAGACGAAACTCACCAGAATCACAAATTCGACCGCCGCCGCTTTCTTGCGGGCATGGCCGCAGTGGCCGGCAGCGTTGCGCTGCCGGGTTGCGGCGGCGGCGGATCGGATGTAAGCGACGGATCGGGGGCGAACGGCGGCGGCGACCCCGCGCGCTCGATTACCGACATTCCCTCGCCCGACGCCGCCGACCGCTATAGCCTGCCGCGCCCGGCATTGCCCGCGCCGACCAGCTCGGGCATCGACTTCATCGTGCTCGTCACGATGGAAAATCGTTCGTTCGACCATTTCCTCGGCTGGGTGCCGGGCGCCGAGGGCAGGCCCGCGAACCAGCAGTTCAAGGACGCGTTCGGCGCGACGCAAACGCCGTTTTCGCTCGCGGCGATTTCCGCGTACGGCTATCAGGCGTGCGCCTCCGTGGACCCCAATCACGGCTTCGCAGGGGGCCGCACGCAACTGGCTTCGGGTGCGATGAATGGCTGGCTGCTCACGCCGGGCACGAGCCTGCACCAGGGCGACCTGCTGCCTATTGGTTACTACACCTCGGCCGATCTGCCATTCTTCAAAGCCGTGGCGAGCAGCTACACGATCGGCGATTTCTACTTCAGCGGCATCCTGACCAGCACGTTTCCCAATCGCCTCTACCTGCATAGCGGTGCGACGGACCGGCTCGATGACCGCACCGATACGTCCTCGCTCGCGACGATCTGGGACAAGCTGAGCGACGCGAATGTCGATTGCAACTACTACTACCACGACGTGCCGTTCACGGCGCTTTATGGCACGAAGTATCTCGGCATTTCGCGCCCATTCGCGGAGTTCCTGTTGAATGCGTCGACGGGGACGCTGCCGTCATTCTGCATGGTCGAGCCGTCTTTCACGGGCGAGCCCGAAGGCGTTTCCACCGACGATCATCCGCATGCGGACATCCGCGATGGCGAGGCGTTTCTCGGCCAGGTCTACGAGGCGCTGCGCACGAGCCCGACATGGAGCCGCACGCTGATGATCATCGTCTATGACGAATGGGGCGGGTTTCTGGAGCACGTGGTGCCGCCCACCAGGCCGATCAGCAACAGCGAGCTCACACTCGGCAACGACGGCAAGCTCGGCTTTCGCGTGCCGCTCGCGCTGCTTGGCCCGCGCGTGCGCGCGAACTCGATCACGCGCTATCCGTTCGACCCCAGCTCGATTCACGCGCTGCTGCAATGGCGCTTTGGTCTGCAGCCGCTCGGCGTGCGCGGCAGCGATCCGGCGACGGTCAATCTCGCCTACGCGCTCGATTTCACCGACGCGCCGCGCACCGACGCCCCAAAGTTCACGATCGCCCAAGGGCCGTTCGCCGGCGCGTGCCTGGGGGCGATCGCGCCTGCGCCGTCCAGCTCGGTATCGGCGATCGATCAGTCGCAAAAGCTGGCGATCAACCCGACGGCGGACCGCTTCGCGGATCTGCGCGCGAAGGCGGCGTCACTAGGATTCCGGACCGGAGGCTAAGCTGGGTTTCCGCTTAAAATGAGCGGGCCGCAAGCGGGCGCCGGACCGGGCCGCGCTGGATTCTGAATGGCAGCGCGCACGGCGGGATGCACGGCCTGATGAAGGCTCATGCCTTGAGCGCAGTTTGCTGAGAAACGCTTGCGCGCGACATCGTTTTGCGAAGCGGGTCCCGCACTTGCTGGCGAGACCGTCTCGAAACCCCGCGGTTGCGTGCAGCATGTCATCGGCGCGCGCGGCGGGCCGCCTACGTCGACGTCACCGCGTCGTCCTCAACGGGTCCGCCGATGCCATTTCGTTACGATCTTCCCGTTTGGTGTTCCCGCGAGCGGACGTACCGCCGCGTTGTAGCCAACGTGGCCGCCGCGCTGGCGCTCGCCGCAAGCACCAGCGTCATTGCGCAATCCGCGCCGACGGTCACCCAGACCCAGCCGGCCGTGCCGGCCGTTACGCTGCCCGCATCGGCCGCCGCCGCGAATGCCGCCAGCAGCGCGGCGGACCGGCACGTCGAAAACACGGATCACGCGCAGCCGTCGCCGGTCGTGCCGACGCCGCCGTCCGAGCTGTACGGCGAACTGTATCGTGACGTCGAACTCGCGCATCTTTACCCGGACAGCAAGACGTTTGCCGATATGTCGCCAAGCGAGCCGCCGACCGAGGTCATCGCCGACTACGACAGCCAGCGTTCTCAGCCGCGCTTCGACCTGAAACAGTTTGTCGAACAGCGCTTCACGCTGCCCCCGCGCGCGCCGAAGCGCTACGCGTCCGATCCCAACGAGAGCGTCACCGCGCACATCGATACGCTGTGGAGCGTGCTGCGTCGCGAACCAGATGCGAGCGCGAGCCCGTACTCGTCGCTGTTGCCGCTGCCGTCGCCGTACATCGTGCCGGGCGACCGCTTCGACGAGATCTACTACTGGGATTCGTACTTCATCCTGCTGGGGCTCGACGCTAGCGGCCAGCACGCGCTCGTCGACGACGAGCTGAACAATTTCTCGACCTTGATCGACCGCTATGGCCACATCCCCAACGGCAATCGCACGTATTACCTGAGCCGTTCGCAGCCGCCGTTCTTCGCGCAGATGGTGCAGCTCGTCGCGCGGAAGGAGGGCGATCAGGTCTACGCCCGCTATCTGCCCGAGCTGCGCCGTGAATACGCGTACTGGATGGCCGGCAGCGACCATCTCGCGCCGGGCAACGCGGCGCACCATCTCGTGCGCCTCGCCGACGGCACGCTGCTCAATCGCTACTGGGACGAGCGCGCGGCGCCGCGTGACGAGTCGTACCGCGAGGATGTGATGACGGCGCAGCAGATACCGCAACGCGATGAGCAGGATTTGTGGCGCAACCTGCGCGCGGGCGGCGAAACCGGCTGGGACTTCAGCTCGCGCTGGTTTGCCGACGGCAGGACGCTCGCGACCATCGACGTGACCTCGCTGGTGCCAGTGGACCTGAACTGCCTGATGGTTGACCTCGAACGCACGCTCGCGAAAGCCTACCGTGTGACCGGCGATGCAGGCCACGCCGAGAATCTCGAACTACGCGCCCGGGTGCGCGCCGATGCGATCCGCCGGGTGCTGTGGGATCCGCAACTGCACGCTTTCGGCGACTACGACTTCGTGCACCGCACGCCCACGCACCGGCTTACCGCCGCGACGGTGTACCCGCTTTACGCCGGCGTCGCGACACGCAACGACGCGCGGGAAGTGGCGCAGACGATCCGGCGCGATCTGCTGCGTCCGGGCGGTCTCGCGACGACGCGGACCAACACCGGCCAGCAGTGGGACGAACCGAACGGCTGGGCGCCGCTGCAGTACCTCGCGGTGATCGGGCTGCGCCGCTATAGCGAGCCGGAGCTCGCGCGCGATATCGCGACGCGCTGGATCCGCACCGACGTCGCGTACTACCAGCGCACCGGCAAGCTGGTCGAGAAGTACGACGTCGACGCGAGCGGCAAGTCGGCGGGGGGCGGCGAGTATCCGCTGCAGGACGGCTTTGGCTGGACCAATGGCGTGCTGCGCGTGCTGATGCAGCTCTATCCGGATGCGGTGAGTTCGACGCGGCCGGCCGATCTGCCTGGCGGTGCGGTGGGGGTGTCGGATGCGGCGGCATCGGCGGCGACCGCGCCGCAGACGTCGCACAGCACGTCGCCCGCTGGCCACTAGTTGCAAAGGAGGCGCAGCCGGGCCCGCGCGTTCCGAAGAGGTAGTAGCGATACCAGGATGATGGGTTGACTGCCTGGCGGCGGCGCAGCCCGTTACGATGCTTTGGATAGCTCGAACAGACCCTGATCACCTTGGAAAGCCTCGAAGATGAATCGCAAGCTCGACGTACCATCGGCCGAACCGGTGCCACCGCAGGCGCAGGCCACGGCGACAGCCAAGGCCGCCCCGCCGGCTGGCGATGAAGCCGCCGCGCATTGGCAGCGCAATCTGTGCGTGTGCGTGTTCGGCTCGTTCACGACCATCGTCGCCATGACGCTGCTGCTGCCGTTCCTGCCGCTCTACGTCGAGCAGCTCGGCGTAAAGGATCATGCGGCGATCGTGCAGTGGTCCGGCGCCGCGTTCGGCGCGACCTTCTTCAGCGCCGCGCTCGTCGCGCCCCTGTGGGGCAAGCTCGCGGACCTCTACGGCCGCAAGCTGATGCTGATCCGCTCGAGCCTCGGCATGGCGGTCGCGATGTCGCTGATCGGCATGGCGCACTCGGCGTGGCAACTGGTCGCGTTGCGGCTGCTCGCCGGGTTGCTCGGCGGCTATGCGTCGGGCTCGATGATCCTCGTCGCGACGCAGACGCCGAAGGCTCGTTCGGGCTGGGCGCTCGGCGTGCTGTCGTCGGGGATCATGGCGGGCAATCTGGTCGGCCCGCTGATCGGCGGCTTCCTGCCGCCGCTGATCGGCATCCGCGCGACCTTTTGGGCCTCGGGCGCGGCGATCTTCGTCGCCTTTCTCGCGACGGCGTTCCTGATTCGCGAAATGCCGGTTCGCAAGCGCGCGGACGGCGCGCCGAAGCAGGGCGCGTGGGCCTCGGTGGACGACAAGCGGCCGGCCATCGCGATGCTTGCCACGGGTCTGCTGCTGATGGTCGCAAACATGTCGATCGAGCCGATCATCACCGTCTACGTCGCCCAGCTCACGAAGCCTCAAAGCGTGACGATGGTCGCGGGCTTCGTGATGTCGGGCGCGGCGCTCGGCAGCGTGATCTCGTCGTCGCGTCTCGGCAAGTTCGCCGATCGCGCCGGGCACTGGAATGTGATCGTCGGCTGCCTCGCCGTATCGGCGGTGTTGCTCGTTCCGCAGGCGTTCGTCACCGCGAGCTGGCAGCTGATCGTGCTGCGTTTTCTGATGGGGATGGCACTGGGCGGCCTGCTGCCGTGCATCGCGAGCGTGATCCGCCATAGCGTGCCGGCGAGCGTGACGGGCGCGATCCTTGGGTACTCGGTGTCGTCGCAATACGCGGGGCAGGTGGCTGGCCCGTTGCTGGGCGGTTTCGTCGGCGGACACGTCGGCATGCGCGCGGTGTTTCTCGGCACCAGCGTGCTGATGGCGCTCGGCGCGCTCGCGAACTGGCGCGTGAAGTCGGGCAGGGCACGGGCAGCGGCGGTGCGCTGATACAAGCCACGTCGGCGGTCAACACGTTTGCCATTCCGGCGCAAACACCTGTCCCCTGGGCGACCAGCGCCCGCGTAAACCCCAGCGCGCGGCTAGCCAGAACCCGCTTTGCTCCTTTTTTTATTCATGCTACTGTGAATCGCAGTTCGTCAGGCTATGCAAATTTACATTGCGACCAGCCGAGGCGGAGCGGGGGTGGCCTGACGTCGCCTCTGCGCCGGACGCACCCCAACGTGTAATCCCGACCAAGGAGAAAGCGCGGTGACGCAGGTTCCGATCGACCGTAGCAGCATCGTTTCCGCGCGCGCTTTGTCCCACCCACGTCTGTTCCCGGTGAAATGGTTCGTCAGGGCGGGCGTCGCGCTCATCTATCTGTTCATGCTGAGCCCGCTGATCTTTGTGATCTGGCTGAGCTTCTTCAAGGACGCGATCATCACGTTCCCGCCGTCCGGCTACACGCTGTCGTGGTACGTCAACGCATGGCGTAACGACGCGTTCGCGAACGGCTTCGTGCTGTCGCTGAAGCTCGCGGCCGGCGCCGCGATCGGCGGCGTGGTGCTCGGTGTCGCCGCCTCGCTCGCACTTGCGCGCTACCGGTTTGCTGGGCGTCGCCTCGTCAGCAACACGCTGCTGCTGCCATTAGTCGTGCCTGGGATCGTCGCCGGCATTGCGACCTATCTGTTCTATCTGCGCGCCGAGAATGCGCTCGACACCGACATCGTCGGCACATTCGGCGGCCTGCTGCTCGCGCATATCTGCCTGACGATCCCATGGACGATCCGGCTCGTCACCGCGAGTCTGGGCCAGCTCGACACCACCGTCGAGGAGGCGGCGCGCAATCTCGGCGCCGGTGCGTGGCGCACGCTGTGGCGCGTCACGTTGCCGATGCTGCGGCCGGCGATCGTCGCGTCCACGCTGTTCGGCTTCATCGTCTCGTTCGAGAACCTCGAGATGACCTTGCCGCTCGTCGGCCCCGGCAAGACGACGTTGCCGATCGCGATCATGCAGTACCTCGAATTCAATCTCGACCCAACCATCGCGGCGGTATCGGCCGCGCAGATCGTGCTGCTTGGCATCGTGATGCTGATCACCGATCGTTTCGTGAAGCTCGGCAAGGTGATCTGATCATGGCTCAGGTATCTCTGCGCAATCTGCGCAAGCAGTACGGTTCGACGACCGCGGTCGCCGACGTGTCGTTCGATATCGCCGAAGGCGAGCTGGTTGCATTTCTCGGCCCAAGCGGCTGCGGCAAGACGACGACGCTGCGCATGGTCGCGGGCTTCGTCGAGCCGAGCGACGGCGAAATCTGGATCGGCAACACCGAGGTTACGCGGCTCGCACCCGACAAGCGCAATACCGGCATGGTGTTTCAGCGCTACGCGTTGTTTCCGCACATGACCGTTGCGCAGAACGTCGCGTTCGGTCTGGAAATGCGGCGTGTACCGAAGGCGGAGCGCGACACGCGCATTCGCGAGGCGCTCGACATGGTGCGGCTGAGCTCGCTCGCCGAACGCTATCCCAGACAGTTGTCCGGCGGCCAGCAGCAGCGCGTCGCGATTGCGCGCGCGCTCGCGATCCGGCCCGACGTGTTTCTGCTCGACGAGCCGTTGTCGAACCTCGACGCGAAGCTGCGCGTCGAGGTTCGAGAAGAAATTCGCGCGCTCCAGCAGCGTCTCGGTCTCACGACGATCTTCGTCACGCACGATCAGGAGGAAGCACTTGCGATGGCGGACCGCGTGGCCGTCATGCACGACGGACGCGTGCAGCAGATCGGCAGCGCGGACGCGTTGTACGAGCGGCCCGCCAACCCGTTCGTCGCGAGCTTCCTGGGCCGCATGAATTTCCTCGCGGGCCACGTCGACAACGGCCAATTCATCACGGCGAACGGCGAAAGGATCACGGTCAACGCCGCCGCGCGCAATGCCAACACGCTCGGCATCCGACCCGAGCGCCTGCGTCTCGCCGCGGCGCCCGAGCACAGCGAAGCGTCGATCCCGGTCCGGCTGGCCGACCGGATCTATCTCGGCGCGACCGTCGAATTGCGCCTCACGAGCGAGCGTGGCCAGAGCCTCGTCGCGCTCGTGCCGAACACCGCGCATGCCGGTGCCGGCGCATGGTTGCCGGGCGACACGCTGCACGCGTGCTTCAGAACCGAAGATTGCCTGCTTTTTTCCGCCTGAAGGACCATAAAATGAGCTATCCCATCACGCGCCGCACGTTTCTGAAAGCTGCCTCCGGTCTGCTCGTCGCTCCGTCGCTCGGTTTCGATCCGCGCGCGGCGCTGGCGGCCGACGCTTGCCCCAACGTAGTCGTCGGCACGTGGGGCGGCGATTATCTGAACCTGCTCGAACAGAACATCGGCAAGCCGATCATCGAGGCCGCTGGCGGTCGCGTCACGTACGACTCGGCGGATCAGATCGGCCGCATGACGAAATTGCGCGCGGAGAAGATGTCGCGCCACGGTTCGCTCGACGTCGCCTGTCTCGCCGACATCGACATGTTCGACGTCAACCGCTCGGGGGTGCTCGAACCGCTCGACACGAAACTGGTGCCGAACTCGGCGCGCACGATCGAAGCGCTGCGCCGCCCGTATTCGATTCCGCACATCTTCAGTGCGATGGTGATCGTCTACAACCCGGAGAAGTTTCAGGCGAAACCCGATTCGCTCGCGGTCGCGCTCGATCCGAAACTGAAGGGACGGGTGGGTTTTTCCGACATTCTGTACAACTTCAACGTGCTGCAGTCTTCGCTCGCGGCGGGCCAGCACAATGGCGACACGGCGGCCGGCATCCAGTTTCTGCGCGAGGTGCGCAAGCAGCAGCCGAAGGTCTATCCGTCGAACGAAACGGTCGCGGCGGCGCTGAAAAGCGGCGAAATCTGGATGACCTGCATGTGGAAAGCGCGCGCGCTGCAGTGGAAAAAAGGCGGCGTGCCGGTCGACTACGCATTCCCGAAAGAGGGCGGCGTGCCGGTCACGTTCGAGGCCGCCGTGCCGAAGAACGCGCCGACGCGTGCGTGCGGCTTCAACTATCTGAACGCGATGCTCGATCCGCGCGCGCAGGTCGGCTTCGCCGAGACGATGGGCTATGCGCCGACCGTCACCGATGCGGCCTTGCCGCCGACGCTGCAACAGAGCGTCGGCTTCACGAATGCCGAGCTCGATCGCCTCGTCAAAGTCGACTACGCGCGTTTCACCGCGGAAAAACCGGCGCTGCTCGACTTCTGGAACAAGGAATTCAAGCCGGGACTTTGAACCATGACGACGAGCGCACTGAATGCCGCGCCGCGGCGCCGCGACTTCGCCGGGGGCCTGCTCGCTTCGCCCGCCGTGTTGGTCGTGCTATTCGTGATCGTGCTGCCAGGCGTGCAACTGGTGCGCTACAGCTTCAATCATTTCGACTCGGTCCAGATGATGCAGGCGGCGTTCACGCTCGAGAACTACGTCCAGTTTCTGACCGATCCGTACTACCACGCGGTGCTGTGGACCACGATCAAGGTGGCCGCGCTGTGCACGGCACTGTCGCTCGTACTCGGTTTTCCGGTCGCCTATGTGCTTGCTAAAACACAGAGCCGCTTCAAGAGCCAACTGGTGATGCTGCTGGTGTTTCCGCTGCTGGTCGGCAACGTCGTGCGCGCGGCGGGTTGGATGGTCATGCTCGGCAACGCGGGTTTCGTCAATGCGATGCTGATGGCGCTCGGCCTCGTCGATCAACCGGTGCGGCTGCTGTATACGCCGTTCGCGGTGGTGGCCGGCACCACCGCCGTGGTTCTGCCGTACATGATCCTGACCTTGCAGAGCGTGCTCGAAGGCCTCGATTTCTCGATCGAGGAAGCCGCGCGCAATCTCGGCGCGAGCTTCGCTCAGACGCTCGCGCGCGTCGTGCTGCCGATCGCGGCGCCCGGCGTCGCGGCCGGCACGATGCTCGTGTTCATTCTGTGCATGAACGCGTACGCGACACCGGTGCTGCTCGGCGGCACCGGCATCACGATGATGACGCCCGCGATCTACGACCAGATCGCCAAGGCGAACAACTGGCCGTTCGGGGCCGTGCTATCGATCGTATCGATGGTCGTCACGTTTGCGCTGGCGCTGTTGTCGCACTGGATCATCCAGCGGCGCTACGCGAAGACGATGATGACCTGAACTGGCAGGCGCGCCGCGCGCTGGTGTGTGGGATGCGCCTCTCCTTAATTCTTCTTCCTGAAGGAACAACAGATGCCGATCCTCACCGACAAGACTCGCGCTTACCGTCACGACCTGATGCAAAAACTGATGGAACGTCAGCGAGTCGATGCGCTGATCTTCACGTCCGCCGACTTCTTCCAGTGGGCGACCAATTTCCACGTCGACGTACAGACCTGGGAGCGGCCGATCGCCGTGTGCGTGCCGCTGTCGGGCGAGCCGTTCGCGATCATGAACGAGCTGTCGACGCATCACGTGATGATGGCGCGCGAGCGCGGACATCTGTGGCTCGACGATATCTCGTTCTACTCGGAGCATCCGCGCGTGGTCGAGCGGCAGCCGCTACTCGCGGAAGTCCCGGAACTGATCGCCGGGCGTTTGCGTGCCGCCGGCCTTGGCGCATCGCGAATCGGCGTCGAAGCCGCCGGCGGTCCGCTCGGCCGCGCGGCGTCGCTGCTGCCGGACGCGAAGTTCCTGCCGATGCTCGCCGAGCTGCGCTCGTTGCGCTGGGTCAAGCACCAGGAGGAGATTGCCATCATGCGGGCCGCCGCAAGCCTCGCCGATTGGGTGCAGGACCGCTATCGCGAGAACATTCGCCCCGGACGGCTCGTTCAGGAACTCGACTATCAGATGGCCACCCTGATGGTGACCGAAGGCGCGCGCCGCTTTCCTGGGGAGAACCTCGAAGTGATGCGTTGCTGGACCTTGTCGGGACCGGCATCGGCGTCGCCGCACGGCGACGGTGCGTCGTGCGGCGCGCAGATCAAGGCGGGCGACGGGCTCGTCAATATCGTGATTCCGCGTTTGAACGGTCTCGTGATCGAGAACGAGCGCACCTGGTTCTGCGGCAAACCGAGCGCCGAGCAGGCGCGTTTTCATGAGGTCGCGCGCGCGGCCAACGAGGCGGCCGTCGCGGCGGCCGTCACGGGTCAGCCGGTTTCGGGTATCGACGCGGCCGCGCAGGCGGTGATCGAGCAGGCCGGCTGCGCGAAGCACATCCGTCATCGCACGGGGCATGGCATGGGCATCATCGGTCACGAGTATCCGGACGACATGGCGTTCAATCACCGCGCGCTGCTGGACAACGAGGTGTACTCGGCGGAGCCCGGCATCTATGTGTACGGCCTCGGCGGTTTCCGGCTCGACGATTCGGTCGTGACCGGCCCGACGCCGGAGCTGCTCACGAAGACCCCGCGCACGCTCGCGCACGCGACGATCGATTGAGTCGCGCAGCGCGCGACACCCTTCAACGTTGGAGATGACCCGGATCTTGTACCGGGAGGAGACATGATGGAGTCGATTCTGTTCTCGCACTGCGCGCTGCTCGATCCGGCTGCCGGCGAATTGCGTGAGGACCACGCGGTGCTGGTGGAAAACGGACGCATCAAGGAAGTTTCGGACCGGCCGATCCGCAGCGCGTCCGCGCGCGAAATCGATGTGCGCGGCAAGACGCTGATGCCTGGCCTGATCGATTTGCACGTGCACGTGCATGCGACGCAGCTCAATCTCGCGGCACAGGTGAACTTGCCGAACGTGCTGGTCACGCTGAAGTCGTTGCCGTTGTTGCAAGGCATGCTTCGGCGTGGCTTCACGACAGTGCGCGATGCGGGCGGCGCGGGCTTCGCGCTCAAACAGGCGTTGGAACAGGGGCTCGCCGAAGGTCCGCGCCTGTTCGTCTCGGGCCGCGCGATCAGCCAGACCGGCGGACACGGCGACATGCGCGGCCGCAGCGACTACATCGGCACCGATAGCCCATGCGCGTGTTGCGCGCGGGTCGGCGCGATATCGCGTGTCGCCGACGGCGTCGATGCCGTGCGTCGCGCGGTGCGTGAAGAGCTGCAAATGGGCGCCGACCAGATCAAGATCATGGCCTCGGGCGGCGTCGCCTCGCCCACCGATCCGGTCGGCGCATGGGGCTATTCGGAAGACGAGATCAGGGCGATCGTGCACGAGGCGCGGGCGCGCGGCACCTACGTGCTCGCGCATGCGTACACGGCCGAGGCGATCGCGCGCGCGGTACGCTGCGGCGTTCGGACGATCGAGCACGGCAATCTGGTCGACGAAGCGGCTGCGCGGGTGATGGCCGAGCACGGCGCGTTCGCGGTGCCGACGCTCGTCACCTACGACGCGCTCGCGAACGAAGGCGAAGCGCTCGGCCTGCCCGCCGACAGCGTCGCGAAGATCGGGAGCGTGCGCCAGGCGGGCCTGCGTTCGCTCGAAATCTTCCGCGCGGCAGGCGTGCCGATGGGCTTCGGTAGCGATCTGCTCGGCGAATCGCAGCGTCTGCAAAGCGATGAATTCCGCTTGCGCAGCGAAGTGCTGACGCCGCTCGAGATCCTGCGCAGCGCGACCGTGGTCGGCGCTCAGGTGCTCGGCCAGGTCGGGCAGCTCGGGCAGATCACGGCAGGCGCGCACGCCGACATGCTTGTCGTCGACGGCAATCCGCTTGCGTCGCTCGACTGTCTGTTGGGGCAGGGCGAGCGCATTCCGGTCGTGATGAAGGGCGGTAAAATCCATGCCTTTGTTTTGCCGGCGTGACATGCGGAGCGCTCCCTTGCGAGCGAGGTTGACAACGGGGAGCGCCGGCGGCCCATGCAATCCGGAGAGAACGGATGGACTTTCGGCACATCGACGCATTCAGGGCGCTGATGCTCACGCGCACGACGACCCGCGCCGCGCAGGTCATCGGCACTTCGCAGTCGGGCATCAGCCGCCTGATTACCGATCTGGAGCGCTCGACCAGTCTCACGCTGTTCGATCGCAGCCGCGGCCGGCTCGAACCGACCGTCGAAGCCCTGGCGCTGTTCGAGGAAGTCGAGCGGCGCTATGCCGGCCTGGACAACATCCGCGAGTTCGCGCTGAGCTTGCGCAATCCGTCGACCGCGGTGATCCGCGTGGGCTCGGTCGTATCTTTCGGGCTCGGCTACTTCGCGCGCGTCGTGGCGAACTTTCATCGCCGGCATCCGGCCGTGCAGATTGCGTTGACGACCGGGGCATCGTCGCTGATTCGCGATCAGGTGGTGTCGCGTCAACTCGCGCTCGGTCTCGTCACGAATACGGTCGACGTGACCGGCACCGATTCGACCGCCTTCGCGCAGCTCGACGCGATCTGCGCGTTGCCGGCCGGTCATCCGCTGGGCAAGCGCAAGGTCATCAAGGTGGCGGATCTGCGGAATCAGCCGATCGTGTCGTACGATCTGCCGGACCTCGTGCGCTGGGGCATGGATCAGGTGTTCGCGACCGGTCAGCTGCAATCGCAGGTGGTGGCGACCGCGCCGTATTCGGTCAACATCGCGACGATGGTCAAGGAAGGCCTCGGCATCGGTTTGCTGCATCCGGTGTCGGCGTACGATTTTCTCGACTCGAATCTGATCTTGCGCCGCTTCGAGCACGCGATGCCTTTCTACACGCTGAAGATCACGCCGCATGGCGCCGCGCCGGCTCCGCATCTCGACGAATTGTCGAAAGTGATGGAGGAGACGCTCGAAGAAGTGCTGGCGGCCGTGAATACGCGCTTGACGGCAGCGAGCTGACCGATTGCCGCTTCGCGGCGGTAGCGGCGTTCCCCACCTGTCCAATGAAATACAGATCGGGCCACCGAGGCCTGACGTCGTCTGTTGCGGCTTCTTTTCGAAACGCATTTCTCCTGGAGCGAGTGTATGAATCACATCAACGAGCCACGCCGCCGTTTTCTTCGATCCACGGGGACGCTCGTCGCCGCCTCCGCGCTGGGTCCAATCGCGTTGAAAGCCAACGCGGCCGGTGCGTGTTCCGGTCAAGTGGTGGTCGGCACGTGGGGAGGCGACTATCAACGCCTGCTGCAACAGAACATCGATTCGCTCGTAACGCCCAGCGGTGACGTTGTCATTTATTCCGTCGGCAGTGCGCTCGCGCGGCAGACCACGATGCGCGCCGAAGCACACGGCCGGCGCAGCACGATGGACGTCGCGTTGCTGCGCGATAACGACATGTTCCAGATGTACTCCGAAGGCACGACCGCGAAACTCGACGATGCGCTGCTGCCAAACCTTGCCAACGTGATTCCGCAATTTCGCCGCAGCTACGCGGTGCCGCACATCTTCAGCGCGCTCGTGCTCGTCTACGACACGGACAGGGTGCGCACACGGCCGGACGGACTCGCCGCGCTGCTGGACCCTCGATTCAAGGGAAAAATCGGTCTGGTCGATGATCAGTATGACTATCTGACGCTCGCGGGCGCGCTCGCCTCGGGCGGACAAGCGAACGATCTCGCGCTCGGGCAGAAGTATTTGCGCGCACTGCGCGAGGCATCGCCGCGAGTGTATCCGTCGGTCGATGCGCTGGCGTCGGCGCTCAAGAGCGGCGAGATCGTCGTGACCGTCACGTGGAAGGCGCGCACGCTGCAGTGGAAAAAGGCGGGCCTCGCGGTCGATTACGTGTTCCCGAAGGAGGGAGCGTTGCCGGCCACGTTCGAGGCCGCCGTCACCGCGGGCAGTAAATCGTCCGCCTGCGCGTTTCCCTATCTGAATGCGATGCTCGATCCGCGTTCCCAGCGCGCGTTCGCCGAATCGATGGGCTATGCGCCGACGATCGCGAATGCGAACCTGCCGCCGTCGTTGCAACAGGCGGTGGGCTTCTCGGGCAAGGAGCTGGAGCGGATCGTGCCGGTCGACTTCGCGATGCTGATGAAACACAAGACGGAAATGCTCGACTTCTGGAACAAGGATTTCCGCGCTGGACTTTGATTCTGGCGCTGAGGCTCCGCATTTTTCTGGCTGCATGACCTGAACACATGATCATTCTGACCAACAACGAAGGTAAATCCGGCATCGGCTTGACCGCGGAGCTGCTGCGAAATGGCGGTGCCGGGCTCGACGCGGTCGAGGCGGGCATCCGGCTCGTCGAAGATGACGAGG
Organism: Paraburkholderia lebeckiae; assembly: GCF_050436225.1. Lineage (NCBI taxonomy): Bacteria > Pseudomonadati > Pseudomonadota > Betaproteobacteria > Burkholderiales > Burkholderiaceae > Paraburkholderia > Paraburkholderia lebeckiae. The sequence goes on along the minus strand of NZ_JBNDLU010000003.1, from coordinate 316,763 downwards.
AGGTGCGCACCGTAGGGCGCGGCGGCTGGCCGAATCTGCTCGGCGAAGTCGAGCTCGATGCGTCGGTGATGGATGGCTCGACGCTGCGCACTGGCGCGGTCGGCGGCCTGAAGGGGTTCAGGCATCCGGTCAGCGTCGCCCGCGCGGTGATGGAACGGCTGCCGCATGAGCTGCTGATCGGCGAGGGCGCCGCGCGCTATGCGGCCGAAACGGGCGCGGAGCGGTGCGAGCTGCTCGCCGATCACTCGCGCAAAGCGTATGCGCGCTGGTTTGACAGCGAAGTCAGCGCGGCCGACAAGGCCGCGTGGCCGAACGTGCCGCTCGAACGGTACTGCCATGACGCGGTCGATCCGGAGATCGGCAAGGACACGACCGTTTTTCTAGCACTGGACAGCGCGCGCAATGTCGTGAGCGGCACGAGTACGTCGGGATGGGGTTGGAAATATCCGGGTCGTCTCGGCGACAGTCCCGTGATCGGCGCGGGTTCCTATGCCGATAGCCGTTACGGCGCCTGCGCATGCACGGGCGCGGGCGAGATGACGATCCGCGCCGGCACGGCGCGCGCGGTGGTGCTCTACATGAAGATGGGGATGAGCGTCGAGCGCGCGGTCAGCGAGGCCGTCGACGATATGCGCGCGCTCAAGGGCGGCTTGATCAGCCGTGTGACGATTCATGCGATCGATGCCGCGGACAATCATCGCGTGGTGGCGGTCAATGGCTTGCCGGGCAATCACTACTGGGTGTGGACGCCCGGCATGGCGCAACCGGAACGCCGTGCTTGCGAGCTGATCCAGATCTCGGCGGGCGCGCCGCAGAACAAGCGGATTGCGATGCAGGTTTATACCGACGTGTGAGGGCGACGCGCACTGGTGAATCAGCGGTATTCCCGCAGCGGCACCTAAGACGTCCGCTGCCCCCCCGCAATCACCCGCTCCAACGACAGCTTCAGGTGACGCTGCATCGCCGCTTGCGCCTGAATCGGATCATGCGCTTCCAGCGCTTCCAGAATCACGAGATGTTCGTCGGGCACGGCGCCCCACGTCGTCTCGTTCTCGAAGTGGCCGCGCAGCTTTTCCGACAGCGGACTATGCCGCGCATCGAATAGCGAGCTGACGGTGCGCACGAGCACCTCATTGCCGGACATTTGCGCGATCGCGAGATGGAACGCGCGATCGGCCGCGACCGGAATTCTGCCGGCCTTTACTTCGCGCTCCATCTCGTTGTAGATGGCGCGCAGCATCTTCAGGTCTTTCGGTTTGCAGAACGGTGCGACGCTCGCGATGATCGAGCCTTCGATCAGGCAGCGCGCGCCGAGGATGTCGAGCAGGCTATCGCCGAGTTCGGCCTGCGACAGCGACGCATCACTCTGCGCGGACGGCGTCGCGCACAGATAGACGCCCGAGCCCATGCGAATCTCGACGAGCCCTTCCAGTTCCAGCGCGACCAGCGCCTCGCGCACCGACGGCCGCGACACGCCGAGCGTCTCCGCCAGCGCGCGCTCGGACGGCAGACGGCCGTTCGGCGCGAAGTCCGGCTGAGCGATCAGATCGCGCAATTTTTCCGCGATCTGAAGATAGAGGCGGCGAGTGTCGGCAGGTCTGGTGGTCACGAAACGATTCCCGGCGATGTAGCTTGTGCAAGCCCATAAGGCGAGCGCCGATTGTAGTTCGAAGCGCCCGGCGCGCAAATCGTGCGCGCTCGGCGGCGCGGCGACAGCGTTCGGGGTTTCCCCAACTTCGTGCGAATTGGCTTGACCAGTATCGCACTCGCCGTTATTTTTGCAAATTGGTAAGGCCAGATTGACGCCACGGAGACGCCAGCCGTGCTGCCCTGCTGGTCGCTCCGCATCCCGACACCCGATTAATGCGCGCACGACCGCTAACGGCGCGAGCCGCAAATCCGCAGTAGATCTGTAGCAAACCCCGGCAGCACACCGGCGGCCACGAGGCCGCGTGATTCATCCCAAATAGAGTAGATGCCAGCCCAGGAGGAGACGGTTTCATGAAGAAGAAGATACGTTGGGTAGTGATTTTTCTGTGCTTTCTCGCGATTGCGGTCAATTACATCGATCGTGCGAATCTCGCGGTTGCCGCGCCGCAAATCGAAAAGGCGCTCGGCATCGGCCCCGCCGAGATGGGCTTCATCCTGAGTGGGTTCTTCTGGACCTACGCGTTGATGCAGATGCCGTTCGGCTGGTTTGTCGATCGTGTTGGCGCGCGCATCGCGTTGCCGCTCGCGGTCGGGTGGTGGTCGGTGTTTACCGCGGCCACCGCGGTCACGACCAGCGTCGCGGGCATGTTCGGCTGCCGCCTGTTGCTCGGCGTCGGCGAGGCGGGCGCGTATCCGTCCTGCGCGAAGCTCGTCAGCCAATGGTTCGAGCCCAAGGAGCGCGCGATCGCGACGAGCATCTTCGATAGCGGCTCGCGGGTCGGCTCCGCGCTGTCGATTCCCGTGGTCGCGCTGATCATCGGCACGCTCGGCTGGAAGGCCGCTTTTGTCCTCACCGGCTTGCTCGGCGCGGTGTGGATCGTCGGCTGGTTCGTGATCTATCGGAATCCCGTGCGGGACGCGATGGTGACCGCGCGCAACGCTGCGCCGGCGGCTCAAGCGAGAGGCGGCCAGGACAACGTGACCTGGGTATCGCTGTTTCGCCATCGCACGCTGTGGGGCATGATGCTCGGCTTCTTCTGCCTGAACTTCGTGATCTACTTCTTCATTACGTGGTTTCCGAGCTATCTCGTGCAGACGCGCGGCTTCTCGCTGAAATCGCTCGGCACGCTCGGCATGATTCCGGCGCTGATCGCGATTCCGGGCGGCTGGCTCGGCGGCTATGTGTCCGACGCGCTGTTCCGGCGCGGCTGGAGCCTGACGGCTGCGCGCAAGACCTGCATGGTCGGCGGCATGCTGTTGTCGTCGGTGATCACGCTGTCGGCGTTCACGGAGAACACGTATCTGATGCTCGCGTTCTTCGGTATCGCCTATGGCAGCCTCGCGTTCGCCGCGGCGAGCATCTGGTCGCTGCCCTGCGACGTCGCGCCGACACCGCGCCATGTCGCGTCGATCGGCGGCATCCAGAACTTTGCGTCGAATCTGGCGGGGATCGTGATCACGACGTTCACCGGCGTGATGGTCGCGATGACGAAGGGCTCGTTCACGATCCCGCTCGTCGTCGCGGGCGCTTTCTGCTTTCTCGGCGCGTTCAGCTATCTTTTCATCGTGGGACGCATCGAGCCGCTGTCGCTGGAATCGGAAAGCCGCGAACTGCCGAAGGGCGCGCGCTCCACGATCTGACGTATTCTGTGTCAACGCACACGGATAACCCTGTTTTCGAGGCTTTTCATGTCGACTCAAGCTAGCGTCGCGTCCGCGATCATCCGCCTTCATCCCGGCGACGACGTCATCATCGCGACCCGGCAGTTGCTGCCGGGCACGCGCATCAACGCGGAACAACTGACCGTCGCCGGGCTGATTCCACCGGGGCACAAGATCGCGACGCGCGACATCGCGCAAGGCGAGCCGGTCAAGCGCTACAACCAGATCATCGGCGTCGCGCGTGAGGCGATCGCGCGCGGGCAGCATGTTCACACGCACAATCTCGGCATGTCCGAGTTCGCGCGCGAGCACGCGTTCGGCGTCGATGCGCAGCCGACCGTCTACGTCGACGAACCCGCGCATTTCATGGGCATTCGCCGCGACGACGGCCGCATCGCGACGCGCAATTACATCGGCATTCTGACCAGTGTGAACTGCTCGGCGACGGTCGCGCGCGCTATTGCCGATCATTTCCGGCGCGACGTGCGTCCCGACGCGCTCGCCGACTATCCGAACGTCGACGGCGTAATCGCCTTGACGCACGGGCTCGGCTGCGGCATCGACATGCAAGGCGAGGGCATTGCAATTCTGCGTCGCACGCTCGCCGGTTACGCAGTGCATCCGAACTTCGCGTCGGCGCTATTCGTCGGCCTGGGCTGCGAGACGAATCAGATCGACGGCGTGCTCGCCGCGGGCGGTCTCGACGCCAGCACGACGAAGCTGCGCAGCTTCACGATCCAGGACAGCGGCGGTACGCGCAAGACGATCGAACGCGGTATCGCGATGGTGCGCGAGATGCTCGCCGACGCGAACCGCGTGCAGCGCGTGCCGGTGCCGGCTTCGCATCTATGCGTCGGTCTGCAATGCGGCGGCTCCGACGGCTACTCTGGCATCTCCGCGAACCCGGCGCTCGGCGCCGCGGTCGATCGGCTCGTGCGGCACGGCGGCACCGCGATCCTGTCGGAGACGCCGGAGATCTACGGCGCCGAGCATCTGCTGACGCGGCGTGCGGTGAGCGCCGCGGTCGGCGACAAGCTGCTCGCGCGCATCGCATGGTGGCAGGACTATTGCGCGCGCAATGGCGGCGCGATGGACAACAACCCATCGGCGGGCAACAAGGCGGGCGGCCTGACGACGATCCTCGAAAAATCGCTCGGCGCGGTCGCGAAGGGCGGCACGACGAATCTGGTCGACGTCTACGAATACGCGCAGCCGATCGCCGCGAAAGGCTTCGTGTTCATGGATTCGCCCGGCTACGATCCGGTGTCGGCGACGGGACAGGTCGCCTCGGGCGCGAACCTGATCTGCTTCACGACCGGGCGCGGCTCCGCGTACGGCTGCGCGCCGTCGCCGTCGTTGAAGCTGTCGACCAACTCCGCGTTGTGGGAGCGCCAGCAGGACGACATCGATATCAATTGTGGCGGTGTGATCGACGGCAGCGCGAGCATCGACGAACTCGGCGAAGCGATCTTTCGCATGATGCTCGACTGCGCGTCCGGCACGCGCACGAAGAGCGAACTGCACGGCTATGGGCAAAGCGAGTTCGTGCCGTGGCAGGTCGGCGTGGTGACCTGAGCGGGTGCATTGCAGCGACACAGCCGAATCACCGAATGGATCACGCATTGGAGGATGCAATTGGAACGCCGCCTTTATTCAGGCCGCGACGTGAAGCGCGCGCAGCGGCTCTGCCCGTCTGACGAACTGGAGATATCCGATGCAGCACGAACCGATCTCCGCGACCCGCGGTAACGAAGCCGTCGCCGCGCTGCGCGCGGCGCTCGGCGCGGACATCGTGAGCCTGCCGGGCGAATTTGGCGGGCGGCAGTTCGCGGACTGGAGCGGCACGCCATCGACCGATCCGATCGCGCTGATCCGCCCGCGCACGACCGAAGAGATCGCCACCGCGCTCAGGATCTGCCATCAATTCCGCCAGCCGGTCGTCACGCAAGGCGGCATGACCGGACACGCGGGCGGTGCCTGCGTGCTTGGCGGGGAGGTCGCGCTGAGCGTCGAGCGGATGAACGGCGTCATCGCCATCGATCCGGTCAGCGCGACGATGACCGTGTTCGCGGGCACACCGCTGCAGGTCGTGCAGGAAGCGGCCGATCACGCCGGCTTCATGTTCGCGCTCGACCTCGGCGCGCGCGGCAGTTGCACGATCGGCGGCAACATCGCGACCAATGCGGGCGGCAATCGCGTGATCCGCTACGGGATGATGCGCGACCAGGTGCTCGACGTCGAAGCGGTGCTCGCCGACGGCAGCGTGATCGGCGGCGAGCGCAAGATGATCAAGAACAATACCGGCTACGACCTGCGCAACCTGCTGACGGGCAGCGAGGGCACGCTCGCGGTCATCACGCGCGCGGTGCTGCGCCTGCGGGCCAAGCCGCGCGCGATCTCGACCGCATGGTGCGGCATGCCGGACTACGCGGCGGTGACCACGCTGCTAGGCCGCGCGCAGGAGCGGCTGCTGGCGGGCGTATCCGCTTTCGAGGTCATGTGGCCCAGCTATTGCGACTTCGTGCGGCAACGCCTGCCCGAACTGCGCGTGCCGCTCGCGAGCGATCATGCCTACTACGTATTGCTCGAAACTTGCGGCGCGGACCCGGAACGGCAGTCGGCGGCTTTCGAGGAGTTCCTCGCCGACATGCTCGATGCTGGCGTGATCGCCGACGCCGCAATCGCGCAATCGGACGCGGACGCCGCGGCGTTCTGGGCGATTCGCGACGCGCCAGCCGAATATCCGCGCCTGATCCCAGGACGCATCTCGTTCGACATCAGCTTCGCGGTCGCGCAGGCGGGCGACGCGGCGCAGCGTTGCGACGAGCGGTTGCGCGCGCGCTGGCCGCAAGCGACGATCCTCGTCTATGGGCATCTCGGCGACGGCAATCTGCACGTGGTGGTGCAAGAACCTGGCTGGACCGACGAGGCCATCGACGACGTCAAGCGCGTCGTCTATGAACTGACGGGGGAAATGGGCGGCTCCGTATCGGCCGAGCATGGGATCGGCGAGGAGAAGCTGAGCGTGCTCGGCCTGTCACGCTCGCCGGCCGAACTCGCCGCGATGAAGGCGATCAAGCTCGCGCTCGATCCGCACAATATCCTGAACCCCGGCAAGGTGATTGCCATGTAGGGTGGCGCGCCGGCCTCGGCCGGGTCGCGCTGTTGCCTGATGTTTTGATCCGACGCGGCGAGGGGGAGCGGCGGCCGCGCTAGAATTTCATGCGCTGCAGAACGCGGTCGCCGGCGACGAACTGATGAAACATCGCTGCTGCGACGTGCAGGCAGATGACGCCGAACAGCACCCACGCGAGAACGCCGTGAACATCACCCATTGCATGCCCGAATGACGAGCCCGCCGCCGACAGCGGAGGCAACGGAACCCATCCGGCGAGGCGAACCGTCCATGCGCGTGACGAAGCGTTGATCCAGCCGAGCAGCGGCACCAGCACGAGCAGCACGTACAGCGCCAGGTGTGCGACTTTCGAGGCGATGCGAAACAACGGCGGCAGGTTGTCCGGCGGCGGCCGGTGAGTCGCACGCCACAGCACGCGGCACGCCATCGCTGCGAGCAGTGCGGTGCCCACGCCAAGGTGCCGCGCGATTTCGCCGTTCGGCACGGTATCGCGGTGCACGTCCGGCATCGTCCAGCCGATCACGAACTGAGCGGCAACCAGCCCGACGACGAGCCAATGGAGCAAACGTGCAACGAAGTCATAGCGGGGTTCAGTTGAGAGATGCATAGGCGAGCCTGTGAGTAGAGGTTTTTATTGACACAGGATCGTACACTGCCGGCCTTAAGGTCAGGTTAAGGAGCGATCGTCGAGGCCGGCTGTCGACGCTGTTGTCGGGATCTGCTGCGCGGCGTCTTGGTGCCTCCTCGATTGTGATTCACCGATTCAGGCGTCTTCGCCGCTTGCGAATACGCCGTTTTCCGGTTCCGTCTGTTCGGCGTCGACACATTGCACGCGCCAGTGGCCGCTCGTCATGCGGTCGCGTTCGGCGCACCACTGCACGCGGCCGACCTCGCCTTCGAACGGTCCGTCGAGCTGGTTCAGATCGAACCCCTCGAGCACGCAGACCGGCACCGTGCTATGCGGCGCGCACACCAGCGTATTGCCGCAATCCATATGCAACGCGCCCCATTCGGGCAACTCCAGCCCGAAATGACCTTCGCGCGACCATTGCCGCGTGTCCTTGTCGAGCCAGAGAATGGCGAAGGCCATCGGGTTGACACGATCGAACGTGTCGAGGTGAACGGTCAAACGCATGACAAGTCTCCGCAACATAAACGACTGATTCGCATTGCCGGCGCCATCGCGCGTCGGCGGCGGGCCCGCTGCGTGCGCATCGAGTCCTTATTGGCTAAGTACCCATTGCACGAGCGTGTGCGCGTCCTGCGCCGATAAGGGCCCGCCGCGCTCGGCCGGCGGCGGCATCGGCGTATCGCCCCAGTGCGCCTTGCCGCCGAGTCGCAGCTTGTGCTCAAGCATCGTCTGCGCGTCTGGCATGTTGCGATAGCGCTCGGCGATCTGCTGGAACGACGGCGCGAGAAACGGCGCATCGCGCGTACGGCAAAACATGCAGTGCTGCTGATCGACGAGCGCGCTCGGCTCGGGCTCGCCATGGGCGACGCCGGCCGTCAGCGCGGACGCCGCGCACACGAGCAGACCATTTCGGATTCGCGCAATCACGGCACGTACTCCCGTATCAGGAATAAGATCAGTGTACGGGCGGCGAAACGGCCCTCATTGACCTCGATCAAATGGTCTACGGCAGGCCCCGATCGCGCGACACAATGGCGCGCCTATGCTGATGAAAACGGCTCACGCCTCGCTGTCTGCCATGACGGCAGCTCGTCGCCGCCGAAGCTTCTGAAGGAGAACCCGATGCGAGCGATGGTGTTCGACGGCAGCTCGGCGACGCTGACCGAGCGGGAAGTGCCTGATCCGCGGCCCGGTGCCGGCGAGATCCTGATCGACGTTCATGCGTGCGGCGTGTGCCGCACGGACCTGCATCTGGTCGACCGCGAGCTCGAGCATCCAAAGCGGCCGGTGATTCCCGGCCACGAAATCGTCGGCGTGGTGGCCGAATTGGGCGCGGGCGTCAGCGGATTCACGGTGGGCGAGCGGGTCGGCGTGCCGTGGGTCGGGCGCACCTGCGGCCACTGCCGCTACTGTCTGTCCGCCCGCGAAAATCTCTGCGACGACGCTGGCTTCACCGGCTACACGATCGACGGCGGCTACGCCGAGCGCACGGTCGCCGATAGCCGCTACTGCTTTCATCTGCCGCCGCACTACAGCGATATCGAGGCCGCGCCGCTGCTGTGCGCGGGTCTGATCGGCTATCGCACGTTGAGCATGGCGGGCGACGCCGAACGGATCGGCATCTACGGTTTCGGCGCGGCCGCGCATCTCGTCGCGCAGGTGGCGCGTCACCAGCAGCGCACCGTCTATGCGTTCACGCGTCCCGGCGACCACGCGGCCCAGCAACTCGCGCTGCGCCTCGGCGCAGCATGGGCCGGCGGCAGCGACGAAGCAGCGCCCGGCGAACTCGACGCCGCGCTGCTGTTCGCGCCGGTCGGCGCACTGGTGCCGCTGGCGTTGCAGGCGGTCGCGAAAGGCGGCGTGGTGGTGTGCGGCGGCATTCATATGAGCGACATTCCGTCGTTCCCTTACGCGTTTCTGTGGGGCGAGCGGCGCGTGGTGTCGGTCGCGAATCTGACCCGCGACGATGGGCTTCAGTTCATGCGCAACGCCGCCGAGATGCAGCTCGCGATCGAGACGACGACTTACGCGTTGCGCGACGCGAACCGCGCGCTCGACGATCTGCGCAACGGCAACCTGACCGGCGCGGCGGTGCTCGCGGTCCGCTCGTGATCCGCTAGCGAGCCGTTGGCGCTTGATACAGATCAAGCCGCGCGCCGCGTCGGCGTTCATCATGTAAGCGCGAACCGTTAGCGTCCCCGTCACGGGCCGACGATCCGAGGAGAGCCGATGAATACTGCTGCCGAGCGCAACACCTTCCACCGCGTGATGATCGCGTCCGCGGGCGGCAGCGGACTGCCGCTCGGCACGCGCGTCGCCCGGCAGTTCGCCGCGGCGGATGCGCGCTTTCGTCTCGTCGATATCGTTCGCAATCCGGCCGCGCTTTATCCGACGCTGATGCTTAGCTATCCGGACTGGTGCGAGGCGCATCGCGCGATGCTGCACGGCGCGCAGGCCGCGCTGCGCGACACGGTGATCGCGTTGCACGGCGTCGTCGCGGCGACCGACGCCGAGATCGTCGATCTCACCGCGCTGCATCAGGGCGCGGCCGAAGCGCTCGCCCACACGGCGACGCAATGGGACGCGGATCTGGTCGCGGTGGCCGCGCATCCGCGTGAACATCGCTGGGACAGCCGTATCGATCCCGAGGAACTGGTCGCGTCGATCGCGCGTCCGGTGCTGTACATGCCGGCGAGGTCGACCGACACGAGCGACGGGTCGGCGGTGAGCCGCGTGCTGGTCGCGATCGATGGCAGCGACACCGCGCTCGACGCGCTGCGCACCGCGCTCGTGGTAGCGCCGCCCGACGCGCGCATCAAGGTCGTCTACGCGGCCGACGACCGGTTCGCGTGGCGCGAATGGTTACCGTTCGAAGTCGTGTCGCAGCATCGAATCGATGTCTTGCGGCGCGGCGCGGCGATGCTCGAACAAAGCCGGCGCGCGGCCGAAACCGCGTTGCTCGAGTTCGACGACGATTCCGGCGATGCGTCGAGCGCGATTCTCGACGAAGCGCAACGCTGGCACGCGGACCTGATCGTGATGGGTTCGCATGGCATGCGCGGCGCGCCGCATCCGTTGCCGGGCCACGTGACGTCACGCACGCTGCGCGACGCGGCGTGTCCCGTGCTCGTGTGTCCGCGGGGCGCGTCGTCGTTGCGGGCGGACGACGTGCCGCACGGCGAGTGGCGGGAGCCGTATCTGGGCAGTGCGGGCGGGCCCTTTTATCTGTAGCAGGAGCGCGCCACGCGCGTTGACAAATCCAACCTCAGTGGAGAATCGGCATGTACCAACATATCCTCGTCGCGCTAGACGGCAGTACTTTCTCGAAACGCGCGCTGAAAGAAGCGGTGAATCTCGCCGCGTTGACGAAGGGCGTCGTGCATCCGGTTTATGTGGTCGACAAGACGCCGCTCTTTTCCTATGCCGGCTATTACGACCCGCTCACGCTCGTCGAGGCGATGCGCCAGGACGGCCAATCGGTGCTGGAGGAGGCCGAACAGGCCTGCGCCGCCGCCGATGTGCCTTGCCGCCCTGAAATGATCGAGTCGGAGAGCCTGTCCGACGACGTCGCCGCGATCGTGCTGCGCCACGGCGAGCAGATCCACGCCGATCTGCTTGTGCTGGGCACGCATGGGCGACGCGGCGTGCGGCGCCTCGTGATCGGCAGCGTGGCGGAGCGGGTGCTGCGTTTCTCGACCTGTCCGGTGCTGCTCATGCGCGAGCAGAGCACCGAGGATGCGGCTGCGGAATAATCCGCGACAGCGGGGCGCGGCAGCGCGTGAACATTACGCGAGCGCGTCGGCCGGTATCTGGATCGAGATCCTGAAGCCGTGGCCCGGCGAGCTGGTGAACGACACGTTGCCGCGCAACTGCCGTACGCGTTCGCGAATGCCGAGCAGACCGAACGAATCTGTTCCCCACGGCCGATCCAGCGCGACACCCACGCCGTCATCCTCGATATCGAGCGATACGATGGGGCCCGCGCAGGTCATGTCGATGCGAACGCGCCCGGCCTTGGCGTGCCGCGCGACGTTCGTCAACGCCTCCTGAACGATGCGAAACAGCGCCGTCGCCGCGAATTCGCCGCACACCGGCTCGGCCGGTTCGAGATGCACGCTCGAGCGCACGTTGTAGCGTTTCGTGAAGTCTTCGGCCAGCCAGTCGAGCGCGGCGGCGAGCCCGAGGTCGTCGAGCAGCGGGGGCCGCAGATCGGCGGCGATACGCCGCAGCGAAGCGGCCATCCAGTCGATCTGCTTTTGCAGTTCATGCGTCTGCGCGGCCAGCGGCTCGGTGTCGGCCTGGCTTTTCAGCTTCGCTTCGAGCAGCGCGACGCTCATTTTCAGCGCGGTCAGTCGTTGGCCGAGATCGTCGTGCAGTTCGCGCGCAATACGTTTCTGCTCGTTTTCGCGGGCGATCTGCACGTGCGTGGATAGCTGATTCGCGCGTTCGAGTTCCGCGAGGCGCATACGTTCGGTCAGGTCGCGCGTGATCTTGGCGAAGCCGAGCAGCGCGCCCGACGCGTCGTGCACGGCGGAAACGACCACGTTGGCCCAGAAACGCGAGCCGTCGCGACGTACGCGCCAGGCCTCGTCCTCAGCGCGGCCTACGGCTGCGGCGGTTTCCAGTTCGCGAGCGGGCTTGCCGGCCGCGATGTCTTCCGGGGTATAGAACTTCGAGAAATGCTGGCCGATGATTTCTTCGGGCGTGTAGCCCTTGATGCGCTGTGCGCCGGAATTCCAGCTGGTCACGCGGCCGGACACGTCGAGCATGAAGATCGCATAGTCCTGAACCGCTTCGATCAACATGAAATAGCGATCCTCGACGGGCACGTCCGACACGGGCGCCGCACCGGTGAAGCAGGAAGACTCGCCGCTCGACAGACCCATCGCTCCTCCGGGCGGTCACGCAAGGCCGCGCACCGCAATGCACCGAGTTATATCAGTTCGGGAGCGCTTGTTCCACCCGGCATGTCCCGCGAACGAACGTGAGGCGAGCGTCGCGTCGGCGTTCAAACCCGAGCCAGTCCTTCCGCGTCTTCGATGCGGATCGTTTTGCCGTTCGCCTTGACGAGGCGCTCGCGCTGGAACTTCGAGAACATCCGGCTCACCGTTTCGAGCTTCATGCCCAGAAAGCAACCGATTTCCTCGCGGGTCATGCGCAAATGAAACTCCGCCGCGGAAAAGCCGCGCGCCTTGAAGCGCTTCGACAGATTCAGCAGAAAAGTCGCGACGCGCTGTTCGGCGGTCATCGTGCCGAGCAGCATCATCTGGCTCGATTCGCGCACGATCTCGCTGCTCATCATCTGGTAGATGTGATGCTGCATCGGCTTCATCTCGCGACAGATCGCCTCGAGCTGCGCGAACGGAACGATGCACGCGACGCTGTCTTCGAGCGCGATCGCGTCGCAATTCTGCTTGCCCTCGCTGATGCCGTCGAGGCCGAGCGAGTCGCCGGCTATCTGGAAGCCAGTCACGTGCTCGCGGCCGTCGCGATGCATGACCACGGTCTTGAACGACCCGGCGCGGATCGCGTAGATGCTTTGAAACGCGTCGCCCGCGCGATACAGCGCATTACCGCGTTTGATCGAGCGCGTCGAGCAGATCAACGTGTCGAGTCGGCTCAGTTCGTCGGATGTCAGCTCGGGCGGCATGCAGATCGCGCGCATCGCGCAGGTCGAGCAGCGCGGCGCGGCGTGGCGTGCCGCCGCGGTGCGTGGCACGACGTGGATCGGTACGACGTGCGAAGTGCGGGGCGCGTCGTGGCGGGGTTCACATACTGCGGCAACTTGCATGATCGGCTCCTGGCGGTCAGACCGGATGCGCACGACGCGCATAGGCAATCGCTTCGATGGCACGGCAGGCGAGTTCGAACTCCGAGGTCTTGTCGAAGAAGAAGTCGGCGCCCGCCGCTTCGCACGCTCGGCGAAACGCCGTCGCGCAATGATTGGTCAACACGATGCTGACAATGGACGGCCGCACCCGCGATAGCGCCGCGAGCAGCAGCAGATTGGTCTTGCCCGAGAAGCACGGGTCCAGCACCGCGACATCGGCGCGACTCGCGACGATGTCGTCGAACGCGTGCTCGACGCCGGCGGACTCGCCGGCGATTTCGATGCCGGGAATCAGTGCGATCAGGCGAGCAAGCCGGCGCCGGACCTCGGTCGCATCGTCGACGAGGAAGACTCTCGATAAGGTGGCTGGCGGGGCGGTGTCCATACCGACCAGTATTGGCGACCTCATCTCAAAAATATATCGGCGGCGCTTTAAGCGGAGCTAGGAGTTCGGGTAATTGTTGTAGGAATATTCCTATGGAAACGCTGATCCATGGGCCAACTGCGCAAGTTGCGGGCGAGCAGCTACGCCAGAGATGACCGATGTATCGAGCTGAATAAATCAGCGTTTCCTTAACCGGTTATGTTTAGCACGCGATACATCTCAAAAACAGGGCGGTTTCAAGAGTGAAGCGCAACAGCGGGTTTAATGTTTAGAGCCTTGAGGTTGACTTGCTGAGGCAAGGGTCGCGGCGAAGACCTCGAATGGCGAATGGAAGGCATGAGTCGCGCGAGGTCGGCTGTTCAGACTGTCGGCGATAGCGTCAAGTTCGTCCTGACTGTAGACCGAAAGGTCTGTGCTTTTGGGCAGATACTGGCGCAGTAGCCCGTTGGTGTTTTCGCAAGTGCCGCGTTGCCAGGGACTGTGGGGGTCGCAGAAGTACACCTTCACGCCGGTTGCGGCGGTGAGCTCTTTATGGCGCGACATTTCTTTGCCCTGGTCGTAGGTGAAGCTCTGCCGTAATGGCGCGACAATCGAATTGAGTTTGGCGGAGAAGCCCGCCAGCGCTGAAGCGGCGGTGGCGTCTTCCATCTTGGCAAGCAGCACCAGCCGGCTGGTCCGTTCGACCAGCACGCCTACCGAGGACTGGTTGCCGGCACCCTTGATGAAGTCGCCTTCCCAGTGCCCAGGCAGCAGTCGGTCTTCGATTTCGGGCGGCCGCACATGAATACTGACCATGTCAGGAATCTGTCCGCGCCGGTCTGTGCCCCGTGTACGCGGCATGCGCGTGCTGTGGCCATGGCGCAAGCACGCAATGAGCTGACGGCGCAGTTCGCCGCGCGGCTGGGCATAGATGGCCGTGTAGATGGTTTCGTGCGAAACCTGCTGGGTCGGGTCGGTCGGATACATACGCTTGAGTGTGCCCGATATCTGCTGGGGAGACCATTTCCACTCGAGCAGGGTGAGAACGATACGCCAGCAGACGCTTTGCAGGCAAAGCTTTGTGGGATGGCGACCCGCGCTGCGGCGTGCGGCACTGAGTGCTTCAGCCGACACGGACGCGTAGCCAGCGGGAGAGCTGTTTCGCGTCAGTTCCCGGCTAACGGTGGCCGGCGAGCGCCCGAGTATCCGGGCCATGGCCCGGATACTCGAACCCTGCAGATGCAGGCTTGCAATGGTCAGACGCTCTTCAGGTTGAAGTTGCTGGTACTGAGTTCTTTCGTGCATCGCAACACCTTATACGAGATAGGTGTTGCACTTCAGATTTGAGGCCGCTCAGCCTTAAAGGTCAACAATTGTCAGTAGCTGATTGAAAACAACAAACGTTTCATGTCGACACGAGCAATGCTTCACTGGCAGATCGAAGGCGCGTAATGTACTCACCCCAAATACCCATTGGTTACGCGATCGTATTTCATGCGTAGCGGTTCCGACGTACTGCTGATCAGGTGAGGAATAAGCAAAAATGGCAAGCCTGTATGACGAAGCGAGGAAGGTTGTATCGGATCTGACGGCGACACCAGGACGTCAGGCATATTTCCTGGATGTGCCGGGGACTGACAGTGCGGCGCAGCTCTCGGTCGTGTCATTTGACGCGTCCGAAAAAATGGGCGAACCCAACCTTGTGCGCATCGTGGTGACCCATCCGGGCCAGCTTGCACGCACCGACTACCTGAGCCGGGATGCGGTCTTCAGGATCGTGCCAGACGATGGCGTGCCGAAGATCTTTTCGGGATACATCGAGCGCTTCTCGACAATACAGACGACAAAGGATTTCAGGAAATATGAGATCGTTCTGAAATCCCACATCGGACGGCTTGCCGCGATCCTGCGACGTCATGGTCTGCGCGAACACCAGTTCTCTTTCCGCCTGCGGAAACAGTACCTCAAGCAACTTTTCCGTTTCCAGTACAGGATCAATGATCTGGCCTGGCTGCAGATGCTGATGCAGAAGTCGGGCATCTACTTCTATATTGTTGAGACCGAGTACGGCGATCAGGTCGTGTTTGGTGACGACATCGATCACTACATCTACGACCCGCGACTCATCGTGCCGTACCGTGAAGCGGCGGGTCTCGAAGCGGGTGGAGTAGAGGCCATCACGTCGATCAGGACGCATACGGAGACGGTGCCGCAGTCGTTCGTCGTCGCGGACTATAACCCGGAAAGCGCCTGGGAGCGCTTTCGGGATGAGGCGAACGTTGCGCCAGACGATCCCACCACCTATGGCCAACCGTACATTTACGGTACGAACCACCTCGACCAGGACGGCGCAAAGTGGGAAGCACAGTTGCGCCACGAAGCGGCGCTCGCCCGCCAGATCGTGTATGAAGGCGAGAGCACCGTGCTCTCGCTTCAATGCGCGCGTGTCCTGGAGACGGATGTTGCTCTGCCCGATGCGCCGAAAGGCCAGGTGGTCACCGAGATCACCCACAGCGGCGCACGCGACAAGCCCTATACAAACAGCTACAAGGCCATCCCGGCCGACCGGCGTTTCCGTCTTGAACTGAAGCCAGACACCTGGCCCAAGATCGCCGGCACACTTTCAGCGCGAATCTGCAGTCCGGACAAGTACACGTATGGGTACCTGAATTCCGTCGGCTATTACGTGGTGCGTTTCGACGTGGATTTTGCGGACTGGCCGAAGGGCGGTGAGAGTGTGCCACTGCGCATGGCAAAACCCTTCGCCGGGAAGCTGCAGACCGGCATGCATTTCGTCGCGCTGGATAATGACGAAGCCGTGATTTCCTTCAGGGATGGGGATCCGGACAAGCCAGAAATTACGGCCTTCCATCACCACAGCCAGGCCCGCGACCTCATCACGAACGACCGGCGCTGGCTGTCGCGCAACATGATCCGTACGCAGAAGAACAACAAGCTGCGCATGGAGGACTGGGAGGGCCAGGAAGGCATCAAGCTGAGCACGGAGCACTCCGGGAAGCCACAGCTGAACCTTGGCTATCTCGTGAACCAGAAACTCGAATACCGGGGTGAAGGCTACGAGCTCCGGACATCGGGTTACGGGGTCGAGCGCGCAGGTAAAGGTCTACACCTGACGGCGTATGATCGCCCGGCCGCGAGCGGCAAGCAGCTCGACATGCAGGAGACCATCGCTCAACTCGAGAGCGCGCTGGCGACCGCAAAGGCGCTGGCAGCGTCCGCCAGCAGTGCGAAGGCCGAACCTGCCGACACCGATGCGCAGCAGCAGATGAAGGACGATCTTGACGGCCTGAAGAGACCCGGGCTGCTCATGAGCACGCCGGCTTCTGCGGCGCTCGTCACGGGCCAGGGTCTGCAGTTCGCAGCAAAGGCCAATATCTCGGCTGTTGCCGGAAAGAACGCCGACTGGAGCGTGGTGAAGCGGTTCACGGTTGTGGCCGGCGAGAAGATTTCGCTGTTCGCGCAGAAGCTCGGTATCAAGATCTTTGCAGCGATGGGCCCGGTCGAGATTCAGGCCCAGAGCGATGCAATGTCACTGCTTGCCGATCAGGACGTGTCGGTGTCGAGCGTGAACGGTACGGTACGCATCAGCGCGAAGAACGAACTCGTTCTCGAATGTGGTGGCGCATTCATCCAGCTCAAGGACGGCAATGTCACGCTCGGTGGTCCTGCCGACCTGTTCTTCAAGGTCATCACGATCCAGAAGAAGGGTGCGGCGTCGACGCAGATTTCCCCAAAGCTGCCCACGGCAAATGACCTCCCCGACCTGACCGGGCATGGCTCCAGGTTTTCTGGCTAAACTCATTCGATCTGCAAATGGCCTCTCCACAAAACCATCCGCGGGCGCCGCAGAACAATCCGGCAAATACACCGTCTGCTTCGTCACTGACATGGCGATATCCTTTTCCAGCGAAGGATGGTAAGGAAATCACCGATCCGCAGATTTTCTACGGCGCGCTGGGAGCCATGAGCGATGGTTTTTTCCCGCTTGGTGTAAATGGCTTTCCGCACGGCGGCGTTCACTTTGGTCCGGCTTCTGCGTCACGCGTAGACCAGTCCAAGGGCGTGCGGGTCATTGCCGACGGCGATATCGTTGCCTACAAGCTCGACGATACGTACCCGCATCTGCAGTTCACGCAGACGCGGGACTGGGCTCTGTACTCGACAGGCTTTGTGCTGGTCCGGCACAAAATGACAATGCCTGCAGCGCCTGGAAGTACCACCGCACAACCAGCCGACGAGACGCTGACATTCTTCAGCCTCTATATGCACATGGCAGACTGGAGCACCTATCTGGCGGACGGCACGCTCGACCGACCAGGCTGGTGGCCTGGTGTGACAGCATTCCGCATTGGGGCCAAGGACACACAAGTGGGAGGTGGCGCGTCCGGTGCGCTCGTATACACGGCGCCGACGGCAGGCAAGAAAAACAGGTTCACCCCTGGGCAATATGTCGGCTTTTTACCAGAAGGAAGTGAAATCACCGTCGGCGAAACGCGCGGTCCGTGGGGGCATATCAAGGCGATTACATCGGGGACGATGGTTGCTCCTCAGAGCGGTGATTATTTCGGCTGGGAAGACGGACCGCAAGCGCCATGGCTGGTTCCAGATGGCGTCAGGGCGAAGGCTGCGCCAGGGGAGGGTCCCGTCCCCGACGTCGTCAAAGAGACTGAAACACCACTGACATCCGAAGGAGACTGGGGGTGGGTCTATCTGCACGATCAGCAGGCCGTAAAGGAGCCGACGGGTGTCGGCACCGTGGTTATTCCCCCGTCGGACCACTCCATCCACGTGAGTGCGGGGACATTGTTGGGGCAGCTTGGAGAATATATCGACTACGAAACCTCAACGCCTCTGCCGCCGGTCCCGAGCCGGCAGTTGTTGCATCTGGAGGTTTTCGCCGACGAAACGCTAAAGGCGTTCATCGAGAAAAGCCGGGCGCGGGCTGCGGAGCTGCCCCAAGGTGACAAAACCATTTTCGTTATCCAGGCAGGTGCGAAGCTCATCGCAAAGCCAGTCGGCGCTGACGTCAAACTCGGCGACGCGGCGCAACTTGCCAAACTCACGCTTACCCCTAACAGTCCGAAAACTGGGCCCTGGGTACAGGTCCAGCCGTGGATTCCGGGTCCGGGAGGTCATGCACAACAATACCAGGGACCAGTCTGGATTGCGCGTTCCGGATTGAACCAGCCCGGTTCCCCGAACGGAATATCTGCGTGGAAATCGTTTCCGTTGCAATTGAGTCAAGCCAGCTCACCGGTCAACTCGGATCTCGTGGCTTATCCGCGCGCGGAACTGAATTCGCTCGGTGACGGAAACGTCGCGGTCGACGACAAGGGAGTAACCTGGTGGCGCCTCGAAGTCGGTACGGGTTCGGGGCAGGCGGCCACGGGTTGGGTTTGTGGCGGGAAGCAATCTGACGGTAGCGGAAATCACCCTGGCACGCATTGGGAGAGTCCGTGGGCATGGCCGGGCTTTGAAATCGTCGACGCAACGGGCATTAATCTCACTGACGCTTTCAAGCGAAACCTGTCGGTTACCGGCTCGGCGAACCCTAAGGAACAGAAGGCATTCGCGCCCTCCACGGAGGCCGTCGGCAATAGCGCTCTATTGTCGAAGCTCGAGCAGACTGTAAGTCGTTTGCCTTCATCTGGTGCGACGAAGGACGATCTGGGCAAGGACGGTAGTGTGATTGTGACTGCGGTCAAGTTACGGCAGGCGCTTGGACGCCGGTGGCTGGCAAGTGACTTGGGACACGTCATCCTGAAATACGAAAGCGAATGGGGCGGTGGCGTGAGCCGTTGGGAAGCGCTTACCCCACTGATGCGTAATGCGGCGGAGAACTGGAAATGCGAACTGGAGCGCATCAGGAAGCTTCAGTGGTGGGATTCCGTCAAGGGTGAGGTGGAGGGATTTCCCGCCAGCCCAGTGGTGAATCACGTTCATCCGGTAGCTATGATTGGGAATTTTCTCGTCAGCAGGAAGAGACGGGACTACGACCTTGGCAAATTGTCAACCCAGTATGAAACTGGTGGACGCGGTCCGAGTACGGTATCTGGTGGGCAAGGAGATCCTGGTGGGGTTTCGTACGGCACCTACCAAATGACCAGCAAGACGCGCAGACCCGATGGCACATTTGTCATTGGCGGAACGGTCAAGATTTTTGTGACTTCTCCAGATTTCCCTTGGGCCGCAGATTTTGCTGGGTTGACACCGGGCACGCCAGCCTTTACCAGCAAATGGAGAGAAATCGTACAGAATAACGCGAACCAATTTGTTTCTGTCGAGCACGAATTCATGAAGAGGACTCATTTCGACGTACAGATTAGCACCGTGATATCCAATACCGGCGTAGATCTTCGCTATCACTCACATGCAATAAATGATGTCGTATGGTCGACTGCAGTTCAGCACGGCCCGACAACGGACGTTGTAACTTCAGCGATAAAAAATCTGAACATGCCGAACTCGGAGACCCGTGATTATGACCGGGCCTTGATTGATGCCATTTATGCGGAACGCGGGAAGACGAACGCACACGGCCAGTTGATTAGATTCATACACTCTTCGGCTGCCCAGCAAGCTGGGGTCGCTGGACGATACGTATCGGAAAGACCAAAGGCTCAGGATGAACTGCGAAATGAAAGCGATTATTAAATCAGTTTTTCTCAGTGTTGCACTTGCTCACGCCACATATGCGATGTGCGGAACTGCAATAAGTGTATACGCCGGAGCGTATGGCGACGCCATATTGATAGATTCTGGCGAAAATAAAACTCTACTTGTAGCTGGTGGAGCTATACCTCAGGGTCCGGCGACACCTTCCGATTGCTTCGCAAAAGCCACGCTTCATCTAAAAAAGAGGCCAAATTTCTATGAAGGTCCACTAAACCCTGTTCGCAACGATATAATCGACGTTGATGCGAATTCTGTTTCAGAAAAACGCGCAGGAGTATATATTTATCCATCTCGCATCCGCATTGGTAACGTGGAGGTTAATGGCATCTGCGCTGATGGCATAGATTTCTCGGGGGACTATAAAAAAGTCGCCGAGCAAAGCGCAAAATACGCCAGCACTTTCACTTATTTCATGCGAATGGAAGGCCAGAATGCCGCGGACATGAGAAAACATGGGAAACCCACTGAGGCGAATGAAGCACTACGGCCTTTCATTGAGGCCAACCATACTAAACTGAAACTAGATAAAGAAGACAGAAAAACTGTCGAAACCATCTCGAAAGAATATGAATTCACGCAAAAGAAATGATTAAAATTTTGAAGTGAAGCTCTAGGGAATCGCTGATTAATAGGCCATCCCGCGAGGTTGTCGGCGGCGCTGGTTCGGAATTTCCGGATGCCGAAATGAAGCGTTGGCAATTCTGGTGAGTTTTGACCTGAGGATGCGCCTCATTTCTCGCATTTTTCACACGCATGACGGACTGCTCCCATGAACCGACCGCAACCGCGTTTCGCGCGATCACCAGGTTCGCCAGGGCGAACAGACTGAACAGTTGCGCCGTGTTCTTGGCCAGTCCCTTGTAGCGCACCTTGCGATGACGGAACAGGTTCTTGACGATATGAAACGGATGCTCGACCCGTGCGCGAATCTGCGCCTTGGTTCGCTCGACCGCAACCACCAGGTCCTTCAGCGGACCGTCCTGCATCGCCTTGATCTTTCCGCGCTTGGCCGCCACGCGCCACTTCACCGACTTGCCCTTCATTTCGTCGCGTTTGTCTACGCCGATGTAGCCCGCGTCGCCGAACGCTTCCTCTTCATGCCCGTGCAGCAGCGCATAGGCTTGCGAGACATCCGACACGTTGGCGGACGTGCCGACCACGCTGTGAACCAGTCCCGAATCGGCATCGACGCCGATGTGCGCCTTCATGCCGAAGTGCCACTCGTTACCTTTCTTCGTTTGATGCATTTCCGGATCGCGACTCTTCCCGGCGTTCTTGGTCGACGACGGCGCTTCGATGATCGTCGCGTCGACCAGCGTGCCTTCCTTCATCATCAATCCGCGTTCGCACAGCGAAATGCCGATCTCGTCGAACAGCTTCCGCGTCAGGTCATATTCGACCAGCAGGCGCCGGAACTTCAACAGCGTGGTCGCGTCCGGAACGTCCTCGACCGCCAGATCGATGCCGGCGAAGGCTCGCATCGCGATGCTGTCGTACATCGCGTCTTCCAGACCTTCGTCCGACAGGCCGTACCACTGCTGCAGAAAGTAGATTCGAAGCATCCGCTCCAGACCAATCGGCGGACGGCCACGCTCACCCTTCGGGTAGTACGGCTCGATCGCCGACAGCAACCGCGGCCATGGGACGACCCTCTCCATCTCTGTCAGGAAGCGCTGACGCCTGGTCACCCGCTTCTTGCCCGCACTTTCCGCTTCTGCAAAGCTGATCTGCCGCTTCATCACTATGGGTCCGTTCCGTGAGCTTCCTTCTACAACGCACTCGGACACCTCAGCGATGACGGCCGAGCCTGATAAATCAGTGTTTCCCTAAGTGTTCACGAAAAATTTACTTGGGATTTTGAACCGTATCCGCTGAGCAGAATTTCGAGCTCCGCATCGATGGTTTCTTTCGTCCACGTCGCGAATCGCCGCCAGTGATACTTGAAGTGCTTCCATACGATCTCGATGAGATTCAGTTCGGGGCTGTACGGCGGCAGATAAAAAAGGAGTGCTTTGTGTTCGATGAACCAGCGGTCCAGTGTGAGCTGATCGATCCCGTGATGAATGCTAGCGTTGTCCAGCACGATCACGGTCGGTTTTCCATCGCCCTGACAGATCAGGTCATTGAGAAAACCCTCAACGTGAGGCCCTTTGACCGTATGGCTGCCTGCTGCATGGACGAAACTGTTCTCCGCGAAGTTCAGTGCGCCCATCACATTGCGTCGACAATGGTGGTTGGGCTCAATGGCATGGGGCAGTCCACGTGGTGACCAGCTACGCTGCACAGGCGGTGATCCGCAAAAACCGGCCTCGTCGAAATAAAACAGGTGACACTGGCCATCGCGCGCGGCGACCCGAAGCTTCTCGAGCGTGGCCTGTTTCATGTCGAACTCCTGTTCATTGCGCTTTTTTTCAGCGAGAACCGGTTGCGCTTGAAGTGAAGCCCGCACGCTTGAGGTCTTCACCCAGCGTTTCTATCTTGCAGGGCAGCGCCTGGGCTTGTGCCTGCTCAACGCGTCGAGCTATCTGGGCCAGGGTAAGCGGCTCGGCCCGCGCAATCTCCAGCGCGACAGCGACCACCTCATCGGGAAGTGCACGCGGTCGACCACCGTTGTGACCACCCATGAGCGCGCAAATGCCTCCAATACGCCACGCGTGAGCCCAGTTGTAGACAGCCTGGTCGCTCACACCGAGGGCTGCACAGACGACCTTTGGCTTATCCCCGCGAGCGAGCATCAAAACACCCGTGGCGCGTCGGCGAGTGTTCTTGAACCGGTGATTGATCGCCATCTCCTGCAATGTGATCTCCTCAGCCTTCACAAGCTTCACACGGCATTTCATCGACACCTCGGTACCAGGAAAAATCCAGGTTACCGAAATCCAAGCAGTTTTACCAGGAACACTTATCACCTATTCAATATACTCAAACTTCCCGCCCATGCCGTCCGCAATGGCGCTGAACGTCGAAACCGGCGAATGGTTTCCGCAGGATAGTCGCCATGAATTTTTTGCACGCCAGGAAGCTTTTAATCCACGAAGGTTGGCATCCTGTTCAATCAAGGTGACGGGCCGGCGTCGAAAATATATTAATACGAAGTGGCATTAAAGAAGTGGAAAGCTGTGCGATAGACCGGCCATTATGTATTTTCAATTATTCGAAGAATGGTAAGTAGCTGAGGCTTGTTACTGCCGGGGAAGACGTGCCTACGATGCAAATTATCGATATTTCCCACTCCTGCTCATCGTAGACCGTGTTGGCACGGTAGACGATAACGTCTGGACGCTGCTTCCGAGGCTGCTCGGCGTTTCTAGCCTGTCTACTGTTAAAAACCTCATCGGCGCGCGGCCATTTCGTCCTTGCCTTTTTCTTCTCCTTACCTCAATGCTAGGAGCATCGGAGGTGCCACTATGGCAGCAGCAACTATCACTTCGAAGGGCTAGGTCACGATCCCGGTGGACGTGCGCAACCAGCTTGGCCTGGAGGCGGGAGATCGGCTCGGATTCAGCTTCAACGAGGCGACGGGCCGCTATGAGGTCTATCCGGCCACGCACTCGCTTGCGTCGCTCAAGGGCATCGTGAAGAAGCCCGCGAAACCGATGTCGATCGAGGACATGAACCGGGCCATCGCCGAGCAGGGGGCATTGGCGCGATGATCGGACTGGATACGAACGTTCCGGTCCGCTACTTCGCCCAGCACGACGCCGTGCGGTCGAAGGAGGCGACGGCGCTGATGGAGTCCCTGTCGGCCGAACGGCCGGGCTGCGTTTCGCAGATCGCCCTGGTCGAGGTCGTGCGGGTGCTCGCGCGCTGCTATGGCGTCGAGCGCGAGCAGATGAAGGACATCATCGACTCGATGATCGGCAGCAAGGAACTGGTCATTGAAGGAGTTGTCGCCGCTCGCAAGCGGCGACCCCGAGCGGCGGCCCATTGACCTGCGTCAAGCCGCGCGGCGGCGCGCGCTTCACACTGTCGGCGCGGACACGCGACGGCACCGCTTCGGTTCATGCCAGCGCTTTCACAGGGAGTCCAACATGTATGCACGAATTCTGGTTGCGCTCGACGACAGTCCCAGCGCGCAGCGCGCCTTTGCCGAGGCGCTGAAGCTCGCGAAGCTGACAGGCGCCACGCTCGAAGCCTGCTGCGTGGTAGGGCACGGCAAGTGGTCGGACAATGCCGATGTGGCTTTCGAGCCGGAACCGGCGGGCGCGGCGCAAGAATTCGCCAGCCGCGCGCTCGATGCGCCGCGCGAGCTGATGCGCGAGGCGCAGGTGCCCGGCGGCGTGCGGGTGATCGACGCGTACGCTGAAAGCGTGTCCGCGGTGCTCGCGCGCGTCGCCGACGAAATCGAAGCCGATCTGATCGTGATGGGCACGCACGGTCGCCACGGCGTGCAGCGCTTTCTGCTCGGCAGCGTCGCGGAGTCGCTCGTGCGTGCGACCGACAAGCCGGTGCTGATCGTGCGGCATGACGAACACGGGCACGCGCGTCCCTGAAGCGCCGCGTCGCGGAATCGTGGCGCGATCGCGTGGGAGCGGCCGCGCAACAGCCCGGTTTTCGCGGCTCAGGTGAGTTCGTTTTCGGCGCAGGCCGGGACTGACTGATCGCACGTCGCGCCGTTCGCGTGCGCTGGAACCATCAGCACCGGGCAGCTGGCGCTGCGCAGCACGCGCTCGGCGACGCTGCCGAGCATCAGTCGTTGAACACCACGGCGGCCGTGCGTGCCCATCACGATCGCGTCGGCGTGCCATTCGAGCGCCGCCTCGACGATGCGATGCGCGACGTCTTCGCCGGTGATCGCGGCTTCGACGGTGCGGGCCGTGCCCTTGATCCCGCGCGCGGTCATCCGGCTCTGGGCATCGGCCGCGATCCGCTTGCCTTCGTCGATGAAGGCGTCCTGGATCAAGCAAGGGTCGAAGCCGGGCGCGTCATAGGCGATGACGGGCACGTCGATCACGTACAGCGGCTGCAGCTCGGCGCCCGATTCGGCGGCAAGGGTCAGCGCGGCGTCGAACGCACGGGAGGCGGTGTCGCTGCCATCGAGCGCGACGAGCAGGCGGTGAAACATGGCGGACTCCTTAAGCGCGCACTTCAGTGCGACAACAGCACCGGCACGGTCATCGACTCGAGCATCGTGCGCGTCGCGCCGCCCAGTACGACTTCGTGCAGACGCGAATGCGCGTAGGCGCCCATCACAATCATGTCGCAGTCGAGGTCGGCCGCCTGCGACAGCAGCGCGTCGCCGACCGGCGTGTTGTCCGCGACGCTCAGTTCGCGCACGTCGATCTTGACGCCGTGACGCGCGACGGTGAGTGCGATGTCGTCGCCCGGAACCGTGTCGCGCGGCGGACGATCGGCCGACGAATGAACCGTCAGCAGTGTCACTTTGGCCGCGTGCGCGAGGAACGGCAGTGCGTCTTGGATCGCGCGGGTGGCTTCGCGGCTGCCGTCCCACGCGATCAGCACGTGGCGGCCGGGTGCCGCGAAGGTGCCGCCCGACGGCACCAGCAGCACCGGCCGCCCGGCCGACAGCACGACGTGCTCGACGAACTGTTCGGCGACGAACGCCTCGGGATCGGTCGGGTCGGTCTGCCCGAGCACGATCAGATCGGCGAGACGCGCATAGGGCGGCACCATGTCGTTCGCGTAGCCGTTCGCGGCGATCCAATGACCGTCGACGTTCGCGCGCGCGAGTTCCGCACGAAACAGCCGCTCGAGCGCGCTGGCACGCTCGTGCCGCAGGCGCTCGTGCTCCGCGTAGTAGTCGGCGGTGCCGGCCATCACGAAGAACGCGTGCCGCGGTGGCACGTACGTCGAAAACAGGCCGGTCAGCGTCGCTTGAAAGCGGTGTGCGAGCTGCAATGCGATTTCGAGGCGCGGATGTGCACGAACGCTCGTATCGAGGTGAACGAGAATGCTTTTGTAGCTCATTGCCAAAGCTCCGTGACAGAACGTGGGGAAACGGGCGCAAGCAGGCTCGAGCCCGTCGTCAAATGGAGTCTATGAGCCCGGCGGCCGCGGCTGTTGATGCAGATCAAGCGCGGGCCGCCGCGCGCTCAATACAGTGGCAGGCGCGCTCGACGGTTTGCAACCGCGCCTGGCAATCCTATGCTGTGCTCTGGAGGGCAGCGATCATGATTTCCAAATCCGATGCGCCGCTCGGGCGCCCCGCTTCACCATGGACCTCGACGGCATCCGGACCGCCCGAAGGCTGGCTCGACTACGCGGCGGCGTATCAGACCGCACAGGGCGCGGCACACGGGTACGCCGAGCGGTGCCTCGCCGACTGGAGCAAGTCGATCGCTGTCGCCGCGCAGCGCGAGGCGGACTGGTTCGACGAGGCCAACCGCGCTTGCGCCGCCTGGTATGCGTGGTGGCAGGCGGCGTACGGCATCGCGCCAGGCATCGCGCCGCTCGCGGGCGGCCTGAGCGCTTGGTGGTGGAGCTCGCAGAACGCGCTGCCGTTCGCGGGCGTCGTTTAGCCGCGCGAGCCGGCAAAGCCGGCGCGCGCACCGTCAATGGCAGACACGGCAAGGAGGAGTTCAGATGGGAACGGATCGCGTGGCATTGGTCACAGGCGGGATGGGCGGTTTGGGCGCGGCGGTCAGCCGGGCGCTTCATGACGCGGGCATGACGGTCGCGGTGACGCACTCGACGCGCAACGATCACGCGTCGACATGGCTGCAGCACGAGCGCGACACGGGGCGCGACTTTCACGCTTACGAAGCCGACATCGCCGACTTCGATTCATGCGCGCGTTGCGCGCAACGCGTGCTGGCCGAACTGGGCGCGGTCGACGTGCTGATCAACAACGCGGGCATCACGCACGACACGAGCTTCGCGAAGATGAGCAAGGAGCACTGGGATGCCGTGCTGCGCACCGATCTCGATGGCCTGTTCAACATGAGCAAGCCGCTGTTGCCCGGCATGCTCGAGCGGCGCCACGGCCGCATCGTCAACGTGGGGTCGGTCAACGGTTCGCGCGGCGCCTACGGGCAAACCAATTATTCAGCGGCCAAAGCGGGCGTGCACGGCTTCACGAAAGCACTTGCGCTCGAAACCGCGAAGCACGGCGTCACGGTGAACACGGTGTCGCCCGGTTATCTCGCGACCGCGATGGTCGAAGCGGTGCCGCGCGAGATCCTCGACACGAAGATCCTGCCGCAGATTCCGGTCGGCCGGCTGGGACGTCCGGACGAGGTGGCGGCGTTGATCGCGTTTCTATGCTCAGAGGAGGCGGCTTTTATCACCGGTGCGGACATTGCGATTAACGGGGGTATGCATATGCAGTGAGGGTGCTCGCCTTCACCGCGCTTGACCCACGTCAATGACCGCCTTTCTGGCAAGAACAAGATAAGCCCCATAGCAAGCGCCTGGACCCTGAGTCTGCGCGAAACAGGTTCGATCGACACTCGCAAGGGGAGGCGAAGATGGGCATCGACATGCAGATCGTCTACCTTGGCTTTGCGGGTGCCGCTCCGCTCGAAGCGGAAGCCGGTGCGCAACTGGTCCGTCTCGCGCGGTTTGGCGCGCTCGTGTCGCACTGCCATCTCGCCATCGAGGCGTTGCGTCCGGGATCGGCGCATCCGCGGTATGACGTGAGGCTGGATCTGGTCACGCCCGCGCACGAGCTCAAGCCCGTCGCGCACTGCGCTGACGACGACGCCAAAGCGGCGATCCGTCGCGCGTTCGATATGGCGGAGATGACGCTCGAAACAGCGCTCCGCACCGAGCGTGGGAACTGACGAACTTGCGTCGTGACGTGACGCTCGACGATCGCCAGATGCGGACTGCTGACGTTTACCCGGCCACCTCACGCCGATCTGCGGTTTGCCGAAACCCTGGCCGCGCGGCGCGGCCGGCAAACCTTCAGCGCGGCGTGCTCGACATCGCGCCAGAATTCGCAGAGCCCCGGATGAACCGCATCGCGCCAACGCGGCCCGATAAACAGGTCGTAGTGATTGCACTGCTCGATGGTGAGCTGCCGCGCGGGTGGCATCGGCGATGCATCGCGCAGCGCATGCGCGCAATGCGTTTGCCCCGCGCCTGTGATCTCGTCGCTGTCACCCTCGATCGTGCACAGCGGGGTATCGCGCAGCGCGGCGATTCGTACCCGGCGCCCGGCGACCGACCACAGATCGCGCGGCAACTGATGTTCGTGAAACACCACACGAAGCATGTCGAAGAAGTAGCACTCCGCCATGTCGAGCACCGCGGCATATTCGTTTGCCGAGCGCAGCGCCCGCTGCGCACCGGGCATGTCGCCGGCGAGCCATCGGGACCAGTAATCCGCTTCGAGTCGCAACTGCCGCTCCGGATGCGCGGCAAAAATCGCGGTCTGCTGGATGAAGCCCGGATACACGAGACGCCCCGCGCCGCAATAGGGCGGTGGAACGATATCGATCGCATTGTCGCGAAACCACTGGAGCGAATGGGAACTGGCGAAGCGGTCGGTGACGGTCGGGTTCAAACGGGTATCGATCGGGCCGCCGAGTAGCGAGAGGCTCGCGATCGGCGCTGCCTCGTCCATGGCGAGCAGCGCCGCGGCGCCGAGCGCAGGCACGCTCGCCTGACAGATCGCGATCACATGAACCGGCGAACCGAACGCGCGGACGGCGCCGACGAAGCTTTCGAGCGCCTGCACGTAGTCGTCGAGCGATAGCGGGCCCGCTTCGCGCGGCACGTCGCGCGCGTCGGCCCAATCGGTTACGAACACGTCGCGTTCTTCGAGCAGCGTTTCGATGGTCTCGCGCAGCATGACTGAGTGATGTCCGGCGAGGGGCGCACACAACAGCACCGGCAGTTTTGCGTCGGTAGGGGGTGTAGAGGGGTTGCGCTTGAACCTGAGCAGCGCGCCGAGCGGCAAGGAGGCGATGACGCTTTCGTCGACGGTAACGCGGCTACCGTTGCCGGCAACGGAGTGGATCGCGAATGTCGGCGTTCGTTCGAAAGCGCAGGCGGATCTCAGCAGCCAGTAGCTGAACGCGTCGGCCGCCTGTTCCGGGCCGAGCCAACCCGCTTGCGGGCGCGGCTCCGACTCCCATTCGGATAGAACTCCCCCGACCATCGCGCGGGCGAGGCGTTGCTGTGCATCGATGAAGGCGTACCACATGATGAACTCCAGCGTTCGTCGATCATGAGGGCAGCGTTGCCGCACCGGCACGAACTCGTGACGCGGATACCGTCGCAAAGCTTACCGCGAAATCGGTGCGCGCGGCGCGCCAAGCACGCCGCGTGCAAGAGGCATTGCGCGTTTTCCCGGCAGGGTTTTCACGCGATGGCGTGCGTCTGAAACGGAGCTGAAAGTATCGAGGAAAGCGAACGACGTCGAGCGTGACTCACGGTTCGTGTCGACGGTTGACGTGGATCAACGAGAGAGGCGTTGCGGGTCATTACGCTGACGATGGCAGTCGCTCGCGACAACCCCGAGGAGCATCCAATGACCATATCAGCAAACGCGCAGGAAGGAACCTGGTCCGTGAGCGTCGAGACGCAGCAGGCGAAGGAAGGCGGGTTTCAGTCGACGATCCATGTCAAACATGTGTCGCCCGAGGGTGACTTCGAACGCACCTTTCATCAGTTGCAGGCGTTCGCCGTGGAAAGAGAAGCGGTACTCGAAGGCTTGCGCGAAGGCATGACGTGGATCGCGCTGAAAACGACGCGGACCATCGGGGTGTAAAAGCGCACCGCGCCTCGCGTGCTCGCCGCAACAGGCAACGCGTGCGAGGTAGCGGTGCTCGAGCGTCGCGATGAGTGTCTTCAGATTCCGCTCGTCGGATCGACACGTGTCGCGGGATCGCTTTCGACGACACTGCGCGTCGCTTCCCAGTACGGTTCGCGATGATAGAACTGATGGACCGACGTCCCCCATGCGCGATCGGCCATCGCCGGCCAATGGTCCTTGTCGAAGCCCGGCGAGCTTTTCACCTGCTCGGCCGTGGCGTCCAGCTGGAAGCACTTGCGGTCCGTGTCGAGCGTCAGCGAACGCCACGGGATCGCGTGCAAAGTCCCGCCGATGCCGAGAAAAGCGCCCTCCGTCAGCACCGCATACGCGATGCGGCCGCTGCGCACGTCGAGCATGATGTCGGAGATTTTGCCGAGGTCCTGGCCATCGGCAGAGATCACCTTGTTGCCGTCGAGCGTCGCGGCGGCCATGACCTCGGGTCCGGGACCGTCGCCGACGCCGCCGCCGGCGATACGTGCGCCGGCGCTGGGCTGTGCGGGAGTCGCGGAGGCGTTCGGGTCGAGGGGATCGAGCGGGTTCATGTCGAAACTCCTGATTTCCACGGAATTACCTGCCGTCCGCAAGACGCATACCTGATACCGGATTCAAAGACTAGAATAAAAACACGCCGTGTCGAGACGGCTGCGCTGCGCCCGGATAGGGGGAGCGATCATGCGTTGTGGAATCGTTGGTCTATGCATTGGCGTGGCGGGCGTATGTGCGCTGTCTGGCTGCGTCTATTACGGTCCTTATTCGTACTATCCGGGAGCCGGTGGCTATTACGCCTGCACCAGCGCCACTGCCACTGGCCCCGCGGAAGCATCGTCCGGCAATGCGCCTGCGCCGGCGAGCGATACGACGGCCGCGAATGCGGCGCCAAACGACTTGCCGTTGTCGGGACAGAATTGCACGTACGTCGCGGTACCTGCGCCTGCTTATTACGGCTATCCCGGGTATTACGGTTATCCGGGCTATTACGGCTATCCCTATGGCTATCCATGGGCGGGCTACTACGGATGGTGGGGACCGTCAGTGGTGATCGGAGGCTACTGGGGCGGTGGCCATGGCCATGGCGGCTATTACGGCCACTGGCACGGAGGACATGGCGGGCACTGGCATTGAGCAGCCAGCACGCCACCGAACTACGAAAACGTCTCCGGATAAAGATCCTCGCTCATGTCGAGATTGCCGGTCTGCGCGTAGATCAGCGGCTCGCCGTCCGCGCCGGCTAGCGCGCCATCGACGACACGCCCAACTATCAGCCGATGATCTCCCGCCTCGATGTCGCCGGTCACCCGGCAGTCGAAATGCGCGAGCGCATCGAGCAACAACGGCGCGCCGGTCACGCCGGTACGCCAGCGAGCCGCCGCGAGCTTGTCGACGGCTCGGCCCGACTGCGTGCCGAAGTGCTCGGCGAGCTTCTGTTGATCCGCGCGCAACACGCTGATCGCGAACACCGCGCCGCTGCGCAGGAGTTCGTACGACTCATGCTCGGGACTGATGCCGAGCGCTATCAGCAATGGTGTGAACGAAACCTGCATCACCGAGCTTGCGGTGAACGCATTGCGGCGCTCGCCGTCCGCTACGCCGATCACATACACACCCGCAGTCAAATGCCGGAAAAGCTGCGCGATCCAATTGCTCATAGGGCCTCCTGGATAAAAATTTCGTCGCGTGTTGCATGCCTGTGCGGCTGCTCCGGATTGCTCCTTTCCGGATATTCGTTTCGATGGAGAAATGGAAGCGGAAGCAGACGTGACGCGATGCACGCCTGCGGGACGAATTCAGGCTATACCGGATTATGCAAACGATAAATATTGTATTTAGCTAAAGATATAGAGCGTGCTAGGGGCGACCGAAAGCTTTGCACCGAACGAGGGCGGCCGGCACGAGTGCGTGCACCGATTGGCGCTTTCATCGGCTCCAAATGGAGCATTCCTGCTCTCTTACAGGGATGTAAAAAAATCTTCGGGAAGACCCCGCTATACATCTGAAGAAATGGAACCTGTTGCCGATAACCAGTTAGGTCCGGTACTGCGTTTCGCGTCGGCATGGCCTTGTGTTACAGCGGGCGCCAAAGCAGTGATGAACCGGCTTATCCGTTCGGGTTCTGACATTCTCAACAAAGCGAACTATGAATTTCGGCAATATGAAACTCGGCGCCAAGCTGATCAGTGCGTTCATCCTGGTTTCGATCATCAGCGCTGTTGTCAGCGGGATCGGCCTGCGCAACATGGCGGAGATCAGTGCGAACGCAGACAAGACGTATCGGCAGGACCTTGTCGGGCTCAACCTGATACAGCAGGCTAACGCCGACGTACTGCGAGTCGGTACCTATCTGCGCAACGCGGTTCTGGCCACGACGGCCGCACAGCGGGCTGGCTCGCTCGATCAAGCTGACAAGGCCTTTGCCTCGTCACGTGAGCACCTCAATCAGGCGGAGCCGCTCGTCTATACCGACAAAGGTAAGGCTACGTTCGCCGAGCTCGATCAAGGCTGGCAGGACTACATTCAGGCCTTCAATGAAATGAAAGGCAAGATCAACGCGGCGGCGTTAGGGGATCGGGACAGCCTGACCGAATACATGCTGGGCGAGTACCACCGGAAGGGCTTCAAGACCCTCGTGCTGATGGGCAATCTGGTTTCCCTGAAACAGGCCGACGCGCAACGGACAGCTGAAGCCAACGATGCCGTGTACGAGCAAGGTCGAAATCTGATGCTGGTCTTCGTGGCGATGTCCGTGTCGATCGGCGTGGGAATCGGCATTTGGATGATGCGTAGCGTAACGCGGCAACTGGGTACGGAGCCGGCGACGGCTGCTGCTGTGGCCAGAAGCGTGGCGGCCGGCGACCTGAACATCAGTATCGCCCTGCGGCCCGGCGACACGAACAGCCTGATGGCGTCGCTGAAAGCCATGTGCGACGCCTTGGTGCGGGTCGTATCAGAGGTGCGCGAGAACGCCGAAGGTGTTGCGACTGCGAGTGCGCAGATCGCACAAGGCAATCTGGATCTGTCGAGCCGCACGGAGCAACAGGCGGCGTCGCTCGAAGAAACGGCTTCCAGCATGGAGGAACTGACCGCGGCGGTCCGCCACAACACGGACAATGCAACGCAGGCTGCCACGCTCGCGGGTACAGCCTCGAGCGTCGCGCAACATGGCGGCGAGATCGTCGGGCGCGTGGTTGAGACAATGCGTGACATCTCCACCAGCTCGGCCACGATGTCCGAGATCATCGGCGTCATCGAAGGCATCGCCTTCCAGACCAACATCCTCGCGCTGAACGCAGCGGTCGAGGCGGCCCGCGCGGGAGAACAGGGGCGCGGCTTCGCTGTCGTTGCCGGTGAAGTCCGCACGCTCGCGCAGCGCAGTGCCACTGCCGCGAAGGAAATCAAGGAGTTAATCTCCGACTCTGTAAGCCGGGTGGAGGCAGGCTCGGCGCTCGTCGAAGAAGCGGGTGGTGCGATCAAGGAAATCGTGCAGTCAGTGAAGCGCGTGACCGACATCGTGGGCGAAATCTCGTCGGCATCGAGCGAGCAAAGCACGGGTATCGAACAGGTCAATCAGGCGGTCAACCAGATGGACCAGGTCACACAGCAAAACGCTGCGCTTGTCGAGGAAGCGTCGGCGGCAGCCCAGACAATGGCTCAGCAAGCGGAAAGCCTGCGCAAGACGGTGGCATTTTTCAAGGTCGACGGCGAGAAGGCTGCTTCATCGCGAGCGACGACGCAAGCGGC
The DNA here is from genome assembly GCF_050436225.1 of Paraburkholderia lebeckiae. Classification (NCBI taxonomy): domain Bacteria; kingdom Pseudomonadati; phylum Pseudomonadota; class Betaproteobacteria; order Burkholderiales; family Burkholderiaceae; genus Paraburkholderia; species Paraburkholderia lebeckiae. The sequence continues at coordinate 283,338 of NZ_JBNDLU010000003.1, read as the reverse complement.
AGTACCGCAACGGACGGCCTTGAACCGCGCCCCGTCCTCTGCTGTAACACCGGCAAAGGTTGCGAGAAGACCAGTCCCCTCTTCAGAAGGTCCGGTAGTCGTCGCCGCCGCGACTGAGACGGACTGGCAGAAATTCTGAGCGATTCCGAGCGGTTCCGGGTGCTGGATGACGTCGATTCATACCGTCGGCGCGTGCCAGCCCCGCGGGAGTTGAGCGGGCGAAGATCCGCGATACGCGTGCGCCGGATGGTTATCAATGCGCCGCGGCGACTGCCTCAGGCACGGAGGCAGCGTGGATGATCAACAGTGCAGCCAGGGCGTGTGATTGTGGACGGAGACACCCGGGCCCGCCGGTCAAGCGGGTTCGAGGAAATAGCGTGATGCGCGACTGCACTCGACGTGCAGCGCCTTGAACGTCGTCTCGCCGTCTCCGCACACTGGCCATCGCCGATCTCGTCTCGTGTCGCTCCGACATGCGGCGCGTGACGTGCAGATGCGCAGCGGTGAGATTCGATTAACGGTATCTCGTCAGATCGTAACCAAAACTATGGGATCGAACGCTCCGCTCAATGTGTCGAAAATGGTTGTGAAGTCGTTGGAGTCCGCCGGAATAGATCATGTGTTCCTGGTTCCGGGAAAACTGATCTATCCGCTGCTGGACGCGATCGACAACTCCCCCTTACTTCGCGGAATCGTAGGCGCTCACGAGACTGGCAGTGCCTTCATGGCCGATGGCTATGCACGCGCCAGCCGGAAATTCGGCGTTTGCGCGGGAATTTCCGGCCCGGGCACGATGAATTTCGTTCCCGGCATGGCTGCCGCTCACGCAGACCGGATCCCGATGCTCTATATTGCCGGCGGAATCTCGTCGCACGCGGAAGGCAAAGGGGCGTTCCAGGATGCCACGCCTGGAGGTATTTTTGAAAGCGGCGTGGTCAGAAGTCTGGTGACGGATATCGTCGAGCTAAAGAACAAGGAAAATACTCAGGCCGAGATGCGTCGTGCGACCGAAGGGTTGAACTGGATGCGTCGAGCGCAGTCATTCATCAGCATTCCCGTAGACGTTCAAAAGCAGGATGTCCTGCCCGGTCAGGACGTGGCACGGCAACCCTACGCTCACCGCGAATTTAACGCGTGCGAAGTGCCCGCGAACCGCGCCGCTCTCGATGCCCTGTGCGACCAGTATCTGTTTCAGTCGAAGAAGGTCGCGTTTCTGGTCGGAAGTCGCGGCAATGATGCGGAAACTGCCAGGCTTCTTCTCGATGTCGCCGAAAAATTCCACATTCCAGTCGCAACGACACTATCGGGAAAAGGTGCATTTCCTGAGCAACATGCCCTTGCACTAGGTGTGTACGGATTTTCAAGTCATTCGCGCGCTGCACGGGTGATCAACTCCGACGAACTTGATGTACTAGTCGTGTTTGGTAGCGACCTGAACCAGCGAGACAGCATGAACTGGAGCAGGAGGCTGGCAGAAGGGAAGGAGCTATTCATCTTTGATGACAGCTTCGATTCACCGGCGATGGGGCACATTTCGCGTCAGGGAATCTTCTCCGGAATTTCCGCGAGCTTCCGGGTGCTGGCTCAGAAAGCCGCGGACAACCCTCCCGGACTGCCGCAAGCACTGCAAAGAAGAAAGGGGTGGATTGCCGAGATCAACGAGACCCCCCTGTACGACCACCAGTTTGAGCAGTCAGGAGCCCGAGTTTCCAGCGGTGACGAAGCGCTATATCCTGGAGACGTAGTGAAGCACTTGTGCCGGATGCTGCCGAAGGACAGCAACGTCGTGGTGGATTCCGGAGCCCACCGCATCTTCATGGCCCATTACTGGCTGTCGTCAGGTAAGGGCAACTACTTTTCGTCGAGCTCGCTCGCCCCGATGGGCTGGGCCATCGCAGCCGGAATCGGCGTCAAGCTCGCGGCCCCAGAACGCCCGTGTGTTGTGGTGACGGGCGATGGCTGCATGATGATGCACGGCATGGAGATTCAGACTGCGGCTCGATACGGCGTGAAAGTAATCTACGTGGTTCTGAATAACGCCGCGCATGGCGCAATCCATATCGACGCTATCAGGAGTGGTTCGATTTCAGAGCAGTTCACCAAGTTGCCCTCTCATAGCTGGTCGGCTTTTGCATCATCGATCGGTGTGGCCGCGCGCGCGATTGAGCGCATCGACGAGCTTGATGGCGTATTGAGTGAAGCTTGTCAATATGACGGCCCCTTTCTGATTGAAGTCATCACCGGAGTTTTTCCCGCGCCGAACCGCTACTATGCAGAAGCCGAAGCCTGCCCGTGAGATTCCATCCTTCAACGCGACAAAGCCAACCGTATTGCTGAACGACGCCGCAATCAGACCGTCTGAACGCGGCGCCGCAGTTGTCAACGAAATGTCATTCGAACCGCCTAAGTTTAGACGTTCGAGCCGATGGCAAGGCTCGACGCGGCGATGGGCACGCCGGGCCTGCGCAATGCGCAAGAGAGGGATCGCGGCGCGTAGTTTGCTGCAACCATTGAACCGGTCAGTCAATCTCGTGGAGGCAAACCATGCTGTTCAAACGAGGAATTGCAGTTCTTGCGGTTGCTCTACCGCTCGCGGCCGCGCAAGCGCAAACCGTCAACATCACCGGCGCGGGCAGCACTTTTGCGGCCCCGATCTATAACAAGTGGGCTGACGCCTACCAAAAGGCGGGAGGGGGCAAGGTCAACTACCAAGGCATCGGTTCAGCGGGCGGCATCAAGCAGATCATCGCGAAGACCGTTGATTTCGCAGGTTCCGATGCGCCGATGAAGGACGACGAACTGGCGAAGACTGGCCTGTTCCAATTCCCGACCGTGGTCGGCGGGGTCGTGCCGGTCGTGAACCTGCCCGGCGTGAAGCCGGGTCAACTTATTCTGTCGGGTGCCGTGCTTGGCGACATCTATCTGAACAAGATCAAGAAATGGAACGATCCGGCGATCGCCGCGCTGAATCCGGGTATGAAGCTGCCAGATACGGACATCGCCGTGGTGCGCCGCGCCGACGGTTCGGGCACGAGCTTCATCTGGACGAACTTTCTGTCGAAGCTGAACCCGGAGTGGAAGTCGAAGGTCGGCGAAGGCACGACGGTGAACTGGCCGACCGGTACGGGAGGCAAGGGCAATGACGGCGTTGCCGCGTTCGTGCAACGCCTGCCGGGCGCGGTCGGTTACGTCGAGTGGGCATATGCGAAGCAAAACAACATGATCTACACCAGCCTGAAGAATTCGGCCGGTACCGTGGTTGCGCCGAAGACCGAAACCTTCAAGGCGGCCGCCTCGGGCGCGGACTGGAAGACGTCCTTCTACCAGATCCTGACGAACGAGCCCGGCAAGGACGCGTGGCCGGTCGTCGGCGCGACCTTCGTGCTGCTGCATGCGACGCAGGACAAGCCGGCGCAAGGCGCGGCAACGCTGAAGTTCTTCGACTGGGCGTTCAAGAACGGCGGGCAGGCTGCCAGCGATCTCGACTACATTTCGCTGCCGGATTCGGTCGTGTCGGAAATCCGCGGGCAATGGAAGACCAAGGTCAAGGACGCGTCGGGAAAACCGGTGTTTCAGTGAAGGCCTCGATGCCACCCACCTCAAACAGCTTGTAATCGATCATGGGCGAAATCAATTGACGCAGGTCAAGTGACTGACGCATAGAGGCGGGTAACGTGTGTGTGACGGTCCTTTATCACCGCACGCTCGGAGCAAGCCATGGTCACGCGCAACGTAGAGGATGTCATCAGGCAGATTGCCGCCGCTACCGACACTCCCGAGGAAACGGTCTCGCAGATGTACGCGCAGACGTGGATTGAATACAGCGAAGGTGCACGAATCACGGACTACCTGACGGTGCTGGTCGCTCGTCGTGTGCGGGACGACCTGCGTAGGCGGCAACGGGATTCGCATTGAGAGTCGGTGCCGAGCGTTCAGGCTCGTCTACTTTTGATCGATCGCCGTTGTGCGATGCCGCCACCGCGCCGAAGCGCTCGACAATGAATTCAATAAAGCTCCGAAGCTTCGGCGACGTCTGTCGCTCACGCAGATGCAGCAGATTCTGTGGCCGCTCGGGCGCGGCAAACGCCGGCAGCACTTCGATCAACCGCTTCGCTCGCAGATCCGCGGCCGCCAGAATCTCGGACAGCATTGCGATGCCCATGCCGCGCAACACGGCCCGTCGCAGCGCTTCAGAATTGTCGAGCGCTTCGGTTGGCCGGCAATTTTTCTGATCAACGTGGGGCTGTTCGGGTCGATGGTGCGGCCGGAGCTCAATCATCTTGCCGAAGGGTTTGCATCTCGCTGCGATTCTGGCCGCTGTGGTGACGCTTTTGAGCCTCCTGAGCATAGTCATGGACCTCAGGATATCTGGATGAGATGCACAGACTATGCCCGACATAACGCGAGCCGGCGCCAGGCGCGCAATGTGCTCGGAGATAGACGCGTTGATCGCTTTGGCGGCGAGGGCGTTGTGTGCATCGCACCATTGGCCGAAACCACAAGGAGAAATCGATGACCCTGCTCATCTATCTGGTCGGATGGATCATTTTCATTGGCGGCGTCGCGTGGGGATTGATGGCGCTGCATGTCGCGCAGCACATCATCGCTATCGTGGCCGTGATACTGCTCGGCATCGCGGTGATTACGGGCGCCACGCATGCGCGTAATCGCGATCGGTCGTCATAGCCATTGGCGTTTGCTTGTCGGATCCACCAGGTGGGAACGCTCATCACACGCCACGCCACGCTACGGCACGCTCGCGATGTACCATGTCTGCGTGAAATCTCGCGCTGGATATCGTGGAGTACATCATGGGAAGCGCATGGAAACGCCGCTTCAAACTGTTTATCCAGCGTTTCTGGCAGCCAACCAGCGCGTGCATGACCTGTATGCCGGGGAGCTGGGGCAACATCATGAGCCTCACGCACTGGGCGATCGCATTCAAAACCGGGCTGCTCACCGGTGTGCTCGCCCTGCTGCTCACCTTCACGCCGGCGGCGAAGTGGTACGGGAATCGCTATAGCAACGCGCTGCTCGTCGGTTGCCTGACCGCAATCGGCGATGCCTACTCTCATTTGAGCCACTACCGTTCTCATGTTCTCGAACACGTCGCGACGGGGGTCATGTCAGGCCTGTTCGCGCTCGTTGGGTCGTACCTGTTCGAGGACCGCGCGCGCCGCATACGCGCGGCGTGGTCGCGCTTGTTCGGATAATAAGACTTCGATCTCGAACATCGTGAGACCTCACGATGAGTGTTGCGCGTGACACGTTCGTGCCCGGATACCTCGCGGTGAATTGTTCGCGTCAGTGCGGTGACGAAAGCAGTTTGAAGCGCTTCCACAGCTTCTTCAATGTCTGATGATCGGCAGCGACGCGTGACGCGAGGAAGCCGCGTGCGAAGGCCGCGCCCGAGGCTGCTTCCGGCGACGTTTTCAACAACGACTTCAGAAGCTGATCGGCGACGACGGCATCGTTGCGCCAGCCGAGATCATCCTGAAGCGCGGTGAGCGCGTCGACATAATGGCGAACGGCCTGCTTCGGGCATAGCGACGCGAAGAACTCGGTGGCGTATCGAACTTTTTTCGCCGCGATGCGGGCGCGGTGACGACGGTGATCGTCCAGATCGGCCAAACCCTTGCCACGTTTGATCAGTTTCTTGTGCCGACGACGCAGGACATCGGCGGCGAATGACTTCACCGGGCCACTGATTGCGTTACGCTGTTCGTCGGACATCTCATCTCGCCAGCCTTTGCGGTTCACCCAAAGCGCGAATTGGAGCGCGAGCCGCGTGTAGCGAACCGACTCGACCGCGGCAGCCGCGCGCTGCCGGTTGTTGACGGCAATCTGCTCGCACGCCTGTCTGACGGGCCGGATCTCGTCCGCATTGCCGTCGGCGCCGGCATGGTCGAGCGTCGACCCCGCAAGCACTGCCCAGTCGCGCGCGGTGCCGAGTTCCGAGGCAATCCAGCGCAACTCCTCGTCGAATCCGGACGAGGCGGGGATGACCTTCGCAAACAGGTCGAGAGCCGAACGCAAGCGGCGAAGTCCCACGCGCATCTGATGGACGCTCGATGGATCGTGGCCCGATACGACGCCCCGTTCATTCGCATGGACCTGGTCCAGACAGTTGCGCACAATTGCGCAGAACGCATCCTCGACCGAATCGCGTTTGTTCAGTCGCACTGGTTGCGCTTTTACCGCCTCGCTGTGCTCGTCGACGAGCAGTGCATACCCGATATCCGCCTTGCTGCGACGATCGATACACAGCGGCACAGTTTCGAGCATTTCCAGCGCGACGCGGTACAGCACATCCGGATTGCCCTGTTTCAGTTCCAGTTCCACCGCGGCGATCTGCACTGATCCTGAATCCGCCTCGACGCTTCCTTCGTCGAGAGCAAGCTCGAGTTCGTCTCCGGACGGCTGGCGCAGCACAAACGCTGATCGGTTGATCCGCGTGACGAACACCGGCTTCAGTTGGGCCGCAACGGTCTCGTCGCGAATCAGCTTTCCGCAGTCGCTGTCGTCGGGGATTTGGTCGCACAGCGGCGTCAGATCGGGCGCGTCGCTATTCACGGGCATCTCGAACTCGTCCCGGTCGAACAATCCCGCCTTTGCCGATCCTTCGCGCTTCAGCGTCTGGATTTTGTCGTTGCCGACGGTGCGCACGCGCAGCGAAGCCCCGCACCAGTGAAATGAAAAATCGGGCGTATCGAAATAGGTGCTCGTCAGCAGGTGAGGCGTTCCCGCTGTGGCTTCTGATTGCGCAAGCATCGACGCGTTACGCAATTTGCCGAGATCTTCCTTCGCAACGCGCAGCTTCAGTTCCCGTTCCATGTTGCCTCCGAAATGAGCACCAGACTGTCAGACTACACCGGATTGGCTGGACCGCGTCGCGGCCGATCGTCCCCAGTGGCCTCACATAAAAATCGGACACGGAAAAGTGGATGAGACGGTGGACGAGCTTGGCGCGAATCCCTGTACACGTTGGGACATCTTGATTAGGAAATGATCATTTCCTATAATCGCCATATGACTACACGCAACCATGCCGCCAGACAGGCACGTGCTCCAGGTCGTCCACGCGAATTCGATATGGACGTGGCGCTGGACGGCGCAATCCAGATTTTTCGCGAGCGCGGTTTTCAAGGGACGTCTCTTGGCGACCTCGGGTCCGCGATGGGACTCACGGCCGGCAGTATCTATAAGGCGTTCGAAGATAAGCGAGCGGTATTCCTTGCCGCGCTCAAGCGCTACATCCACCTACGAAATGGCCAGTTGCAGGGCCTGCTCGACGCGGAGCAGACCGGCCGCGACAAGGTACGAGCCATTCTGCGGTTTTATGCTGAGTCTGCAATTGGCGATGAGGGCAAGCGAGGCTGTCTCGTAGTCGGAAGTGCCGTCGACCTGCTGGCCTTCGACGATGAGGTCGCGAGTCACGTGGTCGCGTCTTTGCAGCGAACGGAGCGTCTGTTGTGTCGTTTGATCCGAGTGGGCCAGACAGACGGTTCGATCGCGTCCGCCGTGGATCCAGACGCTACCGGCCGCGCTCTGCTGAGTCTGACGCAAGGTTTCAGGGTCGTCGGCAAAGTCGGGCGATCCCGGGCACACATGATGGCGGCGGCGGATCAGGCCATGCGTCTGCTGGACTAATCACGGCAAGACATAGCATGGCATGACCTCCGCGTGCCGCTCGCCCTATTAGGAAATGACCATTTCCTAACATTATCCGCTGATGAGAAAAACCGCTCAACGGTGTCATCCCCCAACCCAGAGGAGTCTCGTTCGTGAAAACACATCACTCGCCCATGCCATCAGGGAGTTCCGGAATCGTAAGTACGTTGCCAGTAGCAAGGCCCGTGGTGGGGCTAGCAGGATTCGAGCACAAGTTCGCAACCGTAGACGGACTGAGGTTGCACTACGTCACCGGTGGAAACCCACAGGGCGACGTGGTCGTGTTGCTCGCGGGCTTTCCCGAGAGCTGGTTCGCCTGGCGCAAAGTGATGGGACTGCTTGCAAAGACCTACCGAGTCGTCGCACCGGACCTTCCCGGACAAGGTGATTCGGATCGTCCGATGGACGGCTACGACACGCAAACCCTTGCGAGCCATGTTCACGGTTTGCTCCAGCAACTGGGGATCACCCGGTACTGTCTTGCTGCACACGACATTGGAGCGTGGGTGGCTTTTCCTTACGCCGTAATGTTCGGCGACGAGGTCCGGCGACTCGCGCTGCTGGATGCGGGGATCCCCGGCGTGACGTTGCCTGATGCGTTGCCGAGCGCGCCCGAGCGTGCATGGCGCACGTGGCATTTCGCATTTCACGGGCTGCCGGACCTGCCGGAAGTGCTGCTCGCCGGCAAGGAACGTGAATACCTCGAGTGGTTTTTGCGGCGAAAGGCGGCCAATCCCGATACTTTCACTGACGCCGATATCGATGAATATCTACGCATTCTCAAGAAAGACGGCGGCTTACGCGCGGGCCTTGCGTATTACCGGGCCGCGCATGTGTCCGCCCAACAGAATGCAGAACTGAAGCAACGAGGCATGCTCGACCTGCCACTGCTGACGCTCGGCTCCGATCAAGGTTCCATCGCCGATATGGCAACACCTTTGAGAGCCTTTTTCACCGACGTCAAAGGCCGCACCATTAGTCACTGCGGGCACTTCATTCCAGAAGAACAACCGCGCGCGGTCGCTGACGAACTCACTGCGTTCTTTGGAAGCGGAGAGGGGTAACGGGGCTACGCGGGCGCAAGATGCCGCGCATGGGTCAGGCGATGCGGGCGTGCTGTACGACGATCCATGCGGACCACACAAGCAACGCAATGCCGAGCGGCTTGCCGATGGACTTGCCCCAGCGGAAATTCTTCTCGGCCGACATGATCGCGCCCAGCGCCAGCATCCAGCCGACGCTGCCAGTGCCGACCGCGAACATCAGCAGCATCAGGGCCCAACAGCAGCCGACGCAGAAAGCGCCGTGACCGATGCCGAGCGCAAAGCTCTCGCGGCGCGCGTTCCTGCCGCGCCAATGCTCGGTGATGAACATCAGCGGCGAGCGGCATTTGTCGAGACATCGATGCTTGAGGCTGCTGAACTGATAAAGGCCCGCGAGCGCGACGATCGCGGCGCCGATCAGCCAGCCGTTTGCAAGCAAGCTCGCAGACTGGTCCACGACCAGATGGAGCGCCGCGTCGAAGCCGTGCGCGAGCACACCGAACAGCGCCCACGTCGTCGCATAACCGACGATCAGAAGCGCCATCAGCGTGCGCCGGTTTGCGCGCGCGATGGTCATCCGCCGGAAGGTGTCGAAGAGCGGGAAGGCGGTCGGCAGCATCATCGCCGCGATCATCAGCAGCCATGCGACGCTGTGCAGCAATGCCGCAATCGTGAGGCTCGCGCCGGGCACCTCACGGCATATCGCGCCGACGAGCGGCAGTTCGGCCCAACTCGCATGATGCAGAAAACGCGCATAGGGCCCCGCATCCCATATCCATAACGCGATCCACGCGCTGCCCGTCAATGCGACGAAAAGCGGCGCGAACAGCCGCGAGCGTGCGAGCATCTTCACGACGCGAAGCTGAACGATCCCTGAATGGCGTTATGTCCGGTCAAGGCGAGGTCGAGATCGAGCTTTTCGTGCCGCAGGCGGAATGCGTTCGCCTTGCCGACGAAAGCCGGGGAACCGGGTATCGTCGAAAAGATGCTTTCGACCAGTTTGGTCGGCTCGCCGGTCGGGCCGCGATAGGGCTCCAACTCGGCCTCGATGGCTTCACCGACTTTCATCCTGCCCTTGCCGTCGACGACCGTGTATTCGATCGGCGCGCGTTCCACGGACACGACTTCGCCGATCAACTGCACGAGATCCGCGATTGGGCCACCGCGCTCGCCACGGTACACGCTAACCAGGGCGTCGAATTGCGCGTCGCTCGCGCGCTCGTCGACGAACATCGCGACGCGCCAACCGCCTTTGAGCACGTTGCCGGGAATGAACGCCGCGAACGCGATCGTCAGGCCCGATACATCGACGCCGTCGATCATGCCTTGATCGTAGTGGTATGCAAGCGCGCTGCGGCAAACGCCGTTATCGGGATCTTCTCCGATCCAGCACGGACACAGCACCTTGCATTCACACACTTCGAGGATGCTGCCCATCAGTTGATAGCTCATTCACGCCTCCGCTGCCGGTTGGATCCGGCTGGGAAGAACATCGCCGGACATCCTCTGTTGTAGCTGTTAAGCGGGCAGTAATCAAAGCCTTCGGGGCGCTGCGAATGATTGAAGCGGCTTACACAGTCGGTTCTTTTGCGGTACAGGACGGGGGGCGCGGAGTCCGGTTGGCGGTCCTGAAGCGCATGGCGCATCGACGATTTTCGTAACTAACTCTTATATAAGACATAAGACATTTGACCTTGCGTAGGTATTGCAATTAAAATCGCGATCGAAGCAGTGCCCGGCACAGCTTGGAGTGCCTTAAAAGCCTTTCCCTGAAACGCAAATACCAGCAGGTCCCCCATGCTTGAAAATTTTCGTGCTCACGTGGCCGCGCGCGCCGCGCTCGGCATTCCTCCCTTGCCGCTGACGGCTCAGCAGACCGCCGAGCTGGTCGAACTCCTGACGAACCCGCCCGCTGGCGAAGAGCAGACGCTGCTCGACCTGATCACCAACCGCGTGCCCGCCGGTGTGGACGAAGCCGCCCGCGTGAAGGCAGGCTTCCTCGCCGCCGTGGCCCAAGGCCAGACCGCCTGCGCGCTGATCTCGCGCGCCCGTGCCACCGAACTGCTCGGCACGATGCTGGGCGGCTACAACATCCAGCCGCTGATCGAACTGCTGTCCGACGCCGAAGTGGGCACCGTGGCCGCCGACGCGCTGAAGAAAACGCTGCTGATGTTCGACCAGTTCCACGACGTCAAGGAACTGGCCGACAAGGGCAACGCCAATGCGAAGGCCGTGATGCAAAGCTGGGCCGACGCCGAATGGTTCACGAGCCGTCCGGAAGTGCCGCAAAGCCTGACCATCACCGTCTTCAAGGTGACGGGCGAAACCAATACCGACGACCTGTCGCCGGCCCCGGATGCGACCACCCGTCCGGACATCCCACTGCACGCACTGGCAATGCTGAAGAACGCGCGTCCCGGTATCACGCCGGAAGAAGACGGCAAGCGTGGCCCGGTCAAGTTCATCGAGTCGCTGAAGGAAAAGGGCCACCTGGTCGCGTACGTGGGCGACGTGGTCGGCACCGGCTCCTCGCGCAAATCGGCGACCAACTCGGTGCTGTGGTTCACGGGCGAAGACATCCCCTTCATCCCGAACAAGCGCTTCGGCGGCGTGTGCCTCGGCGGCAAGATCGCCCCGATCTTCTACAACACGATGGAAGACGCCGGCGCTCTGCCGATCGAACTCGATGTGTCGCAAATGGAAATGGGCGACGTGGTCGAACTGCGCCCGTACGAAGGCAAAGCCCTGAAGAATGGCGCAGTGATCGCCGAGTTCCAGGTCAAGTCCGACGTGCTGTTCGATGAAGTGCGCGCCGGCGGCCGCATTCCGCTGATCATCGGTCGCGGCCTGACCACCAAGGCACGTGAAGCGCTGGGCCTCGCTCCGTCGACGCTGTTCCGCCTGCCGCAGCAGCCCGCCAACAGCGGCAAGGGTTTCTCGCTGGCGCAGAAGATGGTCGGCCGCGCTTGCGGGCTGCCGGAAGGCCAGGGCGTCCGTCCGGGCACATACTGCGAACCGAAGATGACCTCGGTCGGCTCGCAGGACACCACGGGCCCGATGACCCGCGACGAACTGAAGGACCTGGCGTGCCTCGGCTTCTCGGCCGATCTCGTCATGCAGTCGTTCTGCCACACCGCCGCTTATCCGAAGCCGGTGGACGTCAAGACCCACCAGACGCTGCCGAACTTCATCAGCAACCGTGGCGGCATCGCGCTGCGCCCGGGCGACGGCGTGATCCACTCGTGGCTGAACCGCATGCTGTTGCCCGACACCGTGGGCACCGGCGGCGACTCGCACACGCGCTTCCCGATCGGCATCAGCTTCCCGGCCGGTTCGGGTCTGGTCGCCTTCGCGGCCGCCACCGGCACGATGCCGCTGGACATGCCGGAATCGGTGCTGGTCCGCTTCAAGGGCAAGATGCAGCCGGGCGTGACCCTGCGTGACCTCGTCAACGCGATTCCGCTGTACGCGATCAAGCAAGGCACGCTGACGGTTGCCAAGCAAGGCAAGAAGAACGTCTTCTCCGGCCGCATTCTCGAAATCGAAGGCCTGCCCGATCTGAAGGTCGAGCAAGCGTTCGAACTGTCGGATGCTTCCGCCGAGCGCTCGGCCGCCGGTTGCACGGTGCACCTGAACAAGGAACCGATCATCGAATACCTGAACAGCAACGTCACGCTGCTGAAGTGGATGATCGCTCAGGGCTACCAGGATCCGCGCAGCCTGCAGCGCCGCATCAAGGCGATGGAGCAGTGGCTGGCCGACCCGCAACTGCTGTCGCCGGATGCCGACGCCGAATACGCAGCCGTCATCGAGATCGATCTCGCCGACATCCACGAGCCGATCGTGGCCTGCCCGAACGATCCGGACGACGTGAAGACGCTGTCGGACGTGGCCGGCGCGAAGATCGACGAAGTGTTCATCGGCTCGTGCATGACCAACATCGGTCACTTCCGCGCCGCGTCGAAGCTGCTGGAAGGTAAGCGCGACATCCCGGTCAAGCTGTGGGTGGCCCCGCCGACCAAGATGGATCAGAAGCAACTGACCGAGGAAGGCCATTACGGCGTCTTCGGCACGGCGGGTGCGCGTACCGAAATGCCGGGCTGCTCGCTGTGCATGGGCAACCAGGCACAGGTGCGCGAAGGCGCGACGGTCATGTCGACGTCGACCCGTAACTTCCCGAACCGCCTCGGCAAGAACACGAACGTGTACCTCGGCTCGGCGGAATTGGCGGCGATCTGCTCGCGCCTCGGCAAGATCCCGACCAAGGAGGAGTACATGGCCGACATGAGCGTGCTCAATGCCAACGGCGACAAGATCTATCAATACATGAACTTCGACCAGATCGAAGACTTCAAGGAAGTCGCCGACGCCGTGACGATGTAAGTGTGCTGTCGGACTACGGCGTGTGGTTCGCGTCGTAGCGCCACGAAATGGCGCCGTGGGCTGAATGCCTGCGGCGCCATTTTTTTGCGGCGTTCGAGTCGAGGTCCGCGCGGGCCAGCGTCGCCGGGATCGCAGAGGAATCTCAGGGACTGGCGATAGCCGATCCGCATCGCAAGACAAACCCCGCGACCTGGTCCAACGCGTATCGGGCGCTTGCGAGCTCGTCGATCGAGAGTTGGAACACGTGATGGAGTCCCTCATAGATTTCCAACTGCACCGCGTTTCCCCGCTGCGCAGCGGCAGCCGCGTAGCGCCGGGCGTCGTCGAGCAGCAGTTCGTCCGTACCGACCTGAATGGCGATCGGCGGCAGATGTGCGGGAACGTGGTACAGCGGCGACGCGCGTCGGTCCGCGGGATCGGCTGACCCAAGGTACGCGGCCGCGGCATCGGCGAGTATGGGCCGCGTCAAGACCGCGTCGCGGGTCTCCTCACTGCGCGACGACGGGCCCGTCAACGCAAGATCGAGCCACGGCGAGAAAGTGGCCACACAAGAAACGTTCATCGACCGGCCTCCATCAGCGCCCAGCGCCGCAAGCGCGAGCCCGCCGCCTGCCGAGTCGCCAACCAGCGCGATGCCGCGAATGCCCGACTGCGCCATCCACCGCAACGCTTCGATCACGGCATCGTATGCCGCGGGAAACGGATGCTCGGGCGCAAGCGGATAGTCGAGAACGAAGGTGTCGATGCCGGCACGCACGGCGATCTGACTCGCCAGGCCGCGATAACCGGTGGCAGACCCGAGTACGAACGCGCCTCCGTGCAGAAAGAGGATCGCGCGGCCGGCCACGGCGGATTCGGGCCGAATCCACCAACCCTTTACGTCCGCGCTCTCGACTCTTTCAAGATCGACGCCATCCGCAATAGGCGTTTGCGCCGTCATCGCGTCGTAGGCCTCACGCGAGGCTCCGCCGAATTCCGCAAAGAGTCGCTGAGTACGGTCGAGCACCGATATCGCCGCCTCGCGGTCGTCGTCACTCAAGGGGTGCCGCATCTCGATCAGGTAGGTCTGCTGTACGACGCTCATCATTTGCTCCTTCGTTAGCGGTGGTCGATGGGCAGACGATATCGATTCCATGCAGCGTCCAGAAGAAGGCCGAACGGAATACAATCAATTCCATTCTGGAAGTTTTGGGAGGCAAGGGGTGGACCGTCTGGATGCGCTCAAACTTTTCGTCCGCATCGTCGAGAGCGGGAGTTTCGCTGCGGCGGCGCGCGAAATAGGCGTGGGCCAGCCCGCGGTCAGCAAGCAGATCGCGTCGCTCGAACGCCATCTTGGCGCGCAACTGGTCAGGCGTACGTCGCGCAGCATGACGCTGACCGAGACGGGACAATCGGTCTATGAAGCGGGTTTGCGCATCATTGGAGATTTCACGGAGCTCGAATCGTCCGTAGGGCGCGGTCAGGTTTCGCCGGCCGGGATGGTCCGGGTCACCGTGGCGCCGGTTTTTGGCCGGCTGCATGTGGTGCCGCGCCTGCCGGCATTTTTCGCCAGGTATCCGAACGTGTCCGTGGACCTGTCGGCAACGGAGCGAACCGTCAATCTGGTCGAGGAGGGCTTCGACCTTTCGATCAAAAGCGGGCGGCTTGCCGACTCTTCGATGATTGCAAGGCAACTGGCATCGAGCCCAGTCGTTGTGGTCGCAACGCCGGATTACCTCGAAAAACACGGGCGCCCCGAACGGCCACAGGAGCTCGCCCGACATGCCTGCGTCGTTTTCGCACCGCTGCGCGAGCCGCGGGCGTGGCGCTTCGAAAACGTCGACGGTCCCGGCTTGCACGTCCCGTCCGGCAATTTTCACACCGGCGACGCGGAACAGATTCGCGCTGCCGTGCTCGCCCATATGGGACTGGTTCAAGCGCCGGCGTGGCTCTTTGCACCGGAGATCGCGAGCGGTGCGGTCGTCAGCCTGTTGCCGGATTTCGCGCCGGCGCCGATGCCCATCCACGCCGTTCATCCTGCCGGCCGACGATTGCCGACCAAGACCCGCGTATTTATCGATTTCGTTTCGGAAATTCTCACGTCTGATCCCGGTCCGGCCTTTGTCCCGGTCAGGACCTAGCGAGTATTCCGCCGACACCGGATCATGCCGAACAGGGATAGCGGTCCGGCCTTGCCGCGCCGAAGCCAACCCCCGGTCGACAAGGCACTGAACCCGTCCGACAATGCTTTGCGAAACACGGTCGAACGGGCTGCGATCCACGCGTCTTTTTCCAAATGCGGCGTGGGTCCCAGGTGGTCGTCCGCGATTTTTTTGACGCCCCCTGTCCGTCAGCATGCGGCCCGCGCGTCATTGTGATGGCGGCCGATGCAATTCATCCGCCTCAACCCCATGACGGAGGCTCAAATGGAATACCTGTTGATGATCTACTCGGAAGAAAACGGCTGGAACAAGATGACCGACAGCGAGCGGCAGCAAGGCGTTGCCGCCTATCACGCGTACACCGAATCGTTGAAGAAAGCGGGGGCTCTGGTGGGGGCCAACCGGCTGCAGCACACGAACACGGCCACCACGGTGCGGCTCGTCGACGGCAAGCCGCAGGTGCTCGATGGACCGTATTCCGATTCGAAGGAGCAACTCGCCGGCTACTACCTGATCGACGTGCCGAACCTCGACGCGGCGATGTCGTGGGCGTCGCGTTGTCCCGGCGCGGCGCACGGCGTCATGGAGGTGCGCCCGGTCTGGACCGCCCCTTACGAGGCACCCACTGCATGAGTGCGTCCGGCGGCGCCCCTGGCGATGACGGCGCCGCGCGTTCGATTGCCGAGGCGGTGGCCCGCCGCAGCTACGGCAAGCTCGTCGCGCTGCTGGCAATGCGCACGCGCGACGTCGCCGCAGCCGAGGACGCGCTCGCCGACGCATTCGCGGCCGCGCTCGCGGACTGGCCGGAGCACGGCTGTCCCGCGAGTCCCGAAGCGTGGCTGATGACGGTCGCGCGCCGCCGGGCGATCGACGGCGCGCGTCGCCGCCAGGTCGGCGACGACGTGGCGAACCAGGTGATGATCCTCTCCGACGAGATCGACGAGAGTGAGGCAGGCGCGTTGCCCGACCGGCGGCTTGCGCTGCTGTTCGCGTGCACGCACCCTGCGCTCGAGGCCGCGATTCGCACGCCGCTGATGCTGCAAGTGGTGTTGGGGCTGGAAGCGAAGACGATTGCGTCGGCATTCCTGATGTCGCCCGCCGCGATGAGCAAACGTCTCGTGCGGGCGAAGACGAAGATCCGCGAGGCGGGCATTCCGTTCAGCGTGCCCGAGCGCGAGGAGCTGCCCGGACGGCTCGACGCAGTGCTCGAAGCGGTCTATGCGGCGTATGCGGAAGGTTGGACGGACCCGGTCGGCGGCGATACGGAGCGGCGCGACCTGGCCGACGAGGCGCTATATCTCGCGCAACTGCTCGTCGAGTTGCTTCCTGACGAACCTGAGACGTTGGGCCTGCTCGCGCTGATGCTGTTTGCACAGGCGCGACGTGATGCGCGACGCGATGCGGCTGGCGACTACGTGCCGCTGTCGGCCCAGGACCTTGCAACGTGGAACGCGCCGATGATCGACGCGGCGAACGCACTGCTGCGGCGCGCGAACGCGCTCAACGCAATCGGGCGCTTTCAGCTCGAGGCCGCGCTGCAGTCGGCGCATGTGGATCGCTGCCGGACGCGTCGCCCGAACTGGGACGAAATCGTGCAGCTGTACGACGGGCTGTTCGCCATTGCGGCGTCGCCGGTAGTGGCTGTGAACCGCGCGCTGGCCGTGGCGGAACGTGACAGCCCGCAAGCGGCGCTCGACGCGCTGGCGCGGTATGCGGACGATCCGAGGCTGGCCGACTACCAGCCCTACTGGGCCGCACGCGCCAATCTGCTCGCGCGTACCGGCGCGACCGCGCAAGCACTCGGCGCGTACGATCTGGCAATCGGTCTGGAGCGTGATCCGGCCGTGCGCCGGTTCCTGCAGCGCAAGCGAATGGAGCTTGCATCGGCGAGCAGTTAGCGGCGCGGGTTGCGTTTGCCTGCTTCGTCAGGTCGGGCGTGGCGGCTTTGCCCCGACAGGCCTGCGCCCTGAACCTCACCGCTCCGGCTGCAACAGCCCCCAGCTCACGAGAATCGCCTGGATGCTGCGCGCGTAGGCGTCGCGCTCGTGCGGCGATTCCGAGTGATACGCTCCGATTGCGCGCCATGTGTTGCCGTATCGCAGCATCTTCTGCTTGAGCAGCCACGCGGCCACGAAGATATTCACGCACGGGTCCGTCAGCGCGCGGTGCGGAATGCCCCGGCTCTCGAGTTCAGGAAAGTGAATCGAATTGATCTGCAGTTGTCCCACGTCGATCGAACCGTTGGCGTTGCGGTTGATGGCGCTCGCGTCGCCTTTCGATTCGCGCCATGCCACGGCGCGGAGCACGTGCGGATTGACGCCCTGGTAAGCGCCCGCCTTGTCGAAGCAATCGTCGGCGGACGGAGCGGCTTGCGCGGCCGAACTGCCGAGCGCCAGCAGCGCCGCCCAGGCGCATATGGCCCACGACCGCAAAGGGCGGAAGGCGTTGGTCTTCTGCTTGTCCATGGGTCGGGGCTCCAGGTCCTGCTTTACTGCGCCAGCGCGGAATCGAGCTGCCGCTCGATGTCCTTGAGATAGGTGCGCGACTCATCGGAGACGACGAGGCGCGGCGTCGGCATCGCGCAGTGGCAATCGTGCTGGTGCGTCTTCTTCTTGTTGTGCGACGTCGAGCGCGGCGCGGGAAGGTCGTCGTCGTCGCCGGTGGAGGGCGGCAGCATGGAGAGCGTGGGCAGCGGCGGGTAGACCTTGTCCGCGGAGGCTGTGGTGGCAGCGGTGGCAGTGCCGGCCGCAGTCGCAGGCGCGCTGGCAGCGGGCTGGCCCGCCCATGCGGCCGAACCTAAGCATAGCGATGCCGCGGCGAAAGCAATCAGGCGCATCGTGTCAGCTCCCCGCATGTAGCGGCTGGATCGAGACGCTGTACGTCTGGTTCGCGCCGGTCGTAAGGTTTTCGAGCGTGGGTTTGAGCCCCTGCTGGGGCACGCCCCGCCAGATCGCCTGGTTGATGTACTTGAAGTCCTGGCCCAGCGCCGTTACGCGGATCACCGTGGGCTGCTTCTGCGCGGCGGCGAGCGCACCCGCCTTGGCGAGCACCGTGGTCAGTTGCGGATCGCGCGCGCCGAGTGCATCGGCGGGAATGTCGAACTTCATGATCACGTTCGACACCGCAGGTTTCTCGGCTTGAGCCGTATTGGGCTGCTGCAGTTGTGCGCAGCCTGTTACAAACATTACGGCAAGTAAGAGCACGGCGCGCGTCACGTCGGGGTCTCCAAAGTTTCGTGGCGATGTACGCGTTTTCGGCTTGGGATGCTGAGACTTGATACCTGGGGGCAAACGTTTGCGAAAAAGAAAGAGTTCGCTCTCGCGGCGCCGCTTCCCGGAAGGTTGCTGCGTGCACCTCCGCCTTCGAGCAAAGAACTTCTTGCCCTCTCGGGTAAAGCCACAGCGATTGCTACGCGTACGCTAGTCGGGACGCGATCGACCTGACGCCCCAACCCGACGAACCGACTCACGCATACCGCGCAAGAAACATATCCGCCGCCGCTTCCGCGATCCGCTTCTGCTCGCCGGCATCGAGCGGCACTTGACCCATCGCCACTTGCGGCCAGAAGGCAAAAGCCTTCACGAGCCCCTGCAACTGCAGTGCTGCGAAGACGGGATCCTCGGTCTTGATGCGGCCGTCCGCGGCAGCCGCCCGGAGCCATGCCGTCAGATCCTCCTCGCGTTCCCCCATGCGAGCGACCATCTCGCGTGCGCGCTCCGGCGAATGGATGCCAGCCGCGATCGCCACCCGTGCAAGCGACAAAAAGGACTCGTCGTGAAGCAGCCGCAGCTTGCGCTCCAGCAGATCGAGCAACTGCGCGCGCAACGGTTGGTCGGCGCGATAAGAGGGCGCATCGCCGTCCTGGCTCGCGTCCCACAATTGCTGGAGAATCGCCGCGAAAAGCGCTTCCTTGCTCGGGAAATGGTTATAGACCGTGCGCTTCGAGACGTTCGCGCGGGCGGCGATACGGTCCATGCTGGTTGCGTCGTAGCCGGCCGCGAGGAATTCCTCGATCGCGGCAGCGACGATCGCGACGCGCTTTCGGTCAGTCAGACGTTGGGGGCGGGGACTGGATTCCATCCAACGATTTTACACTGGCCAGTTTACTTTTCTTGAAAATAAACTACACTGCCGAGTGTAAATTTTCTTCGGAAGGTCAACTTCATGACGTCGCTTCCCGCCTTTGTCCGCCGAATGCTCGGCGTGAACGCCGCACAGCGCAGCCGCGCGACATTCAGCCTGTCGCCGCAGCATGACGGCGAACGCTTTCGCAACGTCAAGCCGCGTCCGGCGGAAAGCCTGCGCAAAACGCTCGGGCTCGCGTGGACGGTGTTGTTCAACAAGCCGAGCGGCACCGTGCCGGCCGACGCGTTGCCGGTCGATACGCTGACGCGCGCGCAACTCGACATGGCGCCCGACCGCAGCCTCTACCGGCTCGGTCATTCGACGATGCTGCTGAAGTTGCGCGGCAAGTTCTGGCTGACCGATCCCGTGTTCGCCGAGCGGGCGTCTCCGTTCCGCAATCTCGGTCCGAAGCGCTTTCATGCGCCGCCGATCTCGCTCGACGATTTGCCGCCGCTGCGCGGCGTGATCCTGTCGCACGATCACTACGACCATCTCGACCGCGAAACCGTGCTGATACTGGCGCAGCGTACCGAGGTGTTTTTGACGCCGCTTGGGGTCGGCGACCGGCTCATCGAATGGGGTATCGACGCGGCAAAGGTCCGGCAGTTCGACTGGTGGCAGGGCGCGGAGGTCGAGGGCATCGAGTTCACCGCGACGCCCGCGCAGCACTTCTCCGGGCGCAGCCTGTTCGACGGCAACCGGACGTTGTGGGCTTCGTGGGTGATCGTCGATCACGATTTGCGCGTGTTTTTCAGTGGCGACACCGGTTACTTCGATGGTTTCAGCGCGATCGGCGAGCGCCTCGGACCATTCGACGTCACGTTGATCGAGACCGGCGCGTACGACGCGATGTGGCCATACGTCCATATGCAGCCCGAAGAAACCGTGCAGGCGCATATCGACCTGCGCGGCCGCTGGCTCGTGCCGATCCATAACGGCACCTTCGACCTCGCGATGCATCGCTGGCAGGAGCCGTTCGAAAGGGTGACGGGGCTGGCGCTCGCGCGCGGCGTCGCGCTGTCGACACCGCGCATGGGCGAGCGGCTCGATCTGACCGCGGTGCATCGCGGCGAACGCTGGTGGCGCGACGTTGCGCAAACCGCTGCCGTGCCGAAGGCTTCGTGGCGGATGTGCGCGTCGCGCGGGGTCCAGGAGGGGGAGTCGTCCTGAGGTCGTTGGCACCGCCACGTCTTTGCGGCGGACGAGAGCGCCCGAGCGGACTGTTTCGCGGCGGCGCGCCGGTGCGGCGCGCGCACGTTGCCGTTCCCGCCGAAGCGCTCGCGACCTCGAAGTACGCTCCGTCGGAACTGTCCGCCGCGGCGTGATACGCGACCGTCGATCTGCGGGTTAATTCTTCAGGTCGGCGAGAATGCGTTCCGCGAGAAAATCGCACACAGGTCGTTTCGAAGCGGCACTTCGCGCCAGCACGACTTCAAGCGTGCCGATTTCCGGCAGGCCATTCGCGGCTCCCAGCAGCGAGAAGTGAGCCGGTACCGCGCACTTGGCCAACGGAGTCACCGCGAGTCCGGCCTCGGCCATCGTCAGCAGACCCAGCAGACTCGGACTTTCATACGAGGTTCGATACGTGATGCGCGCGCGCTCCAGGCTCCGGATGGCTTTCTCCCGCGCGACGCTGCCGGGCAAAAACACGGCGATGGGCAAGGGCCTTTCACGCCAGATCTCGGTCGCGCCTGGCGCGGCGGCCCAGACCATCGGTTCGTGACGCAGGAACTCGCCGTGCAATCCTTTCACGCGCGTCGCGCAGACGAGATCGACCGTGCCGTCCTTCAACATGGGCTCGAGAGCGACGCTTGGCAGGCCCACTACCTGAATCTCCGCCTTCGGATAGGTCGCCGAGAATTTCTTGAGGATCGGCGGGAACAGTGACGTCGCATAGTCGTCAGGCACGCCGATCACCACGCGTCCGGTCACGTCGGGCCGTACCACCGCCGCCCACGCTTCGTCGCGCAGGGCGATCATCCGTCGCGCGTAGGTCAACAGCATTTCGCCGTCCTGCGTCGGCACCACGCTGCGAGGCTTGCGCACGAAAAGCGCCTTGCCGAGCGCCGTCTCGAGCGTCTTGATCTGCATGCTCACCGCCGATTGCGAACGATGCACGACCTGCGCCGCGCGACTGATCGTGCCGGCGTCCGCGACCGCGATGATCATGGACAGCACGTCCAGATCGAGCGCTTTCATTTCCGTTGCCATGATCGTTGATATCAGAAAAGTAGATCGATTCCATCAATATTATGCGATTTTCTTTTGCGAAGACACCCTCGATAGTGGCGGCAAAGGAGCCCTGTGATGAATGCACGTATCAGCCCATCGATTCTGGCCTCGGGCTTTGGCGCGTCCGCGCCATCGTTCGTGACCACCGCATCGAGTCTTGCGATACCGTATGTCGAGTCCGGGCGCGGCGAGCCGATGGTGTTCGTGCACGGCTCGCTTTGCGACTATCGCTATTGGGACGCCCAGATGGCCTCCCTGTCGGGCCGGTTTCGCTGCTTCGCGCCGAGCTTGAGCCATTACTGGCCCGAGATCGACGCATTTGGACACAGCGACTTCAGTTGGGAGGCGCATGTCGAGGAAATTGCCGGATTCATCACGGCGCTCGACCTTGCTCCCGTTCATCTGGTCGGTCACTCGCGGGGTGGGTGCGTGGCTTTCCATCTCGCGCGCGAATTTCCGCGCCTCGTGAAAACGCTGACGCTAGCCGATCCCGGCGGCCCGCTGCAAACCGAACCGAGGGGGCAGCCCGCGTTCATGCCGCCGGCGACCAACGTGTTGCGCGCACGGGTCGCGGAACTGATCGAGCGGGGCGAGTTCGACGCCGGCTTGTCGATGTTCGTCGACTCGGTGAGCATGCCGGGGTTCTGGAACAAAAGCCCGGAGAGCTTTCGTCGCATGGCGCTCGACAACGCGCTCACGCTGCCAAAGCAGTTGCTCGATCCGCTTCCCGCCTATACGCCGGAAGCCGCGCGCGATATCAAGTGCCGTACGTTGTTGATCGACGGCCAGAAAAGTCCCCGTATGTTCCGCAATACGGTCGACAAGCTCGAACAGTGGATCGAGTTTGCCGAACGCGAAACGATCGACGGTGCGTCGCATGGGATGAATGTCGCGAGACCGGATGCGTTCAACAGGGCGGTTGCGACTTTCGCGGCGTAGCCCATAGGGGGCAGCCCCGCGCATCGCGCGCTTCTTAATGTCGAGACGCGGCCAGCAAGGTATCGATCTTGTGATCCTGGGCCAGCAACTCGGCCGCCGTACTCGAATGAACGACCGAGCCGCGCTCGAGCACCACGGCGTTGTGCGTGATGCCCAGCGCCTTGCGCGCGTTCTGCTCGCTTCTGGGCGATGTCCGTGATGGCGGCGGTGGCCTTCGTTGTCTCGGCGACCTGAAACTGGTTGATGTCCTCGAGTGTCGCGGTGTAACCGATGTAGATCGGCAGCAGGTTCTTGTTCAGGGTTTGGATAGCCTGACTACGGAGGCCTTCGGCTTGCAACCCGACGATCTGCTCGACGGCACGGTCGTAGTCCGCGCTTTGCTTCACGAGCCGCGCGCCCACTTCGGGACGCGCCAGCGATTTCGACGGCTCCAGCCGAAGCACGCTGCCTCTTCATTGGGCGGCCAGCGGCAGCCGGACACAGTTCTTGCTCGCGTATTCATCGATTCATCTATTCGGCGGGGGCCAGGCGCAAAGCCGGCACGCATAGTGCGGACACGCGAGCGCCATCGTGCCAACGGGCGACACGGGCGCAGCGTCGAGCGACCCAGCGGTCACGACGACGCCCGATGCCATGCAACCGGGCCCTCGACCACAAGGAGGACTTTCAATGAAAGACATCGATCTGAACCAGCGCGTCGAAGAAATCGAACTGGCTCTTTCCACGCTATTCGAGTCGCCGAAGGCGCCCGCGATCAGCAGCTACGACGACGGCCGGACGTTCTTCATCCAAGCCTCCTGGGTCGTCGAGTCACGTGGCGACACGACGCTGGATGCGCGATGCGTGCTCACACTCCACTTTTCGGATTCGCAGATTCAGCGTTACGCGCAGATGGACACGGCACAACGTATCCTCGTGCGCGAACGCCTCTGCCAAATGGTCCGCGATCGACTCGGAGCGGAAAGCGGTGAGCTGCCCTTGCGGGGAGAGTGCGCCGAAGACCTGCAGGTGGAGGATCGGCTGCTGGATGTCGACGATCAGCTCTGATCCATCGCGGACGGCGTGCGACCGCGGATTGGCGATTGGCTGTCCGAGCCGGCAGCCGCCTGCCAATCGAATTGCGGCCGAATCTCCACGATGTAGCGAGGTCGAAAAGTGACTAGGACGATTCTTCGCTCGGGACTGGGGGCGGGAGCGACTCGAGCAACTTCACGAGCCTTGCCTGCTGCTGCGGAGTCAGTCCTTGAGTAGCGCTCACCTGCTGAACACGCGCGCGCCAGTAGGTCCGGCTGAACAACGAATCCGCGCCATCGGAGGACAGGATCCGTTCGAGATGGGAAATCGCATCTCCAGCGGTCAGGGGTGTATAGGGGCTCTCCCTGTCCGGGGGCCCTTTCTTGAGTGTTGTTTTCATCCACTTCTCTCAGGTGGTGACCGGCTGAGTCCGGTCGTATACGTCCGGCTTCAATTGGCCGGTTCGTGCCAAACAACCCATGCGGGGCGCGCGCGTCATGCTACCCGGCGGGCCAGGTAGCATGACGCGCGCGGGGTCGCGTGGCGACGCGACCCATTGCAAGCGGCACGGCCCCGGTGTTCAGCAAAGCTCCGCGGCGGCCACCCACGGCATCGTCTGGAATTGCCTGAGAACGGTGTGCAGCGATCCGGAGAGCCTGTCGGCAAACGCGATCGTCATGTCTTCGACGTCATGTTTACGATTGCTCGTAATCCGTACGTCCTCGATGGCATCTGCGACCGGCATCAATACCTGCCACACTGCAACGACCCGCATGCAGCCGCGCCTCGTACGAACCGTAATCTGATGGCCTGTAGCCTTTAATTGTCCGGTGGTTTCCGGTGTCATTCTTCAGCCCTCTCGATGTATCTGATTTTTTATTGGCACGGACGATGCACCTACATTCGCCCGCGCGGTTGATGCCACCACTCATGATGATCCAGATGTCGTAGCAGTCGTGCCCGTCTGCGCTCACGGCGATAGTGATCAATCACCATCAGCATTGCGATGCTGAGGGCCAAGCCCCCAATGATCAGGCCCATCCAGGTCTCACTCATGACACGTTCCTCTCATGGAAGCACAGGGGTGTTGCGTGAATGGTTCACGCCGCTTCGTCCGATGTTCCGGGGCGTACCGGCGCGGTGTGTCGCGTTACTGCATGTGCTGGCCACCGTTGATCGCGATATTGGAGCCGGTCACGAAGCCGGCATCGTCCGAGCAGAGATAGAGCACGAGCGCCGCGACTTCCTCGGGCTTGCCGAGACGTCCCATCGGGATATGCGGCAGGACCTTCGTATCGAGGATCTCCTGCGGAATCGCGGTAACCATCTTGGTGGCCAGGTAGCCCGGCGAAATCGTGTTGACGGTGACCCCTTTGCGCGCCACTTCCAGTGCTAGCGACTTGGTGAAGCCGTGCATGCCGGCCTTGGCCGCGGCGTAGTTGGTCTGGCCGACCGAGCCTTTTGAACCATTGACGGACGAAATATTGACGATGCGCCCCCAGCCTCGTGCGACCATCTCTTCGCACAGCGGCTTGGTCATGTTGAAGACCGAATCGAGGTTCGTGCGAATGACCGCATCCCAGTTCACCTTGTCCATCTTCCTGAGGGTCATGTCCTGGGTGATCCCCGCGTTGTTGACCAGGATGTCGACCGGGCCGACCTCCGCCCGAATCTTGTCCGCGCAACGCAGGCATGAGTCGTAGTCGGCCACATCGACCGGGTAAGCGCGGAAGCTCCGGCCCTGAGTTTCCATGTCAGCCAGCCATTTGTCCGCACCGGTGTTGTTCGGCGAGTGCGTGACTACCACCGCATACCCTGCGTCGTGCAGTTTCGTACTGATCGCTTCTCCCAGGCCGCCCATGCCGCCCGTTACTACTACGATTCGTTTCGTCATCGTTTCCGTCCGTGATCGTAATGTCTGCGAGGATCGTAAATACACAATGGCCGTCTCGCACACCCCGCCATTGCTTTGCCACAAAGCGCTGCCGCCTCCAGCGTCGAGGGAGGAACGGCCGCGGCATTGATTGAACTGCGCGGGTTTTTATAGGCTTGTGGTATTGCGCGAATGGAGCCGGGTGCGTCAGCTCGCGGCGATATGCCGCGCCGGCGCACTGCTCAAAGATTCCCAGATGCCCCGAAAGGTGTTTCTCGCCTGCCAGTTCAGGTTGGCGAGTTTGTGTGCCCTTCAAACGCTTCGCTGGCGAGCGAAAGAAAAATCGACGCATTCGTTCGGCAGAATTTCAGCAAAACTTCGGACGAAAGGTCTCTCATTGCTTCTCCCTGGATTGATTTCGAACCCGCTTGCCCCGGAGACGACATGCGCAACGAATGTGCTGAATGTCGGTCGGAAACGATTCCGGAGCAAAAGCAAAAGTATTATTAGTAAGACTAAATAAACACTGCAAAAGCAGTTCGGCCCGGATCGCACTTCTGATCGTCGGTATTCGACAGTCGAATGACGGCACGGTGTTCATCATCGGGTCGCGGCCGATCAGTTGGCCATAACCCTCGTCAGGCCGGCCGTGCCGCTGACCGGATGCTTTGCCCGCTACTTCAACTGTCATGAAATGACATGACAATCGATTTTAGAACGTTCATTCTAACTTCAAATTGTTAAATTTTTGGGAAGAAGGGCTAGGTGAATACCCTATTCCGAAAGGTCGGCTGTCAGGGTCGTAGTCGAGCTAAGCCGACGTTTAAACGTCCGAATGAAGGACCCGAATGGCCAGCGATGATGAGCGCGCTCTCCGATTGCTTTATAGAGCACCCCAACAATGTCACGACAATGGCCCAAATGACAGGACACTGCAGTGAGCACCGCGGGATTGAATCATTGCATGGTATGCAAGAAATGACAATTCAGCCGACCCTATCAGGCACTCCTGCCTAGGCCCGGGCGGCTCGCTGCACGAGAGGGCGGCTACCCAGGTAGCGTCGCTCGTCCTCGGCGCGTGCTGTAGAGGAATGGCGAACACTGCGGCGTAGCTAGAACACCGTTCGCACGCGAGCGTAAGATGGAAGCGATTGATCGATGAGTTTCAAGGAGGCGTCATGAAGGCGGTGTGCCCGCTTCACGGGCCAACGACCATCGTCGGTACGAACGCGTATGGATTTCCGATCTATGCGTGTTGCCGCGAAGACGTTCCTTATGCCAAGCCGCCGGACGCCTGTACGCGTGAACCGGCGCAACGCGGACAAGAATCGAAGCAGCCACCGCGGCAGCCTCGGGCAAACAAGGAACCGCGCTGACGTTCGCGGGCAACGTCATACCCGCAGCGAAACCTTATCGGCTCCAGTTGCAGTCGATCAACGCCTCAACGAGGCGCTGTCAGGTCGATGCCGAGCGGCTCTTCACTTGCGAAGCGCCGCAGTAGCACGATGCTCCCCCGTACCGCCTCCAGCAGCGGCCGCCCGGAAGCAAGGTGCCAGCGCACATCCGCATGTCTTTCCACCTACCATTCGAAGGTCGCGGCAAACGCGCGGGCGCAGTCACGCGCGGGCGATTCGTCCTTGACGGACAAGACGATACATTCGCCGCGGCGAAGCGCGAGAAACTGAGCGCATGTCCGCACCACATCGTCGAAAGTCAGACCCAGCGAGATGCCGCCGTGATGAATCGCGAAGCGATCACGCACATGGCGGCAGCGGATGTCGAGGACCCGCACGCCATGGTGCAACTGATCTTCGAGCGTGGCATGCTGCGTGCGCGCGAGCCAGTCATCGACCGTGTAGGCGCAGGTGTCGTGGCTGCCCGTCAAGGTCAGTGCGGACAGCAAGCGGCTGCCATCGATGGCAGACATCCAGTCAGCCGGCGAAACGGTGTGATCAGTCAGGGCAGGGCGCAAGAAAACCTCTGGATAAGCAAAGCGTCCGCTGCAGCGGCGGGTTGAAGTCGGAGCCCCCTACGCTCATCAGTTCGCCCCAGTCGATGCCATTCTCGGTCACATAACCCGCCATGGCGAGCGGCAGCGTGAAATGACTCGGCGACGAGACGAACAGCAGCGCCAGCAGAAACTCGTTCCACGCGATGATGAACACGAAGATGGCGGTGGCAACGAGACCTGGCGCGCACAGCGGCACGACGATGAAGACGATGCGCTGCGCGAGGTTCGCGCCGTCGAGCGCCGCGGCCTCCTCGAATTCGATCGGCACGTCGCGCGCGAACGGCAGCAACATCCAGATCGCCATCGGCAGCGCGTACAGCTGATAAGCGAGTATCAGCCCAAACAGCGAATCGAGCAGATGGAGCCACTTGGCCAGCGAAAACAGCGGTACGGCCACTGTAATCGGCGGCATCAGCTTCAGTGTCAGCACGAGCAGCAGGAACAGCAGATCGAGGCGCGCGGGAAACGCAAGCCGCGCGAGGGCATAAGCGGCCGGAAAAGCCAGCGCGAGCGCGAGCAACGTGGCGCCTGGCGCGACCCACACGGAGTTCAGCACCGACTGTGCCATGCCGCTTTGCCGACTTCAGCGAGCGAGGTCACGCTCGTGAACTGGATCGTATTGACGAAACTCGTGCCGAACTCGCCGTCCGCAATGACCGATCGATAGTTGGCGAGCCCGATGAACGAGCGATGCCCCGACGCGTAATTCACGGGGAAAACGAATCGATCAGCACGCGCGCCACCGGGTAGAGCGCCAGCACGCCGAGCACGAGCGCGGCTGGACTCATCACGACGATCAGCGGCAGATAACGTCGCAACCCGCTCATCGACTCTTTCCCACGCTTGTCAGCGCTGTCACTGCAATGCGGCGTTGGCCTGGGCGATCTTCTGCGCCGCCTGATGCAAGACTGCGCCGGGCGCGGCCTGCCCCGTCAGCGCGAGTTGCAACGCGTCGCCGAGAATTGCCTCGATCTGCTGCCAGTCTTTTCACGCGAGGCCGCGCACGGCCCGCTTCGAGCGCCTTCAGTTGGTCCGGGTCCCCGCGATATTGCTTGACGAGCGTCGGATTGACGAAGAAGCTCTTGCGCGTCGGCGGAATGCCGGGCACGCGCGGAGGCAGGCGAACAGGGTCGTCCGCTGGATCATTGAAGCCATGGCTCTTGAAGCTGATCATCGCGCGGGTTGGTCCATTGAACCGCCGCACAAACCCGCGAAGCGATGCGGACACAATGCTTCGGATGACGAATGAGCGAGAGGAAGAAGGCCGCTAATCTCGCGGACCATAGCCATCGCTCTCACTATGGACAAACCGCGTCCGGCGGCGCGCGCGGCAAGTTTTTTCCGCTCTGCACCATGAAATCCGTAGGGACCCGCTCATCGTTTGTACCGATTGAGCGTTGCGAGGTCCGTGAATATTGTTGTGTGCGCATTCTTCAAATGCTGCGATGTGGCGGGCAAATGTTGCTCAACGATCCTTTCGAATCGGAGATGCATGATGTCCAGGAACAATATGTGGCGGAACCTTCATTGCGTCGTCGCGACGGGGATGGCAGCGGCGGGGCTAGGTCTGGCGGCGGGCGCCCATGCCGCGGCAGAGCCGATCAAGATCGGCGTGATCAGCGAAGAATCCTCGGTGGCGGGCGCTTCGATCAGCAAGGCGGCGCAACTCGCCGCGGACCAGATCAACGCCAGCGGTGGCGTCGATGGCCGGCCCATCCAGATCGTCGCGTACGACGACCATTCATCGGCTTCGGACGGCGTGCGCGCCTTCCAGCGCGCAGCGACTCAGGACAAGGTAGTCGCTGTGATCGGCAGCTACATCAGCGAAGTGGCGCTCGCGATGGAGCCGTGGTCGGGACGCCTGAAGATGCCCTTCATCACTCCCGGCGCGGCTAGCAACGACATTTCGAAGCACGTTCACGACGACTACGACCACTACAAGTACACGTTCCACGGCTGGATGACGTCGGCGTTCATCGCGCAGTCCATCTGCGACTTCTCACACGACGTTCTGGTCGGCCAGTTCAAGATGAAAACGACGGTCGTCATGAGCGAGGACGCGGCGTGGACCAAGCCGCTCGACGAACGCTACCTCGAATGCCTGCCCAAAGCGGGACTTCAGGTGCTCGATCACATCCGCTTCAATCCTGACACTTCCGACTTCACGCCGATCTTCAACCAGATCGAGGCGAAGCACCCCGACACGATCACCACCGGCATCAGCCACGTTGGCGTGCAGCCGACCGTGCAATGGCACGACCAGCAGGTGCCGATCCCGATGTCGGGCCAAAGCTCGCAGGCCACGACCACGAGCTTCTGGAAGGACACGAACGGCGCGACGGAAGGCGTGATCACGGCCTCGGCCGCGGCGCCGGGCGTGGCGATCACGCCGAAAACGGTACCTTTTACGGATGAGTATCAGAAGAAGTTCGGCGTCTCTCCGGCGTATTGCGGCTTCACGAGCTACGACCTCGTCTACATCGTCGCGGACGCGATCAGGCGCAACAAGGGTTCGACCGATCCGGACCAGATGGTCGACGCACTCGAGAAAACCGACTACGTGGGCACGATTGGACGCTGGCAGTTCTACGGCAAGAGCGATCAGTTCACGCACGCGCTGAAGTACGGGCCCGGCTATATCACGGGCATCGACCTGCAATGGCAAAACGGCAAGCAGGTTGCGATCTGGCCCAAGTCGATTGCCAACGGCGTGATCAAATTCCCGACCTTCATCAAGGTGCAGCAGGCAAGCGCGAACTAGCAGCGCGAAGATCGCGACGGTCCGGACCCGCGCATAGCGAAGGCCCGGACAGCGCACGCATCGACACCTTAACCAACATGAAAGGCCGGGCATGTTGCTACTGCAGATTCTCGTCGACGGCTTTGCAATCAGTTCCCTCTACGCGCTGGGCGCGATCGGTTTCACGTTGATCTTCGGCGTCTCCGGCATCTTGAATCTCGCGCACGGCGGCGTGATGCTGGTCGCGGCGCTGATGGGCTGGATGCTCGCGGGCGAGGCGGGACTTGGCACCTATCTCGGCACGCTGCTCGGCGTGTTGGCGGGTCTCGTGACGGCCTTCGTCACCTACCTGATGGTGGTGCGGCCCATTCAACGCTCGGCCGCAATTCCCGGCGAAGAGAAGGAAATCTTCGTGCTCACCGGCACGCTGCTGTGGGGCATCATGATCCAGCAGGGCATGGCGTGGCTCTTCACCGACAACCCGGTGACGATGCGCCCGCTGATCAGCGGTGTGGCGATGGTCGGCAGCGTGCGCGTGCCGTTCAACGAAATCATGATCGCGGTGGTCTGCTGGGCGGTGATCGGCATGTTGTGGCTGTTCGTGAACCGCACGCGCGCGGGCAAGGCGCTGCTCGCGGCTTCGATGAACCCTCGTGGTCTCACGCTGCTCGGTTTCGAACTCTCCCGAATCTATCTTCTCGCGTGGAGCATCTATGGGGTGCTGGCCGGCGTCGCGGGCGTGCTGCTCGCTTCGTTCCTCGGCGTGAGCACCAACAATGCCGGGCAGCTCACGGCCAGCGCATTCTCCATTGTGGTGCTGGGCGGGCTCGGCAGCGTGTCCGGTTCGCTGATGGCCGCATATGTCGTCGGTTATCTGGAAACCATGACGGCCTATCTGGTCGCGCCGACCCTGCGGCCGCTGCCCGCGTTGCTGCTGCTGGTGCTCGTGGTGTATGTAAGACCCCAGGGCTTCCTGGGACGCCGCTAACAGTGCGAATGGAGCGTACCACCATGTCCGTTCTTCTCCGTTCGCGTGGCGCATGGATTGCCGTTGCGCTCGCCGCGATGGCGGCGACGCTGCCGTGGTGGCTTTCGGGCTACATCCTCGGCGTGCTCACGGTTGCGTATTACTTCGGCGTGTTCGCCATGTCGTGGGACCTGTTGTTCGGTTTTGCCGGCGAGGTCAACTTCGGGCCGACGTTCCTGATCGGACTCGGCGCCTATTCGGCCGCGATCCTCGACGCCAGATGGGGTCTGCCCATACCCGTTTGCGTGCTCGCTGGCGGCGTCGTCGCGCTGGTGGGCGGCCTGCTGCTGGCGGTGCCCGCGCTGCGGTTGCGCGGTCCTTACTTCGGGCTGGTTACGCTCGTGGCCGTGCTGCTGCTGCAGAACGCCATCGTGATCTTTGCGGGCATAACTGGCGGCGAGATCGGCATGATGGTGCCGGACGTGATGTCGGTCGATGCGAACCATAACTACTGGATCGCGCTCGCGTTCCTGATCGTTTGCGCCGTCCTGCTGTTCGGCCTGTCGCGTTCGGCAGTCGGTCTGATCCTGCAGGCAAGCGGCCAGGACGCGACCGGCGCGCAGGCGCTGGGTTTCAATGTCACGCGACACAAGCTCGTGGCGTTTTGCATCAGCGCCGTTTTCTCCGGTGTGGCCGGCGCGATGCTGGTGTTCTACCAGGGCACGGCCTCCGTGAGCACGGTGGTGGATCTCAGCGTGGGAGTACAGATCATCATCGCGGCCGTGCTCGGCGGACGCCGCACGATACTCGGCGCGGTGCTCGGCTCGATCTTCCTGATCGTCGCCGGCGAGTTTCTGCGCCCGCTCGGCCAGCTCAACACATTCGTCGTCGCGGCGGTCGCACTGGCGGCGCTGCTGTTCTTTCCAGACGGTCTGCTCGGCAACCTGCTGCGTGCGAGGGAGCGCCAATGAACGACACGCCGCTGCTCTCCGTACGCGGACTGACCAAGCGCTTTGGCGGTCTCGTCGCCGTCAGGGATATCGGCTTCGACATCCGGCCCGGCGAGATTCTGGGCCTGATCGGACCAAACGGCTCGGGCAAGTCCACCGTCATGAAGCTGATCATGGGCATCGAGCGGCCCAACGCGGGGTCGGTCAAGGTGAATGGCGTGGAGATGGCCGGCTGGGCGCCGCACCGGATCGCGCGCGCGGGCGTGGGCATCGTGTTTCAGCATTCGCGGCCGCTCCATCGGCAGACGGTGCTGGAACACATCAAGCTCGCGCTGCTTCCTGATTCGCTGGTCAAGCTGGCCGCCGAACCCCACGTGCACCAGCGCGCGCAGGAAATTGCCTCGCGTGTGGGCCTTGCCGCCGTCATGCATCGGCATCCCGCGACACTGCCATTTGCGGATCTGCGCCGCATGGAGATGGCCAAAGCGATTGCGCGCGACCCGCAGGTCGTGCTGGTGGACGAGCCGTTCGCGGGACTGACGGTGGCGGAATCGGAGGCGTTTTCCGAGCTGATTCGCGGCTTTCGCGCCGAGGGCCGCGCGGTGCTGCTGGTCGATCACAACGTCAAAAGTCTGTCCGCGCTCGCCGACCGCGTGCTCGCGATGTACCTTGGCGAGCATGTCGCCGAGGGCACCGCCGAACAAGTGATGCAGAACGAGACGGTGCGCCGGGTTTATCTGGGCGGCAAGCTGGAGTTGCGCCAGCGCACCGGAGCCGCGGGCATTGCCAGGTCGACGATCCTCGAAGTGACCGGTGTGCGTGTGCTATACGACAAGGCGTGCGCACTCGACGACGTCAGTCTGCAAGTGCGCGAGGGCGAGTTCGTATCGGTTGTCGGTCTGAACGGCGCGGGCAAGACGACGCTTTTCAACGCGCTGTCGGGCCTCGTGCCGTACAAGGGGACGATTCGCTTCGACGGGCGCGATCTGCGCGGTAGCAGCGGAGCCGCGATCTCGCGCGCCGGCCTCGTGCAATGTCCGGAAACGCGCGAGCTATTCGGCGACATGACGGTACGCGAGAATCTCGCACTCGGCGGATATCGTCTCGCCGATACGGTGCGCGCCAAACAGCTGTCGTGGCTGTTCGATCTCTTTCCGATCCTGAAATCGCGCCAGGGCCAAACCGCGCGCACGCTTTCCGGCGGCGAGCAGCAAATGCTCGCGATCGCGCGCGCGCTAATGTCTCAGCCGAAGCTGCTGATTCTCGACGAACCGACATTGGGGCTCGCGCCCGTGATTCTCGAACAATTGTCGAAAGCGCTGGATTCGCTGCAAAAGTCCACGCCCATTACCGTACTGCTGGGCGAGCAGAACGTCAGGTTTGCGCTGCCGCATGCGGACCGTGTCTACGTGCTCGAACATGCACGCATCATCTGGGAGGGCAGCGCTTCGCGCTTCGAGGCTGAGATGGGGCACGGCTTTCTCGAGGCGGCGCCTACCGGTGAGCCCGACGCCACGACCTCCGGCGACGCGCGCAGCTAAGGCCAGCAGCGGCGGGCGAGCCCGTAGCGCGGCATCAGGACAGGGACGCAAAGCGAAATCGACCCGCCGCCTTCGTCAACAGACCGGTCTGCTCGGTCAGCGACGCGGCCGCGGCGGCTGCCTGCTCGACCAGCGCGGCATTTTGCTGCGACATCTGGTCCATCTGCGTAATCGCCCGATTGACTTCCTCGATGCCATCGCTCTGTTCGGCCGAGGCCGTCGCGATGTCGCTCATGATCGACGTGACGCGGCTGACGGCCGTCTGTACTTCGCCCATGGTTTCACCGGCCCGACCGACCAGGCGCGAACCGTCCGCGACGCGGGCTGTCGACGCGTCGATAAGCTCCTTGATTTCCTTCGCCGCTGTCGCTGAGCGCTGGGCGAGATTGCGCACCTCGCCAGCGACGACGGCAAAGCCACGTCCTTCCTCTCCGGCGCGAGCAGCCTCGACAGCCGCATTCAACGCAAGGATGTTGGTTTGAAAGGCGATGCTTTCGATCACGCCAATGATCTCGCCCATCCTCTTCGCACCGTCGTGAATGTCGCTCATCGCGGCGATGACCTGACGCACCACGTCCGCACCCGCACCGGCCGTCGCCTTCGTCGCGTCGGCCAGCTCGCGCGCTTCACGCGCGTGCGCGGCGTTCTCCGTGACGGCATTGGTGAGTTGCTCCATGCTCGCCGCCGTTTCCTCGATGGACGCCGCCTGCGACTCGGTGCGCGCCGACAGGTCCGCGTTGCCGGCCGAGATCTGCTGGGTCGCGGATGCGATCGACTCGCTGCCGCGCGCGATCTGTTCGATCATCGTGCCGATGTCCTTCTGCATCTGCCCGACGCTTCTGACGAGGCGACCCATTTCGTCATCACTGTCGAAGCGCAATTGCTGCGACATGTCACCCTGAGCGAGTCGCTCGACATGGCGCACCGTCATATCGATCGGGCGCGCGATTGCGCGAAGCAGCGTGAAACCGCAGGTGACGCAGGTCAGAAGACCGACGGCAATCGCGATTCCGGTGATTGTCACGAGGGTGTCATAGCGGTCCTGTGCCGTCTTGTAACGCACATTGCCCTGCTCGTTGCGAAACTTGTCCAGATCCGCGGTCTTCTGCGTGAGAGCCGCCGACAGCGGTGGCATCAAGACCATCGCATCGTGGTCGGCGGCTTCATGATCGCCACGGCTCATCGCGTCCATCATCGGCTCGAGTGCGCCCTGCAGCATCGCTTCACGGGCGTCGGCCACGGCCTTCGACAAGGCCGCCTCGGCCTCGGAAACGGGCAGTGCGCGGTACTCTTTCCAGGCCTTGTCGGAGACCGCAAGATAGTTGCGCGCCTTATCGATGAGCGCGGCTCTGTCCGCTGCTTCCGGGTGCAGCAGCACGCGGTCGAGCGTGGTACGCACTACCGTCAGGTTCAGGTTGGACTTGCCGAGCGCGGTTGCGGCAGCCACGTCGTTCGTGTACGCCTGCGCAACGGCATGGTTTGAACCACGCATGCCGGCAATCCCCAGCACGCCGGTCACCGTCAGCAGGAACCCGAGCAAGGCGAGTGTGGCGAGAAGACGGAACTTGATGGTCAGTTTCATGCTGATTTCGGTGGAGTGAGATGTCTCTGCATTAACGGCACCGACCCGGAAAAGTTCAGTTCTAGCGATGATTCGACGAGCCGTCGAGAACCGCGGCGGCTTCGGTCGTCGGTGCCGGCGGGATCGCTGGTTGCGCGGCAGGAACAGATGCGTGGGAGTGAGGCGTATTGCTGCGATCGAGCACCGCGCGCGCCAGGTTCCTGTCGAGTTGCCCCTCCCAGCGAGCGACGACGACGGTGGCAACGCCATTGCCGATCAGGTTCGTGACTGCGCGCGCCTCGTTGAGAAAGCGGTCCACGCCGAGCAGCAGCACGAGGCCTTCCACGGGAATCTTGTGCATCGAGGCGAGCGTCGCGGCCAGTGCGACGAATCCCGCCCCGGCCACACCCGCAGAGCCCTTCGACGTGAGCAGCAGTACGCCGAGCACGAGCAACTGGTCCCAGATGCTCAGGTGGACGTTCATCGCCTGGGCGATGAACAAGGCCGCCATCGTCAGATAAATCGCCGTTCCATCGGCATTGAACGTGTAGCCGGTGGGCAAGACCATGCCGACCACTGGGCGAGCGCAGCCCATCGCCTCCATCTTGATCAGCATCTGCGGCAACACCGCTTCCGTCGACGCCGTGCCGAGCGTAATCAGAATCTCGTCCCTGATGTAGCGGAGAAACTTCCACAGCGATAGCCCGCACATTTTCATGACGAGGCCGAGCACGACGAACACGAAGAAGAACGAAGTCAGATACAGACAAAGCATCAACTCGCCGAACGATGCCAACGTGCCGATGCCGTATTTGCCGATGGTGAAGGCCATGCCCCCGAACGCGCCGATCGGAGCAACGTACATGACGATTCGCACGACGCCGAACATTCCTTGAAGGAACATGTCGAGCATGTCGACGAATGGCGCGGCACGAGGTCCGAGCTTTGCCAGCGAGATGGCGAGCAGGACTGAAAAGAAAATGATGGGAAGCATCTCGCCGTTGGCGAATGCCCCGACGATGCTATTCGGAACGATGCTCATGAAGAAGTCGAGCATGCCGTGTTGCTGCGCCGCGTGCGTGTAGGTCGAAATCGCGGCGGCATCGATCTGCGAGGGATCGATGTTCATTCCGCTGCCGGGTTTGATGACATTGACGACCACCATTCCCGCTATCAGCGCAATGGTCGACGCCAGTTCGAAATACAGGAGGGCTTTCACGCCAACCCGGCCCGCTTGATGAAGGTCGTTCATGCGCGCAATCCCGACCACGACCGATGCAAAGATGATCGGTGCAAGCAGCATCCGGATCAGCTTGATGAACAGGTCGCCGAGCGGTTTCATCTGCGAGGCGAGCTCGGGGTAGAAGTGGCCGAGCAGGACACCGGCCACGATCCCGATGAGGACCTGAACGTACAGCTTGGAAAGTGCTCTTCTTACTTTCGATACGGGCATGTCTGTCTCCTGTGCATGGCGTCTTCAAAGGGAAAATGCGGCCCTCCCACGCGGTAGCGTGGAAAGGCCGCATTGAGCCGGCTTCGTTCCGTCTTTATATAAGCCATTCAACCGGGAATATTGGTTGGTGCCGTTGCGAGCGCGCGTTATTCAGCCAACTTGCGCATCTCGGCGATGAGGTCGGATTTGCCTTCGAAGCCGATGCCGGGCAGCTCCGGCATCGTGATGTATCCGTTATCGACGCGAACGCCGTCGGGGAAGCCGCCGTATGGCTGGAACAGGTCCGGGTACGATTCGTTGCCGCCAAGTCCGAGGCCCGCCGCGATGTTCAGCGACATCTGGTGCCCGCCGTGGGGAATACAACGGCTACGCGACCAGCCATGCTGATGCAGCATGTCGAGCGTTCGCAGATATTCAACGAGGCCGTAGCTCAACGCGCAATCGAATTGCAGCCAGTCGCGATCGGGGCGCATGCCGCCGTAGCGGATCAGGTTGCGAGCATCCTGCATCGAGAACAGGTTTTCGCCAGTTGCCATCGGCTTGTCATAGTAGTTGCGCAGCGTCGCCTGCAACTCGAAGTCGAGCGGGTCGCCCGCCTCTTCGTACCAGAACAGGTCGTACTGCGACAGGGACTTCGCATACCTGATCGCCGTATCGAGGTCGAAGCGGCCATTGGCATCGACCGCGAGCTTCTGGCCGTCCTGCAGCACGCTGAGGATCGAGTCGATGCGTCGCAGGTCTTCGTCGAGCGAGGCACCGCCGATTTTCTTCTTCACGACCGTGTAGCCCCGGTCGATGTAGCTGCGCATCTCATCCTTGAGCTTCTCGTGGTCCTGGCCCGGATAGTAGTAGCCGCCCGCCGCGTAGACGAAGATCTTGCGGTTGGCCTGGCCGTTGCCGTGCCGTTCCGCGAGGAGCTGAAACAGCGGTTTGCCCGCGATTTTCGCCACCGCGTCCCAGACGGCCATGTCGATCGTGCCGATGGCGACGGACCGCTCACCGTGGCCACCGGGCTTCTCGTTGATGAACATCGTCGCCCAGATCTTGTGGGGATCGAGGTTGTCGCCGGAGTCGTCGACCAGCGAGGCAGGGGCGGCCTCGAGCAGGCGCGGGATGAAGCGCTCGCGCATCAGCTTGCCCTGGCCGTAACGGCCGTTCGAGTTGAAGCCGTAGCCGATCACCGGCTTGCCGTCGCGAATGACGTCCGTGACGACCGCGACGAGACTCAAGGTCATTTTGCTGAAGTCGATGTAGGCGTTCCGGATCGGGGAGCTGATCGGAATGGTTTTTTCGCGGATTTCAACGATTCTCACGCCACTGTCTCCAAGAGTTGAACGGTTATTGAGCCACGCCGGCTTCAATGTGGTGCATAGCTTAGCCGCGAAAGAGCTTGCTAGAATTCACTTACGTTCACTACATATTTCACCAAAAGTGAGTACTGCCCCCGCATCCGACTTTGAGTTCTTCATTCTCCTTGCGAAACTCAGGAGCATGTCCGGCGCCGCCCGGGCGCTCGATCTGAGTCCGCCAGCGGCGACCAAGCGGCTGGGGATCATCGAGCAGCGGCTCGGCGCGCGTCTGGTCAACCGGACCACGCGCAGCGTCAGCCTGACGCCCGAGGGCGAGACCTATCTGCGCTACGCGTCCCAGATCGTCGGGCAGGTCCGCGAGATGGAGGAGGCCATATCCGGCGCCAGACGCGATCCGCATGGGCCGTTGCGCATCAACGCGACGCTCGGTTTTGGCAGGACGACCATCGCACCGCTCGTCTCCGACTTCGCAAAGCGTTTTCCGAATGTCGAAGTTCAGTTCGAGGTGACAGACCGGCCGGTCGATCTCGTCGAAGGGGCCTTCGACATGGCGATACGGTTCGGCGAGCTACCCGACAGTCGCCTGAGCGCGAGGCGCATCATGAGCAATCGCCGTTTTCTTTGCGCGTCCCCGAAGTATCTGGAACGTTTTGGAACGCCCGAGCGGGTGGAGGACCTGCACCAGCATCGCTGCATCATTCATCGGCAGAACGATGACGCTTATGGCGTGTGGCGCTACATCGTGAACGACCACATCGAGGCGATCAAGGTGAAAGGCGCGCTATCGAGCAATGACGGCGACATTGCCCTTCGGTGGGCGCTCGACGGTCATGGGATTCTGATTCGCTCTGAATGGGATCTGGCGAAGTATTTACAAAGCGGGCGCCTTAAGCTGGTGCTGCCGAATACTGTGCTGCCGTCCGCGGACCTGTTCGTCTATTACCCCAGGCAGCGCAATCAGACCGCGCGGGCGCGCGCCTTCATCGACTTCCTCGTCGATCATTTTCACGCACCGTTCACACCGGTCGACGCCATCGTCGAAGTTCCGGAAAGGAAGAAGTGGGTCTCGCGAAAGTGACGTTCATGTCGCGAGGACAGCGCTCGTGAAAAACCGCCGCAAGAATGGCGACCATTGTTGGGTATGCGCGAACGTCACGCCGGTGATTGAAGGCGGCAAGACCGTCGGCTATCTGAGCGTTCGTACCAAGCCTTCGCGCGACGAAGTGAAGCTTGAAGCGTGAGTCGTCGCTTACGGTCGCTCGATGATCGTTCCCTTTCGGGGCGAACCGCTCGGATCGTAGTGGAGGTCTAGCGCATCAACGACGGATTTTTTTCCAGCGGCTCGATCTTTGCAGTCAACCTAGTTCGAACGAACTCACCCCGAACACGCGTTGCACGGGAATGGCCGGCGGGGCGCGAGTGTACATTCGCGCCGTTTCGAACGCGCTAACCATGCCGTAGCGTTCAGCGAGCGCTACGGCGGCCGCGTTGACCTCCGGGACGTCGAACGCGATGACTTCGCCTGCGACGCTCGCGACCAGTCCGTCGAACAGATCGTTGGCAATCCGTGCGTCGTCGGCAAAGAGCGGACCGATCTTGTAGCCGGTCCCGCAACGGCGCAGCACGCCGTACCCCCTAATATGAGCGTTGCGCACATCCGCCAGGGCCAGCGCCTGTGGTTGCGCGATCCAGTCCGCCAGGAAGCGGGGACGGGCGGTCGAAAAACATACCCTGTCGTAGGCAACCAGTTGCGCGAACGGTACCTCCCGCGCGTTCGTCAGGTTTGGCCTCGACGCAGCTTGCACGATGCCCTGGAAGCGGATGTTGCGATAGGCGGGCTGGAAGCCGGATTTTTGATAGTTCTGCTGCTGGGCAACGACACCATCGAGGCCGATCGTACGATCTCCGAGATAGCGCATCGCGTGCTGCCAGGTGCGCAGACCGAAACCCCTGGCGCGAAACGCCGGCTTGACGATGTAGAGGCCAATGAAACCGAAGCGCTCATCGTAGGCGACTGCCGAGATACATGCCACCGGCTCCCCGCGCCAGGTACCGACGAAAAAGCCATTGGGGTCCGCATTCCAGAAGCACCTCGCGTCGTCGAGGCCCGGATTCCACCCCTCTGCCGCAGCCCATTCGACCGCCAGATCCACCTCGCGGAACGACATGTTGCGCACAAGGAAATCGTCACGATCATCCATGATCAAATGCATCGACGTGATTGGCTACAACGTCTACGCAGGCGTGAAGACGACAGCGCCCTGCTCGGAAACTTGCGCGAAGGTCCGAGCGAAGCGGTAGGCCTGTCCTTCAATGACCAATTGGTTGAATCCTGACCGCGTGGTCTCCAGAAGCGCGTGGACCAGCTTGTTCGGAATGGCCGCGCAGCTTATCCAGTCCGCGTCTGGCTCGCCAGGATCACCAAGGTAGACTTCGCTGTTTTCGCCTTGAGAGAGCACAAAAATCAGGCTCTTTCCTTTGTCTAGCGAAAGCTCCAGGTACTCTGAAAGCGTAGATACCGCCTCGGTCGCTACATCGAGCGGGTCGCGAGAGGAAGAGTTCATAAGTGGCCTTTTGTGGGTGGGGCGTGGCATCCAATTAGGTAACAAGACATGGCACACCTGGAAGCCGATCAGACCGGCAACTGGCCGGGCGCACCATCCAGAATGCGGAGCTTGTCGTCGATGTCGGGAAGCTGATGGCCAGCCGCGCGAAGCTCGTTCACAAGCCGATGCGCAGTTGCACAACACTGCGCAAGCGTCTCATGCAGTCGCGGTTCGCCCCGCAAACCGGTCACCACCTTTTCCAGCTCGGAGGGGGGCTCGCTTAGCAGGGCGGGAACCACCTCTTCCGGCGGAATCAGCGACCCGTGGCTCAAAAGCTGGGCCGTCCACTCGCATCCATACAGCAGCGTCCGTCGCTCAGCCCGTTTCGCTTCTTCCTGCTCCAGAGTCGCAAGACTGTGCCGGTTCTTGTGAATCGAAGCGCGCCAGGTCGCAAGTATGTCGGCGCGCAACGCTGCAATTGCATTGCCGAGCGACGTGCTCTGTCCGCCAACGACGAGCCGGCGTTCGTCAAGCCTGTCGACGTGGTCCCGGTATCCTTCGAGGAAGGGCTGCCAGTTCAAGGGCAATTCGGTCGTCTCGGAGAACGACCGGCTGGTCTCATTGAGCTCGGTCCTGATGTCCTCGATGGCCCGAGCGTCGGCAAGCCGTGCCTCATAGACCTCGTGAGCCGTCACCATCTGGCGATGAAGGGCGAAAAGGGGATTCTTGTGGCGGCGTTGCAGGTGTCGCTCGGCGGCGCCGGGATGAGCGCTCCATCTCCAGTTGGGCAGCGATTTCGCGTCGAAGTCGACCGCGTCTATCATGGGCCGGAATACCGCCAGCCCCTCTTCGGTCGCATGGTGAAAACAGTCGGCCAGTTTGAAGTCGTTGCCTTGCAGGTAGGTGCCTTCGTTCCCGCCATAAGGCGAGTCCGGTGCGAGCCGGAGGAAGGCAGTAGCGAGGAAAAATTCCATGGGTAGCTCGACGGACAGACCCTCCAGTCGGAAGGTGCGCTGTTGAGCGGAAAGGTCCTCGACAGAATGCGCGAGGCGGTTTTCGAGATCGAGGAGCGAGTCGATCTTGTCGCCGGACGACGGTTGCATCGCGTCGGCGAGCAGGCACAAAGACTCACGCACCATTTTTGCCGCGATCGTGCCGTGCTTCTCGGCGAAAAGCCACAACCAGAGGGCAAGCTGATACCCCCGGACTCCGTTTCGCGCGAGCGTTTCGACTTCGGGCGCAAAAGTAATTCCAGGCGCGGCCCAGTTCGCAAACGGTGGCGAGTCGCTGCCCAGGTACATATCCAGAAGCTGCTTCAACGACTCGTGCGTGCCGCTCGGCCAGCTTCGCGTCTCGTCGTACCGCTTCTCGGTCTTCCAAAGTTTCCAGGCCATCGTGAACCTCGCAAGAGTGTGCGGGATGCGGCTTGGTGAAGATACTTGCACACTCGGTCGGGGGCGTAAACCGGCGGTTGACCTTGTCGACCCGGAGAGGTCGCCGCGGTGCGAAAGGGGTTTAAAGCGGGTCAAAACGCTATGAGGATCAATCGGCTTTTGGTCGATCGGTGCCGCCATAAGTCAGGCTTTCTCGGCCTGCGCGATCCTGGACTGGCGCGACTCGGAAACGGCGTCTGGGCGCATTCGAATCCCGCGGCTCGTGGTCGGTCGAGGTTTCGCTCACGCGCGGTTAGTACTAGGCTAGAAGCCGGATCGACGAAGACCGGCTGACGCGCGAACCATCCACGGTCGCGTTGGCCCGTGTTCGACGTGTTTTCATCGGCGTGTTGCCGCAATGGAGCGAGGTCCACCATGCAATTGTCCGCCGTCAAGGTCGTCAAGCCCGAAGCGACCAACTTCATTCTCGGGCAAAGCCACTTCATCAAATCTGTCGAGGATATTCACGAAGCGATGGTCGGCACGGTGCCCGGCATCAAGTTCGGTCTCGCGTTTTGCGAGGCTTCCGGCAAGCGCCTCGTGCGGCGCTCCGGCACGGACGAAAGCCTCGTCGAGATGGCATGCCAGAACGCAACCAACGTCGGCGCGGGCCATAGCTTCTTCGTGTTTCTGGGCGACGGCTTTTTCCCCGTCAACGTGCTGAACACGATCAAGGCCGTGCCGGAGGTCTGCCGCATCTTCTGCGCAACGGCGAATCCCGTCGAAGTGCTGATCGCTGAAACAGATCAGGGGCGAGGCATCGTCGGCGTGGTCGATGGTTTTTCGCCTGTCGGCACGGAAAGCGCGGAAGACATTCAATGGCGCAAGGATCTTTTGCGCACGATAGGCTACAAGCTGTAGCGGCTGCGCGTTCACAAGCTTCACGCGTGCCGCCGCGCCCGCCGACATCCTATGGAACGACAACGACGCCTGATTCCGGGCACGCTGTGGCCCGCCATTGTGCGACAGACCGGACATGCGCTGAGCTGCGGCGCGCTGCGACCGATCGACACGCAACAGTCCGTGATCGACAGCGGCGGCATCCGCTTTCTCGTGCGTCAGGTGTCGAGCCTGACGCGCAAGGAACAGCAACGCGAGCAAGCGCGAAAGCAGCAGACGGCAAAGCACCTTCAGGCGAACCCATTTCTTCCCTGTGAGCCGGATCTGTTCGTCGCCGACATCTCCGATACTCACCTCGCGTTGCTGAACAAGTTCAACGTGATCGATCATCATCTGCTGATCGTCACGCGCGAATTCGAACCGCAGGAAGCGCTGCTCGATCTTGCCGATTTCGAAGCGCTGCTCGCGTGCATGGCCGAATTCGACGGCATCGGCTTTTACAACGCCGGCACGCAGGCGGGCGCGAGCCAGCCGCACAAGCACCTGCAGATCGTGCCGCTGCCGCTCGGGGAAGCCGATCCGTCCGTGCCGGTCGAGCCCTTGCTAGGTGCGGAGAACGGCCTGCCGGATCTGCCGTTTCGGCATGCGTTCGCACGCTTTCACGCCGATGATCTGGCTCGCGCGGATGCGCCGAAGCTGGCGCTTTCCCGCTATCGCACGCTGCTCGAAGCGGCGGATATCGGCGCGCTCGAAATCGACCGTGCGTGCTGTCATGCGACGCCCTACAACCTGCTGGTCACGCGGCGCTGGATGTTGCTCGTGCCGAGATCGCAAGAGCGAGTCGAAGGCGTGTCGGTCAACGCGCTCGGCTTTGCGGGTTCGCTGTTCGTGCGCGATGCGGCTCAACTGGATGTGATCGAAAGGCTCGGGCCCATGACGGTATTGGAACGCGTCGCGCTGCCTGCGAATACATAGCGACCGCGCAACCCGATCGCGCAGCAGAAACTCACGCGACGAACTCAAGCACCGTCCGACTGCAAATACCTGTGCGCGAAAGCAATCGCCATGCTGCCCTCGCCGACGGCCGAAGCGACGCGCTTCACAGGACTCAGTCTCACGTCT
Organism: Paraburkholderia lebeckiae; assembly: GCF_050436225.1. Taxonomy (NCBI): domain Bacteria; kingdom Pseudomonadati; phylum Pseudomonadota; class Betaproteobacteria; order Burkholderiales; family Burkholderiaceae; genus Paraburkholderia; species Paraburkholderia lebeckiae. Next base: position 239,443 of record NZ_JBNDLU010000003.1, on the reverse strand, counting down.
CCGCACGCGAACACGCCAGCCACGCTCGATTCGAGCAGATAAGGATCGCGCTGATGCGACCAGCGTCCGGCCTTGACGACGTCATCGCCGGTCAGAACGTAGCCGCGCACATCGCGCGCGATTTCGGGCGGCAGCCACTCCGTCTGCGCATCCGCTCCGATGAAGACGAACAGACCGCCGCAGTCGTGTCGGCTCACTGCGTCGCTCGTCGAATCGCGAACGGTGATGGCCGTCAAATGTGTATCGCCATGCGCGCCGACGACTTCCGAGCGCAGCCGCACCGCGACATTCGATTTGCCCGCTAGCTGTTCGACGAGATAGCGCGACATGCCCTTTTCGAGCGAATCGCCGCGCACGACGAGCGTCACGCTGCGCGCATGATTGGCGAAATACAACGCCGCCTGGCCGGCCGAATTGCCGCCGCCGATCAGATGGACATCGAGGCCGTGCGTCGCGCTCGCTTCGCTGCGCGCCGCGCCGTAGTAAATCCCCTTGCCGATAAAGCGGTCGAAGCCGTCGATCGCAAGCCGCCGCCATGTGACGCCCGTCGCGAGAATGATGGTTCGAGCGTGCACGGCGTCGCCGCCATCGAGATGAATCCGCCGCGCCTGCACATCGATGCGCTCGACCGAGCGCGTCACGAGGATCTCCGCGCCGAGCCGCCGTGCCTGCTGCAGCGCGCGGCTCGCGAGTTCGTCGCCGGAAACGCCATTGGGAAAGCCGAGATAATTTTCGATGCGCGAGGACGTGCCCGCCTGTCCGCCCGGCGCCTCGCGCTCCAGCACCAGCGTGCGCAGACCTTCCGACGCGCCGTATACCGCCGCAGCCAGCCCTGCGGGGCCGCCGCCGATGATCGCGGTGTCGTATCCGGCCAGACGCGGCTGCGTCTGGAGGCCGAGCAGTCCCGCAAGCTCGCGGGTCGCAGGCCGCCTCAGCACCGTGCCGTCGACGAGGCGCAACGCGGGGCACTCGCCTTCCGCCGGACACGTGCCAGGCCAGCGCGCGGCCAATTCGGGCGCATCCGGCGCCAGCCAGTCGACGCTGATCTGATTGCGCGCGAGGAACTGACGCAGCAGCGTGCACGCATTGTCCCAACGGTTGCCGACGATCGTCACACGCGCCTTCGGCGGCTCGGCGGAAAGGCTTTGCAGCCCGCCGATGCGTTCGCGAGCAAGCGCCCCCATCTTGAACGCCACCTCGGGCGACGCCGCCGCGAGCGCATAGTATTGCGGCGCGTCGAGCCGCATCACGCGCGAAGCCTCGGCCGCTCGATACGCGCCCGGAAACGGTGAGCTCAGCGCGAGCGGCACTTCGCCGAAGATCGTGCCGGGCAGACGCCAGCCCAAGGTTCGCTCGATGCCGTCGAACGTCTTGATGACTTCCATCTTGCCCGACAGCACGGCGTATAACGCGCGCTCGCCGCCTTCATGGACCGCGAACTCGCCCGCGCATAGATGCAGGTCGGCGCACGCGTGCACGAGATTTTCCAGTTCGCTGTCGGGGAGGGTCGAGAACAGCGGCACGGCGCGGATGTCGTCGATCGTCAGCATGGCTTGGTTTTCCGTTCTGTCAGGCAGATGACGTAACGCGCGGTCCACCGGGTTTCAGCGGCGTCATGTCGGACGATTGGGCTCGCGCAAACGGATGTGCAGACAAGGCGCGAAGTCAGCAACCGCACCGACCCAGTATAGGATTTTCAGATCGCGATGCAGACGATCGAGCCATGGGTGCGCTTCTGAAAGACCTAAGATGGATGAACGGCCGCGGTATGAATGCCGTATTTCGTCGCTGCCATGCAACCGGTACCAGGCGATCAGCGTGGAGGTGCGCAATGGAGTTTCGATGGGTGCGAATGGTGTGTCTGGCGACGTACGTGTGTGCCAGCGCGCAAGGATGTCTGGCCGCGGATTCATCGGCGGCGCTCGCGGCTCCTGTCGCGCCGCCGGTCGTCTATGTCTCCGATTTCGATCTCGACGCCGCGAACATCGCCCCTGACAGCGGGCCAGGCCACCGCGCGCGAGGCATCCTGGGCAATCTCGTGCCTGAGGGCCCGCTGCGTCAGCAGCAGGATCCGCAGGCGCGTGCGCGAGACATGGTTGTGCTGATGGCGCAATCTCTGACGGACGATCTGAAGAAGGCCGGAGTAGACGCGCGCCGCGTCACGCCTGGTGAACCGCTGCCCCACGGCGGCTGGCAGGTGCGCGGCGTTTTTCTCAGTGTCGATGAGGGTAATCGGCTGCGTCGCGCGATGGTGGGTATGGGCGCGGGCCAAAGCCAGTTTCAGGTCGCGGTTTCCTGCGATAACCTGGCGACGCCGGAGTTACCGCCGCTCTATGAAACTGTTGAAGAGGGGGCGAGCAGGGATATGCCGGGCGCCGTGATCAAGCTCAACCCGTACGTGATCGCCGCGAAGGTCGTGCTGTCCGGCCGCGATGAAAAGACGGCGGTCAGGAAAAGCGCGGAGCAGATCGCTGACGAACTCGCGCGACGGCTTCAGACGGGGGCAAGGGAGGCCGGCAGCGCAGCCCCCGCCCGATAGGCGGCCGAAGCCGCCCGCTCAGCAGCCCGTCTGCTTGACGCGCTCGACCGCGAGGCCGAACACCGGACGCAGCTTCGTGCCGACCACGTTGCCCAAAAATGCCGAGACGAGCCACAGCCAGCCGTGCAGGCTGCCCGACACAATGCCGCTGAAGTAGGCGCCGATATTGCAGCCGTACGCGAGGCGCGCGCCGTAGCCAAGAATCAGTCCGCCGACGATCGCCGCGATCAGCGAGCGCAGCGGCAGGCGCCACACCGGCGCATAGCGGCCGGCGAGCGAAGCGGCGACCATCGCGCCGATTACGATGCCGATGTCCATTACCGACTTCACGTCGTGGCTGATCGGTGCGGCAAGGGCGGCCGCGTTCGGGCCGGTGCTCCACACATGCCAGCTCGCGACGTCGACGCCCATCGCGGAGAACGCCTTCGCGCCCCACAGCGCGAACGCCGACGTGATGCCCCACGGATGGCCCGACAGCGCGAGCGTCACGAAGTTGAGGATCGCGAGCACGACGCCGCCGGCGAGGAGCGGCCACGGGCCATGCAGCCACGGCGATGCGTTCGGGGCGCGATCCACGTCGCTGACGAGACGGCCGTGACGGCGCTTTTCGATCAGCACGGTCAGCGCGGCGATGGCCGCGAACACCACGAGGTTCAGCGCAATCGCTGGGCCGACGCCGAGCGTCTGCACGAGCGAGATCGGCGGCAGATGCGGCAGCGCGGACCAGAACGGCATGTGCGCGGTGCCGATCACCGAGCCGATGATGAATGCGATCAGCGTGACCACCATCCGCGTGCTGCCGCCGCCGACCGTATACAGCGTGCCGGAGGCGCAGCCGCCGCCGAGCTGCATGCCGATGCCGAACATGAACGCGCCGATCAGGACCGACGTGCCGACGGGCGACACTTCGCCGACGACCGGATGACCGAATAGCGTGCCGGCGGAAAGCGCCGGGAAGAACAGCAGCACGCCGATCGCGAGCATCAGCATCTGCGCGCGCAGGCCGGCGCCGCGGCCGTCGGCGATGAACACGCGCCATGCGGACGTGAAGCCGAACGCGGCGTGATAGAGCGTGACGCCGAGCAGCGCGCCGAGGACGTATAGCGCGGCCTGTTTCACGCTGACGGTCTGCGCGAGATAGATCGCGCCGAGCACGACCAGCGCGAGCGCGACGGCGAGCGGCTTCGGATTGATGTTGACGAGACGGCGGGGCGCGCTGAACGGCGTGGAGAGATCGGACATGATGAGCGGGGCGGACACGCTTGTCGCGCGAGGGCGGCACGCCTATGAAACGGCGGTCGCTGGCGCGTGAGGAGGGCCGCGAATAATCGTTTTTGGGAAAGCTCGCAAGTATACCGAAATGTCGCGTTGCGGCTGTTGCTCAGCAAGGCTCGCGCTGCTCGATGGCGAATCCGGGCGCGGGCGGTGCCGCCAGGCTGCAAGGCCCGCCGCACGGGGCTTGACGGTGGTCGACGGCGCTTGAAACCATTGACTTAATAACCTGCCGTAATAACGGTATTTCAAACTTGCATTGAATTCGTTATCAAGATGGAAGGCGACGGTGATCCCGTCCCAGTCGCGCAACAACATTTCGGGCCGAAATATCGACCAAATCAGCCACGGTCGTTAAGTGGCGACGAGGCGAACTGCTAACCTTCATACGCGGCGACTCACGCGTTTCCGGTCGGCTCCGCGGGTCGTTGGCAGCCGTTTCGCGCGAGCGTGGAAGGGGGATGTATGAGCACTCGAAGGCCATCTCTGCTGCGGCAATGTCCATCGCAACGCCGTCATGCAAGCGTGCGAATTTCATTTGCCATCGTCATTTCGCTGACCGGACTTGCCACGACGCACGTCGCGTACGCGGCGGGTACCCTGCCGCAAGGCGGGCATTTCGTCGCCGGCTCTGGAAGCATCACTCAGAACGATGCCAGCATGAGCATCACGCAAGCGGGCTCGCGCGGCATCATCGAATGGAACAGTTTTTCGATCGGATCGTGCCGCACGGTGTCGATCAACAACGGCACGGGCGCGACACTCAATCGCGTGACGGGTAACGATGTGTCGGCGATCTACGGCACGCTGAAGGGCACCGGCAGCATCTACCTCGTCAATCCGCATGGCGTGCTCATCGGGCCAGGCGGCGTGGTGTCGACGGGAGGGCGTTTCGTCGCGTCGACGCTCGACGTCCCCAACGATGTCTTTCTCAACCCGCCCGTGTTCGGTGGCTCGGGTTACACAGGCAGTTCCACGGCGGATGTAGTCAATCTCGGCAAGATCAGTTCGTCGGGTGGGGACGTGTTCCTGATATCGGCCAGCAAGGTCACGAACGCAGGGACGATCGATGCGCCGAACGGCAACGCCGAACTCGTCGCGGGCCGTCAGGTCCGGCTCTTCGACGGCCACTTTCAACAAGTCTTCGTGGAGGTGGGAAGCGGCGGCACGGTGACGAACTCAGGCACGGTACAGGCGGCGATCATCAATGTGCAGGCGGCCGACGGCAATATTTTCGCGCTCGCGGGTCATTCGGGCGCCCTGCGCGCCACCGGCACCGCGACGCGCGACGGCCACGTCTGGCTCGTCGCGAACACCACCGTCAATGGGGTCGTCGTCAACTCCGGCAACGTCGATGCGCGCGGGGCGCAAATCAGCGCGCGTAACGCGGACGGCAGCGGCGGCACGCTCGACATGTCCGGCAAGGACGTCAAGGTCGGCGGCGCGGATGTGCGGGCGAAAGCATGGAACATCACCACGGGGGACTTCACCGCGGACGTCCCCACCGCCAACACGCTCGGCGCAAGTCTGAGCAACGGCGCGTCCATCTCCGTGCTCGCGAACGGCGCGGACGGCAAGCTCGGGGCGACCGGCAAGGGAGACATCGCGATCGAAGCGAGCGTGCGCTGGCACGGAGCCTCCTCCCTGACGCTCGACGCGGCGCACTCGCTGACGATCGCACCGCAGGCGACCATCGCCAATAGGGGCACAGGCTCGCTCACGCTGTCCGCCGACACCTATGGTTTCGACAACGGCGGCAGTCTGACCAACCAGGGCACGATCGACTGGTCGCGAAGCATGGGCATCGTCAGCGGCCTGTACGACATGAACGGCAGCTACACGCCCGGCACCGTGTACACCAACGTATCGTGGCACCCCGCGCCGTTTACTGGGCTCGTCACGCAGTTCACGGCCTATCAACTCGTCAACTCGATGACGGACCTGAGCGCAGTGAATAACAACCTCGCCGGCAACTATGCGTTGGGCAGCAGGGGGCTGGAATTCGCGGGTGCGCCGGAGTTCGGAGGCATCGGCACCGCCGCGAATCCGTTCACCGGTCAGTTCGACGGCAGGGGGCACCTCCCCGCGGATCTGCGTCTCTCAAGCGCGGCCGATACCGGACTCTTCGGCGTGATCGGCAAGAGCGGCGTCGTGCGCAATTTCACGCTCGCGGACGGCACCGCGACATCCTCGGGAGAAACGGTTGGCTTGCTGGCCGGTATCAACTACGGATACATGGTGAACGTCGGCGCAACGGGCGCCATCGGTGCCTCGGGCAACACGAGCACAGTGGCCGGCGGTCTGGTCGGCGAGAACTTTGGACGCATCGAGCGCTCGTGGGCGGGCGTGAACATCAACGGCGCGGGCCAGATCGGTGGGCTCGTCGGCCTGAACGACGGTCGCATCGATCAGTCTTTCGCGATCGGCCGCGCAACAGCCGGTGCGCAAAGCACGGTCGGCGGACTCGTCGGCACGAACCATGGCGTCATCGGCCGATCGTATGCCTACGAATTCCTGAACGGCGGCGCAACTGTCGGCGGACTTGTCGGCATCAACACGGGCTTCATTCGCCAGTCGTATGCCGCTTCCAGACTCACGGCGGGCGCGAACTCTACGGAGGGCGGTATCGCGGGCACGAACAGCGGCCGGATCGCGGCGAACGTGTTCTGGAACAGCCAATCGTCGGGGGCGGCGGCGGGTGTCGGTTCGGGCACGGCGGTGGCCAGTTCGAGCGGACTCACGGACACCCAGTTGCTCGAGCCGGCGAGCTTCGGTCCGACGTGGGATTTCAGCGCGGACGGCACGTGGGTCGGGGGATATCCGGGGCCTCAGTTGCGCTGGCTGGCAGGGCACTGACATCGAGGGTCCGACAGAACCCGGCGCGGGCGCACTCGGCCTTCGGTGCCGCGATCACGATGCAAGCCGGATTCAGCGGTTTGACGACTGTTCGCGCAGGTAGGCCTGGGCTTCCGCCTCCGTCTCATAGACATAAGGTGACAGCCCGCGCCGCGTAAGGGCCCCACCGAGCTTGGCGCGCATGAAAGCGCTGGTAGTGAAGCGCGTTACGCCGAGATAATAGCGCTGCACCATATCCTCGACCATTTCGACATACGCGTCCTCCAGCGCGGGGTCCAACACGAAACCCTCGTAGTTCACCACTGCATAAACCTTGTGGTCCAGTGGTTCGCAGACGCGCCATACCTGAGTCCGGATCGCCGCGATGTCGTCGGGACGCTTCACCTCGAGGCGCGCGAAATTGAGAAACATGATGTTCTTGTCGTCGTCGTAGATGAAGCGCGCTTCCAGCGGCAGTCGCAAAATATTCGAGCGCAGGCCCATCGGTTCAGGCAGGAAAATCCGCTCGTCCATCTGCGTCGGCGAACGCAGGATCGGTGCGAAGTCCATGTTGGCCAGAATATCGCGCTCGAGATAGACGCCCGGTGCGATCTCGATGAGTTCCATGCCCTCGGCGCCCAGTTCGAACACGCAACGCTCGGTGATGTAGAGGACCGGCTTGCCCATTGCCGCCGCATACGGGCCAGAGAACGTGCGATGCTCGACTTCCTCGATGAATTTCCTGGCCGTGCCGTCACGGTGGATATGCAGCTTGCCGTCGACGACCGAAATCTGGCTGTGGCCCGCCATGAAAGTGCCGACGAACACGACTTTCCTGGCATTCTGGCTAATGTTGATGAAGCCTCCGGCGCCGGGCAGGCGCGGCCCGAATCTCGACACATTGAGGTTTCCCATGCGATCGGCTTGGGCGAGGCCAAGAAAGGCGACGTCGAGCCCGCCGCCGTCATAGAAATCGAACTGGGCGGGCTGATCGATGATCGCCTGCGCATTGGTCGCCGCGCCGAAGTTCAAGCCTCCCGCTGGAATGCCGCCGATGACGCCGGGCTCGGTGGTCAGCGTCATCAGGTCGAGGATCCTTTCCTCGTTGGCGACGCTGGCGATGCCTTCGGGCATGCCGATCCCGAGATTCACCACGCTGTTTGGCTGGAGTTCCATTGCCGCGCGTCGCGCGACCACCTTGCGCTCACTCATCGGCATCGGCGCCACACTGCTCGCGGGGACCCGGATTTCGCCGGCGTACGCCGGACTGTATGGTGTGGCAAAGGTCTGCTGGTGGTTCTCGGGCGGCGCCAGCACGACGCAATCGACCAGCACGCCGGGGATCTTGACCTGTCGCGGATTGAGCGAGCCGCTTTCGGCGATGCGCTCCACCTGGACGATCACGAGGCCGCGGCAGTTGTGCGCGGCCATGGCGATCGCGAGAGCCTCCAGTGTCAGGGCTTCGCGCTCCATCGTCACATTGCCTTCCGGGTCGGCAGTGGTGCCGCGCACGATCGCGACGTTGATCGGGAAGGCCTTGTAGAACAAATATTCCTCGTCGCCTATCCGCATCAACTCGACCAGATTCTCGGTGGTGCGCTCGTTCAGTTTGCCACCACCGAAGCGCGGATCGACGAAGGTGCCGAGGCCGACCCGGGAGAGATGGCCTGGCTTTCCGGCCGCAATGTCGCGAAACAGGTGGCTGATCACGCCCTGCGGCAGGTTATACGCTTCGATCTGGTTATCCACCGCAAGCTGCTGTAGCTTCGGCACGAGGCCCCAGTGTCCACCGATGACGCGCTTGACGAGTCCCGGCGTCGCCAGGTGGTTCAGTCCGCGTTCCTTGCCGTCTCCCTGGCCGGCCGCATAGACTAGCGTGAGGTTGGCGGGCTTTGGGAGGGTGACTAACGTATCCTCGTCATGCGCCGTACAGAGTTCCTCGATGGCAATGGCGATGTCTTCGGCGAAGCCGATGCCGACGAAGCCGCCCGTCGCGACCGTATCGCCGTCGCGGATCAGGCGCACGGCATCGCGCGCCGACGTCACTTTGCCAGACGAGCGGGAAAGGATGGCCGGTGAAAGCGCCCCCGCGGTTGATTGCGTGCTCACGTTTCACCTCGCCTGATTCGAGCTCGACTGGCTAATAGGCGCCACCGGTATCAATGGTCAGATGGAGCATGTCGTCCTCGAGAATCCTGATGAAATGCTCGTCCTCCTGCAGGAGTTCCTCCAGCACGTCACTGTCGGAAAGCACGCCGATGACGCGCCCGGATTCGATCACAGGCAGGTGCCGGATCCGCCGGGTATGCATCGATGCGAGGCATTGGTCGCAGGTATGCTCGGGCGTCACATAAAGCACCTGGGTGGTCATAATGTCGCCAACCCTGGTGTTCGCGGCGTTGCGGCCAAGCACCTCGACCTTGCGGGCGTAGTCGCGCTGAGACAGCACGCCAACCAGATTGCTGCGCTGCAGCACCAGCACCGTCGTCACGTCCTTGTCGGCCATCAACTGCAACGCGTTCAGCACCGTGTCGTCGGGGCCCACTGAGATAACCTCCCGAGGGTTCCCGGACAGAATTTGCCGTGCTGTCTTCCTCTCCTTTTTCATGACCGCCTCCAGACAGAAAGGGGAGCATGTACGGACTACGCTTGATCAAAGCGAAATCGGAATACGGTCGTCCAGACCCCGCCAAGGCTGGCGATCTTTTCTTCTTCGTTGAATTGCAGTGTAGATCGCTTGACCTGAGTCGAACGGACATTTTCCGTTCCGTCGCTACGCCACTCGATGAGTCGAAGCGACGAGGCACCTGCCGCACGAGCGCGCCTTGCCCATTCGCAAGCGTCCGGCGCTAACTGTCGCCTCACCACCGCAGTCGCACCGGCAAACCCACAATCCATCGCCAGCGTATCGCTCGGTCGTCAGCTGGCCGAAAACCTCGCCGCTCTTCAGCGCAGGTGAACCCGGTCGCGACCGCCACACGCGACGCTGCTCACGGCAGCCGCAATCACGCACTGCACCGCTCTCTACCGTCTTCAGGGCGGAAGTCACATGGCCGCCGCATCGGCATCGCCAGAGCCACACGTCCGCGCCGCAATATTGAAGCGCGACGAGATCGCCAAAGGCGCGACCAGCGACATCGCGACTTGGCGGAAAGGGCCATCGAGGCTGCAAGGGGCGGCGGGTACGTTTGTTCACAGCAAGCAAAATGGGGTGCGGCGTCGTGTTCTCAAGCATACCTGCGCCTTTGGTTCGGAGCGGGTCGACGCTTCGATCAGCTTATAACCGTTGTGTGGTATTGCTCACACTTTGTTGCAATTAGCTGCAGGCGGCTAGAGTGCCCGCCCGGCAAGGCTTAGCGGCTCACGGCGAAACGTGGATACGGTTCCGCTTCCCGCAGCAGGGTGAAGATTTCAAACGCGGAACCGTTAAAGGACTCAACCAGTGGGGAACACACACCATGAAGATTGAATCCAGCAATTTTCCGCTCGCGGCTTCGCAGAACGGTCCGCAACGCGCAACGATCAACAGCGATGCGAAGGATACCGTCGAGTCCGCGCACCAGGTCAGCGCTGCGGGCACGCAGAATTCGACGGTTAATCTCTCGTCAGCGTTCGCGGTGCACACGTCCAGCGATTCGGATATCGACACGGCGAAGGTCGAGTCGATCAAGGCCGCCCTGCGTGACGGCAGCTACAAGGTCGATTCCGGAAAGATCGCCGACGGCATGCTAAGCACCGCGCGCGACCTGCTGCAAACGACTACTCGCTGACCGGCGGCTGAACGTAGCAATATCGACGGCGGATAAGCGACGGAGGCGCCAGCGCTGACAGCCGTGAAGGCGAGCCATTGGCTTCATTGTCGGTCCGCGTTCGGGGTGGCGGCACGCCTGCAATGCAGTGCATCGCAGGGAGAATTTTCGCTGCGGGCTTGTTCGAAAATTCTTCCCAAGACCCACCACCCGACTGCGGGAACGACGCCATTGCGCCGGTCTGCGTCGTTGCAAAGCGGTCGATGAAGACTCGTACGGCGTGATTGGCCGGCCGGGTGCCGGCCCGCCATGCCTACTGGACGATCTTTTTCGCTTCGTCGCGCCAGTAGTGTTGCTGGTTCCACCCAAGAAGGCGCTTGAGCTTCTCGTTGCTGAGCAAGGTCTCGAACTCGCCGAGCTGCTTTTTGAGCGGCACGCCGGGGTAGTAGCGACGGAGCAGTTCCGCGGTAGGTACGTCGGACGACACGTCGTCGGCCGCGACGTTCATCACCTGAAAGCCGAGGCCATCCTTTTCGATGGCAAGCCGGCACGCGCTCGCGAGATCGCGGCCGTCGATATAGCTCCACGCAATCCTCTTGCGCAGTGCTGGATCCTTGAGCCACGCCGGAAACTTCGCGTAGTCGTTGGGTTCGAGCACGTTGCCAATACGAAAGCAGTAAATGTCTGAGCCGGTGCGCGCGTGGAACGCCTTCGCCGTCACTTCGTTGATAACCTTCGACGTCGCGTAGCTGTCCATCGGGTTCACCGGGTATTCCTCGTCGAGCGGGAAGTACTCTGGACTGCGATCCCGGTGCGCGAAAACCATACCGTATGTGGTTTCGCTCGATGCCACGATCACCTTGCGGATGCCAAGCTTCGACGCTGCGTCGAGGATGTTGTACGTGCCCATCACGTTGATCCGGTAGACCTCGTTGTCGGGCGTGATCATGATGCGAGGGATCGCCGCAAAATGCACAATCGCGTCGATCGGCTTTGGTTCGAGGTCGTCGGCGAATTCTCCCGGCGCGGTGCTCGATGCCAGCGCATTGAATACCTGGCCCGCATCGGTGATGTCCGTAATCAACGTGCGCGCCGTGCGCGCCGCCATCGGCACGCGATCAAGATTCATCACCTCGTAGCCGTGCTCGACCAGGTTCTGAACCACCCATTTTCCGGCCAGGCCGCTGCCGCCGGTCACGATCACTCGCTTCGTCATGTGCTCCTCTTCTCCTGTTTTCCTACTTGTTTTAGCGCTTTTCCGCGCGTGTCGCGCGGCCTCATTCCATCATAGGATCGTTGCGCTCCGTGTCCTTGATTCGGCAGTAACAGTTCTGACATCGAGTTGTGCGGCTCCAACTGGCCGTCCTCTGCCCGATGTGGCCGGCTGGAGACGACGTTCAGGCGTTGATCCAGGCTCGCGCCTGTTCCAGCTCGTTGACGTGGAACACCTTGATTTCAGCCTTCGTAAAGAACCGGGCCAAATGCGTCGAGGCGCGAATCCAGCCCGCGTCGGCCACGACGGCGGCGCGCGTGACCTTGCGGGCGACGGAGACGCCGAGCGTCATGTCGGTCCATAGCGCCTTCGGCTCGATGCCGCTGAAATGCTCAATGCGTTCGAGCACGCGGGTCTTACCGTTCAGTTCAAGATCACCACGCATGCGCTCGATGGCTTCGCGCAGTTCGTGGTCGGTGATTTTGCCTTCGACGGATATTTCGATGACCGACGAATCGGGAACGGTGTGATACAGGATCATGGCAGGACCCTTGGCCAGAGAGACGTTACACGCTCAGGCACGGACGAGCCTAGCGTTCGACGGCGTACTCATGGTACCTCTTTCCACGCGCTCGGTTAGGCTACGAGCCGATCTTCCCCTGAGAGGCAGTCGAGGCCATCACGCTTGCGCCTTGCCGACAGGTTGACCTCACCCTCGGTCGCATGGACCTCGTCGAAGCAGCCCGGATGATCCGCGATGGCCTGCGCATAACGCTGGTGCGTGGCGGTTGCAAGCACGAGCGCACGGCCGGCCGCGAGCCGCGCCTTCAGGCCCGCTGCCACCATGCAGCAGCCAGACCGGCAGTTGCCAGCAGCGCAGCGGCGAGGCCTTCAGAAATGCCCGCATGCACTCGATCAGAACGTCGGAGCGCAACAGCGTGCCGTCGAGATCGACGACGAGCGGCCGGCCGCGATACGGCGTGATGGTCGCGTGGCTCACGACTGCGGCACGATCACGAACAGTTGGTAGGGACGCGCAGGCAACTCCCGTCCCCATGCGGTCTTGCTCACCTCGAGCGCAATCGGCGCTGCATGGCTTAGCGACGATGCCGTCGCGATGCAGCCCGAGTCGTCGCCACGGCACACAATCAGCGAGCCCTGGCGCGCGAAATCGGCGGATGTGAGCCAGGGCGTTGCCGCCGGCCAGTCGAGATCCCAGAAGCGGGCGCGGCCGCCGTCATAGAACACCATCGAAGCGGCCTCATGCGTCGAGCCCGCCACGATCGACAGCGGCTGGCTGGTGCGTTCGTGCCACACCGCCTGCGCGGCTGCCGCGAGTTCCGCGCGCGGCTCGGCCGCGTCGTCGGAATTGCGCCGCGCCCCTGTGTAGCCGACCACTGCCGATACCGCGAGCACCAGCGCCCAGTACACCGCCATGACCCGTATGGCACGCTGCGGCGCGAACTCGAAGCGGGCCTGCACGAGCACGGCAAGCCAGAGCGGCACCATTGCGAACCACTGCGCCATGCCCCAGACCGAGGCCATCTGCGTCTTGCCGATGACGGACAGCACGCCCACCGCGAACAGTGGCCCCAGCGCGAGCCACCAGAGATCCGGGTACGACGCGCTCCGAACAACGCTCAGCGCCATGAGCCGCGCAGCCCCGCGCGTGCGCACCATCAACAGCACGAAAACGAAACTGAGCGCGAGATAGCCGATCTGCGCGAGCGTGTAGATGCCAAAGCGCCCGACCGCGGCGAGAAGCGTGCCGCCGGTGCGTTGCGCGGCATACTCGAGCGTCGGGAAATGATTAACCATCATCCAGTGTACGTGCGGGGCCAGCACGGCGACTCCCGCCGCCACCGCGAGCAGCGAATCGAGGCTGACGAGGCGCGCACGCCATGCGGGACGCGCGAGCAATGCCAGCAACAGCCCGAGCAGCAGCACGATCGTGAAGTACTTGCCCAGCACGGCAAGCGCCGCGCACGCCCCGAGACCGAGCGCCGCGCCGCTGCGCGCGAGGCGGCTGCCCGGCTGCACGTAGCGGACGAAAAAGTAGGCGGTCCACGGCCAGACCGACAGCAGGATCGCGTTCGGATTGAATTTGATGGCGAGATTCGAGTAAAGCGGCGAAACCGCCATCGCAAGCCCGGCGATGATCGCGATCTGGCGCGGCACGAAGCGCCCGGCGAGCGCGACGATCCCGGCCAGGCCGACCAGCACGTTCACCGCCGACAGCGCGAAATACGCGAGATCGGTATGCGGGAACACGCTGAACCAGGCCGCTGCGACCCACGACGAAAGCGGCGGGTGCTTCGCGTAACCGGCCTGCCACTCGATGCCCCAGACATAGGTCTCGACCATGTCTCCCTGGATGTCGAGATTGCCGCGCGCGAGCCAGGCGGCCAGCGTCCAGACCAGTGCGTGGAAGGGTAACAGCCAGCCGAGTGATGCGATGCCTGCGGCGGCGGGTTTGTCGGAGGCAGAGGCGAGCGACGTGGGATTCGAAAGCTGGGTCGACATTAAACCTTTGGGTCTGTGTGCCGCCGTACCGGGCAGCGTTTTGGCCCGGCATTGTAATATGAGCTTACCGAGGAGGGGTGCGATCCTGACAGACTGCCCGGCAACCCATGGCGCCCGATCAAATTAAAAAGGCTTTGATGAAGGACGTTCGCGGCGAAAATTGACCCGTGAGGTCAGGCCGGAGAGCCGATTTTCTTGACGCGGCGCTCAACTCGGCCGCAATCAACACCTTTGCCGGCTGCATGCTGGAAGCAATCGATTCCACGCTTCCGGTTGATATCGAGAAAGCGCCGAGCAATTGCAGATGCGCTTGAGGAAGCTCTGAGCTGGGCGTGGGTCGTAGCAACCCTGACACAAGCCGCGCAACCGTCGCCAGTGTTCCAGTGGATCCGATGGCGAAAAGCGGCGCGTGACGCGCGATAGCGCGTCTCGAAGTCGCAATTCTTTGAGCGCGACGTGTACCGACGGGTCATGCGCGACGGATTCGACCGGCCGATGCAATAGTTTGCTGGCATCGTTCGGCTGGGGCCCCGTGTTTTGCTGCAAAACGCGTCGCCGTCAGTCGCAAAGCAGCCCCACCATCGGAATCGCTGGGGTTCGTCCCGCGATCAGGTCCGCCGTGATTCGAGCCGATCCGTGTGACATGGTCCAGCCGATATGACCGTGACCGGTATTCAGATAAAGATTGCGATACTTCTTGCGCCCAAGAAACGGCAAGTTCGTCGGCGTCATCGGCCTGAGACCGGCCCACATTTCGGCGCGATCGTAGTTGGCGCCGGCCGGGTAGAGTTCTTGTGTCACGCTCTTCATAAACGCAAAATCAGAAGGCTTATGGCTCGTGTCGTAGCCAGCAAACTCCGCCGTTGCGGTGACCCGGATCCGGTCGCCGAAGCGCGAGATTGCGACCAGGTTGTGCTCGTCGACCACTGCGATCGAGGGTGGCAAGGGCCGGCCATCGATCGGAATCGTGAGGGAGTATCCCTTGATCGGATAGATCGGAAGATCGATGCCGATCTGTCGGCCAAGAACCGGACTATAGGGGCCAAGGGCGAGCACATACGCGTCGGCTTTTACAAGGCCGCGACTCGTTCTTATGCCCACCACGTCCTGCCCAGCGGTTTCGAAGCCGTCGATGGTGGTGTCCGTCAGAAGCGTACCGCCACGCGCGACAATCTTTTCCGCAAGGGCGCGGGTGAACTTCGCAGGGTCTCCGGTCTCATCGGTCGGGCAGTAAATGGCACCCGCTATCCTGTCTTTTGCCGAAGCCAGCGACGGGTCGAGTGCGACGACCTGATCGCGGCTGAGAACCATGATGACTTGCCCATCGGATTCCAGCAGCTTCATATGTTCGACTCCGCGATCCTGCGCTTCCTGAGTCCGATGAAAATACAGAATTCCGCGGTCATTTCGATCGTATTCAATGGCGTCCTCGGCGATCACATTCTGTAGCACGCGTTGCGAGTACGCGGCAAGCCGATGCTTGAGCAGGGTATTGCGGCGTGCCTTCTCTGATGTGCATTCCATCAGGAAACGCCACGACCAGCTGTAAAGCCTGGGATCTGCCGAGAACTTGAAGCGCAACGCCTGATCTTTCAGCACCAGCGATTTGAGCAGAATCATGGGCGCTTTGGGCGAGGACCAGACAAAGGAATGCCCGGGCGCGATCATGCCCGCGTTACCCCAACTGGTTTCCGATGCGACTAAAGGCTGCCGCTCGACGATCACGACCTCATGGCCATCCTTCTGCAACTGGTACGCGGTTGTCACACCGACTACCCCGCCACCGAGCACGATAACTTTCATGATGTCCTCAGATACAAGGGGGCCGGCGGGCATTCAAGGCAGCGCGGTCTCGCTCCGGCTTTTGTGCTGCGCCACCATCGATTCCTGCTGGACAGGAGGCACCAGTCTCACTTCCATTGCGGCTGATTCAGCACCATTCCGTGCTGCCCTTTGTAGGCAGCCACAGCCGGCGGCGTCCACCCATCCAGCATCCGTGGCGCGAGTTGCCAGACCTCGATGCCAAGCGGCCGGCACACTTCCAGCGGATCGCGTGCGTCGGGTCCCCACATCGGCACTGACAGATCGCCGCCCGGACAGGTCGACAGCGCGCACAGCAAATCGATCTCCGCGAAGAATTCGAGGTAATCGCCTTTCTTTGCCGGACACGCCTTCATGAAGTATTTGTCCTCGAGATTCAGGCCGGTGCACTGGAACACGTTGAGCACGTCGTGGACGTCGTACTCAGTCAATCCATACGGGGCAATGGCGCGCGTCAGGTTAGAGTGGCAGTGAAAATGAAAATCCTCGCCGGTCAGCATGCGGTTCACGTAGGGGTCGCAGCGCGTGCCGAGCAGATCGTGGACACGGCCGCCGTGCTCGTCGACGCCGTAGCCTGCGAGACTGTCATCCGTGATGGTTACCATCGGACGCAGGAATGGCAGCGTCGACCACAGACGGTCGAACGTGCTCACGTGCGCCTGCTGCAACTGGCGCGTGCGCGACGCCCACATGCGCTCGCGCGGGTTGTGCCGGTTCCACATGTTCAGGTCGGCAACCTGCGGGCCTTCGATCGTGACAATGCGAAACACGTGGCCGGCCGGCACGGTCCACGCTTGCCCCGAGCGGATCGGCACGACGATCGATTCGACCAGCGTGCGGGTGTCGTGCTGAGAGGCGATGCGCCGATAGAACGTCTTGTCGACGTCGAGCGCTGAGCCTTTGGTGGACTGATAGGCAGCAGGATAATTCAGCATGATGCATCTCCGTCGAACTCAGGCCGGCGCCGTGCCGCGACGAGGCGGCGTCGTCATCGCCCGGGCGACGCAGCACCGCAACGACCTTTTCCTTATCGATCTCTGACATGTTTTGCCTCCATGACGTCTGACCCGTTTCAGCCAATGTCGATTGCCCAGTTGGCGGGTTACTCTGCCGAGATGGCACTGCCGCCCAGATAGGCAGCGCGGACCCGGCTATCCTGAGCCAGCTCGCGGGCGGACCCCGCGAGCGCAATGTGCCCACTTTCCAGCACGTAAGCCCGATGAGCGATCCGCAACGCCTGGCGGGCGTTCTGCTCGACGAGGAGAATCGAGGTGCCTTCGCGGCAGATGTCGGCGATCATGCCGAAGATCGCGCGGACCAGCTTCGGCGCGAGTCCCATCGACGGTTCGTCCAGCACCACGATACGCGGGCGCAGCATCAGGGCTCGGGCAATCGCCAGCATCTGCTGTTCGCCGCCGCTGAGTGTGCCTGCCAGCTGGCTGCGTCGCTCGCCGAGCCGCGGGAAAGTCGCATAGAGCTGATCCCTTCGCTGTTGCAATGCTGCACTGTCGCGCCGGATCAGATAGCCGCCGAGATGCAGATTTTCCTCCACCGTCAGCGCCCCGAAAATGCGCCGCCCCTCTGGCACATGACCCACACCCAGCGCCACGATCTGGTGTGCGCGCAAGCCCTTCAGGCGCTGGCCAGCCATCGCAATGTCGCCGGCGCGCGGCCGGATCAATCCGGAAATCGCCCGCAGTGTGGTCGTTTTTCCCGCGCCGTTGCTGCCGAGCAACGCGACGATCTCGCCCTCTGCGACGTCCAGCGAGATGCCGTGCAGCACTTCGACCGTCCCATAGCTCACACGCAGATCGCGGATTTCTAGGAGTCCCACAGCGATTTCTCCCCGGCGGTATCGTCGCTCGCCTCGTCCTTTTCGGCTGTGCCGAGATAGGCATCGATCACACGCGGGTCCGCCTGAATCGCGGCGGGCTGGCCCTCGGCGATGATGACGCCGTGGTCCATCACGATGATCCGGTCCGACACGCCCATCACCAGCATCATGTCGTGCTCGATCAGCAGCACCGTCACGCCATGATCCCGGATCCGCCGGATCAGTTCCATCAGCGCGCGTTTCTCGGTCGGGTTCATGCCTGCAGCCGGCTCATCGAGCAGCAGGAGGCGAGGGCTGCTGGCGAGTGCACGGGCGATCTCCAGCCTGCGTTGGTCGCCGTAGGGCAGATCGGCGGCGCGCTCGCCCGCCCTGCCGGCAAGACCGACGAAGGCGAGCCAGCGCAGGCCTTCGGTGGAATGGTCCGCCGCCTCGGCGCGCGCGGACGGCAACGCCAGAAGCTCGGCTGCGAGCGGTGTCCGAAGCCGATGGTCCATGCCGGTCAGGACGTTTTCGAAGGCCGTCATGTGGCCGAACAGGCGGATGCCCTGGAAGGTGCGCGCCATGCCTTGATGGACGATGCGGTGAGGCGCGCCGCCGGCAAGCCGTTCCCCGCACCAGACGATCTGGCCGCCAGTCGGGCGGATGACGCCGGTCAGGCAGTTGAACACGGTGGTCTTGCCGGCGCCGTTCGGACCGATCAGGCTCACGATCTCGCCGCTCCGCACCATGAAGTTGACACCGCCGACCGCCAGCACGCCACCGAAGCGGCGCTGCATGTCGCGCACCTCCAGCAGGATCTCCTCGGTGACGGCGTGATCGGGCACAGGGACGCGATCGGCGTCAGCGCCCTTGCGCGGCGGCGCGACGCGGCGCAACGCCGCTGGCCACAACCCCTGCGGCCTTAGCAGCATCAGGATCACGAGCCCGATCGCGAAAGCGAAGATGCGCCAGAGGTTGAGGAAACGCAGAATCTCCGGCAGGCCGGCGACGATGATGGCGCCGAGGAGCACACCGGGAATGCTGCCCCGGCCGCCGAGCACGACGACAATCAGGATCGTGACGGACTGCAGATAGGTGAAGCCGGTCGGATCGATGGTGCCGAAGCGGGCGGCGAACAGGCTGCCGCCCAGGCCGCCGATCAGCGCGCCCATCACATAGGCAAGCAGCTTGACGCGCAGCGTCGGCACGCCGACGGCCTCGGCGGCTGCCTCGTCCTCGCGGATGCTGGTCCAGGCGCGGCCCAGCCGCGACTGGCCGAGCCGGATGGCGAACACCAGCACCAGCACGAGGAACGCCATGCCCAGTTCGTAGAGCGCTAGCGGCGAACTGATCTCGAAACCGAACAGGCTCGGGCTCGCGATTCCGAAGATGCCGTTCGGGCCGCCCGTGATGTCGAGATTGGTGGCGACGATACGCGTGATTTCGCCGAACCCCAGCGTGACGATCGCCAGATAGTCGCTGCGCAGGCGCAGGGTGGGATAGCCGATGACGATGCCCGATACCCCGGCGAACGCCAGACTGAACGGCAGCGTCTCCCAGAACGAGAAGTGCAGCAGGGTTTCCAGCAACGCCGTTGTGTATGCGCCGATCGCGAAGAAGGCCGCGTAGCCCAGATCGAGCAATCCGGCATAACCGACTACGATGTTCAGCCCAAGACCCAGGATCGAATAGGTGACGATGGTCAGGCCGACATCGACGACATAGTTGCCGGCGACAGCGGGCAGCGCCACCGCGGCGGCCAGCAGCACACCGCCGACAGGCTTGGCCCAACGCGCGGAAGCCTGACTGGCGCTCATGGACTACATTCTCTCGACAACGCGTTCGCCGAACAGCCCGGTCGGCTTGATCACGAGAACGGCGATCAGTACGCCGAAGACGAACACGTCGGTCCATTGCGAAGAGACATAGCCCGCGCCGAAGGCTTCGAGCAGGCCAATCAGGATGCCGCCCGCCATCGCGCCCGGGATGTTGCCGATGCCGCCAAGCACGGCGGCGGTGAACGCGCGCAGGCCTAGCACGAAGCCCATGAAGAAATTGATCTGCGTGTAGTAAAGACCTTCCATGACGCCCGCCACGGCGGCCAGCACCGACCCGAGCAGAAAGGTGAGCTGGATCAGGCGTTCGACGTCGATGCCCATCAGACGTGCGGCGTCCTGATCGATTGCCAGCGCGCGCATCGCGGTGCCAAGGAAAGTGTGGTGAACGAAGAAATACAGTGCCAGCATCAGGGCCAGGCTCGTCACGATGATGCCGATCTGCGCGAAGGTGATCTGCACGCCGTGGAGTTCGAAGCCGGCCTGGCTCAGCACGTGCGGATAGGTGCGAAAACCCGCGCCATAGATCAGCAGCACCCCATTTTGCAGCGCCAGCGAGACGCCTAGCGCCGTAATCAGAATCGACAGCCGCGGCGCGCGCAGCAACGGCTGATACGCGAGCCGCTCGATCAGCAGGCCGAGCGCGCCTGTGACCGTCATTGCGGCCACAAGGGCGATCAGCAGTGCCAGGGCGAGCGGCAGATGCGCGGAGGCAAGAACCATCAGACCGGTCCAGCCGATGAACGCGCCGACCATGAACAGGTCGCCATGAGCGAAGTTGATCAGCCGGATGATTCCGTAGACCATCGTGTAGCCGAGGGCGACGAGCGCGTAGAACGAGCCGGTCGTCAGCCCTTCGATGACGAACTGGAAGAAGTCGCTCATGACGGGGGCGCGCGCGTAATGACGCCTACTTCATCGCCGCCCAATGTCCGCTCGCATCCTGCCTCTGGTAGGGCTCGAAGCTGTCGTTGTGCACGATGATGGTGATGTACACAGCTTTACTGCGGTCCCCCTTCGGATTGAAGGCAATCGTTCCGGTCGCGCCCGGGTAGTTCGAGATCTTGTGCAGAGCAGCCGTGATCGCGGCAGGCTGTGCCGATTTTGCATCCGCGATGGCTTTCGCCGTGACCCCGACAGCATCGTATTCATAGACCGAATACGGTCCCGGCGCTTGCCCGTAAGCCTTCGTATAGTCGTCAACGTAGGCGTGCGCGCCGCTCAGGAACTGCGCGAGCGGTGCCGTCGTGATGATCATGCCATCGGCGGCGGGACCAGCCGTCTTCATCAGCGTCGGATCATTGGTGGCGTCGCCGCCCATGAAGGTCATTTTCAGACCCAGTTGCCGCGCCTCCTTGACCAGCAGGCCGGCTTCGGAGAAATAGCCTGTGTAGTAGATCACGTCAGGCTTCAGTGAGGAGACCCGCGTGAGCGTCGGTGAATAGTCCATCTGTCCGGGCGTGATCGAATTGGCGTACACGACATCGACACCGTCCTTCTTCAGGGCTTGCACGGTGTTCTGGGCGAGGCCTTTGGAATAGGTCGTGTTGTCGTCGATCACCGCCACGTGCTTCGCGTGCAGAACGTCTTTCATGAAGTTTGCCGCGAATGGGCCCTGCTGGTCGTCACGGCCGATCGTGCGGAACACGTTGTCGTACCCCATCTCGGTCAGTTGCGGATTCGTCGACGCATCCAGCACGTAGGGAATCCCGGCGCGATGAAAGGTTGTCGATTCCGGCAGCGCCGCGCTGGAGCAATATCCGCCCGCTACCGCGACAACGCCCGCATCGACGAGTTTCTGTGCCGCCTGCACCGCGGTCTGCGCATCACATGCGTCGTCCTCGGGCACCAGCTCGATCTGCTTGCCGAGCACGCCACCGGCCGCGTTGATTCTGGCGGCGGCGAGCTTCGCGCCATTGACAATATCCGTGCCGGCATTGGCACTGCTGCCCGACAGCGGGACGGGCACGCCGATCTTGATGGTGGCGCCCTGGCTTAGCGCCGAACCGGGAGCCATGCCGACAAGCAGGGCCACGGCGGCCGCCATGCCCGCAAAGGTAGCTTGCCGCGAGCTCCGCTCTGCACCGGACCAGCCAATCGTCTGAGCAAACATGTTAGCGACTCCTTATTGTGAGAGGGATCGGACGATCCGCCACCCGGGTATACCGGTGACATCAGAATGCGGACGGAAATGGGGCGATTGCGTGTGATTCATACCCACCAGGTCAACGGCGTGACTGCTGGTTTCACCGGAGCGCTGACACTGACACTAAAGCGCTCCTTTCATGATAGAAGCCGGTTTGCGTTGGAACGGTATAGGGTATTTGCGTATAAACCATTACACAAAGGCGGCGGCAATCCTCTACCTTTAAGAGGCAGTGACGACAGAGACTCGCGAGCCCGAACGCGACATGACAGGACGACTCCGAAATGAGTGCGATTGCACAGCATGACGACGTGTACACGAAGCTCGACTTCAGGCTGGACGACGGCGTCTGCCGTCGTGCCGCGATTGGGCTCGTGGTGCTCGCCACCGATCATACGATTGAGCATGAGTGGCGGGGCTTGCTGACGCAGGACGGCGTGGCGTTCTACGAAAGCCGTGTGTATAACTCGGCGGACATCACGCCCGAACGGCTAGCGGAAATGGAGGACCGTATTGCACCGGCGGTCGCGCTGATCCGTCCGGCCGAGCGTATCGATGTGGTGGCGTTTGGCTGCACGTCCGCGTCGATGGTGATTGGGGAGGAAAAGGTGTTCGCGCGGATTCGCGAAGCGCGTGCGGACGCCGCGTGCACTACGCCGATCACCGCGGCGCTGGCGGCGCTTCGCGCACTAGGCGTCCAACGTACGGCCCTGCTTACTCCCTATGTGCGTTCGATCAACGAATACATGCGCGACTATATCGAGTCGCGTGGGCACGGCATTGCGCGCATGGCGTCGTTCGAGCATGCGAACGATAACGAAGTGGCGCGGATCGATGCGGCGTCATTGCGAACCGGTGTTGAGCGACTTGCGCGCAATCGTGACGTGGACGCGATTTTCGTATCGTGCACGAGCTTGCGCATCGCCGGGTTGATTCCGGAGCTGGAGGCGGCGATCGGCAAGCCGGTGATATCGAGCAACTACGCGATGGCGTGGCACGCGTTGCGGCTCGCCGGCGTGGGAGATTGCGAGCCTCATCTTGGGCGGCTGTTTGCGCTGTGACGTTGTACCTTGAAACGCGACGCAGCGCGACGGGGCGACCATGCGGCGATCGACACCGAGGCCATGTTCCAGACATTGACGCGCACCATAGATCCGGCAGGCGCGTCGGATGAACCGCCGCAGGTATCGCTCATCGAAGCGTCTGCGCGGCGGCAGGACTACTACGACTGCCCGTCATTTCCCAGCATAGTTCGACGACATGCCGGCGCGCCGCAATGACACGCGTACTGGGCGCGAATGTCGTCGGTGACCGCGCCGTCCACTGACAGACCGTAGTTGATGAAAAGCTCTTCCCCGGGCGCGATCGTGGCGAGCGCATGAATGAACACCCGGTCGCCCGTTTCGATGGCCTCGCAGTTGGGGGCGCACGCATGGTTCAGAAAGCGGGCGCTGTTGCCGCCGCGGCTGCCGTCGATCACTCGTCCGTTGGACAGCCCAAACACGAACGTGTGGCCCGCGTCGGCTCGCTGACGGGCGGCGGCGCGCCGCCAGCTGGTCACTTCCCCCTTGTACTCGATCACCCGTTCGCCCGCGGCGATCGGCTGCAGGGCGAACAGTCCCATGCCATGCACTGGTGAGCGTCGTGCGGTGATGCGTCGCAATCGCATGTTGTAGTTTCCTTCAACTCTCGGTCGTTGCATGTGGTTTAGCGGCGATGCGAAGCATATCGCCACACACTCAGGCGCTCAATATTTTTCTTTTTAAAAGCGCAACTAACGGCCAAGGACGGGCCGCGCCAAGGGTTCCGGCTTTGCCGCAACGAGGCTGGCAACGGTCGACGGTTAGCGGGAGCTCATCAAGTCGCATGTCCAAGGCATCACGCTGGCACAACAGTCGGCTCAGGCAAACGAGCGGCTAGCCGCCGCTGCGCGCTTGCGCAACCAGTTCATGCAGGCGAACAGGGCGATGGCGAACGCCATCAGCAGTGTGGCCACGGCAAGGATCGACGGGTCGATCTGGTCACGGATGCCACTCCACATCTGTCGCGGCACGGTGCGCTGCTCGGGACCGCCAATGAACAGAATGACGATCACTTCGTCGAACGACGTCGCGAATGCGAACACACTGCCCGTCGCGACGGCGGGCGTGATCAGCGGAAGCGTGACGCGACGAAATGCGACCCACGGCTGCGCGCCCAGGCCCGACGCAGCGCGAAGCAGGCTTTGATCGAACGACAGCAGCGAAGCCGTCACGGTGATCACCACGAAGGGCGTACCGAGCGCGGCATGCGCAAGCACGACGCCGAGATACGAATTGACCAGGCCGAGCGGCGAAAAGACCAGATAAAACCCTGCCGCGACGACAACGATAGGCACGATCATCGGCGACACGATGATCGGCATGATGATCGAGCGGTAAGGAAACTGCGTGCGGCTCAAGCCGAGCGCGGCGAGCGTGCCGAGCACCGTCGCGATCAGCGTCGACGCCGCGCCGATGCCGATGCTGTTCGCAAACGCGCGTTGCCAGTCCGGCGAACTCAGCGCCTGCGCGTACCAGCGCAGCGAGAAGCCCTGCATCGGGTAGGAGAAGAACGAGCCGGAGTTGAACGACAGCGGCACGATCGCGAGGATCGGCGCGACGAGGAAAAAGAAAATGAGCGCGCAATGCACACGTAGTCCCGCGCCCGCGATGCGTTCCGAGAGTAGCTGGGTTCGTCCGTCTTTCATCTGAGTCTGCCTGTTAGCGTCGGTTGCGCGGCGCGTTAGCCGAAGCGCAAGCGGTCGATACCGACCAGCCGGTTGAAGATGAAATAGAACACCGCCGTGAATGCGATCAGATAGCACGACAACGCACCCGCGAGTCCCCAGTTGAGCCGATCGTTGGTCTGCGACGCGATCAGCTGGCTGATCATTTCGTCGCCGGCGCCGCCTAGCAGGGCGGGGGTGATGTAATAACCGAGCGCGAGCACGAACACGAGAAAACATCCCGCGCCGACACCCGGCAGCGTTTGCGGAATATACACTCGCACGAAGGCCACAGCCGGATGCGCGCCGAGGGATTTCGCCGCGCGCATGTACACGGGCGGGACACCTTTCATCACCGAAAAGATCGCGAGGATCATGTACGGCAGCAGGATATGTGTCATGCCGATCAACACACCCGTGCGATTGAAAATCAGCGGCAACGGATGATTGATGAGCCCAAAGCGGAGCAACGCGCTGTTGATCACACCACCTGGTTGCAGCAGCACATACCACGCGGTGGTCCGCACCAGCAGCGAGGTCCAGAACGGTACGATCACGAAGAGGATCAGCCGGTTGCTCTGGTTCTCCGGCAGTGTCGCGAGCAGATACGCCACGGGATAACCCAGCACCAGGCACAGCAGCGTGACCGTCGCACTGATCGTGACCGTGCGTCCGAAGGCCGCGCGGAAGATGGCGCTGTCCGCCGCGACGGACGTCACTGAGCCATCAGGTGCGACTTGCGCGTCGACGGCGTTCAGCAAATAGTCGGGCGTGGGCGAGATCGACGCACGCTTGAGCAGACGCCAGGTTTCCGGTGCGCTCCAGCGTTCGTCCAGATCGATCAGGGCGGGCTTCCATTGCGCGGGAGTTTCCGAACGTGTCGCACGCGCCGTCTTGAAGAGCAGGCTGCGGAACTCCGGTTGATAGAAGTTCATGCGCCGCGCGATATTGCCGAGCTGGCCAGATTCGCTGGCGTCCTTCAGGTCGTGCGCGAGTGCGGCAAAGGCCGGTTCGCCGGGTACGCCCGCACCGTCCCATCCGGCCAGCGCCGCGCTCAACTGCGGCATGCCGGCGCGCACTTCAGGGTTTCGCACGCTGCGCGCGAGCAGGCTCGCGATCGGCGCGACGAACGTCACCAGCAGAAAGATGAGCAACGGCAAAGCCAGCAACAAGGCGCGCATCGCGGCCTTGCGGCGCGCGGCGCGGAACGACTCGCGGTTCGCGGCCTGCGGATCGCGGCCAAAAGAGGCAGTGGATGGCAGCGGCGTGTTCATCGTGCTCGATCTCTCTGGTGACGTTCGTTCGACTTGGCGCTACTGCGTCAGCCAGTTCTGGAACCGCTTGTTGATCGCGTCCGCGTTATCGGCCCAGAACGTCGCGTTGATTTGCAGCGGACGCTTGAAGTTCTCCGGTGCCGTCGGCAGATCGTTCAGACGCGCCTTGTCGATCAGCGGAATGGCGTCCTTGCGCGGCGGCGCGTAGGCGATGTACTTCGACAGGTCCGCATAGGCCTGCGGAGTCGAGGATGCGACGATGAACTTCCGCGCCGCGTCGGCATGCTTCGCGCCGTTGACCACGGCCCACCATTCGTAGTCGTACACCTGCGCATCCCAGACGATCTTGAAGGGCTTCTTGTCCTTGTGCACGGCGTCGTCGATGCGGCCGTTGTACGCCTGCGTCATCACAACCGCGCCGTCGGCGAGCAGTTGCGGCGCCTGCGCACCCGCCTCCCACCAGACGATGCTCGGCTTGATGGTGTCGAGCTTCTTGAACGCGCGATCGACGCCAGCCGGCGTGGAGAGCGTCTTGTACACGTCCTTGGGCGCCACGCCATCGGCTATCAACGCCCATTCCATCGCGACCTTCGGCGACTTGCGCATGCCGCGCTTGCCGGGGTACTTGCTGAGGTCGAAGAAATCGTTGATGGTGGTCGGCGCAGATTTCAGCTTGCTGGTGTCGTACGCATAGACGGTGGACCATACCATCGCCGCGACGGCGCAATCACTGATCGAGCCCGGCAGGAAATCGCTGGTATTGCCGAGCGCCTTTTTGTCGAACTTGGCGATGAGGCCTTCGTCGCACGCGGTGATTGCGTCGTTGGTTTCGAGGTCGATCAGATCCCAGGTCGGGTTCTTCGACTGTTCCATCGCTTGCAGCTTGGCAAGGCCGCCATCGTACGACTCGGTGGAGAACTGGTCGCCGGTTTTCGCGGTGAACGGTTCGAACCATGCTTTTTTCGCGGCGGCTTCGTACGCACCGCCAAAGGTGACGACGGAAATCGTATCGGCCGCGTGAACCGTGGCCGTGGCAAACACCCCGAGCGCGCACGCCGCGAATGTGGTCCGGAATAACGAGAGTGTGGTCTTCATTTCTAGTTGGCTCCTGCGATAAGTGGCGAGGCGGACGAGGGAACGGCAACAGTGGAATAGTCGGCGCCGCCGGACGCGGCGGCGGATTGCGGCGCGGCCGCCATTGCGGGCAGCACCTTGCAGTCGTCGCGCCGCCAGGTCACGGCGGTCTGACGGCCCAGTACGGGCAGATCATGGTGCTGTGTGTTCGGCACCTTGACCACCATGCTTTCGCCATGACCGAGCTTCAAATGCACGCGATGATGATCGCCGCAGTAGACGAGTTCCTCGACGAGCGCGTGCACGACGTTCATGTTCTGGCGTGTCGCTTCCTGCACGGCGTCCGGCGTCGCCGCGATGTGCGCGCGCTCGGGACGCAGCGCCAGCATCGCCGTGTCGCCCGACGCGAGCCCGGCGCCTGGTCGTCCGCACACGGTGCTGCCGTCGGCGAGCTGCATCGCAGCCCATTCCCCGCCGTCGGAATTGACGCGACCGGTCAGTCCATTGTTCTCGCCGACGAAATTGGCAACGAACGCATTCGCCGCGTTTTCGTAGAGTTCGGTCGGTGCGGCGGCCTGCTGGATGCGTCCATCGGAAAACACGGCGACGCGGTCCGACATCGTCAACGCTTCGTTCTGGTCGTGGGTCACGTAGACGATCGTCAGCGACAGTTCGCGATGCAGCCGCATGATTTCGTATTGCATGGTTTCACGCAGGCGCTTGTCCAGCGCGCCAAGCGGCTCGTCCATCAGCACCACGCTCGGCTCGAAAACCAGCGCGCGGGCAAGCGCAACGCGCTGCTGCTGACCACCCGACAGTTGCGACGGACGCCGCCCCGCCAGATGCGATAACTCCACCATGTCCAGCACGCGCGTCACGCGCGTTTTCTGTTCGCTACGGCTTATCTTGCGCACCGACAGCGGAAACGCGATGTTTTCGGCAATCGTCATATGCGGGAACAGCGCATAGTTTTGAAACACCATGCCGATATCGCGCCGATGCGGTGGCTTGTCGTCCAGACGCTTGCCGCCGAGGCGGATCTCGCCGCGCGTCGGCGCTTCGAATCCCGCGAGCATCATCAGTGTCGTGGTCTTGCCGGAACCGGACGGACCGAGCAGCGAAACGAATTCACCGTGCGCGACATCGAGATCGAGTCCCTCGACGACGCTATGCACGCCGTCGTATGACTTGCTGACGCCGTCGAACGAAATAAATGGTTGGCTTGACATGGGTAACTCGGCAGAGTGTTGGCGGTCCAAGTGGGGCGGCAAATCACGTCGCGCCCAGGCGTCCCGCCAGATAGCGGGCGAAGTCGTAATTCGGCCGCTCCAGAGGGCTCAGATGGCCAGGCTTCGCGAGTGGCGCGTGCACGCCGCGAAATACGGCCTCGACGCCGCGCCGGTCCTCGGCGTTGACTTCGTCGAGCAGCGTCTTCAGCGTAGCCATGTAATCGGCGGCCTGCGGATCGTCGACGAAATCCGGTGCGAGGCCGCCGCCGAAGCGGATATGCACGCGGCCGACGCCTCGCGGCTGCACGATCAGATACCAGAAGTAGCCGGGCGTCAGCGTGATCAGGTGTGTCGGGTAGATCGCCAGCAGCGCGGTGGTGCGGCGCCAGTGCCCTTGCAGGCGCGTGTTGGCGGGATGCGCGTTGCCGATCGGCAGGGATGCTTCCTTGGTGATCCAGTGATAGTTGAACGCGGGCAAACCGGGCGGACATTCCATTTCTTCGAGCTTCGAGTGCGGTCCGACCGTTGCGCGATGCAGCATCGGCAGGTGGTAGCTCTCCATGAAATTTTCCGCGAGGATCTTCCAGTTGGTGTCCCACACGTGCTCTTCGTCGAAGGTCTCGACGTAGTTGCTCATGCCGTACGGCTCGATCAGCTTCGTCAGCCCGGACAAATGCGATTCCACCGAAGGCGCGTGCGCGTTGAGCGTTACGTAGATCCAGCCTTGCCACGTCTCGCAGCGCACGGCAGGCAGCTTGTATTGTTCCTTGCAAAAGCCCGGCTGCCGATCCATCAACGGCGCGCCCGCGAGCGAACCATCGAGCGTGTAGTTCCATGCGTGATAGGGGCACACGATCCGGCGCACGTTGCCGCGCCCTTCAAGCAATACCGACATCCGGTGCAGGCAAACATTCGAGAATGCGCGCAACGCACCGCTCGCATCGCGCAGCACGAACACCGGCTGGTCGTCGATTTGCGCGGTCAGATAGTCGCCACTCTGTGCGAGCGCGCTCGCGCGGCCCACGCACAACCACTCGTTGCGAAACACGTCGCGCCGTTCGAGCGCGAGAAACGCCTCCGACGTGTAGACGGCCGGCGGCATGGCGTGTGCATCCCCGAACGGACGCTCGCAGTTCTCGCGCAGGGCGCGAACGATGTCGAGTTCGGTGTCCGTCGACTGAAGAATGGCTGACATAGGGGCCCCCCCATCAGTGTGTGCATCCGATGAGCACCAATCTAACAATCCAAATTGCTAGGTAAAATATTGTTTTTGCATGCACTGCATAGCTAAAGCCTATGCCGGGACGCTTTCCAGGCCGCTAACCGATGTGGAGGCGCCGAATATACGTTTCACAGAATGCCGAGAAGCGTTTCACAACCTCGCGCGGCTTGACGGCGCCCGATAGTGCGATGCCAAGCGTCGTCGCATTGACGCTTTCCTTGAAATGTTTAATCACGAAGTCTTCGCCGTCCACTGTTCGGGTCGACTTCAGCGGGAAGTTGAGTATGCTGTAACCCAAGCCGTTGGCAACCATGCCACGCACCACTTCGGGCTGTGAGGACCGGAAAGCCGCGGTAGGGCGGCTGCCGACTGCGTCGAACAGCGCGGAGAAGTATTCGCGGCTATGCGGCAGGTCCAGCATCACATAGGGCTCGGGCAGCAGATCGGCCAGCGACACTTTGCGGGCCCGTGCAAGCCTGTGTGTTTTAGGCAGGATGACATACGGTGGCAGCGAAAGCAGCGGGGTAAACGCGATTCCATCGGTGATATCGAGGCTGTAGGTCAGCGCGATATCGAGCGAGCCGTCGCGCAGGCCGCTCAAAAGCGTGTCCTGATGCGCTTCCGTCGTACGGAAGGTGACCGCCGGATAGTCCTGCACGAAGCGGCTGATGATGCCTGGCATCAGCGGCGGGGCCAGCGACACCATGCAGCCCAGCGAGATGGAGCCCGACATGCCGCCGTCGATTTCCTTCGCGGTCAGCTGCAATTCTTCGGCGTTCTGAAGCAGATTGCGAGCGTGGCCGAGCAGATCGCGGCCCGGTTGCGTGAGCGACAGCCCGCTGGCGTGATGGCGGATGAACAGTTGGACGCCGAACGATTCCTCCAGATCCGCGAGCGACGTGGAGATAGACGGCTGCGAAATGTGCAGGCGCTTTGCCGCGGCGGTGAACGAAAGCGTCTCGGCCGTGACGACAAAATACCTGAGCTGACGCAACGAGTAGCGTATCGAGTTGCCGTCCATCAGTTGCTCCGTGTTCGGTCGAACCGATTGTCGCTCGCCAATTGTCGATTGCATAGCGAAAAACGATGCAAAGCATTTTTAAAATATAGTTTTTGTTGCCCGCTGCGCGGCGTACATTCTGTCCGACCGAAGAGAGAGAGTGACCTGAACCCAGAGCGCTTTTCAGAAGGAGAAGGCCATGTCGGCTGAAAAATTGTCGATCGACACGCTGGTCATAGGCGCGGGTCAGGCTGGCGTGGCAATGAGCGAACACCTGAGCAAACTCGGCGTGCCTCATCTCGTGCTGGAGCGCGACCGCATTGCCGAACGCTGGCGTACCTGCCGCTGGGATTCACTGGTCGCCAATGGTCCCGCCTGGCACGACCGCTTCCCTAATATGGAGTTCGAGGGACTCGATCCTGATGGGTTCGCCGCCAAGGATCAGGTCGCCGATTACTTCGAGGCCTACGCGCGCAAGTTCAATGCGCCGATCCGCACGGGCGTCGAAGTCACGAGCGTCGAGCGTCTGAAGGGCCGGGCAGGATTTGCGGTCGCAACGTCCGATGGCACGATCGAAGCCCGTCGTGTGGTCGTTGCGACGGGGCCGTTCCAGCGGCCCGTCATTCCCCCCATCGCGCCACAGGACGTCGAGCTCACGCAGCTTCATTCGGCCCACTATCGGAACCCGGCGCAGCTGCCCGAAGGCGCGGTGCTCGTGGTTGGCGCGGGTTCGTCCGGCGTGCAGATCGCGGACGAACTGCAACGCGCGGGTCGCAAGGTTTATCTGTCCGTCGGTGCGCATGACCGTCCGCCGCGCGCCTATCGCGGTCGCGATTTCTGCTGGTGGCTGGGTGTACTCGGCGAATGGGACAAGGAAGTCGCCGTGCCGGGACGCGAGCATGTGACCATTGCCGTCAGCGGCGCGTATGGCGGCCAGACCATCGATTTTCGCAGGCTCGCTCATCAGGGCATGACGCTGGTCGGCACGACGAAATCGTTCGCGAATGGCGTCGCGACCTTCGAACAGGACCTCGCCGCCAATCTGAAGCGTGGCGACGAAAACCTGATGTCGCTACTGGACGCGGCCGACGACTACGTCGAGCGCAACGGCGTGGACCTGCCGGAAGACCCCGACGCACGCCTGATTCCACCAGACCCGGAGTGCGTGACGCATCCGCTCCCGGAACTGGATCTGAAGAAGGCGGGGGTGAGCACGATCATTTGGGCCACCGGCTATGCCGTCGATTTCAGCTGGCTGCACGTGAACGCATTCGACGATAAGGGCAAGCCGCAGCATCAGCGCGGTGTATCGAAGGAACCGGGCGTGTATTTCCTCGGCTTGCCTTGGTTGTCGCGGCGCGCGTCGTCGTTTATCTGGGGCGTCTGGCACGACGCAAAGCACATCGCCGATCACATCGTCACGCAGCGCAAATACCTCGCGTATCGCGACGCGTCGCAGCGTCGGCAGGACGAGCGCGGCGTGCACGGCGCGAATCCAACCGATACCGCGTGCGACGAATCGCACGCGCCGAACACCAAAGAAGTGGGAGTGAACTGATGCCTACGCATACCCGCATCCGCATGTTCAATACGAAGGATACGTACCCGAACCAGTCGCTCGATAACGATCTTTGTCAGGCGGTTCGCGCGGGCAATACGGTCTATGTGCGCGGCCAGGTCGGTACGGATTTCGATGGCAACCTGGTCGGTCTCGGCGATCCGGGCGCGCAGGCCGAGCAGGCGATGAAGAACGTCAAGCAACTTCTCGAGGAAGCGGGCAGCGACCTGTCGCATATCGTCAAGACGACGACTTACATCACGGATCCTCGTTATCGCGAGCCGGTGTACCAGGAAGTCGGCAAGTGGCTGAAGGGCGTGTTTCCGATTTCGACGGGGCTGTGCGTCAGCGCGCTCGGCCAGCCGCAATGGCTGATGGAAATCGACGTGATCGCCGTGATTCCGGACAACTGGAAGTCATCTCAGGCGTAAGGAGCTACCCATGACATTCTCGATCGTCGGACGTTGTGGCAAGACCGGTCAGCTCGGTATCGCGATCAGTTCGTCGAGCATTGCGGTGGGTGCGAGGTGTCCGTGGGCGCGCGCGGGCGTCGGTGCGGTGGCGACGCAGAACGTGACGCTGCCCGCGCTCGGGCCGCAGATTCTCGATCTGCTGGAAAGCGAGCGTATTGCGGCGGATACGGCGCTCGAACGGGCGCTAGGCGCGAGCGAATGGAGCGAATACCGGCAGGTGACGGTGGTCGACAGTGAGGGGCGAACCGCGATGTTCACCGGCAAGGAAGCACTCGGCGTGCATCACGCCGTCGCGGGAAATCAGTGTGTGGCAGCGGGCAATCTGCTCGCCGGCAAGCCGGTGATCGACGCGATGGTGAAAGCGTTCGAGAGCGAACAAGGCGCGCTCGCCGATCGTCTGCTGCACGCGATGCATGCGGCCGTCGAAGCTGGCGGAGAAGCAGGGCCCGTGCATTCGGCGGCTCTGAAGATCGTCGATACACACGTCTGGCCGGTCGTCGATCTGCGTGTCGATTGGGCCGACGACGATCCGATCGGCAAACTTGGCGCGCTTTGGCAAGCGTATCGGCCGCAGATGCGGGACTACATCGCACGCGCGTTGAATCCAACCGCGGCGCCGAGCTACGGAGTGCCCGGCGATGAGTGAGTTGTCGAGCCGTGCGCTGCTCGAACGGCTGATCGGTTTTGCGACTGTCAGCCGCGACTCCAATCTGGAACTGATCGGCTTCGTGCAGCAATACCTCGCGGATCCAGGTGTGGACAGCGAGCTGTTCCATAACGTCGAGCGTACCAAGGCGAACCTGTTCGCCACGATCGGTCCGCGAGACCGTGGTGGCATCGTGCTGTCCGGGCATACCGATGGTGTGACGCGATGTTCGCTCGCCTCGCTGAACATCTCAAAAGCGTGAGGTAGCCTGCGCGTCTGCGGTGCAAATCGGGCGTGAGGGGTTCATCAGGACACGCGCTCCGCCACTTCGAGCACGAAGTGCGCGACTACGACCACACCGGTGATCAGGGTCGCGAGCCAGCAGAGCGCGCGTAACGACCAGTGCGCGACGATTTCGCCGACCGCTTCTCGTTTCGCACCCAGCAGCACCAGAAGCACCAGCACGGGCGTAATCGTCATACCGTTGACGATGGCGCTCCAGTACAGCGCCTTGACAGGGTCGACGTGCCATAGGCCGAACGCAAGGCCAAGCAGCGTCCCGAGCCCCGCGAGCGCAACGAGCAGAACAGCAATGCGCCGATCACGCCGTTGGCCGTGGGGCCAGTCGAACGAACTCGCCACCGCTTGCGCAGCGGAACCCGCAAGCGAAGGTAGTGCGAGCAGCGCTGAGCCAATCAATGCAAGCCCAAGCAGTGTGCCGGCGTAGCCATCCGCTAGCGGTTCGAGCACCCTGGAAAGCTCCGTGGGCTCGCCGGGCCGCGTCTGTGCACCATGCAGCGTCGCCGCAGCCGCAATCATCATGCACAATGCGGCCACGCTCGATAGCGCGGTGCGCCTCAAGGTCTGCATGCGCAAGCGGCGAAGCTGCTCTGACGAACGTCGATCGCCCCGCGACCCGTGCTGTTCGTGCTGTCGATGTTCTTCCTGTGCTTCCTGCTCGGCCTGCGAAAAAAGCAGATAGGGACTCATCGTCGTACCGAGCACGGCCATCAGCATCGTGACGAAATCTTCTTTCCACTCGACGTGCGGCACGAGCGAGCGCAGCACGACCGTGTGCCACGGCACATCGACGATCAGCAGCACGCTGGCATACGCGAGCATCGGCAGCATCAACCATTTGAGCACCTGCGCATAGCGCGCATAGGGAATGAACCACTGCAACGCAATCGACGTGCAACCGCATGCGAGGGCAAGCAACCAAAGCGGCCCATGAGTGAAGCGTTGCACGACCGCGGCCATCGCCATCACATTGACGCCGATGTTCAGCGTGTTCGCAATCACGAACCGCGCCACCGCGAAATAGAAGAACACCGGCGAATAGTGCGCGCGCATGTTCGCCGTCAGGCCATGTCCGGTGACGGCGGCGACATGCGCCGAGACCAGTTGCAACGCGACCATCGACGGAAACGACAGCACGCAGGTCCACAGCAGGTCGTAGCCGTACCACGCGCCCGCGAGTGAATATGTGGCGATACCGCTGGGATCGTTGTCGCAGCCGAGACTTGCCAGCCCCGGCCCGAGATTGGCGGCCCACGAGCGGGCGGCCCGCGACGAGGCAGCCTGCGTACCACCTTGTGCGGCCCGGGGCGCGGGGCCCCTGTCGGGGGAAGAGTGCATTCGCCTGACCGTCGGGAAACCAGGGATGCTGTAGCGCACGCACGAAACGTTCCTTCGTCGATTCGTTTCGCGGCTCACGTAGTCGCCGGATGTGACGGGATCGGGGCGGCTATCAGTGCTCCCGCAGGCTGACGATACAATGTCACATCTTCAACCCGCGCCGACCGCGGCAAGCGAACGATCCGTCTCCGCGACAGTTCCCCGCAAGTGGGGTCTCAATGCCCAGGCGTCTTTTCGCGCTGAGGCGATCGACAGGAATCGGTTTGTGGCGTGGTATGCCCGCATCGCCGCAGCGCTTTTGGGTTCGGCCGCATTCTTCATATATGACGCGACAATCATCCTCGCCGACCGCACGCAAGACGACACTTCGGTCGCGGTGCTGGAAGCCGGCAATCGGATCCTGCACGATCGGGAGAATCTCGAAACGAGGCAGCGCGGCTACCTGCAAACAGACGATGACAGCTACCTGCAACCGTACCGTTCCGCGGTGCGCGACCTCGACGACGCAGTGCTGCAGCGGCACCAACTGGTCGCTCTCGATACGCAGTCGACAGCGTTGGTCGGGCGCATCGAGCGCGCGAAGAATGACAAGGTGTTTTATCTGGACATAAACGGAATCAAAGCGGTGAAGGACACACTCGGCCATACTGCACCGCAGCTGACTCGCTCTGTTTGCCTGAATTCCGGACCCGCTTCGGTAGGGATGCTGGATGTGCCTGACAAAGCGAGAGTTGCGACGAGCCGCTGAAGAAAATCGCTGGAAAGGAGAAACCTTGAAAAAGACAGGATTCACGGTTCTGATCATGACGCCTTGTACGGGCGCGCAGGCAGCGGGCTACGCTGAGGTCTGGAATCCACCAGAGGCACGCGCGAACATGCTTCGAGTGACGACTCGCGCCGCAACCGTCAGGGTCGTGCGCTAATGGAAACGATCGACTACGACGGGTACACCTTATGGGGGCATGCCATCCTTCAGCAGGAAGGCGAAGGCATCCTGCAACCGGAGCGCTATGCGGCGAGCGGAACCATTACGCGAGGCGGAAAGCTGATCGAGGCATCAGGCATTCTGGGACTATTCGATAGCGAGGAGGAAGCCCACCATGCAGGCCTGGACTGGGCGCGTGCGTGGGTGGATGCTCATGGATGAGCTTTGCGCGTGGCAGGGTGGTCGAGCGGATCGACTCAAACCTACGCTTCCCGCTTGCTGCGCCCATACAGCAGCAACATTGCCGCTATCACCACGCCGTAGATGATCTGACGTCCCGCCTCGGGCATCTGCGCGACTGAAAGGATCGACTGCAGCAGCGTGATGAGGATCGCGCCAGCCACGGTGCCGAGGTATGAACCTCGTCCACCCAGAATCGATGTGCCGCCGAGCACGACTGCCGCGATCGCCGGCAACAGGTAGGCATCGCCCATCGACTGCGCTGCCTTCGAAGCATAACCGGCGAGCAATACGCCGCCGAACGCCGCGAACGCGCTGCACACGGCGAATGCGGCCACGGTCACGAGCCGCGTATTGATGCCGGACAGATACGCCGCGCGTTCGGTATTGCCGATCGCGTACAGCGTGCGGCCGAAGGTCGTACGCGACAACAGGAACACCGTGGCGCCGCCGATCACGAGCCATAGCGCGACGGCATTCGGCACGCCCGGTACGAGCCAGCCCGCCGCGAGCCATCGCATCACCTGGGGCGCGGAATCCTGCGGCGACGATCCGCCGGTATAGACGATCATGATGCCCTGTGCGACCGCATTGGTCGCGAGCGTTGCGATCATCGACGGAATGCGCAGCAGCGCAACGAGGACGCCGTTGACGACGCCGATCAGCACGCCGCAACCAATCCCGACCGGTATCGCGAGGATCCGTCCGAGTTCGCCGTGCCCCGCTACCGCGCACGCCATCATTGCGCCGACGGTGATGGTCCACGGCAGCGACAGGTCGATGTGGCCGAGCAGGATCACCATCATCAGGCCGGTCGCGATGATGCCGAGGAACGCGCCGACCTTCAGTTGCAGCAGGATGTACTCCGGCGACGTGAAGTTGCGCGAATACATCCCGCCGACGAGCAGCAGCGCGACGATGCACGCGAACGCGATCACGATCGGTTTGTCGATTCTGCGCGTGAGCCTCGACACGAACGTGTTCCGGCTGGTTGCTGAAACGTGGCTCATTGGAACCACTCCAGACGGTTGCGTACCCTGAACAGCCCGCATGCGCCGATCGCGACAGCGAGCAGAAGAATCACACCCTGGAATAGCGGCTGCCACAGCGCATCGACGTTGAACACGAACAGCAGGTCACCGATCGAGCGGAACGCGAATGCGCCGAAAATCGCGCCAATCGCGCTGCCCTTGCCGCCGAGCAGCGACACGCCGCCTATCACCACCGCGGCGATCGAAAACAGCGTGTACGAGTTGGCGCTGCCGAGGCTCGCTTCGCCGGTGTCGGTGAAGAACGTCAGGAATAGGCCGCCGATCGCAGTGAGCAGGCCGGCCAGCGTATAGCTGGCGAATTTCGCGCGGCGGATCGGCATGCCGGACAGAAAAGCCGCGGGTTCGGACGAGCCGGTCGCGTACGCCGCGCGCCCGACCGCCGAGCGTTTGAAAGGAATCCAGACGATCAGCGTCGCCGCGAGCAGAATCAGCAAGCTCGCCGGCAGGACGCCGGCGACCTTGCCGGTCAGTGCGTCGGCGAGGTCCTCGTTGATCGAGCCGCCGGGCACGGGGCGCAGCAGCAGCGCCAGGCCGTAGTAGACGGCGCCCGTCGCGATCGTCGTCACGATCGGCTGCAGCCGGCCGAAAATGATGATCACGGC
This sequence comes from Paraburkholderia lebeckiae, assembly GCF_050436225.1. Lineage (NCBI taxonomy): Bacteria > Pseudomonadati > Pseudomonadota > Betaproteobacteria > Burkholderiales > Burkholderiaceae > Paraburkholderia > Paraburkholderia lebeckiae. Next base: position 202,018 of record NZ_JBNDLU010000003.1, on the reverse strand, counting down.
ATTCAGCGCGCCGCACAGCGCGCCCGCCGCGAGCACGCCGGCGATGCCGAGCGCGCTGTGCAGCGAGTCGCCCGTGACGATCCACGAGCCGATGCAATTCGTCAGCACCAGTGTCATGCCGATCGACAGGTCGATGCCGGCCGTCAGCACGACGAGCGCCTGCCCCATCGAGACGAGCGCGAGCAGCACCGCCTTGTTCGCTGCCGTCTGAAACACGTTGGCCGACAACGCCGACGGATAGTTGACCAGGTAGATCGCGAACATCAGCACGAACAGACCGAACGCGAATACGGCCCCGCGATTCTCCGCATACCAGTAACGCAGCCCGCTCATAGCGCGACTCCCGTGGAAGGCGAAATCTGTCCGACGGGCAGGTCCAGTGCACTGGCAATCAGATTCTGCTCGGTGATCGCCGAGCCGACGAGTTCCTTCTTGATCCTGCCTTCGTACAGCACGAGCACGCGGTCACAGCAGCCGATGAGCTCGTCGTAGTCGGTCGAATAGAACACGATCGCGGCGCCTTCGTCGGCGAGGCGCCTGAGCAACTGATAGAGCTCCTGCTTGGTACCGACGTCGATACCGCGCGTCGGGTCGCTGAGCAGCAGGATCCTCGGCTGCCGGATCAGCCACTTCGCGATGACCACCTTCTGCTGGTTGCCGCCCGACAGCGAGCTCACGGGCGCGTCGACGCTGAACGACTTGATCGCAAGCAGCTCCGTCATCCGGTCGACGAGCGACTGCTGGCGGTCGCGATCGATTACGCCGGCGGTGGACATGCGATCGAGCGCGGCAAACGACAGGTTCTCGCGTACCGACATCGGCAGCATCAAGCCTTCGGTCTTGCGGTCCTCCGGTATCAGCGCCATACCGATGCCGTTGGCACGCGCGGCCAACGGACTGCCGATCGACACGGCTTTGCCGTCGATCTCGATCTTGCCCGCGCACCCGCGCAACACGCCGAACAGCGCCAGCAGCAGTTCGCGCTGGCCTTGTCCGTCGAGGCCGCCCAGTCCGAGAATTTCACCGGGCTTCAACGAAAAGCTGATGCCTTGCAGCGTGTCGCTCCACGCGAGATCCCGGCAGGCGAGAACCGGAGCGGCGCTGCGGTCGCCGGCGGGTTTGGCCGGAAACGCATGCTGGTACTTCCGGCCGATCATCATTTCGACGACCTCGTTGTCGGAGCGCGTGCCTGCCTCGAAACTCATCACATGACGGCCGTTCCGGTAGACCGTGCATTCGTCCGCGAGCGCCTTCACCTCGTGCATCCGGTGCGAGATGAACAGCAGCGCGAGCCCCTCATCGCGCAGGCGCTTGAGCACCTCGATCACGCGCGCGACGTCGGCCGCGGTCAGCGCCGAGGTGGCTTCGTCGAGGATCAGAATGCGCGGCGCGTGTGCCAGCCCCTTCGCGAGCTCGACCATCTGCTGGCGCGACAGCGGCAGGTCCCGGACCTTCGCGAGCGGATTGACGTCGGCGGCGCCCGCCCGCGCGAGCGCCTCCTCGGCCTGGCGGCGCTGGGCCCGGCGGTCGATCATGCCGAAACGTCGCGGCGGGTGCGAAGCGAAGATGTTGTCCGCCACGCTCAAGTCGGGGATCAGCGACAGCTCCTGATACACGCAGACGATGCCGGCCGCGTTCGCCTCGGCCGGCGACGCGAACGAGACCTGCCGGCCATCGAAGTGCATCGTGCCCTCGTCCGGCTGCACGACGCCGGACATCACCTTCAGCAACGTGGACTTGCCCGCGCCGTTCTCGCCGAGGATTGCGTGAATGCGGCCCCTGCGCACCGTGAGCTCAGCGTGATCCAGCGCAACGGCGCCGCCGTAGCTTTTCGACACGCCAGACATCTGAAAGAACGGCTGCTCTGCATCCTGCAGCATGCTTCGTCTCCCGTCACATCCCGGCCATCATCCGATCACTGGTTGCCCTGGCTCTGCTTCATGATTTCCTGCGCAGAGAAATTGATGCCGCAAGTCGGAAACGAGTTGCCGACGAAAAAGTTGTCGGAGTCGTTCGGGAAATAGTTGACGCCCGCCTTCAGCTTCGAATCGTCGGTGACGTCGAGCGGCAGCTTGATCGAGACCGGGATCGTCTGGCCGTCCAGCGCGGCGAGCGCCGTCTTGATCGCCACGGCCACCTGCGCGGGACCGGTACCCGCCGACGTACACTTCAGGCCCTCGCTCCCATACTGCGCGCAGAACTTGCGAAAGCCGTTCTCCGTCTCGCCGCCGAAAGGCACGAACGGATGTTTCGCATCGATCATCGCGCGCACGACTCCCGTGTCGCCGCCTTGCGCCGAAATTCCATCGAAATGGCCCTGCACGGCAATCGCGTCGGCGGTGGCCTTTTGCGCGACCCCGTCGTCCCACTTGCCGTAGACCTGGACGACGTTCCACTTCTTGCCGGTGTCGTCCAACGTTTTCAGGAAACCATTGTGCCGGTCCGTGTCGACCGACGTGCCCGCCACCCCGCGAACCTCGAGCACCTTGCCTCCGTTCGACAGGTGGCTTGCGAGCCACTTGGCCCACAGCACGCCGAGCCCGTACTGGTCGACGTTGACGTTGATCGCGTCTTCGCTGTCGAGGATGTTGTCGAACGCGATCAGCACGACGCCGGCTTTCTTCGCGCGGCGGATCGCGGGGCCGAATGAGGCGGGATTTTGCGCGTCCACGATGACCGCGTCATAGCCGGCATCGATGAAGTTGTTGACGGCCGAGATCTGCGCCGGCACGTCCTCGCCGGTCGAGACGACTTTGAATTCCTTGAGCTTGGCGGCGACGGCAGGCTGCGCCGTATAGGCCTTGGCCGTCTTGATCATCTGGATACGCCAGGTGTTCGCGATATAGCCGTTCACGAGTGCGATCCGGTAGGGCCCGTTCTTCTTCGGATACTTGATGAACTTGGTGTCGCTCTTCCAGGGGACCATGCAGGTTGGATCGCTGGACGGTCCTGAAACGAACGATGCCTGCGCGAAAGCCGCGCTTGCACACAGCGTGAATGCCGCGGTCGCCGCCGCTCGAAGCACCTGGATTCCTGAAAGCATGTCGTCTCCTTTTTGTTGGATTGAACTTGCCGATTGCCGGCGAACATGGCGGCCATGGATCGTCGCCGAATTCTGTGCGTGAAGCAGGGAATCTTGCGGAATGTGCTGCAGCGGGGCTGACTCGGACTCGCCGAAGCAGCGCTATGACCTCTTCGACGGCGCCGCCTCGAAGCAAAACGAAGGGCCGGCGCGAACGCAGTCACGTCTGACACTACTGGCATACCAATCCGCGCGCGATAGTGGTTTACCACGGCGTCGCGGGAAGATTCGAGTAGTCTGGAACTCCTGCTGTACGGGTTCGATGGGCGGCGAGCGCGGCGTCAGGCCGATGCAGGCTGACCTCGGCAATTGGTGTACCATTTTGGCGAACTCGAGCCAATCCTTGGGCGGCTTCGAAGCTTTCTGGAATCCTGAATGGCCGATCTTTCGCACACGCCAACCGGCCGCGCTGCCGATGAGGACGCGACCGACCGTTCCTATGTCGGGCTTGCGAAGCAGATCTACGATCTGATCGTCGCCGGCGACGTCGGGCCGCGTGCGCGCCTGCCTTCCGAGCGCACGCTGGCCGAGCGTTTTGGCGTGAGCCGCACGCAGGTGAGGGAAGCGATCATCGCGCTGGAAGTGCAGGGCGTGGTCGAGGTCCGTGTCGGGTCGGGCATCTATGTGGCAGAAGCGCCGGAGGCGCGCTCCGCCATGTTTAAACTGCCGCGCGGACTGGGCCCGATCGAGACGCTGCGCGCGCGGGCGGTCATTGAAAGCGGGATCGCGGCCTTAGCCGCTACCGAGCGCAAAGATTCAGACCTCGACCGGCTCTTCGCCGCGTTGCGCGCGATGCGCGAAAACATGGACGACAAGTCTGCGAACGAGGCCGCTGACCGTGATTTCCATCTGGCGATTGCGCGGGCGACGGGAAACGAAATGCTCCGGCTCGTGGTGACAGCGATGTGGGACAACTCCCGTGCCGACCCGTTGTGGAAAAAGATCGAGGAGCACTTTCATACTCCCGCATTGCGGGCGGCTTCACAGGATGACCATCAGCGCATCTTTGCGGCCATCATGGCGCGAGATGCGACCGCCGCGCGCACGGCGATGCAGGCGCATCTGGCGCGCGTGGTCGGCGAGTTCACACGGGCCTGGCGTTAGCTGGACCATGTTCTGCGGTGCGCGCAGCAAGCTGCAGCGGCATCGCCCCAATCCGTCCGCCTTCAGCTCGGTCACGGCTCTGATTCATCGCCGGCAATCTGGTCGAGGAACCGGGCCAGTCGTTCGGTATCGGCGTGCGTCCAGCCCTCGGGAGGCACCACGCTGGCCCAACCGTTGACGTAGTCCTCCGACGAGTAGTTGTGACCAAAACCCGCCGGCACGCCGAGTTGGTGAATCAGGTCGCCCACCGCCTGCACGCCCGAGACGATGGGAAACCAATGCATGGCCTCAGGCACGTCGAAGCCACGTGGCCGAGCCAGCCATTCGGGCGGCCAACAGAACGCACTGGCACTCCAGAACACGGCCGGATCGGCCGGATGCTGGAGGTACACGATTCGCGGGGTCGGCCAGTCGGCGGGCAATGCCGCCTGATGCGGATCGCGGTTCAAGAACCGTACCGAACGCCCCCCATTGAAGACCGGCTGCCAGAAGGGCGACCCGCTATCGCGCTCGCGAGTGAGTTGCGAATGGATCGGGTTGCTTTGTTTGGCGCCGACGATCAGCACGCCATCCGTTCGGGCCATCATGTTGGCCACCGAGGCAGAGGCGTCTTTCCCGACGAAAGGCGCTTCCACCCCCGCGGCGCCGAGACTCTTGCCGAACAGAACGAGCTTTGGCCGTCGATTCGGCGGGAGCATCGACCATCGGGCGCGAACCGCGTTTAAGAGCGTGATACCCGCCTCGTTCGCGAGACCAGCATCCATGAAAATGGCGAGTCGGCTAGGCAGGAAAGAGTATTGGATCGCCACGATCGCCGTGTCGCCACGGTGCAGTTGCTCCAGCGAAGCCGCGGCTTTCGGAACTATCCAGCCCGTGCCGGTGGGTATCCACACGACCAGCACTTTCCGCTCGAACCCGCCCGCGCGCTCGAGCTCGCGGACCGCAATCTGCGCACGCTGCTCGAGGGAGTCCGCGGAACGCACTCCCACGTAGACCCTCACCGGATCGACCGATCTCGCATCAGTCCCGTGGAACTTCGCAAGCTCTTGCGTGTTTGTCGCTGTCGCCACGAAGCCGCGCCCCATGCGGCCCAAGGTGTCCCATGCGACGAACGACGTGCTGCTGCCGGACACCGCCGGCGACGTGGGGGCTACGATTCCCTCGGTCGTGTTCTCGTTCACCCGCCCGTGGACGAAGTTGGAGACCGTGGTGAGGGCGGGAAAGGCCACTCCGCGAGCGAGCGCCATGCCAATCACGATGATGAGCAGCGCTGTTGCCGGCACCGAAACGATCGGGGGCACGTGGCCCTGGATGACCTGCTTGACTGCGGCGACACCGCGCGCCGTCAATCGCCCGATGGCTACCAGCAACACCGCGCTCGACGGCGACAGGACGCTCACCAGCACCGCGTCGAACCAGGCGATGGGCGCCATCCCCATGAAACTACGCTGCTCGTTCTGCCAGCCGAGCCATAGCTTCGAGCCAACGAATAGTGCAATGAGCCACGCCGCTGCCAGAACGATCCAGCTGCGCCGTCGGATCTCGCTGCCGGGCACGCGACCCCATCTCTCCAGCAGCCGATGCGCGCCGCGGCCGACCAATGTGCCTATCCCATAGCCGATGGCCAGACAGAACGCGCCGACCACGGTTTGCGTTCCCCACGACCGCGGAATCAGTGTCGGCGTCAGTGACTGCCACCAGAACACGAGCGCGAGCAACGAGCCGCTGAGCGTCGGCGTCCAAGGCGTGTTTCGAAGCCCGGCGGCTACTGGCTCATGGGAGTCCCTCATGTGTGCTCGCTCGGATTGGCACAACTCGCACCTCGTTTCCGCGGGTCACCCGCAAAGGAGTTGATGACGCGACCAGCCTTGATTCAGACTCCGCCACTAGGGTGGTAATGGAAGATGCCGCCGCATGATCAACCACGACGATGTTTTTCTGACTACCGCGCGCAGCGCGACACATGGGGGCAGCGGGATGGACGGGGCTGCTCCGATCTCGTGCGATGTTTCTCCTGCGTCGAAAAAACGTCAACAATAAACCGGCCATGCGTCGCATTGTATTTACCTTTCTGTCCCCCGAACAACGTCGTCGCTCTGCGCGCATCGTGTTCAAACATCGATGAACCGGCCTGTCGGTGGCGACGTCGCCCGAGCGAGTGGCTTTACCGAGCTTGCGCGCACGCTGCTTGCTCGTCGCGCTGGTCGCTACCCGGTGGCACGATCAAGCGGTTCGAAACCCGCTGGTTGAATTGACAGTCGCAAACGACGCCGAATATCCGGAGCATTGCCGACGCTACGCAGTTGACCGGCAGGGCAAACAGGCCAGATAGCGAGATGGTGTTGCGATTGTCGGAAGACTTCCAGGAAGACCGGGTATCGCCGGTCGCTTCTGTCTGCCGCACGAAGCTCGAAGGGATCATAGGCAAACGCGGCGACGTGCCATACCGCTCCGAAAGGGCGCGCCGGCGCGAGCCATTAAAAAACGTCGTGGCGCGTTCCGGGCCGAGCGGCCGCGTCGCGGAACCTGCGCCTTTGAGAAGGCGTCGACAACATCGAATCGACAAAGGTGTGCGCCCGATTTTCTCCATACTTGAACGCTTCATGCTCGGTCAGAAAATCGAACTGTTCCGGAAAACTCAGCAGTTCCTCTTCCGGATTGCCGGGCAACGTCACAGTCCATGACACGCGATAACGGCGATATTTCCCACCGAGCCAATGCGTCTTCGATAGCGTAACGTTCACCTCGATATTGCAGCCGCGATACGGCGCATATTCCTGAATGGACATCGCTTTTCTCCCCACAACTGAACGCTTGCCACGTACATCTGCTTTGCGCGTCGCTAACCAGACCCGTCGGCCGCGCGGTCGGCAACGGGCGACGCCAGGCCGTGCTTGACCGCTTCCTCGCAACCGGCGCTTTGCGGGCGGTTGCGCGCGGCCTCCAGATCGGCGGGATGGTCGATCTCGTCCGTGACCGGGACATAGCCGCTCGCCCCGCTGGTCGCGCCGTTCGGCCGCGAAACCGCGCAGCCCAAGGGTGTCTCCGTTATGCATTTCGTATTGACGATGCACATCGAGCAACGCGCGTTCCCGCACGGCAACCATCGTCTCGGCCCGCAGCGCGGCTGCGCTCGTGGCCATTCCCCCGAATCTTCGTGACGCGGCGCTCGCGCACCGGCTGAACATCAAGGCGATTCATGTGGCGGAACGGGACTTCCAGGGCGCCGAATGCCGCAGGGCGCGAAACGAGTTCGTCGTTCGTCAATACGTGGTCCATCGACGCATTCGTGGAAGAGGGCATGCAGCCGGCGGAACAGGATGAGGTAGCATGAACGGCATTGGCCTGCGGACGCGCATCGCCACGGGTTCGGCAGCGATGCGGCAATCTACCTGCAACGCCCGGGACTCGCGACCCGCGTCCCCAGCTGGACGCCGCTCGCCGGCAATTATCACGGCTTTCTCATCACGCGCGGAGAGTCGATCTCCATCGCCGGCCATTTGACGCTTCGCAAGGATGGCGAAGTGATTTACCGGCCGACGGTGCACTATGCTTACCGACATCGACTATCAAACAGTGATGCGGGTCGCTCGGTCCTATCTGGGCGAGATGATTGGCGTCTACGTGTTCAGCCGCATCAGGCATCGACGGTTCGCGGGCGGCAAGATGCCGCGCACGCAGGCTTTGATTCTGGGGATGTGGTACTGCAAATTGCGGGAACTCATCTGAGCACCTGAGGAATGAAGAGTCGATAGCTGCGGCCCAAAGCAAGCCGGTGATCGGCAAGGCGCGTCAATTCCGCTACGAAAGCGCGCGGGACACTCAGCCGGCCGCGCCGCGCCGACGGGCTCGATCAACTCGATGGCACTCGGCTATCAAGGCCCGGGAAGGAACTGGACGTCTCCATACCAGGCGCGTGTGGTGGCACCGGTATTGTCGGTATCGGTCAGCAGCCCATAGCCTGTGATTCGTCCTGGCGGTTCGTGAAAGACCCGCTCATAGTCTTGCACGATATTGCGGCGCAGGCTTTGCCACTGACCCGCATCGCCAGTCAGACCGGAGACCACGATCATCTGTACGCGGTTCGTGCGAGGGTTGGCAATGACGGTACCCGGCGCGGCGGTGGTCGACCACACGTACATCAACGTGGCATAGGGCAGATCTTCGCCACTCAGTTGCTTGGCCAGCCCCATCTTCGCCCGGTCGAAAAGCGACAGCTTGCTCTTGTCTCCGGCAAACGTGAACACCAGCCGCGCTGGCGCGTCTTCCTTCGACGCCACGCGGTTATCTGCGCCTTCGATCGGTCTATCCGCTTTCCAGCGCCATGCCACGACGGGCGTGCGAGCGAGGTCGATATCACCCTCGTGCATCAGCGCGGAAGCAGAGCGGTTCGCGTCCGCCTGCAGCACAGTGGTGTGGTCGTCGTGAACGAGCGTGTATTGCGTGATGGGCTTGCCGCGCACGACCGGCAGGTTCTTCCAGCCCGCGGGCAGCGATGCGCCGGGCTCGATCGAGGAAAAGGCGATACCGGGCTTTTCGTCCTGGGCAAGGATGGGTGGCGACAACAAAAGAAGCGCGACGCATGCGGCGATCCAGGCTGACGGGGCTGTTCGTTTTTGCGCTCGACGGCTCAAGGGAAGATGCATGGAAGATCGCTTTCGTATTTTGGATAGCGTCATTGTAATAGGCTCCTCTGACGACATTTCAGCGGAGCTTTCACGCCGACGGTTGAGGTTCTGTTTGTTGCGTCGTAGCGTTTGCATGACGAGGCTCGCAACGCGCCGCGCAGTATTCCCGTCACGTCGTGCGGCGCGCGAAGGGGTCGCTATCAATGAACATGGTCGCCGCCACTCATGAACTGACCACCCCCCAGCCGCCGCGACCCCAGTCGAGGCATGCGCTCGAGTCCCTCGCGTGTAGCCCACTCATCATAGGTGTCCATTTCCCACATATTGGGGAAACTCCCTGGCTGGTAAAAATCGTAACCCGACTTAACGGAAGTTAGAATGGCTGCTCTAAGACGGCTTCAGACCGTCTGCCTGGCCAACGGCCCGGTGTGGGAACGACCTTCACGAATCGCAGTGGCAGCGATCGCCGTGCCCGCGAGAACCTGAGAGATATTCCGTGAGCAGCCCAAAACAGATGCCATTTACCCTATCCGTTCCGACCGACGTGTCGCAATGGCCAAACCAGTTCCTCGCCGGTTATTGCGCGCTGATACGGCTGAACGTGGATACGTGCAGGTCCGCAGTCACGGGTGCCGCGCTGCACTGGGAAAGCGTATTGCGCGCCCAGACGCCTGAACAGTTCATCAGACGTCAAGCGGATGTGATGCCTTGGCTCACCCTGCAGTTCGCCGGATACACCCGCGGCTGGATGGACATCGCGTCTGAGACAATCAGACCGTGCCACGCCGGCGGCGATCACGACGACGGACGTGAGCTCCACGAGGACACCATGCCCGCTGGCCTGCCGGCCTGCGCAGCGGGCGTCGACGCGATGATGCGCGCGGCCGTGCCGCCGGAAGTGCAGCCGGACGGCGAGTCCGTCGCCGAGGCACAGGTCGGAGAAATGGTCCGCGCCTTTCTCGAGCGCGTCGAAAAGGCGACGCCTGACACGGCGGAACGACGAGGTCCGCCTCGCGCACGTCGCTCGTCAACCCGATAGGCGACAAGCTTCCACCAATCCTGCCGGGTCCGGTATTCGCGTGCTGCCGATGCAGCCGTGGCCGGATCTGGTCGCCCGTTCTTCCTTCCCGCCGTGAGGTAAACGACATGTTGAGCCCGCACGAAGTGGCCACGTTGTTGCTGTTGAAGGATGCGCCTGAACGAATTGATTTGGATCGGGCAGAGCTTGGCGCGCTCCGCGAACTGCAGTTGATTGCGAATGAGCCCGCTGGGCCGGGTTTCCGGTTACCTCACGTGACGCCGCGCGGCGACGCCGTGCTGCGTGCGTTCGCCCGGGTCCGTTGACAAGTGCGCAGACAACGTATCTGACGACCTATACACGTTGGGTGTGCCGCCTTCGCCGGCGCTCGGCAATCGTGTGCACGAACAGCTTCTCCAGCGACTGTCACTGAGCACCGCAGCGCGCAGCGGGGACTTGCCGGGCGTGATTACCTGCCGTATGGCGGAAGCGCACATCGACGGGTTCGAACAAGGATTCGACGACGCAGTCGCTAATCACACACCATTCTCCCCGCGCGGGGAACGAGTTATGCGACAGCTCGAATAGAGGCCCGAGGTGCGATATGAGTCGCAGCTGCGGCTCGATCTCCGAAGTGGACGCAAAAGTCTATTGTTGCCGCTTCAAGGCGACTGACACTACGCTCGCGCCAGCTTATGAAATATCTCGCCCGGGCTGCCGCACTTGCTGGCCTGACCATCGCGGTCTGGCTCGTCTGGCACGCCGACGCGCAGAAGGTGTTCGGTTTGATGCGCGCGGCCGGCGCCGGGCTCGCGCTTGCAGGGACGGTCCACATTCTGCCGATGCTCGCCAATGCAAGGAATTGGCAAATGCTGATGCGCGGCGCGACACGCCCGAAGCTGTTCGCCGTACTGCGTCTCGTCTGGATTCGGGAGTCCGTGAACGGCATGTTGCCCGTTGCCCGAGTGGGCGGTGAAGTCGTGACGTTTCGCATGATGCGCAAATGGGGCATGGAGCCTGCCCCAGCCATGGCGAGCCTCGTCGTCGACCTCCAGCTCACGCTCATCAGCGAAATGCTGTTCGCCATTGCGGCCATCGGCTATCTGATCGCCCATGCCGGCTCCAGGGCGTTGCACCTCGCAGCCAGGCTCGGAGGCGGCATCGCCATTCTGGCGGCTCTGCTCCTGGCGTTTTCGTTCGTGCAGCGAGCGAGTCCGTTCGCCCGGCTCACGAAACTTTTCAATCGCATCACGAGCGGCAAGTTCCGCTCGCTCGTCGGCGAGTCGGTGCGCATCGATCAATCGATCAGTGACCTCTGGCATCAGCCCGGCGTCATCATCCGTTACCTGCTCATCTGGCAATCGCTCCAATGCATCGGAACGGCGCTCGAGCTATGGCTCGCGCTCTATTTCCTGTCGGCAAAAGCAGGTTTCCTGCAGGCAGTCGTACTCGAGTCGCTCATCCAGGCGCTCAGTAGCGTCGCGTTCTTTGTGCCTGGCGCACTCGGCGTTCAGGAAGGTGGATTTCTGCTGATCGGCACGGTGCTTGGTTTCCATCCGCAGCTTTGCCTCGCGCTCGCGGGTGCGCGCCGTATTCGTGACATCATCGTCTTTCTGCCTGGACTCATCGCCTGGCAGGTGGAGGAGTGGCGCGACAAGCGGCGACATCGTACCGAGGGAGGTCGGGGCGCGAATCATGATGCGAGACACAGGAAAACATGATGCGGTCGTGGTCTTCGGCGCCTTCGATCGCCACAACCTGGGTGACCTGCTGTTCCCTCACGTCGTCGCAAAACTGCTTGCGTGCGACGATGTGATCTTCGCCGGGCTCGCGGAGCGCGACCTGCGCGTTTACGGCGGCCACGCTGTTCAGCCGCTCGCGCAACTGGCCGCCGAACGCGGCAAGGACCGTGTGCATATCGTGCACGCAGGCGGCGAGATCCTGACTTGCGGCGACTGGGAGGCGGCGGTGATGCTGCTGCCGTGGGACCAGGCACAGAAGGTCATCGCGCGACTGGATACGCACAACGACGAGCGACGCGCGTGGGCACGCGCGCTGACGGGTCTCGATGCGCTTGCGCCGTACATGGCGTCTCGCGAGATGTTTCCCTGTGCGTCGAGCGTCACTTATCAAGCGGCCGGCGGCGTCGATGTGGAACGACTCGATCCCGGGATGCGAGCAGAAGTCCTGTCGAAGCTCGCGCACGCCGACGACGTAAGCGTGCGTGACATCCACACCCAGAACGGGCTCGCCGCGGCAGGCATTTTCGCGCGGCTCGTGCCGGACCCGGCGGTGATGGTGACGGAGCTGTTCGGCGCGAACATTCGCGCGTGCAAGGAACGAAGCGGCGTGGCGGATTTGCAAAGGGCGTTTCCCGAGGGGTATGTCGCCGTGCAGTTCAGTGCGGATTTCGGCGACGACGGAACGCTCGATGTGCTTGCGCGCGAGCTCGATCGCGTGTCGAACGAGAGCGGGCTTGGTATTGTTTTCTTTCGAGCGGGTGCGGCGCCCTGGCATGACGATATGGCCTGCTACGGGCGGATTGCGGCACGGATGAAGGTCTCACGTACGCAACTCTTCCGTTCGCTGGAGATATGGGACATCTGCGCACTGATCGCAGACGCCACGGCCTATGCGGGAAGCAGCCTGCACGGACGGATCGTCGCGCTGGCGTGCGGCTTGCCGCGGGTGAACTTCTTCCATCCGGCGCGCGCGAACGACACGACGAAACAGTCCGCGTTTGCCGCGACGTGGGAGCCAGCGTGCGTGCCGGGAAGCGTAGGGATCGAGGCACTTTCGCAAGCAATGCTCCATGCCCTGACGATCGACCGGACGTTGCTGCGGCGGACCGCCACACACCTCGCCGCTCGCTATCGCGAGGGATTCGCGCAGACGCGAGCTGCAATGGGTTCTGCGTGAAATGCAGGGCCTCGCGCGACGAGCGGTGTCGGCGCGGTCGTGTAATCTCGCGAAGCTCGATCGTTCTTTGCTTAGCCCACGTGTACGAGCGAGCGTGAGGTGCGAACCGTGGACGGCCGGTCGCGCAGCAGCAGTGGCATCAAGCGCCGATTGGCTGTCTGCGCCGCCCATTCGCAATACGCGGGGCTGCCGAGCACCCAGCCGTTGAGCGTCGACTGCATCAGGTTATTGATCTCGCGTTCGTCAACAGGCTGTGCGCCCAGATCGCGATAAGCCTGGTGGCGCTCGAACGGCGTATTGCCGAGCGCCCGGTACAGTGGATGGTCCTTGATGAATCTATCGACACGCAGCCCGATGTGGTGCGCGCAGCTCGACCACGGGTAGTTTCCCGGCTCGGCCACAAGGCCATTGCGCACCGGCGCCTGATCGATGACCTGGCTCGCGAGCAGGAAATACCGGTCGGGCTCAATCACTGTCGCCCGGTACTCGCCACGCCATACCGCACCGCGACGTCCATGACGGCGGTTGAAGGTCTCGGCATAGCGACGGCCGACCGCCTGTATCGCCATGGCGACGCTCGACTCGTATGAAGGCGTGACAAGGAACTGTACCGCGTCAGGCATGAGCACCCACGCATGGACCGCCAGATCGGCGACGCGCGCTGCGTCTGCCACGCAGGCGAGGAAGTACAGGTAGTCTCCTTCGTCCAGGAAAGCGGGCCCCGCGAGTCCCTGCAAGATAACGTGCTGCGGTTGATCGGGGACGTAGTGTCGTGCAAGCCGTGCCATGCTGAATTAACCGGAGATCCGATGTGAGAAAGCGGTCCGACAGATATCTGACGCGGGACCGTGTGTAACGTGCTGTAGGAAATTCTATCGATCATGTTCGTGCATCTGCATCACGAACAGGCCTTTTTTCTGGCCTCTTTTCGTCGATTTGCCGGTCGCGGCCAGCGTCTCTTATGCCAATGCTGAATTGCAGCGCCGCGCTCGGACGTTGATCGACGAACGCTTCGCGTCGCAGCTCTATCCCTTGTTGAACAGACTTGAAACACGCGAGATCGTTTTCGCGGCCAGAACCAGCAATGCACCAGCGATGCTGTAATCGACGTGATGCATAACGTCGGCCAGATAGAAAACGGATAGCGCAATGATCGGGTGGTACATCGCACGGCTTATCAGGCGTTTCATCGGTGTCTCACGCTACTGTATTTGCGCGAAGCGGTCAGTTGCTGTGCTTGAACCGATTCGTGCAAGTTGGGTGACGCGCCAGGTTTCCAGAGTCCGAGGAAGGCTTGTTTGCGAAGTACGGATGACGCCGATCCGTGATGTTCCTTCCTGTCATGAACTCTGCCCGCGGCAAGCCATTGCCGTCCTGCCCGTGCGTCGATCTTTCTTGACCGATCGTCCACTTCTTGCCGATGCATCGCTTGCGCAGTGCGGGCGTCCACAAAGATCGTCCTGTCATCCTGCCGAAGCGCACGTTCCGTGGGTTGCGCTTTTTGCAAAGCGCGAGTCTTTAACGGACCCGCAAAGCGTTTCATAAGCCGCGAAAAACGCCAGTAAGGGAATTGTCATCAAGAGAGGTTGCGGGTATAACATGGAGCCCTTGGCCATCCTGAAGAATGAGCGGCGGCCAGGTTTCTCGCCCGGGAAATCGCATTTCACGCGAGCTATCCATGGATGCAGTCTCTGAGGTTCTGCGCGCTGTTCGTCTGAGCGGTGCCGTGTTTCTGAACGGGACACTCACTGCGCCGTGGTCTCTGATCGGTCGCACCGATGCATCGCTCTGCGGCGCTTACTTGCCGCCTTCCGAGCGCGTCGTTTCTTATCATCTGATCATAGAGGGGAGTTGCTGGGCGAAGTTGCCCGACGATCCCGGTTCGGCGATTCACGTCCATGCCGGCGAACTGATCGTGGTGCCTCAGGGTGAAACGCACATCATCGGCAGCGCGATCGAAATCTCCCCTGTGCCGTCGGACTCGCTACTGGCCGGGCAGATGGCGACAGCACCCGGTGAAGTGATGACGCTGTCCTATGGCGGCGGGGGCGCTGTGACGCGCATCGTGTGCGGCTTTCTGGCCTGCGACGATACCTTGAGCAATCCGCTGCTCTCATCGCTGCCGCGACTGTTCAAGATCGACATGCGCCAGGATCCGCGTGCGGCATGGCTCGAGTCGTCTCTCGAACTTGCTGCCGCGGAAGCGGCCGACTCACGCGCGGGCGGCACGATCGTGCTTGCCAGGCTATCGGAACTGCTGTTTGTCGAAGCAATCCGTAGCTGTATTGAAGCGCTACCTGATAACCAGACCGGGTGGCTCGCCGGCGTGCGTGACCGCTACGTTGGACGCGCGCTCTCGCTGCTTCATGCGCAGGCGGCGCATGCGTGGACCGTCGAGGAACTTGCGCGCAAAGTGGGCCTGTCGCGTTCCGCATTGGCGCAACGCTTTACCGATCTTCTGGGGCAGCCGCCCATGCAATACCTCGCGAGATGGCGCATGCAGATTGCGGCGCACGAACTTCTGATCGGTAGCAAGCCGCTCAACGCTGTTGCGGAACAGATTGGCTATGAGTCGGAAGCCGCATTCAGTCGCGCGTTCAGACGCGAATTCGGCATGCCGCCGGCCGGCTGGCGCAAGAGCAAGGGAGAGTCGAACGGCGTGGCCACATCAGCGCAGCACGCGCAACCTGCGCGTGGCGTTGCCGCACTGCGGGATCAGTGATGCTCGCCGCGACGCGCCGTGCTGTCTCTACACACTCAATTGTCGACCTGTGCGACCAACGTGACGAAACGGCGTTTCAGTCATATCGTCCGGCGACTCGATCATAGAACTTCAAACCTCCCAATCGTAAATTGAGCGTGCCGGAAAGCCAGATCATTCGACTGGCTCCGCCCGGTGAATCGACACTCAACGCTAGACCGCGTGGCGGTCCATATTGGGAGAACTTCCATGAACGCAATTTTGCGGCTGTCCGATCGAGATCGCTACGCCCGATGCATTCGCGCTTCGAAGATGGTCAATTGGGACATCGACCGTGACGTGATTCGAGGCCGTACCTTCGACATGTCCCAGAAGTATTTGCCGGACGGGCTCTCGCTGGTGCCGGATTTCATCATGCTCTCGGAGGGTGAGAAGCGGTTCGTCAGCCAGATTCAGGGGCGTACATACGCGAACGTGTTCGGGCTCGTCGAGCGCTTCATTAACGCCAAGGTGCTGGAAGTGAGCCGCGACTACTGGCTCGGCGATCAGGTGGCGCTAGAAGCGCTCGTGCGTTTCAGCGACGAAGAGCTCAAACACCAGGCGCTGTTTCGCCGCATCGAAAAAATGATCGGCGAAACGCTGCCCGCGGGTTATCGCTTCGACGTCGATGCCGATGCGCTTGCCGCCGTGGTCCTCGGCAAGAGCACGTGGGCGGTGCTGGCCATGACGCTGCATATTGAACTGTTCTCGCAAATTCACTACCGCCAGAGCATTCATCCTGACGATCAGTTATCCGAGCTGTTCAAGGATGTATTTCTGTACCACTGGAAGGAAGAAAGTCAGCACGCCGTTCTCGATGAGCTGGAATGGAAGCGGCACGACGCTACGCTGACAGATGCGGCACGCGACAACGCGGTCAACGAGTTCATCGACCTGATGATTGCGATCGATGGCATTTTGGGCGGGCAGGCGACAGCGGACTCGCGGTATTTCATCGCGAACTGCGGGCGTGCCGTCGTCGAGGCAGAAGCCATGTCGATCGAAGCGAATTTCCATCATGCTTACCGGTGGCAGTACCTCCATTCCGGTATGCATCACCCCCATTTCGCGGAAGTGCTCGATCGGCTCGTTTCCGAAGAGCAGGGGATGCGTATCCGGGCCGCACTCGCCACACTGCATTGAGCGAGCCCGAACGCACACGAATCATCCAGCTAAAGGTGCGCGCGGCGAGGATCTGAGTTTCATCAGTCGAGTCCCTCGTGCTTCATGGCAAGCTGGACGGCCGGACGCGCGCGCATCAGTTCGGCAAAGTTTCGCAATTTCTCCGGCACTTTTATGCCTACCTTTTTGGCCCAGAGCAGCATCGTGAACAGATAGGCGTCCGCCACACTCGCTTCGCTCCCGAACAGATATTCGCCCTTGAACATGGTGGCGATCAACTGGAAGCGTTGACCGAGCTTCTCGCGCGCTGCCGTTGCTTCAGCATCCGAAGCGGGCTTGAAAACACGGCCGAACTGTTTGTGGATTTCCGTCGAAATGAACGCGAGCATCTCGAGCAGGCGCAGGCTGCCGGGTTCGCTATTCGGCGCAAGGGCAGGCTTGCGCTGTGCGACCCACGAAAGAATCGCGATATTCTCGGTAAGCCGTTGACCATCATCCATTTCGAGGGTTGGGACGTAACTCTTTGGATTGATCCGATTGAACTGCTCCCCAGTCTCGGTCTCCTTGGACTTCAAGTCGACGCGAATCCTTTCGAAAGTGAGATCGGCCTCATGCATTGCGATATGGTCGGCGAGGCTGCAGGCACCGGGCGAATAGTAGAGCTTCATGATAGGAGTCCCCTTGAGATGAACTGAACCGTTTCAACGCAGCAAAGGGCGTGCCGCCGCCGTCGACACCTGGAACGAGAGTTCGACGTCGAGCGTCGATTGCGATGGATGAACTTTGGCATAATTGCCGCATCGCTGCGCCGGGGAGTGGCCCGTTTCGACTCGCGCCACGTCCACGAGGGCCTTTCTTCATGGTGTCGTGGAGCGGCTTCAGATAGCTTGAATCAATGTAGCCATCCGAACCCGGATCGCAATCGCAGCAGGGCAGGGCGACGGCCAGCACAGGAGAGACCATGCGGTCGGAAGTGAAGTCCGGCGTGCGCCTGAGACGTTATGCAATCACGGTGACGGCCGTCATCGTTGGCCTGCTTGTCGTCGGACGCATCACCGGCATCCTGGTCAACTGGCTGTGGTTCTCTTCGATCGGCTATGGTGGCGTTTTCTGGACCATCCTTTCCGCGAGAGCGCTGCTGTTTGCCGCGGTGTTCGCAGTCTCGGCGTGCGCGATATGGCTGTCCGGGATTTTGGCGCATCGTTTCGCGAGGCGCGTCGATGTCTTGCGAGCGCAATCTGTTGATCCATCGGGTCCGACGGAAGTTGCCGTTGAACTGTCTGAACTGATCGCGCCGCACGTTCCATGGCGCTCCAGTATTGCCTGCGCCGCGGTCGTCCTGGGGTTGGTTATTGCCGCTAGCGAAGTCTCGAGTTGGGACCTCGCGCTTCGCTTCATTTATCAGGTCCCTGTTGGCGAACGCGATCCGATCTTTGACAGGGATATCGGCTTTTATCTGTTCTCGCTCCCCGCGTATGTCGCACTCAAGAACTGGCTGCTGCAGCTAATCTTCTGGAGCGCGATCGTGGCAGGTGTTGTCTACGGGTTGCGCGGTGACATCGCGCTGGAGCGGCCACCACGCACGCTCTCGGCCGCCGCCATCACTCATGGTTCGGCACTGCTCGGTTTGTTCTTTGCGGTGAAGGCCTGGTCGTGGTGGCTCGACCGCTTTCTGCTGCTCTATGGCGACAACGGCGTCGTGGTCGGCGCCAGCTATACCGATGTGCACGTCGAGTTGCCGGTCCTGTGGATGCTTGTCGGCCTTGCCGCGGCCTCATCCGTCGCCCTTTGGATCAACATGCGCCGGCGGAGCCATCTGCAACCCGTCGTTCTCGCGCTGCTCGTATTCGGCAGTTCGTTTGTATTCGCTGTGATCTATCCGTCGCTGTTTCAGCGCTTCTATGTCAAACCGAGCGAGCTGAAACTGGAAACACCCTATATCGAGCACACTATCGCGCTAACGCGACAGGCTTACGGCCTCGCAAAGATCGAGGTTAAACCGTTTGAGGCCGAACAGGGACTGACTCTCGACTCGCTGCAGGCCAATCGGGCGACCATCGACAACATCCGGCTATGGGATGTGCAACCGCTGATGGATACCTATGGACAGTTGCAGGAGATCAGGACTTACTACAAATTTCTTTCGGTGGACATCGACCGCTATCAGCTTGACGCCGGATACAGACAGGTAATGCTGTCGGCGCGTGACCTGGAACCGGCGATGCTTCCGACCAACGCCCAGACCTGGGTGAACCTGCACCTTATCTTTACTCACGGCATCGGCGTCGTGATGTCGCCAGTCACCGAGAAATCCACCGAAGGCTTACCGTTTTTCTATCTGCACGATATTCCGCCAGTCTCCAACGGCGGCCCGGCCATTCGCGAACCACGTCTTTATTTCAGCGAAGGCCGGCAGGACCATGTCATCGTGAACGGCAACGTAGCCGAGTTCGACTATCCCCAACGGCCGACTAATGCCTACACGACGTATAGCGGGCGCGATGGCGTCAGCATCGGCAGTGCGGCACGCCGCAGTCTGTTCGCCTGGCAGTTCGACGATCCGAACATCCTGCTGAGCGGCTATATCACAGACCAGAGCCGGATCCTGCTTCATCGCAACATTCAGGACCGCGTGCGTACGATCGCGCCATTCCTGACTCTCGACCATGACCCCTATGTCGTCGCAAGCAATGGGCGCCTGTTCTGGATCCAGGACGCCTATACCGTCAGCCAGTGGTTTCCTTACTCCCGGCCGGGTTTCGGCGACGGCGCCAATTACATCCGAAACGCGGTCAAGGTCGTGGTCGACGCGTATAACGGCACGGTCGATTTCTACGTCAGCGATCCCGCCGATCCGCTCCTGCGCGCATACGAGCGCATCTTCCCGGGTTTGTTCAAGCCTTTGGACGTGATGCCACCGGAGCTGCGAAAGCATATCCGCTACCCCGAAGATCTGTTCCTGATCCAGGCGCAGCTCTACCGCGCCTATCACATGGATGCGCCGGAGATCTTCTACAACCGCGAGGATCTGTGGCAGTTTCCTCAGGAGCTGGTCGGAATGGATGGCGGAAGCACCGCCAGCACGATGCCGCCGTATTACACGATCATGCGACTCCCCGGCGACGCACGCGCCGAGTTCATCCTCATGCTGCCGATGGTGCCGAGCCAGCGGGAGAACATGATTGCCTGGCTGGCGGCGCGTTGCGATCCGCCCGGGTACGGCAAGCTCATCGTGTACACCTTTCCCAAGGACAAGCTGATCTATGGGCCGTTTCAGATCGAAGCGCGGATTCAGCAGAATACCGAGATCTCGCAGCAGATCTCGCTGTGGAACCAGATGGGCTCACGCGTCATTCGCGGTCATCTCGTGGTCGTGCCGATCGAGAACTCGATCCTCTACGTTTCGCCTCTCTATTTGCGCGCGGCGTCCGGTCAGTTGCCGGAGTTGAAGCGGGTGATTGCCGCGTATGGGAACCGTGTGGTGATGGAGAACACTCTGGATGAGGCGCTGGCGGCGCTTTTCAGTGAGACCGCACAAGCGGCATCGCCAGCCCGAGGCACCGTGGACGCTCGCGCGAGAGAGGCACTTGTCCACTATGACCGCGCCATCGAGCGACTGAAGGCGGGAGACTGGAGCGGCTTCGGCGCGGAACTGGATGCCCTCCGGCCGTTGCTCGAGGCACTCGGCGCTGGCCGCTCCGATGATCGGAAGTGACCAACGGGACAATCAATGCGGCTCGCCGAGGCAAGCGTCGGCAACATCGACGATCGGCTCGCTGTCGGCGTGAGCTTGAGGAAACCGATCAACGCACTTGATCTGAACGTAGGTCCACCACGTTCCCGGTGGATCGTGACCCAGCCACAACACAGTGGCTGCGACCTTGGTTCGCAGCCCCCATTGGCGCCAGTCAGCACCTGTTGGCGAAAAGTTTCCGTGAATGTCCTTGTACAGGTCACGGTCCAACCCGTATCGCTTCAGATAGGGCGGGTTGATGCGCTCCTCGGACGTAGCCGGCTCGCCACGTGCGATGTCCGCTTGCGCCAGGGCCGCGTCCCGGCGGAAATCGCTCACGGCATGGCCGACCACCGACAGCTCGAACAGCAATGCCCCGCCAACTGCCATGCAAGTCGCGATAATGCAAAGCGAGAGCGCCCAAAACACCCGCCTTCTGGTCGTCGGTGTTTTCATCACTGTCGACCTCCTACCGGCATCGGGATTCGCCGCCACGCCCGGCGCTTCGTTCGCCATTCAAATGGCCGCTCGGCTTTGTCGCAACGGATTTGAGATGGTCGACGGCAGTCGTGTCAGACAGAGTGGCCCCCTTGCCTCGCCAGCAAGCGCCAAGCCGGTTCGCAGTCCGGTACGGGTACTTCAGGCCCTTTGTAGAACGTCAATCGCCTTTTCGGCATCGTCCAACGAGTCGACCGCGAGATACGCAATGAACTGCGTGCCAAGTACAGCGGCCGAGACGCCGCGAAGGTTGATCCCCCCATCCGCCAGCATCTGGGTCAATTGCGCGATGATGCCCAACTGGTCCAGACCCATTACACGGATGGAGTGAAGGCTCGGGCTGACGCTGAACCCCGCCTGTGTGGCGGCACGGCTCGCACTGTCTCCCTGTATCGGAGCGACAAACACGACTCCCTTCCCCGATGCCTCTGGCGTTCGACGTGCCACGACGAACTGCAAGTCGACACCAGCATCCCGCAAGACGCTTAAAACTTTCGCAAGACCTCCCGGTTTGTCGTCGATGGTAGCTGCCCACACCTCGACACGCTCCACGCTCAGTTCCATGGCAATCCCTCCCGGCACGGACCTCATTAGAAAAATCTACTTCACGAACGGCACATGGGCAAGGACTGTCGGACTACGCGCCGGTTGGCGATCCGCGTCCAACTTGCTGCTACTGAGCATCTGTATCAAGATCAAGTCGCCTCATCACAAACAGGCGACTCTCATGACAGACGATCCCGATGGCGATCCTGCTACCGATCCCGACAAACTGAAAGGCCCAGGCGGCATGAGTTTGAGGCAGATCCACGAACAGGTGCAGAAGTCCGTCCAGCGCGACTGCGAAGCGCAAACTGCGCGCCACGCGCCCGCTCCACCGCAAAGCCGCTGGCAGCGGTGGGTTCGCTATGTATGGGGCCGTAGCGGGCGGCGCTAACCGCAGTGTGATCAGGGACGTGCCGGTCGCAGTCCAGACTCGTTGCATCGTGAAGTCCGCGCTGAATCCACCCGGCTACCCATTTGGGTGGTGTGCGCCCCCCGTCGTTCTGTCATTGTGAACCCGTCGTCATAACGCTAGCTGGACAGGCGAGCAAACGTCGACGCGAAGCACTGGCAGGACGCACGCAATTGACAGGGGGCTTGAAATGGAAACCACATCCTCGAGCGGAAATCCTTTGATGGATCTCTCGGACAATCTGGCAGACATCGTCGCGCGAGTCGGGCGGAGTGTCGTAGCAGTACACGGCCGACATCGCATGCCGTCGAGTGGCGTAATCTGGCGACGTGGCGTCGTCGTGACGGCTGCACACACGCTCAGGCGTGAGGACGGCATTGAAGTCACATTGACCGACGGCCGTACGGTCGCCGCAGTCCTCGCGGGCCTGGATCTCGGGTCCGACGTCGGCGTGCTGAAACTGGACGGCGTGGACCTCGACCCGATCGGTTCCGGCGACGCCCACTCACTGAAGCCGGGTCATCTTGCGCTCGCCGTCGCACGTGCGGACGATTCCGGCGTCAGCGCTGATTTTGGCGTGATCGGCAGCATAGGTGGTCCTTGGCGCACGTGGAAAGGCGGACAACTCGATGCATTCGTGCGACTGGACGGCGGTCTGCGCCCGGGTTTCTCCGGGGCGGCGCTCGCGGACATGCGCGGGCAGGTCATCGGCATCTGCACCTCGGCGCTGATGCGCGGCGCCGGCATCGTGATTCCGGGGATGACCGTGGAGCGCGTCACCGATGAACTGTTGGCTAAAGGGCGCGTCTCGCGGGGCTACCTTGGTGTCGGCACGCAGCGGGTCGGCCTGCTGGACGCCTGGGTCAATAAAATGAATCTGTCGTTCAGCAGTGGATTGCTGATCAATTCGCTTGCGCCGGGCGGCCCTGCGGAGCGGGCGGGCGTGCTGATAGGCGATGTACTGATCGAACTGGACGGCAAGCCTTGCCGCGACATGGGTGACGTAAGTGCGGCGCTGGGCTCCGCAAGCGTTGGGCAGCAGTTGCACATCGCCTTGATCCGAGGCGGCGAACGCCACGCGTGTTCGGTAACGGTGGGCGAACGGCCCCAACGGAATTCGTGCAGATGACGTCCGGGAAGCGACTAAATGTCGGATGGACAGACGATACGAAGGGCGCCTTTACGGGTCGTAGTGATTGCGGCATCGTGGCAAGAGCGCGCAAGCCTGCAAGCGCTTGTCGAGGCGAACGCGGCACTTGAGTTCCTGGGTAGCGCGGCCGACGTCGAAAAGCTCGTCGATTGCCTCGCCGGATCGGTGCCGGATGTGGTCGTCACCGACATCGCGCCGGAGGCGAGCGATGCGCTCAAGACGCTACTCGAACTCTCGCCCGTGTCGCCGTCGCTCGTCCTGTTGAGCGACGACCCGGACAGCGACTGGATCCTCGATGCGTTGCCGGCCGATGCCGTGGCTATCCTGCCGCGCAACGCGATACCAGCTGAAATCGTCGTGTCCATCGAAGCCGTCGCCGCAGGCCTTTGCGTGCTGACGCCCGACATCCTCGCAAGGCTACTGGCCGAAACAAGACCGTCGCGCCAGAAGGGATCCGGCGAACCGTTCGAAGCCTTGACGTTACGAGAGATCGAAGTGCTGGCGATGCTCGCCGACGGACTCGGCAACAAGGAGATCGCGCGGCACCTCGACATCTCGGACAACACGGTGAAATTCCACCTCTCGTCAATCTTCGGCAAACTCGGTGCGACCAACCGCACCGAAGCGGTGATGCTCGGCATGCGGCACGGATTCATCATGGTGTAGACAAGCTCGCGTTTCTCTACCCAGGACACCAGACGACGTCATGCTCGAACGTTTTCCACCAACGTGGCAATCTGCACGAACTCGACATCAGGTCGTACACCGTAGAGACCGGTTACCCGGTCGAGCAGCTCATCGGTGAAGAAAGCGTTGGCTGCGTCCTCTGATTCCCAAACGTAGAAGTTCGTGGCCTCACGTTTGGCGGAATTGAGCGTGAAAGCCTTTGAACGTAGCCCTGGCATTCCTTCAAACCTTGCACGTGCGGTCTCAGCAATCGTCCGCACGGCTCGTTCATCGAAATTGTCGCCGTAGCGAAACGTAACGAATACACCGATCATGTCGTACTCCTTTGGAGGCTGTTATCAACATTAGCTTCGACGGAAGAGTCCGTCTCGACGAGAACTGCACGCGCTCGGATTCGCGAATGCAGGTGTGGCCGCTCTTTCTGGGTTACGTCAGTTCAATACGCTTGTTGTCAGGCGGCTCGCTCGATCGCGGGCGAGAAAGCGGTAGCGCAGACCTCCGGTTGCCTCGCCAGACGCGCCAGGCAATGGCCGGGCTCAGCAGCGACGGCGGCGGGACCATCAGGTTGACTACCTTCAGAAACGCGGTTGCCAGCGTGCTGTCGCGGGTTGCGGCAACGTGAAGCCAGCCGATGTACCAGTTGATGAAACGCAGCATCGGCGGCCGCGGGCCCTTGACGAGCGGATTGCGAAGGTCGTTGCCAACCGCGATGTCCCACGCGATGTCGACGATTTTCGCGGCCTGCCCGAAGAACCGCCGCGCAAGATCGTTCGAGCCCGCGCAACGCAGACACCGCTGCAGCGTCAGCGCCTCTTGCGCCGCGACCGTCATGCCCTGTCCGTAGACCGGATTGAAGCTGCAGATAGCGTCACCGAAAACCAGGTAATTCCCGGGAAAGCGTGCAAGCGTCTCGTACCGGCGCCGCAGACTGTAGACGTAGCGGTAGCGCCTGTAGCCGCTCAACGGCTCCGCTGTGGCGACAACGTCATGAATTTCCATGGTCGGCAGCGTCGCCAGATACGCGAGAAAGCCCTCATCGTTGTCGGGCGCCTCGTCGCCGAGAACCCCGCCGGTACTGACGATCCAGCTGTCGCTCTCCTGTGCGAGTATGACGCCGTTGCGCCAGTTCGGCTCACTCCCGGCGACGACGATGCCGAGCTTGCCGTCAAGATCAGTCGGCCGACGTCGATAGGTCCGGGTGGTGTAGCCGATGCCGACCTCGACCTTCTCGCTGACGGGAGGTAGGTAGCCGAGCTCTTCGAGCCACATCGCGCTGGACGAGCCGCGTCCAGTCGCATCGACGACAAGGTCCGCGTCGACGGTCTCTTCGGGTCTGCCTTCGGCGCGTATGCGCACACCTGTCACGCGCTCGCGGGCGGAGTCGCTGGCGAGCCCTCGCACTGCGCAATTCTCGATGGCGCGCACGTTCGGCATTTCCAGGAGCCGCCGTCGCAGATGGCCTTCGAGCACGGGACGGCTCGCAAGCAGACCGGTCAGGTCGCTTTTGCCATTGGCAAGCGTGACGTTGCGTCCGATCCAGAGCAGATCGTTAGCGACATCGCCGAGCAACCCGCCGCTTTCCGCGACGACTTCATTGTTATATCCGGGAAAGAATTCCTCGAGCACCGCGCTGCCGCGGGCAAGAAGCCCATGAGTGTGACGACCCTGCGGGACGCCTTTGCGCCAGGTGTCCGCTGCCGGAAATGCATCCCGTTCGAGCACGGTCACGGTGGAATAGAAATCCGATAGCGCGCGTGCGGCCAGCAGCCCACCCATTCCGCCGCCTATCACGATCGCATGCTTACCCAGGTTCTTCATGGCAAAGCCTCCAGTGCGATCCGCCGCAATGAGCGCAGCGATGATCGTCTGCCGTGCATGGTAGGATCGACGCGTCCCCTGAGCGTCCCCTGGACGCCGTCATGGAGGGTCGCGCTACGATGGCTTTATTCAGCGTGCGGACGCTTGGTTTTCCGGAGATCCGTCGGGACGACCAGCCGTGTCCGATAGGCTTGCGCAAAGGCCTGGCCCTGCTGGTCTATCTGGCGGAAGCGAAGGGCCCAGTCGGGCGCGACGTCGTCGCGACGATGTTGTGGCCGGATAGTGGCGAAGATGTCGTCCGGGTTCGGCTGCGGCGCCTCATGTACCGCCTCCAGCTCACGCTGGGCGACGACGTCCTGACCACCGACCGGTCGACGCTTCGATGGTCATCAGCGACCGACCTGCAAATTGATTCGCAACTGTTCGAGCAAGCCTGTGACGTCGGCGAGTTCGAGCGGGCATGCCGTCACTATCCCGGCGACTTTCTCGAGGGCTTTTCGCCTGGCGATTGCCCGCAGTTCGACGAGTGGGCTTTCTTTCGCCGTGAGGCCTTGCGGGGCAGGGCGATCCACGCGCTGGAACGGGTGGTGCAGGACAGGCATGCGGCCGGCGACTACGCGGCTGCGGCTGTGCACGCCGGCCGTCTCGTTCAGCTGGACCCATTCAGCGAAGCGTATGCGCGGCACCTCATCCGCAATCTCCTGCTCGCCGGGGACCGGGCTACGGCCGAGCGCCACTTCGATGCCTTGACCCAGCGCCTTCGCGACGCGCTCGATGTGGCGCCCGAAACCGAGACCCGTGAGCTGCTGAACGCCGCCACCACGCTGCCGATCGAGGCCCCGCCGCCGACGCGCTATGTCTCGGGCGGCGGCGTCCATCTCGCGTTCCAGACCTACGGCACCGGCCGCATCGATATCCTGCTGCTGCCTGGATTCGTGTCCCACGTCGAACGGGTTTGGGAGGAACCCCGCTGCCGGACGTTCCTGTCCTCTCTCGCTGAGATGGGCCGGCTCATCCTGCTCGATCGTCGCGGCATCGGGCTTTCCGACCGTGTCGGGTTCAAGCCTGGCGTCGACGCAACCGCGCAGGACATCGGCACGGTGCTCGACGCCGCCGCGAGCCGCCGGGTGGTGCTGTTCGGTGCGTCCGAGGGCGGACCGGCATGCATCAAATTTGCCGCTGATCACCCCGATCGAGTCACTGGCCTCGTCCTGTTCGGCTCGCTGGCCAAGGGAAGCGCGACGCCAGACTATCCGCACGCGCTGCAGGCTAGTCAGTATGACGTGTGGCTCCAGCAACTCGTCGCAGCTTGGGGCGGGCCTGCGGGCATCGAAACGTTCGCGCCGAGCCTGTCTCGCGATCCTCAGGCGAGAGCCTGGTGGGCGGGCTTGCTTCGGGCCGCGTCGAGCCCTGGCGCCATCAAGGGTGTGCTCGAGGCGTTGCGCGATACGGATGTGCGGGATCTGCTGGGTCGGATTTCAACTCCGGCTCTGGTGCTGCACCGTCACGACGACCACGCCGTTCGAATTGGCGCTGGCCGGCATCTTGCCAGCCACATCGCACACGCGCGATACGTCGAACTCGACGGCGCCGATCACTGGGTTTTCGCGGGCGACCAGAGAGCCGTCCTCGCCAGCGTCAGACAATTTGTCGGCAGTCTCGCCGCATGACTGAAAATGAACATGCTGGGGTTGCCGCAATGCGTCGAGGCTCAACACGCGCGACCTCATGGATCCCGCGCACGATTTTGCTAACCGGCGTTTTGGGGCAGCGTCGATCCTTCATCGCACCGCCCGACCTCGTATGGCCTGCAGGAGGCACCCGGAATGGCTCATGACCGGATTACCAAGCAGCAGCTCGACCAATTCAAGGGACTGCAACGACTGTATGCCAGCAACCAGGATTTCGATTTCGGCTGGTGGTGTGCATATTTCTGGAAGGAAGCGCGTGCGTCGGGCGGCCGGCTAGATGCGGGTGACGAGAAACTCAAGGCATTGTTTGTCAAGGTCTGTCGCGATCCGACACTGCCGACAATGAACTTCGTTCAGCGCAAGGCGGCCGGCGCGACCATTGTGGTCCAGCAGGCCGCATCCTGGCCCGACACCGACGCCGACAAACGGGCGGTCCTGGAACTCGCCCTCGAGATCGGCTTCAAAGACATGCCGGGCGGCCCGGCAACCGGGGGCATTCCGCGCGGCCTCGAGGTGCGGCGCTACTTCCGCAACAAGCTGCGGCTGAGGACGGCGGGCGGTGGCCGCCTGATCCTACCGATCGGATGCCGGGGCGAAGGGCGCGACTTCGCGACGGTCAGGGAGCACGGTGGCGCGCTCAACCGAGTCGATCTCGGCCTCAACAACATGGGACAGCCGTGGCATCCATTCAGCCATGCACCGCACAAGGACCGGATGTACTTCCGGATCGCGTCGGGTGACAACTGCCTGTTCTCGGTGCTGAGCGTCGCCGAGACCATGAAGCTTTCGGTCGGTTTTCCGCTGATCGAGGACGAGCAGATCTTCAAATTTCCGTCTGCTCTGATCATGCACTGGACTCGAAGCCAACTGGAACAGGCACGCGCTAACGACGTGTCGCTGGCCTGCGTCACCTGCACGGTCAACGGCACGCAGCGCACCGGCGTGTTCCTGGCCACGCAGTCGTACGCCTATTCATTTAAGGTGCTGGGCGACGCGGTGCACACCCAGGACTTTCTCGAAAACGAAATGGGCGGCGTGCAGGACCAGTGCACCGAGCGCGGCGTGCGCGAGGTGGCGCTGCAAGATTTTCTGTTCGGTCTGAAGCTGCGCCGGATTCATCTCGGCCCGACGC
Source organism: Paraburkholderia lebeckiae (assembly GCF_050436225.1). Lineage (NCBI taxonomy): Bacteria > Pseudomonadati > Pseudomonadota > Betaproteobacteria > Burkholderiales > Burkholderiaceae > Paraburkholderia > Paraburkholderia lebeckiae. Next base: position 173,741 of record NZ_JBNDLU010000003.1, on the reverse strand, counting down.
GCGGACATGGCGTGATTGCCTTTATCGAACAGGTGCGCTACCAGATCGGCGGCGACTGGCACGAGAACGTCGAGCGCGCTCTGTATGCCCAGCATCATTTCGACAGTGACAGGCAGGCGCCGATGCCGTGCTCGATCCGCTCGAAGCGCAGATACAGGTCGGGCGCATCGAAGGCGAACGTCTGGTTGACGGCAACGCGATCCAGATCCAGTCGATCGACCAGTGGGCGCTCAGCTACGAGCAGTTCCGCCAGGTAATCGACGAGCCGCGCAATCAGCATTTCGGCCAACCTGTGTACTTCGGCGCGACGAGCTGACGTCGAAGATGCCGGTTCTTCCTTGCGAGCCACCCAGACCGTGCCGCGGTACATCGCGGATGTACCGCAACGCGAAGATCACTCGCCGGGCACGCAGCACCTTGCCGATCCCACCTTGCGCTCGCAGATTCTCGACCGAAGGAATGTCTGCGAATACTGAAAGACCTGCGTTGGGATCGACGTACACGTTCGCTTTTCACCACGCTACCTATTGCGCGGGCGTTGTATGTGGGGTTGTACTAACCATAGACCACGCTGTGGCAGAAGCCGGCCATCAACGGTCGTTGGCCCCTGCGGTCATACGGACGCTCGAACGTCGGGTTTGCGTTCGGCAACAGACAAACCAAACCTACCGCTACCGCACCACATCTCGACCCTACCAGTCGATTTCTGCCTTTGGCGTCGATAGTAATCGCGAAGCAGACCTGGGAGCGCCGCAGTGCCGGTGCCATCACACCGGTTCAGCCAGGAAGCATGATTTGCTCCTACCGTAAACGCGAACACCGCTCGGACTGCGTGGCCGGGCAAGCGGCGACAACCAGGAAGTTAGTGCGTAGGCAGCTCGCGTAATGCCGTCCCGTAACTTCCATTGATGCACAAGGGCGACCTGGCCACGAATATCAGAGCCAATTCGCAGCCACGGTGGAGGTACGCCGCTAGGCCGCTTTCCTACGATTCGTAGCTGTGGTGTATCGTCAGGGCATGTGCGTTGCGCCTGGCACGTTGGAATGTAGTCTGGCAGTTCCTCTCTTTGTTCGATTGCGTCAAGGGCTGACCGGTAATCCCGACTTTTTCGCGTGAGGTCCATATGAGAGCGTCCACTTCTGGACTGACGGTAGGAGCGAGACGGTGGGGTGCCGCCGCGATGACGGCGTTGGCTTTTTCGGGCGCATATGCTGGCGGGATCGACCGCAAGGTGGCTCTGGATCAGAGCGGCATATGGAACCGCAACGTTCAGCTCGGACTTGAATACGCCGTGATCGCCACGACGGTCGGTGGATCTCTGTGGCTGGGGAACGACAACGAACTGGGCCATACCTTCTGGCAAACGGCCGACGCTACGGCGATATCGGCGGTCGCTGCGCAAGGCATGAAGTACGCATTCGGTCGCCAGCGGCCCAACGCGGGCCAGGGACCCAACCAATGGTTCAGCGGCGGACAGAGTTTTCCAAGTGGCGAAGTCACCCTTCAGGCGAGTTTTGTGACGCCGTTCATCGTCAACTATGGTCGGCGTGATCCGTGGGTATGGGGACTGGAATTTTTGCCGCTCTACGATTCGATTGCACGCGTGAAAAGCCAGGCACATTGGCAGACTGACGTTCTCGCTGGCTGGGCGCTCGGCACGGCGGTCGGATACCTGAGCACGACATGGCAGACACCCTTGTTCGTCCAGATTCTCCCGCACGGTTTTACAGTTGGCTTTGCGAAGCGGTTTTAGCCCGGGCTGTGAATCGGACGAGTGGTGTGCAAGTGAAGGTGCGGCCGCAAGTGGCTGTTATGGTCCTTGAAGCTGCCGGTTAGCCGACGCATGTTCAGCCGCCCGTTGTGGGTCGGTGTTAGGACCTTCATGGTTTAAAGCGGAAGATCGGGGTCGTCAGAACTTCGGAACGGCACATGTCGTCGCTTCGTTGTCGCGATAACGCGGATTATCTTCGCAACAGTGCGCCGTTAAACGCCCTCATGATAGGCAGGGTTATCTTTACAGCGCGATTCGCGCGACGTTTTTTTGCTGAGACCTGACGTCGAGGCTCATCCCTGCGGTCGTTTCGGGCCATGCAATGCACGAACGCGCGCATCGCCATTAAATACAATGGCGCTACGCATGCACGGGAAACCCGGCAACCGGCGTCCCCAACCGAGGCTCGGAAAGCACTACACCCGACCCGTTTGACCCGCGCCGTGTCGAGCACAAGACCCGCAACGCGGCGCAAAAAACGGGACGAATGCGAAGTGATGCCGGCGAGAGAATCGGTTTCATGGCTGATATCTATGGGCGCAGTGAACTGACGCTCCCGCTACGTCGCGCATGAGGCTCCGCCCGGGACAGTGCGTGCTTCATGTCGGCCTGCTGGCCAGAGACGACGCATGATTGACGGCAGTATCGTCCCCATCTAAAACCCGAGCCCGACGCCGACGCCTCCGAAACCACTCCCACCGAAACTGCCTGTCCCGATCCCGATGCCGAAACTGGGGGGCGGCGCATAATAGCCGGGCGCGTCGCCGTAGCCGTAGTAGGGCGGCTGGGCAGCGACGCAACCGCCAATACCGAACGCTAAAGCCAGGATGCCAAGTAGCTTGATCATGACACGCTCCCTTCCATCAGCAGTACATGGACATCGCGAGCAAGATCCGGTCCCTCGTTGGCCGTCCCCGAGGCAGCGACATTCCGCGCATGCATGCGTCGCCCGAATAGCCCTCCGATCAAACGTCCAAGAGCGATTTTTTGCATCGAGCCATCGAGCCAACTTGTTTCGTCAATGATCGCACCGCCGACCGAAAGATTGAGATGGGGTGAGCTGCGATGTTCGCGGTCCGTCTCAGTACGGCCAGTTTCTGCCGCTCGACCGCATTTTCGAGCGCTCATTCGAACGACTGCTCCACTTCGTGACCCGCCGGATACTCAACGCGGACTCCTCGGCCAATGCCGACCTTGGGGCAGGCTGGATTCTACGTCGGCAATGTGATGGATTGCCGACGGTAGCGGCGTCGAGCAGCCGGGCGACAGCTTCCGGCATCGCGAACTCACACTCCCGACCCACTTCGGACTCTAAACCAGACGCCACCTAATCGGCAGCTTTTTGGGGTGCAGCGGTCGTTTATTCCTTCGAGTCGCACGCACGTCAACGTGAGAACCGGCATTGCTGTTCAGGCCCGCTGCATACTGAATTCCGTTAGTGCGTTTGCCAGAATGTCCACGGCTTGCTCTGTAACGGCGTTGTATAGAGACGCACGCAATCCGCCAATTGAACGGTGCCCCTCTAGTCCAACGATACCCTGTTCACGAGCCGCCCCGATAAACGCATCGCCGAGCCGAGAATCACCGAATTTAAAAGCCACGTTCATTTGTGAGCGCCAGCGACGGTCCGCGTGGACGGTCACGACCCCCTCCAAAGCGTCCAGCGTGTCATACAGCCGCCGCGCCTTTCTCTCATTGATGCTTTGCATCTCGTGCAGACCGCCAACATCGAAGCGCAGCCAGCGCGTAATCAACGTCAGCACATAGATCGCGAATACCGGCGGCGTGTTGTAGTTGGAACCGTGCGAGACGTGGGTGCGAAAATCGAGGATCGCCGGCAAGCCGTCGGGGATCCGTTCAAGCAGCGAACGCTTGATTACCGCTACCGTTACCCCAGCCGGACCCAGGTTCTTCTGGGCGTGAGCATAAATCATCGAGTATGCGTCTGGCCGAATGGGCTTCGACAGAAAATCGGACGACATGTCCGCAATCAGCGGTACCTGCGTCGCCTCTTCACAAACCGGAAATTGCAAACCTTCCACGGTCTCGTTCGACACGTAGTGCAGATAGGCGGCAGAGCCGGAGATGTCCAGTTTATCGAGGACGGGCAACTGCCGGTAGCCCGTCGCGTGGCCGTCCCACGCAACTTTCCTCTCAGTCACCTTGGCCGCCTCCGAGGTCGCCCGACCGCTCCAGTAGCCGGACGTCACATATTCGGGCGGGGCGAATCCTTTCGCGGCAAAATTCATCGGGATCATCGCGAACTGCAGACTACTGCCGCCCTGCTGAAAGGTAATGGCGTAGTCGTCGGATATACCGAGCAGAACGCGCAGATTCTGTTCCGCTTCGTCCAGTATGGAGCGAAACCAGTCCGAGCGATGGCTCATGCCGAGTACCGAGATGCCGGTTTCCGGTAACGCGGTAATCGCTATGCGCGTCTGTTCCAGCACCGTTTCAGGGAGCGCTCCGGGACCACCGGAAAAATTCAATGCATTGGACTTCACTATGCCTCCGAGGCCAGCCGTTGGATTTTGTATGCGTTCGCGGCCGCGCGGCGCAGCATTTCATGAAAGGCGTCGGCAACCCGGCGAATTTGCGGAACCTTATAAGGAAAAATGCTCTGGTCGTCCAAGTCATGCACAACCATGCCCGTCGCGATCTCGAATATGAGCAGCCGGCCATCGCTCGTTTCAGCGCAATCGAATCCTACGTAATCGAGACCGGTCAATTCCGCGACGTTGCGAAACGCCTCGCGGTGACGCACAGCAAAATCGGTGTCAAAGCTCGCCATCAGGTGCGATTCTTCCTCTCGCCGGTCGGGATGCGTCGACATTTCCGCGTAAGGGTAGTGAACCATCCATTCCTTCGAGATGCCCATATGGCACACGAATGGCGTTCCCTCGATCATCACGATCCGGTATTTGCGAAACAGACCGTCGGCGCTGCTGTAGTCGATAAAAGGCGCCATGTAATATTCCACGGCGTCAGACTCAGCCATGTAGCGCGCGAGTTCCTGAGCGTCGGACACTTTCGCCAGACCTTGTCCGGCGTGCGATCCTATCGGCCGTATGATGAGTGGATAATTTGCGCCGAGTACCTCGGACAACTGCAACGCTCCCGAAGCCGCTTCGTTGACCCGCTCGCGGGAAAGGCGCACCGTGTGGGCCATACAGATACCGGGGGCAGCGCCCAGCAGAGCATAGGCGGTGTCACGCATTGTCTTCGCAATGTGTTCGGACCGGTTTAGTACGCGGCAACCCGTCCCGCTCGTCAGCGACGCGATTTGGGCAAGAACGCCCGCGGTTTCATCCGACGCGCATGCCGCAACGAAGATAACGTCGTGCTCGGGCAACTCGGCATCCCCCAGCGGCCGCGTGTCGACATACAGGACCTCTATCTGCAGGTCGGCGTTCTCAAGCAGGCACTCAAAAGGCGTGTTCGCCATCAGATCGCCCGGAGCCTTGAGCACCAGCACCTTCAAAGGAGGCTTGATCGTCTGGGCGCTCTTTAACCGATAATGTCTGGTCATTTGAAGCGCTTGCTGCTGGACGGCGAGAGCGGCCGCCTTCTGGTATTTCAATTGCAACACCAGCGACAAATCAAGCAGAGCGTACGGGTCGTCATGGCGCTTTATGTGCTCGAGCAGGCTTTCCCCCAGCGGCGTCAGATCGCTCCCAGCCGTTGCCGCCCGGAGCAACGCAGCCAGTCCCAGTGGCTGATGCGTCGATGGAAGGCCGGCATCACCCGTTAATTCAGTTCGAACAGTATTCATGAATGGCGCGTTTCAGTGGAGCGATACCCGGGGCGAAAGAATGCGCTCGCCGGCATTACTTTTACGTTCACTCAGGTCATTGACGGTGGGTGTCAGTCGGGATGCGGGTACACGCCGGCATTTCGCCGATGTAGCCGACTTCTTCCTCGAACCATGCTTCTGGCATCGGCCCGGATGTCGTTGCTTTACAGTCCGCGGGAATCGCGACAGCACTCGATGTGTTGGCTACGAGGGACAATCTGGCCGAGCTCGCGCGTCGCTTTGCAATTGACATGTATCTTTTCCTTCGATAGAAACGTCAGGATTTTGTAACCCAAAACGTGTCCGACATACTGCATTAACCCCAATGTGCAGCCCATGATACGAGCTTGGGGCTGAACCAAACGAGGGAAAAGAGGGGCGATTGACCACCTATTCAGAGGACTTTGAGGCGACGACAGGTCAACTGTGACCGTTTCCGTCCTTAAACTCAAGCATGGTTTACGACCCGCAGTGTGCATCTCACGGGGCTGACCGCTGTTAGCGGCAATCCTGAATAGGCGGGTGGATCTGCGGCTTCCCGGCGACTTCCCATGCTGTCCAACCAATTGGGAAGGGCGACGAATGCAGGTGAAGTCGTCGCGGTCAACGCAGTCCAAACACAAGAGCCGACCACCGGGCTCGGCGCAGTAGGCGGTTCGGTGGCAGGCGGGCTGCTGGGCAACCAGGTTGGTCAAGGGTGCGGCCGTGTTCTGGCGACGATAGCGGGTGCAGTTGGCGGTGGCCTTGCGGGTAACGGTATCGAACATGCCGTACGCAAAGATGCCACCTGCCAGGTGCAAGTCAGAATGCAGGATGGCAGTTATCGAAACTTCAACCACGACATGCAGCCTACCGTTCAGGTTGGTGAGCGTGTGCGTGTCTATGGCGATTCGCTGAGTGCTTAGTAAGCACGCAGCGAACCGGAGGGCACAGTGCCTTACAAACGGTTACCAGGCTGACACTTCACGTTTATTTGCCCACTAGAGCAACACATATGGCTACGGATACGAATACAACGACGACCGAGACAGGCACTGGCAACCATGACCATGGTTGGCACAGGGGCTGGGAGCACCATCATCATCACTGGGACGATGACGAATAATCTGGCACTGCACCCAATTCGCGATATCGCAGCGTTGTGCTGACGACGCCGAAGCCTCGTTCTATCTGACCAAGTGCTTACGCCTTTGCTGTAACAGTGAGGGGCTCGCGATCAATGGAACGGAAGGTGCACTAAGCGCTGGCCGTTCGCTTGATCGCCTGAAGGCGGGAGACCCGCTCGATGCGCCGCTCAACAGTGCATAAGGGCCCCTTCTCAACCATCCAAACAGCGGGCGGCTAAATGCAGTCGACTGCGCAACCGTCAGCCGAATGCATCCTCAACGAACGATGCATAACTCTGCGCATTGGCGAGCACGCGCGGTCCGAAATCCCTATTCCTTGCGAGCGCCCGGCATCGGCCTGGCATAAATGCCTGGTCGACGTCTATCGTCCCGGCCAGTGCATGAGTGAACTCGTGAATAAGGCCCGCGCCACGGCTAATGCTCATCCCGTCATGAATCACCTGTTGTTCGAGACTGAAGAAGTCGATCGCCAGGTGTATGTTTATTTTCCCGTCACGGCGAACTGTCTTGAGGTCGGGTGCATAGGCCCGGACATTGGGGATGACGCTGCCGCCACCGTAATAGAGGCGCACTGGCCTCATCTGGATGCCCTTCCAGACGCATTGCAGCACCGCGCGCACCAACGCGCTTCTGGTTTGACTACCGGACAACCCCAGTTCTGAGCCGCCTTGGAATCCAAGCGCCGCGACATCCACTTTGTCGTCTGGATTACCGAAATAGCTGGTGAATGTTTCCTTGTACTGTTCCGGTATGCCGGACGAAGCGTGCAAAAGCCGCTGATGCATCAACGTCAGCAGATCGGTGGCGCTCTCGAAGGCATTTTCCGCGCCGAGGATGAAAGTCGTTTGAACACTTTCGAAGCCGATCGACACACTGCTGAAGTTCTTCAACTGCAGACTTGGAAATCGCGTCGACTGGAAGACATCGCCCGTCGACAGAAGAATTTTCAACCGCATCTCGAGGTCGAGAATATCGCGCCTTTCCAGAATGGGTTTAGCCTTTCTGAGCGTATCCTCATCGAGATTCAGGACGATCGACATCGCCAGCAGCATCGCCGCGACGGCGATTCTCTTAGGATTGTCCGGTGTAGAAAGCAGCGTGCTTTCGCGCCGTAGACCGCAAACCTCCAGAGGATCGGTAATCAACTCACCCGCCTTCCTGACTGATGCGCCCCCCGCGTTTTCCCATCGGGAGACCTTTTTCTCGTGGTACTGCTGCAAGTCACGAAATTTTCCGGGACTGCCGTCAAAGCCCTCGATGCCGCCGGGTGGCGCATGCTTTTTGATGTATGTCCACAGCGTGTTCAAATCGGTCATGTAGGCCTCGTCAGTGTGAGTCAATGCCGTTGCCAACAGGCGCTGCATGCCACGTTCTGGCAACCAGAACTGCGCTTGCCACAAAGTTCGGTGATCGCATTTCGACTTCAACCACTCCCATATCTCATCTCCATGCCGACTGCGAAACATCGCCCGTTTTCATGCATGCAGGTTCCGTACGCGCGCCTCTTAAGATCCGACGCATGAACTGTAGATAGCAATATTCGCGGTGACATGTTCTTCTGCCAGAAAGTGTGCGGAAGCGAACATTGAAACAGAACTTGCCGTCTGCATCGCGACGCAGGGATTGCATTGGTCGCTAGCGACATGCCGGTTCCATTGCGGGCTTCGCAAACCGTCATCTCGCCCGTGCGGCAAGGCGCTCAATCATCCGATCAGCCATTGTGCGATCGATGACTGCGAATGAGCGGCTCGTGCGCTCATAGGCATACATTGCGCCCGTCGCGATGTCGAACCACCAGCCGCTCAGTACGAGTGCCCCGGCAGTGACTTGCTGGCGGACGATCGGGTAGGTCATCAAGTGCTCGAGTTGCACGAGTACGTTGAGTTGCGACAATTGATCGTGCGCTTTCAGGCTGTCGTCGAGCGGACCTTCCTGTTCGAGGCGAAACGCTGCGTTGTTGGCGTGGCATAGCCATTTATCGAGGTTTGGCGATTTCAGCTTGGCGTTCCTGGAGAACACGGCCTTCATCGCGCCGCACTCCGAATGTCCGCACACGACAATATTCGCGACTTTCAACACCAGCACGGCATATTCGATCGCGCTTGCCTCGGAAAGATCTCCGGTAGAGACGCCCTCCGCAGTCGCCGGTGGTATCAGATTGCCCACGTTGCGCATCGTAAAGAGATCGCCGGGATGGGTTGATGCAAGCAGATCCGGCACGACCCGGCTGTCCGAGCACGTTATGAAGAGCGCATCAGGTGTCTGCGCGAGCGCGAGTTTGCTGAACTGCTGCGCGTATTGCGGCAGCATTTTCTCCCGGAATTCAACGATGCCCATGATGAGTTTTCGCATGGTTTGCCTCTCAAACGATGGGTTGCCTTGCTGTCGAGCTTTCCGAGCCACCAAGCCCTTGCGAGTCGGGGATACGGGCCAGCGCCAGGTCCTCCGGAAATGGATGCTTCGAGCCGATCGCACGGTCCAGCAGAGTCAGCTCGACACGCAAGGCGTCGTGACGATGCTCCGGCAAGCACTGGAGGAGATTCTCTATCGCCGCGCGCTGACGCCGCGCGATCTGAATGCTGCCCGCGCCGTACTGACGTATCTCGCGGAAACTGATATGCACGAAATCTTCCCAGTTCGGCGTTCGATAGATGACGCGCACAAGTCCGGACTTATCCGTTAACTCTTCGGTGTACAAAGACCGTTTTCCGACTACACGCAATAGCCGCTGCAACTGATCGATGGCCAACACGGCCGTTGTTGGATCGTTGATCGCAGCCGACAACGCTTTCAGCGCAATATCAACAAGAATGCGAAACGCGAACATAGGATCGTGTTCCATCGTGCGTTCGGTCCCAAAAGCAACCAGGGTACGCAGCCGGTTTTCATCGATTGCGTCAGAGTCTCCGTACAAATAAAACAAGGGTTCGTCCACCGCGACAAAATCGCCGACTTGCGGCACGAATTCGATAACCGAGTTAGTGCGCCTCGCCTTGGCGACAAGTCTTTCGAGATTCACGGCCAGAACGATGCCGGATGTACCGCTATGGCGAACAATGCGGCCAGGGACGCCTCGCTCATGGTCAAGTCTTGGCGGGGTGATTCGGCCAGTCGTTGGGTCGGGATAGACGCTTTCGATGACCGCGATCCCATGCTTCCCAACCCGAGCCACGAGGCTTACCGGACGCAGGCATTTCGCCGCGTAATCAATCAGGAAAAGGAATGCGACGACGGAAGCGAATCCGAATAGCGCTGCAATGAATACCTGAAGCTGATGCACCTCGCTGTCACCCATCCAGCCCAGGGTCCTGTTGGCGAACAGAAGCGTGAATACGAACAATCCCGAGATGCTGCGGATCACGTTATCGCGCAGCAATGTCGTCGCGATGATCCGCGGGGTATATTGACCGCCGGCGACCTGGATTGCGACGAGCAGCGAACCGAAGGTAAACACCAGAAACGCCAGGTCTGCGGAAACGATGTCGCCGACAAGTGACCGCGCTCCAGTCATGGACAGCGCAAAAAGGCCGGTTTTCGGATCGAGGATGTCGTGTCCGATCAGCCACCTTCCCAGCATTTCAGTGAGCGGCTTTACCACGGCATAGATCGCTACCGCGACGAGCGGTACCGTCCACAGGGAAGATCTGAGGTAACTCTTCAAGCTGTACCAGCGGTTCCAGTCCATGTTTGCGCTCTTCCTACGATTCATACGGCAGCGGAGGCCGAAACGTTCGCGGTTCGCCTTTGACCATGTAGAGGAAACTTCCCGGTGGGGTGCGAGCATGTCTTCGCTTACCCGTGGGGTCGCGTCTTCCGGTGGCCACGTGGACCCTCCCGAAACAATAAGACACGTGACCTTCAGGTCGGTCAATCAGACTTTGGTCCGATAGGTCGACGACATAGAGTTTCGGGAATCGCGTCTCGATCGATTCCGGATTTGATTCCGGATTTTCGATGCCCGTCTATCGCGCCATCGCGGGCTGCGCGTCTTCGGCAACTGGCGAGCCTGCCCGCACGTTTTCGGCAGCGGTATCGGACGCCACGTGGGCCAGCTTCATCAGACGCGGCTGTAGCAGCAGCGCGACGAGACCGCTCCAGCCGCTCTGGTGCGAAGCGCCGACGCCACGTCCGCTGTCGCCGTGAAAGTACTCGTGGAACAGCACGAGATCGGACGAGCGCGGGTCGGCCTGCAACAGCGGATAAGCCGTCATCACGGGCCGCACGCCGTGCTCGTCCTTGAGAAAGAGGGTAGTGACACGCCGCGCGAGACCGTCGGCGATCTCGCTGAGCGAGCACGGGTTTCCCGATCCCGTTGGATATTCGATGCGGAACTCGTCGCCGTAGTAGCGATGGAATTCATACAGCGATTCGATCAGCAGATAGTTGACGGGCATCCACACAGGCCCGCGCCAGTTCGAATTGCCGCCGAATACGCGCGAATCCGATTCGGCCGGCTGATAAGCGATGCAGACGTGCGCGCCGCCATGATCGAACTCGTACGGTGTATCGCGGTGCACGCGTGACAGCGCGCGCACGCCGTGATCGGACAGAAATTCGTCTTCGTCGAGCGCGCGGCGCAGCAATGCCGTCATCCGGTATCCGCGCAGTAGCGAGAGCAGCGTGGTGTTGCCTTTGCCGGGTTCGGTCCAACGCGATACGAGTTTGGCCAGATTGGGCCGGTGATCGAGAAACCACGCGAGCCGTTCCCGCAGGCCGGGCAGGTGGCCGTATATGCGTTCTTCGAGCACATGCACGGCGAACAACGGAATCAGGCCGACGATCGAGCGAACGCGCATCGGCACACGGGTTCCATCTGGAAGATGCAGTACGTCATAAAAGAATTCGTCGTGACCGTCCCATAGCCCCGTTCTGCAACCTTCGCTGCAACCGACGGCTTCTGCGATATACAGGAAATGCTCAAAAAACTTCACCGCGATTTCGACGTACGCGTTGTTCGTCATCGCGAGCTCGAGTCCGATCTGCATCAGGTCGAGCGCATACGAGGCCATCCAGGCGGTGCCGTCCGCCTGGTCGATGCGGCCGCCCCGTCGGCAGCGGGGAAGAGCGGTCGAAGATGCCGACGTTGTCTAGCCCGAGAAAGCCGCCCTGGAAGATGTTGCGGTCGTCTGCATCCTTGCGGTTGACCCACCACGAAAAGTTCAGCAGCAACTTGTGGAACATTACCTCGAGAAACTTGTGGTCACCGACGCCCGTGACTTCACGGTCGAGTTCGTACACGCGCCATGTCGCCCATGCATGAACGGGCGGATTCGCGTCGCCGAATGCCCATTCGTAGGCGGGCAACTGCCCGTTCGGGTGCATGTAGCGTTCCTTCACGAGCAGCAGCAACTGTTTCTTCGCGAAGTCGGGGTCCATCATTGCGAACGCGGCGGCATGAAACGCGAGATCCCAGGACGCGTACCACGGGTACTCCCACTTGTCCGGCATCGATACGACGTCGCCGTTGCACATATGCCGCCAGTCGGCGTTGCGCCCGTGCCGGCGTCCTTTCGGCGGCTTCGGCTGGCCGGGGTCGCCGTCGTGCCAGCGCGTCACGTCGAACTGGTAATACTGCTTCGTCCACAGCATGCCGGCGAGCGCCTGGCGTTGCACGAGCCGCGCATCGGCGTCGCTGATGTCGTGCTGGAGCGCGGCGTAAAACTCATCGGCCTCCGCGATCCGGCGCGCGAACAGCGCTTCGAAGTCGAGCGGCACGTCGTCGCGCGTGATGCCCGGTAGTGCCGCCGGACGCCAGCGCAGATACAGCACCGCGCGCTCGTGCGGCGCGAGCGACAGGGCCACATGAGCGGCGGCGCGGGTGCCCGCGTCGCGGCGTATCGCGTGCTCGTCGCCATCGACGAGGTAATCGTTGAAGCCATCCTTGAACGGGCCTGCGCCGGCGATGCCGAAAAGGCGGCGGACGTTGGTTTCGTTTTCGCAGAACAGCCATTCGATCGGCTGCGGCGCCGAGCCCGTGACGATCATCGTGCCCAGCGCGGGATTGTGCGCGATCACGCGCGCGCCCTCGGCGGACGCCGGCTCGAGCGTGAGCGACGGCTTGCCGGGCTTGCCTGACCACGCCCAGCGGTTGCGCGCCCAGAAGAGCGGCAGCACATGCAGTGACGCGGGCTGATCCGCGCGATTTTCGACGGTTACCCGCATCACGATGTCGTCGGGTGTGTGCTTCGCGTACTCGACCCAGACGTCGAAATAGCGATCGTCGTCGAACACGCCCGTATCGAGGATTTCGTATTCGGGCTGATCGGCGCCGCGCCGGCCGTTTTCCTCGATCAGGTCCTGATACGGGTACGCATCGTGGGGGTATTTGTACAGCATCTTCATGTACGAGTGCGTCGGCGTGCCATCGACGTAGAAGTAAAGCTCCTTCACGTCCTCGCCGTGATTGCCTTGCGCATTGGTCAAGCCAAACAGCCGCTCCTTCAGGATGGGGTCGCGCCCGTTCCAGAGCGCGAGCGACACGCACCAGTCGAGCGGGTCGTTGCCGAATCCGGCAATGCCGTCCTCGCCCCAGCGGTACATGCGGCTGCGCGCATGATCGTGGGGGAAATACTCCCATGCGGTTCCGTAGTCGCTGTAGTCTTCGCGAACGGTGCCCCACTGCCGATCGCTCAGATAAGGCCCCCAGCGGCGCCAGCAGTCGAGGTCCTGGCCATGCAGGCGGAATCCTTCCTTCGAATGGAGCAGATCGTTTGCGCGTAGCGATGACATGTGACCTCCCAAATCGGGATCGACCGTCGAGCACGTTCAGTGCGTGAGTCCCTGCCCATCCCGTCACGCGTGCGTCGCCGGGCGGTATCTGGATGATAGGCGTCGTTTAGACTTATCGAGGTCGGAGTCCGCCTCGTCCCTGAATTCATCTGACGTTTCTTTCGCTATATCGTCGCTGCATCGCCTGATCGTAAGGAATTGGAAATGAATCAAAAACCGCGTGGCTTCGACAATGGCCTGACGAACTACGGTGATCACGACTTCGCGCGCTATCTGCGCCGGTCGTTTGCCAAATCGATGGGTTACACCGGCGAATCGCTCGACAAGCCGATCGTCGGGATCTGCACCTCGGAGAGCGGTTTCAATAACTGCCATCGCCACTTTCCCGAAATGATCAAGGCGGTCGAGCGCGGCGTGCTCACGGCGGGCGCATTGCCGGTCGTATTTCCGGTGATTTCGCTTGGCGAGGTCTTCCTTTCGCCGACTTCGCTGGTCTATCGCAATCTGATGGCGATGGCCGTCGAGGAAATGATTCGTGCCCAGCCGATGGATGCAGTGGTGATGCTAGGCGGATGCGACAAAACCGTGCCGGCGATGTTGATGGGCGCAATTTCCGCGGAGCTGCCCGCAGCAATGGTGGTGGCCGGTCCGATGATGACCGGGCGACATCGCGGCGAGCGGCTTGGCGCGTGCACGGACTGCCGGCGCTTCTGGTCGAATTTCCGCGCGGGGAAAGTCTCGGCGCAGGAGATCAGGCAAGTGGAGGGGCGTCTGGCGGTCACGGCGGGAACGTGCGCGGTCATGGGCACGGCGTCGACCATGGCGCTGATCGCGGAAACGCTAGGCATGATGCTGCCCGGTTCGGCGGCGATTCCGGCCGTGCACGCGGATCGTCTGCGCAATTGCGAAGAAACCGGAGCGCTGGTTGCGCGCATGGCCCTCAGTGGCGGACCGAAACCGGCCGAGATCGTGACGCCCGCGTCGATGCGCAATGCCTTGCGCGTGCTGCTCGCGGTCTCCGGTTCGACCAACGCCGTGATTCATCTGGCGGCGATTGCTGGTCGTATCGGACTGAAGATCGATTACGACGAGTTCAACCGGCTGTCTGATGAAACGCCCGTACTTGTGGATCTCAAGCCGGTAGGCAACGGCTACATGGAGGATTTCCATGCAGCCGGCGGGCTGGAGGGCGTTCTGCGCGGACTGATGCCCCAACTCGATGTGACGTGTCGCGATATCGCCGGGCAGAGTCTCGAGGAGCGTTTGAACAAGCCGCTTGCCGATCCGATCGATACGGCCGTGATCCGCTCGACGGAGAAACCGGTCAGTCCCGAGGGCGGACTGATTGTTCTGAACGGTAGTCTGGCGCCGGGCGGTGCGGTTCTGAAGCGCGCCGCCGCTACTCCCGAACTGCTCGAACATGAAGGGCGTGCCGTGGTATTTACCTCGCTCGAAGATCTGGCCGCGCGCATCGACGACCCTGATCTGGACGTTCGCGCGGACGACATTCTCGTATTGCAGAACGCGGGGCCGCGCAGTGCTTCAGGCATGCCCGAGGCCGGCTATCTGCCGATTCCGCAGAAACTTGCGCGGGCGGGGGTGAAGGACATGGTGAGGATTTCGGATGCGCGCATGTCGGGCACGGCGTACGGGACCATCGTGCTTCACGTGACGCCAGAAGCGGCGCTCGGTGGCCCGCTGGCGCTGGTGCGCAACGGCGACCGCATCCGGCTCTCGGCGCGGGACAAGCGGATCGATCTACTGGTTGACGAGGTCGAGCTGGCGCATCGTGCCACTGAGATTCGTCCGGCAGAAGGGACATATGCGCGCGGTTACCAGCGGCTCTATCACGATCACGTGCTCTCTGCCGCGGCAGGGTGCGACTTTGATTTCCTCACCGCATTTCCTTCCGAAGACCTTAAGTAGCGGGTGCTTTTTCAACTCCCTGACCGAAGTGCCCGCGCGACTCGATCTGTTCGGCGCCTGATCAAGCGCAAACGACGAAGAGTTCATCCCTCGCCAGAGGTGTCGAAGATTGCGGATTGCCTGGGCTTGAAGAGGTACGAGCAAGCACCGGGTGTATGCGCAAATACCGGTTGGTCTTTTGAAACGCGCTGCTACGATTAGGCTGTGTTGTGCGGTATGGCGGCTTTCGCGCCTTGCCTGGTCGCAACAATCTGCGTTCCGCGACGACGACTTTCCACGAACCACGTTTCGGGAGGGATCATGTCGCGTCATTCATCCAGACTGGCGATCCAGTCGCCCCCAACCCCGTGCAATGGGCTGTCCTTTACGCTGGCGTATGCTGGCGCGGCACTCATCGCGCCTCGATCGCGGCCTTCCGCGTGGAACCGTGTTCTGCGCCCGCTGCCGCTTGCGCTATGGGTGCCGCTCGCGCTCGCCGCGTGCTGCGTGCCGATGGCCCACGCGGCCGGACCACTGCCGCAGGGCGGCGCCTTCGTCCGGGGCCAGGGCGTGATCAGCAGCGGCACCCATTCGCTAACGATCGACCAGACCTCGTCCCGCGGCGTGATCGACTGGCACAGCTTCTCGATCGGCAACGGCAACACCGTCGCCTTCAACAACGGGTCGGGCGCGACACTGAACCGTGTAACGGGCGGCGATCCGTCATCGATTCTCGGCAAGCTCACCGCCACCGGCAGCCTCTACCTGATCAATCCGCAAGGCATCCTCGTGGGGCCCTCAGGCGTTGTCAGCACGGGCGGACGGTTCGTCGCGTCCGCCCTGGATATCTGCAACGACGCCTTCATGAACGGCGGTGATGCACTGACGCTGTCGGGCAAGTCGGACGCGAGCGTGATCAACCTCGGCAGGCTCAGCTCCAGCGGCGGCGATGTGTTCCTGATCGCGCGTCAGGCAGTCGTCAACGCGGGCACGGTAAGAGCGCCCAGCGGCACGGTGGAACTGGCGGCTGGCGAGACGGTGCTGTTGCAGGACTCGGCCAACAGCAGGCAGGTGTTCGTGCAGGCAGGCAGTCACGGCACCGTCGTCAACGAGGGGCGCATCAAGGCCGCGCAGGTCAGTCTTCAAGCTGCCGATGGCAACGTCTATGCGCTCGCAGGCAGCGGCACCCGGATCCGCGCGACGGGCACGGCCACCCGGGATGGCCACGTCTGGCTGATCGCGGACAGCGGCCTGGTCAGGCAGCAAGGCAAGATCGCGGCAACGGATGCCGACGGCAGCGGCGGAACGGTCGACACGCAGGCGGCGCAGCTGGCGTTCGGCAGGCACGCAGCCGTTCACGCCGGGCAGTGGAATCTTTCAACGCCTGCTTTCACGATCGATGACGCTGCGGCACGCACGTTGCAGCGCAGTCTGAGCGCGGGCACCTCGGTCGATGTCACGACCACGGGTGGCAACGGTGCAACGGGCGACCTGGGCATCGCTTCGAGCCTGCGCTGGCAGGGCCCGGCTTCGCTCACGCTTGCGGCATATCGCAATGTCTCCGTCACGAGCGGCACGACGATCGCGAACGACGGCGCGGGCAATCTAACCTTGGGTGCCGACGCTATGGGCGTCGATAACGGTGGCAGCGTCTCGAACCTTGGCACCGTCGACTGGTCCAAGAGCGCCGGCATCGTGAGCCTTTTCTACGACATGAACGGCCGCTACAGCCCCGGCACGCTGCTCGGCAACGCTTCGTGGACCGCCCCGGCCTACAGCGGCCTGGTCACGCAAATCACCGGCTATAAGCTCGTCAATTCGCTGACCGATCTGCAGAACATATCGTTCGACCTGGCCGGCAACTACGCGCTCGGCAAGGATATCGACGCAAGTGCGACGATCCTTACGTCGAACTCCTCCAGCGGCGTGGACTTCATCCCGCTGGGCAGCGCAGCCACCCCGTTCACGGGACAGTTCGATGGGATGGGGCATGTCATCGACCAGTTCAGCCAGAATGAGATTTACTCGCCATCAGGTACCAAAGCGATTGGCCTCTTTGGCGAGATCGGGACTGCGGGCGTGGTGCGCAACGTCGGCATCACGAACACCGCATTCTATGAGGGACAAGACGACATCCTCGACAATGTGCCGATTGTTATCACTTTCGGCATTCTGGCGGGGCGCAACCGGGGCCTGATTACATACGCATATACGTCCGGCTACCGGGGCGCCACTCACTATGGGAACGCGCCGATCGGCGGCCTGGTGGGCACCAACGACGGTCTGATCGAGCGCTCCTCGAGCAGCGCTACCGTAGGCGACGCCGGTGACGCGGGAGGGCTCGTGGGCGCCAATCTCGGATGGATCGTTCAGTCGTTCGCGACCGGCCAGGTCGTCACTCAGACGTTCGGCTCGCCGGGTGGACTCGTCGGCGTCAACAGTGGCACGGTGTCTCAGTCGTACGCCACGGGTTATGTTCTTGGGCTCTCGGCGGCCGGCGGCCTGGCTTTTGCGAATAGCGGGTTGATCGAGCAGTCATTTGCATCCGGTGACGTGCCAACACGTTCCTATCAAGGGCCGTTTTTCCACCCCATTTTCGGCGGAATCGTCGCGTTTGGCGCCGGTGGCACACTTGCAAGCAACGTCTACTGGGACAAGGAGACGACAACACAAACGGCGAGCACTGGAGACGTCTCGCAACTGCCTGCATCAAACGGTCTTACTACTGCCCAAATGGGCAAGCCGTCGAGCTTCGACGCGTCCTGGGATTTCAGCCCGACCGGCGTGTGGGTCATGCCGGCCGGCGCGACCCATCCGATCCTGCGCTGGCAATTGGCCCGGTAGGCGCTGCCAGCGGGCGCAACGCATCCCGTTTTGCGGTGGCAGTCCATGCCTTGAACCAGCGCGTCTTTCGACGTGCGGCGCGATGTCGAGAAGCAGCATTTGGGACAGATTGGCGCGGTACGGAGATGCCTGGACATGATGATTCGCATCGCCAGCCCGGCCGGGCGACAGGGCCGTGGCTGTTTGACGCATCCGCGGCCGTGAGCAGGACGTTTGCCGACTTCCGTACGAACGGCGAGACCTGGCATCCCGCGCGGCGCTCGCCTATAGTCATTTGTCACTTCCGTCACTTCCGTCACCTCGCTGGGCCCTCGGGCACGGTGATCGGGGCATTGCGCCCGTCGGCGCCAGGGAGGCCCGCATGCACTATGTCGGCAACAATCACGTCGCGTTCGATACCCAGTCCCTCGGCTTTCCGAGCATCAAGGGCTGCCAGGCAGTCTGCTTCCAGGTGAGCGGCGGCCTCTACGGCTTCCACGACTACAAGGGCGCCGGCGGCGCCGGCGTTGACGACGCCAAGGCCCACGCCTTCGCCTCCTGGGCTGAGCAGCAAGGTACCGCTGACATCACGGCAGGCGTCGCGCTCTACGGCGTCGTCAACCAGGAGCACCAGTACACGCACGACACGAGCGGCGAGCAGGACTGGAAAGCTATGCTGCTCGGCGTCGCGCGCGAACTGGGGTTCGACGGGCCCGTCTACGGCGTGCGCGTGACTTCGCACGTCGGCAAGGCCGACTCGCTCTACGTGCGCTTCGATCGCGTGCACGACACGATGCGGATCTCGTACAAACGCTGGACTAAGATGGAGCGCGACACCAAGGCCAGTCCGCTCAATCCCGACCAGCAGGCGCTGTTGCGGCCGGCGAAGTCGAGCGAGGTGGACCCCAGGTCGATCGCGCACGATACGCGTCCGTACGTCGCGGAGTCGCTGAAGGACTACGAGTACGAGGATGTGTATCCGGTCCGGCGCAAGGACCCTGGCAAGGCCGAGAACCTCAACATCGTCGCGTCCAAGAAGATCACGCAGTTTCGCTGAGCGAGCGAGGGTCGGCGCGCCGGCCCTCCGTGAGGCACTGGCCCGGCGGCTCAGTGCGTCGCG
The DNA here is from genome assembly GCF_050436225.1 of Paraburkholderia lebeckiae. Lineage (NCBI taxonomy): Bacteria > Pseudomonadati > Pseudomonadota > Betaproteobacteria > Burkholderiales > Burkholderiaceae > Paraburkholderia > Paraburkholderia lebeckiae. The sequence continues at coordinate 154,472 of NZ_JBNDLU010000003.1, read as the reverse complement.
TCAAGCACCTGCTGCGCGGGCGCGTCGAGCAGGCGGCTCATGATGTCGGAGCGTCCGTAGACGAGCGGCGCCGCAATCCGGTTTGCCATGCCCGCGTAGGGTCCGGTCGTGACCACGTCCCCGGCCAGCGGGTCCTTGAAGCTGAACGTCTGCGGATTGTCCGAGCTGGCCCCGGTCAGCAGGACGAAGTGCGACACGCTCGCTTGCCCGAGCACGCCGCGCAGAATGATCGGCCCGTAGTCCTGGAGCCGCTTGATCCACTGGTCGGCGGTCGTCGGAACGTCGTAGCTCTCGACGAGCAGATTTGGGGCGTTCTGGTAGTCGTCATAGGGGTCGTAGGCGATCCAGTCGCGCACGCGGTTCGCCGGTTTCGGCAGCAGGATGTCTTGATATCGTACGTTGGTCTTCCTCTCGTACCAGTACTTGAGCAGCGACTTGAGGCAGTAGCGGCCGCAGGTCGGGTCGATGATGGGCAGGAACTTCGGCACGTAGTTGAATCGCTGCGACAACATTTCGGGAATCGGGTTGATCGTGAAGCTCGGCATCGTGGTGCTCCTGGTCGGGTGGAAGCCGTCTCCGCCTTGCATGTTCGACGTTCTGCACGACCGGCGGGGCCAGGCAGACCGCGCGCCGGTTCGCCTCAGCACCATAGCAAACCTGCCGCGACGGTCTCTGATCGATCCTTACCAGCCTCTGACGTCCCGGCTCGGTCAGCGGCCGGACTCGACGTGCTAACAGTAATCGAAACGTGTTTGCTCTTTGGAGACGACTACACGCTCGTACCTTCGCGGAGAACCGGTGAGCGGTTCGTTCGTCTTTGCGAGGTCGAGAGAGCCAAGGATTGCCCTCTCTTTTGACAGCTACTGCATTCGCGAGCCATTCCGAAACCGGATGAAAGTCTTCCGGCAGGCGTTGGATGGAAAACCTTGACCGAGTGTTATTTCGCCTAACGCCAGCGCAGAATGATTTCTCTCTTGAAATCTGTAGGGACCTAGCATAGCTTCTTGAAAGTCAGATACCCGTCTCGTGAGCAAGGAGTTCATCCCAAATCAGCCTTTCGAAACCGCGAGGAACATGTCATGAATATGAAAAAGCGTGCCGCGCAATTCATGCGCACTATGGTCGTCCTCTTCGCAGCGCAACTGATTTTGAGCGCACCAAGCTTTGCGCAAACCGCTGACTCTAGTTTTTCGCAAACCACCGACTCTTTATATATCGGGGATGTGGGCGATAACACGGTAAAGCGCTTTGGGTTAAAAGGGCAATCTCTTGGCACATTCGTTAAATCGACAAGCGATTTGCGAGGGCCGCGTGGTCTTGTTTTTAATCAAGTCGGTAATCTGATACTCTCAAACCAAAATGTCAACACGACCGACAACAGCGACATACTCGAATACGACCGCACCGGGCAACCGCTCCCGCCGCTCGTTCCGCACACCGACGCCAACGCCCCCGCTGCTTCACGCGGCGTGATTCTCTGGAGAGACACCAAGGCAAAGCAAGATTTTATGTTCGTGGCGGACTTTACTACCGAGCCGGACCCAAATAAGCCACAGACTCCTGGCCGTCTTTTGAAATATACGGCCGATGGGCACTTTGCTGGAAGTTTTGTCCCGGATTTATCGTTCGGCACTTGCGCACTACCACCGACGAATGACCGTGCTAACGGTGAATTTCATCCGCGCGGAATTGTGCTGGGTTCCGACGGCCTTCTTTATATTTCTAATTACCCGTGCCTCGTTTCTGGATTGCGAGGACAAGTGATTCGGTTCGATCCGCAAAATGGCCGCTTTAAGGATGTTTTTATTGACGACCAGGGTCTCAACCGGCCTGAAGGTTTAGCATTCGGGCCAGATGGAAACCTTTACGTCACTAGCTTCCGCTCGAACGAGACGCCGACTACTATTGATAACGACAAAATCCTTGTGTTCCAAGGACCAAAATGCGGCAGTCCCGGCACGTATGTCGATAAAATCGAGTTTTATCGGGCCACTACCCGGGATCAGCCCCGCGCCTACGCGCAAGCGTTGCTCTTCGGCCCCGGTGGAAAATTGTTCGTCCCTATCTCAGGTAACAGCTCGGACACCGGGAGTGTTCGCCGCTACAACGTGAGCAGCAAGCATTTTGATGTTTTCGTACCAACTGGCACACTGCAAGCTGGGTGGTATCTCACATTCGGACAAACGAATCCCAGTACGCTGGCCTATGGCTCCGACTGAAGAGAATGAGGCGCGCTGCCGGAATAACGCGTGGGCGGCGCGCGTCAAGAATGAAGATCTCCGAGCAGCGGCATGAAGAAAAACGACCTCCTTCGGAGGAGGTCGTTTGGAGTTGCGTTACATGATGCTTCAGCTGTATTCCGTCCCGCCCTTGCGCGTCAGGTAGTTCGCGGACACCGACTTCAGGCACACGCGAGCGGTGTCCAGATCCATGTGCGTCCGTTCAACCGCCGGGACCATAACGATGCCTTCGCGAATGTGCTTGGCGCCCATCGTGGTCTTGCCGTCGGTGTGCTCGCGCATCACCACTTGGGAGAACGGGCCGCGGTACAACTTTTATCCCGACGCATCGGGCAACACACGCCGCCTTGAGCTGACGCCCACCCACTTCCCGGCGGGTGTAGTTTTGATTTTTCCGCCGACATTCGTGCCGGTTAGCCACAAGCCGGCGCGGCGTCGGTTGACGACCGCACAGCCGGCAGCAGGTGAACGAAAAGCGGTCATCCGAACGGCCGCCTAAGGTTGCGGGCCAATGACGCTTCATGGCCGAACTGCGCCCGTTAGCCAGCGATATGTCCGGTTGAAGCGTACTTCAGCCGGACCTCAGAGCCCGGCGGGGAACGCGTCAGATTAAGGGTATTTCCAACGTAAATTGACACCCTCGCTGCAAAGTCTCAGGACCAAATCTGGCAGTTTCGCCGTTGACGTTCGTAAACGTCCGAATCTTGACGGTACCCCGATTACGAAACGGCCGCCTTTGCCGATCGGCGCGGCTATGACGGCATCGGGCTATGACGGCATCGCCGTGGTGCGGGGGATGGTGGAGCGCGGCCGGCAGATCCTCGGCCAGTTCGAGAAGCGCCTAGAACGTGCCAAGGAGGCCGTGCGCGAGCGGTTCGGCACTGCCGACAACCGCTCGCGCTGCGTCTTCGCCATGAACCTCAACTACGACCCCGACGTCGTGCCCGAGATCGTCGAGGCCGACGCGATCTTGTGCGGCGACCATCAGAAGCTGGCTCCGTTCCGGTGCTATGCCCGCTTATGGCTCGAGCGCGACTACGACGCGGCGGCCAGCAAGGGCGAGGTCATCGTCCAAGGGGACTCAGCCGTAGCGGCGGATCGTTTCCTGCACGCCCAACAGACCTTTGCGCAGGTCATCGGCATTCATGACCGGCACGAGTTCGATCTTGGCGTTCAAACCAAAGAAGAGCCGCTCGGCGGTGTCGGCAATCTGCGATGATTCCGCCATGTTCACGATGAAGAAGCCGCCCCGGTCGCCATTCTCGGCGTGGAAATAAGCGGCTTCGGGCTTCAGATCCTCGGTTAGCTGTTGGAAGACTTTTTCTAATTTGCCGGCGCGGATGGCGGAGTTGCCGGCATCAGCGGAAAACGAGAACTTCACCATAACACGCATGACTTACCTCCCTGACGGTTGCCGGGTCGCCCGGCGACGGGCACCCTCGGTGGATCATTCTGAGCCTAAGCTCACCCGCCCGCAACCTGGATCGGCGGCAACCCCCAGGCGGAGGATTCCGATCGCGGGGCAGCGGTTCATCACCTAAACGGACTTTTCGTACGCTAAGCGCGCTACGCTGGGCGTCTCGAACGTCTCTGCGCGACCCGCAAGGGCCATTCGACTCTCCTGGAAGCGGACCTTCAACCACCAAACCTAGCCGCAGGGTTCTGTGCGTAGAACTCGAAGAAGGCTTCGATCGGTGCCGATACCGCAAGCGGCTGCAGCGGAAAGCATTGTGCAAGTTCATCCATGGTGGTCCGATCGGAAACCCGTCGAGCGAACGCCGTCACTGCGTCTTTCCTGATGCCACCGTGGCGGTTCAAAAACTGCCCCCAAAGAGGCATGTTACGGAACCTGTTCTCAGCCACCGTCGCTGAAGCAGCGTAGGACTCGGGAAACAACCGTCTATACGCAGTTAGATTGTAGAGCCACGAGACTCCAGCCACCTCCTTAACGGCCACCTGCTGCGAGCGGACGTGGTGCACCAGCGAAGTTAGCTCAGATAGCCGCGACGCCGAACGCTCCGCGCTCAATGGTCCATGCCTGTGTCCGTCCGTGTTATGGAAATGAAGCCGGATTTGACCCGGCTTCCCCATCGCGTACGCAAAACATCCGAACGTCGCGATAACCGACGGCGGCTGAACGCGATGCGGTCGATGAAGGTAAAAGCGATAGGTCCAATCGCCAAGATCAACTTCGCCTCTAAACCCGGCCAGGTACGTCGACCAAATCGGATCGTCGCCATCGAATTGCCGATCGCCAACGAACCGGACGTAGAGATTCGTGTAGTCAAGAAGAGCCACCTGCAACGGCATAGCCCCTAACTCTGAGACTCTTCGGGCAAACTGGAGCTGAAGATCAAAAAATTCCTTGGCGTAGATCATCCCAATAGCCCCCTGACACGTCTCTCGCTGTTGCGAGCATAACGATTGTCGCCAATCCACGGCTGTCGAACGTCCGAAAGCGGCCGACTGTCGCCTCGTGCGATGAGCATCGAAGTGCGTGCGATAACCTCTGCGCGGGACAGCAGGCGACCCATACCGGGCAGTCGCATTGAGGCGTGGACGTGGCCGTTGTTGATCGGCGGATTCAACGGCCATCCATGGGCCGGGTGCGGCCGGCAGGTTCTCAGCTTTTTGCTGGTTGGCGAGCGCACGGTTTTCGGTGACTCGACTATGATGATCTGGTAATGGCCTCGATTCCGCAGCAATACAGGAAGATCTCGAAACGGCGATTGTGGGAGGCGCAATGAGCGAGCAACAAAATGTTCAATTGGTGCAGCAAGCATACGATGCTTTCAGCAAGGCCGACATCGGGGGCGTCCTGAAAACGCTCGCCGAAAATGTCGACTGGTTCATACCTGGGCCTACAGAGATCATCCCATTCGCTGGTGGAAGGCACGGCCCTCAGGAGGTCGCGGAATTCTTCAGTGCGCTTGCTGCGACTCAGACTGCTGAACGGTTCGAACCTCTCGATTTTATTGCCAGCGAAGACAAGGTCGTCGTGCTTGGGGTGCAGCGTTGGCGCGTAAATTCAACTGGCATTACGTATGAGGATGAGTGGGCTCACGTCTTCACGATCGAAAACGGAAGAATCACGAAATTCAAGGAATACCATGACACGGCGGCTGAAGCGGCGGCCCATCGGCGATAGAAACATTGGCCTACCTTGATTAAAGCCCAGGCAACGTTCAGCGACCGCGAGTTTGGCCCTTATGTCGATTTTCTTCGGTAATTTTCTTCGGTACCACCAGCGGCGGCGTGCATCGATCCGCAACATCGCCCCCTCCCGCACGCGCCTGGATGCCTCGTGTGGGTCACCGCAACGCTTCGCTTGACGAATAACGCGCTCGGGACATTCTCTTTCGTCAAAGGCCCGCCCCGTTGCACCACTAGCCCGCTTTTCGCGTGGGACGGATCTGGATGCCGAATTCGGCCCTGTCCCGGCGTTTCAGCGCACCGGAGAAGGCTATCCGCCTGCGCCCCTGCATCGCACGACACGCCTTGTAAGCATGTCTTCGTGCTGAAGTCCAGTTATCGAATATCGCCAAGAGAGCTGGTAGCTGATACAGGGCGAGTTTTCTTTGAATGAACGCCAAGGTCGATGATCGCCCCAAGACAACAACGACCGCTCTCGGGGGCGGATTCAACCGGTTATTCCAACGACTGGATAGCGTCAAGCAGGACGTCCGGTTTACCGACAAACATCTTGGCCGGTCGGCCGAGGTGATTGTCGCTGCGTCAGGGGAGCATGGTTGTCGCTCCGTTCGGGTTGTCAGTGGGTAATTGACGGCGGCGCTCTTTCTGTTTGTCGCTGGCTGTGCGGCGCCGATAGCTTTCGACATTCAGCTCAAAGATCGTCGAGTGATGGACGAGCCGGTCGATGGCCGCCACCGTCATGCCGGGGTCCGGGAAGACGTCATTCCAGCCGGAGAATGGCTGGTTGGCGGTTATCAGAAGACTTTTCCGCTCGTATCTTTCGGCGATCAGCTCGAACAGCACGCTGGTTTCGGCCTGGTCCTTCCTCACATACGACAGATCGTCCAGGATGATCAGGTCGAACCGGTCGAGTTTGGCGAGCGCCGAAGGCAGTTGCAAACTTTGACGTGCGACCTGGAGCTTCTGCACGATTTCGCCGGTCCGGGTGAACAACACGCGATAGCCGGCATCGATCAGGGCATGTCCGATTGCGCTGCCAAGATGACTTTTCCCGCCTCCAGGCGGCCCGAACAGGAGAATCGTGGCGCCTTTCTCAAGCCACGAATCGCCGGTGGCCAGCGCCATCACATGCGCCGTTGAGACCATAGGCACAACACCGAAGTCGAAGGTGGCGAGCGTCTTGGTCGGATCCAGATGTGACTCGGCACGATGACGTTCGATTCTTCGTTTGGCGCGCTCGGCAAGTTCATGTTCGAGCAATGCACCGAGTAACCGCGACGCCTGCCAGCTTTCCTTGTCCGAGCGTTCAGCGAAGTCCGGCCACAACCGGCCGATCGTTGGCAGGCGCAGTTCGTTGAGCATAAGTGCGATACGGCCAGTATCGTAGGCGGCGTTCATGCGAGCACCTCCTCATCGAGCAACGTATCGTAAAGCGCGGCGGACGGCATCTCGACGACAACCACCGGACACTCGGCCTGGCGCGGCGCGAACTCATCGAACAACACCTTCAGATCGGGCAGTTCACCGAGTTCGAGCAAAGCATCGAGCCGCTCGGCCAGTTGCGCCTCAACGCCGTGGTGCCCGGCGAGTTCAAGCAGGCCCACCATGGTCTTGCAGGCGCTACGCGGCGTCAGTGCCTGATCCAGCCGTTCCCAGGTGCGACGATAGGCTTCACGCGGAAACAGATCGTCACGGAACGCGAGACCCCTGAAGGCCTGCGGCTTGCGTTTGAGCGAATCGATGAAGTGCCGGTAGTCGATGCCGCGACCGCGCCGCTTGCTGGTGTGCGTGGCCCTCGTCGTGCTGTGCACGAGCGCGCCGGACAGATAGCAATCGAGCCGGTCACTGTAAAGGCGCACCTTCAGGCGATGGCCGATCAGCCGCGACGGCGCGCTGTACAGGACGCAACGTACGGTGAAGGTTCCGCAACGGGTCACGCGCGCCTCTTCCTCAACGAAGTCGGTGGTACGGTGCTCAGGCAGATCCAGCAGGTGTTCGCGCTCGATCTGGAACGCTGCAGCATTGCGCCGGTTGCGGTGCATTACCACCCCGCGCACGAACTCGTCGTACGCGGCGCGGTCTGCGAAGTCGCGGTGACCGCGCAACTCCAGAGCCTGATCGACCTGATCCTTCAGATAGCGATGCGAGGATTCGACGCTGCCATTCTCATGACCCATGCCACGGTTGTTGCGCGTGCCTTGCATCCCGTAGTGTTCGAGCAGCGCTGCATAGCGAACCGTGAAGTCTTCCTCTTCCTGCAGGTTTCTGAACGCCGCCGACAGACTGTCGGAACGGTGTTCGCGTGGGCAGCCGCCGGCCTGCCAAAGCGCGTTCTGCAGTCCCGTCGCGAGCGCCTGGAAGCTCTCGCCACCATCGACCACGCTGGCGTATTCCCAGCGCGAGAACGCCAGCACGAAGTGATACAGCAGGTGGTTGAACGGGATGCCACCAATCGTTACGCACAACTTGTCCATGTGCGTGAAGTCCGACAGGCCTCGCGCGCCTGGTTGATACGTTTGAGGGAAGAACACTTCCTGGTTCGGCCCTTCGAGCGCGCGCCACTGGCTGACATGCCGCTCGAACGTGCGCCGCATGCTGTCCGGAAAGCGTTCGGGATGGTCCTCCTGCAATTTGCGCAGCAGGGTGATCGCCTTCAGCTTTGGCGCAGCGCGTAGCAATGGCACCACTTCGCTATCCCAGACATCGGCGAACGGATCTGGGCGCGAGCGCCAGTAGCGCCGGGGCTGCTGCGACGGTAGCCCGGCTTCGTGTTCGACACGCCGCGCCGTGCGCTCGCTCATGCCTGACTTCGCCGCAGCAAGCTTCTGCGGATGGTGTTTGCGATGGTTCATGTAGAGGCGGACCTGCAGGTCGGTAATGCGGCTTCCAGACATGGGCTGACCGCCTCTTTTTAGGTTCAGTCAGCCATCCTAAGCCTCGCCGCTCCGGCGCCGCCGGCAGTTCGTCGTCTCCGGCGGCTACGCCGCCTCCGACTCCTCACTACCGGCCAAGATGAATGTCGGTACACCGGACGTAGTCATTGTCGCCGCCCAAACGACCGAGTGCCAGCGGTAGCGTAGGACGCTCCTGACCGGGTTTCGCCTGAAGAGAACTGCGCCACCAACCGGCCCCACGAATCGCGACCAGCATCGCGTCGTGCGGCCAGCGCCGGTCGCGCCGGATTTTAGTCTGCTCCGAAATCGCAAGCGCGTCATCGACTTCGATGCCAAGGTACATCATCGGCCTGGTTTGGATCGAACCGTCTTTTCGGATCGGACCAGACCTCCACAAAAGGACATCTTCCGCACGAACCATGACGCGGCACCCAAGCTCGCCATCGCGCGCGATGAACAGGGAGCCGAGCGTCGAAACGCTGATCGTCCAGCGCAACAAGATCAAGCACAACATGGACGACTGGCGCTGAAAGCGTGCGGTCTAGCGGCCGTGCGCCTCCCGAAGGCACACGTCGCCTTTGCGTTTCGCGATCGCGGCGCTCATGGCGGCATAGTCCTCGGGGAACGCCCGCTGCGCGAAGCAGGGCGCCGATGTCGCGAGCAGTGCATCGACCTTCGCGAACTGTTTGTCGAACACCCATGGCCGGCGTGCGAGCGTGCGGTCGTTGAGCCAGTAGGGGCTCCAGTCTCGGGTCGTCTCTATGAGCTCGCGAGCGAACTCCGGCCCGTACTCGAGCCCGCCCTCGATAACGACATCAATATACGACTCGACGAGCGGAAACCTCGCGTCCGGCACCGGAAGCCCTTCGCCCGGCGCTTTGCCTTCGGCCTTCGGCACGTAGACCCAGATAGTTCCCTGCGTCGGCAGCGGCTGCCATGACACGGCCTCGATGAGCGCGCTCGGCACCTCGACGCGCACGTATCCCTTCTCGCGCTCGTCGTACGCGGACATGTCGTTGCCGACAACGGGATAGATCACTCCATTGATCGTCATCGGCGCCTCGCCCTTGAACGGACGCCGCAGGCCGAGTGCCGTGAACCCTGAGCCAGCGCGGTCGCTCCAGCTACGCACATAGCCGAACGCTGACGAGACGCGCACCGGAATCGCCGCAACCGGCTTGCCCGCGGTGGCGTCGCGCGATGGCGTGTTGATGAGCGAGCCGTAGCCGAAAATGAACTGCGTCGGCTGATCGGGAAGACCCGTTCCCCAGAAGTTGGTGGTCTGCGCGTGCGCCACCGAGCCAACGAGCGCCAGTGCCACAACGAATCCTCGAATCTTTGCCATCCCTGACATCGTCAGATCTCCGTCCAATGCGTTACCGCAAATGATCGCTTGAGCCAGGCCGCTCGGCAACTGTGCGCAGCAAGCCTCAGTGCCGTCCAACTGTTGCCAGGCCATAGCCAGGTTAGGATGGGCGAGCTTCAATAACCGGCCGGTTTTGCCAGAAGAGATTTGCGCCCGAAAACGGCCGCACGAGCCCGGACTTAACATCGCTTCGTGCGGCGACGCTGGCGCCAGGTTTCAGTCTGCTCAGAAATCTGGCGCGTCATCGACTTCGATGCCACGGCACCCGATTGTGCTACGAAGCCGTCAACCGAATGGCCGGCCGCATCGGAGGCCTGACCGATAGTCTAAGAGTACATTTCGGCCAATGCCGACGTTCATTGTGTTGCATCGACCGGTTGAATCCGCCCCTTGTCAGCGGACACTGGTGCGCACTGATGTGCTGTTACCTGGAATCGAGTGCGTGGTGTGGCGTGAGACGATGCGACCGGGAGCCCTCAGACGTCTGGGCGACGGTGTGGGGCGAGCGATTTCATTGCGAATTGGACATGTGCGAATTGCTTTCGGCTGCGTGCGGACGACCTTTCCTATCTATGGACTTGCTGCGGGCGCGAGGAGGTTGCACGCGCGGAGCGCGAGTCGCAGTTGCAACAAATCGTTGAGGATCTAGCCCATGTCAAGCAAGAGCGGGCACGGACAGGGCGCGCAGCGACGCATCCAGGTACTGATTGGCACAATCGTATTCATTCTAATTGTGACTGCCGGGTGGATCATTCACCAGACTCGGATGGTCGCACGCCAGACTTCCCTGGCGTTGGCGTCGGCTGCGACAACGGCGAACGACGCGGGAAATTATGACCGCGCAATGCGCTTCGCGATGCTGGCGATGGGCAACGGTTGGCTCTCGCCGGGATCGGTAGAAGCAGAGCTTGAGCTTATGCGTGGCGCGCAAGCATCAGTGCAGATTGCGTTGCTCGGCGGCCATCAGAATGCGGTTGATTCCGCCGTCTTCAGCCCGGACGGTAAGCGGGTGGTGACCGCGTCCTGGGATGGGACAGCGCGGGTGTGGGACCTGGCCACGGGTAAGCAGATTGTGCAGCTCAGTGGCCATCAGAATCTGGTCTATTCTGCCGCCTTCAGCCCGGACGGCCAGCGGGTGGTGACCGCGTCCGCGGACAGGACCGCGCGGGTATGGGACGCGGCTACGGGCAAACAGATTGCGCAGCTCAGCGGGCATCAGGATCTGGTTTATTCCGCCGCCTTCAGCCCGCACGGCCAGCGGGTGGTGACTGCGTCCGCGGACAGGACCGCGCGGGTGTGGGACGCGGCTACGGGCAAACAGATCGCGCAGCTCAGCGGGCATCAGAAACCGGTCTTCTCCGCCGCCTTCAGCCCGGACGGCCGGCGCGTGGTGACCGCGTCCGCGGACAGGACCGCGCGGGTGTGGAATGCGGCGACTGGCCACGTGATCGCACAGCTCACCGGGCATCGGGAACCGGTAAGCTCCGCAGTCTTCAGCCCGGACGGCCGGCGCGTGGTGACCGCGTCCGATGACAAGACGGCACGGGTGTGGGATGCGGCGACCGGCCAGGTAATCGCGCAGCTCATAGGGCACCGGGGACCGGTTTTCTCCGCCACCTTCAGCCCGGACGGCCAGTGCGCGGTGACAGCGTCCGATGACAACACCGCGCGGGTGTGGAACGCGGCGACCGGCCACTTGATCGTCCAGCTCACTGGGCATCGCGGACCGGTGAGCGCCGCCGCCTTCAGCCCGGACGGCCAGCGCGTGGTGACCGTGTCCGATGACAAGACGGCGCGGGTGTGGGATGCGGCGACCGGCCAGGTGATCGCGCAGCTCACCGGACACGAGGGGCCGGTGAATTCCGCCGCCTTCAGCCCGGACGGTCAGCGGGTTGTGACTGCGTCCCGTGATAGGACCGCGCGCGCATGGGACGCGGCGATGGGCATCTTGCTGCTCAGAGGGCATCAAGGGTCAGTTATTTCCGCCGCCTTCAGCCCGGACGGCCAGCGGGTGGTGACCGCGTCCCGTGATAGGACCGCGCGGGTGTGGGACGCGGCCACGGGCAAACAGATCGCGCAGCTCAGCGGGCACCAGGATCTGGTTTATTCCGCCGCCTTCAGCCCGGACGGTCGGCGCGCGGTGACCGCGTCCGCGGATGGGACCGCGCGGGTGTGGGACGCGGCCACCGGCAAACAGATCTTGCTCCTCAGCGGTCATCAGGGTCCGCTTGATTCCGTCGCCTACAGCCCGGACGGCCAGCGGGTGGTGACCGCGTCCAGGGACGGGACCGCGCGGGTGTGGGACGCGGCCACCGGCAAACAGATCTTGCTCCTCAGCGGTCATCAGGGCCCGGTTGATTCCGTCGCCTACAGCCCGGACGGCCAGGGGCTGGTGACCGCGTCCAGGGACGGGACCGCGCGGGTGTGGGACGCGAGCACGGGCAAACAGATCGCGCAGTTCAGCGGGCACCAGGATCTGGTTTATTCCGCCGCCTTCAGCCCGGACGGTCGGCGGGTGGTGACCGCGTCCGCGGATAGAACCGCGCGGGTGTGGGACGCGGCCACCGGCAAACAGATCGCCCAGCTCAGCGGGCATCAGGGAGCGGTTTTCTCCGCCGCCTTCAGCCCGGACGGCCAGCGCGTGGTGACCGCGTCCGCGGACGGGACCTCGCGGGTGTGGAACGCGGCGACCGGCGAGGTGATCGCGAAGCTCACCGGACATCAGGGACCGGTTTTCTCCGCCGCCTTCAGCCCGGACGGCCAGCGCGTGGTGACCGCGTCCGCGGACGGGACGGCGCGGGTGTGGGACGCGGCGACCGGCGAGGTGATCGCGAAGCTCACCGGACATCAGGGACCGGTAAGCTCCGCCACCTTCAGCCCGGACGGCCAGCGGGTGGTAACTGCGTCCGCGGATCAGACCGCGCGGGTGTGGCCTATCCGATGGCTCATGCAGAAGCGAGGTCAGAGCCTGGCTAAAGCCGTGTGTAGGGAAAAGCTCGTGGGAGCAAACCTGCTCACAACCGACGATGAAGCCGCTCTTTCTCTCGTACGCGGGCGCCGGGGCGAAAACGTATGTGGATCGTAACTCGCCGACCGGTCGGAGCGAGCTGCAACGATACGTTTGGCCAGCGCGACCAATTGCTTTTCAATCTTCCTGACTAGCTTCACATCGAAGTCCGCGGCCATGAGAAGACCCGGTCCTGCGGAAACTGTGCGAATTATTTCAGCGAGGAGGGAGCGTCGCTACTGACCTTTGAATTGAGGTGCCCGCTTTTCGATGGTCGCAGCCAGCGCCTCGAGATGGTCGTCAGTGTTGTGGCACATACCCTGAAAGACGGCACAGTGGTCGAGGAAGTCGTGCAGTTCCATGCGCTGGGCTGATTTCATCAGGCGCTTCGTCAGCCGGAGGGCTTGCGGCGGTTTTGCGGCGAGGCTTCTGGCCAGTTGCTGAGCGGTTTCCAGCAACTGGTCTGCGCTAACGGCGTCGAGAACGACGCCAAGCTCCTTGCCTTCAACCCCGGTAAAGGTTCGGCCTGAAAACGTGAGCTCGGCTGCCCGCTGGTAGCCCACGAGTCGTTGTAGAAACCAGGCTCCGCCATCTCCGGGGATGATTCCCACATTGACAAAGGTCTCGCCCATGATCGCGTCAGCTGCAGCCAGTCTCAGGTCGCACATGCAGGCGAGGTCGAAGCCCGCGCCCAATGCGGCACCATTGATGGCTGCGATGGACGGGACGTCGAGACGATGCATCGCCAGGGGTATTCGCTGGATGCCTTGCCGATACTGTTTCTGAACCTCATAGACGTCCCCACCGAAACTCCCCTCGCGACGGAACATGTGCTTGATGTTTCCGCCGGAAGAGAAGGCCTTTCCGGCACCGGTCACAATCAGGACACCGATCGACTCCTCGGCGTTAATCCACTGAACGGTGCGATCAATGTCGTCCACGAGTTTCGTGCCGGTGAGCTCGTTACGGACATCATCGCGGTTCAAGGTCAGTGTTGCGACACGCCCGTCGACGCGTAGCAATGCATCAGTCAATTCAGGTGCATGGTTCATCTTGGCTGCTCGGTTGAATGTCACTGAGGGGTGGCCGCGCTGACATCCTCAAGCAGGATGCGAGCATCGAGAATGGCCACCCCGCTGGAATAGGCAAGCACGGGATTGAGGTCCAGCTCGGCGATTTCCGGAAATGCGGAGCAAAGCGACGAGATGCCCATCATCAACTTGACCAATGCATCCTTGTCGGTCGGGGCCGCTCCCCGTACCCCGTTCAGAATCTCACTGGCTCGAATCTCGGCGAGCATCCGGTGCGCGTCGTCCTTCGTGAGAGGGAGCGAGCGGAAGACGACGTCTTTGAGTACCTCGACCAGGATACCGCCGAGGCCAAACATCATGACCGGGCCGTAAGTCGGGTCACGCACGACACCGATGATGATTTCGACGCCGCCCTTTGGCGCCATGGGAGTCACGAGGACGCCGGTAATGTCCGGGTCTTGCACATGTTTCCGGCCATTGGCCACGATGTTTTCGAACGCGTGCCTAACCCCATCGGAGCTTCCAACGCTGAGCTTGACCCCACCGGCGTCCGACTTGTGGATGATGTCGCGCGACACGATTTTCATCGCGACTGGCACCGAACCGAGGCGCTCGAACGCCGCCACTGCCTCATGCAATGACCTGGCCAGAATCGCGGGAGCCGGCATTGGGACGCCAGCATCCGCGAGCGCCTGCCGGGCCTCGTGCTCGAGCACAACCGTCCGGTGTTCGCTACAACAGGACGACAGGACCGTCTCGAATGCCGGCGACCGCACCGGATGGTCCTCTGCTACAGCAAGTGGTCGCCTCTGCGCCTCACCAAACTCTGCGAGGCCCTGCATGCAGCGGACCGCCAACTCCAGCGAGTCGTAAACCGGTACACCGGCTTCACGAATACACGTCAGAGGGGCCGGTCGCAGGTCCGAATACAAGCTCCCATAGAGGCTGTGCACGATGATTGGTTTACCGCGCGCTTCCAGCATTGCGGCAATTCGCATAGAGGTCTGCATCTCAATGGGCGTCAGCGACTGGGAAAACCTCACGCCATATCCGCCGTAGAGTCCCGTGATGAGTAGTCCGTCCACCTGAGGGTCCTCGAGCAGAATGCGGGCACAGTCGGCAAATACCGCCGGGTTGGAATCCGTTCCGCCTGCAACGTCTACGGGGTTCGCAACGGCGGCCGACGGCGGCAGGATTGCCGACAGGCGCTGGCGCGTTTCGTGGCTCAGGGGAGCAAGCGTTAGACCATGTTCGCTCAAGGCGTCTGCAGCAATCGTGGCGTGCCCACCACCATCGGCGAGCACCGCCACGCGGCGCGACGCGAGCGGCCGAAGCAGCGAAAGCGCTTCAGCGAGCGAGAGAATCTCGTCGGACTTGCGAGCGAGCACCGCTCCCGCCTGACGCAGAACGCCCTCGCTTACCGCGTAGTCTCCGGCCAGCGCACCAGTGTGCGACTTCGCGGAACTACGTCCGGCGCTGGTGCGGCCTGACTTGTAGAGTACGACCGGCTTCCTACGTGTAATGCGACGCAGTGCGTCCAGGAACACCCGCCCATTTTTCATACCCTCGACATACGCGACGACGACCTTCGTGTTCTCGTCTTCTGCAAAGTAGTCGAGGTACTCGTCGAACTGAATATCCGATTCGTTGCCAATGCCGACGTACGTTGACAGCCCGATGTGTCCGTTGGCCTCGGCCTCCGTCACGAGAGAAAGCGCCATGTTTCCAGACTGGGACAGCAATCCGATACCGCCTTTCTTCAGATTGCAAAAGCCGACAATGTTGCAAGCCTTGTGGGTATTAAAAACCCCGGACGTGTTCGGCCCGACGATACGTACGTTATAGGCACGAGCGACTCGCACCATTTCGTCCTGGAGGCGCCGCCCGTCATCGCCCGCTTCGGCAAATCCGCCCGCCAGGACAACCGCGCCTTTTGCGCCTTTTTTGCCACATTGCTCGATGACCTGTGGCAGGGTCTTTGCCGGCGTGCAGACCAGGGCGAGGTCAATGTCGCGGGGTATGTCGCCCAGACTCGCATAGCATTTCAGGCCGAGGATTTCCGGTTCTTTCGGGTTTATGGGGTATATCGCCCCGGCGTATCCGTCTTCCAGCAGCTTTTGAATGGAACGAAAACCCCGTTTCATCTGGTCTTTCGATGCGCCAACGACGGCAATCGAGTCTGGATAGAAAAGTTTGCGAATAGAGTGGCTGCTCATCGTTATTCTCCCTTGAACACCGGTTCACGCTTCGCGGCGAAGGAATCGATGCCTTCCTGCCAGTCTTTCGTTGTCGAACAGAACATCATGCCTTCCAGTTCTGCAGTCAGCGCTGCGTCAAGGGTGCGCTCGCCAGCGAAGTTCAGTTGCTCCTTCGCCAGCCGCATCGAGAACGGAGCCTTGCTGGCGACCTTCTGTGCAAACGCCCGTGCGCTCTGAAGAAAACCGTCATCGGGATACACGCGGTTCGCGAGCCCAATGCGAGCAGCTTCTTGCCCGTCAATCCGCTCGCCAAGGAAAACTAGCTCGCGCGCTTTTGCCAGGCCCACCAGCCGGGGAAGGAGATACGTGATTCCGCCGCCGAGAAAGTTGCCGATGCTTATTTCGGGCAATCCAATCTTCGCGCTCTCGGCCATCACAACGAAGTCGGAGGCAATCGCGATTTCTGCACCAGCTCCCAGCGCGAAGCCATTTACAGCCGCGACCACGGGCTTGCCGAGCGTCAGCAGCCGCTTGCAAACTACCTGCTCACCCCGCAGGTATTCGCGACGCTCGAAGGCCGTGCGGCCCGCCTTGTGTTCCTTGAGGTCCGCTCCGACGCAGAATGCGCGTCCCTCTCCCGTAACGAGAACTACCCGCGCGGCTCGGTCCGCCTCAGCGAGGCTTAATGCTTCGTTTAACTCATCGTAAAGTTGCTGGACCACCGCATTCAGACGATGCGGTCTGTTTAACCTGACCTCTGCAATCCCGTCCTGCACACCGTAGATTATCGTTTCGAAAACCATGAACGTCTCCGTCATTGCACCTTGATGGGCTCGCTCACGGTGTGGGGCATACCTCACGGGTCGTGGCGTCTCGGACAAATACAAACGCGCGAAGAAACGTCTGTTGCATAAAATCTAAGCATGGGCAACGTTTGTTGCAATCCTGTGTTTACCCGTAATTGAGCCTTTACGGACGCTGCAATTGACTCTGACAGTGTAGTTAGCTGTTCCCGTACGTATGCTCACGGGCCATCCAGCAATTGTCCGAGGCGGAAGACGCGCTACACGCAAAGGGTGCATACGTCAGCTCAATCCGGTCAGTAGTGCCGCCATCTATCGCGCAGTCCCGACGCCGGGACTACGTGTTTTCCCTCCCCCGATTTTTGTTGACGTCCATTTCTGGCGGAGTACTATCGTTTTTGACAACAAACGTTGCGCGCAGTTTGACTAAGACATCGCGTGTTGCGCTGCATGTAGTGTTGCTGTCATTGGTCCCTCCCACGTCGAGGAGGTGACATCGCCAATCACTGCGGAGAGAATCATGGGACGTCGTTCCTTCCTTATGTCCGTCATTGCTGTTGCAATGTTCGGCGCCAGCATCGCGCACGCGGAAACCAAAGAGTTGGTTGTCGGTACCGACACTTCCTTCATGCCGTTCGAATTCAAGCAGGGTGACAAGTACGTCGGCTTCGACCTTGACCTGTGGGCCGAAATCGCGAAGGACCAGGGCTGGAAGTACAAGATTCAGCCGATGGACTTCGCTGGTCTGATTCCGGCTTTGCAAACGCAAAACATTGATGTCGCGCTTTCGGGCATGACCATCAAGGAAGAACGCAAGAAGGCCATCGATTTTTCGGATCCGTATTACGACAGCGGACTCGCTGCGATGGTGCAAGTCAGCAACACGAGCATCAAGTCCATTGACGACCTGAATGGCAAGGTCATCGGCGCAAAAACGGGCACCGCAACGATCGACTGGATCAAGGCGCACCTGAAGCCCAAGGAAATCCGTCAGTTCCCCAACATCGACCAGGCCTATCTGGCGCTGGAAGCGGGCCGCGTCGACGCAGCCATGCACGACACGCCAAATGTCCTGTACTTCGTCAACACGGAAGGCAAAGGCAAAGTCAAGGTTGCCGGCGCCCCCGTCAGTGGCGACAAATACGGCATCGGCTTTCCGAAGGGAAGTCCTCTCGTGTCGAAGGTCAACGAAGATCTGACGAAAATCAAGGCAGATGGCCGTTACGCGAAGCTCTACAAGAAGTGGTTCGGTTCGGAACCGCCGAAGTCGTAATCGCTCGGAAATGTCGGAAATGGGGCGCGGCGGTCACGACCGTCGCGCTGGCAACGGAACAATCAGGAGCGCTTTGTGGAATTCGACTGGTCAGTTATCGGAGCGGCACTTCCAGACTTGCTGGACGGCGTGAAGCTCACAGTCTTTATTGCAGTTGTCGGGCTCGTCGGTGGTTTCATCGTCGGCATGATCGCCGGGATGTTCCGGGCGTATGGGCCTGTCGCACTGAACATTCTGGCTCAGGCCTACATTGAGCTGATCCGGGGTACGCCGATTGTCGTGCAGGTCATGTTTCTGTACTTCGCCCTGCCGCTGCTTGCGCATATCCGAATCGATGGCCTGACTGCCGCCATCATCGCGATAACGGTAAATTCAGGCGCCTATCTTGCCGAAGTGGTGCGCGGCGCGCTGTTGTCCATCTCCAAAGGCCTCACGGAAGCCGGTCTTGCGATGGGTCTGTCCATGCCACGTGTCCTCCTGAAGATTGTCGGGCCGCTGGCCTTTCGCCGGTTGATTCCGCCGCTCGGCAATCAGTGCATCGTTAGCCTGAAGGACACGTCACTTTTTATCGTCATAGGTGTGGGCGAACTGACACGCAAGGGGCAAGAAATCATCGCGGGAAATTTCCGCGCCGTGGAGATCTGGACGGCGGTTGCCGTCATCTATCTGATTCTGACTGGCGTGATGACGCTCACACTGCGTCTCGTTGAAAAGAGGATGAGCATCCTATGAACATGGTCGAATTCAAGGCGGTCTCGAAGAGCTTCGGCCACGTGGCCGTGCTCAAGGACATCAGCCTGCGCATTGAAAGTGGCGAAGTTGTGGTGGTCGTCGGTCCGTCCGGCTCGGGCAAGTCCACGATGCTTCGCTGTATCAACGTGCTGGAAAAAATCTCGGGCGGAGACTTGCTGGTCGACGGGCAGAGCGTCAAGGGCAACGCCTCCGTAATTCGTAACATCCGGCTCGAGGCCGGCATGGTCTTCCAGCAGTTCAACCTGTTTCCCCAGATGACAGCGCTCGAGAATGTCATGTTCGGCCCTATCCAGGTGCGCGGAGCATCGAGAGCCGAGGCACGCGACCAGGCAATGGCATTGCTGAACAAGGTGGGCCTCGAAGCGCGCGCCAATCATTACCCGTCCGAGTTGTCTGGAGGGCAACAGCAGCGCGTCGCGATTGCCCGCGCCCTGGCCATCAGGCCCAAGTTGATGCTGTTCGACGAGCCAACCTCAGCGCTGGACCCGGAACTTCGTCACGAAGTCCTCAAGGTCATGCAGGACCTTGCCAACGAGGGGATGACCATGATTGTCGTGACGCATGAAATCGGGTTCGCGAAGCGCGTCGGCACGCGCCTGCTGTTCATGGACCAGGGCGGCATCGCCGAGGACGGGCAACCGGCCGCGCTCATCCACACTCCACCTACACAGCGACTGAAAGACTTTTTGCAGCACGTGTCCTAAGCGAGGTTATGTCCGATATGAAGGTTCTCACTCCCGCCGTCATTTCCGGCTCTCCGTACGAAATCGGATACGCCCTCGGCTCACTGGCCCGGCCGGTCATGGGTGCGTACATGGGCCAAAGCGTCGCCTGGCAGGCGGTCAGCCGATGGCGCGGGCGCGCGTTTGTGCGAGCCTTGCGCCAGGCTGCCGAAAGTGCGTTCCCTGACCATGTCGCAGAAATCGAAGGCATGGCGGCAGGCATGGGATGGTCCGCCGAGGACGTGTTCCTGTGGAACTGCCGGGGAGAGTTGATTCACAACGCGCCGGACGGTTGCACGACACTGGCTGCCTGGTCGCCAAATGAGCGGCTCATCGCGCATAACGAGGATGGCGATCCGTATCTGCGCGACAAGTGCGAGCTCGTGGACATCCGTCCAACCGGCAAGCCAGGGTTCGTGAGCTTCTACTACCCGGGCTCCCTGCCGGGACATACCTTCGCAGTAAGCCGTGCCGGACTGGTACAGGCCATCAACAACCTGCGAATCAGGAAGCCCGCCGTTGGGGTGCCCCGCATGGTGCTCACCCGCGCGGTGCTCGACGCCGTTTCACTTGACGCCGCCATCAGGGTGCTCGATGGTGTGCCACGTGCCAGCGGCTTTCACCACACGCTGGGTTGCGTCGGGGACCCACGGCTGCTCAGCATCGAAGCAACTGTACAGCGCTGCTCCGTTACGGAGGTGGCCCATCTGTGCGGGCACGCCAACCACCTTGTCCATGTCGGCTGTGACAACGAGGAGCAGATTGTCACGGACTCGTCCCGCGACCGGCAGACCCGACTCGGTGAGCTTCTTCCAGGTCTATCGAACATCGGCGGGTTGAGTCTCCTGGAGGTACTCTCGGACAAGGCGTCGAAAGGTCTGCCAATTTATCGCGATGACCCTGCTGACCCGGACGACGAGAACACACTTGCGACTGCGCTGTTCGTCATTCAGGAGACCGGTGTGGAATTTGAAGTGCGCCAGCAAGGTGAACTTCGATTCAGGAGATTCGTGTCCCAGGAATCGCGCGCACGCACCGGGTCCTGACCGCGGGGACAGTCTTCGACGGCGCCGATCTGGTCTGCGAAAAGGTCTACTTCGACCTCGCGATAGTCCTGCGTCAGCTCGGCGCTGCAAGGCTCACGGGCCGTCTTTCGTCCCTTTCCGCGCCATCCGCCAGCCTGTTGGCAAGACATCGATGCACCAGCGCTGCGTCTGCCATGTCGGGAAGCGGGCGAGCCATCCGATTTGCCGGTGCACTCCGGTCTACGGCGTCGTTTCCAGCGTTTTCTTCAGCCGCGCGACCGCCTCTTCGGATTCCTGCTGGATTCGCGCGCGCACGAACAAGACATTCACCGCTGCAAACCATAGTGACGGGGAGCGGTACTCGAACTCACGCTCAAATCGCGTTCCGGACGCTACGGGCCTCAGGGAGTAGCTCACCGCGCCGGCGGACTTGCCATCTATCGTGCCGACGATGACCCATTTGCGCGGACGGTCCCGCGCAGCAACCGTCCACACGACGCTTCCCCGCCGACCCGCCACGCGAAATTCTTCCACGACCTGTTCGCCAACGCTCAACGGGTGGTCGGTCGCCCCCCTTACCGATAGTGAAGACGGGTGCCAGTCGGGCCAGTGCGCGGGTGTCGTCACGTAGTCGAAAACGACCGAATCCGGTCGCTCGATCAAGTTCACGGTGACAATCTTCGTCGTCAGGTCGACGGACTCAGGCAGCGGTAGAGCAAGCAGGACAGCGACCGCGAAGGCTGCCATGATCGCGCTGATCCATCTCAATGGCCATTTCATCTGCGACTCTTCGAAGTATCGCGCACACGTGGACTGCCGGGCCTCTAAACAGGCCCGAAAGCTTTGCGGGTTCCCCAACCAGATAACGGCGAAACCGGACGCAGATCGAGGCACGCGCCGTGCGCCGATAGTACCGCGTTGCGGCGTTGGTTCCGGTCAGACACATCTCGCCAGTTCACCTCGTCAATGTCGTCCGGCCCGGTCATCTAAAACCAGGGTGCCGATGCAGTGACCTCCTTCCTGCCATGAACCTGATCGGCGGCAGTTGTGCCATCGAATCTGATTTGAGGCGTCATGCTGCTTCTACAAGCGCATACATGCTTCCATCGTCCTGCTGCAAGCCGCATACCACATCAATAGAAATAAGGATGGGGCGTCCCAAATAGCATCCGTCAGGAATTTTTCACACAAATCCGGCGCCCGCGTCCTAGTGTGTCTCGATGGTTGGGCATCGGACGTGCATCGATGCAACTCTCGAGGGGCGGTAGCAAGAACAATCGGTTTTCACATGGGTGCCGGTGACGGATGCCCGCCAATGCGCAAGCGTATTACCCTTTTCGCGAGGTACGACATGACATCGATTTTCAGACGGCTATCCCGTTCTGCTTCCCGCGGTTTTGCAGGTGGCAGCGTCATCGCGCTTACGTGCGCGATCGTCCCAGGTGCCGAGGCGCAAGTGGTCGGCCCGCTCGTCACGGTGGCCGCGGGCGATCCATTCAGCGGATGCACTGCGGACCAGATTAACGCACAGGAGTCCGCATTCGGGAGCGTCCTGTTTCCGGCCACGTCGATCGAGCCATGGGTGGCGGCCGATCCGACCAACCCGTCCCGCCTACTCGTCGGCCATCAGCAGGACCGCTGGGACGACGGTGGCTCACGCGGACTCGTCGGCGTCGTCTCCACCGATGCGGGCAGCACATGGACCAATACGATCCCATCCGACGTTACCAATTGCACCGGGGGCAAATTCCGTCGCGCCTCCGATCCGTGGGTAGACTTCGCGCAAGACGGAACCGCGTTCTTCCTGTCGTTGGTGTTTGACCCGATGAAGCCGACCACTCCGTTTGGGGCGCGCAATAGCGGGTTGCTGGTCAGCCGCTCAGTCGACCACGGCGCGAGCTGGCAGGCTCCCGTGACCCTGATCCGCACCAACTCGCCGCACGCGCTCAATGACAAAAACTCGCTCACCGCCGATCCGACGGCGAACGGTTACGCCTATGCGGTGTGGGATCAACTGAGCGTTTTCCCGCCAACCCAGGCCGGCGATCAGTTGCTCGCGGGAAACGACGGTGTCGAGATCGCGCGTCAATTGCGCAACGGTGCAGCGGGTGGTGCTCCGGTCTTCAAGTTCAATTTCACCGGCCCGAGCTTCTTCTCGCGGTCCATCGACAACGGCGTGACCTGGAGCACGGCCGCCCCGATCTATCGACCGGGCACGAACGCGCAGACGATCAACAACACTGTACGGGTGTTGCATGATGGGACCCTGCGTGACTTCTTCACTGCGATCAATGTCACAAACTCGGGGCTCAGCATCGGCTATATAAAGTCCACGGATAAGGGCGCGAGCTGGAGCACGCCGACGTTCGTCAACGATATTCAGGTGCGCACCCTGGGAGTGGTCACGCCGGACACCGGCCAGCCGATACGCGATGCCGCCATTCTTTTCAGTGTCGCTGTGAACCCGGTCACGGGGGCAATCTATCTCGCGTGGCAGGACAATCGCTTTTCGACAGCCACCTGCACCACGCCCGGGGCCGGGTCAATCGCGATCACCGGGATCGTCTTCAGCGAGTCGGATGACGGCGGGGCCACCTGGTCGACGCCGGTGATGATCAACAAGACGCCGGCCAATGCCGCGAATCCGTGCCGTCAACAGGCCTTCATCCCCGCGGTGGTGGCGTCGGGCGACGGCAATACGGTGGCGGTGACCTACTACGACTTTCGTAACGACACGAACACGCCTGCCGGCGTCGAGGGCACGGACAATTTCGCGCTGTTCTGCCCGACCTCGTCCGCGTGCACGAGCTCCGCAAACTGGGGCAACGAGCAACGACTGACCACGGCCTCGTTCAACATACTCAACGCTCCTGTGGCGCGTGGCCATTTCCTTGGCGATTACATGGGTCTGACTGCCAGCGGGCCCAAGACCATCTACCCGGTATTTGGCACAGCCACAGGTCCCAACGTGACAGCGGAATTCACCCGTCAGATCACATTGCCATAAGCGCAAGCGGCGGCGACTTGAGGAGGTCGCCGCCCAGTCCCCGCAACAGATCGGATGGGAATAGAAATGAGCGAGTTCGCTGCGATGCCGCAGCCCGTAGTTCGGATCCAACAGAATGAAATGGCCTGTCGGGGCCAGTAGACGGCGACGGCGTGCCCGGCGTCGTCCACGTCTTTTCGCATGTCGAATCCGGCCACCGTCGAGCGAACATTCGAACTCCACAACTGTATCCAGGCGTGAGCATCACCTGACCGATCGTCTCCGTGTTAGAGACGCAGCGATTCACGCCCCGGTTCGCGAAGCCTTTCGCCGTTTCGCGGTGTGGCGAGTTGCAGTCGTCTGCGCCAGTTCATGAATGAGATCGGCGAGTCGCTCCGCAGACGATGTCATTTGCGCATGGCTGAACCCACTGAATCCCAACACCAGGCCAGCCGGGTTTTGGAACGCTGCAAGCGCATGTCGCGCGCGCGAATCCGGTCTGGCGGGACGTGGCGGACAATGATGAAGTACTGGTTGTCTTCAACGCCGGCGACGCCTACATCTCGCCGACGTGGTATCCGAGCAAGCATGAGCACCATAAACAGGTGCCGACCTGGAACTATGTCGTCGTCCATGTGCACGGCCGGATTCGCATCCGCGACGATAAAAAGTTCGTCCGCAGCGTGGTTGCACGGCTTACCCGCTCGCACGAGGCATCGGAAGCGGAGCCTCGGAAGATGGGCGATGCTCCGGCCGATTATCTGGAAGAGCAACTCGATGGAATCGTTGGTCTCGAAGTCGAGATCACGCGGCTGGTCGGAAAGCGCAAACTCGGTCAACACAAGGATGCGCGTGATATTCGCGGCCCTGCCGAGATGCTGCTGACTCGTGGCAATCAGCAAATCGGTGGCGCGATGCTTGCATGTGCGGCGAGGAAGATCGACTGACCCTGCTGCTCCCGGCGGTGAACCTCTCGTCGAGCTCGAGGTACGCAGAAAGATCTGCGGCTCGCGGATACGCCGGTACCCGTGCTCATTGCTGGCGAGACCAGGACGGGAAAGGAACGCCGTTTTTTCGCTTGCGACAAAATGTGCGCTACCGCACATATCTCGACGTTTCCCCTTCCTTCGTGAGCAGAAGAAACTAGCATCAACGCACAGCCTTCCCCGCATCCTCTCTATGCCGGCTCAGGTCTGAAAAATATCAATTCAGAAAAACGGACCGCGGATACTTAATTTAAAGATCCAGAGGAGACCGAACGCGGGTCTCTTCATATAAATCTATTCTGATTGAATCGCCTCCACTGCGCTGCAACGCGACAGGGCAGATGCCTTCGTCGTTCTATCTAACATGGAGAAACGATTATGGATCGTCGCGAATTTATCAAGAAGACATCGGCGATTGGCGCTGCACTGACTACGCCAAAACTTGCGTCTGCCGCGTCCGGGTCGGCCGCGGCAGACGCTGCTCACAAGGGAACCCCCAACATCCTGTTCATTCTGCTTGACGAGATGCGCTACCCGCGCGTGTTCCCGGCGGGAATAAGCAGCCCCGGCGATTTCCTCAGGCATTTCATGCCTCGAACGCATGCGCTGTGGAGAAAGGGTGTGAAGTTCTCGGGGCACTACACGGCCGCCTCAGCATGTACCCCAGCGCGCGGCACTTTGGTCACCGGGCTGTATTCACAGCAAAACTGGGTGCTGACAACCATCTTCGATAACCCGTCAAGTAAAGCTTCACTTCAACCAGCGCTTAGCCGGGCGTTTCCGACTTATGGCAAGCTCCTTCGCAACTTCGGTTATTCGACGCCCTATATAGGGAAATGGCATCTGTCGGTCACCATACAGGGGCAGCGCGAGCTTCAGGAGTATGGTTTTCAGGCGATGACCTTTCCTGATCCAACTGGCAGCAACCTGCAGGGCACGGTCGGCGATATACCCAACCTGTACTACAGCGACGAGTACATTGCCAATCAGGCGGTAGGTTGGCTTAGCCAGCGCAAGCCGCACGAGGGCCCGTGGTGTTTGACCGTAGGTCTCGTCAACCCTCACGACAAAGAGTTCTTCCCGGCGGGAACGGAATTTCAGACCTACCACGATTATTTCGCCAACTCGAACTACAACCCGAACGGTTATCAGCAATGGCGGGACTACACGGTAGGGCCGCCGAACTACGATTGGAATACCAATCCGCTCAAGAATCCACCGGAGTTGGCGTACGCTGCGGTCCCGCCGAACTGGGAGTCGGCAGATCACATCCAGCGTACCAAGCCGGCGGCTCAGGCATTCAACAGGATGATCCAGGAGGCAATTTGGGGCGGTGTCCAGGATGATCCGGACAGCACTGATTTTCTTATTACCGAATACCCTGTGCCGGTCCAGGGCGTAATAAAAGGGATCGGTAAATCGCCGTTCAGTTACTGGAAGCGTAGCCTCGAGTCCTACACCCAGATACTGACAGACGTCGACGGACGGATTGGTGAGATCGTCGATTCGCTGCCTCACGAGGTCGCGCGCAACACGATCATTATCCTGACGTCCGACCACGGCGAATACGCTGGCGCGCACGGCATGGTTTCCGGCAAGACCTCGACATGCTACGAAGAGGCGTACAACATCCCGCTGATTGTGGTTGACCCGACGGGACAGTATGCCGGCGATGTCGACAAGATCCGGGACGGTTTGACTTCTTCGGTCGACATTCTTCCGATGCTGGTTACGATAGGCAATGGCGGCAACCGCAATTGGCTAACGGGCGACTATGCGCAGTTGTACGGCGGCAGGCATGATCTTCTTCCGATGCTGAAAAGCGATTCGGCAGCCGGTCGGCCCTATGTCACCTTCACGACCGACGAAACACTGCCTGAGTCGTACATACCGAACGCGTCGAGTACGCCGACGCATATCATCGGAGTACGCACTCAGGCGAACAAGCTCGGCACCTATTCGTTCTGGGGACCGGAATCGACAACCATCTCGGGTCGAAGCCAACTCGAGTACTACGACTATGCGACGACGGCAGGGCAACTGGAAATTGAAAACCGTTACCGCGATCCGGCGGCCCGGGTACTCTATGAGCAGTTGCTGACGGATATTTTGCCAAATGAGTTGAGGGCACCGCTTCCCGGGAGCTTGGTGGCGGCGCAGACGCTCGCTGAGGCGAGATATGTGGCCTACGTCAGGCTCATCAACGCCGGGGGCGTCAGCGAACCGCAATTGCCGCTCTCGGTCGGCGATATCTGAAGCGGGGACGAGGCTGGACGCCGTGGGACCGGCGGCGGCCAGCAGCGAAATGGGGGTGTGCTGGCGAATCGGAAGATCCGTTGACAATGAAAGTAAAGGATAGACCTCATGCCGAGCGTTGAGCGCGCCCGGATGGCTGCGCTGATCGACTCTGTTTGGCGCATGGCGCTTCGCCTCGGATTTCCGCTCGCCCGCGCGTGGTGGCACGTTCGACGCCCTCGCCATGAGGGCGCGTTAGTAGCAATCCACGTCGATCGGTCGCTGTTGCTGCTGAAGTCGTCGTACCGCGCCGAATGGGGGTTTCCGGGCGGCAGTATCCGGGCCGGTGAGACACCTGCTGCTGCGGCGCTGCGCGAGATGGAGGAGGAGATTGGACTTGCGTCTCACCCCTTACTGCCAGCAGGCAGCGCCTCCGGCATGTGGGACGGGCGAAGAGACCGGGTGCATTTCTTCGAACTGCGCCTCGATTGCCTACCCGAACTGCGGCTCGATAATCGCGAAATCGTCGCCGCGCATCTGGCGTCGCCGGAGGAATTGCCTGGCTTCGCCGTGACAGGCGCGGTCGCTGCATATCTCGGCAGAGATGTCTGCGGCTAGTCGAGCCGTTTTTCTTTCATGACCGTTCGAGTCCGCGTGACGCTGCGCGAGGCGCGGGCCTTCCAGGCATCGGAGTTACAGCCCCACGGTTCTTAACGCTTCCTGATTCGCTAGCATGGCATCGATAAGAGCGCGAGCCTTGCGGTCGACGCACGTGAGAGCAACACTTTCCGACTCGTAGGTAACGGCATCGGCTAAGTCACCGGTGACGTGCTGTTTTCGTGTCCTTCTACGCAACAACCACGTGACGCGATATGTCAGCGCGATTCCATCGGACAAATGGGTCGTCCGCGGCTCCATGTGCGCTTCAATGACGAATCCGCGATAACGCCCGACAATGTGATGTTTCATTGATTGACTTCACCGTCTTTCGCCTTCATCGCTCGCCTCTCAATGCACGACGCCAAAGAACAGAATTGCGCCTTCGGCTGGCGTCAGGCCCGCCTTGAAGTAGCCTTCGAGCCGGTCGGCTGTCGCTTCGTCGAGCGTGAAGGGCGGATGGACGTAGCCTACGGCGAATGCATGGTCGTACCAGTCGTTGAGCCACGCACGCAGTTCGATCACGTCCTGCGGCAGTGAGTTCGAAGCATCGTCGTGCATGTGCGTTTCCCCGGCTTGCTGAACGATCAGGCCGCCATGCGGCCTATCCCCATTTCCGGACGGCGCTGGCCCGGCGGAAACACGTGCCATGCGCCGTCGGCATGGCGAAAGAAGAAGAGTGAAAACGCCCCGGTCGGCAGATCGATTTGAATGCACACCCGGCATGTTCCATCCGAGCGCGAGCGGTTCAGCAGACGCACGCGTGCCCCTCGGCCCCCCGTCGGGCCAACGAGTTTTTCGACCTGGGAACGCAGTGATCTGTTGCCCGCCATGATTTTCTCCGCGATGCACGATGATTCGATGCTACGGCGATCGGTGCGTGCGTCCAATCGGCGCGGGCCGGAATGTCGTTTCAGGAATCGCTGGTTTCAGCCGTCAGGACTTCCTGACCCGGAACAGCATGTGGAACGGCATTTAAGGGTCTTTACCCATCTGCGGGGGCTTTCAGCATGAATGGCACTAAGGATTTCCTGACACGCGAATCAGGAAGTCACACCCTGATTTTGCAGCTTGCGCTGAATGCGACACACTTTCTGCTCGTAGATGATGAGCCATTGAAACGCAATGTCGAATTGATGCATCATGATCGGCTATCTATCGGAGCGGGAAAACGTGATCGAGCAAATCGACGCGATATGTCTGCGACTGTTCGACACCTGGTGCGAGACGCGCAGCGTGACATCGCTTGCGTATTTGATGCACTGCTGGCCATTGATAGACAGCACGACCAACGCGCTCAGGCGCCTGGGCGAAACCATGCGTGAGTTGCGGCGCAATCACACGGACCAGATCGACGAGGATGACTTTCGCGCGCTGTGCGAGGTGGCCGACCTCATCGACGAACTGACCTTGCCGCGCACGGTCCGACTGATCGCGGTGGCGGGCGAGGTGCTGAACTAGCAAACAGCAACGCAGGCCAGGCGCGCAAATGCTTACAGGCACGCATGCGGCGGCCGTGAGGCCACGGGGCGCGCTGTTTCATCGGACGTTTGAAACCCGGAGCGGGCGTGATGGACCAGGCGCCGGCATCGAGTGCAGAATAGGACAACCACAACGGCGGCACTCGCGGGGATATATGGCGCTCGACATTTTCGACGCATGGTGGAGCGGGCTCATGCAACCCGCTGAGCGGTATCTCGAAGGGAACACCGCATCATGAGCCATCTCGCCGCTCCGGTCGCGTATACGGGCACGATTCTGATCGTCGACGATACGCCGGGGAATCTTGGCGTGGTTGTCGACAGTCTCGAGGCGCGCGGCATTCGCGTACTGGTGGCGCTCGACGGTATCGAAGCGTTGGAGCGCGCAGCCTTCTCGCAGCCCGATGTGATCCTGCTGGACGTGAAGATGCCGGGCATCAACGGCTTCGAGACTTGTCGGCGCCTCAAGCGCGATGAGCGCACGCGCGATATCGCCGTCATATTCATGACCTCGCTGATGGACAACGAGGACCGCGTCGAAGGCTTTCTGGTGGGCGGTGTCGATTATGTGACCAAGCCATTGCGCGTCGATGAGATGGTCGCGCGCGTTGGCGTGCACCTCGAGCTGCGGGTGATGCACAAGCAGGTTCTCGCGCAGAACCGGCAACTGCTAGCGGAAGTCGCCGTGCGCAAGGAAACGGAGGCCGCGCTATCGCAAGCGCGCGACGAACTGGAGCGACGTGTCGCATTGCGCACCGAAGAGCTGGCGCGCGCCAACGCCAACTTGCGGGCGCAGATCGACGAGCGGCGGCGCGCGGACGCGCGCCTGCAGGCAAGCGAGGCTCGCTTTCGCGCGATTGTCGAAACGAGTCCGGTGCCGCTGTGCATCACCTCGATGCCGCATGGGCACATCCTGTACACGAACCAGCCGTTGCGCGAACTCTTCGGCATGGACGAAGGCTTGTCCGCCAATATCGCGGATTTCTACGCTGAGCAGGGCGAGCGCGAGCGTCTGATCGAACATCTGCGGACCAAGGGTAGCTTGCGCAACACCGAGGTACAGTTCCGGCGCCAGGACGGTACCCGGTTCTGGGCGATGGCGACGGCGCGCGCCGCGACTTACGACGATTCTCCCGCGATCTATGTGGGCCTGAATGACATTACGGGGCGCAAGCAGATGGAACAGGAACTCGTCGAATCGCGCGAGCAGCAGCGCGAACTGTCCGCGTACATGGAGGCGATTCGCGAGGAGGAGAGAAAGCGCATTGCGATGGAAATTCACGACGAGCTGGGGCAATTGCTGACCGCGCTCAAGATGGACGTGTCTCTGCTCAAAATGCGCATCGCGCACGACGCGGAAGCGACAAAAAAAGCCGACGATATGCGCCAACTGGTCGAAGGCACGATCTCGATGGTGCGCAATGTCGCGAGCCACCTGCGGCCCGCGGCGCTTAACTTCGGCATCGTGTCTGCGCTCGAATGGCTTGTCGACGAGTTCAACCGCCGCAATGCCATTGCGTGTGAATTGCGCATCGAAGGCGGCGAACCCACGCTGTCCGACGCCCATGCGACGGCCCTGTTCCGCATTGCACAGGCTTCGCTGACGAACGTCGCGCGTCATGCCGCCGCCACACGTGTCGAGGTGACGCTGGTTTCGACGGCTGCACAGCTCTTGCTGCAGGTGCGTGACGACGGATGCGGCTTCGATCAGCAAGTGGTGAGTCGCAACTATTCATATGGCCTGCTCGGCATGAACGAGCGCGCGCGGTTGATCGGCGGATCGCTTTCGATCGACAGCTCGCCGGGCGCGGGCACCATGGTTTCGATTCATATTCCGCTCGATGGCGGAGCTCGAACATGATCAGGATACTCATTGCGGACGATCATGCGATAGTCCGTGGCGGACTCAGACAGATCATCGCGACCACGAGCGATATCGTCGTTGCGGGGGAAGCGGCGCAAGGAGCGGAAGTGATCGACAAGCTGCGCTCGTGCGCGCTAGATCTTCTATTGCTCGACATGACGATGCCCGGCATCAGCGGCGTCGCCCTGATCCGCAGGGTACGGGCGGAACATCCTTCGTTGCCGGTGCTGGTGTTGAGCATTCACGACGAGGCTCAGGTCGCGTCGCGCGCGCTGCGCGCGGGAGCAACGGGATATCTGACCAAGGACAGTGACCCGGAGGTGCTGCTCGCGGCAATCCGCAAGCTCGCGGACGGCGGCCGTTTCATCGATCCGAAGCTCGTCGATGCGATGGTGTTCGATACACAGCGCGGCGACGTGCCGCCGCATGAAGTACTGTCGGACCGCGAATTCCAGGTCCTGCAGATGCTCGCGGCGGGCAGGAGCATCAATGAAATTGCCCAGGCGTGTGCCCTCAGCGCGAAAACGATCAGTACACACAAGATGCGGCTGATGCAGAAACTCGGGCTTTCCAACAACGCCGAGGTGATCCGGTACGCGATCCGGCACGGAATGATCGTCGAGTAGAAGACGAAGGATGATGCGGTTCACGTTCTGAGGCGCGAATCACCGCAGTAGCCTCCTTTCCAGATATTGCTCGACGAAGCTGAGGATTGCC
Source organism: Paraburkholderia lebeckiae (assembly GCF_050436225.1). Lineage (NCBI taxonomy): Bacteria > Pseudomonadati > Pseudomonadota > Betaproteobacteria > Burkholderiales > Burkholderiaceae > Paraburkholderia > Paraburkholderia lebeckiae. Next base: position 123,081 of record NZ_JBNDLU010000003.1, on the reverse strand, counting down.
TTGGACCGGTAAGCCTTCGCCAACCGGCAAAGGTGGTCTGCGAAGGGTCGATAGCGCTCGTCGAGCTCGCTCAAGTGTTGGGCGTGTTGCACGATGGCACGCATGTCGCCGAGTCGCGCCAGGTAGTGCAGCGCTTCGATCTCCCCCTGCGGCGGTGCCATCAAGGGCCCGGTAAAACGAGCGGCAGCGAGTACCGCCGTTTGGCCCGCGCCAGTGACTTGCGCCTTGGTAGCTTCGTCGATCCACTCGACATTCATGAGCGACGCGACATGGGACAATAGCCGGCCGAAATCGATCGGTTTGGCAAGAAAAGCGTTTGCGCCGGCCGCGAGACTTTGCGCCGCATCGGTCCCCGAGGCGCTCGCGGAGACTGCGACGATGGGCAGATCCCGGAACTCGGGCATCTGGCGCAGGCGACGCGTGGCTTCGAGCCCGTCCATGCCGGGCATGACCACATCCATCAGGACAAGCGCAGGATGCAGGGAGCGGGTTTTCTCCAGAGCTTCGGATCCGTTGCCAGCCTCCGCCATGTCGAATCCGAGCGGCCTCAGCATATCGACCATCACGGCACGGTTCTCCGCCACGTCATCCGCGACCAGGATAGCCTTGCGCGGCCCCTTGTAGCCGCTCACGATCCGTCCGGACGCGGCGACAGCCGCCGGGGGCGCCACCACCTGGACATCCAGTTCGATCGAGAAGACGCTGCCGATATCGCGACGACTCTCGATACGGATGTCGCCCCCCATCAGGCGTACGAGTTGCCGGCTGATGGCGAGCCCGAGCCCCGTGCCGCCAAAGCGGTGCCGGTTGTCGCTCACTTGCTCGAAAGGCCTGAAGATTTCCTCCTGGCGCCCTTCATCTATCCCAATGCCGGTGTCCTGCACTTTGAAACATAGTCGCGCGGGCGGCGTAAAAGCGACGCTCAGATGCACGCTCCCCTGCTCGGTAAATCTGATCGCATTGGAAAGCAGGTTGAGCAGCGCCTGACGCAGCCGTATTTCGTCCACCCGGACAGCCGCGGGCAGATCGGGCGGCATGTCGCAATCGAAGGCCAGGCCCTTTTCCGTTGCCTTGACCCGAATCGTCTCGGCAACAAAATAGACGAACTGTTCGAGCGGAACGTCGGAAAGATTAAGTTCCATTCTTCCAGCTTCGATCTTGGCTATATCCAGGATGTCGTCGATGAGCATAAGCAGGTGTTCGCCGCTGCGCTGGATGACCGAGAGTCCGTCGATCTGGCGTTGATCGAGAGTCGTGTCGCGTGTGAGGATCTGCGCGTAACCAAGAATCGCGTTCAGCGGCGTACGCAGTTCGTGGCTCATGTGCGCGAGAAAATCGCTTTTTGCCTGGTTGGCCGTATCTGCATGTTCCTTGGCCACGGCGAGTTCCGCCGTCCGTTCGCGGATCATGTCTTCGAGGTGCTCGCGATAGCGCCGCAATTCCGCTTCGGATTGCTTGTGCTCCGTGATGTCGCGTGAGATGCCGAGCAGGAACTGCGGCACGCCGCGCACATCGGCGATCGGGATCTTCATCGTGTGCAGCAGGCGCACTCCATGTCGCGTATGAACCGGCTCTTCCTGTATGTCGATCATGTGATGCGACTCCAGCACGGCCCGGTCCTTGAGCGCGAAGAATTCAGCCTCCTCCGCGGGAAACAGATCGTGGACGGACCGGCCGAGGAGCTCCTCGCGCCGGTAGCCGAGAAGTTGCTCCGCCGCCTTGTTGCAGCGCACGAAGCGCAAGGTCGCGGCCTCCTTGACGAAGATCGTGTCCGGGATATTTTCGATGATGCTGTTAAGAAAGTTCTCGCTTTCCCGGACGGCGTCTTCGGCGTGCTGACGTTCGGCGATCTCGGCCGCCTGACCCGCAAGCGCCGTACTGAGTTCGGCCGTGCGCTGCGCGACGCGCGCCTCGAGTCCGGCGTTGAGCTCCTTCAACGCATCCTCGGCCTGGCGGCGCCGGCGCCGGTCTTCAAGGAACTGCTCGACTGCGCGCGCCATATCGGCAATCTCGTCGCCGCCGTGCACAGGGACTCCTGCTTGCGTGCTCCCGGCATCGCCGTGCCGCAGAAAGTGACTGACGCGGCGCAGGCGCGCCACGACATGGCGCCCGAGGAATTCGCGGGCGATTAGCCAGGTGAGCAGCAGGCTCACCGCGACTCCACCCGCCACCCATTTGCGTGTGCGATCTGCGCGAACGGCCAGATCCTGGACTGCTTCGCGGTAGTCGCGCGTCAAATAATCGGACTGCCGTTGCGCCGCGACGGCCAGAGCCTCGGCCGCGCCGCGCAGATCCTTGTCGAGGCTGGTCAGCGACACGCCTGGCCGTTGCCCATCCGCCGGCGCACCCCGAGTGCCGAGCGCGGTCTCGCGCACCTGCGCCTCGATGTTGACGATGTTGCGAAAGCGTTGGCTCGACCGGTAAAGCGTCAGCGCGTCGACCTCTGGGTCGTCGCTTGCGGCCGCGGAGGCCAGGCGGTCAACCAGGCGGTCGAAGGATGCCAACTGGTCGAGCACATGCCGATGGGTCTCGCGCACGGCATCGATCGTATCGTCGCGAGACAACTGCAACGCGAGGCGTTCGATCGTCAGCGTGTGCTGTACCAGATCCTGCGCATCCGCGAGGCGCGTGAGCCGCTCTTCGGCCAGCTGACGGATCGAGTGGGCCGAACCGGTCAACGAGTAAATCGTCGTGGCTCCGACGACGACCACCAGCGCGGCCAGGCACGAAACAACGAGCGCAAATTGAGCGGTGAGCGATTGTGGGAAAGGCAGTTTCACGGTCGTTGCCAGATCTGACGATAAATGTCGCGATAGCCGTTGTCGGGATCGTAGAGTAGACGATCGCCGCCGTCCGCGGCGACGTTGTCCGCCGTCACGAGATGCACCGGCGTCACGTAACCCGTGACGCCAACGCCCGCGAAAAGTCGGTTCATTTCGTCGACCAGTTGCCAGCCATGCAGATTCAGGGGTTCGGCCACGGTGCCGGTCTGGAACGTGCCGGTGCGGATGCGCAGGAAGGCGGATTCGCTGCCGTCGCCAGCCGACAGCATGATCATCGCAGCGTTCGGCATTCCCGCCTGGGTCAACACCGGGGCGGCGTAGTCAAAGTAGATGTCGTTGATCGCCAGCGCACAGCTCCAGCGCGGGCCGTAACGCGCGAGCAGGGCGCGTGTCGTCCCCGGCACCAGTTCCCGGCTGCGCGAAATCGCCACGTCGCGCACTTCAAGCAGGGTACAGCCACTGCACGCGCGAACGACGGCAGCCATTGCCTGCGCCTTGTCCCGTGCAATCTGGAAATCGGTATCCGTGAAGATGACGACGCCCGCATGCCCGCCGGCCTGCAGGATGGCCGCGAGCGCGGTCACGCGCGCGACCTCGCGCGGATCGGTCGACACGTTCATCGCGACGGGCGTGCCTGGCACCGGTCCGGCCTGGGCCGCGACATGCCAGCCGACGATCGGGATGCTGTTCTCGGCAAACGGCCGCAGTGCGGGGAGCAGCGCGCGCGCGTCGCCGCCGGCGAGGATCAGACCGTCGGGGCGGCTTGCCAGCGCATCCGCGAGCATCTTCAGACGCAGGTCGGCCGCACCCGCGGAATCGAAGATCCTCACGCGCCAGCCGATCACCTTGGCCGCCTCCAGCACACCATCGACCACACCGAGGATGCCGCCGTTGCGCAAATCCTCGGCGACGACCGCGATGTGTTTTCCAGATTGCGCAGGTGGCCCCTTGCGTGGCCCGTTCCAGGGTGCAGCGGGTCGCGAAGCGGCGTCGACCACTCGCCTGGCCAGGGCCAGGAAGTCCGTCGCGGCGACCGGGGCTCCGGGCTCAGGGCCAGGCAATAAATGCTGCGCCGCGGCGGCCGGCAGCACACACGCGCAAGCCAATGCCAGAAGGAAGCCCCTCATGCTGTTTCCCCATGGGCTCCGTCGAGGTCGATTGGGGTTGCCCAAAGCCGCTCGCGGATGACCTTTTTAGCAGGATATTACAACCCGATTCCCGCGTGTCATCGGTCATGCGCTGGGGCAGATTGGATCAAGCGTGGCCAGCACACAACTGCAATGGTCTGGTGGTCAGTGTTCGCCACGATTGCGCGATCAACCGTTCATCGATCGCATGCCATAGATTTTCTCGACTGCAAGCAGGTACGACGTCAGGTGTTACATCATCTCGGGTTGCGCCAGCCGGGTGCCATCGCTAAAGCGCGTCAATCGATATGGCTGTGTCTCGATCCCTGTCGCGTCGTCCGTCACGATGCGGCTAACCAGCATGCCGGCTCCCGGTCCCAGCCCGAATCCATGACCGCTGAACCCCGAAGCGATCACAAGGCCCGGCTTGCTATCCACGCGTGACATCACCGGCACCAGATCGGGCATCGTGTCGATCGCGCCAGCCCACGCATGGGCGATACGCAATCCAGACAGTTCCGGAAAGACCGTCGCAACGTTTTGTAGTGCACGTGTCGGCCACTCGGCATCGGGCGCAGGATTGAGAACCCGCGTCACCTCGAACGGAGAGATGTCGTCGTTGCGCCAGTCCGCGCTTCCTTCGGGGCCGCCGAAGAAAGGTTGCGCGAGCCGGAATTTGAGCTTCTTGTTGAGTTTGCTGCGGAGCATCTGGCGAAACTTGACCGCGTGCCGCAGGTTCTGTGGCGCGATTTCCATGCGTCCATAGCCCGGTACCGCGATCGTGTAGCCGCCGTCCAGCCGCCGCCGCATCGCGAAGTTCGGGCCGGAGAAGCACCCGTCTATCACGGCCGGCGCTTCCGCCGTGCGCAGCGCGGTGCCGATCACATTGACCGCCGGCAGATCGATCCCATGGTGCCGGCAGAACAGGGCGCTCCACGCGCCGCCGGCCAGCACGACGCTGCTCGCGCCAATCCGGCCGCGCTCGGTCCATACGCCGGAGATTCGACCCGCGCTGCTGTCGAGTCCGCGAACCGCACAGGTCTGATGCACGCGCGCGCCGAGTCGTTGCGCGCCTCTTGCGATGGCGGCCGCTGCTCGCGACGGCTCCGCGCGTCCATCGGAATACGACCACACGCCGCCTGCCCACTTCGCCCGACTATGCGGAACGCGCGCGGCCAGTTCTCGAGCCGACAGCAGCTGACTGTCGAAGCCGAGCGCGCGCGCCTTGCCGAGCCATGTTTCCCACTGGGCGACATCGGCAGACTGCTCGCTTCCGTACAGAATGCCGCTGCGCCGAAAACCGATGTCCTCGCCAAGTTCGTCGCTCAACTCGCCCCAACGCTTCAGGCTCTGCATCGCGAGCGGCAACTCGTAAAGGTCGCGGTTCTGCTGACGCACCCAACCCCAGTTGCGCCCCGACTGCTCCGCGCCAATGATGCCTTTTTCGAGCAGTACGACCGATACGCCGCGCCGTGCCAGCGCGTAAGCGGTGCTGACGCCGATAATGCCACCGCCGATCACGGCTACGTCGCAGCGATCCGGGAACCCCTCGCTATTCGGGACTTCGTCGATTCTTAGCATGTTTGAGCAACCATGATTGACATGAGCAGCGGGATACCGGGTGCGTACGCTGTCAGAAGATCACATAGATCTTCCGCAGCGTTTCATCGATGTTCCAGAGTCCTTCCGTGTTGGCTTGGAAAAATAGCGTATCGCCGGCGGCGAAGCGGACCGTGTCTTCTCCGTCGGGCGTGAAGGTGCCGCTGCCCTTGATGAAATGCATCACCTCCGCCTGCTTGACGGAGCGCCGATAGGTGCCGGGCGAGCACTCGAACACGCCGGTATCGATCGCTTCGTGACCGGGAATGACGTACTGGCGTCCCGATACGCGCGACGGTTCGGTACCGGGCAGGCCCGCGGTTCCCCAATCCTCCAGTGCGGAGACTTCCGCGGCTTGCCTGATCTGCTGAACTTTCATTGCGCTGTTTCCTGTTGTCGTGAGCGGAGGTCGATACGTCGCTCGATCCGGCCTAGCCGGACCACGGTGACGCCGGCGCGCAACTGGCGCAGCGAGGGCATCACGAGCATGCAGTCATCGTACGGAGTCGAGACTGGCTGACCGTCGGACCATGCGATCACGGTGCCGGCCTTGTCGAACGTCTCGAGGCCGGTGTAAGGGCCCGCGAAACGGAAATCCATGCTCTTTGCGACGACCGGTTCGGTCACGCGCACGATGCGCATTTCGTCGGGCAGTGGCGCGATCCAGCCGGGCGGCAGGTCGGCTGCGTCGACGATGCCCGACAGCAACAGAAAGCGCGCGGTGCAGTCGCGCGCAACCGTCACCGCGCTGGCTTCCCAGTGCTGGCCGCATTCGATCAACAGGGCATTCTTCGGACTCGTGTCGTCGCCGAAACCCTCGTAGTCGCGCATCCGGCGGCCTTCGGGATGGCCTTCGTCCTGAATCACGGTGGCGGGCGTGCCGAGCCGCTCGGCCAGTTCGGCTCCCTTGCGCAGCGGCCCCGCGACGATCAGCGGCGCGCTTTTTTCATGCATCGAATGCAGGTCGAGCAGCAGATCCACTGTGTCGATCACCGGCCGCATCGCGCGCGCACGATCGAGTTCCGACGAGCGGGTCGCCAGATCGTCGAGCTTCGCGGCGGTCCAGACGCGGTTGAAGTCCTGATCGACGAAACGCGCTTTGTCTGGTATCGCGGGATCGAACCGCGCATACGCTGCGACGTTCGCGAACGACAGCGTGAGCTTGCCGCGGCGCGGGCGCAGGCCGCTGCGCAACAACGCGTCGACGGTGATCGCGCCGCACACTTCGTTGCCATGCGTGAGCGCATTGATCATCACGTGCGGCCCGGCTTGGCCGGAGTCGAACGAGTGGACGTATGCAATGCCGGTATTGCCGTCGGCGTGCGCCGAGAGGTCCGGAAATTCGACTTCGATCGGATAGGCTTCCATGGTTACTCCAGACCTCCCTGACACAGATACTTGATCGACAGATAGTCATCGAGACCATACTTCGATCCTTCGCGACCGTAGCCGGATTCCTTCACACCGCCGAACGGCGCGGCTTCTGAAGCGAGCGCGCCTTCGTTGATACCGACGATGCCAGCTTCCAGCGCGCTCGAGACACGCTCGATACGGCGCATGTTCTCGCTATAGAAGTACGAGGCGAGCCCGAACGGCGTGTCGTTCGCGGCCTGCACCGCTTCCTGCTCGCTGTCGAACGGGAACAGCGGCACGACCGGGCCGAAGGTTTCCTCGCCGCACAACACCATCGACGACGCGGCGTTACCGAGCACCGTGGGCGCGTAGTAGTGCGGTCCCAGCTCGGTGAGCCGTCGTCCGCCCGTCAGCACGAGCGCGCCGTTCTCGAGCGCGTCCTCGACATGACGAGCGATCTTGTCCACAGCGCGCTCATTGATCATGGGCCCGATCTGCGAGGCGGGGTCGCTGGCGGGTCCCACCCGCAGTTCGGCCACCTTCGCGCACAGTAGCGCGGAGAAACGTTCGTATACGCCGCGCTGCACGAAGACGCGGTTCGGACACACGCAGGTCTGCCCGCCATTGCGGAATTTCGCGGCCAGCAGGCCATTGACCGCGGCATCGAGGTCGGCGTCGTCGAATACGATGAACGGCGCATTGCCGCCGAGTTCCAGCGAGAGCTTCTTCAGCGTGCCCGCCGATTCGCGCGCGAGATGCTTGCCGACGGGCGTCGATCCGGTGAACGTGATCTTGCGGACACGGCTGTCGGCGAGCCAGTCGCCGACCGTCTCGGCCGCCGCCGCACGCGAAGCCGAGATCAGGTTGAGCACGCCGTTCGGCACGCCCGCCTCGTGCGCCAGCATCACCAGTGCGATCGCGGTGAGCGGCGTGTCTTCCGCGGGTTTCGCGACCACCGTGCAGCCCGCCGCGAGCGCGGGTGCGATCTTGCGCGCGATCATCGCAAGCGGAAAATTCCAGGGCGTGATGGCCGCGACGACCCCGATCGGTTCCTTGACCGCGCTCATCCGTTTGCCGCGCTGCTGCTGCGGAATCAGGTCGCCGTAGATGCGGGTGGCTTCGTCGGCGAACCACGCGACGTACGACGCGCCATAGTTCACCTCGGCGCGTCCTTCGGCGAGCGGCTTGCCTTGTTCGAGTGAGATCAACGCACCGAGGGCGTCGCGATTCGCGACGATCAACGCGTGCCAGCGGTGCAGTACCGCCGCGCGTTCGCTGGCCAGCCTCGCGCGCCACGCGGGCAGCGCTGTAGCGGCGGCGTCCGTGGCCGCTCGTGCGTCGCTGGGGCCGCTGTCGGCAACTTCCGCGATCAGCTTGCCGGTCGCCGGATCAGTGACCGCGAAACGCCGACCGCTCGCGGCGGCGACCCACTCGCCGTTGATGAAGTTCTCCGTGCGGATCAGCGCGCGGGCCTGTTGTTCGAGATTCGTGCTCATATGAGGTCTCCGTGCCGGTTGGCATGCGATGGCAGAGCGCCCGACGCGCGCCGGGCAGTCAGCGCTGCCTGCTCTGTGAGTGATCAGGACGGGTTGGCGACCTGAGCCGCGATCGCCGCGCCGACCTCCGTGGTCGATGCGCTGCCGCCCAGGTCGCCCGTGCGCGGGCCTTCCTTCAGTACCCGCGTGATCGCGGCGACGATAGTGTCGTGCGCATCGCGCTCGACACCCGCGCCGTTGCCGAGAAAGTCGAGCATCATCGCGGCCGACCAGATCATCGCGACCGGATTGGCAATGCCCTTGCCGGCGATGTCGGGCGCCGAGCCATGCACCGGCTCGAACAGCGACGGAAAGCGCCGATCGGGATTCAGGTTGCCCGACGGCGCGATGCCGATCGTCCCTGTGCACGCCGGCCCGAGATCGGAAAGGATGTCGCCGAACAGGTTCGATGCGACCACCACGTCGAAGCGATCCGGGTTCAGCACGAAGCGCGCGCACAGGATGTCGATGTGCTGACGGTCCATCTTCACATCCGGGTAGCGGGCGGCCATTTCATCGGCGCGGGCGTCCCACCACGGCATGCTGATCGCGATACCGTTGCTCTTCGTTGCAACCGTGAGTTTTTTCGCTCGACGCTGTGCAAGGTCGAACGCGAACTTCATCACGCGCTCGGTGCCGTGGCGCGTGAAGATCGACTGCTGCATCACGACTTCGCGCTCGGTGCCCTCGAACATCGTGCCGCCCACCGACGAATACTCGCCTTCGGTGTTTTCGCGCACGATCATGAAGTCGATATCGCCCGGCTTGCGGTTAGCGAGCGGGCAGGGCACGCCTTCGAACAGCCGCGCGGGGCGCAGGTTCACGTACTGGTCGAATTCGCGGCGGAACTTCAGGAGCGAACCCCACAGCGAAATATGGTCGGGCACCTTGTCGGGCCAGCCGACCGCGCCGAACAGAATCGCATCGCAGTCCCGCAGTTGCGCCTTCCAGTCGTCGGGCATCATCTGGCCGTGTTGCGCGTAGTAGTCGCACGACGCCCATTCGATATGGCGGTAGTCGATGCCGATGTCGAAGCGTTTGCACGCGGCGTCCAGCACGCGCAGGCCTTCGGGCATCACTTCGGTGCCGATGCCGTCACCGGGAATCACGGCAATGCGGTATTTGCGGGTCATACGTATCTCTCCTTGCCGTGATCGCGCGCCGTCTGCTGACGCCGCGCGGTTGGCGAAATGGGGTTGCGTTCGGGGGTCGGGCCGCGCATGGGTATCAGTAGCCGCGCGTCCGGTCGATCAAGCCGATCATCCGCACGCCGCTGCGATAGCGGCGCAGGTTTTCCAGTATCGCATCGACGGCCGATTCGGGCCGCGTCGCGCTCGCGATATGCGGCGTGATGCGCACGCGCGGTTGCGCCCACAGCGGATGGTCGGCGGGCAACGGCTCCGGGTCGGTGACATCGAGCACCGCGCTGTGAATCTGCCCGCGTTCCAGCGCGTCGAGCAGATCGGCACTGACGAGTTGCGGTCCGCGGCCGACGTGAACCAGCGACGCGCCTCGCGGCAGCATGTCGAATACCCGCCGGCAGAGCAGGCCGCGCGTCGCGTCCGTGAGCGGCAGCAAACAGATCAGGATGTCGGCACGGGCAAGCAACTCGTCGAGCCCGGCCTCGCCCGCATAGCAGTCGATCCCTTCGAGCTGATGCTTCGAGCGGCTCCAGCCCGCGCAGGCGAAGCCGAACAGCCGCAAACGCTCCAGTACCGCGCGGCCAAGCATGCCGAGGCCGAGCACGCCGACTCGACGCGACGCGGCGGCGCGCAACGGCATCGGCTGCCATACGCGCGCCCGCTGCTGCAACCCGTAATCGAACAGATCGCGGTGAATCGCCAGAACCGCCTCGGTGACATATTCGACCATGCCTTCGACGATGCCCGGCTCGAGCATCCGCACCACCGGCAGATGCGCCGGTATCTGCAACAGATCCAGTTGATCGACTCCCGCACCGACCGAAAACACCACTTCGAGATTCGGCAGCGTGAGCGCGAGGTCTCCCGGTTGCCACGCGACCAGATAGCGCACGGCCGTGGGATCGCCGATGTCCGGCCACACCCGGAACGGCACGTCGGGCGCTAGCTGCGCGAAGCGCTCGGCCCATAGCGCTCCACGCACCGGATCGGCTTTGTAGAGGACGGTCATTGGCGGTTACGCCATCGCCTGATTGATGATGCCGAACGCGCGCCAGTTCGGGTCCGGGGCCACTTCGCGCGCGTCGGCGGGCGCGTTGCGCACCATCTTTTCGACCGAGTCGACGCGCGGCATGCCGACATGGGTCAACCAGTCGTTGATGCCGGCGTCGTCCGGCACGTCGATCCGCACGAAGTCGCCGGCGTGCTGCGCGAGCCAGTACGAAATCAGTGCGCGGGCACGCAGATCGTCGGACCCATGCTGCGCGACCACCGGTCCAACCGAGTAGCCGCGTCCGAATGGACGGAACAGCGAGAAACCGACCACTTCGCCGTCACGTTCGAGAACCACGGCTTGCGCAAACTCGAGCAGCGCCGGGATCGTCGCGCTGCGGTCGAAGCCGCTCGCGCGCGACGCGAGTTCGATCAGCTTCGGCGTGTCGTCCGGCCTCGCGGCACGCAACTGTTCGCCGGGCGGCGGCGCGACAGCGGCCACGCTGCCGAGCGTGCCCTGATGCTGGGTGAGTCCGCCGCAGCTGACGAAGCCGAGCTTTTCGTAAAGCGGCTTGCCCGCGACCGTTGCGTGCAGGAAGGTCACGCGGTTGCCCAGTTCTTCGAGCACCAGTTCCATCAGCTTGCGGCCAATGCCACGGCCCTGTTCGTCCGGCGAGACGATCACGAGGCCGAGCGTGCCGCGGTCCGCGCCGAATTTCCAGCAGAGCGCGGTGCCGATCACGGCGCCATTGTCCTCGGCGACGAAGCCGGTGCCGGCGTCGTACATGAAGCGCCAATCATCGGCGCGGTGCGGCCAGCGCACCGCAACCGAGAGGCCGTGCGCTGCGGCGATGTCATCGGAAGTGAAGCGGCGATAGGTCAGTGATTTCTTCACGGTTGATTCGGACACTGCAAACTCCTGCTGGCGGCATGATCAGCCTAGACTGTGGCATTCCCAGTGCCTGCTTCATAGGACGATCTTTTTGTTATTCGGACCGGTGCGTGGTCGGGTCTGCTTCTCGGCGGCAGCGACGCGCAACGCAACGCAATTGCACTGGTATTTTTGGCGTTCACCCCGCGGGTGCTATATTCAATATAATGCTTAACAATTGAACGGACGTTCATTGTAACGAAGCGGCTGGCGCTTCATCGGATGCGACCGTGCGCGCCCAGCACAACAACCGCACCGGCGGCACATAGGCAGCCGGGCGCACCGTCATCAACGGGAAACACATGCAGCGAACAGAGCTCAGCAGGAAGCGCGCGGCCGACCCGGGTCACGGCAACGTCGGCGCTCGTCTGCGCGCGCTGCGCGTCGCGCAGGGTCTGTCGATCAACGAACTGGCGATGCGCGCGGGCGTGTCGGTCGGCACCGTCAGTCAGGTCGAGCGCAACAAGGCCAATCCGTCGGTGCGTATTCTCGAGCGCCTGCGCCAGGCGTTGGAAGTTCCGCTGACCACGCTCCTCGAAGAAGACGACGCGGTCTCGGACCCGGTCACCGGCGATTTCGTGCGCAAGGCGGCCGAGCGGCCGCTGTTCGAAGTCGGCAAGAACGGCATGCAGAAAGAATTGCTGTCGCCGCATGGCGATCACGATTTGCAGATGATGATCATCATGCTGCCGGCCGGCTCCGGTTCCGAAGAAGTGCTGGTGGGCATCGGCGAGAAGGCGGGCCTGGTGCTGGAAGGCACGGTCGTGCTGAATGTCGGCGACCGGCGCTCCGAACTGCGCGCGGGAGACAGCTTCCAGTTCAAGAGCACGGTGCCGCATAGCGTGCGTAACGAAAGCAGGAAGACTGCCCGTTTGCTGTGGATCATGAACACGCAGCCGCCCGTCATTCATCTTTGATCTGTTTGTTGTACCGGAGCCGCATGTCGTGTGGCAAGCGGCGCTGTCTTCCCGCTCTTTTCCTCGCTCGCTCTGACGCGTCGCGTCCGGTTCGCACGGACGGCGGCTGACGTCAACGCCTTTCTTTCTCTCATTCACTTTTCGGTTTTGCGTTGCACGACGGAACGGCGTGTCGCGTAGCCTCGCTCGTGCGCGCCCCAGCCGTGCGGGCTTGCGGTCCGTGCCCACCAGTGCGGCGGTGTGCTCTCCGAGGCAGGCAATGTATCGCAGCGCACAACGAACTTTTCACAAAGTTTATTTTTGACCACTAGTATTTCATTTCGTGTTCATTAAAATGAACTTCATCCGATGTTCGTTCATTCGGCGGTCGAGATGGCGAACAGCAGTGTCGAGTGGTGCCAGCAGTCATCAGTGCGTAAGCGCACGCGGCACCACACACTTGAACCTACTAATCAAGCCGGACATGTCCACTCCGTCACTCGATTTCGATCCTTCAGCCGTGCCGTTGCCGCAGGGGCATTTCATTGGCGGTGCGTACTATTTGGCGGGCGAAGCGCAGATCGCCGTTCACCGGCCGTCGGACGGCGCGCTGCTTGGCCATGTGCCGGACGCGTCGGACGCCACCGTCGATCACGCAGTCAGCAATGCGCTAGCTGCATGGAAGACGAGCGGCTGGGGCACCCGCTCTCCGCGCGAGCGCGCGAAGGTGCTGAGCCGCTGGGCCGATCTGATCGATCGCGATGCGGTGAGCCTCGCCCAACTCGAAACGGTCAGCTCGACGCGTCCGGTGACGGAAAGCTATACATCAGATGTGCCGTTCACCGCGGAGGCGATCCGCTTCTTCGCGGAGCTGGCCGACAAGCTCGGTGGCGATATCGCGGCCACGCGCCGCGACAGTCTCGGTTTTGTTGCATCGGAGCCGTACGGTGTGATCGGTGCGATCACACCGTGGAATTTTCCGCTGTCGATGTGTTCATGGAAGTGCGGTCCCGCGCTCGCGGCGGGCAACGCGGTCGTGATGAAACCGTCGGAAATGACGCCGTTCTCGACGCTGCGTCTCGCGGAACTCGCCATCGAAGCCGGCATTCCTCCGGGCATCTTCAACGTGGTGAATGGCCGTGGAGCGACGGCGGGCGCCGCGCTGACGCGTCACCCAGGCATCTCGAAGATGAGCTTCACCGGTTCGACCCGTACGGGCGCCGCGATCATGAGCGACGCCGCGATGCACGGCACCAAGCCCGTCACGCTGGAACTCGGCGGCAAGAGCCCGCAACTGGTGTTCGAACATGTGCGGGACCTCGAGCATACGGCGCGCTGTGTCGCCCGCGGCTTTACGGCCAACGGCGGCCAGGCCTGCGTGGCCGGCACGCGGCTGATCGTGCACGAGCGCATTGCCGAGCCGCTGATCGCCGCCATTCAACGGCAACTGCAGCCGATCGAGCCCGGCCCGCTGTGGGACAGCCGCACCGCTTATTCGCCGATCATCAATGCCGCCCAGGCACGACGCATCGAAGCGCTGATCGGGCAGAGCCGCGAGAGCGGCGCGGAAGTGATCTTCGGCGGCGGCTTTTTCGAAGGCACCGACGCAGGCTATTTCCATCGCCCGACGCTGCTCGCCAATGTGACTTCAGAGACGCCCGCCGTGCGCGAGGAGCTGTTCGGCCCCGTGTTGACGATACAGACATTCAAAGACGAGGAAGAGGGCATCGCGCTCGCCGCGCATCCGATCTACGGTCTCGCGGCGGGGGTCCATAGCAGCGACATCGGTCAGGCATTGCGGGCGATGCGCCGCATCGCCGTGGGCACCATCTGGATCAACCGTTACGGCCGCAGCGGCGACATGATCATTCCGACGGGCGGCTTCGGCCAGTCCGGTATCGGCAAGGACCTCGGCCGCGAAGCGATGGTGGCGAGCATGCGGCACAAGAGTGTGCTGATCGATTTCGAAACGCTGTGAAGCACGGCTTTACACCTGATATACGCAAGCGTCAACCGCACTGATTCAACCCGAAACTGAACCCCGAGCCTGCAACCAGGTTCGCCACGACGACAGGATGTTGACCATGATCGATTTCGAGCCGAAGTACATCACTTTCGACTGCTATGGCACGCTGACCAACTTCCAGATGGGCCAGACCGCGCGCGAGCTTTACGGCGACAAGCTGGACAAGGCGAAGATGGATGAGTTTGTCGAGTTCTTCCGTGGCTACCGCCTCGACGAAGTGCTGGGCGCATGGAAGCCCTATCGCGAAGTGGTCGTGAACTCGGTGCGCCGCACCTGCGAACGCACCGGCGTGCCGTTCGACGAAGCGACCGCACTAAAGATCTACCAGGCCGTGCCGAGCTGGGGCCCGCACGCGGACGTGCCGGAAGGGCTGTCGCGACTGGCCTCGAAGTACAAGCTCGTGATCCTGTCGAATGCGTCGGACGACCAGATCCACAGCAACGTCGACAAGCTCGGCGCGCCGTTCCACAAGGTCTACACCGCCCAGCAGGCACAGGCGTACAAGCCGCTGCAGAAAGCCTTCGAGTACATGTTCTCGCAACTGGACTGCAATCCGGAAGACGTGCTGCATGTGTCGTCGAGCTTCCGCTATGACCTGATGACCGCGTACGACATGGGCATCAAACACAAGGCGTTCGTCAACCGGAGTCACGAGCCGCTGAACCCGTATTACGGTGTCAATGAAGTGTCGGGCATCCCGCAACTGGCATCGCTGCTCGGCCTCTGATTCGCACGTCCGGCCTTCTCACGACATCGCTTCCCGCGCGCCGCTGAAAGCGGCGCAACCAATCGACAGGAATGCATCACGATGAAGCTCGACTCCTACTGGCTCGACACTGCGCCACGCTTTACCAGCGGCGTCCAGGGTCCGCTACCGCAGCGGGTGGACGTTGCGGTGGTCGGCGGCGGCTTTACCGGGCTGTCGGCTGCGTTGGAGCTGGCCAAACGTGGCATGTCGGTGATCGTGTTCGAGGCGGGCCGACTCGCGGCGCAGGCATCGGGCCGTAACGGCGGCCATTGCAATACGGGCGTCGCGCAGGACTACGCGGCGTTGTCCGCGCGCATCGGCAGCGAACGCGCGTCGGAGTTCTACCGTGCGTATGCCGGCGCCGTCGAAACGGTGAAAACGATCATCGGGGAGGAGCAGATCGATTGCGATCTGCGCCACTCCGGGAAGATCAAACTCGCCGCGAAACCGCAGCATTTCGCTTCGCTCGCGAAGTCGTACGAGGTGTTGCGGCGCGAAGTCGATCCCGATGTCGAACTCGTGCCGCCCGAGCAGATTCGCAACGAGATCGGGTCGGACAGCTTTTTCGGCGGCCTCGTGCAACGCAACGGCATGCAGATGCACATGGGCAAATTCGGCGTGGGTCTGGGCACGGCAGCGGCACGGCGTGGGGCGCAGATCTACGAGAACACGCCGGTGACGAACCTCGAGCCGCGCGGCGGCAACGCGTTCGACGTGCAGTGTCCGCTCGGGACGGTACGTGCCGAGCGCGTGCTGATTGCCACCGGCGCGTCGCAGGTCGGTCCGCTGCAATGGTTCCGGCGCCGCATCGCGCCCGTCGGCAGCTTCATCGTCGCGACCGAGCCGCTTGGCAAGGCGCGCCTCGATGCGGTGTTGCCGACGCGCCGCTCGTATGTGACGACGCTGAACATCGGCAACTATTTTCGTGCGACGCCGGACGAGCGTCTGCTGTTCGGCGGCCGCGCGCGCTTCGCGATGTCGAATCCGCGTTCGGACGAGAAAAGCGGGCGGATTCTGCGTGATGGGCTCGCGCGCTATTTCCCGCAACTGGCCGACGTGCGCATCGATTATTGCTGGGGCGGCCTCGTCGACATGACGGCCGACCGGCTGCCGCGCGCAGGCCAGCATGAAGGACTGTTCTATTCAATGGGCTACAGCGGCCACGGTGTGCAGATGTCCGTGCACATGGGCCGTCTGATGGCCGACGTGATGTTCGGCGCCGCCTCGCGCAATCCGTGGCGAACGCTCGACTGGCCCGCGATTCCAGGACATTTTGGACGCGCGTGGTTTCTGCCGCTCGTCGGCGCGTATTACAGGTTGCAGGATGTACTGCATTGAATGGATCGACTGATCGCTACCGTTAGATGGTCGGGCAGCGCGTAGATTGAAAATCACTATTCCCAGAGGAAATCCCCATGTTGCGTTTCATGTTCCAGCCTGCAGCCGCCGTCCGCTTCAACACTGTGCAGCGCTTTGCCGCCGGCGCGGGCCTCGCGATGACGATGATGTTCGGCGCCGCCCACGCTGCCGAAACGGCGACGCTCACCGCGGGCTCGCCGCCGTCGAGCGCGCCGACCACGTTCATGAACGTGAAGACGCAGCAGATCGAAGGCCTGATGCCGGATGTCGTCAAGGAGATCGGCAAGCGCGAAAACTTTAACGTCTCGTACGACGCGGTGCCGTTCTCGGCGCTGATCCAGTCGGTGGTATCGGGCAAGATCGACATCATCGTTGCCGGCATGACGCCGACGCCGAAGCGCGCCGAAGTGGTCGATTTCTCGCAGCCGGTGACGGCGTTTGGCGAAGGCATCATCGTGAAGGACACGAACAAGGCGGTCTATCACTCGGTGCAGGACCTGAAGGGCATGACGATCGGGGCGCCGACCGGTACCGACTACGGCGATCAGTTGAAGAAACTCGGCATCTTCACCGAAGTGAAGATGTATGACAGCCCCGCCGACATGACGCGCGATGTCGCGCTTGGCCGCATCGTCGCGGGCTTCAACGACTATCCGATCCTGAAGGCCCAGGAAGCAGCGGGCGCGATGGCGGGGACGCGGGTCGACGACGCGTATGTGCCGATGGAAAAGTTCGACATCGCGATCGCGGTGAAGAAGGGCAATAGCGCGCTGATGGCGAAGATCAACGACGCGCTGACGAAGATGAAGGCCGACGGCACGCTCGACGCGATCCTCAAAAAGTGGCACCTCGTGAGCTGATTGGCTTCGCGTGAAAAGAGCCGTGCCCGCGGCGACGCGGGACTCGTCCTGCCAGGTCCGTCGCGCAGCGGCGCGGCGGACTGAACGAATACGAAGAGCAATGGAAGGCACGACATGCACTGGCAAGATATAGCCGACTTTGTACCGATTTTGCTGCAAGGCGCGGTGATGAGCATCGTCATCACGCTGGGTTGTCTGGTGTTGAGCACCGTGCTCGGCCTGACCTGGGCATTGTTGAAGATGTCGCGCTATCCCCTCGTCGTACGCGGGGTGAGCACGATGATCAACGTCGTGCGCGGCCTGCCGATGATCGTGCTGCTGTTCTACATTTACTTCGTGCTGCCGGAAATCCACATCCAGGTGTCGGCGCTGCAGGCCAGCATCATTGGGCTTGGTTTCGGTTACTCGACTTACGTCGCGGAAATTTTCCGGGCGGGTATCGAGGCGGTCGATCCGGGCCAGTATGAAGCCGCGCAGTCGATCGGCATGGGCCTTGTGAAGACGATGATACGGGTGATCCTGCCGCAGGCGATCAAGGTCGCGCTGCCGCCGTACAGCAACACGCTCGTGATGATGCTGAAGGATTCATCGCTCGCGTCGACCATCACGGTCGCCGAAATGACGCGCGAAGGCCAACTGATCGCGTCGTCGACGTTTCAGAATCTGACGGTATATACGCTCGTCGCGCTCGGCTATCTCGCGATGAGCTTGCCGCTGATGAGCATGACCCGCACGCTTGAACGACGTTTCGGTCGGCACAGGGCGAGATAAGTGCGAAGTGAGGATGCGATGATCGAAATCACGAATGTGCACAAGAGTTTTGGCACCGTACCCGTTCTCAAGGGCATTTCGCTCAACGTCCACCAGGGCGAAGTGGTCTGCCTGATCGGTGCGTCGGGCTCGGGAAAGTCCACCCTGCTGCGCTGCATTAACGCGCTGGAGTCGTACGACGAAGGCGAAATTCGTCTGCTCGGCGAGCGCGTCGAACAGCGCGCGCGTAACATCAACCAGTTGCGCACCCAGGTCGGCATGGTGTTTCAGCGCTTCAACCTGTTCCCGCACCGTACGGCGCTCGAGAACGTGATGGAAGGGCCGGTGCACGTCAAGCGCCTCGCGCGCGCGGACGCGCAACGCGAAGCGTCTGAACTGCTCGACAAGGTGGGGCTCGGCCACAAGCTGCACGCCTATCCCCATCAGCTTTCGGGCGGGCAGCAGCAACGGGTGGCGATTGCGCGCTCGCTCGCGATGAAGCCGAAGGCGATCCTGTTCGACGAGCCGACCTCGGCGCTCGATCCAGAACTGGTCGGCGAAGTGCTCGGCGTGATGCGCACCCTCGCACGGGAAGGCATGACGATGCTGGTGGTCACCCACGAAATGGGCTTTGCGCGTGAAGTGGCAGACCGGGTGTGTTTTCTGCACGCGGGACTCATCATCGAGGAGGGCACGGCGCAGCAGGTGCTGGGCTCGCCGCGCGAGGCGCGCACCCGCGAGTTCCTGCGCCACGTGCTGACCAATCGCAGCGACGCTCACGTCGCGCCCGACGATATGGCAGGAGCCGCGGCATGAACGGCAGATTCGTACGCGTAGGCGAGACGGTTCGCGCCAAAGTCGAACTGACGATCAACGGCGAGCCGGTCGAAGCACTGGCCGGCGACACGCTGCTCACTGCGATGCTGTGCTCGGTGCGGCATGTGCGGCAGTCCGAGTTCGGCGCGGAACAGCGCGCGGGCTTTTGCCTGATGGGCGCGTGTCAGGACTGCTGGGTATGGACCGCGGACGGCGGGCGGCTGCGCGCCTGCACCACGGTGGTCGAAGCAGGCATGCGCGTCGTCACGACGCAACCGGAGGCGCAATGGCCGAACCTCGCATCGTAATCGTCGGCGCGGGGCCTGCAGGGGTGCGCTGCGCGGAAACGCTGCTGGCGGCCGGCATCCGCCCGATCGTCGTCGACGAAGGCAGGCGCGATGGCGGCCAGATCTACCGGCGTCAGCCCGATGGCTTCACGCGGCCGTATTCGAAGCTGTACGGCACGGAAGCCGCGCGCGCGGAGAACCTCCATCGAACTTTCGAGCGACTGCGCCCGCAGATCGATTACCGTCCGCAGACGCTGGCGTGGAACGTCGCGCAAGGCAAGCTGCATATCGTGCATGAAGGACACGCGAGCGCGTTGGGCTATGACGCGCTGATCCTGTGCCCCGGCGCGACCGACCGGTTGATGCCGGTCAAAGGCTGGCAGTTCGCCGGTACCTACAGCCTCGGTGCCGCGCAGATCGCGCTGAAGTCGCAGGCCTGCGCGATTGGCCGTCAGGTCGTTTTCATGGGTACCGGCCCATTGCTGTATCTGGTCGCGAACCAGTATGTGCAGGCGGGCGCCAGGGTAGCGGCAGTACTCGACACGTCGAAGACCGGTGCGCGCTTGCGCGCGCTGCCCAAATTGCTGGCGCGCGTCGACGTATTGCGCAAGGGCCGCGCGCTCGTGACCGCGTTGAAGCGCTCAGGCGTGCGGGTGGAAAACGGCATCGAGCCGCTCGAAATTCTCGGCACTCCGGACGACGGCGTGCTTGGCGTACGCTTTCGCGATGCGCGCGGCAACGTCGCGCAGGTCGAATGCGACGCGGTCGGTCTCGGCTATCACCTGCGGCCGGAAACCCAGCTTGCCGATCTGGCGCGCTGTGCGTTCCGTTTCGACGCGATCACGCGGCAATGGGTGCCGCAGATCGACGAACTCGGTCGCAGTAGCGAAAAGGGCGTCTATATCGCGGGCGATGGCGCGCGCGTGCTCGGCGCGGACGGCGCCGAGATCGCCGGACGGCTCGCGGCCCACGCTGCGCTGAGCGATCTCGGGCGGCCAGTTGCGGCGACCACGCTCGACGCGTTGACGCGTGAACTGCGCAAAATGGATCGCTTCCGACTCGGTCTCGTGGAGGCGTTTGCATGGCCTGCCGCGCAGGCGGCGCGTCTGTCCGACGATACGATCGTTTGCCGGTGCGAAGGCATCACCGCGGGCGAACTGCGCCGCGTGGTGCGCGATGAAGGCGCGCAGGAAGCGAACCGTGCCAAGGCCTTTAGCCGTGTCGGTATGGGGCGCTGTCAGGGACGTTACTGCGGCCATGCGGGTGCGGAGGTGATCGCGGCGGCGGCGAACGTGCCGCTCGAGCAGGTTGGCAGACTTCGTGGACAGGCACCGGTAAAGCCGCTGGCCATCGCAACCGTGGAGGATACCGAGTGAACCGTGCACAAGCCGATGTTCTGATCGTGGGCGGCGGGTTCATGGGTGCGTCCGCCGCATTTTTTCTGAGGCAGCGGGGCCGCTCGGTGATCCTGCTAGAGCGCCAGCTCGTCGGGCAGCAGGCGAGCGGCACCAACTTCGGTAACGTGCGCCGTCAAGGGCGCTTTCTGCCGCAGTTGCCGCTGGCGAACCGTTCGCGCGAAATCTGGGGGCGTCTGCCGGAATTGATCCAGCACGACGCCGAGTTTCTGATGTCGGGCCATGTCCGCGTCTGTTATCGCGAAGAGCAGGCCGACCAGTTCGAAACCTATGCGAAGGAGGCCGCGCACTACGGTCTCAAGCTCGACCTGTTGCGCGGCGACGCGCTGCGCGCGCGGTTTCCGTTTCTCGGTGCGGAGGTGCTGGCGGGCTCCTATTCGCAGATGGACGGGCACGCGAATCCGCGCCTCGCGGCGCCCGCGTTCGCCCGCGCCGCGGCTCGGCTCGGTGCGCAGATCGTCGAAAACTGCGATGTCGTGACGGTGGAAAAAGAGGGCGCCGAGTTTCGCGCCACGAGCGCCGACGGCCGCACGTTTCATGCGCCCGTGCTGCTGATCACGGCGGGTGCGTGGGGCAACCTGCTGTCGAAGCAATTTGGCGAAGCGGTGCCGATCGCCGTCAACGGTCCACAGATGGCCGTTACCGAACCCGTGCCGTATGCGATCCAGCCGGTGGTCGGCGTGTCGTCGCCGCAGATCGAAGAGGTGGTGTATTTCCGCCAGGTCGCGCGCGGCAATATCGTGATCGGCGGCTGCGCGCGTGCGCCAGCGTATCTCGACGAGCGTCGCGCGAAGGTTCTCCCGACAAGCACGTTGCTGCAGTTCAGACAGATGCAGCGGGTCGCGCCGATGCTGCGCAAGCTGAGCATCATCCGGGTGTGGAGCGGCGTGGAGGGCTATATGCCCGATGACAAGCCGATCATGGGCGCAAGCGGGACGACCAGCGGCCTGTTCTATGCATTCGGTTTTTGCGGCCACGGTTTTCAGCTTGGTCCGGGCGTGGGCGACACGATGGCCGAACTAATCGACACCGGCGCCACCAGCACGCCGCTCGAGCCGTTCGACATCCGCCGCTTCGCGACCAGTCGGGAGACAGCACCGACAGTGCCGCCCACGTCGCGCGTTGCGTGAGCGGAGCGTCGATGCTGAGCCTGAGCCCAACCTCATCATCCGCGCCTGAGCTTGCGGGCGCGAGCCGTCATCCGACGCGCGCGCCGAATCGCGTGAGCCGTGCCGTGCAGCGTGCGCTCGACTTCATCGATGCCTGTTTCGCCGAGCCAATCAGCCTGTCCGAAATGGCGGCCGTCGCGCAGTTGAGCATTTCGAGGTTTGCGGTGCGCTTCAGCGCGGAGATTGGCGTGTCGCCGCAGCAATATGTGCGGCTAGTGCGCGTACGGCATGCGCAGCGCCTGTTGCGACGAGGCTTGCCGCCGTCGATCGTCGCGACCGAGGTGGGCTTCTTCGATCAAAGCCATCTATGCCGGCACTTCAAACGCGTGCTTGGCAGAACGCCGGGGGAATGGCTGAGCGCGAACGGTTGACTGCACTTCGGCAGGCCACCGGCGTCGCGCCGGTAGCCTCGAATGCATTCAACCAATCCGGCCGGCGCGCGCAGCCGAAACCATCACCGCTTCATTGATGCTGCTGCGAGAAGAGCGTTTCCAGCGGGAATTCGGATTTCACGAATGGCGTCTTGATGATGACGTAGCTGAAATACTTCTCGATGCCGATATCGCGCTCCAGCAGCCCTTCGATCACGCTCTGATAATGATTGACGCTGCGCGTGACGAACTTCAGCAGGTAATCGTAGCCTCCGCTCGCCAGATGGCATTCAATGATCTCGTCCACAGGACGGATCGCCGCCTCGAACTTGGCGAAGTCTTCACGACGATGGTCGGCGAGCGTGACTTCGGTGAACACGATCTGCACGTCACCGAGTTTCTGCAGTTGGATATGTGCGCCGTAGCCAACGATATAGCCGGCCTTTTCAAGCCTTTTTACGCGAATCAGACAGGGGCTCGGCGAGAGCCCCACGGCGTCCGCAAGCTCGACGTTCGTGATACGGCCTTTCTTCTGGAGTTGCGAAAGAATACGCAGGTCGATCCGGTCCAGCTTCGTGTCGCCGCTTGTCGTCATGTATCGGTCTGCCCGTCGAAGGTTCTGCTTTTCGCTTCGTTGCGCTTCGCCTTGGTCAAGCAACGCGCAGGCCGATGTTATCACGCGCTCAGGCGGCCGCGCGGCTCGCGCCGCGCAATGCGGCACGCACCTCCGCCTGGTCGAGCACGTCGTCGAGCGTGCGCCGCAGACGGCCGAACAGTTGTTCGAACTCGGCCTCGCCGAAGCACAGCGCGGGCGCGAAACCGAGAATGCTGTCGCCGAATGCGCGGAACACGAGGCGGTTGCGGTAGGCTGCCGCCGTGATCCGGTCCGGCAGCTTCAGCGACGGATCGAAGCGTGCCCGCGAGTTCTTGTCCGCGACCAGTTCGAGCGCGCCGAGCAGCCCGCGATGACGCGAGTCACCCACCAGCGGATGATCGAGCAGCGCGTCGAGCCCGGCGGCAAAGCGCGGTGCCTGCGCGATACCGTTCGCGAGCAGACCGCCCTCCTGATAGAGACGCAGTACTTCGAGCCCGATGGCGGCGCTTACCGGATGCGCGGAGTAGGTTTGACCGTGACCGACGACCGCGGTATCGCGCGCATCGCCTGCAATGCCCTGGTAGATTTCGTCGGACATCAGCACCGCGCCCATCGGCGCATAACCGGAGGTCAGCCCCTTCGCCACCGTCATCAGATCCGGCTCGACCTGTTCGGCCTCGCACGCGAAGAGCGGGCCGGTACGACCGAAGCCCGTGATGACCTCGTCGGCGACGAACAGGATGTCGAGGCGGCGGCACGCGTCGCGCATCGCCTTCAACCAGCCGACCGGTGGCACGATCACGCCGCCCGAACCCTGGATCGGCTCGCAGAAGAACGCGGCGACGTTCTCCGCCCCGAGTGACGCGACTTTCGCTTCGAGCGCGGCGACGGATGCGGCGATCAGCGCTTGCGCGTCGCTGCCTTGCGGCTGACGGTACGCATACGGCGACGGCAGATGGTGCTGGTGCGGCAGCGGCAGGTCGAAGTTGCGGTGGAACGCGGGCAGCGCAGTGAGCCCCGCGCCGACCGACGACGATCCGTGATAGCCACGTTCGAGCGCGATCATCTGCTTTTTCGCCGGGCGCCCCGTTGCATTGAAGTAATGCGTGATGAAGCGTATCGCGGAGTCGATCGCATCGGAGCCGCCGAGCGTGAAATAGACGTGCTGCAGCGAAGCGGGCGCAAGCGACACCAGTTTTTCGGCCAGTTCGATCGCGGGTTCCGACGAGAAGTGGAAGTAGGTGGTCGCGTAGGGCAGCTTCGTCATCTGGCGCGTCGCCGCTTCGACGATGCTCTGCTGGCCGTAGCCCACGTTCACGCACCACAGGCCCGCAAATGCGTCGAGCAGCTCGTTGCCGTCGATATCGCGCAGATACGCGCCCTGGCCGGATTCGAGCACGGTGGTGCCGCGCGCTTCGTGCGCGCGATAGTTGATGACCGGGTGAATCAGATGCTTGCGGTCGGCGTCGATCAGCGATGAGTTTGACATGATGGTGGTTCCCCGCACGTGGCGATCAGGTAAGAGTCACCCCTCGATAGTAGCGACAGCCGTATGCGTGCCGTTCAGCCAAAAAAAAGCCTAAAGAGCGTCCGCGCAGCGTTTTTCACCCGCAGACAG
Source organism: Paraburkholderia lebeckiae (assembly GCF_050436225.1). Classification (NCBI taxonomy): domain Bacteria; kingdom Pseudomonadati; phylum Pseudomonadota; class Betaproteobacteria; order Burkholderiales; family Burkholderiaceae; genus Paraburkholderia; species Paraburkholderia lebeckiae. The sequence goes on along the minus strand of NZ_JBNDLU010000003.1, from coordinate 98,711 downwards.
CATTTTCTGCTGGGCGTGCTTAATAGCAGGGCGAACCCCAACGCTGCCGTGCATGAGCGACCGTGTTTGCGTGTGGAAGAGAGATGCGCCGCGGTGCAGCGGGTTCAGGTTCAGTGTGCTTCACCTGGCTCAGGTGAGCGACTGCGCGATCACCGCATACTGATGCAGCCCCGGGTCGGCGCGGCTCGACTCGCCATCGGCTGGCGCGGATGCAAGCCGGCGCATCTTCACGACCGTCTCCGAGCGTGCGAGACCGAGACCGGTTAGCCACTCGCGCAGGCCGTGTCCGTGCGGCACGTCGATGCGCACCAGCGCGCCTTCGTTCAGCGCGAGCCAATGGCTGATCAGCGCCTTGGCCCGCACGGCGTCGGGAAACGCGCTGGCGACGACGGGGCCGATCACGAAGCCGCGTCCGAAGCGGCGGAACAGCGAGAAGCCGAGTAGTTCGCCGTCGCGATCGAGCGCGATACCGTCGGCCAGATCGAGCAGCGGCGGCAGTACGTGGCTGCGGTCAAGACCGCTAGCGCGTGATTCGAGCGCGACGAGTTGCTGCGTGTCGCTCGCCCCGAGCGGGCGCAGCCGCTCGTTGGCGGGCAGCGCAACGAGCGGCGGCCGGAACGCCGCACCCTGCATCTGGTCGAGCGCGCCGCAGCGCTCGAAGCCGAGCGCGTCGCACAACGGCTGGCCAGCCTCGGTCGCATAGAGCGTGATGTCACGCTTGCCAAGCTCGTCGAGCGCGTGCGCGAGCAACGTGCGGCCGATACCCACGCCGCGATGCTCCGGCGCGACGATCAGCATGCCCAGCGTCGCCTGATCCGCGCCGAACTTCCAGCAGACCACGGTGCCGACCAGCGCGCCCGCCGTCTCGGCGACGAAGCCGATCCCGGTGCGCGCCGAGAACCGCCAATCTTCACGGCGATGCGGCCAGCCGATCGCGGAGGACAGGCGTTGAGCGGCAGGGATGTCGTCGGCTGTCAGGCGTCTGTAGGTGAAACGTGCGTGAGGCGTTGGATCGGACACGGGGCGCTCCGTGAATAGTCGGCCGTGCCGCGACTGTTGCACGTTGCCCGGTCATTGACTAGTACGAACTTCTCATCGTGGGGGGCCGTCCCGTCCAGAACATCAGGGTCAACGCCAGGAGCGGCAAATCATGCTGTTTTGACCACTCAAAACCATGTTTTCGAATGGTCGAATCCACCGATACGCGATCAACGCCATTTTTTGCAGTGCTTAAATCGATTCATGCAATGCCGCCGCGCCGCGACCAGCACGCGGAGCGCCGTCGAACACCAATGCTGGATACCCCGCGTTCAATCACGAGTGAGGAGCAGTTGCATGTACGACGACCCAATCAAAACGGGCGGCTTCAGCCGCCGTGACATGATGCGTTTGCTGGCCGCCGGCGGCATCCTTGCCACCGGCGCGGGAGGTCTGCTGGCGGGGGCTCGCCCGGCATTCGCGGCACCCACGCCGAAGAAAGGCGGCAAGATCCGGGTGGCCTACGACGCATCCTCGACCGCGGATACGCTCGACCCGGCCAAGGGTTCGGCAGGCTCCGATTACATCCGCTTCTTCATGTTCTATAGCAGCCTGACGCAGCTCGATTCGTCGCTGACGCCGAGGATGAATCTCGCCGAATCGATCGACACCGGCGACGCGAAAGTGTGGGTGATCAAACTGCGCAAAGGCGTCACGTTCCACGACGGCAAGCCACTCGCGCCCGCCGATGTCGTCTACTCGCTGATGCGTCACAAGAATCCGGCAACGGCGTCGAAGGTGAAGACGCTGGCCGAACAGTTCGTGGAGGCGAAGCAGACCGGTCCCAACGAAGTCACGCTGACGCTCGCGTCCGCCAACGCCGACCTGCCCGTGATTCTTGCCACGCCGCAATTCGTGATCATCAAGGACGGCACGACGGACTTCACGACGGCCGTCGGCACCGGCCCGTACAAGCTGAAGACGTTCAAGCCCGGCGTTTCGACCGTCGGCATCCGTAACGACAGTTTCTGGAAGACCGGCGGCGGCCCCTACCTCGACCAGATCGAGCTGATCGGTATCGGCGATAACGCGGCACGGGTGAATGCGCTGCTGTCCGGCGACGTTCACCTGATCAATTCCGTCGATCCGCGCGCGACGCAGCGCATTGCCGCGACGCCGGGCTACGAGGTGCGCGAGACCAAGTCGGGCCTCTATACCGATCTGATCATGCGCCGCGACAACCCACTGACGGGCAACCCCGATTTCGTGCAGGGCATGAAGTATCTGTTCGACCGTGATCAGATCCGCTCGGCGGTGTTTCGCGGTTATGCGGTGATCGGCAACGATCAACCGATTCCGCCCGGACACCGCTACTTCGATGCGTCGCTGCCGCAGCGTCCCCACGACCCGGACAAGGCGAAGTTCCACTTCCAGAAAGCCGGAGCAATCGGTACGACGCTGCCGCCGATCTACGCGACCACCGATGCGAACGGCTCGATCGAGATGGGTGTGCTGCTGCAGCAGTCCGCCGCGAAGATCGGCGTGAACCTGGACATCAACCGCGTGCCGGCGGATGGTTACTGGTCGACGCACTGGATGAAGCATCCGCTCGGGTTCGGCAACGTCAATCCGCGCTCGAGCGCCGATGTGCTGTTCACGCAGTTCTTCAAGTCGGACGCCCCGTGGAACGAGTCGGGCTGGAACAACCCGAAGTTCGACCGGTTGCTGGCCGCGGCCCGCTCGGAAACCGACGATGCGAAACGCAAGCAGATGTACGGCGACATGCAGGTGCTGGTATCGGAGCAGGGCGGCATTGGCATCCCGACCTTCCTGAGCCTGCTCGATGCGAACGACAAGCACTTGCAAGGGCTTCAGCCCGTGCCTACCGGCGCGATGATGGGCTTCAACTTCGCCGAGTACGTGTGGTGGAACGCGTGACCCGCTGAAGCGCCCGGGCGCGGCGGGTGGCCCCCGCCGCGCCGCTCGCGGCAGGTAGCCGCAGCGCACCCGAGCGGCACGGCTCATGTGTGACTCGCCGTGTCGCGCAGCCTAACCGAGGAGCTCATGCCCATGAACGGGAATATCGCCCAGTTGATCGGCCGGCGCGTCGCCGTCACTGCGCTGACGCTGCTGATCGTCTCGATCATCATCTTCGTGATCACCAACCTGTTGCCTGGCGATGCCGCGCAGGCCGCACTCGGCCAGTCGGCGACGGCGGATACGGTCGCGGCGCTGCGGCTGCAGTTCGGCCTCGACCAGCCGGCATACCTGCGGTACTTCCATTGGCTCGTCGGCCTGCTGCACGCGAACTTTGGCGTGTCGCTGTCGAGCAATCTGCCGGTGTCCGAGATGATCGAAGGGCGCCTGCCGAAGTCGCTGACCCTCGCGGCGATCACCACCGGGGTGTCGGTGCCGATCGCAGTGTCGGCGGGCATTCTTGCGGCAGTCAAGCGCGACTCGCTGATCGATCGGATCGTGAGCCTCGGTACGCTGTCGCTGGTCGCCACGCCCGAGTTCCTGATCGCGACGCTGGCGGTGCTGGTGCTGGCCGTCAAGCTGCACTGGCTGTCAGCGCTGTCGTACAGCGGTGAGATCGAGAGCCTGCACGACTTTCTGCGCGCGTATGCGATGCCGGTCGTCACGCTGTGCGCGGTCGTGATCGCGCAGATGGCCCGCATGACACGCGCCGCGGTGATCGAGCAACTCAGTTCTTCGTATGTGGAAATGGCGATGCTCAAGGGCGCGAGCCCCGCCCGCGTGGTACTGCGCCACGCACTGCCGAACGCGATCGGCCCGATCGCCAATGCAATCGCGCTGAGCCTGTCTTATCTGCTTGGCGGCGTGATCGTCGTCGAGACCATCTTCAACTACCCGGGCCTCGCCAGCCTGATGGTCGACGCGGTCAGCAACCGCGACTTTCCGCTCGTACAGGCCTGCACGCTGCTGTTCTGCCTCGGCTATCTGCTGCTCGTGCTGCTAGCCGACCTGTGCGCCATCATCTCGAACCCGAGGCTGCGGACATGACGATTCTTCGACCTTCTTCCGATGCGCCTCACCGGCTCGGTGCGCTCGAACCGGTGCAACGCAGCAGCATGATGCCGCAGGGCGCCGATCCCGCGCGGTCCTGGGGCGGCGGCGGAGGCCCGGCGCCTCGACCGGTGCGCCGTCGCAGCCTCGCGCAACGCATGAACCTGTCGACCGGCGGCTGGATCGGCCTGGCGATGGTCAGTTGCGCGTTGTTCGTCGCGGCATTCGCACCGTGGATCGCGCCGCATTCGGTCGGCGCGATCCTCACGCCCGACGTATTCGCGGGCTTCAGCGCGAAGCTGCCGCTCGGCTCCGACTACCTGGGTCGCGACATGTTGACCCGCATCATCTACGGGATGCGCCTGACGGTCGTGCTCGCGCTGGCGGCGGCGCTGCTCGCGGCGCTCACGGGGACCATGCTGGGACTGCTCGCGGCCGTGGCCGGCCGCCGTATCGACGAAACCATGAGCCGGCTGCTCGATGCGGTGACGTCGATCCCGTCGAAGATGTTCGCGCTGATGATCGTCGCCGCGTTCGGCTCGTCACTGCCGTTGCTGATCGTGACCGCGGCGATCAGCTACATGCCGGGCTCGTACCGGATCGCCCGATCGCTGGCGGTCAATATCGGCACGCTCGAATACGTGCAGGTCGCGCGGGCGCGCGGCGAAAGCGCGCTCTACATCGCGTGCTTCGAGATGCTGCCGAACATGATTCATCCGATACTCGCCGACACCGGACTGCGCTTCACTTTCGTCGTGCTGCTATTGAGCAGCCTGAGCTTTCTCGGTCTCGGCGTGCAGCCGCCGTATGCCGATCTCGGTTCGCTGGTACGCGAGAATATCGCCGGCCTCGGTGAAGGCGTGCCGGTCGTGATCCTGCCCGCGATCGCAATCGCGATCCTCACGGTCGGCGTGAACCTGCTGATCGACGGACTGCCGCATCATGGCCGCCGCAAGGGCATGCCTGATGCCGACGGAGGTCACTGATGAAGGCACCCTTTTTCAGACGTGCTCAGGCGGCCTTTGAGGCCATCTCGAGGACTGCGCCGTTACCCCCGTCGAATCTGGTCGAGGTACGGGGCCTGCGCGTGGTGGGAAGCCGGCCCGGCGAGCCGGATACGACGATCGTGCATGACATCGACTTCGAGATTGCGCGCGGCGAGGTGCTCGCATTGATCGGCGAATCGGGCTCGGGCAAGACCACGATCGCACTGTCGCTGATGGGCCACGCTCGCAGCGGCTGCCGCATCGCGGGCGGCGCGATCCGGGTGGGCGACACCGACGTGCTCGGGCTCTCGCCGAAAGCGCTCGCGGGATTGCGTGGCCGCAAGGTTGCCTACATCGCACAAAGCGCGGCCGCTGCGTTCAACCCGGCGCGAGCCATCATGGACCAGGTGATCGAAAGCGCGCTGATTCACGCCACGCTCAGCAAGCGCGCCGCGCGGGCCAAAGCGGTCGAACTGTTCCGCGCGCTCGCGTTGCCGGACCCGGAGACGATCGGCCGGCGCTACCCGCACCAGGTGTCGGGCGGCCAGTTGCAGCGGCTGATGGCGGCGATGGCGCTGATCACTGACCCCGAACTCGTGATCCTCGATGAACCGACCACGGCGCTCGACGTCACCACGCAGATCGACGTGCTGCAAGCGTTTCGCAGCGTGATCCGCCAATGCGGAATGACGGCCGTCTACGTATCGCACGATCTGGCGGTGGTCGCGCAGATGGCGGATCGCATCGTCGTGCTAAGCAATGGCGAAATCCGCGAAACAGGCCGCACTGAACAGATTCTGCATGCGCCGGCGCACCCGTACACGCAAAGCCTGATTGCTGCCGTGACGCCCGTCGTCCCGGCCGCCTCCTCCTCGGCGGCCTCCGACGCAGCCCAGCCGAACACGCCGCTGCTCGAACTGCGCGGTCTGACGGCCGGCTACGGCCGCACCGACGCGAAGGGCTGGCCGCACAAGGTCATTCTGCGCGACGTGGACCTCGTGATCGATCGTGGTCAGACGGTAGGCGTGATCGGCGAATCCGGTTCGGGCAAGACGACGCTCGCGAAGGTGATCGCCGGGCTCGTGCCGATGGCGCGCGGCAATCTGCTGCTCGACGGTGAGCCGCTCGCCGCCAACCTCAGCCGCCGCAGCCGCGAACAGTTTCGCTGTATCCAGATCGTGTTCCAGAACGCCGACACCGCGCTGAATCCGACGCACACCGTCGAGCGCACGCTGGCGCGTCCGCTGAAGTTCTATCACGGCATGAAGGGCGAGGCCGCGCGTCGCCGCGTCGCCGAACTGCTCGGCCTGGTGCGCCTGCCTGCCGAACTGGCGCAGCGGCGTACCGGAGAGCTGTCGGGCGGGCAGAAACAGCGCGTGAATCTCGCGCGGGCGCTGGCCGCCGAACCCAAGTTGATCCTGTGCGACGAAGTCACGTCCGCGCTCGATACGGTGGTCGGCGCTGCCATTCTCGAGCTGCTGCGCGATCTGCAAAAGAAGCTCGGCGTGTCATATCTGTTCATCACGCACGACATCGCCAAGGTGCGTGCGATCAGCAACGACATCGTCGTGCTGTACGCGGGGCACCGCGTCGAGACGGGCAACCGCGACGCGTTGTCGGCGCCGCCATATCACCCGTATTCGCATCTGCTCGTGTCGTCGGCGCCCGAGCTTCGCGCCGGCTGGCTCGAAGAAGCGGGCGAGCGTTGTCATCAGACGTTGCCGCCGATCGGTGAGTCGACTCATGAACCGGAGCTGTGCACATTTCTCGCGCGATGCCCGATGCGCATCGACGGTGTCTGCAATCGCACGTCGCCGAGCGTGCGCACGCTCGCGAGCGGCGCGCAGGTGCTGTGCCATCGCAGCGAAGCGGAACTGGAGCGATACCAGAGCGGGCCGCCCGACGGTGCTGCTGCGGCGAGCGTGCTCGCGCAGTCTGGCACGGTGCGGGTCTGATGCCGCTACGAAAACGGAGCGCGAGGGGATCGAACATGACCGGAGTCTTCTACGACTGCGCAGGCGAAAGGACCGTGGCGATGTCGCGCGCGATCAGGCGGGCCGTGGCTTTTATCGAGAGTTCGTTCGCGCAGCCCGTCAGCCTCGCGACGCTCGCCGGCACCGCCGGGTTGAGTGTTTCGCGCTTCGCCACCCTGTTTCGCAAAGAGGTGGGTATTTCGCCTCATCGCTATGTGTGTCTGGTGCGAATCCAGCACGCTAAACGGCTATTGCGTGACGGCGTCCCGCCCTGTGAGGTCGCTGCCGAAGTCGGATTTTTCGATCAAAGTCACCTTGGCCGACACTTTCGGCGCGCGGTCGGCGTGACGCCGGGGCATTTCGTTGCTTCGCCAGAATCGGGCAGCGCATTCAGATGAAGCGAGGGCCGATGGAGATGAGCTGGACGCGTTGCAGTGGGGTAGGCGAAAGAGCTGCCTGGTTCCGGGATAGCGTGGGCAACCTGCTCGGCATCGGGCAACCGCTTAAGTAAGCAGGCCGACGCCACGCCTCGAAGAGCCGCAGGCTATCAGAGCAAAGGGGCACGACTATTGTCGATTCTTTGACTCCCCGCTCGTCGTGCGTATGGGCGGCCGTGTTGCGATGCGCTGCCAACCGGCACCTACTGTGCGTGTGTAAACAAGGAGATTGCAAATGAATTACATCGATGGATTTGTTGTCCCCGTACCTACGGCCAACCGCGAAATTTACAGGCAGTTCGCCGAAAGAGCGGCGGCCGTCTTCAAGGAGTACGGTGCGTTGAAGGTGGTCGAGTGCTGGGGAGATGACGTGCCAGAGGGCAAGGTGACGTCGTTCCCAATGGCGATCAAGCGCAAGGATGATGAGACGGTGGTGTTCTCCTGGGTTGTCTGGCCGTCGCGTCAGTCGCGAGACGCAGGGATGAAAGCGGTGATGGCCGACCAACGGCTGCAACCGGAAAAAGATTCGATGCCTTTTGACGGTCAGCGGCTAATCTATGGCGGTTTCGAAGTGATCGTCGACGCGTGATGGCGTAAAAATATGGCGCCGGTTCGAGTGAGACGCGAGCCGACGCCGCTGTCTGGCATTGAACATCCGCAGTCCATGAAGCATTACGCTTGCCCGAAACCTCCGCCACCCGGCGTTTCCACCACGAAGACGTCGCCCGCGGCCATCTCGACGCTCGCGATATGGCCCAATGCGACGACCTCGCCGTCCGCGCGCTCGACGCGATTGCTGCCCCGCCTTCCCGCGCGTCCACCTGCCGCGCCGAAAGGCGCGTGAATGCGGTTGTTCGAGAGAATCGACGCGGTCATCGGCGCGAGAAAGCGGATGCGCCGGATCGCGCCGTTACCGCCGCGCCAGCGTCCCGCGCCGCCCGACTCCGCGCGGATCAGGTGCGACTCGAGCCGCACGGGATAGCGCCATTCGAGCACTTCGGGATCGGTCAGGCGCGAGTTGGTCATGTGCGTCTGTACCGCGTCGACGCCGCAGAAGCCATCGCCCGCGCCGCTGCCGCCTGCGATCGTCTCGTAGTACTGGTAGCGCGCGTCGCCGAACGTGAAGTTGTTCATCGTGCCCTGACTGGACGCGACGATGCCCAGCGCACCATAGAGCGCATTCGTAATCGCGGACGATGTCTCCACGTTGCCCGAGACCACCGCTGCCGGATAAACCGGATTGAGCATCGAGCGGTCCGGGACGATCACCGAGAGGGGCTTCAGGCAACCCGCGTTGAGCGGGATGTCGTCGCCGACGAGCGTGCGGAACACGTACAGCACGGCTGCCATGCAGACCGCCTTCGGCGCGTTGAAGTTGTTCGGCAGTTGCACGGACGTTCCGCTGAAGTCCACGGTCGCACTGCGCGTCGCAGCATCGACGCGAATGGCGACGTCGATCACCGCGCCGTTATCGAGTTCATAACGGTACGCGCCGTCCTTGAGGGCGCCGATCACGCGGCGCACCGCTTCTTCGGCATTGTCCTGCACGTGCTGCATGAAGGCGAGCACCACGTCGCGGCCGAATTGCGCGACCATGCGGCGCAGCTCGTCCACGCCCTTCTGGTTCGCTGCGATCTGCGCGCGCAGATCGGCCATGTTCTGTGCGACGTTGCGTGCCGGATAGCGGCCCGATGCGAGCAGCGCGCGTGTTTCGGCGTCGCGCAGCACGCCCGCTGAAACAAGCTGCCAGTTATCGACCAATACGCCTTCTTCTTCGATATGCGACGAAGCGGCTGGCATCGAACCGGGTGTGATTCCGCCGATATCCGCATGGTGGCCGCGCGAGCCGACGTAGAAGAGCGGCTCGGCCGAACCGTCTGCGAACACGGGCGTGATGACGGTCACGTCGGGCAAATGTGTGCCGCCGTGATACGGGTCGTTGAGCATGAACACATCGCCGTCGCGCATCGCGCCGCGATTTCGCTCGATGACGGTCTTGATGCTCTCGCCCATCGATCCCAAATGCACGGGCATGTGCGGCGCGTTCGCAATCAGATTGCCCGCAGCATCGAAGATCGCGCACGAGAAGTCGAGGCGCTCCTTGATGTTCACCGAATACGCCGTGTTTTGCAGACGCAATCCCATCTGCTCGGCAATCGACATGAACAGATTGTTGAATATTTCGAGGCGCACGGGGTCGGCCTCGGTGCCGATCGAGCGGCGCGTGGGCAGCGGTTGCACGCGGGTCATCACCACGTTGCCTTGAACGGTCAGCACCGCCTGCCATCCCGGCTCGACCACGGTCGTGCCGTTCTTTTCGGCGATGATCGCCGGGCCGTCGAGCGTGTCGCCTGCGCACAGCGTTTCGCGCTGGTAGAGCGATGCGTCGTGCCAGCTACCGCTCGAATACATGCGCACAACCGACTGCGCATGGGGCGCGTCGCCTGCCGCGCGCTGCGGCAGGCTGCCGGCATCGACTGGCGCGTCGGAATGGCCGATCGCTTCGACGCAAGCGAGTTCCGCGATGAGCGGCGTATCTGCCATCAGGAACGCATAGCGTTGACGATACGCAGCTTCGAAAGCGGCGCGCATCGCATCGACGCTGCCCGCTGGCACTGCAAGCGATGAATCGGTGCCCTGATAGCGCAGATGGACACGTCGCTCAGTCGTGATACGCGCGGCGTCCACGCCCTGTTCGAGCAGTGCGCCGGTTGCATCGGCCGCGATCGCATCGAGCGCGGCTTCCAGCGTCGCAAGCGATGATTCGTCGAGCGAGATTTCGAGCGCTCGCTCGCGCATCGCCGTCTGATCCGCGAGGCCCATGCCGTAAGCGGAGAGCACACCGGCAAGTGGATGCGCGAACACCCGCGTCATGCCGAGCGCGTCGGCCACACCGCACGCATGCTGGCCGCCCGCGCCGCCGAAGGTCGTCAGCACATACTGCGAGACGTCGTGGCCGCGTTGCACTGAAATTTTCTTGATCGCGTTAGCCATGCTGCCAATGGCGATCTCCAGGTAACCTTCAGCGAGCTCTTCTGGTGTGCGACGCTGACCCGTAGCCGCGAAGATTTCGTCGGCGAGTGCCCGAAAGCGTTCAGCGACGACCTCGCGATCGAGCGACTCGTTCGCGTTCGGACCGAAGACGCGCGGGAAATAGTCGGGCTGAATCTTGCCGAGCATCACGTTGCAGTCGGTGACCGCGAGCGGGCCGCCGCGCCGGTACGCCGCCGGACCCGGATTGGCGCCCGCCGAGTCGGGGCCGACCCGCAGCCGGGCGCCGTCGAAGCTGAGCACCGAGCCGCCACCTGCCGCCACGGTATGGATGCTCATCATCGGCGCGCGCATCCGCACGCCTGCCACCTGCGTTTCGAATACGCGCTCGAACTCGCCGTTGAAGTGCGAGACGTCCGTCGACGTGCCGCCCATGTCGAAGCCGATCACGCGCTCGAAGCCCGCTGCCTGTGCCGCGCGCACCATGCCGACGATACCGCCCGCCGGGCCGGAGAGAATCGCATCTTTGCCCTGAAATACATCGGCGCGTGTCAGTCCGCCGCTGCTTTGCATGAACTGCAGGTTCACACCCGGCATTTCGCTGGCGACCTGATCCACATATCGGCGCAGGATGGGCGACAGATAGGCATCCACCACGGTCGTATCGCCGCGCGAGACCATCTTTATCAGCGGCGAGACTTCGTGGGAAACCGAGATCTGCGTGAAGCCGATTCGGCGCGCCAGATCCGCCAGCTCGCTTTCATGCGACGTGTGGCGATAACCGTGGATCAGCACGATTGCGAGCGCGCGGATGCCCTTGTGGTAGACCTCGCGCAGTGCGCGCTCCGCTGCCGCGTGATCGAGCGGCGCGACCACTTCGCCTTGCGCGCTCACGCGTTCGTCGATTTCCACCACGCTCTCATAGAGTGCTTCCGGCAACGCGATGTCGAGATCGAACAGGCGGGGGCGGTTCTGATACGCGATCCGCAACACGTCGCGGAAGCCGCGTGTAGTGACGAGCGCTACGGGCTCGCCCTTGCGTTCGAGCAGCGCGTTGGTCGCGACCGTCGTGCCCATTTTGACCATCTCGACGTCGCGCGACGTAATGGGTTCTCCGGCTCGCAGGCCAAGCAAATGGCGAATCCCGGCGACAGCCGCATCGCGATACTGCTCCGGGTTTTCGGAAAGCAGCTTGTGCGTGGTGAGCGTGCCATCCGGGCGGCGCGCGACGATATCGGTGAACGTGCCGCCGCGGTCGATCCAGAACTGCCAGCGGGACGGCGTGCAAACATCGGAGGCGTGATCGTGCTTCATGGTGTCGTGGTCGTGATGCGAAAGTGGTGATGGCGTGCGCAAGGTGAAAATCAGGCCGATTCGAGTTCGCGGCCGCGCGTCTCGGGCAGCGTAAGCGCGGCGATGATCAGTACGCCATACGCGGCCACGGCGAATATCCCGATGCTCGTGCCCAGGCCGAAACGGCTCGACAGCACGCCGATCAGCACCGGAAACAGCGCCCCGATCGCGCGGCCGACGTTGTAGCAAAACCCTTGGCCCGAGCCGCGCACACGGGTCGGAAACAGTTCGGTGAGAAACGCGCCCATGCCGGAAAAAATGCCCGACGCGAAAAAGCCGAGCGGAAAGCCAAGCCACAGCATCGATGCATTCGTGAGCGGCAGCGAGGTGTACGCGAAGGCAATCGCCATCGAGCCCAGCGCGAACAAAATGAAGTTCGGCTTGCGGCCGATGCGGTCTGTGAGCCATGCGCTGCATAGATAGCCCGCGTACGAGCCCGCGATGATCGTCGCCAGATAGCCGCCCGTGCCCATCACGGTGAGATGACGTTCGGTCTTGAGGAAAGTCGGCAGCCACGTCGTGATCGCGTAGTAGCCGCCCTGTGCGCCCGTCGTAAGCAGTGCGGCGCGCAGTGTCGTCGAAAGCAGCTTGGGAGAGAAGATCTCAGTGAAGCGCGGCGTGTCTCGAGTGTCCTGCTGCTGAACCTTGGCCTGTTCGAATACTTCAGGTTCCTTCACATAGCGGCGGATCACGAGCACGAGCAGGGCAGGGACGAGTCCGATCAGGAACAATGCGCGCCACGCGATTTCAGGCGTCATCACGGAGAACAGCACCGCATAGAGCAGGGCCGCCACGCCCCAGCCGAGCGCCCAGCCCGACTGCACGAGACCGACCGCCTTGCCGCGATCGCGTGCGCGGATTACTTCGCCGATCAGCACCGCGCCCGCCGTCCACTCGCCGCCGAAGCCGAAGCCCATCAACGCGCGAGCCGCGAGCAGCTGGCCGTAGTTCTGCGCGAGGCCGCATAGGCCGGTGAACACGGCAAACCACAAGACGGTGAGCTGCAACGTACGCACACGGCCGACGCGATCGGAAAGAATGCCGGCAATCCAGCCGCCCAGCGCAGAGGACAGCAGCGTCAATGTGCCGATGAAGCCGGCGTCCGCGAGCGAGATGCCCCAGGTAGCGACGAGCGTCGGGATGACGAAGGAAAGCATCTGCGTGTCCATGCCGTCGAGCATGTAGCCGACCTTGCAACTCCAGAACGCGCGACGCGCGCGCGGACCGGCTTCGGCATACCAGGAAAGCTGCGGGCTCGCCGTTCTTGACTTCATGTCGGCGGCATCGTCGACGCCCGCCGTGAGTGTCTTGCTGTCCATCTGCTGCTCCTATGGATAGACGCATGGGTAACGATCGAAGCCACGCAAGAACGTAGGGATGCGTCATTCCCTCCGGGCCGCGCGGCCGGATGGCTTCAAGGTGCTGTGAATCGCTTGTTGCGCGGCGGCGCGGCGCGCGCCGCCGGACGGTCAGAAAATAGCCAGCGACGCGTTGGTGATATCCGTCATCAGCATGTGGCCCGGCGCGTGCGCAACCGCGAGCGGCAGCTTCGCGGCCATCAGTGCCGTTTGCGGCGTCACGCCGCATGCCCAGTAGACAGGCAGTTCGCCCGCGCGGATCGTCACCGGGTCGCCGAACTCGGGGCGCGCGAGATCGACGATGCCGAGTTCCGCTGGATCGCCAATATGCACGGGCGCGCCATGCACGCCCGGAAAGCGGCTCGTGATCTGCACGGCACGGATCGCGTCGGCGCCGCGCAGCGGCCGCATCGACACGACGAGTTCGCCGCCGAACACGCCCGCCCGCTGGTTAGGGATGCTGGTGCGGTACATCGGCACGTTGCGGCCTTCTTCGACGTGGCGCAGGCCGATGCCTTCCTTCGCGAGCATGTGCTCGAACGAGAACGAACAGCCAATTGCAAATACAACGAAATCGTCCTGCCAGAGCGCTTCGATCGATTCGACGCGCTCGCTCAGGTTGCCGTCGCGATAGACGTTGTACGCGGGCACGTCGGTGCGGATGTCGATGTCGCGCCCGAGCATCGGCACGCGGAACTCGCCAGGCTCGCCCACGCCGAGCAGCGGACATGGCTTCGGATTCGCATGGCAAAAGCGCAGGAAATCGTGCGCGTGCGCAGCGGGCAGGATCGCGAGATTGGCTTGCGCGTAGTCGCCGCAATGGCCGGCCGTCGGGCCACGGAAGTCGCGGTGACGGACGGCCTGGCGGAATTCGGATGGAGTCATGATCTTAGCGTGCTCTGGCGTTTGCATCGGATTGTCTGCGGTGGGCGATGCGTCTTGCCTACCGTCAGGCGAAGCATAGAAAAGAAGAAAATTTGACGCCAGCTAGTTTTCTTTGCGCCAGGTGGATAGAATTTCTTAACGGAATCGCGGGTTTTCCCGAGTCACGTTGAGATTTTTGGAGCGGTTTGCGCCCGTTGCATTGCCCACCTTTGACTGATGAATACGCGCTTCCTCGAAACCTTCGTCACGCTTGCCAAGCTGCGCAGTTTCCGCACTACGGCAACCGCGCTTCACGCCACGCCGGCGGCGATCTCGCAGCGCCTGAAGGCACTGGAAGACGAATTGCATACCGTGCTCGTCGATCGCGAGAGCCGCGAATTTCGGCTCACGCCGAACGGCGAATATCTGCTCGGCTACGCGAAGGCCGTGGTCGAGGCGACGCGCCAGTTGCAGGCCGCCGCGTCACATGAAGGCGCGATGCGCGGCAAGTTGCGACTCGGCGTGATCGAGACGGTCGTGCATAGCTGGCTTGCCGACTATATGCGGCGGCTCTCGAAGGACTACCCGCAACTCGAAGTGGAGCTCGCGGTGGACGTGAGCGTGGTGCTGCAGCGGCGTCTGATGGCGGGCGAACTCGATCTCATCGTTCGCGTGGAAGGCAGCGACGAGGAATCGATCGTCTGCGATGCGCTCGCGAACTATCCGGTGCACTGGATTGCGCGCGCGGGGCTGCTACCACCTTCGCGCAGCGGACTCGCGAAACGCGTGCTGCGTCATCCGATCCTCACATTCGGGCGCGGGACGGCGCCTCATCGCGCGCTGGAGGACATCGTCAGCAAGCTCGCACTCGCCAACGGCGTGCCGCTCGCGGATACGCGCATTACGGGTTCACCATCGATTTCGGTGATCGTGCAACTCGTGCGCGACGGCTTCGGCGTGGCGGCAATTCCGCGTCTGTTCGTCGATGATCTGATCGCGCGAGGCGAGGTGGTCGAACTGCCGCTGCAGCCCTCGCCGCCGTCCATCGTGGTGTCGATGTCCCGACGCGCGGATGCGCCGCTTTTCGTGCACGGCGCAGCGAACGCGGCACGTGCGGCGTGCCATGAATACTGCGAGCAGGGAGACCGACGCTTGATCGAGCGGCTATAGAGCCCGGCTCTTGCGGACTCTGGAGGCGGCAAGCGACCCAAGAAGAGTCATTCGATCCCGCGCTCCAGATCGTTGACGACTTCGTCGATCCTGGTCGAGGCGATTGTTTAGCACGTGCGGTTCGAGTTCAAGCGTTTCCACAGGGGCAAGGACGACGCGTTTTAGCGAAAAACAGCGAATTCAGTCCTTTCGCATCCGTGCAACCAATGCGAGCAAGCGGGCATTCATTTCCTCAGCCTGCAAATGCGCGTGCCAACCGTGACCAGGAAGCAACCACTCGAAGCGATACGCGGCCAACTTGCCCAGCGATTCGGTGAGCGCTGTCCACGAGTACCAGCACGCGTCCCTGAACGCGACCAGGTCCTGCTGGCGTGGGCTCCAGGCAAGCGAATCACCCGAGAACAGCACGCGATCATCGAGCTGGTACACGACGCTACCTCGAGTGTGCCCAGGTACAGGGATCGCGCGCACGCCGGCCGCAATGTCCAGTGCTGAACCGTCGTCGAGCAGATCCGTCGCATATGGGGCGGCCGACACGTCCTCGCGGTGAATCCAGACGCGCGCGCCGAATTGACGCGCGTATTTGTCCGCGTCTGCGACGTCGTCACGATGCGACAGCAGAATGTGCGCAATACCGCCAGCGCCGTCGAACCATTTCACGAGTTCCGCCGCATAGCGCGGGGAGTCGATGAGCAGATTGCCTTTCGGACGCGCGGCAAAATAGGAATGCGCGCCAAACGACGACCGTGCGTTGAATCCACAGCGCCACACGCCCGATGTGATCTGCTGCGGAAAGATCTCTGCGTTCGGACGAGGCTGTTTCGTTTCGCTGCGTACCGACGCCGTAGGGCATACGAGCACCGCACGCCAGGCATCAAGTTGCTCTTCTGGCGTCGCCGGCTGCCGAACGAAGACGCTCTTGTCGTTGCGCTCGACAATCAACCCAGGCGCGACGTGACGAGATGCACCGCAATTGATGCATGCAGTGTCGATGTACCACTCTCCTGAAACAGAGTCGGTATTACGTATGGGCTTCATCTGATGCTCCCGGGCTGACGTGCGCATCCGCCGGCTCGACGCTCGCTGGCGTCTCGCGGTCGTTGGAAGGATTGTTACACGATCATAAGGTCGAACGGGGCGTGAGGACATCGTTTCCGTCTCCTCAAAGTCACGCCGGCGGGGCCGTTCACGGAACTCGGACCGGGCAGCCGCTAACTCGCGCGGCTACCGTTACGACAGAAGCGATCTGGATAACAGGCTCAGAAAAAACATGCAGCTTTAACCGCTGAAAATGCCCAAAACGGAAGTTATCTGGTTAAATTCCCGGAAGCCAGTCGAGTTCGTCCACATATACCGTCGATGCTCGCGCGCGGCAATCTATCCGCTGTCCAATATAGGGATCGTCAAGACACATGGAGAATCTTTTCGTCGAAATCAGTCCGGACAGATGGGCCTTCCTGCTGGATATGCTCACCGCATTCTCGATTCGTCTGTGCGCCGCTGCGGGCATACTGGTGATCGGATGGTGGGTCGCGCGCCGCGCTTCGATGTCGCTGAGCCGGCTCCTTGCGCGTCAATCACGCATGGACGCCACGCTGCGACCGATCCTCTGCGACATCGGCCTGTGGGGCATTCGCATTGTCGCGATCGTCGGTGCGCTGTCACAGTTAGGCATCCAGACGGCCAGCATCATTGCCGTGCTTGGCGCCGCCGGTCTTGCGGTCGGTCTCGCGCTGCAAGGCACGATGCAGAACATCGCGGCCGGCATCATGCTGCTAGTGTTGCGGCCGTTCAAGGTGGGCGACTACATCGAGGGCGGAGCCGGCAGTGTCGCGGGCACGGTCGACGAAGTCAATCTGTTCACGACGCGTCTCACCAAACCCGACGGCATCTGCGAATACGTGCCGAACAGCGCGTTGTGGAGCAATTCGATCCGCAACTTCAGCCGTAATCCGATGCGCCGGCTCGATCTCGAAGTGGAGATCTCGATCGGTGACGATGTGGATCGCGCGCTTGAGGCGCTGCGCGCGCTCGCCGCGGCCGACCCGCGTGCGCTCCGCGATCCCGCGCCGCAGGTGATGGTCATCCGCTTCGACGACAGCACGGCGGTGCTGAATATCCGTGTCTGGTCGAACACGGACATGTTCTGGACCATGCGCTGGGAACTCGCGCGCCGGGTGCGTCAAACACTGACCGACGCGCAATGTTCGCTGCCGTTTCGCACCCGTGAATTGCATATCGTGCCGAGCGCGACGGCCGCGTCGGCCACCGACACAGCAGTCGGTCAGGCAGGGTCATCCGCGACCAGAAAACCAGAGCAGGGGGCGTAACCCCGGTTCTTCGATCCCGCGGCTTGTTGACAAGCTGGCATCTCCCGTTAGTACAGGTAACGCGCGCCCGCATTCAGCAACCAGCCACCAGCCACGGAATCCCGCGTTGCCGAACGACTGCTGGTAAGAAACGCGGCCACAGGGCGAGAGATTTCGGCGTGTTCGTGCCATTCATCTCCACGTTCTTGCCACCGGCAAGCGCATACAGCAACTCAATGACCGGATACGGCATGAGGCGACCGCTCGCGATGTCGAATGCTTGGGTCACGCGCGCCCCGAGCCGGCCGATCAACTCATTCTGCGAGTCGATGTTGACCGCCAGCCCGTCGGCGTCAGCCGTGCGCCCTCAGATGCTGGCCAACGAGTTGCAGCTGAGACTCAACGTCGAAGTGGTCAGGAAGCGCGAACGGGTAGTCGGCTTCAACCGATGCCGCATAGTTGTTATTGGTACCGCGCCGAGTTGGACCATTGGGCGATCAAGCGACGCACGCGGTCTAAGCCGCCGAACGATTCTACGAACTAGCAATATAAGCACTGGTTTGCATAGCGATCGCAGTTATTCTGCGTTCCTTGCCGCGACAAAACCCTGCATGCAATGTCGTTCATCGTCTTTCCGATCCGCTCGCGACGAGCGGCGGTAGCGGGCAGTCGAGCGTGTCGCAAACGGCGCGGAGCAGTTCTGCTTCACGGACGGTGACCTGATGGTCCGCCAGGATGCACGCCGCGCAGGCGGCGACGATCCGGCGCTTGATTGCCGGAACGGATTGATTGAGCGTTCGCAGGGCCGCATCGAACTCGATGAGGGAACGTTTCTCGCGGGGCAGCAAGCGGTGGGTGTGGTCGCCGCCGATATAGCCGCGCATGCCGATATCGAAAGCTCGGGCGGCCCGGTCGGGTTCCGGCTGGCCTTCCCATGCCAACAGCGCTAACACGGTCGCCACCGGCTGCGCCAGTTTTTGCGGCGAGCTGTGCAACGGACGCGTCTGTCGCTGCGGCAGGAACTGGGCGTCGAGATGGCGATGCAGCACACAGCGGAGCGTGTACTCGTACAGGCTCAGCCGCTGGTCGGCGTTCATTAGTATCTCGACCTGGGCCCGAAAAGCCCGGTGCTGATCCGGCGACATCTGCCGCAGGGCCGGCAAGGCCAGGTCCAGCAGGGGCAGCCGATGCGTGTCGGGCAGTGCGTGAACAGGGACAACCAGCCGGGAGGCTTCCGTGAAGTCCTGCGGCTCAGCGCCGGCTCTCAGTTGGGTCAGTTGGAGTTCGCGGAGATCCGCTCGCGGGTCCATGAGAAGAGCGTAGACGAGGGCGCGAGCACTGAACGGCTCCTGGGCGGCGACCCGGAGCACCTCGGGCATGCTGTCGTGCAGCTCGCGGGCGTAGTCGATCACTTCCGGATCGATATGGCCGACCCGGGACGCCGGGTTGGAGGCTAACCCCAAGACCGGCATAGGCACCTGCGGCAGCCCCGGTAACGTTGGAACCCCGGCGAAAGGCGGGACGCGGCTTGGGCGGCGGTCTTCGAGTTCTTCCCGATCGACACCGACCGGTCGCACTTCCGGGAACTGGCCGTCGAACTGGGGATTGAGCCGGCGAATGCGCTCGACGAGGGGCGGGTGGGTGGCCAGCAGTCCGGCGAGTCCCTCGCCGGCGAAAGCGTTCGCGAAAAACATGTGACCAGCCTCGGTGGCCCGGGGGGTGTCGATGCGCGACCCCTCGGCCAGCCCGCCGATCTTCTTGAGCGCCCCGCCAATCCCGTCGGGGTTGCGCGTGAACTGGACGGCGCTGGCGTCGGCCAGGTACTCGCGCTGCCGGGACACCGCTGCCATGATCAGCCGACCGAAGAACGCTCCCACCAGTCCCAGCATAAACACGCCCAGGCCCAGCAGCACCATGCCGCCGCGGGAATCCTGTCTTCCCGACGAGCGTCCGCGGGACGCGAACATGAGGCTGCGGCCGATGATGGACAACACCATGATCCCGAAGATCAGGCCCATCAGCCGGATGTTGAGCCGCATGTCGCCGTTGAGGATGTGGCTGAACTCGTGGGCGACCACACCCTGCAGCTCGTCGCGGGTCAGATAGTTGAGGCAGCCCTGGGAGACGGCGACCACAGCATCGCCCGGGGCGTAGCCGGCCGCGAAGGCATTGATGCCGGTCTCCGGCAGAACATATACGGGGGGCACCGGCACTCCCGCAGCGAGGGCCATCTCTTCGACGACGTTGAGGAGCCGCTTCTCCCGCGCGTCGGTGGTCGTGCCGGGCACCTCCTTGCCGCCCAACATCAAGGCGACGGCCTGCCCGCCGGAAGCGAGCTGCGCCACCTTGATCGCGCTGGCACCGCCGACCACGATGCCCACTCCCGGCGCCGCGATCAGGAGCATGTCAGGTTGCCACCAGGACACTGGCTCGTGAGCGCCATACATGCTGAGCGCCACCAACAGACCGTACACGAGGGCGATCAGGATCAGGATCGCGAGGACGAAATAGACCACCAGCTGGAAGCTCTTGCGCCGTGCCGAATCCTGCTGCTGAAAGAAATTGGTGGCCATGATCGGCGCGGTTCTGGGTGCATGAAGCGCACGGAGCCGTGGCGGTTCCGGGTTACCGGAACGACACCTTGGGCGCTGCGCGCTCTGCCTCTGCGGTTTCGAGTAGCGCCGCTTCCTTGAAACCAAACATGCCAGCCACCATGACGGCCGGGAAGACCTCGCGCCGGATGTTGTAGTCGGTGGCGGCGTCGTTGAAGGCTTGCCGGGCGAAGCCGATCTTGTTCTCGGTCGAGCTCAGTTCCTCCTGCAGTGCGAGCATGTTCTGGTTGGCCTTGAGGTCCGGGTACGCTTCGGATAGCGCGAAAAGCCGGCCCAGAGTGCCGCCCAGCTGCGCCTCGGCCTCGTTAAACCCCCTCATGGCCGCTGGGTCGCTGGGGTTGGCGGCGACTTTCTGCTCAGCTGCCATCGCGCTGTTGCGGGCCTTGATGACGGCGTCGAGCGTCTCCCTTTCGTGACCCATGTAGCCCTTGACCGCTTCGACCAGGTTCGGAATCAGCTCGTAGCGGCGTTTGAGCTGCACGTCGATCTGGGCGAAGGCGTTCGCGAAGCGGTTCCGGGCAACCACTAGCCCGTTGTAGATGCCCATCAGCCAGAGCGCGAGTAGCAGCGCGACGCCCAGGAGCACAAGCAGGGTGATGATGACGGGACTCATTGGCGCTGACCTCCGACGAGAGGACTGCTGGTTTGGACCATCGCGCGACTATTGGAAATAGGATAAGTGAAATGACATTTAATTCAATCAATTCGTGAAACTCTTATAAGAAAAAGCGTGCGAATTAGGCGTGCTGCATTAAGTCCTTTCATTCCAGATCTTGACTTCTTGTCGGCGGCAAAGGCTAGGGCTGAACTGCTGCCGTTAAAACCGCCGTTGGAAGTGGTGACGCGTATTACCTCATCAGACCGGAAGATTCCGACAAAGCGGCGCAGGTGCAGGAACTGTGCACCTTCCTGGAAAGCAGGATGCCAAAACTTCACCTATCCGAGTATCCAGTTCAAGACATTGAGCTCGCGCCTGAGCCTTCGGTCGACTCATTGAAACGATCAGGAAAGGGCGAACTTCGTTACGCAGATCGGGAGCCTCCCGAGGGATAGCTGGCCAGCAATGCAGAGCAGCGTTCGCGCAGGAAGGCATTCAACGCGCGAAGCATTGATGGCATCAACGCCGCAGGTCTCATCGAAGCGCATGCGCTGGTCGAGGCGGGCGACATGATCGGCAAGGTCGTCATCGCTAACCACTGAACCCTTCTGAAAACGAGCATCAACATGACATCGCAAATCATCAACACGACAACGATCAGCCTGGAAGCCGCGCAAGCACTGCTGGCAGAAGCACGCCGCGCATGCGCCGCGCGCGGGTTCGCCGCGATAATCGCAATTACCGATGCAGGCGGTCACCTGCGCGCGTTCGAGCGCTCGGATTCCGTCCCGTTCCTGACCGTTGACGTCGCCATCGACAAGGCATGGACCGCCGCGTCATTCGGCATGGCCACGCACCAGTGGAATCAGTACATGGCCGAACCCACCGTTGCCCCGCTGGCGCACCATCCGCGGCTGACGCCGGTCGGCGGTGGCGTACCGATCTTCCACGAAGGGCGTCTGGTGGGTGGCATCGGTGGGGAAGCACTGGTGCTCACCCGCATATCGCCGTGTTGAGCTGTGCTGCGAGCCTGAAAGGCAGCGATGTGGAAGCGCAGTCGCTGCCGGAACGTCTAGTCAACTCGACGTACATCCCGAAGTCGCGCCCGCTTTCTTCTGTGTCCCCTCGGCAGATTCGAGACGTTTCCGTACTGGCACGCCCGTCATAAATGCAGAGCCTGCTGAACAAGAGTTGCACCATTTTGGCGCAAGGCGCCACGAGCGCCATTCTTCCGAGGGTTCCAGCAAGACGGGATCCGAGACCCTGACCTGGTGGATACCCTGAATCGGCGACATTTTCAGAAATTGCGCTTGCGCCAAAATTCGACTTCCCCATCTTGTCTAGACAAGACGAAACCGCGATTGGCGCGCTACCGTAATGAAGTTTTCGGCAATCCAAGGAGTGTGGACATGCAGGCGAAGTGCAGATGGTTGGTCAAGAGTTTGATCGGTGCCGCGTTTGGAGCGGCGGCGCTTGCGGGCAACACCGCCGAGGCGAAGGACTGGACGACAGTGACGATCGCTCTCGAAGGCGGCTACGCGCCCTGGAACATGACGCTGCCGGGCGGCAAGCTGGGTGGCTTCGAACCCGAACTCGCCGCTAACCTGTGCGCCCGGGCGCAACTCAAGTGCAATCTCGTGGCGCAGGACTGGGACGGCATGATTCCCGGGTTGCAAGCCGGAAAGTTCGATGTTCTGATGGATGCGATCTCGATCACGCCAGAGCGCGAGAAGATCATTGCCTTCTCGAAGCCGTATGCGTCCACGCCGGCGACCTTCGCGGTCACCGACACGAAGATCCTGCCGAAGGCAACCGACACCCCGGCGCCGCTGAAGCTCGACTCCGACGCCAAGTCGAACGCGCCCGCCGTCCAGGCGCTGCGCACGGCGCTCAAGGGCAAGACCATCGGCATTCAGTCGGGCACGGTCTATACGCGCTTCATCAACGAGAACTTCAAGGATGTCGCGTCGATCCGCGTCTACAAGACCTCGCCGGAACGCGATCTCGATCTGTCCAATGGCCGCATCGACGCGTCGTTCGACGATGTGACGTACTACGCCGCGAATACCGACAAGAAGGAAGCGGTGCCGACGGTGACGGCCGGCCCGAAGATCAGCGGCCTGATCTGGGGGCCGGGCGAAGGCCTCGCGTTCCGCAAGCAGGACGCGGACCTGAAGGCGAAGTTCGACGCGGCGATAGCGTCGGCGATTACCGACGGGACTGTGAAGAAGCTTTCGGAGAAGTGGTTCAAGACCGATGTGACGCCCTGAGCGTCGCTCACAACGTGACCGCGCGCTTCGGCCTGATCCGGCTCGAAAGGCTGATGCCGCGCGGCTTGTTTCGCAGGCTTGGTTGAGGTGGTGTGATGGCTCTTTTCGAAATGCTCGGCTTCGGGACCGATGGCTGGGGCGGCCTGCTCCTGCTCGGTGCGTTCATGACAGTCGTGCTGACGCTTGCGGCGCTCGCGATCGGCGCGGTATTCGGCGCGCTCGTCGCAGCGGCAAAGCTCTCGCGCTTCCGCACGGCGCGCGTGATCGGCGACTTCTACACGACCGTCTTCCGCGGCGTGCCGGAACTGCTTGTCATCTATCTGTTCTACTTTGGCGGCTCGACGCTGGTGTCCTCGATCGGGCAGTGGTTCGGTGCCGACGGCTTCATCGGCGTGCCGCCGTTCGTGATTGGCGCGTTCGCGGTGGGCATGATTTCCGGCGCGTATCAGACGGAGGTCTATCGTGCCGCCGTGCTAGCTGTCTCGCGCGGCGAGCTCGAAGCTGCGCGCGCGATCGGCATGCCGACGCTCACCATGGCGCGCCGCATCCTTATTCCCCAGGTGCTGCGATTCGCACTGCCGGGTATCGGCAATGTGTGGCAGTTGAGCCTCAAGGACTCGGCGCTGATCTCGGTCACCGGTCTCGTCGAATTGCTGCGTGCCAGCCAGGTCGCGGCGGGATCGACACACCAGTACTTCCTGTTCTTCGTCGTTGGCGGAGCGCTCTATCTCGCGATGACGGGCGTTTCGAACCGTGTGTTCGGCCGGGCGGAGACGATCGTCGGCCGCTCCTTCAAGCGCAACTTCGCGCGCAACTGACGCAAGGGCGGCCTAATCATGCATATCGATTTCGATTTTCTTCTCGACACGACGCGCCAGCTCGTTGCCGCCGTGCCGACCACGCTGAGCCTCTTTTTCACCTCGCTCGTGCTCGGCGGCCTGCTTTCGCTCGTGATCGTCACGATGCGCGTCTCGCCGCACTGGCTGCCTAACCGCTTCGCGCGCGCCTATATTCTCGTGTTCCGCGGCTCGCCGCTGCTGATCCAGATGTTTCTCGTCTACTACGGGCTCGGACAGTTCGGCGTGATCCGCGAAAGCTTCCTGTGGCCCGTGTTGCGCGAGCCCTACGTGTGCGCCGTGCTCTCGCTCGCGCTGTGCACGGCGGGCTACACCGCCGAGATCATCCGCGGCGGCCTGATGGCCGTGCCGGCCGGGCAGATCGAGGCGGGTCATGCAATCGGCCTGTCGGGCTTCGCGCTGCTGCGCCGCGTGATCGGCCCCATCGCGTTGCGGCAGTGCCTGCCCGCCTATTCGACTGAAGCCGTGCTGCTCGTCAAGTCGACGGCGCTCGCAAGCCTTGTCACCGTCTGGGAAGTGACTGGTGTCGCGCAACAGATCATTCAGCAGACCTATCGCACGACGGAGGTGTTCACGTGCGCTGCGCTGATCTATCTATGCCTGAATTTCCTCGTGGTGCGCCTCATCGGCCTCGTCGAGCGTCGCCTCTCGCGCCATCTGCGCGCCGCGCCCAACGTCGTGCGCCGTCCCGCCACGCAACTCGAAACCCGCCGCGTCGCGTCCTGATCGGCCCATCTTTCCGGAGAATCGTATGAACGCAGTCGCACCGGTCGCCCTGTCCGTGAGGAACATCCACAAGTCGTTCGGCGACCATCACGTGCTCAAGGGCATTTCGCTCGACGCCCACGAAGGCGACGTGATTTCGATCCTGGGTGCGAGCGGCTCGGGCAAGAGCACGTTCCTGCGCTGCCTGAACCTACTTGAGATGCCCGACGACGGCACCGTCGCGCTTGCCGGCGAAGCGCTGAAGATGAAGCGCCGCCGTGACGGCAAGCTGCAACCGGGCGACCGCCGCCAGGTGGACCGCGTACGCTCGCAGCTCGGCATGGTGTTCCAGAACTTCAACCTGTGGTCGCACATGACGGTGCTGGAGAACCTGATCGAAGGCCCGATGCGCGTGCAAAAGCGCAGCCGCGCCGAAGCGGTCGAGGAAGCCGAGGCGCTGCTCGCGAAGGTCGGCCTCGCCGACAAGCGCGGCCACTATCCCGCACATCTCTCGGGCGGCCAGCAGCAGCGCGTGGCAATCGCGCGCGCACTCGCGATGCATCCGAAGGTGATGCTGTTCGACGAGCCAACTTCGGCGCTCGATCCCGAACTCGTGGGCGAAGTGCTGCGCGTAATGCGCACGCTTGCCGACGAGGGCCGCACCATGCTCGTCGTCACGCACGAGATGGGCTTCGCGAAACACGTTTCCAATCGCGTGATGTTCCTGCATCAGGGCCAGGTCGAGTCGGACGGCACGCCCGCGGAGGTATTCGGCGAACTGAAGTCGGAGCGCTTCCGCCAGTTCGTGTCGAGCCATCAGGACCGCAACGCACATTGATCCATCGTCGGGGTTCATCATGACCGTCATCCGTACCGGAAGCCCGCTGGACTGGCGCGAAGTCTGCGCCGTCGCGGCAGGCGCACCGCTCGAGCTTTCCGCGCAAGCGCGCGAGCGCATTGGCGCCGCGCGCGCGCTCGTTGAGCAGATCATCGCGCGCGGCATGCGTGCCTATGGCGTGAACACCGGGGTCGGCGCGTTGTGCGACGTGGTGGTGTCGCCGGCCGAACAGCACACGCTTTCGCACAACATTTTGATGAGCCACGCGGTGGGCGTCGGCGCGTCGCTCGGCGCGCAGGAGACGCGCGCGATCATGGCCGCAGCCATCAACAATTACGCGCACGGGCATTCGGGCGTGCGCGTTGAACTCGTCGAGCGGCTCGTCGCGCTGCTCGAGGCCGATTGCCTGCCCGAAGTGCCCGCGCTTGGTTCGGTCGGCTATCTGAGCCACATGGCGCATATCGCACTCGTGTGCGTCGGCGCGGGGCACGTGAACTGGCGTGGTGAGCGCATCAGCGGTGCCGAGGCGCTGCGCCGGCAGGGGCTCGAACCCTTGTCGCTCGAAGCGAAAGAAGGTTTGAGCCTCGTGAACGGCACGCCGTGCGTGACCGGGCTCGCGGCGCTCGCGCTGCAACGCGCGCACCGGCTGCTCGACTGGGCTGACGCCGTGGCGGCGATGAGCTTCGAGAATCTCGGCGGGCAGATGGTGGCGTTCGACGCGGGCTCGCTCGCGTATCGCGTCTCACCGGGCCTTGCGCAGGTCGGCGCGCGCATGCGCGCAGCGCTGCTGGGCAGCGGTCTGCTGGCGGCGGCACTCGGACGGCGTACGCAGGATCCGCTCAGCATGCGCACGATTCCGCATGTGCACGGTGCGGCGCGCGATGTGCTGGCTGCGACGGCCGAAGTCGTGAACCGCGAACTCGCCTCGACGACTGACAATCCGATCATCGCCGGCACGCCCGAGGAGCCGCGCGTGTTCTCGCAGGCGCACGCCGTCGGCGCGTCGATCGCGCTCGCCATGGACAGCCTCGCGGCTGCGGTCGCGCAGGTGGCCGCGATGGCGGAGCGGCGTCTCGATCGTCTCGTCAATCCGCTCGTGAGCGGGTTGCCCGCGTTTCTCGCGCAAGCGAGCGGCACGCGCTCGGGCTTCATGATCGCGCAATACACGGCTGCGGCGCTGGTCGCGCAGAACCGCCGCGAGGCCGCGCCCGCGAGCCTCGACGGCGGTGTGACGTCCGGCTTGCAGGAAGATCACCTTTGCCACGCCACGCCGGCCGCGCTCAAGGCGCTGGCCGTCATCGACAACAGCGGCCGCATATTTGGCATTGAACTGCTTGCCGCGGTTCAGGCATACGACCTGCAGCCTATCGCGGCCGAGCGCGCGCCGTATACGCAGGCGTTGTATAGCCAGGTTCGCGCTGTCTTGCCGACCTACCGTGACGACCGTCCGCTTGCGGACGACATGGCACGCGCATTCCACATGATCATGGATGATGGTCCGCCGCCGTTGCCCGGCCCGCTGACGGTCCGGCCCTCACGGGATTTCTGCATTCCGGCGCCAACGGACTCCGTGGCGGGCAGCGCGGCGGCCTCGGCGAACGATGCTTTGCCCGGGGCGGTCGGTACTTGAGGCTGGCGTCGCGCGGCGCGGCATAGCCATCGAGCATGATGGTCTTTGGCGGCTTGCCCTGATGTTTGGTTGCCTTGCTGCTCGGTCATCATCTCGACAAGATCACGCAGGCCGAGCTTGTAGCGCAGATACCAGCGCACGCACAGAATGATCACGTCGCGGTTGAAGTGGCGGCCTGAGAACAGTTCGTCCTTACTCTTCAGCTTGCTCATTGTCGGATGATGAGATCGGGGGCAACACTTTAATCGATTCACCTTCACTATTTGCGCCAGAACCAGTCGCTGTACGTTCTGTCAGCCGTTGCCGTCTCGTCCGCATCGAAATTCGCCGCCGCTTGGCAATACAGATTTTTCTCTGCTTATACTCACAGTCACCTGAACGGCTCACGCCCAGGTCCCACGCTGCACGCCGACAAAAAACTACGACGTCAGTCGACAACACGGCACGCGACTCACGTTTCGCAACCGCAGTTCTTACATATCAGGTGGGACCTCTTATGCTAAATCGTGCTTTTGGTGTAGCGATTTCATCGTTGCTCGTGGCAGGCGCGGCAGTTGCACCGGCCATCGCGCATGCCGACGACAGCTTCGCGCGGGACGACGGCGGGTCGCATGGCCGTCCGGTCAAGGTGATGATCATTTCGATGTTCGGTCCGGAAGGCCAGGTGTGGCTCGATCATCTCGGCCCGTGGCAGGACATCACCGTCGCGGGCCTGTCTCCTGACTACCCTGCCGTACACTGCAATCGCCAGGAGGTCTGCGTGATGACGACGGGCATGGGGCACGCGAATGCCGCCGCGTCGATCATGGCGCTGACGTTCTCGCCGCGTTTCGACTTGCGTCATACGTACTTCATGGTGGCGGGCATCGCTGGTATTGATCCGCTTCAGGGCACCGTCGGTTCCGCTGCGTGGGCGAACTGGCTCGTCGACTTCGGGATTCAATGGGAAATCGACGGACGCGAAATTCCGCCGGGCTGGAATACCGGCTATCTCGGCATCAACACGACGGGCCCGACGCAGAAGCCGCCGCTCGACTATCGCACCGAAGTGTTCCAGCTCAATCCGGCGCTTTCAAACGCGGCATTCGCGCTGTCGCGCAACGTGACGCTGACCGACGACGCACAGGCGCAGGCTGCCCGCGCCAAATACAACTATGCGCCCGCGAACCGTCCGCCGACCGTGATCCAGTGCGACACGCTGGCGGGCGATACCTGGTGGTCGGGCACCGATCTCGGCGAGCGCGCGAGGCAATGGACGAAGATCCTGACCGACGGCAAGGGCACCTATTGCACGACGCAGCAGGAAGACAACGCCACTTTCGAGGCGCTGACGCGCGCGGCGATCGTGCATCGCGTTGACCTGAACCGTGTCGCGGTGCTGCGCGCTGGCTCGGACTTCGACCGGCCGTACGCGGGCCAGTCGAGCGCGGACAATCTGCTCAACTACTCGTCGCAGGGCGGCTTCACGATCGCGATCGACAATCTGTTCCTCACGGGCAATCCGCTCGTGCAGGACATCGTCACGCATTGGGGCGAGTGGCGCGACGGCGTACCGCAGCGGTAGCGCGTTTGCGGCGTGGTGGAGGGTACCGCGTGCCGGTCTGCACAGCGATCGTGTCCACCGTTGTCGTCTGCTGCCGCGGCACGAGCGGTGGCCACGCCTACGCCAACGCGGACCGGTGGTGTGCTCGGAGCACCGGCATGCGACGTCACGCGATCTGACCGCGCCATCTCAGCATTTGTGCTCCTACCTCACCGGAAAAGTGCGCGCGAGGGTCGGTCAGCGACTTGCTCCGCTCATGCTCGTTCCAGTGAGCGCCGCTGGCTTCCTCGATCGCCGGCGTGAGTTTGCGAGGCGCAGGGCTTTCACCATCGAGTCATGCGAGGATGCTGTCCGTCTCTCAGCGTGGGGGTACGTTCGGGTGGTCTGATCCGGCGAACGGCCGCAACTGCGCAAGGCCCGAACTGAGCCCTGCGGGCGCGGTGACTGCGGCGGCCGCTGCGCGGGCGGTGGCGGCTCCGCGCGCGGCATGATGCGAACATAAGGCCGCGATGCGCCATGCTCATCGGCGTCCCCAGAACCTGCGCTGCACCTGCATCACTTCTTCCTCAACCTCGGCCACGGGCCCAACCAGTTCAATGCGCTTCTGGCAATGGTCGAAGACATACCGCGACGACACACTCATCGTCGCATTCTCTGCATGATTGCCCGTGGCTTGCAGCAGCCGCTCTTCCGTCATTGCAAAAACCACCCGCCCAATGTTGGCCCAATATGCCGTGCCTGCGCACATGCAACATGGCTCAACCGTCGTATAGAGCGTGCAACCCCACAAGAATTGCGGCGTGAAGTTGAGCGCGGCGATACGCGCGAGCACCGCTTCCGCATGATTGACGGAATCGACATTGCCCTGTTCTATTAGAACCGACTCCTGATCAGGCCCGACGAGTATGGCGCCAAACGGGTGACGGCCCAACAGCATCGCACGTTCTGCGATAACGCTTGCATGACGCAGATGGCGGACGATCTGCTCGCGTGTCGGCGCGAGCCCCTGCTCAGGGAGCTCCGACGCGTTCTGCTTCGGGGAAATGGTAAGGCTCAAGGTGTGTCTCCTCCACGTTGGCTCAGTTACTTCGGTAACGTGCCCTCGACCCCCTGCACGAACCAGTTGAGCCGCAGCAACTCGGCGTCGGGCAGCGAAGTGCCGGCTGCCACCTTGATTGCGCCATTCTGATCCCTGATCGGCCCGGAGAACGGATCGAATCTGCCAGCGATAATGTCGTCGCGCTTTTGCGCCAGCGCCTTTTGCGCGGCAGGCGATACGGCTGCAGTGTTGATGTCAGCGAGGTCGATTGCTTTTTCCTTGAGACCCCACCACGTCGGCGCGTTGGTCCACGTGCCGGATTGCACCTGTTCGATCAGGTGAGAGTAGTAGACGCCCCAGTAGCTCACGCATGCGCCCAGTTGGGCATTCGGGCCGAACTTCTTCATGTCCGAGTCCCAACCGAACGCGTGCACTTTCTTCTGCTCGGCAGTCTGCATTGTCGCCGTCGAATCGGTGTTCTGGATCAGCACGTCGGCTCCCTGGCCAATCAGCGTTTCGGCCGCCTGTTTCTCCTTGCCTGGATCGAACCAGCTACTGATCCATATGACCCGTACCTTCGCATTCGGATTGATCGAACGCGCACCCATTGTGAAGGCGTTAATGTTGCGGACCACTTCCGGGACCGGCACCGAGGCGACGAATCCGAGCGTGTTCGTCTTCGTCGTATAGCCGGCGATGAGCCCAGCCAGATAGGCACTCTGGTACGTTCGCACGTCATAGGTCGCAAAGTTCGTGGCCTTCTTGTATCCGGTCGCATGCTCGAAGACGACCTCGGGATAATCCTTTGCAGTCTTCAGTTCGAAGTCCTGGAATCCGAAGCTCGAGCCCACGATAATCTTGTTGCCCTTGTTCGCGAGGTCGCGAAACACGCGCTCCGAGTCGGCGGATTCGGGTACGTTCTCGACGCGCGTGACCTTGATCTTGTCACCGAACCTCGCTTCGATCGCCTTCACGCCCTGTTCGTGTGCGTAGGTCCAGCCAGCGTCACCGGGGTTGCCGAGGTAGACGAACGCGACGCCCATCGGCACCGCGGCGGTGGCAGTGGGGCTCAACGCGACATAGATGCCAAGCGCGGCAAAAAGCGTAACCGCAGGGCGCAGTGAGCGCACCACCGCGCGAGCGAAGTTTGTTCTCATGGAGTCTCCGAAGATGGGAACTGGAAGGAAACGACGCCAGTCGGCAGACGACTGGCTGCGTCGCGTCAGCGATGATGGTGAGTCAATATCAAGGCCGAAATATTGATTCGTTATGTGTTGTATAACGGAATAGATATGAAGCCATTGGGAAATTGGGCTGCGGATCGCGGAGTTCGAATAGGACCGCGCCAAAGCAGGGGCACTACGCCGCGGTATGGCGATCGCTATTGTTGGCCGCGAGCGTCGGACACCATCGCTCGAAGCTGCTCTCGGGGCGATAAATCGTTATCGCGAGGATTGCAGTTTTCGCTATCACGGCAAGGCACGCTAGCCGAATGAGCGGACAGGTTAGCGCTTCTGTGGACACCGCTAGTGGAAATTGCGAGCTGCAACAACGGACACGCGCCGCACGGCTGTGCCGCCCGGAGCAAAGCCGTGAACCATCTACTCCGCGTGCCCGCAATAGGTGCGATGCACCAACAGGAGGCGCATCAGGCACGTCAAAGGGGCCGGCGTTTGAGCGCAGGGACCCTGACTATTCGTCGCCACCGGGTGCGGTCTCGCGGAGCGCCTGATGGCACATGTATTGCTGTGTTGAAAGTGTCGGGCCAACGGTGGCCCAATCAAACGAAGACCCCGCAAAAACGGCGGGTACTTGATCATGCGGGGCAACGGCGTCCCGAAGTGACACTGTGGGCATAGTTTCCATGTCCGGTGCGCTTCGGGACGCTTTTTTGTTTGCCCGAAGGGGGCACGACGCTTCGCCTCGCATATCGGACCATTCTCGGGATCAGGTGCGTTACTCATGATGAACAGGCGGGACCTTACAGATACGGTATCGGGGGAAATCGTTGGTGAACTCATCAACCTCGCGGGCCGGCAGCGCATGCTCTCGCAGCGCATCGTGCTACACGTTCTGCTGAGCGTCCGTGGCGAAGCGGCGGCGCTTGCCGTCGCACGGACGTGCCTCGCGACGTTTGCGCAGGCGCACGCCCAGCTAGTCGATGGCGACGATCGCTTACCCGGCGCGTTCTCGGACGCGCTACGCACCCTCTATTTTGGCTCGCAGAGGGCCGACGAGCGCATTCGTGGCTTCATGAGACTCGCAGCGGACGCCATCGAAGCGCTCGAACGGAATCCCCAGCCGGTTTGTGTACTCCGCGACGAAGCCGTTGGCCGGCTCACCGACGAAGCCTCTCCGCTGCTGGATCTTCTGCAGGCCATTACGCAGGCATATCAGGACGAAATGCAGAGTGTCGAGACGGCGGCGCGCCGGCGTCAGTTAGCCGTCGTCGACGAACTGGCAGCGATCTCCATGCGTGCAAACATCGTCGCGCTGAATGCGCGCGTTGCTGCCGCGCGCGCGGGGCAGTTCGGACGCGAATTCGCTGTGATTACGGGGGAACTGGCGCACGTGATCGGCGAAATGGACAACCTGGTGCAAAGCGCCGTCGGCGCACGCAGAGGTGTCGATGCCAGGGACGGCGCGGTAGCGCTTCGCCGAGGGCGAATCGACGGAGCCGGAATTCAACGGATGCATAGCCGTTACACGGGTTGAAATCCATTTACCCTGGAGAGCTTGGTTCTTGTCGATGCACCGTTCAACAATTGACGTCGCCGACCAGGCGAGGTTAGGGCCGCTGCCAGCCGAGCCGGATGGTTGGCTCTTTGCGATAAGCAGAATTGTTCCTGAAGCGGCGTTGTCGTACGTGCGAAACGCGGCGGATATTGGCCCAGACCGTGTCAAAACGGTTCGTCGTTTGGGAGCGGACGATCGTGGCTCCGTACTTTCGCCAACAAAAATCTTTGATCGTGAACTTGAAGATCAAACGTAAGCGGCTCAGCTGGGCCGTTCGTCCATTCGCGCGCGTGTGAGGCATGATGGCGAACTGGAGCTGGCGGTCAGGTGGCGGGATTCTGCGGACTGGCTCGCGTGCAGCCTTCTGGCTTTCGCTGTAATAGATCCGGCGGCCTCTGTTTCATTTGCAACACTCCCGCCGCTCATGCGACGTTCATTGTGTTGCATCGACCGATTGAATCCGCCCAGGTGCAGCGGACATACGTCCCCTGTTCGCCAGTATCGCATCCCTTTACGAGAGTGATGAGGCGCGCGCCACGCGCACAAAGTATCGCTGAAATTAACGGACGTCACCGACAGGCGAACAACGTTAGTCATCGTTCGTCAGGAGAACTGCGAAACGACGTGTCGATTCGAAGGTGGAAAACGCAATGACCAGGCCGACCGTGATCGGCACTGCGAGGAAGGCGCCCGCGATGCCCCAGATCGACGACCACACCGCCAGATTGATCAGGATCACCGCGGGGCTCAGGTTCAGTGAGCCGCCCATCAGCCACGGGTCGAGGAGATGGCCGACCACGAAGTTCGCAAGCGTGAGCGAGATGAACAGCACGATCGCCGCGTTCCACTGGCCGAACTGCAGCGCGGCGAGCAGCGTCGGCACCGCGACCGAGATCCACGAGCCCGCATACGGGATGAAGTTCAGTAGGCCGGCAAGCACCGCCCAAAGCTCCGCGAATTCGAGTCCGACGAGCCGCATGCAGATCCAGCTCGCGATGCCGAGGATCGCGCCGAGCAGGGTCTTCATCGCGAGATAGACGCCGATCTTCGAGTTGATCTCGTCGATTACCGACACGATCCGCGTCGAGTCGCCCGCGAAGTTCACGAGCTTGCGGCGGTATTTCGCGTGCTCGATGAGAAAGAACGTCGCATAAAGCAGCACGACGATGATCGCCGCGAGCAGCGACGACACCGACGACAGCGTGGCGGTTATGATCGCCTGCACGTTGACGCTCGCTAACAGATCGCGGCGGATCGCAGCCCAGTTGGCCTCCGTTTCGATGTGCAGCAGCGCGGCGAACTTCGTAAACAGTACGAGCAGCGTCGCCTCGTACTTCGGCGCGACGGCCATCAGCCGGTCCCTGTCGGACAGCAGCAGGTCGACCGACAGGTAGACCGTGAAGAGCATCAGCGTCGCAGCGATCGCGTGGCGCAGGCCGTCCCGCAGGCGTGGACCGAGGTAGGGAATGCGGCGCAGCAGGTTGGCGAGACCGAAGACCACGTACGTCGCGATGATGCCGAACGCAATTGGCACCAGCACGGGGCGGCCGACATACAGTCCCCACCCGAGCAGTGTGGCGAGCACGGCCGCACATGTGCATTTCAGCAGACCCAGGTTCATGCGTTTCCTCGCGAGCAGCGCTGCCTGGCGGGTTGTGGGCCGCCGCGTCAGTCGCAGCGGGACTTTTCGTCGGATAGCGTCGGGTCGGTGGCGCGGCGCTTGTGCCGTCCTCGCCACAGCAGGCTCACGACGAGCGCGACGACACCCGCGCCGATCACGATCGCCATCGCAGCCGGCAGGTGCGAGCGGACCCACGGCACGTTGCCGAAAAAATACCCGGGACCCGCGAGTGAGCATATCCAGATCACCGCGCCGCCGGTCGCGAAGCGCACGAAGCGGCGAAACGGCATCTTCGTCGCGCCGGCGAGCGCGGGCGCGACGGCCCGGACGATTGCGATGAACGGAGAGTACAGCAGCAGTGCGGCGCCGTGACGTACGTAGAGCGCGCGCGTTCGCGCAGTCACCTTGTCGATCCAGCCGCTGCGCTTCGGGTTCCATACCGACGCGACGGCACGTGCCAGCGCATAGTTGAACACTTTTCCTGCAACCGCGGCCGCGACCAGCAACGGCGCGAGCCACACAGGCTGCAGCACGCCGACGGCAGCGAGCGCGCCGGACAGGAACAGGAGCATGTCCGCGGGCAGAATGACGAGCGGCAGTACGCCGACACTGCAGAAGACGATCGCCCCGAGGATTGCGTAGGCCAACGGCCCATGCTGGAGCAGCAGCGCTTCGAGGTCCTGGTCCAGTTGCAAGACGAATTGCACGAACGTGGCCATGTGTGCCGGCTACGTGTCCGTTGGTGGAGGGGAAGTATAGCGGCAAGCGCGCAGCAGTCCCGCACTGTGTGGCAGGCGGGCGCAATCGCGTTGCGCATCTTGACGTCGCGAGCAGCGGTCCACGGCTGTATGGTCGCATCTTTCGCGCGTTTCTCAACGCCGGGCGCTGCCGGCGACGGAAACTGTCGGGGTAATGCTTTCGTGCCGGCCGTCCCGCCGTTGGTGTGCAGCCGCATCGCGAGATTTTGGTAGTACGCCAACTTTACCAAGTAGGGGTGAAAGCCGCGCAGACAGGGCCGCGCCGAAGTCAGAGCCCATGCCTTGCCGCGCGCTTCCCGATGACACGAGATGGTCATACGCGATGGCGCGCAGCCATTAGCACTCAACGTACTGTAAGTACGAGCCCTGATCGCGTCGGGTTCCTTCGGCACCTTGTCGCCTGGCCGGAAATCGGCGGCTTTCATGTTCTCGTGCAGATGGACAACGGACGACGTGCCCGGAATCTGCACGATGTGCGGGGATCGATGTAGCAGCTACGTTAGCGCGACGTACATCGGCGTCGCATTCAGACGCGAAGCGATCTGTGAAAGCCAATCTGATTGAATCGGCGAAAAACCGCCAAGCGGAGCGATCAACCATGGCCGGCGATCCCGGCGTCGCATTCGATCGTCTATTCTCGGCCCGTCACTGCCTCACTCGATCGGCATATGTCGACCCCGGGCGGTCATCCAGACTTCTACAAAGCAGCCCGTCAAGTCTGCGATCCGAGGATCGCCTTCGGCGGATAGCTCGCTAGCACGACAGAAGTGGTCACGGGCCCGAATCTGGCAAGCGCGTCGATTGCGGTTTCGAGCTGGGCCATCTCTTCAACCACAATCCGAACGATGAAGCAGTCTTCACCAGTGATCCGGTGCGCCTCGACGATCTCAGGCATTGCTTCGAAGGCGCTCAGGCAACGCTTAATCTCAGCGTGGGTGGTGCGGATTCGCACGATCGCCGCAATGCGCCGACCGACGAGGCCGGGATTTATCCGCGCCGCGTAGCCCTCGATGACTCCCCGCTCCTCGAGGCTCCTGATGCGGGCGGTGACAGCCGGCTGAGAAAGCCCGATCTGCTTCCCAAGTTCCGTGTTCGTGACACGTGCATTGCGCTGAAGCACCTCCAGAATCCGCCAGTCGAGCCTGTCCAACGTTACCGGCTTAGTTTTCATTTGTTAGCACCCTCAAGCACCGTCAATTCGTTTGTGTATGACCATCAATCCATTTGTTTTGCGATGTTGCCTGAATTCGCGGGCTTTTACACTGGATGCTCATTCACCCATGGAGATCTGGTAGATGGACTACCCCGTTTTTGTTGTTCCTGGCATCGGCAGCTCCGGTCCATTGCACTGGCAGAGCGTATGGCAAGCCGCGTATCCGGATTGGCAACGCCTCGCAGTCGCGGACTGGGATTACGTCGTCTGCAATGACTGGGTATCGGCGCTAGAAGGGCAGCTAGCGGCAAACGCGAGGGAAACTGTCATAGTGGCGCACAGCCTCGGATGTCTCGCCGTGGTCCATTGGGCTGCCCGGTATGCGCGGACGATTCGCGGCGCACTGCTCGTGGCCGTGCCGGACCCGGCATCGCCGGCATTTCCCCGCGTAGCCACGAGCGGATTCGCGCCTTTGCCATCCGAGCGGTTGCCATTTCCGACCACCGTCGTATCCAGCATCAACGACCCGTATGGCAGCTTTGACCACGCACGTGCCTGCGCAATGGCATGGGGCAGCGAACTCGTCGAAGTTGGAGCAAAGGGACATCTCAACGCGGACAGCAACCTGGGCGATTGGCCCGAAGGTTTTCAATTGCTGATGAAGATGAACGACGGTTGATCCGGTTCCCAACCGCCAGCGTCCCCACTCTAGCGTGCGAAGTCGGATCGCTTACGCATTCTCTTTGCCACGGTTGACTTGCATGGCCAGCAGCGGCACTTCGCGATTCGCCTATGGATGTCTGTTCTGTGCAATGCACGTAAGCCGCCTCTCGACAGCCGCGTCTCATAATGGACGACGCTGCCCGAGAGGGCGAGTGGCTTTGCCAATTTGCTCGATATCCTTGTAGCCCGTTTCAACCTCACGATTTATGTCGTGCACATATCGCGCTATAGAGCCTGGTGGGCAGAAGTTGAGATGGAACTGCGCTAAACCGACGACGCCGACCGACGACTTTGTTCACCGGCGCCCTCGCCGTTCTGTCCGGACGCGCCTAAGATCCGTCAGCGCCGCTGTCCGCTTACCAAATCAATTTGCTCTGACATAATAGCGAACAAAAATAAGCAGTCGCTTCCAATCAAACAAGAACTATTCATAAAGAGCAGACACTATTATGACGGATTCGTTACGTCGCAACTACAATGCGAAAACAACGGGGGCTTCACCTGTATCACTAACGAAACGCTTCGCCTGCATCGCGGCTGGCGCTTTGCTGCTGACACTGGCTGCCTGCGGCGGCGACGTTACGCCGAGTAGTCAATCGGCCACGTCTCCAACGACGCCCCAGACATCACCAACGTCACCACCGGCGGCACCCAGCAACCCAGCGGCGCCGTCCACCCCTTCAGCGTCAACCTTCACAGTCGGCGGCACAGTGGCAGGCATGCCGAGCGGCGTATCGCTCCAACTTAGTAATGGCAGCAGCGATGCCGTAACGATTTCCGCCAATGGGTCATTTGCGTTTCCAGCAGCACTGTCCAGCGGTGCCACGTATTCGGTAACGGTCGCAGTTCAGCCCGCTGGCGAGACGTGCGTCGTGACGAGCGGCGGGGGTGTGGTCGCGGCATCCAACGTCACAACGATTGCGGTCAACTGCGACCAGACGGAATTTGCGCTTGTGCCGAACCGCGCGGACGGGACCACATCGGTCTATCGAATCGACCCCACGACCGGTGCGCTCAATCCGGTGCCGGGTAGCCCGTTTCCCACCGGATCGGAGCCCAATGACATCACGGTCTCCGGGAACATTGCATATATCGCGCAACTTGGGTCAAACACGGTACAAGGTTTCGCCATTAATCCGTCTACCGGCTCGCTCACTGCTCTTGCCGGCGCCGTCGCAGTGGGGCTAGCTCCGGCATCGATAGTCAGTGATTTATCTGGCAAGTTCGTCTACGTGGCGGACACGGGAAGTGACGCAGTGACGACGTTGAGCATCGATCCAACAACTCATGCGCTCACAACAATCGGTACCACCACAATCGGAGACGTACCGACAGCCCTGGCCATCTCTCCTACCGGGCAGTCACTGTATGTTGGAGACTGGAACAGCAACTCCGTTTCGAGTTTCACGATCAATGCGGCGACCGGTGCACTGACGGCGGCGCCCGGCAGCCCTAGCTTTGTCGGCTCTCAGCCAGTCGCAATCGCTGTCGCGCCATCTGGGCAGTACGTCTATACAATCCTCAGTGGGGGCAATGAAGTCGCGATGCAGAGCGCAGACCCGTCGACAGGTCAATTGGGCTTGAGTTCCTTCTGGGTAGGCGCAGGCCTCTCCTCCATGGCCATTGCGCCGTCGGGAAAGTTCGCCTATGCGGGCGAGATAAGCGGCAACACGATTCAGACATTCGACTTCCTCCCAACGAACGGCTTTCTAATGTCCACAGGCATTCAGATATCGTCAGGCTCTGAGGCAGAACATATCACCATCGATCCGACCGGACGATGGCTGTACGCGCCAACAGTTTCAGGGACGATTGCCGCATTTGCGATTGACGCAAACACGGGAGCATTGACGGCGGTCCCGGGCAGCCAGGTTCCAACCGGCAACGGGCCGACAACGCTTATAGTCGCGCGACCGGTGCCTTGAAAGCCTTGAGCCTACTGGCGGCGATCGACGCCGCCAGTCGATTCGCGCTCACCTGCACGCCCCCGGCAGTCTCCCAGCCTGAGTCATTGGATTGCGCCGCCACGCGTCAGTTTGGGCGCTACGACATTGAACCATGTTCGCGTTCCTTCCCACGGCTCAGTCGTCACGTATGTCAAGCGCAATAACTGGCTGCGAGGCTACGCGTGCCGCGGCAAATCGCTTTGCCGTCGGCGGCAGCGCCGATAGCCAACGATCAAATGCAGTACGGGCAGTGAGTGTCTCAATTTGGTATGCGAACGGACTTCCTTCGACGTCTCACGAATGGCGCATATGGGGTCGACATGAGCCCGTCGTCGTCGGGCCCGGTCCGGCCATGGAGCGGCATGAGAAGAGTGGGCGGACGCTTGCGGAAGGGCGATCGATATTTGACGTCAAACAGGCGAACGGAGCGAGCGTGCAGTGGAACGAACAGCGGCCCGCTCAGGTTGCGCGGTTGATCAACGTGAGGTGCGCGACAATTCGGGTCGCAAATCCATGTCAGCCGGCAACCACCATATCTGCATGCGCATGACGATGAACGTCCCGCGCGACGGAGTCGGCGCTCAATTTGACCGCAGACATAGACCATAACGGCAATATGGATGTGCTCGCAGCTTCATGGTCTGCCGGCTGCGCCGCCAAGTTACGTCCCGCCTTGGGCGCCCGGGTACCGTGGATTCGATCGGCGGCGGGTCAGGAATGCTTTCCCAAGAACGCTAGCAGCGCGTCGTTCATTGCCATCGGATTGCGCAACTGCACGAGGTGGTCAGCGCCGGTTATGACCACCCGCTCGCTTCCGGCAATACAACGAAGGAGGACATTGTCGATTTCGCGAAAGAACGCAATGCTGTGGTCCCCTTCGATGATAAGCGTCGGTGCTTTGATGGTCCCAACCTGGACGCATCCCACTGCAGGTGGCGTCGCAGCCATAAACGGTCCCATCGTCTTAGCGTTATCACTCAGCATGGCAACGAACGAGGGCGGCAGTTTATCCCAACCGTTTGAATCTCCAAGCAACGAATCCATCATGACTTGGGTAGCTTTCAACGAATCGCCCATCTTCAATGCGTCTTTTGCCAATGGCGCAGGCTTGAAAAAGTCCCCTGCGGCCGCCTTTCCTGCCGGAGAATCTAAAACCGTGAAGATGGATGCTTCCTCGAGGACCAGCGATTTCACCAGTTCCGGGTGCTCCATCGCGAGTTGCGCCGCCACCTGACCTCCGAAAGAGTGACCGACTAGGTGAACCGGGCCAACGTTGAGCGATTTGATAAAAGCCGCCAGGTCGGCTGTATGTGTTTGCATGCTGTAAAGGCTGCCGTTGTCTTGCCACTCGTTGGGGGTGTGGTATCGCATGCTGTACGCGACAAACCGGTAGTGTGCCGACACTGCGTCGCGCTGTGCCGCCCATGCTCTGGTGTCAGCCCAGGCGCCGTGCACGAAAACGACCGTCTCGCCCTGCCCAGCCTCGGTGTACGCGAGGTGAGTACCATTAACCGAAGCGACCTTTTCAGGAGGATAGACCGACGGACTTTTACAGGCGGTAAATGAAAGTGCCGCTGCCAAAAGAAGAGCCATCAAAATTATCTGCTTAATGGGATTCATGGCACGCCTCGCTGAATTTGGTGGTTACGCCTCTCCGGGTGCAGCAGCCGAGCCGGGACACGGCATTGCGCGCGTACGAACGCCTGCCCGTGCGAAGCGTCAGTAAAGGTTCGCCGCCGGACTCTATGACCGGGGGACGCGAGCCAGGGCCGCGCAGGAGAGCGCAAAGCGGCTGGTGTGTCGCCTTTTGGCAACGGGTCACGTCGCGTAGTCGTGGCGCATGCAGTGCGTAGCCCTGCTGTCGTTATAGGCCTATCACCTGGACATTGCCAGACACATGGACAGCTCGAAACCTATCGTTTCCGCAATGGCCGCCAGGCCGTCTGGAAGCCGACGTCCACGCGATGTTTGGTCGTCCGGGCGCACGGGTCGAACTCGGCAAATTGGCATCAGGCTCAGTTTGGCCCATAGCGGCTGCCCAGCAGGAAGAAGAGGTAGCTGAGGCTCTGTGTCGCCAGACTGAACTCAAGCGACCACTGCCAAGCCCGGCGAAGCGCGCAAGCGGGCTATGTCGCGCGCCGGCGGTTCTCCAAAGTGGCGGCGATATTCGCGACTGAACTGCGACGGGCTCTCGTAACCCACGCGGAGGGCTGCAGTCGTGACGTCGATGTCCTGGACCAGCATCAGGCTGCGCGCGTCCTGCAGCCTGAGCTGCTTCTGGAATTGCAGCGGCGTCATCGCCGTCACAGCGCGAAAATGCTCGTGCAGGCTCGACGGACTCATGCCTACTTCCGCGGCAAGCCGCTCGATGCTGAACCGTTCCCGAAAGTTCTTCCCGATCCAGGCGATGGCGCGGCCGACCTGGGCCACCCGACCCTGGCTGAAGGTGATGTGGCGCATCCTGGCGCCGTCCGGGCCGGCGAGCAGGCGATAGAGAATTTCCTGCTCCGCAAGCGGCCCGAGCACGGGCAGCGCTGCTGGATCGTCGAGCAGGCGCAGCAGGCGTAGCGCCGCGTCGAGCAGAGCGGCGCCGGCGTCGGACACTGTCTTGCCTATAGGCGGGGATGGCGCTCCCGGCGGTGGCGGCACGCGCAACGCGAACTCCCCCAGCATGACCGGATCGAAATCGAGGTACAGGCAGAGATAGGGTTTATCAGGCGTCGCCTCGACCACATGGCCTATCACCGGCAGGTCGTAGGTCACGACTCCATAGCGCCCCGGTGCATATCTGAACACGCGGTCGCCCAGTGTGACCTCCTTGTGCCCCTGCGCGACGAGGCACAGTTGCGGCCGGTAAACATTCGGCATCGGCATCGTCACCGTGGAGGATCGAACAAGCGTCACGCGTTCGATTGGGGTGGCCTGGAAGCCATCCTTCGAGACGTGTCGGGCAATCACGGAAGCGATTTCGGTCAATGTTTCCATGAATCTGACTATCGCACGCGCGCGGGAGGGCGGCAATGCGAACCGGGCTTCTGGAGGATTGGGCAGTAATTCCGGCGCATCAGGCTCACGGTTCGACGTCGCGGCGCATCACACTGCAGGCGGCGCCTGGGTCACAGCAAACCCGGCCGCACAACAAGTATGGAGCAAACATGACAATCGATAACTTGAAGACCCCCACGATCGCACTGGGCACCTGGGCCTGGGGCGACAGCGGCGAGACTGGCAACGGCTACTTCGGCAGCCCGCTGACTCAGGCTGGCCTGGAAGATGTCGCCGACAAGGCCCATGCGGCAGGGTTCATCCTGTGGGATACCGCCCTGGTGTACGGCATGGGCCGTTCCGAAACCGTACTCGGGGAAGTACTGAAGCGCTACGCCCGCAGCGACTACCAGCTCTCCACGAAGTTCACCCCACAGGCCGCGGGAACCAGCGACGATCCGGTGGCGGACATGCTGGAGCAGAGCCTGACCCGCCTCGGTACCGACTACATTGACCTCTACTGGATTCACAATCCCGCCGATGTGGCGCGATGGACGCCGCACCTGATCCCGTTGCTGAAGAGCGGGAAGGTCAAACATGTCGGCGTCTCAAATCACAACCTGAGCGAAATCGAACTCGCCGATCAGATCCTCGGCGAAGCCGGGTTCCGGGTCGAAGCCATCCAGAACCACTACAGCCTCCTCTACCGCAACTCTGAGGATGCCGGCATCCTCCACTACTGCCGCAGCCGCGGCATCCCATTCTTCGCCTATATGGTGCTCGAACAGGGCGCCTTGACCGGCAAGTACAGTCCGGAGAACCCGCTGCCAGAAGGCAGCAACCGGGCGGAGACTTACAATGGCATGCTGCCTCAGTTGAAGGCGCTGACGGACAAACTTGCCTCGATCGGCCAGAAGCAGGGTGCAGCCGCTCCCGATGTCGCGACGGCTTGGGCTATCGCCAAGGGGACGACGCCGATCATTGGCGTCACCAGGCCCAACTACATCGATGGTCTGGTCCGGGCCACCAGCATGACGCTCGCCAGCGACGACATTGCAGAGCTGGAAGCTCTCGCCGACGCGGCTAACGTGAACACCCGCGGCTGGTGGGAACAAGAGTTGTGAGTCTGCATGACCAAGGTAACCTGCTCGGCCGAGGATATGCAGAAGGCTATAAACATGAAGCTCGAAGAGGCCGGACTAGGCCCGACCTATCGGTCGGCCTGCCCGACGGACACAACTGGCATTTCATCGATGTTCTGACGGGTAAGGTGGAAGAGATCACCGCAGTGATCGCGGTGCTCTCCGACGCACGCCGCAAATACATCGTGGCCGACGAGTAAGTCCGGTTCTCACGCAGCACCCCGAGGCAGGGCGTCGTTCTTTTCTTGCGGCTCTCCCGTAAGCGCCCCGCTTTTTACGGCATCATCAGTCATGCTGTTGACGCAAATGCCCGACGACAACTCAGTACTGCCCTCAAACGCCGACGGGCAGGTCGCGTGCTGCCGATCGATGCCATGCGGTGTTCAAGCTGTGCATGCAGATCCCATGAGGCAGCGACCGGGCCACAAGCGGTCAGCCGACATAGCAGCTCGAATCGCTAACAATCCGGGCTGAATGTCGAGGCAACGCAATGCGGTTCTCATGCACAGGAAGCCGTTAAACTGTTAGGTTGTCGAGCGTGACGGCATGAGGGAGCGCCGTGCGCAATACTTAGAATGCATTTAGTTCGGGCGGCACTAGCTGACCCTACCGCCAAGTGGGGAATTTAGAAAAAACATAAACGGCCTGCGCGCGATTGCGGTTATAGCAGTTGTTCTCTTTCACTATGGCGTCAGGTATTTCGACGGTGGATATGTCGGCGTAGACGTTTTTTTCGTCATCTCCGGCTTCCTGCTGACGTCGATCGCACATGGCAGGCTCCAAAAGCGCCAATACTCCGCCGTTCAATTCCTGTTGAACCGTCTTCGCCGGATATTCCCTGCCCTTCTGGTGACAGTGATTGGATGCTGGATATGGGCGACATTGTTCTACCTGCCCGATGACCTCAGCAGGCTTGTTCGGAACGGCACAGCGGCGCTTTTATTCCGGTCGAACTATGCGTTCCTCGGCGACGCGGGTGGATATTTCGTGCCCGACGCGCGCTCGAACATTCTATTGCATACGTGGTCGCTCGCGGTTGAGTCTCAGTTCTACCTCATGTTCGCGATCACGTGCGCGCTGTTCTGGCCAGCGGCCGCGGCAAGGCGGAAGGTGGCGGGATGGTTGTTGTTTGGCGTTGTCGGTCTATCGTCGCTGGTATGGTGTGTCGTCCATACGCCTGCGCATCAGCCGAGCGCCTTTTACCTGCTATGGGGCCGCGCGTGGGAGTTCATGGCTGGGTCGGCGGTGGCTCTGCTCCCGGCCAGAAAGCGTCGCGGCGCTGCGAACGTCGTGGCGGTTGCGGGCGCGGCCCTGTTGTTGGCCGCGGTTTTCGATCTTCGCGCGGACGATCCGTATCCCGGTTGGAGGGCGATTC
This sequence comes from Paraburkholderia lebeckiae, assembly GCF_050436225.1. Classification (NCBI taxonomy): domain Bacteria; kingdom Pseudomonadati; phylum Pseudomonadota; class Betaproteobacteria; order Burkholderiales; family Burkholderiaceae; genus Paraburkholderia; species Paraburkholderia lebeckiae. Next base: position 54,734 of record NZ_JBNDLU010000003.1, on the reverse strand, counting down.
TTCCTGTCGCGGGCACCGCGCTCATCATCTATGCGGGTGAAGGTTTTCTGACGACGGTTCTTTCCGGCTGGCCGCTTCAGTTTCTCGGCGCAATTTCCTATTCGGTTTATCTATGGCACTGGCCGATCCTGCTCATGTTTCGAGAGCGTGCGGGTGCCGAGCCGTCGCCACTGCAGGTGGCGCTTCTGATTCTTGTGTCAATCGCGGCTGGATGGCTTTCCTACGCATGTGTCGAGCAACCGGGACGAAAGCGATTGCGCAATGTTTCCATCACGGTCTTGCTGGCGGCTTGCGTCGCCTCAGGCTTCGCCTTTACTGCGGTTCTCAACAAAACGGACGGCCTGCAAGGCAGGCGACATTGTGAAGCAGGTTGGAAATGTAACCCTCGTTGACCCATTCGAAGCGCTTTGCAATCAGCAAGTGTGTTTCACAGTCAAGGACGGAGTAGGGCCGTACAAAGACACCGACCATCTGACACAAGACGGCGTGAGGCTGCTGGCTCCGCGTCTATCGTCAGCGATCCGACAGTCTCTGGTAGACATCGGCGCGATCGAGAAGCCGTGAGCAGGTGAAGAATGACAGCAACAAGTTAGCCCTAAAGGGACCTAACCCAGGACAGCGTCGAGGCGTGGATCAAGTCGGCAGCGGTGGGGGCAACTGACTTCCTGTTCCCGAGCCGACTCCGCGAGTCACCGCACATCTCGACGCGCCAGTATTCGCGCGTGGTGCATCGGTGGGATCCGGGTGACTCGTCTCTCAGCGCCCAACCGGCTTAAATAGGCGATTCTTGTCGAGCGTGGCTGGATCGAGCGTATTCTCGCTGCCTTCCGCAGGCGACTCGGGGGCGGCGTCTTCCAGTGCAGGCCCAGTATAGCGGCCTCGTGGCCGTATGACCTTGCTCACCCGGAGTTGCTCAATGCAGTGCGCGAGCAAACCCACGCTCCGGGCTGTTGCGAACAACGCGAACGACGCATCGCGCGGCAACGCCAGCTGAGCCGTCAAGGCCGCAAGCGCAACGTCGATATTTGGCTTGAGCCCGGTCAGCTCAACTACCTCGTTGATGAACGACATGATCTCTTGAGGCGGATTCAGCACTTCGAGCACTGCGGCCGCCCTCGGATCGCCGTCCGGATACAGATGATGTCCAAACCCGGGGATCGGAATGGCCGACTGCAAGTGATGGGCAACCACGTGCTGCGCACCGAGTCTTCCGACGTCGTCGAACACGGCCCGCACGCGGCCTGACGCGTCGCCATGCAGCGGGCCGGAGAAAGTCGCGAGTCCCGTGAGCAGGCATCCGGGCAGCGACGCGCCGGTGGAGGCGGTAATCCTGGCGGCGAACGCGGAACTCGTAATCTCATGGTCGGCCAGGAGGACTAAGGCACGGCGGATAAGTTCGGCGCCATCGCGGTCCTGGCCCCAACCAAGCGCGAGCCGCTCATGCGTCATTTGTGCGTTCGCGCCGCGTCGCGCACCAAACGCTTGTGCGATGAGCGTCACGAGCCGGCCGGCCTCGACATGCAGTGCGCTGTCCGTGCGTCCGAGGGTCGAGTGTCCACAGGCCGCGAGCGCTGCCAGCGATGTGAACGCGCATTGCCTGCCGCGCTCGTCGCCCTGTAGCGGCAACTCGCCGCTTTCGAAGGAGACGGGGGCGCGCGCGTTCCAGAGAATGGCCGCCACGTCTTCAAGCGTCGCCGCGTCCGAAAGCCGGATGCTATCCCGCCCCCGGTAGTAGGGCCGGCCTTTTGAGAAGGTGGTAATGCTGCTGTAAATGCAGGGTTCCGCACCGAATATGGTCCCGGCGGCGAGCGCTTCGCGCTTGCGTCCCACCTGTTTTTTACGGCACAGAACGGCGACGTCCTCCGCGCGATAGAGGCTCTTGCGTGGGTCGAGCGGATCCGGCATGACCGCGATGGTACCTCGACTTACATACGCATAGACAGTCTGCGCTTGCACTCCGAGTTGTCGAGCCGCTTCAGTCAGAGTGATCCAGTTTCGCATGGGATGGCAAGCCAAGTGATGCAGCGCAACGGGGCAACGGGGGAGGGACGACGCAGATCGCGCCTTGCACTCGAGCACGACCGATCCAGCGCCAATATTGACGTTTTTTCAGGTAAAAGTCATCTCGGCGGGTCGTCGCTCCAGTATCTCAACGAGAATGTCACCGGGCGACCGCACGAAGCAGGCTCTGACGCCGGGGCGAACCTGCTTGATCGGTTCGACGATTTCCGCGTCGCAGAGCAACAGATGCACGAACGCCGCGTCGATATCGTCCACGACCACGCCGAAATGATCTATGCCCTGCTGCCGCTCGCAGCGAGGGTGGCCGGCTTGGGCGCTCGCCAGCGAGGTGATGAAAAGGTTGATGCTGCCGATGCGCAAATCCACTCGCCCAGGACGACGCACGATCTCGGCGTTCAGGCAGCGCGCAAACCATGCCGCAGTGGCTTCGGCGTCCGCCGAGCACAGTTGCAGATGATCCCACTTGAATTCAATCATCCGATTTCACCGTATAGCTGAAAGCATCACAGTTCGATGCGGGAAAGCTTGCCCAGCAGCACGGAATACGAAAACGTTCCGAGCAGGCAGATCGCGCCCATCAGGTTGAGGGCCCAGTAGAAGTGGCCGGTGTGCTGGGTGATGTAGCCGATCATGAGCGGCGTGGTGACGGCCGCGATGTTGGCCGCGAGGCTCGTGATGCTGCTGGTCAGTCCCACGTACTGTCGAGGCGCGATTTCGGAAACGGCGGCCCACGACATCGACCCGACGCCCTGCGCGAAGAACGCGATCGTCAGGATGGCGATCACCAGCTCGTTCGACTCGACGAAATTGACAAGCACGATAGACGCGCCGAGCATCGTGCCGATGATGAGCGGAGCCTTGCGCGCTGTCGAAAGCGCCACTCCGCGCCGGATAAAAAAGTCCGAAAGGGAGCCGGCCACGAGGATGCCGACCGTGGCGCCGATAAAAGGCAGTGCCTGGAAGATCCCAACCTTGATCATCGACATGTGACGCGCTTCGATCAGATAGGTCATGAACCACGTGGTGAAGAAGACCAGCAGCGTGTTGTTACAGAACTTTCCGAGACAGATGGCGAGAACCTGCCGGTAGCTGAGCAGCTTGAGCGCCATGCGCCAGTCGAACTTCTCGCGGGGCTTGCGCGTCGCCGCGGCACCTTCATTGATGTATCGCAGCTCGGTGGCATTCACGCGCGGGTGCTGATGCGGATCGCGGTAAACCCGGTACCAGAGCAGACTGAACAGAATGCCGAAGCCACCGGTCACATAAAAGACTGTGCGCCAACCATACGCGGCGGAGATCCACAGCAACAATCCGGTGAACAAGGGCGTCCCGATGTATTGCCCCATTACATAGACGCTGGTCGCGAAGCCGCGTTCCCGGGCGGGAAACCACAAGGTCACGGCGCGTGCGTTTGAAGGGAAGGCCGGCGCCTCCAGTGCGCCGATGGCGAGCCGCGACCCGAGCAGCATCTGATAGCCGGTCGCGAAACCCTGCGTCAGCGTGGCGAATGACCAACCGACTAGAGACAGCGCATAGGCGAGGCGTGAGCCGAGAATGTCGGTCAGCACCCCGCCGGGCACCAGCGCAATGGAATAGGCAAGACCAAATGCCGCAAACAGCTCGCCCATCTGCATCTTGTTGAGCGCCAGCCCCTTCGCGAGGTCCGGCGCAACGATGCCCAGCGCCGACCGGTCCACGTAATTGAGAATGGTGGCCATGAGCAACATCGAGAGCACGACGTAGCGGACTCTGGAGCGATTCGTGGTATCCGCGTAAGCCGGGGTTCCCACCGGCAATGTTTGTTCCTCTGCGATTTTCATCGGTGTCTCCGTAACGTTAGCCTGTTGTTTTTTAGTTGGCTTAAGGGCGATTTATCCGCGGCCGACGAACGGCATGGCGGTCGCCATGATGGTCATGTTGAGAACATTGGCTTCGAGCGGAAGACTGGCCATGTGCACGACTGCATTCGCCACGTGCGTCACATCCATTCTTGCTTCGGGTGCCAGGCGTCCGTCCGCTTGCAGTACGCCGTGGTTCATCCGTTCAGTGAGCGATGTGGCGGCGTTGCCGATGTCGATCGGGCTGCAGGCGATGTTGAATGCGCGTCCGTCCAGCGCGATCGATCTGGTGATGCCAGTCACAGCATGTTTTGTTGCCGTATAGGCAATGGTGTGCGGCCTTGGCGAGTGGGCGGAGATCGATCCGTTGTTGATGATTCGTCCGCCTTGCGGGGACTGTGCCTTCATCAAACGATAAGCGGCGCGAGCGCAGAGGAAAACGCCGGTCAGATTGGTGGCCACGACGTCGTTCCAGAATTCGACTTCGTAGTCTTCCAGAGGGACAGCCCCAGCATTGCGCCCCGCGTTGTTGAACAGCACGTCGAGCCGACCGAATGCCTCCGCAATTCCCGAAAACGCGTGCTCGACCGATGCTGCGTCGCCAACGTCGGCCTGGAATACATCCGCTTCTCCCCCCGCCCTGCCGATTGCTTCCTTTGTTTCCAGCAGCGGCTCGGCTCTGCGCCCGATCAGCGCGACGGCGAATCCTGCGTTAGCAAGTGCGACGGCGGCGGTCCGGCCGATGCCGGCGCCGGCGCCCGTAACGGCTGCGAACTTCTTCGATGCAGACATTTCCTTTCCTCTCGTCAAATCAATTGGACGTGGGAAACAGAGTTGCATTCGCATCAGGGGTTGAGCAATCTTGATTCATTGAATCAACATCCGCGGGCCTTGCGGATGGGGATCGCATCAGGGTTTTCCTGATGCGCGTGTGGCCGCAAGCAAGATTGAAGAGGGACAAGACGGAAACAATTCGCAACGCGCAGGCGCCGCGAACAATAGGGGCGAGTCATCACCGAGGAGTTGATTCATCGAATCAACATTGACGGTCCGGTCAGCGCTTTCGTAGTCTCTCGACGTCTGCCTACCAAAGGAAAAACCATGTCGGAAGATAAACGCACCAGCCTGTTGATTGCGCGAACGGTTCCCACCGCCGTGGCTAATCGCGCTGCGGCCGAATTCCATGCCTTCGTGACGGAGTCCGATATGGACTCGTGGTCTGTCGTCGACTTCTGCAAGAAGCACGACGTGCCGGCCGTACTCATCGGGAAAAAATCCGGCCTGCAAGCGGAACACATTGCCGCACTGCCTTCGACGGTCAAGATTATTGCGAACGCGAGCGCGGGCTTCGATCACATGGACGTAGCGGCGGCCCGTGAAAGGGGAATCGTCGTGACGAACGCGCCCGATGCGTTGACCGAGTGCACAGCCGATTTTTCCATGCTGCTCTTGCTGGCTGCGTGCCGTCGCGCGTCAGAATACGAACGGATCATGCGCAACGGATGGGGCAAATCGTTCGGCATGACCGAGATGCTGGGTATGCGAGTGAATGGCAAGACGCTCGGCATCGTCGGATTTGGGCGTATTGGACGGGCGGTCGCTAAGCGTGCGCAGGGATTCGGCATGCGCGTGATCTACACGGACATGCACCGTGCGGCCCCGTCGCTGGAAAATGGCGCGACCTTCTATGCCACTCTCGACGAAATGCTGCCGCACTGCCAGGTCCTCACGCTGCACGTGCCGGGTGGAAGCGTCCCGCTCATGACCAAAAGAGAGTTTGGACTCCTTCCCGCAGGCGCGATTTTTGTTAACGCGGCGCGTGGCGGACTGGTGGACGAAGATGCGCTTTATGACGCCCTGACGTCGGGTCATCTGTTCAGCGCGGCTCTGGATGTGTATCGGAACGAGCCCAACGTCGACAAGCGGTTTGCTGAGCTCGACAACGTGTTCCTGACGCCCCATATGGCCAGCGCAACGATCGAGACCCGCGACCAGATGGGCTTTACGGCGCTGGACAATATCGCCGCCGTGCTGGAAGGACGGCCCGCCTCGAATCCCGTCTAAGGCTCGCCCTTATCGGGACAGTAAGGTTGCGACGCCGGCTGACCACCCGTCTCCCGATAAACATCGACCAACGGCCGTTGTACACGCCACCGCAAGCAGCCGTTGGTTTCGCACCGGGCCGAAGGGCGGCAGTGGGTCGATCCCGGCCTCTCGTTGCCACTGCGAAAAGCACGCCGCTCGCTCAACATACGCAATCACCGATCCAGGCACGACGCCGATAGCCACCTCGGTCCCGCCGATGCCCGGCCTTTCTGGCCTAAAATATTTCAAAGGAGCATCCGTGCGAGGGGCATCATGAAAGCACTTATCGTTGCTGCGACATTGGCGGCTGGCTGTTCCATCACCTACGCGCAGAATTACCCGCAGGGAGCGCTGGCTGACCAAAGCATGGGGGCCTATAGAGCGCAATTGGAAGCGCAGAAGCAACAGATCGAACTCCAGAACGAACAACTCCAATTACTGAAACAACAGCGCGACCTGGATTTGCTGAGGCAGCAGCGCGAACTGAATTCGCTGAGACAACAGCGCCAATTTGACTTGCTCAGACAGAAGCGCTAGATCGCTGTGAGGCGCGGCACACGCCTCAAGATCCGGCTGAGGCGACTCCCGGGCCAACTACGGCCGTTCGGCCACGCTTGCAGTCGGACATTCGAACGCCGGCTCCGCCCCAAACAGCGGACCTTCACCGCCTACGCTGGCTCGTAGCGTTGTCGGCCATCAAGGTCATTCGAATCTCGGCGAGTACGACCTGCCGCAAATGGCTGGCATTCGAACCCCGGCTTCGCGCCGACCGTGTGGGGAGGCCCCGCATCGATACTCGCAAGGTCGCCACGCGGCGTATGTTCGATGCTCTTACTTAAGCGACACCGCCGCCCGCGCCTAACTTTCCCGTCGCCTAATCAGGCAATCGTTGGAATGCGCGCGAAGTGCATGGACAAGTAGCGTTACGTCGCCGATCATAGTCTCGGACTGTATGCCAGAGATCCAGCAATGACCGACGACATGACAACGTGGCTGGTGCAGATTGGCCTCGGTGGACACGCTGCGAAGTTCGCCTCCGAAGGGATCGATTGGGATGTGCTCGGCGACCTTTCCGATGACGAGTTGAAGGAGCTTGGCCTGACGCTCGGTGACCGCAAGCGGCTGGCGAAAGGGCTCGCTGCACTGACCGACGCCCACGCGCGATCGCTCGGATACGCGAAGGAACGAGGAGAGCGGCCTTCGGTGTCTACGCCCGCAGCCGTCGAGGCCGAGAGACGGCAGCTCACCGTGATGTTCGTCGACCTGATTGATTCGACGGGGCTCGCGGAGCGATTCGATCCCGAGGACATGCGGCGCCTGCTCGGTTTCTATCATCAAGCCTGCGCAAGCGCGATCGAAGCTCATGAAGGTCACATCGCGCTCTACCTCGGTGACGGGCTGCTCGTTTATTTTGGCTATCCGAACGCGCACGAAGACGATGCCGTGCGCGCAGTACTTTCTGCTCTCGCCGTCGTTGCGGCGCTTCGCGAGGCCAACGATCGCATCGAAATTGAGCACGGCGTACGCCTGCAGTTGCGTATCGGTATCGAGACGGGACTTGTCGTCGTCGGGGCAATTGGCGCTGGAGCCACGCTGGATCACCAGGCGATCGTCGGAGAGGCCCCAATCGTCGCCGCAAGGCTGCAGTCGCTCGCCCCGCCCGACGCAATCGTCGTGGGCCCGGCCATGCAACGTTTGATCGAAGGATCGTTCCTGCTCGAAAATCTCGGTTGGCAAGAACTGAAAGGGATTTCGGGTCCGGTTCAGGTCCAGCGCGTGCTGGCGCAAACGGATGCGATCGACCGCTTTAGAGTCAGGGCGGGCCATCGCATGACGCCGCTGATCGGACGGGCCGCGGAACTCGAAATGATCCGGCAGCGCTGGAAGCAGAGCGTTGACGGCGAGATGCGCTGCGTGCTGTTGATCGGCGAGCCGGGAATCGGAAAATCCCGCGTGTTGCGAGCATTCGACGATAGCATCCGTGGAGACACCCATGCGGTCATTTCGCTCCAATGTTCCGCGTACCATCGCAACAGCCCTTTTTGGCCGGTATTACGCTGGCTACGGCGCGTCTTTGGCCTGGCATCCGACGCGCACGGCGCTTCGGATGTCGAACGGCTTGAAGCTGGAATCGCAAGCCTCGGAGTCGATGTGGACGAAGCGGTTCCCGTACTCACAACGTTGCTGGAAATTCCGGCTACCGCGCGCCATCCTGCGATCGACGCCTCATCGCCTTCATTTAAACGACGGACGCTGGACGTGCTCGTCGCCACCGTCGAAAGCTCGACGCGCATTCAGCCGGTGGTCGTCGTTGTAGAGGACGCGCACTGGATCGATCCGTCTTCGCAGGAGTTCGTTCGGCTGCTGCTCGAGCGACTGGTGGCCGCCCCGCTGTTTGTACTGCTCACGGCGCGGCCCGAGTTCGAACCAGGATGGACTTACCCTCATCAGGTAAAGGTCAATCTCGATCGGCTTTCGCGCCGTGATTGCATCGCGATGATCGAACGGCTGACCGATGGAAAGCGGCTTCCGGATCTCGTACTCGATCAGATCGTCTCCAAAACGGACGGCGTGCCGCTTTTCGTCGAAGAGCTTACGAAGACCGTCCTGCAGAGCGATTTGTTGCAGGATGCTGGCATCAGCTACGAGTTGAAAGGAACGCTGCAGACAATTGCGATTCCGGACACGCTGCACGGCTCGTTGCTATCGCAGCTCGACCGGCTCGAGCCAACCGTCAAGGAAACCGCCCAGATCGCAGCCGCAGTGGGGCGGGAGTTCGGCAGAAAGCTGCTTGGCCTGATTACCTCGAAGCGAGAGAACGAACTGCAGGAAACGCTTGACTGCCTGGTCGCAGCCGAAATTATCGTTCCCGCTTCGGGTACGCCAGCGGAGAGAGACGTGTATCTGTTCCGGCACGCGCTGATCCAGGAGATCGCGTACCAATCCCTGTTGCTTGCGAGGCGACGCCAATACCATGCGCTGATCGCCGCCGCTCTGGAAGAACATTATCCGGAAGTCGCGGAGCGGCAGCCCGAACTGATTGCTCAGAATTTGACTGCGGCCGACCTGCCGGATCGTGCAATCGGATATTGGCAGCGTGCGGGAGAACGGGCGCTTTCGGGCGCGGCCTACGAGGAGGCTATCGCTCACGCGCAGCGTGGGCTTGAACTGATAAACCGATGTTCCTGCAGTGATCAGGATCGGGCAGCCCACCAGCTGCCTCTGCTGCTGACAAGAGGAGGAGCGGAGCTCAGGTTGGCCCGCCGCGAGGCGATAGCGACCTTCCGGCAGGCGGCGCAAATTGCCCGCGAGCAGAACCTCCCGTCGTTTCTTGTGCAGGCGGCGTTGGGGTTTGACACCGCCGAGACGTTCCTCGAAGGCTCCGGCAAAGCCTCGCTCTCCTTGCTCGAAGAGGCTCTCGCCTTGATCGGCACCGACGAGTCGGTCGAGCGCTGTCGCCTGTTGAGTCGACTGGTCCGCACCGTTCACATGACAGGTCCACGTGAACAAGCTGACGAACTGGTTTTGGAGACTGTCGCTCTAGCCAGACGCCTGAACGACCTGCCGAGCTTGTTCGACGCATTGGTGTGCGACATGATGCATATCGGAGCCCGCCCTTTGCCCGCGGACAAGTTCGCGGAGCGCGAAGGCGTGTTGCAGGAGTTGAGACAGATTGCAGAAGCTCTCGGTGACGCACACACCATAGGTCACGCATGCGCTCGATGTCTCACCGGCTACCTGGAGATCGGCGAGGTGGAGCGCTTCGAGAGCGCACTGGAAAGGTATCGGCAGATCGCCACCAGTGGGCAGCACTTCGTCGACAAGTGGTGTGTGACGGGTGCGCAGGCGATGCGGGCCATACTCGTCGGGGACTTCGCCCTGGCGGAGCACAAGGCGCGAGAGTCGTTGCAGATGGCGCAGACGGTCGACGCGACACTGGCAACGGGCGTCTATGGCATGCAGATGTTCACGATACGCCGCGAACAAGGCCGGCTTGCCGAGGTAGCGCCGCTCTTCAAGCGGTTCGTCGACGAGCACTCCGAAAACGCTGCGTGGCGGCCGGGGCTCATGTTGATCTGCAGCGATCTCGGCTTCGAATCACAGGCCCGCGACAATCTCGATCGGCTCGCGGAATCGGAATCCAGCATCCCGGTCGACAGTAAGCGGCTCGTTACGTTGACGTATCTGGCGGAAGTTGCTGCGCGACTCCGGGACATTGAGCATGCCGAACAGGTTTATGGACTTCTCCTGCCGTTCAGGGAACAGGTCGTCACCGTTCCTGTTTTTACGCTGTGCTGCGGATCTGCGGCACGGTATCTCGGCATGCTCGCACACGCTCTGGGCGATTGGTCCGCCGCCGAGGAGCATTTCGAATATGGCCTGCGCATGGACGAGCGCTTGCGGGCGTGGCCTTGGCTCGCGCACGGCCGGCACGAATTCGCGCTGATGCTGGCAGCACGCAATCGCAACGAAGATAGAGCACGAGCGCAAGACCTGCTCGCCACGGCGGCCACCGCAGCCAACGAACTGAAGATGTTCGCTCTCGTAGAGCGCATCGGTGGCGCTCGGACAAGCACAGGGCACGGAAACTAGCACACGGCTGCATGTTTCGAAGCGCAGCGATGCAGCCACTACTCAAGGAGGACCCCATGCCACGTTTTATGATTGAACGAAACTTTGCGGAACAGCTGGAGGTCACCGGCGAAAGCGCGGGTGCCGTGAAACGGATCAACGACGAGGAGGGCGTCGAGTGGCTTTTTTCGTTTCTCAGCGCGGACAAGAAGAAGACTTATTGCCTATATGAGGCGCCCAACGCCGAGGCCATCCGCGCTGCGGCACGTCGGGCGAACCTGCCGGCCGATGTGATCATTGAGGTGAGTGACTTGCGGCCAGAAATGTTCAGTTAGAGGGCCAGGCGCGAATAGCACCGTTGTGTCGCGAGGACGATGCAACGACAGGAGCGCCGCCCGCGTCATCGGGCAACAGCAACAACGCTGGACCGAGTGACCCGGGCCATAACAAGAGAGCCCTGACAATTTGCCTTAATGCCCGAAACCGCCGAGTTGAGCCGTCGCGGACCAGGCACCGAAGGGCGGAAAACGCCTCTGACATGCCCGCGGTTGTGCAGGCGCGGATGGCCGTTGTACGGTAAGCATCCGATCTGTACCGTTCCCCCGCCGTGCCTGGAAGATGCAATCATCGGCTGCGACGGACACGAATGACCCACCGTGTCCACAAACAACGGAGAATGGACACGGTGTCTCAGACAGTCGAGCTGCCCGTCAGGCGCCAGAACCGACGGCATCCATTGGAGTGGAGACGATCGGTCGTCGAGCAGACGTTTGAACCCGGGGCCGCAGTCGCCGAGTCGCGCGCGAGAACAACATAAACGCCAATCAGGTGGGTGGGGCGCAAACTGTACGCTCAGGGTCTGCTGGTCGAAGAGGCGCAGGCGCACACCATGTTGCCTGTCGTTGTCGATGTACAGTCCGACCGGACGACAGTTCAGAAGCCGGATGCACCGCACACCCTGCTGCGCCTGCACATGGCAGCATTCAGTAGAATGCAAGCCAGTCGCGGCGGCAGCGCCTGACTCACAACGTCCAGGCCTTAAGCTCGTTGGAGGAATGAGGTGCGAGTCAGCGGATTTCATAGTGGCCCGCAGCGATTCAGGCTGCAACCAGGCTGATGGCATGGACTCCCGCCCCCTTCGGGGCGACACTTACCTCACCAATTCCCGGGAGAACGTCAATGCCTGCACTTACCATTGGTCTGGATATCGCAAAGAACGTGTTTCAAATTCATGGCGTCGATCGCCATGGCAAGACCGTTGTGCAGCGGAAACTTCGCCGAGCTGAGGTGTTGAAGTTCTTCGCAAAACTGGAATGCAGTCTGGTTGGTATCGAGGCCTGTCACGGCTCCCATTTCTGGGCCCGTGAGCTAACCGCGTTGGGACACACGGTCCGCCTGCTGCCGACACAATATGTGAAGCCGTTTCTGGTCGGTGGCAAGAACGACGCGAATGACGCGGCGGCGATTTGCGCAGCAGTGACGCGCTCAGGAATTCACTTCGTTGCGATCAAGAGCGCTGAACAGCAGTCGCTGCAGTCGGTTCATCGCATGCGCTGTGCGACTGCTTTTCTGTCGATGTATCGGCTACACACGACCTCGATGGCAGCAAAAGCACGATCGAGCATCGACGTATCGAACGCTTCTTTTGCAGGAGAAACCGTGCGACCAAAGCGAAAAGCAACCTCGGTTTCAAGCGTCGCACGACTATCGACGCGAAAATTGAGGATGCTGCCCGAAGGTAGGACTCGCGATTGGACCAAGCACCCGGTGGCAGGAGCGTTGATTAACTCGCCGCGCAGTCCGCGCGACGAGGCACCCGCGATTTTCCATCCAATTACTGGTTCGCCGATACGCTCGACAAAAAGCGCCTGTGCCGCGTAGCCGCTATTCAGCGAACTAGGTCTTGATCCGGGCGGCAAGTCTCCAAGCCTCAGCCCGGTCTGCCACGACCATTCCAAGTGGGCCGCGGCGGCGGCGGGATCGAAACGCATCTGTTCCATTCCTTCAACGTGGGCGTGCTCTGTTACACAGTGGACGAATAGCTCGGGGAAAAGGAAGCCCCGCCCTAACGGCGAGGCTGTCGTTCCGAGTTGGCTTAGACGTCCTTGGCTCGAAGTTGGGCCGGGAAGGCCCAGATAGCGATCGCTGCGCAAAGCACGCACAAAGCGACGATCGTGTAGAGCGCAGGAGTTGTGCTTCCGGTCAAATCGCTGATACGGCCGACCATCACAGGGCTGACGATGCCGCCCACTTGCCCGATCGAGTTGATCAGTGCGATACCGCCCGCAGCACCCACACCTGTTACAACCTTAGGCGGGAGTGTCCAGAACGCCGGAATCGTGGTCAGCATGCCCGTACCGAGAACAATCAGGGCGACGACCAGCGCAACCGGGTTCTTCGCGAAGATGCCCGCGCCAAGAAAGCCTACGGCGGCGAGCAGCATGCAACCTGCGAAAACCATTCGACGATTCCCAGAACGATCGCCCAGCTTGCCCATCGTGAGCATCCCGATGCCACCAAACAAGTAGGGGAGGGCTGTGAGTAGACCGATGGTAGAGGGGTCTTTAATTCCCGACGAGCGGATGAGCTGTGGCATCCAGAAGTTCATTCCGTAGGACGCGATCTGAACGAGGAAGTACGCCAGCGCCAGAATTAGGAAGGCCCTCGACTTCAACGCACCGAGAAACGAGTGGCTTTCGGCCTTCTTTGCATCGGCATCGAGTTTCGACCGCAAAAGAATCTTCTCGTCGTCATTGAGCCATTTGGCATCTTCGACACGATCGTCAAAGCGAAAGAGCACCACGAACCCCAGCAGCACACAGGGCAAGCCACCGATCAGAAAGATCCAATGCCATGCGGCCATGCCCATGAAGCCGTCGAAGTGCGAGAGGATGAAGCCCGACAAAGGCGCACCGACGACGCCGGAGAACGCCAGGGCCAGAAAAAGCAGTCCACTGACGCGGCCGCGATGCTTCGCAGGAAACCAGGTCGAAAGGTAATAGAGTACGCCTGGTGCAAAACCCGCTTCCATCGCGCCGATGATAAAGCGAGCAATGTAGAACTGCATCTCGCTCCGAACGAAGACCATGCACGCCGTGGCGATGCCCCACGAGATCATGATGCGCGCGATCCATTTGCGCGGTCCGACGCGAAAGAGAAACAGATTGCTCGGAACTTCGCAGGCAACGTACCCCACTACGAACAGGGCAGCACCCAGGCCGTAGGCAGTATCGCTCAGCGCAAGCTCCTTCTGCAGATGAAATTTCGCAAAGCTGATGTTGATTCGATCAAACCATGCGAACAGATAGCAGATGATGATGAGCGGAATAACGCGAAGTTTGACCTTCAACATTAGCGCTGTCTCGGCATCGCGTATTGCTACGCCGCCTTCCAATGCCTTATTGATTTGCATATGCTGCCCCTTATGTCTCTGGTAAAGGGTAGGTGTCGCGGCGTCGTTTTAACGCTGCGTCCAAAACCGTATGTCCGGGTAAATCCGGCTCAATAGGAACGGCTCAGTTCAACTGCGCAGGGCCGGAATTTTTTTGCATTCTCATTTCCGAGGCGCTGTTCCTGCACGCGACTGATTCGCTATTTGCCTTGGCGGCTCATGATTGTCTCCATTTCGCTTTTAGTATCGGTGCGATGCACCTGTCACCGTCGGACGAAGAACGACACCCGCCCGTTGCCGGGTGGGTGGATTTCATTACCCGGTGAAGTTGGCTTCGCGCGCCTTGATGATCGCGACCACCGTGTCATTGACAGGAGTCGGCACGCCGTACTTCCTGCCTTCGCGGGAAATTGATCCGTTGATCGCTTCGACTTCTCCGCGACGGCCGAGGTTATAGTCGAGCAGCATCGAGGGGCGAGCATTGGGAATCTTGCTGCCAAGCTTGCGAATGTGCTCGATCGGATCGCCCACATCAAGGCGGATGCCAGCGGCCTTCGCCACCGCAATCGCTTCTTCCGCCGCGCCCTTTGCTACACTCCAGGCATTGGGGTTCGCCATCACTTCGCCGATGGTCATTCCCGTTGCGCTCGTGGTGCCCGAGAAAGCGACGTTCATGATCAGCTTTTCCCAAACCATCTGATCAAGGTCTTCGAAGATCGCAACCTTGAAGCCCGACGAGCGCCAGACTTCAGCGGACGCTTCGAGGTCATCACGCGACAGACCACGATAAGCTCCGAAGCGGATCATTTCCATGCCGTTGTGGTGTGCATGACCGGGTGCGCGAATCGATGCTCCGAAGCCTCCTACAACGCCTACCGCGATCCGGTTCTCTCCGAGGATCGTCGCCGCCTTTTCGGCAGAACCCAAACCATTCTGAATGGTTTGAACAACTGTCTTCGGACCGAGGAGTTGTTCCGAGGCACGAGCGGCAGCTTCAACGTCGAACGCCTTCGTCGCGATGATGACGAGATCGCACTCGCCAATACCATCGGTCGTTGTGCTGGCGTGAATCGGCACCGTGCGGTCGCCGCTGGCACCTTCAACACGCAGTCCTTTCTCCTGCATCGCGGCCACGTGATCGGGCCACAGACAGATCGCATGTACTTCGTGGCCGGCGCTCACCATCAGACCAGCATATACGGAGCCCATTGCTCCGCTGCCTACAATCGCTACCTTCGCCATTTTCGTGCTCCTTAGTGGCTAAGCACGGAGACGATCGCCTTCGTGACGCTTTCCGTGTTGCCGTTGCCGCCGATGTCCGGGGTGCGCGGACCGTCGTGCAACACCTTGGCAGTAGCCAGGCGAATCGCCGCAGCAACCTTTTCGCAACGCGGATCGTCATTCTGTTGGGCGATCCATTCGAGCATCATCGCAGCGGACAAGATCGTTGCAACCGGGTTGGCTACGCCCTTGCCGGCGATGTCCGGCGCGCTGCCGTGGCTCGGCTGGAAGATGCCGTGCTTCAGGCTTACGTCGCCCGAGGGTGCGACGCCGAGACCGCCCACCACACCGGCTGCGATTTCCGAGGTGATATCGCCGAAAACGTTCTCAGTCACCACCACGTCATAGCGTTCCGGGTTGGTGACAAACATCATCGAGCCGGCGTCGATGTAAATCCGGGCAGTGCCGATGTCGGGGTGACGTTCCGCGACTTCATCGAACACCTTGCGCAGAAAGGCGTTGCTGCGCAGCACGTTCGACTTGTCCAGCAGCGTGACGTGACCGGGCGTGCCATGTGTCTCGCGACGCTGCCTGGCTTGCTCGAACGCCACTTCAAAGAGTTTTTCGCTGGTGGCGCGAGTGATCGTCAGGCGATCGCTGACAGCTTCATTGCTGGGTTCCTGCTTGTCGTGACGACCAGCGAACAGACCTTCCGTCGTCTCACGGATGACGAGCATGTTCACTTTCTCGGCCTTTACACGCGTCGGCACGCCGGGGAACAGCTCGCAGGGACGCAAGCTCGCGAACAGGCCATAGCGTTCGCGCAGATCGATTTGAGGCGCAATTTCGGTACCGTCATCCTTGCGAACAGTCGGCAAACCCATCGCACCCAGGAGAACAGCGTCTGCCTCGCCGACGGCAACGGCGTCAGCTTCGGCCATCGATTCGCCAGTGCGCTGGTAGAAGTTTGCGCCTGCTTCGTAGGTCGTGTATTTCAGCTCGACGCCTTCGTTCGCAGCCGCCGCCTTCAGGACGCCAACCGCAGCGTCAACCACTTCAGGACCGATACCGTCGCCCGGCAGGAGGGCGATTTCATACTGCGCCTTGCTCATCTTCGTGTCTCCAGATTTAACCGGCGCCGTTGCGGTGCCGTTGGGTCAAATAATGGAGAACGCGGGCTGATCCGTGAATTAGTCTTTCGCTAGCCAGCCGTAACAAACCGTTATGGCTGCCTCACCCCTCACGGCGCGCGGCTGCGCGGGCCTGAAGGTGCACTACAAGGCTCTCGGCCGCTGGCGAGAGGGCTTCGCGGTTACGAATCGCGATGCCGAGGCGACGATGTGCCCAAGGCTCCTCGAGGGGGACTTCGGTGATTCCTAAGCGTTTGACGAAAAGTTTGGTGAGGTTGCGAGGGGCAACCGCAATGCCAAGGCCTGACGAAACCATCAAGCAAAGAGCATCGTAGCCGGTGACCTGTATCCGGAGCCTGAACTCCTTTTGGAGCCGATTGGCGATCTGGGTGAGCTGAGTGTTGATCGCACTCCCAGTACGAAGCCCTACGAAATCCCACGACAGAGTCTCCTCGAACCGAGTATGTCTTCTGCCTGCCAGCGGATGGTCGCGCCGCACCACCACGGCCAACTCGTCTTCCTCATAGGGCAGAGTCTCGACGCTCTCTGCGTGAGGCTCGACAGTGAAGATTCCGACGTCTGCGGCGTTCTCAGCGACTGAACGCAGCGTGACAAGGCTGTTGCGTTCCTCGAGCCGGATCTCGACTGCCGGATGGTCGGTAAGAAAGGTCGCGAGGTCATCGGGCAGGAACTGGGTTATCGCCGAGATATTTGAAAATACTCGCACCTGCCCCCGCGTACCGGAGGCGAAATCCAGCATCTCGCTGTGAATGTCGTCGAGGTAGTTGACGGCGCGACGTGCAAGATTCAGCAAAACATACCCAGCAGCAGTTGGCTCGACGCCTTTATGATGGCGCGTCAACAAGGTGGTTCGCAGTGTTTCTTCGAGCGCGCTGATGCGCTTACTCACGGCCGGCGCGGCGATGTGCTCTCGTTCCGCAGCGGCTGCGATGCTTCCTTCTTCGACCACAGCGATGAAAAAGCTGAGAGAAACGGGATCAAGCTTCATAGGCGGCTCTCTGGCTATTCGTTGCGCGCACTAAATTCATTGCTTCAGCGTCCCTTTGGCATCAGGGGGAGTTTAACTGACCCACTCGTGGCGCCCCCCGGGCGAACGCCCAGTCTATTGATCCCGCGCTGGCCCGATGTCAACGGTGCAATCCCTCAAAAGGGCGCCTCTCCTGGTCGCATTTTGATAGCGCTTGTTCCGGTACTGATGCATCGATTCACCTGGATACTTGGCTGGCCGGTACTAGGGTGGGACTGGTCATTTGGATGTCGGATTGCGGCGGCTGTCAGACGTCGACTTATGGCCGAACCCAGAAATTCGGGTTCCGGCCGAGACTAACGGAGTGCGCCAGCGCCGCGAATTCGGGATTCCGCTGAATGCGAGCAGGCCTGCGGGGTGGCCGCTCGCCCCCGCTCCAATCAGAGGTTCGACACGCAGCCATTATTCGACTAGGCTTATCAGAAGCCCCATGCTGCACAAACGCATTGAAAACCCGCCAAGAAAGATTCGATTCAAACACCTGTTTGCAGGGTATCTCACGATAGGCTACCGACCATGGACGACATCTCTCCGCAGGCCTTCGTCGATGCCGCGATCGCCTATCAGAAGACTGCCGCAGTGAAAGCCGCCGTCGAGCTCGATCTGTTCACCGCGATAGCGGACGAGCACGGCGACGTTAAGCGTATAGCCGAGCGGGTAAAGGCCGCCGAGCGCGGTGTGCGCATGCTCTGCGACTTTCTGACCGTGCACGGGTTTCTGCAGAAGGAAACGGGACAGTACCGGTTGACGCCGTCGACCACCGCATTCCTGACGACTTCCTCGCCGGCCTGGATGGGGAGCATCGTGGATTTCCTGGCGGCTCCTGAAATGACGGCACTGTGGCTGGACGACCCCGCCGCGTTCGTTCGCAACGGAGGAGCCGTGGGGCTGGGCAACATCGCGCCCGAGCATCCCGTCTGGGTGAAGTTTGCGCGTGCGATGGCACCCTTCGTGACACAAACCGCACAGAGCATCGCGCAACACGTGAGTGCGCGGCCTCAGGCACCGAAGCGCGTGCTGGACATTGCAGCCGGGCATGGGCTGTTCGGAATCGCGATCGCCGAAGCGATCCCCGGCGCGGAAATCGTGGCGACCGACTGGCAACCGGTTCTCGAGGTCGCGACGCAGAACGCCGCAGCGGCCGGTGTCAGTTCGCGTTACCGCACGGTCGCCGGCAGTGCGTTCGAAGTCGATTGGGGTACGGATTTCGATCTGGCGCTGGTCACGAACTTCCTGCACCACTTCGATCCGCCAACCTGCGTGGAATTACTCTCGAAAGTCCGCAGGAGCCTCAGTCCTGCAGGGCGAGCGCTCGCGGTGGAATTTGTTCCTGACGAGGATCGCGTGTCGCCACCGTTCGCAGCCGCGTTTTCCTTCATGATGCTTGCGTCCACGCCGCAAGGCGACGCGTACACCGCGCGCGAACTCGAGCAAATGGGCCGCGAAGCCGGTTTTTCCAACGTAACGGTGACGCCGCTGCCACCTTCGCCGCAAGCCCTCGTTGCATTCGAGTAGCGCACACCCCGCGCGCTCCAGGCACCGCATTTCGTAATGGAGACGGCGTTCAGACGATGTCGATGTTGAAGGTTGCGCTGCCGGCCGACCTGACGGTCGACGCCGAGCTGGAGCTCGGCACAGGCGTGGGCGGCTATCTTTCGCCGTCGCGGCCGCCCGACGACGTACGCGTCTTGCTGGCGTACAAAACCTGGTCGATCTTGCTCATCCTGCAGGTCGATGCCGCTCGCAGCCTCGTCGATACCGGAGAACTCTCACTTGCAGTGATCGCCAGAGAGACCGGATTTGGCGATACCGAAAGAA
The DNA here is from genome assembly GCF_050436225.1 of Paraburkholderia lebeckiae. NCBI lineage: Bacteria > Pseudomonadati > Pseudomonadota > Betaproteobacteria > Burkholderiales > Burkholderiaceae > Paraburkholderia > Paraburkholderia lebeckiae. Next base: position 35,609 of record NZ_JBNDLU010000003.1, on the reverse strand, counting down.
TGCGCAGAGCATTCGTCAGGATGCTCGGCCACCCCCTCATTGCTTCACGGGATTTTCAAGAAGGGTTCCGCACCTTGTCCACGGCTCAGTCCCCGCACATGGTTGCGGCGCGATTGGCAGCAAACGTGTACACGGCGATCCGTCAGCGGGCCGCGCAGAATCGTTGCTCGAGCCGAGGAACGTCGCGGCAAGCGCAAGACGCTTGGCGCCGGCACGGACGATCGACCGCGGTTGGCTGCGTGCGGATAACGAGCTCGTCGCACGGGTTCGCTTGCACAGCTACGTTGTGCGCGGTCTTTGGGTCGCTATCGAGAAGATCCGCGTTGGCCAGGCTTGCTCCCGTGCCGGTCCATGGTGACTAGCATAGCAACTGGAGCACGGGACCGCAGGTGCGACCTATTAGCGGGTCTAACGTCAGCAAAGCTGAGGCTATCGCGGCCAGTCATTCACTCACAGTCTCGGCGATTTAATACATGATCTGGAAGGCGTGCTACTACTCTTCGCGGGTCATACGGCGTGTGATCAGGCCGGCTAGCGCAATGTCCGAAAGACCGAAGCCGAGCGACTTAAAAATTGTCACGTCGCCTCGTGCGCGATCCGCAATCTGGGGATTCGTGAGTACCACGCCGAGTTCGACGACGCGGTCCCAGTCGACAACACCCGACGCGGCCATCAGCAGATCGCCCGCTTCGGTACGCGCCTGCTCCAGCGATTCGACGACAAGCGTGCTCGCGCGCGTCAACAGCGCGTCGTCGAGTTCGCGCGCATCGGGTTTGCTCGAACCGATCGCCGCGACGAATGCGCCCGCCTTCACACACGTGCCGTCAAAGAGGGGCGTCGCGCTTCGCGTCGCGGTGACGATCACATCGGCGGCCTGAGCGGCTGCGTGCGCGTGGCTGCCTTCGATCAGTTTGTCGGGGAAATACGCCTGCATTTCCGCAACCGTCTGCGCGACATGGTCGATTCCGGCGATCAGCACGCGCTCGATGCTGGAATTGTCGGCGAGCGCCCGGATATGGGCTCTGGCCTGCCGGCCGGTGCCGAACACCGCGAGCACGCGTGCATCGGGCCGTGCGAGCGCATCGCTGGCGATACGCGTGACTGCGGCGGTGCGGAATTCGGTCAGTGCATCGCCGTGGAGGATCGACATCAATTGTCCGTCTTCGCTCGAGAAGAGCGGAACGACGAAATCGAACCGGCCGCGATGCGTCGAATAGATCTTCGCGCCGCACACACCCGCGCTCGGCAGGATTGCACCCATCGCACTAATCGATACATGCTCGCCCTTCGTTCTGACGCGCGGCTGAACCGATGCGCGGCCCGCGCCGTGTTCGATCAGCGCAAGGCGCAGTTCGGCAATTGCGTCGCGCATGGTGATCAGACGGCGCACATGGTCGTCGGTAATGAAATGCATGATGTTGTGTCGGGTCAGATGAGAGTTGGTCGTCAGGAACGGCGGTTTCAATAGCGCTCGAACGCGGCCTGCAACGTATTCGTGTCGCAGCCTTGCGTGAGTGCCAATGTGAGAAGCAGTCGGGCTTTCTGCGGAACCTGGTCGTCGACGGTCAGCCAGCCATACTCGTCGTCGGGTTGCGCGCCGTTGCGCAGCACGATGCCGTTGCCGGTGCGCGATGCCCGAACCACGTGCACGCCGCGCCGCGCTGCTTCCCGAAGTGTCGTGAGCAGATGGCTGGCGACGTTGCCGTTGCCGGTGCCTACAAAGATCAGCCCGCGCGCATTCGCGGCGATTGACGCGAGCGCATCGGACTCGAGTGCGCCGTATCCGTAGACGATGTCGACTTTGGGCAGGCCGGCAAGCCCGTCGAGCGACCACGGCGTGTCGAGCGTATGCGCGCGCGATGGGCGGCGATAGTAATGCGGCACGCCTTCGATCACATATCCAAGCGCACCATAGGGCGAACGAAACGCTTCGAGCTTGAAGCTGTTGCTCTTCACGACATCGCGCGCAGTGTGTATTTCGCTATTGGCGACGACCAGCGTGCCGATGCCGCTCGACGACGGGTGCGCCGCGACCGCGATTGCATCGTAAAGATTAAGCGCCGCATCGGAACTCATCGCCGACGGTGGGCGCATCGATCCGACTACGACGACCGGTTTTACGCTTTTGAGCGTCAGATGCAGAAAATACGCGGTTTCCTCGATCGTGTCGGTGCCGTGGGTGATCACCACACCGTCCACATCCTGCCGGGCAAGCACATTGGCAACGCGCTTGCCGATTGCGAGCAGATGCTCGTTATTGAAGTTCTCGGAGCCCGTTTGCAGCAACTGCTCCGAGCGCAGATTGGCCAGCGCCAAGGCATGAGGGATGGTATCGAGAACCTCGTCGATGCCAAGCACCGAGCACAGGTAGGCAGACGTGTTGACGGCGGCTTTGGCCCGGCCGGCAATGGTGCCGCCGGTGCCGATTACCAGGATGTTGGGCTTTGCTGTCATGCGGGTTTGATCAGGTAGGGGGAACGCGCTCGCGAAACGCATCGCATCGCGGCATTAATTGGAAAGGGCGAACGTGCGGCGCAGTTCGTGGCCGGTGCTGCTTGCCAGCCAGTCAGCGAGCAGCGCGGCGGAACCCGTCGCGAGCGTGAATCCGAGCGCGCCGTGGCCGACGTTGAGCCACAGGTTGCGGTAACGTGTCGGTCCGACAATCGGCGTGCCGCGTGGGGTAGCCGGGCGTAGGCCGGTCCATTCGCGGGCAGTGACGGACCCGGTCAAATCAGGGAGCAGAGCGGCTGTCTCGGTATGCAGCGTCCCCAGCCGGATGGGATCGGCTTCGAGCGAATAGCCTTCAATGTCGGCAATTCCCGCAACGCGTAATCGATCACCCAGTCGCGCATAAACGACTTTGCGGCTGAAATCCGTGACGCTGAGGCGCGGCGCGACCGTCTCCGGTTGCAGATCGAACGTGAGGCTGTAACCCTTGAGCGGATAGACCGGCACACGGATATGCAGCGCCTTCAGAAGGTGTGCCGCCCCGGCGCCCGACGCGACGACGATATGATCTGTTGCGCGCGGTGCGCCGTTCTGGAGAGCTTCCACGTTGCCGTTCGCGTTGAGTCTCAAAGTGTCTATCGGCGTATTCATCAGCAAGCGAACGCCTCGTTCGCGCAACACGGCCGCGAGGCCTTCGCAGAAGCGCAAACAATCGGCGGTTTCCTCGCTCGGTGTATGAATGCCGCCCTGGAGAAGCGGCTTGACGTGTGAGAGCGCCGGTTCTAGTTCGACGCAGGCGTCAGCGCTCAGCGCCTGCTGTTCACAACCGAGCGCGCGCTGGAATTCGAGCAGACTCAGGGCATTTTGCATGGCGTTCGCGTCACGGTGCACCACGAGCTTGCCCGAGCGAACGAAGTCGAAGTCGAGCGTGGGTTCTGTGCCGATCAGCTCGTGCATGAGCGTTCGACTCAGGAACGAGAGCGACAGCAGACTGCGTGTCGTCAGTTCGCTGCGTTCGCGAGTGCATGCTGAGAGAAATTCGAAGCACCAGCGCCATTGCTCGACGCTCAGCTTGGGCCGCAGACGCACCGGCGAATCGCGCTGCGTCAGCCAGCGCGGCAGCTTCGAGACGACGCCAGGGCCGGCGAGCGGCGCGACATAGCTGTACGACAGTTGGCCGCCGTTGCCGGAACTGGTCTCGCCCGCGACGTCCGCGTGCCGGTCGGCGACCGTCACGTCGTGGCCCGCGCGACTCAGGTAATACGCGCTCGACAAGCCGATGACGCCTGCGCCGACGATCAATATCCGCATGCTGCCGTACTCGCTCTCTGGGGTGATTTGCGTTGGGGCGAGTGCCATGCGATGCATGGTTTGCCCGAAAACTACACTGTACGGTGGCATCGACGCAGAGGAATTGCACCGATCTGCCGAAAAATAGAAGAAACGCGACAGATGCCTGAGGGACGAGACGAAATGCGCCGCGCGCGGCCCGCGAGGGTCAGGCCGCGGCGGCGCTCCGCGACGCGCGTAGCTTGCCCGGCGTCACGCCATAAGCCTCGCGGAACACGCGGATGAAATGTGCCGAGTCGGCGAAGCCGCACTCGTACGCAATGTCAGTAATCTTGCGTGCCGTGTTGACGAGCATCCAGCGCGCGTAGCGCATGCGCATGCGCCGATAGAACTCGTTCGGCGATGTGTCCATCTCCGCCATGAACGCGCGTTCGAGATTGCGCACGCTGGTGCCGATCATCTTCGCGATGACGGCAATGTTCAGCGGTGCTTCGAGGTTCTCTTCCATCAGCAGCACCGCGTGACGCACCGTGGCATCGTCGACGGAAAGGTAGCCGAGCGCCGCGCGCCGCTCGACAAACGAGGAGCCGCCCTGACGGCTCACTGTCATCTGATGAATCACCTTCGACGCGCGATCCGGCCCGCAATGCAGGCTGATCAGGCGCGCGGCCAGTTCGACCACGGAAATCCCGCCCGCACAGGTGATACGGTCACCGTCAATCAGATAGTCGGCGTGCGTGATGACACGCAAGGCCGGAAACATGCGCCGGTAGTCGTCGAGATGGAAGCTGTGCACGCAGGCGACGCGATCTTCGAGCAGGCCCGCACGCGCCAGCACGAAGCTGCCGGTGCACATGCCGACTAGCGGAATGCCCGCGTGGAGGGCCTGTTTCAGATAATCCCAGTAGCGACGGTCGACGTGATCGAGATGCGGCAGCAGGCCGCCTATCACGACCAGATAGTCGAATTGCGCGACGTCTGGAAACGCGGACTGCACCTGCACCGGAATACCGCAGCTCGCCTCGACCGATTCGCCTTGCACGCCGACGATCGTCCACAGGCAGCGCAACTGCCGGCTCTGGTCGCCGCGATCCGCGGCATGGCGCAGCGCATCGCACAGGCCGGCGAGCGACAGCATGGGAAAGCGCGGCCATAAGAGGATGCCAACGCTCAATTCCGCTTCGGAGCGGCTTTCGCGTTTCTGGAGCGTACGCGGTAACGCGTCCAACTGCTCGACCAGTTCGTGAGCCGCCTGCGCATGGGGCTGGGAAACGCTAGTAGGAGGGGCAGCAGTCGGCATGCGCGAACTCGTGGGCGGTTCGTTCTGATTATACGGTGACGGGTTGCGAATCGGTGTGGCTGGCGCTTGCCGCAATTCTTCTATTTTCCGGCAGATCGATTCAATGCCGCGGCATTCTGGCTGCATAAATTTGTAACCGCTAACGAACGACGCCGCGCCCCGAGGTGCGGCACGCTCCAGCGAAGGCAGGCATACCGGCCGCATTGAGACGCGTGCGGCTTGTGCGTCCGGTCGACAGACGGCGCTGGCCGCTCGTCCCGGCCAACCACAACTACTTTTTCGGGTGAAGCATGAGCAAAAGCATAGCCTTGGGTCGCGGCATGGCGACTGTCGGGATTCTGGGAACGTTGGCGGCCGCTGCAATGGGCGTCGCCCGTGCCGACGAGATGGTGAAGATCGGCGAAGCCGCGCCCGTGACCGGACCGGCTTCGTACCTGGGCAAGGACACCGAAAACGGCGCGCGCCTCGCGATCGAGGAAATCAACCAGAGCGGCCTCGTGATCGGCGGACGCAAGGTGACGCTGGTGTTCGACGCACAGGACGATGCCGGCGATCCGCGTCAGGCGACCCAGGTTGCCCAGAAACTGGCGGACGACAAGGTTGTCGCGGTGGTCGGGCACATGCAGTCGGGCTCGACCATTCCCGCTTCAAAGATCTACAACGATGCGGGTATCGTGCAGGTGTCGCCATCCGCGACGAATCCGGCGTACACCCTGCAGGGATTCAAGACTGCGTATCGTGTCGTCGCGACGGACGCTCAGCAAGGTCCGACGCTTGCCGACTACGCGGCAAAAACGCTGAAGGTGAAAACGGTTGCGATCGTCGATGACTCGACCGCCTACGGTCAGGGACTTGCCGTCGAATTCGAGAAGCAGGCGAAGGCGGACGGCATCACGGTGTTGTCACATGACGCGAGCACCGACAAGGCGGTCGATTTCCGCGCGATTCTCACCAAAATCAAAGGCGAAAAGCCCGACGCGATCATGTACGGTGGACTTGACGGCACGGGCGGCCCGTTCGCGAAGCAGGCGAAGCAACTCGGCATGACGGTGAAAGTACTGGCCGGTGACGGTTTATGTGCCGACGATCTGGCCAAACTTGCCGGCGACGCATCCGATAACGTGATCTGCTCGATTGCCGGTGCGCCGCTGCTGAAAATGGCCGAAGGACCAGCTTTTGTCGAACGTTACAAGAAGCGTTTTGGCTATGCACCGGTCTTGAACTCACCGTTCGCATACGACGCGGTGGGCGTTATCGTCGCTGCGATGAAGCGCGCGCAATCGACCGACTCCGCGAAGATTCTCGCCGCGATGCCGGCCACCGACTACCACGGTGTGCTCGGTGAAACGCAGTTCGATTCGAAAGGTGATCTGCGGCACGGCGTAATTTCGCTGTACAAATATGTCGGAGGTAGACAGACGTTACTGGGCGTCGTGGAGAAGTAATCGCGTTTTAGCAGTCTTTTTGTTTCCTTGTAAACCCCGCTTCCAGACTTGTCGTTCCTGCAGCGGCACAGGCGCTCGTTCATGTGCCGCTTTCTTACGACACCACGATTTCGGTTCACGCTTTGCAGGTACTCTGCGACGCTTTAATACGCGTTCCCATCTGACCTTCACTGGAACGAAGGTTGACCTCAAATGGACTCCGCAACCGCGCAGGCGCTCGCGGGCGGCAAGCGGCAAATGTTGGCTATGGCTAGAGTGCTTTCCTCAAGGTACCAAACTGGCTAGACGGAGGAACTGAGTCCTGCAGTCGAACAACGACAGGCCGATATCAACGCTAAAACGGACACCCGCAATCTGGCCTGAAGGGCTGGTCAGGGTCGACTACTGCCCGACGCAGACCGATCGATGGCGGGCGACTCCGCCGGTTCTACGTCGGACTGGGTTCGTTAAGGCTTATTCGATGCCTGCCATCGCCCGCAGGAATGTGAATGCCTCCGCGCGTGCCGGCAGGCGTCGAATAAGCCCGATGGAGGAAACCGCGGAGTGCTCCGCTGTGGTCGGAACTCGCCGCTATGGCGATTGATAGGTCGGGATGTTCAGCGATGTCGGATGCGGTGCGGCCAGGCGGGATGCCGGACGGGCGCTGACGCCGTAGCGAAGCCGCGCTGTCGTGCAATCGCGATGGTGATGCGCACGCGGGAGGCGCCTTTCGAAGCGCCAGGCGCGAACGTCCGCTCGTGGGCCGCGTTGCCGCAAAGCCGACGGTCGGTTCAGATATCGGGGAAACGTTGTGCTCATGTCTGAGCACGGCACATCGGCGGTGCGCGGATCGGGGCGCTGCGCTCGAGGATGTCGACGACGATCATCGGTGCGCCGCAGTGCCGGCAGATGAAGACGGGGCGGGCTGCGACGATGGCCTCGTCCGGTGACGGGCTGATTCCGGGTGCGACGTGCAGCAGATCGCGCACCTTCGCGAGACTGGCGCGGCGTACCGGGTTGGCGAGCAGGCCGTAGTGACGGATCCGGTGGAAACCACCGGGCAGCACATGGAGCAGGAAGCGGCGCATGAATTCGCCAGCCTCCAGCGTCATGGTCTTGTAGCGGGTGCGTCCCTTCGCCCGGTAATCCTTCCAGCGGAACGTCACGCCACGCTCATCGAAGGCGACGAGGCGCTGGTTGGAGATGGCAACGCGGTGCGTGTAGCGTGAGAGGTACTCGAGCACCGCCTTTGGTCCGGCGAACGGGCGCTTGGCGTAGACCACCCATTCGCAGGTACGCAGCGGCGCAAGCCACCGGGCAAAGGTGGCGGGATCAGCAAGCCCGGTGTACTCGCCGAAGAACTGCAACTGGCCATGCCGGTGGGCCACTTCGAGCGCTTCGAGGAAGCGCCGGCGGAACAGGCGTGAGAGCACGCGCACCGGCAGGAAGAAGCCGGGCCGGCACGCAATCCAGCGCTCGCCATCGGGCGAGAGTCCGCCGCCGGGGACGATGCCGTGCACGTGTGGATGATGCGTGAGTGCTGAGCCCCAGGTGTGCAGTACGAGCGAGGCCCCGATCTGGGCTCCGAGGTGTCGGGGATCTGCGGCGATCGTGCGCAGCGTGTCGGCGGCGATGTCGAGCAGCAGGCCGTAGATGATCCGTTTGTTGTACCAGGCGATCGCACTGACGGGCGCGGGGAGCGTGAAGACGACGTGGAAGTATTCGACGGGTAGCAGATCGGCCTGGCGTGCTTCCAGCCAGCGGTGTGCGGCGCTGGCCTGGCACTTCGGGCAATGCCGGTCCCGGCACGAGTTGAAGGACACCTCTGTCCTTGCGCAGCCTGAACAGCGCAGCACATGTCCGCCCAGTGCCGCCGTGCGGCACCGTTCGATGGCCGACATGACCTTCAGCTGCCCCAGGCTCAGGTGTGTCGTGGCTCGCCACGCTGGCCCGTGACTGCGGAAGATGTCCGCAACCTCCAGCATTGAGGCGCTACGGCGCGCGGGCCTACTCGGAGGGCAGCCGGTCCAGCGGACTGGTGACCTCGTGCAGCAGGTCGGTGGCCACCTGGACATAGAGCGCGGTGTTCTCCAGCTTCGCATGGCCGAGCAGCACCTGGATCACGCGGATGTCCACCTTCTGTTCAAGGAGGTGTGTCGCGAAGCTATGCCGTAGCGTGTGCATGGACACGCGCTTGTCGATGTTCGCAGCCTCGGCGGCGGCATGAATGGCACGGTTCAACTGTCGCGTGCTTAACGGATCGAGCGGATCGAGCCCGGGAAACAGCCACCCACCATCGAGCATCCTGCCCTGCGCACGGGCCACGCGCCACCACACACGCAGACGCTCGAGCAGCACCGGCGAGAGCATGGCGTAGCGGTCACGGCGGCCCTTGCCCTGCTCGATACGCAGTGTCATGCGTTCGCTGTCGACGTCGGTGACCTTCAGCGCTACCACTTCGCTGGCGCGTAGCCCCGCGCCGTACGCGACCGACAGCGCGGTCTGGTGCTTCAGGTTGCCGGCGGCCTCGATGAGCCGCCGCACTTCATCGGGGCTGAGCACGACGGGTAATACGCGGGGCACGCGCACGGGTTGCATCCTGACCATCAGCTCGGGCCGGTCGAGCGTGACTGTGAAGAAGAACTTCAGGCCGGTGATCGCGTGGTTCAGCGACACGGCCGATGTGCCGTGGTCGACCAGATAGAGCCGGTAGCGCCGCAGGTCCTCGACGGTGGCCGTGTCAGGTGAGCGCCCGAGAAACCGGGCGAACTCACGCACGATGTGCAGATAGATGTCCTGCGTCTTGGGGGCAAGCTGGCGCATGCGCATGTCGTCGCTCATGCGCTGGCGCAGCGGACTGACGTTTGACTGTGAGGAGGTCATGATTCGGCTCCGGCTGGAGAACGAGGCGGATTGCCTCATTCGCCAACATACGGAACCGCGATGCCGGCCTCTCTCTGACCACCGGCGTCTGACCGTAGCCCCTACCGCGCGAGCGGTTTAGTCCAGTCGGCCATGAACAGCCAATCGAAGGTTCATGCCGAACGGCCGAAATGCGGTGAAGTTCAGCCCGTCACGGTCATGCACGCTTCGCAAAAAGTCGTTTGACCGTCGAAGTAGCCTCTCCATGCTGCCAGCCATCTCCTGCAATGAAGCTGCCTGCTCTTCGGTGCGTTGCGATAGATCCTGGTTGCCTGCCGCGATTTGGCTCGTCGCCGTCGCGATCGATTCTATGGAGGCCTGGATGGCGGCGAGTCGTGCCAATCAGCTTCTTCTGCATTCGCTTCATCGAGTACAGCAGGCTGCCGCAGTCGTTCGGGGCGGTCTCGACCATTACGGTCGCATCAGAATTGGCAATGTGGCCGGCGATTTCGGCTGCATACCAGCGTCCCCGCTGAGCGAGCGCAAAATGATGCAATAACTCCATGACAATGTAGACCAGCCGCCGCCACTACGAAGATACCGAGGCTTCGGTACAGCGTCGCATGGAATTTCCCCAACGATGTCGTCGAGCTGGAGGCCTGTTTGGAAGTCCCAACCCCGTAGCGCGTCTCGAGTAGGAAATCTTGGGCACGATCTCATTCGTGCATGGTTTGGCGAGGTCGCGTCAGGGTTTTTGAAAGCGGGGTTGGCGGTAACCAAATCGAGCACCATCGCGTGACGAATCGTGATGGCGCCCGATTGGACATTAAACCGACGTTGATTTCCGGGGACACCGAAACGCGGCGCTTCGAAGGCTCAATCAACTGCCCCGATAGAGACCGTTGATGTCGCCCTTCACATGCGTGCCACTCGAGTGCGACGCCGCGGATTTGACGGAGCCGCCGACAGGACGGTGGTCGCTGCGGGTGCCCGCAGCGTTGTGCTGTTCCGCCATGAGCGTTTGCGCGCTTGGGCCGCGTTGCGACGACGGCGCGCCCACCTCGGCGTTATAAAACGGTGCAGGACCGTATCCGCTCGCAAAAGCGGGAGCAGCGAACAACGCAGATGTCGCGACCAACACTGCAGCAGTGAACTTCGTCTTCATGAGGATCTCCAAAAATCTCGATTAATGCTGGAATGCGCCCTTTAGGGGACTTTCATCACCAGTCCGCAACGGCGTTGTCGGGCCGTCGCGAAATTAATATAGGTTCCAAAGTTCACGGCCCTATCAAGGAAAGGTCACGAGTCGGTCACACTGGCGCCTTCTGAGCCCACTAGTTCCGATGAGACAAAAACGTGACACATGCTTGACCGGCGCGTTAATTTCGGCGGCGATACTAGAGTCCAGACGTGCGGGTTTCTTTAGGCATCTGCCGCATGTAATTGATAGGGGAGGAGAGCATCATGAACACCGCTCAGCAATCTTTGCGCGCTCTGGTCGACAAATGGCTTGCACCGACTGCGGCCACGCCGGCCCACGTCATTCGGTTCAGTCGCATGAGCTCGAATCAACGGCGCTACGTCTGCGTCGAAACTACGCGTCAAATTGGCATGGCGATATTCTTTTTCCGGCACGATGACGGGTGGTGTGTATTTCCACCCACCACGCAGGGGCCGATGATTGGCGGCAGTGCTCGCACATCGGCCGGCTAGCCGGCCCGGAATCAGCGTGCCCCGGGTGCGCGACTGTCCGGAAATTTCGACTTGCTGCACGCACGGGCGGCGACCTCGCTTCCGGGTGCAGCGCCGGATCTGTTGCCAGAGCTTTATGCGTCGATCAACGGAAAGTCACGTGGCAGTTCGGGGAGCTAACCCATGACTGCGCGGTGTCATAGCCTCCGCATCGCTCCCGGGACGATCTGAACGTTGCGTGTGCGTTCGGCATCAGATGAGTGTTGTGCTGAAGCACGAATAGCGCCGCGCCAATCGCGCTGAAGATGACGAGTGTTTTGCCGATTCGGTGGCCCATGCGGCCTCCCTGTACAGAATCGTTATCCTTGTAGTTACGGGGCGGCGTTGAACGCGAACGCGTGTTGACGCAAGCGAATCAACTGCGCTCCAAGCGTGGCTGCGCTGTGCGGTCGCTCACGACTTTCTGCACGAGCGATGCCGTGCCGATCGAGGCACACATTGCGGCGAATGCAACCCATGCATAGGGGTACAGGAGCGGCATCCCCACCAATAGCAGCCCATCGTTGCCGCCGGGGATCAAAAGGCTGCCCCATCCCATCAGGGCGCCACCCAGGAAGCACTTGCTCACTTGGGCAAACGCGACGCCGGTGCTGCCAGACCGGCCGGCGGAGCGGCCGCCGAGCACTGCACCGAGCAGCAGAGCGACCAGCAACAGGCATCGTGTGATGAGACTGTTCGCCATGCCGCGGGCAAGCTCAATCAGCACATCGGTGTAGGACCAGGCGCCGACGAGCAGTAGCATGAACAGGAATGCGACGCCGATTACCGTGGTAGCGGCATGCGGTGACCAAACGTGGGAAGCAATGCCCTGGCGTACCCGCTGGATGGCACCGGCTCCCGATCCAGCGGGACGCGCTGTCAGTAGCGGACGAGCGACGCGCCAGATGATGAACGCCGCGAACAGCAGCGAAACCGAGGTAGGCGCGCGCAACACGAATGAACCGTAGTCAGGTGTGTGATGCGCGGAAGCTGTCCACAAGGCGCCGAGACTCAGGCATCCAGCGTAAAAGCCGGGCGGTGTCGCCAGATAAGCCCATTCGCCGGAGCCAAGTCTCGCAATCGCACCGAAGACGCAGGCGCCGTTGATGGACGCACCCAGGCCCAGCAGAGCCCCGCCCAGCACGGTCAGGTAATTCACCGGATAACCTGCGGGCATCTTCGCGAGCAGATGGAGCATTTGCGCGATCAACAGACCACCCGTGACCCATACCGACGCCTCGACGATTGCGATCAGCCGGTTGAACCGGCGCTTGTCGACGACTTCGTTCACCGCGGCAACGGTGCACGTCGCCCCGCGTTGAATCGCAAAGCCCATCAAGCCCGCGCACAGGGCGGCGACCACGAATGCGATACTGGTTACCATTACGTTCATTGGACCACCATCCCTTAAGGTTTGCTTCGTTCGCGACGTTTTGCTCGCAGGTCCACTCGGAACGTTCGCCGCAAGTTGTTCGAGCGTGGCCAGACAGCGAAAGCGGGGCGCTGTCCATCAAGGCGGGTTCTTCACCAGGGCGTTGCGGATCTTGCAGCCCGTCTGAACCGCCTGCTCGTTGTTAATCATGTTCGTCTGAGGCTGTCCGAGCAGCCGATCCACAGGAACTCTGGATGCTGGCCTTTGGCGAGCTTGTCAAAGTAGCCCGCATCGAGCTGAAGCTGGTGCTCGGCGAAGGCCTGTTGTTGCGAAGCAGCTCTTCGATGCATCAGACCATCCCGACCTCCTCAGGTGTGCTCGATCACGCCTTCGATCGGGTCGATCGCGACGGCCTTCCAGGGCGAACGCTCGATCATGCGCTGCGCATCGGTGTATCCCGCACTGCGGCGCAACTGGATGCCTGCGCTCGTGAAGTCGATGTCCTTGGCGTGGTCCTCGCCATCGATCCGCGGTGCTAGCAGATGTGCCACATGCATCGTTGTGCCGCAGCCCCAGGAGGCGAGCTCCTTGACCTTGGCATCGTTCTGACGGCTCGCCGGCAGTTGCTTGTGCAGCTCGCGGATCACATGGCGCAGGCGATGGATCTGTTTCTGCCGGGCAATGTGGCTGTCGGCGCGGCTCGCGTACTGGATGTCCTTCTGCCGGCTCATGACCTGCCAGATCGACGCAGGCTCGGGGGCCGCCTGGTGCCACACGTTGACGGCGAAGATGAGGGAGTCTCGCCTGGGCTTGTCGTCCAGCACCGCTTCGATCGGAGTGTTGGAGTACAGGCCACCGTCCCAGTAGGGTTCGCCGTCGACGCGCACGGCGGCAAATGCCGGGGGCAGGGCGCCGGATGCCATCACGTGGTCGACCCTGAGCTGCTCGTTGCGATTGTCGAAGTAGCGCATGTGGCCGCTGCAGGTGTTCACCGCACCCACGGTCAGCCGCGTCTTGCACTCGCATAGGTGCTCGAAGTCGACGAGTTCGCGCAGTGTTTCACGCAAGGGTGCCGTGCTGTAGTACGACGCAGCCTCGACGCCCACTTCCGCCCTGGATCCGCCGATGGCGAAGGCATTCGGCGTGAAGAAGCCCGGAATGCCGCGCGTCACCGTGTTCATGTTGGGCAGCAGGTTGCCCAGGCCCATCCAGTCGAAGAGACTCGTTAGCGGCCAGCGCTGCTCGACCCGGCGCCAGAACTCGTGGAGGCGATCGAGGCGGTCCTCGGGGCGGTTGCCGCTGATCAGCGCCGCGTTGATCGCGCCGATCGACGTGCCGATCACCCAGTCGGGCTCGATGCCGGCTTCGTGCAGGGCTTCGTACACGCCCACCTGGTAGGCACCGAGCGCACCGCCGCCCTGCAGCACCAGCACCACCTGGCCCGGCACGCCGGGGGAACCAAGCTCGAGGTCGAGCGCGGTGTTCGCATGCGTTCGCCGGCCTCGGCCGTTGCCTTGTCTAGTCGCAGTTCTTGTCGCCACGTTATTCTCCTTGCGGCTTCAGTACTGCGTCCAGCCGCCATCCACGGGGATCGCGTTGGCCGTCATGGACGCTGCGGCATCGGATGCCAGGAATGCCGCGAGCGCCGGTAACTCCTCGACCTTCACGAACTCCTTGCGCGCCTGATGCACGAGCATCACGTCGTGCACCACCACGTCGTCGGGCGAGATGTTGTGCGCCTTCGCCTGATCGGCGATCTGCTTCTCCATCAGCGGGGTCTTCACATAGCCAGGGCAGATGGTGTTGCAGGTAATGCCGAACTCGGCGACCTCGTCGGGCCACCGTCCTGGACGGCCCGATCAAGCCATGCCTGGTCGTTACGTAGGCGGCCTCGAACGGCAAGGCGGTCAGGCCGTGCGCTGAGGCGATGTTGATGATGCGGCCGGAGCGCCACGCCTTCATCTCGGGCATGACCGCCTCGATGAGGTGGAACGCGGAAGACATGTTGATCGCGACAATCGCATCCCGGTTCGGCTCGGGAAACGCCTCGATTGGTGCGACGTGCTGGATGCCGGCATTGTTGAGGACGATGTCGACCTTGCCGGACCCGGCGCCGGCAAGCTCTGCCATGGCGCGGATCTGCTCGGGTTGGCTCGTGTGGGCACCCGAGTAACGCGCCTTCACGCGGTATCGCCGTTGCAACCCGGCGCGCGTGAACTCGATCTCGTGCGCGTCGCTGATGCCATTGAGCATGACATCGGCTCCCTCTTCGGCCACGGTACGTGCGATCCCCAGGCCGATGCCGCTGGCCGACCCGGTGACGATGGCTGATTGCTGCTTGAGCATGGTGGAACTCCCAGGATTGAAGGTTTGGCTGCGGCGACCGCGCGTCGCGGTCGACCTCGTGGGTTCGGGTGAATCGAAGATGCGTGATGCCGGAGCGACATAGAGCGGATGAGCTGGACCGGTGTCCACTTGGCAAACAGCCCAGTGCCTGTCCGACACGCGCCGTGGCATGGGCACCTCGGCGCGCACGCTTACATGGTGTGCGCGTTCATCTTCGCCTCGACTGGGAAGAGATCGACCGAGATCAGCACCACCGGTACCGTTCCTTCGTTCTTCCACCAGTGCTGTGTGCCGTTGCGCTCCGGCGCCACATCGCCCGCCTTGTGCACGATCGGCACCGCGCAATTGCTCGCGTACTCGACGATTTCGCCGGACACGACGTAGATCTGCGCTGGCCGGTTTTTATGACTATGCCAAGGCACGATGCCGCCCGGCGCCACGTCGAGTTCGCGCAGCCGCAAGAGCCGCCCCTCCAATGCAAGCGGTTCCTTCGACAAGTCGGTCGACGCCCGCACGGTGTCGGTTACGCCCGTCGGTGTGCCTGGTCCGGGCTTCTGCCCCTGGCCGTCCGCCACTTGCTTGTCGAGCGGACATTCCCCGGCGCTCGCCGCGCCTGCCGCGACCGACAGCCCGGCGGCGATCATTCCCGCTACGACACACTGGCGCCAGACCGACGCGCGTTGCTGACTCTTGGTGCTCATGACGTACCTCTCTCCTCAGGTGGGTAATGGCGGGCACACGCCCGCATGAATCCGGCAGAAAAGACGCAGCCGGTTAAAGAAACTCGTGGTGAATGTCGACGCTCTGGCGCCTGCCGATCGTGTCGTAAAGCAACTGCTATTGGTTCTTGCCCCCCGTTCGCAGGCCTTGCCTCGCGTTTCGCAGTCATGTTGCACCGCTAGTGCTGGGACCAGCCGCCGTCCATCGCGAGCGCCGCCGCAGTCACCGATGCCGCGCTGTCGGAACTCAGGAACACCGCGAGCGCCGCAAGCTCCTCGACGGTCACGAACTCCTTGCGCGCCTGGTGGACTAGCATCACGTCGCGCACCACGTTCTCCGGAGATATGCCGTGCGCCTTCGCCTGATCGGTGATCTGCTTTTCGACCAGCGGTGTTTTAACGTAGCCGGGGCAAATCGTGTTGCTCGTTATGCCGTGGCCGGCGACTTCGAGCGCGACCGTCTTCGATAATCCGAGCAAGCCGTGCTTCGCCGTGACATAGGGCGACTTGAAGGGCGACGCAAGCAGGCCATGAGCCGATGCGATGTTGATGATTCGCCCCCAGCGCCGTGCCTTCATGTCGGGCAGTACGGCCTTGATCAGATGGAACGCGGACGAGAGATTGATCGCGAGGATCGCATCCCACTTCTCGTCGGGCTGTTCCTCGATGGGTGCGACATGCTGGATGCCCGCGTTGTTGACGATGATGTCCACCTGGCCGAATTCGGCGCGGGCGTAGCGCGCCATGGCGCGAATGTCGTCGGGTTTGCCCATGTCGGCGTGCGAATAGCGCACGCGCACGCCGTGCTCACGTTCGAGGTTCCGGCGTATCGCCTCGATCTCGTCCGCGTCGCCGAAGCCGTTCAACAGCACGTCGGCGCCCTGCGCGGCAAGCGCGCTCGCAATGCCGAGCCCGATGCCGCTGGTCGAGCCGGTGACGATGGCGGATTTACCATGAAGCATGAAAGACTCCTTTAGAAATTGCTGTTGGCGTGCTGAACGCTGGAGCGAAACTTGGGCGGGCAGGACGGACGGTCTGCCGCGATGGCCGTTTGCACGCGTATCTCGCCGTGGGTCTCGCGTGGCTCTTCATCGGCCTCGTGGGTGCGTGTGAAGCGCAGGTGCGTGATGTCGGTGGGGAAGAACATGCCCCAGGTCCATTCGACGAGGATGCGCAGTTTGCGTCCGAGTGTCGGCATGCGCGCGAGGTACAGTGCGCGCCACAGCAACCAGGCCGGCAGCCCTGTGATGTTGACGCCATAGACCTGCGCGACGCCCTTCATGTGGCCGATGGTCGCCATCGCCCCCTTGGTCTCGTAGGAGAACGGCTTGCCCGGCTGGTGCAGCAGGCGGTGTGCGACATTGACAGCGAGCTGGCGCGCCTGGGCCATCGCGAACTGGGCGGTCGGCGGAGAAAGACGGTCGGTCGCCGCGTTGCTGACGAGCGCGCAGTCCCCGATGGCCCAGAGACCCGGCATGCCCCGCACCGACATGTCGGGCTCGGTTTCGATACGGCCGCGTTGAACGGGCAGCGTAACGCTCTGCATGAGCTTCTGGACCAGCGGATTCGGCTTCGTGCCGATCGTGCAGACCACCGTTCCGCCGTCGATCGTCGCGCCGTCGAACAGCGTGACGCCATCGGCGTGCACGTGCGCCGCGCGTGTCTTCAGACGCACGTCGATACCGCGTCCGGACATCAGCCGTGCCGCGGCGATGCCGAGCGGCTCGGGCAGCTCGGGCAGCAACCGCTCGCCATCCTGAAGGATCGTTACGGCCAGTTCGTCGTCCGTTACGAGCTTGTAAAAGCGCTTGATGCTACGGATATAGTCGGCCAGTTCACCTGCGACCTCGACGCCCGAGAAGCCCCCGCCAATCACGATGAAATGCCCCAGCCGACGTCGCAGTTCGGGGCAGCTTTCGAGTTCAATACGCGCCAGCTGACGCAATACACGGTTGCGGATGAACATCGCATCGCCTACGAGCTTGAGCGGCAGCGAATGTTCGGCCATGCCTGGCACGAGATCGAGATTAGCCCGGGTGCCGAAAGCGAAGATCAGATGTTCGAATGGAATCTCGCGGGCCCCCGCAAGCGTCCTGCCATGAACGACCCGGCGCGTGTAGTCCACATCGGTGACCGTCGCCATGATGAATCGCGAATGGCCCAACATCTGGCGGATCGGCACGATCACCTGCTCGGGAAAGACCGAAGCGCCGACCACTTCCGCCAGCATCGGGTTGAACGTGGTATAGCTTTCCTCGCTCACCAGGATGACGCGGTACGGTGGCCGCGCGATTTTCTCGAGATGCCGCGCCAGCGTGGTGCCGGCGAATCCGCCCCCGATGATGACGATGTTCCTGTCGGTGCTCATGTCCGCTCCTCGTATTGGAAAGGCTCGTTCGCGCGATAACTAGCGACTGGCCAGTGCGCGCCCTACACGACGGCCGAGGAGGTGATCGAGCGAGAGCTTGCCCGGTCCGTGCATCAGGATCACGAGAAGGAAGAGGCCCCAGTACTGGTGATCCCTCAGGCCGACATCGCCGAGACCGGGATACGAA
This sequence comes from Paraburkholderia lebeckiae, assembly GCF_050436225.1. Lineage (NCBI taxonomy): Bacteria > Pseudomonadati > Pseudomonadota > Betaproteobacteria > Burkholderiales > Burkholderiaceae > Paraburkholderia > Paraburkholderia lebeckiae. Next base: position 17,562 of record NZ_JBNDLU010000003.1, on the reverse strand, counting down.
AGCACCGCGATGATATTGAAGACAAAGAGGCCGAACGCCGCGCCTCGCGTGCCCAGTCCGAGCACCAGCAGGACCGGGAAGCCCAGTTCCGCACCGGTGCCGAGATACGCGGCCAGCGTAGGCGGCAGAAACGGTACGGAGTACTCGCTATGGAACAGTGCGAGCGTCGTCGACCAGCTTGCGATCTTGGTCAGGCCCGACTGGAAGAAGACGAGGCTGATCATGATGCGGATGCCCAGGTCGAGCACGGGGGTCAGGAATTCCAGCGCGCCGATGACTGCCTTGCCGGCGACGATGACTGTCAACGGAAGGACGCCGGACGAAGCCGACGTGATTCCGGACGAGTTGGATGACGACTTCATTTTCGGGTTCCTCGATTCGTGATGTCTGGCGGCAGGCTGCTAACGAGGCCTGCCGTACCGGATGTCGACAGGGCAGTGCCGCGCGTCAGCCCTGGGCCGCCTTGGCCGCCGTGCTAAGCACGCCGCTCTTGCCGCCCGGCTTGGCGAATTCCGACGTCTGCAGATGAGCGCCGGCGATCTTGTCGCAAGTGCCCTTTGGCACGAGGACCCAGGCTTCCGCGTCACGGTCGGTCTTCACTGTTGCGGCGCATGAACTCTTGCTTGTGCCGCAGTCGTTCTTGCCGGCCTTGGCGATGCCCGCGCACTTCTCGAAGTCGGCGGCAAATGCGTGCGTGCTGGCTCCGATCGCGCCAAACGCGAGCAGGCCCGCAATGGCGCTGTGAATAATCGGTTTGCTCTTCATGATGGGTTCTCCAGGATGGGTGGGGACTCGGACAGACCGTTTGCCTGTCTCTGGTACTTATTGTGCAAAACGGAACTCACGCCTTTGTCCGCGAAAAATCAAATTTCTGTCACGACGTGCGATTTAGGGGCACGCAGCGTCGTGGCAGGTTGGATCGCGGTGCCTCACGGACTAGAATGATCAGGGAGTGCTGGCCAAAGTGGCAGAGGGCACAGACCGCGAAGTCGAGCCCGTCAAACGCTTTGTGCCGTCACGCACGCGAAAGAGGTGAAGCTGTGTCACGTCATGTTCTGGTGGTCGAAGACGAAGACGACATCGCGCAACTGGTCAAGATGCAGTTGGCCCGGCTATGCTGTGAGGTGACCGTGCGCAACGATGGCAACGCAGGGCTCGCGGAAGCGCTCGCCCAGCCGTATGACCTCCTCGTACTCGATCTCATGCTTCCAGGGGTCGACGGCCTGGAAATCTGCAGACGCCTGCGCAGTGAACAGCGCTATACGCCGATACTGATGCTCACCGCGCGATCCACGGAACTCGACCGCGTGCTTGGTCTCGAGATGGGCGCCGACGACTATCTGACGAAGCCATTCAGCGTCCTCGAGTTGGTCGCGCGGGTGAAAGCGTTGTTTCGGCTCGTCGACGTGCTCGTCAATCGGGCGGCGGATGCACCGAAGGCGATCGAAGCGAAAGACCTCAGGATCGATATCGAGAAGCGCGAGGTGACGGTACGCCGCGAGCCCGTCTGTCTCACGGCAAAGGAGTTTCAGCTTCTGCTGCATTTCGCGCAAAATCCCGGACGCGTGTATAGCCGCAGCCAGTTACTGGATCAGGTCTGGGGCTATAGCCATAGCGGTTACGAGCACACCGTCAATTCGCACATCAACCGTCTTCGCGCAAAGATTGAGATCAACCCCAACGAACCCGAATATATTCAAACCGTGTGGGGCGTCGGCTACAAGTTCCGAAACGATTCGAAAGGCTGATCCGCTCATGTTCCGAACGCTGTACGGGAAGCTTGCGATTGTGCTGATGACGGTGTTCATCGCGATCAGCGCAATCATGATCCTCGCCTCGCAGAAGATGCTCGAGGCGCAGCGGCTCTTTGAGCTTGCCACCGACCTCATCATCGGTACGGTCGTGTTCAGCCTCATGGCGGCGTTGATCGTCTTCCGCTTTCTCACCATCCGGCTGCGCATCTTGTCGAAATCGATCGAAGCATTTCGTGCAAGTGGGTTCACGACGCCGGTGCCGCTCGCGCTGCCTGGCAATTTCGACGACGAAATCTATCGGCTGAGCACCGCATTTCAGGAAATGTCGGAGCGCATCGCCATGCAACTTGGCCTGCTCGCACAGGTTGACCGGCAGCGGCGTGAATTACTCGCGAACGTCTCGCACGACTTACGCACGCCGCTCGCGTCGATGCAGGGCTACCTCGAAACCATGCTGATCAGAGCCGACGAGTTGACGCCTGAAGAAAGGAATCGCTACCTGCAGATTGCGGTAAAGCACTGTGAGCGATTGGCCAGGCTGGTGCAAGATGTTTTCGAACTGACGAAACTCGAGGCACATGAAGTGACTCCTCAGATCGAGACCTTTCCGGTCGGTGAACTGGCGCAGGATGTCGTGCAGAAATTCGCGTTGAAGGCGCAGAAGCGGCAGCTCACGATAGTCACGAAGTGCGAGCCGGATTGTCCGCCCGTGCGCGCCGACATCGGCATGATCGAGCAGGTATTGGAAAACCTCATTGAGAACGCGATGCGCTATACGTCAGCCGGTGGTGAGATCGGCGTCGAGGTCCGGCCGGCGGGAGCGCGCGTCGAACTGCGTGTGCGCGATACCGGCCAAGGGATCCAGAGCGATGAACTTCGCAATATCTTCGATCGCTATTATCGCGTGGACCGGGCCGAGTTCGGCAGCACCGGCAACGCCGGGCTCGGGCTGGCAATCACGCGCCGTATCGTCGAACTGCATGGCGGAGACATTCAGGTCGAAAGCACGCCCGGGCTCGGCACGACGTTCATCGTCGATCTTGCGGTAGCGTGATGCGCGCGTGTTCTGTGGCGCACAACTCGAATACCTGTCCTTCCCGCAGTGCCTTCGGCAGGAACCGTCTGGCCATGCCGGTCGCTTATGACATCGTAACGGTGGGGTCGCACGGCTTCAGACGCGTCATGAAAACCTCAGCTGGAACCAGGCACAGATGATCCAGATGACTGTGCTTGAGAAATACAGCGTCAATGCGACAGCGCCTCGATTGACAGGTCGATCGCGCCCGTGCCCGCATCGATGAGCACATTGGTCTCGAGGAGCATGGCCGTCGTGTAGCAAGCCGGCGCCGATGCCGCCGCCGGATCCAGGCACCGTCAGCCTGACGATGAGTTCCCGGTATCGAAGTCGACGATCGTCGCTTCGAGGATGTGCTGCTGTATGAATGCCCCCAACGCGAAGGCATCGTCGACGAGCATGGCATTATCGTACGCATCTTCGACGCTCGCGCCTGCACAGAGCGACTGTAGCATCGCGAACACCGCCGGTTCGAGTGGCCGCGCTTCGACCACGAAGTTGCGACGCCGGATCAGCAGGAAGTCGCCGCCGCTATCAGCGTCCACATAGTCGGAGCCGGTGGCCGAGGGCTGATTGACGTACCAGATGCGTGACACAGGAAAGGGTGACGAGAGCAGACGGCAAGCGGGATTCAGCGTGAAGCGCAGCGTCGTGAAGCCGGCTTGCACGATTGCGGCAAGGCGGTCTATCGCGAGCGGCGCGTGGTCTGCGGCATGAAAGACCTCATGCATCGCCCATTCCAGCCTCGCGGTGTCGGGAAGGTAAGGGAGCGATGCCGCAGGAGCGAAGCCCGCGAGAAATGTTGGAAAGGTGGCGCCAAACCGATGCACGTCGCCGGTCGTCGACGGATGTTTGCCGATGTACTGGTCGGCGGCATAGGCAAAGAAGCGCTCGCCGACGAGCCGCTCGACAACCGGGAACACGTCACGCAACGCTTCCCTCAGGTTGTGATACGTGTTGTTGAAATAGACATTCAGCCGTTCGCCGGCAGCGGCGCCGCCTGTCAGCACGTGATCGCTCATGCGGGACCCGTCCTGACCGAAGATCGCCGCGGCAAAGTCGAGTTGAAGTTCACGCAGAGACGGCATGTTCATCTCCGAGGATGGCGCTGGCCCTGGCGGCTTCGTCGAGAAGGACAGCGAGTTCGGGAATATCGGTGTCCCATTCGATCAACGTCGGCACCAGCCCGAAGCGTTTCGCCGCGTGCCGGTAGAGCGCCCACACCGGCTCGGCGACGCGCTGTCCGTGCGTGTCGATCAGCAGGTCGCCGACACGGTCGAATCCAGCCAGGTGGATTTCTTTGACCGCGTGAACCGGCATCGCATCGAGATAGCGCACGGGTTCAATCCCGTGGTTCACTGCGTTGACGTGGACATTGTTGACATCGAGGAGGATCCCGCAGCCCGTGCTTGCTGCAAGCTCGGTGATGAACTCGTGCTCGGGGATCGTTGAGTGACGGAAGCGGATGTAACTCGAGACGTTCTCGACGAGAATCTGCCGGCCCAGGTAATCCTGCACTTCCTGAACATGCTCACGCACCACGGCGAGCGCCTCCTCCGTACAAGGCAGCGGCAGTAGGTCGTTCAGAAAACGTCCGGCGACCGCTCCCCAACTGAGATGTTCCGAGACGAGCCCAGGTTCGAAGCGCTCGACAAGTGCCCTCAGGCGCGTTAGATGGACCAGATCGAGGCGATCCGTCGTGCCAAGGGACAGGCCGACACCGTGCAGACTCAGTGGATAGGCGTTGCGAATCCGCTGGAGATAGTGCAGAGGCTGGCCGCCGTCACCGAAGTAGTTTTCGCTATGCACTTCCATCCAGCCAATCGCCGGCCGCTCCGACAGGATCTGCCAATAGTGCGGCGCGCGAAGTCCTATGCCGACGTCGCAGGGAATCGCAGCAGGCGCTTCAAATGGACTATTTAGCGGTTGCATCAGAATTCCCGTCGCTAGATTGGCTCGCCTGTGTACTTTCGCCTATAAAGATCACAAAATGATCACGACGCTGTTGCGTTTATGTCGCGATCGGCCGTGTGCCTATGCTGATGCTTACTGCACACCGGATCCGGGCCATCTTCGAAGGATTTGCATGACGGCCGAGGCACGCCCTGTCCACGCTGGCTTGCATCCGGCAACGCTCAAGCTGAAGTAGTCGCCGCCATCGTCTTCCGACGTGCGGTTTTCTGTCCAGGGACAATGCATATGGGCCTCAGACGAAAGCTGCTGCTTCCAATCGCTGTGTGCGGATTGCTTATGCTCGCTTATCTCGCGGTGGGCTGGGTGCCCGGCGCAGCAGAGCCGATTGCGACGCGAGTGGGCATCCTGATCGTCGTTGCCGCTGGATTGGTGCTGCTTCTGGCGGTCACCAGCGCGGCCATCGACGCGTACGTGCGGCGCCCGCTGGCCGCGATCGCGCAGGCGTATCCGGGCGAAAGTGCCCCCAACCCGCGCACCGACCCGCTTCCCCACGCGGCCAATGAGATTGAACAGGCCCGGACGACGCTCGATTCGCTCCACGGCAAGGTGGAGAATCTGGAGCATGCGCTTGAACTCGCGACGGAGCAGCGCAGACAGATCGACGTCGCGCTCAGATCAAGCGAAGAGCGCTACGTGCTCGCGATGCGCACAGCCGACGACGGCCTTTGGGAGTGGAATCTTCAGACTAATGACCTCGTCTTGTCGCCGCGCTGGAAAAGCATGCTCGGCTACGATGACGAGGAACTGCCGAACACACGACAGGGCTGGCTGCAGTGCATGCATCCGGCAGACGTTCCAGCAGTCGAGGCGGCGCTCAAGTCCCATCTGGACGGCGCGACGCCGCGCTATGAGCAACAGTTGCGGCTCCTGCATAAAGACGGCCGTTACCGCTGGGTGAGTTCGACTGGCAGCGTGATCCGCCACGCGAACGGCCGGCCGTCGCGCCTCGTCGCGCTCGATACGGACGTGACGCGCCTGAGGCGGATCGAGAATATTCTTCAGCATATCGTCGAAGGAACCTCGGGCACATGCGGCGAGGATTTTTTCCGTACGCTGGTGCGCCACTTCGCGGGCGCGCTCGATGTCTCATGCGCGTTCGTTACCGAGTGCAACGGCTGGCCGCCGAAGAGTGTCCACACGCTCGCATTCTGGTTTCAGGACAGCTTTCGCGATAACTTTGAGTTCGAACTTGCGGGCACGCCTTGCGAGGCGGTCTTCAACCTGAAGAGGCCCGCGTTTCATGCGACAGGGGTCGGCAAACTGTTTCCGCGCGATGAACAGTTCGACAGCTACTACGGACTTCCGATTTTCAACAGCGAGCGGCAGGTAGTCGGACACATAGCCTTCTTCGACGAAAAGGAAATGAAGGAAGAGGACGTGCTGATGGATTCCGTCTATTCGATCTTCACCGCGCGTGCGGCCGTGGAAATTGAACGCAAGATGGTGCTGGACCGCTTGACACGGGATTACGCCACGGCTGCCGGCACGCCAGCGATCAACCAATAAAAGCGTCGCCACCTATCTGATACAGATTGCGTGGAAGCGTTCCCGAACCGCGCCCGCCACGCTGAACACGGTAGTTACGCAACCGTGTGGTCAAAGAGAAATGACGGAAAACTGCCAACGCAAGGATGCATCCCAGTAGCTAAATCGCTCGAATTTTCCATTTGAACGCAAGTTTGCATCGAAACATGCCGAATTTGGATGGTCGGTTGCGTTGGAGCGCTAGTCTCGAAGGCAGGAGTGCTTCATAGTCATCGGCGCTTTTGGCAAGCGGCAGCGCGATGAACAAGTCACACAGGTAGCGGCACACGTCGATCCCGTTGGCCTCTGCCGTTTCGATGAGGCCGTACCGGCGCACTCCGCCGCATTCAGCGCGTTCTGTCTAGCAAATTTGTGAATATGCGATCGACGAAGCAAATCGGTGAATGTCGAATACGCCTGAATGGCCGAGCAGCAAACTTGTGAATGTGGGATTCAGGGGGCAAATCTGTGAATATCGAAGGAAAACTAGCCCGCATTCACATTTTAGCTGCGAAGCACTGCAAGTCATGAAATTACCGATCGCAGAGACTTGTGCGTGCATCGTGTGGCAATCGTCAGTCTTGCAGGCGCACCTGTCTGTGTTCCGTAAGCACCTCGCGACGGCCGTCCGCAACGCGGCGCCCGCGTGAGGCATGATCGGGAATCGGGTTACGTGTCAGCAGACGCCGATGGGCCAGACTGCCGAGGCAGCTTCGTGGCCACGTTCCAGCCCCCAGGGCAACAGTTCGTCGATGCGGTTAATGGGATGGTCAGCGATATGGGTCAGGACGTATTCGAGGTAGGCGCGCGGGTTGATCCCGTTGAGCTTGCATGTGCCGATCAGACCGTACATCGCGGCTGCCCGCTCGCCTCCGCTGTCGGAGCCGGCGAACAGGAAGTTCTTGCGGCCCAGACTCACACAGCGCAGCGCGTTTTCGGCCAGGGCGTTGCTGATCTCAGCACGACCCTCTTCGCAGTACAGCGCGAGCGCGTCCCACTGGTTGAGCGAGTAACGGATCGCTTTGGCCAGTTCGGATTTCTTCGACAGCGTTGCGAGCTTGTCCGTCATCCACGTCCTGATGGTCGCGAGCAGCGGCACGCTTTTCTCCTGCCGCACGCACAGCCGTTCAGCAGCGGGTTTGCCACGGATGTCCGCCTCGATGCCGTAAAGTCCACCGATCAGTTCGAGCACCTCTCGGGTCGCCTCGGTAGGCGTTCGGGCATGCACGTCGTAGGTAGGTACCGTCTCGCGTGGTCCCAGCATGCAGCTTCACGGATCTTGCCGCTCTCGTACAGTTCGTTGAAGCCACTGTAGGCGTCGGCCTGCAGGATGCCCTCGAATCCAGCGAGATGGGTCTGGGGGTGGATGCCTTTGCGGTCGGGCGAGTAAGCAAACCACACCGCGGCCGGTTCGGTCGAGCCCGAACGGGTGTCATCGCGCACATACACCCACAGTCGCCCGGTCCTTGTCTTCTTCCTGCCCGGTTCGAGCACCGGGATCGGCGTGTCATCCGCGTGCAGCTTCGACGGTGCCATCGTGTGGCGGCGCAGCGCCTCGGTCAGCGGCACGCAAAGGGCCTCGCACTGGCCGACCCAGCGTCCCATGCTGGCCGGATCCAGCTTCACGCCGTCGCGCGCGGCAATCTGCGACTGCCGGTACAACGGCGCGTGGTCAGCGTACTTCGAGACGAGGATGTCGGCCAGCAGGCTCGGATGGGCAATGCTGCGCGTGATCGGCAGGCCGGGCATGGGCGGCTGCGAGAAGTGGTGGCCGCACGGACAGACCGTCTTGCGCCGGATCGTGCGGATCACCTTGAACATTGCCGCGACGCGGGCGAGCTGCTCGGACACGTCTTCTCCGAGCGGCTGCATGGCGCTGCCGCACTTCGGGCAGGTCGCGTCGGCGTCGAGTACGCGTTCTTCGCGTGGCAGATGCGGCGGCAGCGCTTCTTTCGGCGATGCGTCGCCCACAGGCGTGCTCGCGCCTGATTCGTGGGCGCGTCGCACGTCAGCGACACCACGCTCACCGGTCAAGTCCTCGAGCGCGGTTTCGAGCCGCGCGACCTCCCGGTCCAACTGCTCGGACTTGCGTCCGAACTGCATGCGCTTGAGCCTGTCGATCTGCGCCTTGAGCTGCCCGATCTCCAGATCGCGTTCGGCAAGCTGGGCACGCGCCTCGACCAGCAAGGCCCGCAGGGTTGCAACATCGTCAGGAAGTTCAGCGCCGTTCGACATGTGGCGCAGTTTACGAGCCTTCCTCGCGGTTTACAACATCGACAGCGCAGCCGTACGACGCGGCTGCCGCCAATCGATGCCTTCGAGCAACCTCGACAGTTGCGCCGCCGTCAGATGGACCTTGCCGCCATCGGCGTGTGGCCAGACGAAGCGACCACGCTCAAGCCGCTTCGCAAGAAGCCAGAGCCCGTCTTCGGTCGCCCACATGACCTTCACGAGATCGCCGCGCCGGCCCCGGAAGATGAACACGTTGCCACCCAGCGGATTGTCCTCGAGCGCCGTCTGCACCTTTGCCGCCAGCCCCTGGAACCCGCAGCGCATGTCGGTGACGCCTGCCACCAGCCAGACGCGTGTACCCGTGGGTAGAGAGATCACGATCGCACGCTCCCCAGGACGACGCGTAGCGTGTCGGCGTCGACAACGCCGTTGACCTTGACTACCACGTCACCGAACCGGATCTCGATCGTCCCGGCTCGTGCAGTCCGGTTGCAGACGTCCCTTGCATCTGGGGGCATCGCCACGCGCTGCGGCGGCGTCTCATGAACCACCGCCACTGGAATCAGGCACGTCGTTTCCGCCTGCAATTGCTCGCGATAGCGACGCCGCCAGGCAAACAGCATGTTTGCATTGATGCCATTGTCCCGCGCCAGCTTCGCGACCGACGCACCAGGCTCACATGCCGCGGCCGCAAGCCGGCGTCGAAACTCGCGATCATAATTCGGGCGTCCCTTGCGGCTACCCGGCCTGGCTTCCGACTCTGTCACAGTGATGTCCATCAAATCGAAAATGATGGGCACCACTTTGATGTCGGTTCTCGCCGCCGTCTACGACGGTCGTCGTGAGGTGCTTACTGTGTTCCGTGTTTGCTATGAAGCACTTCCGAATACGCATGCTCCGGCGCGTGGTGGCTGTCGTTAGCGCGCGGCCCTCAAGTTGGGCTTTCATCGCATTCGTGGCGGCTCACTCCGGAGCATGGGCATACGGTTTTCATGCGGGTCTGTGCAACCGGAGCAAACGTATATGGTCACCGCTAGTACGGAGCATCGATATGCGGTCATCGCACTTTTGAGGCAAACCGAACATCTATGCTGCGGCCCACTGCATCCCAGTAGCTAAATCGCTCGAATTTTCCATTTGAACGCAAGTTTGCATCGAAACCTGCGGACTTTGGATGGCCGGTTGCGTTGGAGCGCTTAGAACACGACATTCTCATATTGCCGCTACAACACTTGTCGAGGCCATTCTGAAATGTCCGCTTTCTGGCTAAGTTGAAATGTCCGGGTTTAAGGGGTTTGTTTCTAACGCCTTTTGTCTCACACATTGTTGAAGGACGATGCCTGAACTGGCAGGGCGCTTACGTCTGTGTCGATCACCTTTGCAGACCGACGGCCAAGTTTGCGTGGTTGTTGCATTTGCCGCTGCTGCGACTGTTCCAGAATCACGCCATTGATATCGGCCTGCGTGAACTCGCGCTGTTTCTTCTTGCCGGGCGAGCTGCCTTCAGCTTTGGTCGCAACGCCGAGATGGGTTCGCGAAGGCGCTTTACCAATCCGGCTGTTGTCGCGTTGGGCCTGCATCGCCTGCGAGACCTGCAGCACGGGACCCAGCCGCTTGTGCTCAACGACCGCGCCCTGGTCAACTTCGGCCAGCCGGTCGTACTGCCGGCACGTCAGAACACGGTCGTCCGACCGCAGTTCGATCCGCCCGTCCGGATACTCCCAGACTTCGATATGCCGGCCGATCAGCTTCCGGTGCTCCGGCGTGTCCTTCAGCAGATACATGACCCGGTCGTACCGCACGGTCAACGACTTGCTCACCTTGCGCGGCTCGCGCCACGTGAACACCAGATCAAGATGCTCGTCAGCCCTGAGTGGGCGGTGAGCATCGAATCCGCTCTTCGGTGGCTTCGCGAAGCGCGCGTTGTAATTTGCCATGAAGGCAGGCGCATACGCATTGGCTCCGGCAGCCGTGCTGATGCCACGCAACCGCAGTTCCTTCACGAGACGATCCTGCAGCGTCAGGTGCGCGCGTTCCACGCGGCCCTTGGCGGGGCTCGAGTTCGCGCAGAACGTGTCAATGTTCAGCTCGTACATCGCGCGGCCGAAGTGGGTCACGCTGCTGCCATCCCTGTTCGCACCCGTCTTGCGAAACACGCTGTACTTGTCGCTGTAGAACGCGACGGGCTTGCCGTGGCGTTCAATGTACGCACGCGTCGCTTCAAAGTAGCTGAACGTCGATTCCGTGGCTGTGAAATGCAGCATCATCAGCCGGCTCGTTGCATCGTCCACATACACCAGCAGCGAGCAGGCCGGCGAGCGTTCCTCGAACCAGCGGTGATTGCTGCCGTCGATCCGGATCAGCTCGCCCAGACATGCACGCCGGGCACGCGGCTGGTAAATCTTCGGCGGCCGCTGCCGGCGGGGCACCCACAGACCTGCGTCCGTCATCAGGCGCCTGACCGTCTCCTTGGCAAGGCGAATGCCGTGCGATTCGTACAGTTTCTCGCACGCCAGCGTCGGTCCGAAATCGGCATAGCGGTCACGGATGATCGACAGCGCCTGATCCGCCTTCACTGGATCCAGCCTGTTGTTGCTGGGCTTCGCGCGCCGGCGCGATACGAGACCTGCCGGCCCATGCTCGCACAACCGGTCAACGAGGCGGCGAACCTGCCGCGTCGTCAGCCTGAGCCGTTCTGCCGCGCGCCACGGCTTGAGCCTGCCGTCGGCGACGTCCTGAATGACCTTGAACCTGTCCAGTTCGCGCATCGTCATCGTTATCAGTCCGGTCGCAGCCATCAAAGCCTCCCGCGCCGGAACACCGGCGGCCGGTCAGCTTACGCTGCGAAAAAGCGGACATTTGAACTTGGCTAAAAGCGGACATTACAACTTAGCCTCTACAACACTTGTCGTTGATAAATTACATTATGTCAAATTGCGGTTTTGCATCGTCGCGATGAAAGACGTGGGAAACGCATGACTGCATCTCCTTCCCGTCGTCGAATCAGCGCACCATGAAGCAGTTGCGGATCCTTGGGCCGATCAGCATTGCGGCTTAGATTTCAGAGACGCCGGAACCCAGATAGCCGAAGCGCTTGCCATCGGACGGGGCCAATACCATGGCTCAGGCGGAAGGACCGGTGCGGTGCCGGGGACTGTCAAGGGCAATTCTTACCGGGCAAATTTTCCAGATTCTTTCACAGTACTCATCAATCGCTCGATCGGACGAGAATTTGTCTGAGTGCGCCGTGTTGAGAATCGACATGCGCGTCCAGCGCCCGGGGTCCTGCCAAGCGGCGCTTACCCGGTCCTGGCAAGTCACATAGTCCGCATAGTCGGCGAGTACGAGAAATGGATCGACCTGCAGCAGGTTCTCGACGAGTGGGCGAAACGCCTGCGGGTCCCCGCGCAAAAAAATCCGCCAGCGATTAGATCGAGCGCTTCGCGCAACTCGGCATTGCTTTCGAGATGCACAGCGGGACGATACCCTTCGTGCTTGACCCGCTCTATCTGTTCAGCAGTCAGACCGAAGAGGAAAAAGTTCTCGTCGCCCACTACTTCGCGGATCTCGACGTTGGCACCGTCCAATGTTCCGACAGTGAGCGCGCCATTCATCATGAACTTCATGTTGCCGGTACCGGACGCTTCCTTGCCGGCGGTCGAGATCTGCTCGGACAAGTCGGCGGCCGGATAGATGAAGTGCGCGTTCTTCACATTGAAATTGGGAAAGAACACGACCTTCAGTCGGCCGTCCATGGCCGGATCGTTGTTCACGACTTCGGCCACGCCGGTGATCAATCGGATCATAAGCTTTGCCATCGCATAGCCTGGCGCCGCCTTCCCGCCAAAGATGAAACAGCGCGGTACGCTGTCCTGCCCGGGATTGAGGCGCAGACGCTGATAAAGCGTGACGATGTAAAGCGCGTTCAGGTGCTGACGCTTGTACTCGTGAATACGTTTGACCTGAATGTCGAACAGCGCATCGGGATCAAGGACGACGTCAGTGACGTTGCAGATCCATTGCGCCAAGACCTGCTTGTTCGATCGTTTGACCTCACGCCATTCCTCCTGGAAGCCCGAATCGTCAGCATGCGCGTCGAGATTCCGAAGCCGCCGGAGATCGGTGACCCACCCATCACCCACCGTCTCGTCAGGAAGCCGCGCGAGGCCCGGATTGCTGAGCAACATGAATCGGCGCGGTGTGACGCCGTTTGTAACGTTGTGGAAGCGCTCTGGCCACAGTTCAGCAAAATCCCGCAGTACAGTCTGTCTGAGCAGCGCGGAATGCAGCGCGGCCACACCATTGACAGCATGGCTGCCGATCGTCGACAGATGGGCCATGCGGACCCTCTTCTCCCCTCTCTCGTCGATCAGCGACATTCGCGCGATGCGGGCATCGTCACCGGGATGCCTTTGCCGAACCTCGTCGAGGAACCGGCGGTTGATCTCGTAGATGATTTCGAGCGGCCGAGGCAGCAGGCTTTGCAACAGTGCTATTCCCCACGTTTCAAGTGCCTCAGGTAGCAGTGTGTGATTGGTATAGGCGAACGTGCGGCGGGTGATGTCCCACGCCTCGTCCCATGGCACGAGACGTTCGTCCATCAGCAGGCGCATCAGTTCGGCTACCGCGATGGACGGGTGGGTGTCGTTCAACTGCGCGGTGAACATGTTCGCGAAGTGTTCCACCGGTTCCCGCCTGCGGTCAAACAGGCGCAGCATGTCCTGCAGCGAGCAGGATACGAAGAAATATTGCTGGGCCAGGCGCAATCGCTTTCGAAGATACGCGCCAACGACCATCCGCCCTGGTTATCGGCATCCGAAGCGCTGCGCGCGGGCATGGTGGGCGGAGCGAGCGCGCTCGGACTCGGCGGCCAGCTCGGCGCGATTGCGCCGGGATATCGTGCCGACCTGGTGGCGTATCGCACCGATACGATCAGCTTCACGCCGCTGACGGACCCGGTGTGCCAATTGGTCTACGCCGAACGCGGCGCGTCGATCGACAGCGTCTTCGTCGCAGGCGACGCCGTGTTGCGCAACGGAAGGCTCACCCGCGTCGACGAGCCGGCGCTTTTGCGTGAAATCAGCGCAGCCTACGAGGCGCTCAGCGCCGAGTTTGATCTCGCCGATGAATCGGTCGCGCCGCTGCGCGCCGAAATGGAACGGTGTACGCGCGGGCCAGACGCTGCATGCGGAGTGGGAACCCTATGCGGCGAAGCTAGCTCGCTGACGTGCGATGTCGCAGGCGCGGGTCGCGAACGCAAGTTTGCCCGATCTGCGTCGGAGTTCTCAATGTAGCTCCGCGCCGAACGATTGATAGTGCGCTCCACGCATCAGTTCGCCCCGCCCGCTTTGGCCGCGGCCTTCTTGCCCGCCCCTGGATTCGAATACCACGTGCATGTTGTGAATTTCGTCCACCTACAATCGCTCGATGTTGCCATGAGAGCCCGAGGGGCGCACGTCATGTTTGATAAGCCAGCACTGGATACTAACGAATGCCCCGCCTATCTCGCGTTGGCCGACGAACTGATTCGCTACGATACGACGAGCAGCCGATTAAATCTCGGCTTGATCGAAGCGATCCGGGACCGCCTTCGAACCCATCACATCGAAGCCTTGCGCCTCGCCCGATACGGTGTTGCTGCCTGGCTTTGCTTGCGAACGTTCCCAATAATTGCCCTGATGCAGTGGAGTGTCAGGTCGCCACTGCGGGTAATTTGAGCAAATCCAGAAAAGCACGGGCGACGGGCACGAGTGGTTCTGCGGCGCTGCCCTTGAAAACAGCCGCGAGTTCCCAGCACGGCTCCTCGGCTTCGCGCAGAGTCGCCGTGGCGATCGGCGCGCCACGGGTGTCGCGCACCCTGGCGGAGGCGACAGATTCCGGCACGATCGTTATCGCAAGCCCCTGCGCCGCCAATTCAAGCAACATCGGCATGTCGTTGACCTCGAAGCTGATCTGGCGCTGCAGCCCCGCGGCGGCAAAGCTTCGATCGACGAGCCGTCGCACGCTCCATTCTGGACGCAGATCGGCGAACGTTTCTTCGCAAAGATCCGCGAGCTTTAGCCCGTTAGCCCCCGCCAGTCGATGATGCGTCGCGCAGACGACGACCATTCCCTCACACGCGAACATTTGCGATCCGAGACCGTCCGGTGGCGAATCCGAGGGCTGGGTAAAAGCGAGGTCAAGACGTCCTTCCCGCACCTCGTCGATCAACGCGCGCGAGCCATCGAGTGTCAGATGGATATCGATCCCGCCGAACGCGGCCCGAAACCGCCCCAAGGTAGCAGGCAGATCGACATAAGGCGCGAGACCGTGAATGGCGCCAATGCTGAGCCGGCCGCGTGCGAGCCCGTGCACTTGCGTCACGGCGTGGCGCGCGTCGCGCGCGGCCGCGAGCACCCGCCGCGCTTGCGCGAACAGCACTTCGCCGGCAGGGGTGAAGTCGACTCGCCGCGTGCTGCGGATGAACAACGGTCCGCCCAGCTCGTCCTCCAGTAAGCGGATCGATGCGGACAAGCCGGACTGAACGAGGTTAAGTCGCCGCGCCGCGCGCGTGAAATGCCGCTCTTCTGCGACCGCTACGAAATGTTCCAGCTGCTTCAAGTCCACGTTAGCACCCTTCTCACCACAGACGATTAATCACGAAAACCGCACAATTGGATCATATCTTTCTATTGGAATGTTAAGTCGATCTTCGATATTGTCGGATGCTCCGGAGCGTCAGAGGACCACTGGGCACGAAGTGCTCGCGCAGTGGGGACTTAACGACCGCACCGCGGCCGTGGATTCCGGGCAACATTTATGGAGATTGCTTCATCATGGAATACCGTCAACTGGGCCGTTCGGGCCTGAAGGTGTCCACCATCACGCTAGGCACGATGACGATGGGCGGCAAGGGCAAATTCGCGAGCGTCGGCGAGGTTGGCCTCGACGATGCGCGCCGGCAGATCGACATGTGCATCGACGCGGGTGTCAACCTGATCGATACGGCAGATGTCTATTCCAATGGCGCGTCGGAGGAAATCGTCGGCGAAGCGCTCGGCGGCAAACGCAAAGGCGGCGTGCTGATCGCCACGAAGGCCCGCTTCCCGATGGGCGACGGTCCGAACGATCGGGGTCTGTCGCGGCATCATCTGATAGAGGCCTGCGAAGCGAGCCTGCGGCGCCTCAAGACCGACGTGATCGACCTTTATCAGGTGCACGAATGGGACGGACTCACGCCGCTGGAAGAAACGCTTGAAGCGCTCGATCTGCTGGTTCGGCACGGCAAGATCCGGTATGTCGGTTGCTCGAACTACTCCGGCTGGCATTTGATGAAGGCGTTGCACGTGAGCGAACGCGATCGTCTGCCGCGTTTTGTGAGCCAACAGATTCACTACACGCTCGAAGCACGCGAAGCGGAATACGAACTCGCGCCGATCGCGCTCGATCAAGGGCTCGGTATTCTTGTCTGGAGCCCGCTCGCTGGCGGCCTGCTGTCCGGCAAGCACCGCCGCGACACGTCGCCCGAGGGAACGCGCCAGCTCGCCGGCTGGACCGAGCCGCCGATCCGCGACGCGGAGCGCCTGTGGTCGATTGTCGACACACTGGTCGAGATTGCCGGCGAGCACGATGTCTCGGCCGCGCAGGTCGCGCTTGCGTGGACGCTCGGACGCCCCGCCGTCACCTCGGTCATTATCGGCGGACGTAACGAAACACAACTGCTCGACAACCTCGGCGCCGCGAATCTTACGTTGACCGCACAGCAGCGCGAGCGGCTCGACACGGTGAGCGCGCTGCCCCTGCTCTATCCATACTGGCATCAGCTACAGACGGCCCATGATCGCCTTGGGGCGCCTGACCTGTCGTTACTGGGACCGTATCTCGACGCACAGGGTCGGGCTCTGTCGCAGTAAGACGAATTGCGATGGTGAGCGTCCTTGAAACGAACGATGTAACCGACGATGAAAACGCCAAACGCCGCCGTGAGCAAGGTGCTCAAACGCCTTCACTATCGGTTGGATGTAATCCTGAAATAATGGCTGAGCGTGGAATCTCGGTGCAACATTCGATCGCGCACCGCTGGGCGATAAAACTGTTGCCGGTGCTGTGGAGAGGTCGTTTCGCCATCGCAGCGTCCCGTCGGCAAGAGCTGACGTGTCGATGAAACCTACATCAAGGTCAAGGGCCAATGGAAGGCAGTATGACTTTCCGTGAGGCAGAGGCTGGCCCGCCGTGAGGAATCAAACGCGGGTTAGCATGTCTGCCAGAGCCGCACGGTGTGGACAGGGCCACACCCGGCGATTTCCGGCACGGAGGCCAGCATAGAACACAATAGCACGGTGTACGTTGGACTCGATGTTCACAAGGAATCGATCACGGTCCGCGCTCACGGACCTCATGGGGGCACTGGACATCGGCACCGCTACCATTGTCGGCAGTTCGCGTGATTGCCGCCGCCTTTGCGAATCGCTTTCCGGAGGCGGACCGCTCGCTGGTTCTGTAGGCACCGAATTGTCGCGCGCGGACATCTGCGGGGCAAAGCGAAGTCCCGGGAAAAATCGCCGCGTCAGTTCGTGCGAACGCCGCTCGCGGATACGGCTGCGCGGGCTTTCGAAGGATGACCAAGACCGCTCTCTTGCAGCCAATAGCCAAGGCCGACGAAGATTCCACCACCGGCCAGATTGCCTAGCGTGACAAAAAGTTCGTTATGCAAAGCGCCGGCAAACGTGATGTTGGCCGGGTGCTGGCCGATTAGTGCAAGCGCGAACACGAACATGTTTGCGACGCTGTGCTCGAAGCCGCAGGCAACAAACGCAAACACGGGCCAAAAGATCAGTCCCAGCTTTGCACCGTCATTGTTCGTTCGAGCTGCCATCCAGATCGCCAGGCAGACAAGCCAGTTGCACAGGAGGCCCTTCGCGAACAGCGGGACCCCAGGCGTCGCCATCTTCGTCTCGACCGTCTTGAAGAAAATCTCTGAACCGTCGGTTAGCAGTACTCCCCCCCCGGCTGCGTGCAGTATCA
>NZ_JBNDLU010000002.1:4180000-4348441 GCF_050436225.1 Paraburkholderia lebeckiae | reverse complement strand
AGAACTCCCGCCGGATCGTCAACAGGTTTTTATCACCCGCTTAACCTGCCCACCCCGCTGAAACCCTCGCCATCAAAGGCTTCCCGCTTCTCCGCACCCCGGCGTCCGGAGCACGAAAGAGCGGAATTCTAGTCGCCGACATCGGGACTTGCAAGCGATATTTTGACAAGCGTATTAACGGTGCTTGAAAACCGGTTTGCGCTTCTCCACGAACGCGGCCATGCCCTCTTTCTGGTCTTCGGTGGCGAAGAGTGAATGGAACAGGCGGCGCTCGAAATGCACGCCCTCCGCGAGCGTCGTTTCATAGGCTCGGTTGACCGACTCCTTGACCATCAGCACCGCCGGCAGCGGGAATTCCGCAATGGTGGCGGCCGCGCCGACCGCTTCGTCAAGCAGCGATGCCGCCGGGATCACGCGCGAAACCAGTCCGGCGCGCTCCGCTTCGGCGGCATCCATGAAACGGGCGGTCAAACAGAGGTCCATCGCCTTCGCTTTTGACACCGCCCGCGGCAAGCGCTGGGTGCCACCCGCACCCGGCATGATCCCGAGCTTGATTTCCGGTTGACCGAACTTCGCCGTGTCGGCGGCGAAAATGATGTCGCACATCATCGCCAGTTCGCAGCCGCCGCCGAGCGCGAAGCCCGCCACCGCGGCAATGATCGGCTTACGGATCGAGCGAACCGTTTCCCAGTTGCGCGTGATGTAGTCGCCCTTGTAGACATCCATATAGGAGTACGACGCCATCATCCCGATGTCCGCGCCGGCCGCGAACGCTTTCTCGCTGCCCGTCACGACGATTGCGCCAATCGACTCGTCGCCGTCGAACTCGCGCAACGCAGCGCCTAGTTCGTCCATCAGCGCGTCATTCAGTGCATTCAGAGCCTTCGGACGGTTGAGCGTAACCAGTCCGACCCGTCCCCGCGTCTCAACCAGAATGTTTTCGTAAGCCATGCCGCCTCCATAAGGGTTAATCGCACGCGAAAAACGCTTCGCGCATCGTCCATAGTGATGCTACCATTCACCAACCAACCGGTCGGTCAATTATTCGACAGATATTTCCCCAACGTACAGCCGAGCCTCTTTGCCATGACACATCCGCTATTCACCAAGCACGAAGACACGCTGCACCAAGCGCTCGCCGCGCTCGAAACGCGCGGCTACTGGAGCCCGTTCGTCGAGATGCCCAGTCCGAAAGTGTACGGGGAAACAGCCAACGCGGACGGCGAAGCCGCGTTCGAGGCGCTTCTAGACAAAACGTTCGACCTGGACCAACCCTCGACGGAAGAGACCGTCGGCGCAGAGGCTTCGCCGTTCGGCTTCCAGCTCGGCGTGCGTTACCCGAAAGCCGACCCGAGCGCGCTCATCGCCGCATCTGCCGCGGCGCAACGCGATTGGCGCGCGGCCGGCCCGCAGGCATGGATCGGCGTGAGCCTCGAAATCCTCGCGCGCCTGAATCGCGCCAGCTTCGAGCTCGGCTACAGCGTGATGCACACGACCGGTCAGGCGTTCATGATGGCCTTCCAGGCGGGGGGCCCACACGCGCAGGATCGCGCGCTCGAAGCGGTCGCGTATGCCTGGGATCAGCTGCGCCGTATCCCCGCCGACGCGCACTGGGAAAAGCCGCAAGGCAAAAACCCGCCGCTCGCGATGCACAAGCGCTACACCGTCGTGCCGCGCGGCATCGGCCTCGTGCTCGGCTGCTGCACATTCCCGACGTGGAACGGCTATCCGGGCCTGTTCGCCGATCTGGCCACCGGCAACACGGTGATCGTCAAGCCGCATCCTGGCGCGATCCTGCCGCTCGCACTGACCGTGCGCATCGCGCGTGACGTGTTGCGCGAAGCGGGCTTCGATCCGAACGTCGTCACGCTGCTGGCCACCGCCCCGAACGACGGCGCTCTCGTCCAGCAACTGGTCCAGCGCCCCGAGATCAAACTGATCGACTTCACGGGCAGCACCCAGAACGGCACCTGGCTCGAGCGCAACGCGCACCAGGCGCAGGTCTACACCGAAAAAGCTGGCGTCAACCAGATCGTCATCGACTCGGTCGACGACATCAAGGCGGCCGCGCGCAACATCGCGTTCTCGCTGGCGCTGTACTCGGGCCAGATGTGCACCGCGCCGCAAAATATCTACGTGCCGCGAGACGGTATTCGCACCGCGGAAGGCACGCTCAGCTTTGACGATGTCTCCCAGGCGCTTGCCGGCGCGGTGCAAAAGCTCGTCGCCGATCCGGCCCGCGCCGTCGAACTGCTCGGCGCGATCCAGAACGAAGGCGTCGTGCAGCGCATCGACGAAGCCGCCGGGCTCGGTCGCGTTCTCGTCGCGAGCCAGACGCTCGAACATCCGTCCTTTCCGGGCGCTCGCGTGCGCACCCCGCTCGTATTGCAACTCGACGCCTCGACCGACCACGTGCAGTTCACGAGAGAATGGTTCGGGCCGATCTCGTTCGTCATCGCGACGGACTCGACCGCGCAGTCGCTCGACCTCGCGGGCAACATCGCCAGCGAGCACGGCGCGCTAACGCTGGCGGTCTACAGCACGGACGACGCCGTGCTCGACGCCGCGCACGAAGCGTCGATTCGCGGCGGCGTCGCACTGTCGATCAACCTGACCGGGGGCGTTTTCGTCAACCAGTCGGCGGCTTTTTCGGACTTTCATGGCACCGGCGCCAACCCGGCCGCCAATGCCGCGCTAGCCGATGCCGCTTTCGTCGCCAACCGCTTCCGTGTCGTTCAAAGCCGCGTTCATGTTGAACCGAAAGCGGCGCCCGCGGTAGCTGGCTGAACGGCATAAGAAGGCTTCAGCACAACGCACGACTTCGTCCTATGCCGTTCGGCGGATGGACCGAGTCGCGCGCTCTGACTAACATCAGACATCGGATCGGCATCACGCGCCGACGCTAGTCGAGCGACCGTGCCCATCGGCCAAAGAGAGTTTGAGGAGACACCCCATGTCATATGAAGCGATCCGGCTGGACATCGACTCATCGAGCCACGTCGCCACCATCACGCTGAGCCGCCCGGACAAGCTCAACAGCTTCACGCGCGCGATGCATCAGGAACTCGGCGCGGCGCTCGACCAGGTCGAAAAGTCCGGCGCCCGGGCGCTCGTGCTCACCGGTGCGGGACGCGGCTTCTGCGCCGGCCAGGATCTCGCCGACCTCGATTTCACGCCCGGCGCGATGACCGACCTCGGCGCGGTGATCGATGAATACTTCAATCCGTTGATCCGCCGTCTGCAAGCGCTACCGTTTCCGGTGATCGCGGCGGTCAACGGCACGGCCGCCGGCGCGGGCGCCAATCTCGCGTTGGCCTGCGACCTGGTGCTCGCAGCTCGCTCCGCGAGTTTCATCCAAGCGTTCGTGAAGATCGGCCTCGTGCCGGATTCGGGCGGGACGTGGTTCCTGCCGCAACGCGTTGGCATGGCACGCGCGCTCGGCCTCGCGATCACCGGCGACAAGCTCAGCGCCGACAAAGCCGAGAGCTGGGGCTTGATCTGGCAAGCGCTCGACGACGCCGAACTGGCTCCGGCCGCGGCAAAACTCGCGGCCCAGCTTGCCCAGCAACCGACGCGCGCGATCGCCGCGATCAAGCAGGCGATGCGTGCCAGCACGACGCAAACGCTCGACCAGCAGCTCGATCTCGAGCGTGATCTGCAGCGCCAACTAGGCGCCTCGCACGATTACGCGGAAGGCGTGCAGTCATTTATCGAAAAGCGCGCGCCGCGCTTCGAGGGGCGTTGAGATGTCCACGCAAACCACCCGCCCCGACCAGATGACTGCCGACGAACTCGCCCGCGCGACAGCCGCCGCGATGTACGAAAACGACGCCTGCAGTCGCGCGCTCGGGATTGATATTCTCGAAGTGCGCCCCGGCTATGCGCGGCTGCGCATGGCGGTGCGCGACGATTTCCTGAACGGCCATCAGATCTGCCACGGCGGCCTGATCTTCACGCTCGCCGATTCGACCTTCGCCTTCGCCTGTAACACCTACAACATCAATACGGTTGCCGCCGGCTGCTCGATCGAATACCTCCGGCCGGTCTACGGCGGCGACGTGCTGAGCGCCGAAGCGGTCGAGCAGACATCGAGCGGGCGCACTGGCATCTACGATATTCGCGTCACGAATCGCGCCGGCGAGACCGTCGCGATGTTTCGCGGCAAGTCGGCACAAATCAAGGGCAACCTGATTCGCACCGGCGACTAACATTGAGCGGCGGCAAGCCAGAGCCGCCCTCGCGGACAACTGTCTGCGTGGCTCTCTGACGCCAACGCGTTACATATCAGACTCAGATACTGAGGCAGCAAGGAGACACTCGATGAGCACCGCTCTTCCGCTCGATCCGATCGAGACCGCCAGCCGCGACGAGCTCGCCGCGCTCCAACTTGAACGGCTCAAATGGTCGCTCGCCCATGCGTATGAAAATTCGCCGGTGTACCGGCGCAAGTTCGACGAAGCCGGTGTTCATCCGGGCGATGTCAAGTCGGTCGCGGACCTCGCGCGCTTTCCGTTCACGACGAAGAAGGATTTGCGCGACAACTATCCATTCGGCATGTTCGCGGTGCCGCAGGAGCAGATTTCGCGAATCCATGCATCGTCTGGGACGACCGGCAAGCCGACCGTCGTCGGCTATACGGCGCGCGACATCGACACGTGGGCGAATCTCGTCGCCCGTTCGGTACGCGCCGCCGGCGCGAAACGCGGCGACAAGGTGCACGTGAGCTACGGCTACGGCCTCTTCACGGGCGGCCTCGGCGCGCATTACGGCGCCGAGCGCGCGGGGCTCACCGTGATTCCGTTCGGCGGTGGCCAGACCGAAAAGCAGGTGCAGCTGATCCAGGACTTCCGGCCGGACATCATCATGGTGACGCCGAGCTACATGCTGTCGATCGCCGACGAACTCGAGCGCCAGGGTATCGACCCGGCTAGCTGCTCATTGCGCATCGGCATCTTCGGCGCTGAGCCCTGGACCAACGACATGCGCGAGGCGATCGAAAAACGCATGGGCATCGACGCGGTCGACATCTACGGTCTCTCCGAAGTGATGGGCCCGGGCGTCGCCTCGGAGTGCGTCGAGACCAAAGACGGCCCGACGATCTGGGAAGACCATTTCTATCCCGAGATCATCGACCCCGAAACGGGCGAGGTGCTGCCCGATGGCGAATTCGGCGAACTCGTGTTCACGTCGCTGACGAAAGAAGCGCTGCCGATCATCCGCTACCGCACGCGCGATCTCACGCGCCTGCTGCCGGGCAGCGCCCGCACGATGCGGCGTATGGAAAAAATCACGGGTCGCTCGGACGACATGATGATCGTCCGTGGCGTCAATGTGTTCCCGACGCAGATCGAAGAACTACTGCTCAAGCAGCACGCGCTGGCGCCGCACTATCAGATCGTACTGACGAAGGAAGGGCCGCTCGACGTGTTGACGCTGAATGTCGAACCGTGCCCCGAAAGCGCGCCAGATACTTCCGCGCTAACCACCGCGAAAAACGCGCTGGCATGCGACATCAAGGCGCTGATTGGCGTAAGCGCGGTGGTTAACGTGCTGGCCGTGAATGGAATCGAGCGCTCGGTGGGCAAGGCGCGGCGGGTGGTCGACAAGCGCAAATCGGGGCTCTAAGTCAGGCAACCGGCAACGACGCGCAGCGTAAGAGCCCAACAAAAAACGGCGTCACGCACGGATCCTGATCCAAACGTGACGCCGATTTCCACGACTTCTATTGACGGCTTCGCGGCAGCCTCCAACCCGCCTCCCGAAAACTGCCGTAACTCAAACGGCAGTCACGCTTCCGCCTGCGCCCCACCGCCTCACGAATTCGGCAGCAGCAACCACATCCGGCCACCCTGCTTCATCTTGCCAGCCAGATCACCGGCATCGTCGCCGAGGCCCCAGAAGTAGTCGGCGCGCACGCCGCCTTTGATCGCGGTGCCCGTGTCCTGCGCGAACACGAGGCGGTTCATCGGCGAGTTCGTCAGCGGTCGTGTGGTCTGCAGGAACACCGGCGTGCCGAGCGGAATCGCGCTCGGGTCGACCGCAATCGAGCGCTCCGGCGTCAGCGGCACGCCGAGCGCGCCGATCGGACCGTCCGCACCGCCGCTCGGCATACTTTCGGCCGACGGCAGCTCGCGGAAAAACACGAAGCGCGGATTGGTGTCGAGCAGTCCATCGACGCGAGTCGGATTCGCACGTGCCCATGCCTTGATGCCCTGCATC
This sequence comes from Paraburkholderia lebeckiae, assembly GCF_050436225.1. Taxonomy (NCBI): domain Bacteria; kingdom Pseudomonadati; phylum Pseudomonadota; class Betaproteobacteria; order Burkholderiales; family Burkholderiaceae; genus Paraburkholderia; species Paraburkholderia lebeckiae. The sequence goes on along the minus strand of NZ_JBNDLU010000002.1, from coordinate 4,342,222 downwards.
GTCGCCTGCGCGGGTGTGATCTCGCCATGATCGAGCAGCCAGCGCCCGATCGACTTGTACGGCTGATTGTTGGTACCGCCAAAGCCGACGCGCATCACGCTGCCGTCTTCCATCACGATGCGCCCGGAGCCCTGCACCTGCAAAAAGAACGCTTCGATCGGATCGTCGACCCACACGAGTTCGTTGCCGCTGAGCGCACCCGAGCGTTCGAGCTGGGCTCGCGCCGGCAACGGCGCCCCCGCGCGATAGCCGGCGGGCCAGCGGTACAGCGCGGTCTGATATACCCCATGCCGCGTGCGCGAGCCCCGCAGCAGGGGCTCGTAGTAACCGGTGACCAGACCGTCGAGCGTGCCGTCGCTATTCGCGAGCTGGAACGGCGTGAAGTAGGCTTCGAAGAAGGCGCGCGCGCCGGTAACGTCGAGATCGTCGATTTGCGCGGCGGCCGCGCATGCATGCGACCAGTTCGGCTGACGCGCGAGCCTCGTGCAGTTTTGCCGCAACGCGGCCGTCGCGCCGATCAGCGAGTCGTCCTGCCAGCCCGGCACCTGCTGCCACGCAACCGCGGTCAAGCGCGACGACGCGATCTGGCCGGGGATAATCGCCGCGCCGCTCGGCGGCGAAGGCCGGAGCGCGCCGCCGCCACCGCAGGAGGCAAGCAACACAGCAACCGACAATGCACCGACCCACGCGCCGGCTCGGCGGACAAAACGCATACAATGTTCGTTCTTGATGGAAACCGCCATGTCTGATTTGTTCGACGAATACCCGATGCTCATCTTCGCGCTGGAATCGCTGCTCGCGCTGTTCCTGCTCGTCTTTATCGTTGTGTGGACGTCGGCTGGCAAGAAAAAAGCGAGACGTGCCAAGCCGGCGGAACGGTCCCAACAGCAAAAGCCGCAGTGACCTGGCCTGCGGGTTGCATGCAGAACCGCGCAACCCCTCGTGCATCAAGCGCTCGTCTGAGCGCTCATCCAACCACCACTCAACTGCCCGCTGTGCCGCGCGCCCATACGAACTCCTTAAAGACCGCGCAACACCGCGCCGGTTCAATGCAACGTTCGCGGCATGCGCAACACGAACTCCGGCACCGGCGCCTCGAAGCGCTCACCATCCTCCGCCACGCAGAAATAATCGCCGCGCATCGTGCCGACCGGCGTCGCGATCACTGCCCAACTCGTGTATTCGAAATGCTCGCCCGGCTTGAGCAGCGGCTGATGACCGACCACGCCCAGCCCTTTGACTTCCTGCACGGTATTGTCGCTGTCGGTGATGATCCAGTGACGCGCGATCAACTGTGCGGGCACCTGGCCGGTGTTACGGATGGGTCAGCGTGTAGGCAAAGGCGTACTGGCGACGCTCCGGGTCCGATTCTTCGGGCAGGTAGTGCACCTGCGCCGAGACGCTGAATTCGTACTGGCTCATCCTGATTCCGATCTGATCAAACGGGCTGTGAAAAATCGTGGAAGGCCCGAACGCCAATGGTCTGCGGGTGCAGCGGCGATGCGGCGCTCATGGAGTGGCATTCTGCTTGATGCGCGGCATGGCCGCAACCGAATACGCCTTTCGGCCAGCAGTGTCTAAGACGTTGGGACACGGCTGCTTTGCCGCGCCCAGTCTCCATACCGCTTTTGCGCCAGCACTTTGCGAGGTTTCTTCGCGCGATTCCGCCACGCCAACTGCGGCCAGCACCCCGGTCTGCACGCGTAAAACCGGTAAAATGGCGCTTTCCCGCTTGCATCCGCCCCCTGTCATGACGCAATTTCGCATCGCCCCCAGCATTCTCTCCGCCGACTTCGCCCGCCTGGGCGAAGAAGTCCGCAACGTCGTCGTCGCCGGTGCCGACTGGATCCACTTCGACGTAATGGACAACCACTACGTGCCGAACCTGACCATCGGCCCGCTCGTATGCGAAGCGATCCGCCCGCACGTGGACGTGCCAATCGACGTGCACCTGATGGTGCGTCCCGTCGACCGCATCGTGCCGGACTTCGCGAAAGCCGGCGCGAACCTCATCAGCTTTCATCCGGAAGCGTCGGATCACATCGACCGCACACTGTCGCTGATCCGCGACCACGGCTGCAAGGCCGGCCTCGTGTTCAATCCGGCGACGTCGCTGAACTATCTCGATCATGTGATGGACAAGGTCGACCTCGTGCTGATCATGTCGGTGAACCCGGGCTTCGGCGGCCAGTCGTTCATCCCCGAGGCGCTCAACAAGCTGCGTGAAGCGCGCAAACGCATCGACGCGTACACCGAGCGCACCGGCCGCGACATCCACCTCGAAGTGGACGGCGGCGTGAAGGTCGACAACATCGCGGAAATCGCGGCGGCCGGCGCGGACACGTTCGTGGCTGGCTCGGCGATCTTTGGCCAGCCCGATCACAAGGTCGTGATCGACAAGATGCGCGCCGCCCTCGCGACCGTCCAGCGTTAAGAACCAGCGCCGCATGACCACTTCGTATCCCGCCCCGACGTTTACCGGCCCGCGCCTCGAAGCCGCGATCATCGACCTCGACGGCACGATGATCGACACGGCCGACGACTTCACCGCCGGCCTGAACGGTATGCTCGCGCAGCTCGACGCGGAGGAAACGACGCGCGAGGAAGTGGTCGGCTATGTCGGCAAGGGTTCGGAGCATCTGATCCGCAGCGTGCTTGCGCCGCGCTTCGAAGCCGAGCACGCGCAAGAGCGCTTCGACGAAGCGCTCGCGATCTATCAGGCCGAGTACGCGAAGATCAACGGCGTGCACACGCGGCTTTATCCAGACGTCGAGGCCGGTCTGCGCGCGCTGCGCGACGCGGGCCTGAAGCTCGCCTGCGTGACCAACAAGCCGCACCGCTTCGCGCTCGAATTGCTGCAGCAGTACCGGCTTGCACCGTATTTCAGCGTCGTGCTCGGCGGCGACAGTCTCGCGAAAAAGAAACCGGACCCGCTTCCGATGCTGACCGCCGCCGCCCAGCTCGGCGTCGAGCCGAGCGCCACGGTGGCGATCGGCGACTCGGAAAACGACGCGCTGGCGGGCCGCGCGGCCGGCATGGCGACGCTGACCGTGCCCTATGGGTACAACCACGGCCAAGCTATACAAACGATAAAATCCGATGGTATAGTTGCCTCGCTGCTCGACGCCGCCAGGGCGATCGCAGCGCATCAATCCACGACTTAACAGTCCTTCATCCTCATGTTTCTGAATAAAAAACGGAGTCTGATTAGCATCGACCGGGGAGCCTGGCCCTGGCGTCGCTGGTCGCGCTAACCTCGCCTGAGGTACGCTGAAGCTCGTCTTCGGCAACCGTTTTTTACTTCGCTGCGCTCACGCGCTTTTTCCATCGATCTGTTTTTACGCACCTGCATCGGCTGATTGAGCCTGCGCGTACCCGCAAGGTACCGTTGCTCATCCGCACCGCTCGCACGCGCCGATGGAAGACCCGCGCCGGTCGGTATCATTGTGTCGAGAACGTCGACCCACGCCCTGACCGGAAGCGCTTAGCCCCGCTTTGCCCGACGCTTGCTGCCGCCGGACCACCGTACAGGATCGGAACATGACCGAACTCGAATTCCAGTCCCTCGCCAACGAGGGTTTCAACCGCATCCCGCTGATCGCCGAAGCGCTCGCCGACCTCGAGACGCCGCTGTCGCTGTACCTGAAGCTCGCGCAGACCGAGCGCAACGGCGCGAACTCGTTCCTGCTGGAGTCGGTGGTCGGCGGCGAACGCTTCGGGCGTTATTCGTTCATCGGCCTGCCGGCGCGGACTCTCATGCGCACGCGCGACGGCGTGTCGGAAGTGGTCCGCGACGGCAAGGTCGTCGAGACGCACGACGGCGATCCGCTCGCGTTCATCCAGCAATTCCAGGCGCGCTTCAAGGTCGCGCAACGCCCGGGGCTGCCGCGTTTCACGGGCGGTCTCGCCGGCTACTTCGGCTATGACGCGGTGCGCTACATCGAGAAGAAGCTCGCGCACAGCGCGCCGAAGGACGACCTCAATCTGCCCGACATCCAGCTGCTGCTGACCGAGGAAGTCGCCGTCATCGACAACCTCGCCGGCAAGCTCTATCTGGTGGTCTACGCCGACCCGACTCAGGCTGAGGCCTACACGAAAGCGAAGCGCCGTCTGCGCGAACTGCGCCAGCGGCTGCGCGTCACCGTCGAGCCGCCCGTCGTGTCGGCCAGCGTGCGCACCGAGATCTACCGCGAATTCGCGAAAGACGATTACCTGGCCGCCGTGCGCAAGGCGAAGGAATACATCGCCGCCGGCGAACTGATGCAGGTGCAGGTCGGCCAGCGCCTGATCAAGCCGTACCGCGACAATCCACTGTCGCTGTATCGCGCGCTGCGCTCGCTGAATCCGTCGCCGTACATGTACTACTACAACTTCGGCGACTTCCACGTGGTCGGCGCGTCGCCGGAGATTCTGGTGCGCCAGGAAAAGCGCGCCGAGGACCGTATCGTCACGATCCGCCCGCTCGCTGGCACCCGTCCGCGCGGCAACACGCCCGAGCGCGATACCGCGCTCGCGACCGAGCTGCTGAACGATCCGAAGGAAATCGCCGAGCATGTGATGCTGATCGACCTCGCGCGCAACGACGTCGGCCGCATCGCGCAGATCGGCTCGGTGGTCGTGACCGACAAGATGGTGATCGAGAAGTACTCGCACGTGCAGCACATCGTCAGTTCGGTCGAAGGCAAGCTCAAGAACGACATGACCAATTTCGACGTGCTGCGCGCCACCTTCCCGGCCGGCACGCTGTCGGGCGCGCCGAAGGTCCGCGCGATGGAGCTGATCGACGAGCTCGAGCCCGTCAAGCGTGGCCTGTACGGCGGGGCGGTCGGCTATCTGTCGTTCACCGGCGAGATGGATCTGGCCATCACGATCCGCACCGGCGTGATCGCGAACGGCAATCTGTATGTGCAGGCGGCCGCGGGCGTGGTCGCCGATTCGGTGCCCGAATCCGAATGGCAGGAGACCGAGAACAAGGCACGCGCGGTAATGCGCGCCGCCGAGCAGGTCCAGGACGGCCTCGATAGCGACTTCTGACCGGAGACACACCATGCTGCTCATGATCGACAACTACGACTCGTTCACCTACAACCTGGTGCAGTACTTCGGCGAACTCGGCGAAGACGTGTGCACCTATCGCAACGACGAAATCACGCTCGACGAAATCGCCAGGCTGAACCCCGAGCGCATCTGCCTGTCGCCGGGCCCGAGCAATCCGCAACACGCGGGCATCACGCTCGACGTGCTGCGCGAATTCGCCGGCAAGACGCCGATTCTCGGTGTATGTCTCGGCCATCAGGCGATCGGCGAGGCGTTCGGCGGCCGCGTCGTGCGCGCGCAGACCATCATGCATGGCAAGGTCAGCACGATCGAAACCGACTGCAAGGGCGTATTCGCGGACCTGCCGAAGCATTTCACGGTGACGCGCTACCACTCGCTCGCGATCGAACGCGAATCGCTGCCCGACTGCCTCGAAGTATCGGCATGGACTGAAGACGGCGAAATCATGGGCGTGCGCCACAAGGAACTGGCCGTGGAAGGCGTGCAGTTCCACCCGGAATCGATCCTGTCCGAACACGGCCACGCGCTGCTCGAAAACTTCGTCAAGCAGTCGAAGCTCGCCGTCGGCGGCAAGGCCTCGAATCACGCGGCGTCCCGCAATGCCTGACACAAAGGGAGACGAGATCATGTCCATTACGCCCCAGGAAGCCTTGCAGCGGACCATCGAGCACCGCGAGATTTTTCACGACGAAATGCTGCACCTGATGCGCCTCATCATGCGCGGCGAACTCTCGCCCGTGATGTCGGCGGCGATCATCACCGGCCTGCGCGTCAAAAAAGAGACCATCGGCGAAATCACCGCGGCCGCCACGGTGATGCGTGAATTTGCCCGGCACGTCGACGTGCAGGACAACTCGAACTTCGTCGATATCGTCGGCACCGGCGGCGACGGCGCGCACACGTTCAACATTTCGACCGCGACGATGTTCGTGTCGGCCGCGGCGGGCGCGAAGGTCGCAAAGCACGGCAATCGCGGCGTATCGAGCAAGTCGGGTAGCGCGGACGTGCTCGAAGCGCTCGGTGTCAACATCGATCTGCAGCCGGAGCAGGTCGCGGCATCGATTGCGGAAACGGGCATGGGCTTCATGTTCGCACCGAACCATCATCCGGCGATGAAAAACGTCGCGCCGGTACGCCGGGAACTCGGCATCCGCACGATCTTCAATATCCTCGGGCCGCTCACCAATCCGGCCGGCGCGCCGAATCAGCTGATGGGCGTGTTTCACCCCGACCTCGTCGGCATTCAGGTACGCGTGATGCAGCGCCTCGGCGCCAGGCACGTGCTCGTCGTGTACGGGATGGACGGCATGGACGAAGTGTCGCTCGGCGGCGCCACGCTGGTCGGCGAGTTGCGCGACGGCGAGATTCGCGAGTACGAGATCCATCCGGAAGACTTCGGCATGCAGATGGTGTCGAACCGCACGCTCAAAGTCGCCGACGCGGGCGAGTCGAAGGTCATGCTGCTCGACGCGCTCAGCAGCAAGCCCGGCGTCGCACGGGAAATCGTCACGCTGAACGCCGGCACGGCACTTTATTCGGCGAACGTAGCGGCTACGATCGCGGACGGCATCGAGCTCGCGCGTGAAGCGATCGCGAGCGGCAAGGCACGCGCGAAGGTCGACGAACTGGTGCGCTTCACCCAGCAATTCAAGCAGTAATCACGTAGCGAGACATTTATGAGCGACATCCTCGACCGCATCATCGCGGTCAAACGCGAAGAAGTCCGGGCGGCCGAGCAAAGCGTGCCGCTCGAAGAACTGCGGCTCGAAGCGTCTTCGCGCGATCTCCGCGACTTCGTCGGCGCATTGCGCGCCAAGCACACGGCGGGTCTCGCCGCGGTGATCTCCGAAGTGAAGAAGGCGAGCCCGTCGAAGGGCGTGCTGCGCGAGCACTTCGTGCCGGCCGACATCGCGCGTTCGTACGAGAAGCACGGGGCGGCGTGTCTGTCCGTGCTGACCGACGTGCAGTTCTTCCAGGGCAGCGTCGCCTATCTGCAGCAAGCGCGCGCCGCGTGCCAGTTGCCGGTGATACGCAAGGACTTCATCGTCGATCCGTATCAGGTGGTCGAAGCACGCGCGATGGGGGCCGACGCGATCCTGCTGATCGCCGCCGCGCTCGAAACCGCCGAGATGCAGAACCTCGAAGCGCTCGCGCATTCGCTGGGTCTCGCGGTGCTCGTCGAAGTGCACGATAGCGATGAACTCAAGGAAGCGCTGACGCTGAAGACGCCACTGATCGGCATCAACAACCGCAATCTGCGCACCTTCGAAACCTCGCTCGACACGACGCTCGGTATGCTCGACGCGATTCCCGACGATCGCATCGTCGTGACCGAATCGGGCATCCTGTCGCGCGACGACGTCGAGCGCATGCGCGCGCGGAACGTGCATACCTTCCTCGTCGGCGAAGCGTTCATGCGCGCGGACGATCCGGGCGTGGAACTTGCGCGGATGTTTTTCTGAGCGTCGTATCGACGTATCGGCGTATCGGGCGCAGAGAAATCCACGCAACAAGGACACCCAGCATGGGCATGGAACGCGAAATCAAGCTGGCGCTGCCGGCTTCGCAAGTGCTGGCGGCGACGCAGTGGTTCGCAGCGCGCGCCGGCAAGAACGGACGCGCGATCAAGCTCGTGAACATTTACTTCGATACGCCGCAGTTGACTCTGGCGTCGTCAAAGAGCGCGCTGCGTCTACGGCAGACCCCGGACGGCTGGCTGCAGACCTTCAAGACGGTCGGCACGGCGAAGAACGGCTTGCATCGCCGGCACGAATGGGAATTGCCGGTCGCGGGCGCGAAGCTCGAAATCGAATCGTTGCTGAGCGCTTGCGACGAACCCGTCGCCGCGGATGCACTGAAGCAGGCCGCGCCTGCGCTGATCGAGCTGTTCCACACCAATTTCACACGCACGCTATGGCTGCTCGACTCCGACGGCGCTCAGATCGAGGCGGCGATCGATCAGGGCGACGTGCTTGCCGAAGTCGACGATGAAGCGCGCCGCGCGCCGATCTCGGAGATCGAGCTCGAACTGAAATCGGGCGACGAAGCGGCGCTTCATACGCTCGCCGCCGAACTCGGCAAGCGGATTGCCGGCCTCGCGCCGGATGACATCAGCAAGGCGCAGCGCGGGTATCGGTTGCGCGCCGGGTGAGCGCGTTGCCCGAAACCCGCGGCACCTCATGCGCTCGCTTGCCGCAACTTGAGCTAGTCCGCGTTTGCTGCGACACTTCCCCGCCATGACCTCCGCTTCCCGCACCCGCTCCAGTTTGCCGCAGGCATCGTTGTTCGACGATGTCGCGCCCGCCCCCGCCGCCCCCACCGCCGCCCCGCCCACGCTCGAAGCACAATTCGCCGCGCTACCCGCGGCCTGGCGCGCGCATCTGAAGCCCTTCATCGATAGCGACACCTACGCGCCACTGTGCCGCTTCGTCGACGGTGAACGTGCCGCCGGCAAAACGATCTATCCGGCCGACGTGTTCCGCGCGCTCCGCCTGACGAGCCCCGACGAAGTGAAAGTCGTAATCCTCGGCCAGGACCCGTACCACGGCGAAGACCGCGGCACGCCGCAGGCGCACGGCCTCGCGTTTTCGGTCGCGCCGCACGTGCGGCCGCCACCGTCGCTGCGCAACATCTTCAAGGAAATCGCCGCGAGTCTCGGTCACCAGACGCCGCAGCACGGTTGCCTCGACAGCTGGGCCAAACAGGGCGTGCTGCTGCTGAACACGGTGCTGACCGTCGAGCGCGACAGCGCCGCAAGCCACGCGAAGCGCGGCTGGGAGAAATGTACCGACACGCTGATCCACGAACTCGCGACGCGGCATCAGAACCTCGTCTTCATGCTGTGGGGCGCGCATGCGCAGGCGAAGCGCGCGCTACTCGGCGGCAGGTCGCACTATGTGCTGGAGGCGCCGCATCCGTCGCCGCTGTCCGCGCATCGCGGCTTTCTCGGTTGCGGGCATTTCGCGAAGGCGAACGAATATCTGCTGCAGCACGGCCGGGAGCCGATCGACTGGCGTCTACCGGACGACGCGCAAATGCTTGCGTGAGAGCGTCGTCGTCAGAAGATTGCGATACACAACGAAAACGCCACGGAGGGTGAACCCATCCGTGGCGTTATTCTTTTCACCGCTCGCGCCGCATCGAAGCGGCGCAATGCGGCAGGACAAACCCGCTTAAACCGCGGCGATCGCTTCGCGTGCCGAGCTCAGCGCGGCGTTCGCGGCGTCCGGGCCCATGTTCAGTCCTTCGGCGTAGATGAAGTTCACGTCGGTCATACCGAGGAAGCCGAGGAAGCTCTTCAGGTACGGCGTCTGGCTATCGTTCGGCGTGCCGAGATACTTGCCGCCGCGCGCCGACACGACGTGGACCTTCTTGCCCGTCACGAGGCCTTCCGGACCGTTCGCGGTGTAACGGAACGTGATGCCCGCACGTGCGATGAAGTCGAAGTACGTCTTCAGTTGCGACGAGATGCCGAAGTTGTACATCGGCGCACCGATCACGATGACGTCGGCGGCTTGCAGTTCGGCGATCAGCGCTTCGCTGCGTGCGGCGATCGCGGCCTGTTCCGGGGTGCGCTGGTCGGCCGGCGTGAAGAACGCGCCGAGCACGGCGTCGTCGAGGTGCGGCAGCGGTTCGGCTTGCAGGTTACGGACGACGACTTGCGCGCCCGGATTCGACTGTTGCAGCTTTTCCGTCAGCTCGTTGACGAGAAGCGTCGAGTTCGCGCCTTGCGAACGGGCTGCCGAGTTGATTTGCAGGATCGTGGTCATGGTTGACTCCAGTAGGGGCGCGCAGTGTTGCGCGAGTGAAGTCATTGTGTTTTTTTACCGGCCGGCGAAAAAGCCGTCCGGCGACGAAGGATTGTTGCATGGGTAGAACAATCCACCGCCCTCCTCCGCCGATTGACGACAGGACATGCGACGATCGGTGGACCGCCCGGGGCGGCCCACCACCGCGCCGATCACTTCGCGAGCCAGCGCTCGCGGGCCTTGCGCGCGGCGGGACGGTTATCGCTGACCGCGAGCTTGTAGCGCGCCACTTCGGGGCCGTCGAGCTTCACCTGCGTGGCGCGCAGCTCGTCGCGGCGGAACGCGTGCACGTCGACTTTCGCGCCCGGCTGATAGCGCGACAGCAGAGCATCGATATTCCCGCCGGTCACGCGCAGACCATCAATCGCGATCAGCACGTCGCCAGCGGAGAGGCCCGCCTTTTGCGCGGCGCTGCCCTCGTGCACGGTCGCGAGCGCGCAATCCGCGCCGCCGCGTAGCCGCACGCCGAGCGACGGCTTGCCGTTTTTGTCGACGTCCGGCGCGAGCGCCACGCCGAACGGCGCGAGCAGCGCGTCAAGCGGCAGATCGCGCGTGCCGCGCACGCCCTCGGCGAACAGTTCGGCCAGTTGCGCGCCGCTCGCTTCCGCGAAAATAGCCTCGATCTCGCTTTCGTCGACGCCGACCGGCTTGCCTCGATAAAAATCGCGGCCAAAGCGCTTCCACAGCAGCCGCATCACGTCGTCGAGCGATTTCTGTTGGCCGGTCTGCGCGCGGATCGTCAGGTCGAAGGCGAGCGCGATCAGCGAGCCCTTCGTGTAATAGCTGACGATCGCGTTCGGCGCGTTCTCGTCCTGCCGGTAGTACTTGACCCACGCATCGAACGAGCTTTCGGCGACGCTCTGCTTCAGGCGCCCGCTGCCGCGCTGGACGCCGCCGATCACCTTGCCGACCAGGCCGAAATAGTCGTCCTGCGAGATCACGCCGCTGCGTACGAGAATCAGGTCGTCGTAATACGACGTGAAGCCCTCGAACAGCCACAGCATCGACGTGTAGTTTTCGACACCGAGGTCATACGGCGCGAACACGGCCGGCTTGATCCGCTTCACATTCCACGTGTGGAAATACTCATGGCTGCACAGACCGAGATAGGTCCGGTAGCCCTCGCTCATCGCCTCGCGGCCCTGCACCGGCAGATCGGCGCGATTGCAGATCAGCGCGGTAGACGCGCGATGCTCGAGCCCACCGTATCCGTCCGTGACGGCCTGCGTCATGAACACGTAGCGCTCGACCGGCGCCTTCTTCGACTTCGGTTCGAACAACGCAATCTGCGCTTCGCAGATGCGCTTCAGGTCCTTGCACAGACGCTCCATGTCGAGCCCGATCACGCGACCGCCGATCACGACGTCGTGCGGCACGCCGTGCGCCTTGAACGTCGCGAGCGCGAATTCCCCGAGCGTCACAGGATGGTCGATCAGTTCGTCGTAGTTCTGCGCGCGGTATTCGCCGAAGCCGTAGCGCTTCGTGCCGCGCGCTTCCGGCAGGGCGGTCGCGACGCGCCAGCCGCGATACGCGGCGCCCTGCGGCTTCTGGATATCGACCACGCACTGCGCGTCCTCATGGCCGAGCGGCGACAGGAACACGCTGGTGCCGTTGAAAAAGCCGATCGTGTCGTCCAGATGCGCGGCGCGCACCGACAGGTCCCATGCGTACACCTCGTAGCGCAGCGTCAAGGCGCCCTTGACCGGCGCGGCCTGCCACGTGTGCTTGTCGATCTTCTCGACGCGCACCTTGCGGCCCGCGTCGTTCACCGCGCGCAGCGTGACGATGTTGCGCGCGAACTCGCGCACCATGTAGCTGCCCGGAATCCACACCGGCAGCATGAAACGCTGGCCGGCCGGATCGGGATCGGCGACGGTCACGGTGACTTCGAACAGGTGGGCGGCGGGGTTACCCGGAACGATGGTGTAGCGGATCGGCTTCATCGGCGGCGCTTGGGAGTGTCAGGAGAGTGAGGCGGAGAAGTTCGGGGCTCGATGCGAAAGGAGGCGCTGCGTGCGCCTCCTTCAGTTCGAACCTTGCATCTGTTGCACGCCCGGGGCGTGCGTGGCGCTGTGGCCAGCGCGCTGTTCAGTGCACGGCCGACAGTTCCTTGTCGAGCCGATCTGCCGGCACCGCGCCGGGCAGGCGGCGACCGTCCGCGAGAAACACCGTCGGCGTGCCCTCGACGTTCATCGAGCGGCCGAGCGCCAGATTCTTGTCGATCGCGGCGGTGTCGCAAGTGGCGGCGGCGGTCGGCGCCTGACGGTCCTGCATCCACGATTCCCACGCCTTCGCGCGATCGGCCGAGCACCAGATCGACTTCGACTTGGCCGTCGAATCCGGCGACAGCACCGGGTACAGGAACGTGTAGACCGTCACGTTGTCGATCGACAGCAGCGTTTTTTCGAGCTGCTTGCAGTACGGGCAGTTCGGATCGGAGAACACCGCGATCTTGCGCGCGCCGTTGCCGCGCACGACCTTCACCGCGTTGCCGAACGGCAGGCTCGCGAAGTCGATGCGGTTGGTTTCCGACAGGCGTGCCTCGGTCAGATTCTTGCGCGTCTTCGAGTCCACCATGTCGCCGAGCATCAGGTAGTCGCCGCTCGCATCGCTGTAGATGATCTGCGTGCCGAGATTCACTTCGTACAGACCCGCGATCGGCGTCTTCGACACGCCCTTGATCGTCACGTCGGACAGACGGGTTTGCAAGGTGGCTTTGAGCTTGTCGGTGGTCTGGTCGGCCTGCGCCGAGCAGCCGAGCGTAGCGGCACCGATCGCGAGCGCGGCGACGGCGATGCGGAAGGTCTTTTTCATGCTGGAGTCCTGGAGTCAGTCGCGCACCTGCGCGTTTTTTACGTTCCGGCCGCGGGTTTCGGCCGCCTATCTGTTCAACCAGGCTCGATCAGGTTCGATCGGGGTCGGATAAGGGACGGATCGCTGCGCGTCGATCCGGTCATGATACCTGTCCCGGGCGCCCGTGACCGGCCATCGGCTATCCGCCCGACGCCTCGTTGCGGTTTACCCCAGCGCGGCCGACACGAGCCAGCGCTTGATGAATGGCTGCGCGCCGACGAACGCCATGCCGGTATTGCGCACGGCGCGCGCGAGCGGACCGGGCACCGAGAACAGTTTCTGCAGGCCGTCGGTGGCGATCATCAGCGCGCGAATGTCTTCGCGGCGCGCGCGTTCGTAGCGACGCAGCAGCACCATGTCGCCGAGGTCGCGGAACGACTCCTTGCCGCCGATCGTGCTCGCGAGCGCGGCGACGTCGCGCAAGCCGAGGTTCATGCCCTGTCCTGCCAACGGATGGATCAGATGCGCGGCATCGCCGACCAGCGCGACACGCGGGGCGACGAGCCGGTCCACGGTCTGCAACGCGAGCGGGAAGCCCTGCGCGGGCGTCACGCACTCGAGCGCGCCGAACTGTTCACCGCTCACGTGCTCGACTTCGGCGGCGAGCCGCTCGGGATCGAGCGCGAGCAACTGCTCGGCGTGTTCGGTTCGGGCCGACCAGACCAGCGACACGTGGCCGTCCGGCATCGGCAGCAACGCGATGATCTCGCCGTCGCGGAACCACTGATACGCGGTTTCGCCGTGCGGCTTCGCAGCCTTGAAATTGGCGACCACACCGATCTGTCTGTAGTCGCGGCGCACCATCTTCGAGCCGATCTGCGCGCGCACCCACGAATGCGCGCCATCCGCGCCGACTACCAGATCCGCTTCGAGCACGCTGCCGTTCGCGAGGCCGACGCTCGCGTTGTCGACGGAGAAATCGAGCGCCTGCGCGCGCGTGTCGATCCACGTGAGGTTCGGCTGGAAGCGCAGCGCGGCATCGAGCGCGCGCTCGATCACCGACGACTCGACGATCCACGCAAGCTGCGGTACCGATGCCTGAAACGCCGAGAAATGCAGCTCGGCATGCGCGTCGCCGTAGACGCGCATGTCGTAGACGGGACCGAGCCGTGTGTGATCGAGCGCCTGCCACACCCGCAGCCGTTCGAGCAAGGCCTGCGAACTCGACGACAACGCATAGACGCGCGAGTCGAAGACAGCACCGGCGGGCAGCGCCGCGCAAGGCTGCGCGAGCAGTGCGACGCGCAGTCCGGCTTGCGTGAGCGCGAGCGCCGCGGTCTTGCCGACGAGCCCGCCGCCGATCACGGCGGCATCAAAGGTCTGATGGTGTGCGTTCATGCGCGCATTATAGCCGCGGGGGGTGCGGGGGACGGATCGACAAGCGCGGCCGTTGGGCTCTGTGCTCGGGGTGTCGCGGGCTCGTGCCGGACAGGGTGTCTGGGGTCACAGCCTGAGGTTGTCGGCGGGTCTGCGCGAGTCTGATGCCGACCGCTGGCGCAACCCGCACTTCACGCGTCGGCGGCCACGCGCATTTGCCTCCCGGGCGCGTGGCCGCGCGGCCTCGATGCGTCGTGCTAGTGCGTCGCGGCGCTTGCCGCGAGCGCCGCGTTCGCCTCGCGCATGCGCATGAAGTCGCGATCGGACGAGAGGTTGCGCCACGCGGCCGCCTCGAGCTCCGCCTTGCGATCGCGCTGATCGCTGCGTGCCGCGCAGTCGGGGAACACGCGGTCGAACACGCGCCACAGCGAGTCGTAGTCGTTCTTATCGGCGAACCGCGCGATGTCGGCGTGATCTTCGTGCGACAGGTGGGTCGTCAAACAATCGATGGTCTGCCGGTCCGTGGTGGCCTGCGCTTCGTCGAAATTCGGCGCGACCCATGTCGCGACCGAGCCCACCACGACCGCGGCGACGACGCCGATCCCAACCCATCTGATGATTCCCACGCTGCTCCCCCGGAAATTGGGGCTCTGCCGGCTCTGACCTGACGATCCTACAGTGGCTTCGCGCCAATGCGCCGGCGGGTCCGCGCGGGCGAACGGGTTACAATTGCGCTTTCCGTGAAAACTCGCACTCAATCGTCGAGCTAACGCCCCGATTCGGTGCCTTGTCCGCTCCGCTGAGCCTGCCGCGCCCCACCTTACGCGAAGGCTTTCCGAATCCGCGCGCAGCGTCGAGCCCATCACGCAACCTACTGATTCAGTGAAGGATTTCCATGAGCCTCAAATGCGGCATCGTCGGCCTGCCCAACGTCGGCAAGTCCACCTTGTTCAACGCGCTGACCAAGGCGGGCATCGCCGCCGAAAACTATCCGTTCTGCACGATCGAGCCGAACGTCGGCATCGTCGAGGTGCCGGACGCGCGGCTGAAGGCGCTCGCCGAAATCGTCAAGCCGGAGCGCATCCTGCCGGCCGTGGTCGAGTTCGTCGACATTGCCGGTCTGGTGGCCGGCGCGAGCAAGGGCGAAGGCCTCGGCAACCAGTTCCTCGCGAACATCCGCGAAACCGACGCGATCACGCACGTTGTACGCTGCTTCGAAGACGACAACGTGATTCACGTCGCGAACAAGATCGATCCGCTGTCGGACATCGAGGTGATCAACACCGAACTCGCGCTTGCCGACCTCGCCACCGTCGAGAAGGCGCTCGCGCGCTATTCCAAGGCGGCCAAGTCGGGCAACGACAAGGAAGCCGCGAAGAACGCGGCGGTGCTGGAGAAGGTCCGCGCGCAGCTCGACCAGGCGAAGCCGGTCCGCGCGCTCGATCTGACCGATGAAGAAAAGGCCACGCTCAAGCCGTTCTGTCTAATCACCGCCAAGCCGACGATGTACGTCGCCAACGTGAAGGAAAACGGCTTCGAGAACAACCCGCACCTCGACGCGATCACGAAGTTCGCGGCCGCGGAAGGCGCTCCGGTCGTGGCCGTGTGCGCGGCGGTCGAAGCGGAAATCGCCGACCTCGACGAAGCCGACATGGAAGTCTTCCTCGCCGACATGGGCATGCATGAGCCGGGCTTGAACCGCGTGATCCGCGCGGGCTTCAAGCTGCTCGGCCTGCAGACCTACTTCACGGCCGGCGTGAAGGAAGTGCGCGCGTGGACGATCCACGTCGGCGACACGGCGCCGAAGGCAGCCGGCGCGATCCACACCGACTTCGAGCGCGGCTTCATCCGCGCGCAGACGATCAGCTTCGACGACTACATCACCTACAAGGGTGAACAAGGCGCGAAGGAAGCCGGCAAGATGCGCGCGGAAGGCAAGGAATACGTCGTACATGATGGCGACGTGATGAACTTTCTGTTCAACGTGTAAGTGCGAAGCAGCGCAAACTGCGCTGCGCGATTAAGGCCCGCGAACCCTCAGGGGTTGCGGGCTTTTTTGTTTGCGCGCTACGATTTCCGCAATGCGTCGAGACAACGGGCCTTGATGTGCGGATTTGCAGTCGTGACCGCCGAAACAGCGTGCAACGCTTTGGCCTTGTAGTTTTTCGGCGCATCGTCAATAAACGGAATGCCGCACACACGCGATATCGCGAGAATGTGACTGTCGCCTTCGACAGGGTCTACGACCTTCAGCGCAGTTGCGGTATTTCTCGGCAACGCATTCGATGCGCTACCCGGATGACTCTTGCTGTCGCCATGCATGAAGTAGGCGTCCCTGCCGAAAGTGTGCGTTCCCGGATTAGGCGTCAATGGCATGGCGAAAGCTCCGACATGATGGGATTGCCTTGGCGACCCAATCGTGTACGACCCTTCAGGTATCGGCCCGACCGATCGGACGTGTTGCATGAGGCGATTGTTTTTGCCCCCGCCGTGGCCCGAGTTGCACCACCCGTGATCTTCCCGAATAGATTCCCGTTTATTTCTTTTCCCTGACAGCCAATGCTAAATTTCGGCTTCCGGCGCGCCGCCGCCGGAATGTCATCGAACACAAATAGAATCGCGCGATTCGCGTCCGCGCCCCTTCCGAACCGGAGACAAAAACGATGAATTACAAGCCGCTGTTCCGTTCACTTTCCGTCGCCGCTGTATTGAGCATCGGCGTCAGCCAGGCGGCTCACGCCGCGACCGAAATCCAGTTCTGGCACGCCATGGAAGCCGCACTGGGCGAACGTCTGAACGACATCGCGAACGACTTCAACAAATCGCAAAACGACTACAAGATCGTGCCCGTGTTCAAGGGCACCTACGACCAGACCCTCGCCGCCGGCATCGCTGCCTATCGCAGCGGCAACGCGCCGGCCATCCTGCAGGTCTACGAAGTCGGCACCGCGACGATGATGCAGGCGAAGAAAGCCATCGTCCCGGTCACGCAGGTATTCAAGGACGCGGGCCTGCCCCTCGATCAGAAAGCCTTCGTGCCGACCATCGCGAGCTATTACAGCGACTCGAAAACCGGCGAACTGATCTCGATGCCGTTCAACAGCTCGACGCCGGTGCTGTACTACAACAAGGATGCGTTCAAGAAGGCTGGCCTCGATCCGAACCAGCCGCCGAAGACCTGGGCCGAGTTGCACGCCGATGCGCAGAAGCTGAAGGCCTCGGGCATGTCGTGCGGCTACTCGTCGGGCTGGCAAAGCTGGATTCAGCTCGAGAACTACAGCGCGTGGCATGCGGCGCCGTTCGCGTCGCGTAACAACGGCTTCGACGGCATGGACGCGCAGCTCGAATTCAACAAGCCGCTGCAGGTCGCGCACATCCAGTTCCTGCAGAACATGGCGAAGGACGGCACGTTCACCTATGTCGGCCGCAAGGACGAACCGGTGTCGAAGTTCTATAGCGGCGACTGCGGCATCATCACGAACTCGTCAGGCTCGCTCGCGACGATCAAGAAATACGCGAAGTTCAACTTCGGCACCGGCATGATGCCGTACGACGACAGCGTGAAGGGCGCGCCGCAGAACGCGATCATCGGCGGGGCGAGCCTGTGGGTGCTGTCGGGCAAGGACCCGGCCGTCTACAAGGGCGTCGCGAAGTTCCTCGCCTATCTGGCCACGGCGCCAGTCGCCGCGAAGTGGCATCAGGACACCGGCTATCTGCCGATCACGACCGCCGCGTATGACCTGACGCGCCAGCAGGGCTTCTACGACAAGAACCCCGGCAGCGACACCGCGATCCGCCAGATGCTGAACAAGCCGCCGCTGCCGTTCACGAAGGGCCTGCGTCTGGGCAACATGCCGCAGATCCGCACCGTGATCGACGAAGAACTCGAGCAGGTGTGGGCGGACACGAAGACGCCGCAACAGGCGCTCGACTCGTCCGTCGCGCGCGGCGACGACCTGCTGCGCCGCTTCGAAAAGGCCGGTAACTAAGCATCGCCTGCAGGCAGGGTTCCGGCGCTCCCGCGCGGGAACCCGTCGTTGCAGCACACTCTGGACATCCCGATGGAAAAGCGCTCCTACTTCGGCACCAGCGCGCTGCCCTACCTGCTCGTCGCGCCGCAACTGCTCATCACGCTCGTGTTCTTCCTGTGGCCGGCGGGCGTCGCGCTCTGGCAATCGTCGCAAACCCAGGACGCGTTCGGTACGTCGAGCGCGTTCGTCGGACTCGCGAACTTCAAACAGCTGTTCGCCGACCCGCTGTATCTGGCGTCGTTCAACACGACGATCGTATTCTGCACGCTCGTCACCGTGTCGGGCCTCGTGATATCGCTGTTGCTCGCGGTCTGCGCGGATCGCGTGACGCGCGGCGCGAAGGCCTATCAAACGCTGCTGATCTGGCCGTACGCGGTCGCGCCCGCGATCGCCGCAGTGCTGTGGTCGTTCCTGTTCAACCCGAGCATCGGCCTCGTCACGTATGCGCTCGCGAAATACGGCATCGTATGGAATCACGCGCTGAACCCCGGTCAGGCGATGTTCCTCGTCGTGCTCGCGTCGGTCTGGCAGCAGATCAGCTATAACTTCCTGTTCTTCTATGCGGGCCTGCAGGCGATTCCGCGATCGCTGATCGAAGCGGCCGCGATCGACGGCGCCGGTCCGGTGCGCCGCTTCTTCGGCATCGCCCTGCCGCTGCTGTCGCCGACCACGTTCTTTCTGCTGGTGATCAACATCACCTACGCGTTCTTCGACACCTTTCCCGTGATCGACGCGGCGACCGGCGGCGGCCCAGGCCAGGCCACCCGCACGCTGATCTACAAGATTTTCGCCGAAGGCTTCCAGGGGCTCGACATCGGCAGTTCGGGCGCGCAGTCGGTCGTGCTGATGATCATCGTCGTGGCGCTGACCGTCGTGCAATTCCGCTTCATCGAACGCAGGGTTCAATACTCATGATCGAGAACCGACGCGGTTTCGACCTGTTCTGTCACGCGGTGCTGATCATCGGCGTCGCGCTGGTGGTGTTTCCGGTGTACGTCGCGTTCTGCGCGGCGACGATGAGCGAGCACGAGGTGTTCACGGTGCCGCTGTCGCTCGTGCCGAGCACGCATCTGTTCGAGAACATCGTCACGATCTGGACGCAGGGCACCGGCAACGCCGCGGCGCCGTTCAATCGCATGCTGTTCAACAGCCTCGTGATGGCGCTCGTCATCGCGATCGGCAAGATCGCCGTGTCGATGATCTCCGCGTACGCGATCGTCTACTTCCGCTTTCCGTTTCGCACGCTCGCGTTCTGGCTGATCTTCATCACGCTGATGCTGCCGGTCGAAGTGCGGATTTTCCCGACCGTGCAGGTGGTGTCGTCGATGCATCTGAGCAATACGTACACCGGTTTGACGCTGCCGCTGATCGCGTCGGCGACCGCGACGTTCCTGTTCCGCCAGTTCTTCAAGACGCTGCCGGACGAGCTGATGGAAGCCGCGCGCATCGACGGCGCGGGCGCGCTGCGCTTCTTCTGGGACGTCGTGCTGCCGCTGTCGCGGACCACGATGGCGGCGCTCTTCGTGATCACGTTCATCTACGGCTGGAACCAGTATCTGTGGCCGATCCTGATCACCAGCCAGCAGTCGCTGATCACCGCGGTGATCGGCATCAAGGGGATGATCGCCTCGGGCGATACCGCGACCGAATGGCATCTGGTGATGACGGCCACGCTGCTCGCGATGCTGCCGCCGCTCGTCGTCGTGCTGACGATGCAGCGCTGGTTCGTGCGCGGCCTCGTGGATTCGGAAAAATGATCCGGTATGGCGGACTGCGCCAAGCACTCAAAATCAAAGGCTAGAACGGCATGGCTGCACTGACTCTGCAAAGCGTTAAGAAAACCTACGACGGCAAACAGTTCGTGTTGCACGGCATCGACGTCGACGTCGCCGACGGCGAATTCGTCGTCATGGTCGGCCCGTCCGGCTGCGGCAAATCGACCTTGCTGCGAATGGTCGCCGGGCTCGAGCGCATCTCCGACGGCAGCATTTCGATCGCCGGCAAGGTCGTCAACGAGCTGGAGCCGAAGGATCGCAACATCGCGATGGTGTTCCAGAACTACGCGCTGTATCCGCATATGAGCGTGGCCGAGAACATGGGTTACGCGCTGAAAATCGCGGGCGTCGATCGTGCGCAGATCGCGAAACGCGTCGAAGCCGCCGCGCAGATTCTCGAGCTCGGCGCGCTGCTGCAGCGCAAGCCGCGCGAGCTGTCGGGCGGGCAGCGGCAGCGCGTCGCGATGGGCCGCGCGATCGTGCGCGAGCCGGCGGTGTTTCTGTTCGACGAGCCGCTGTCGAATCTCGACGCGCGTCTGCGCGTGCAGATGCGCCTCGAAATCCAGCGCCTGCATGCGCGCCTCAAGACCACGAGTCTGTACGTCACGCACGATCAGATCGAAGCGATGACGCTGGCGCAGCGCGTGATCGTGATGAACCAGGGCCACGCCGAGCAGATCGGCGCGCCGACCGAAGTCTACGAGCGGCCGGCCACGGTGTTCGTCGCGAGCTTCATCGGCTCGCCGGGGATGAACCTGCTCGAAGGCCGTGTCTCGGAAGACGGCTCGACCTTCGACGTCGCCGGCAACGGCCCGAAGCTGCCGCTCGCGGGCGTGCCGTCGATCGGCCGCGAAGTCGCGACAGGCCGCGAGTGGACGCTCGGCATTCGCCCCGAGCATCTGAGCCCGGGCACGGCCAACGCACCGTTCGCGACACTGAGCGTCGATTCTTGCGAAATTCTCGGCGCGGACAATCTCGCGCACGGCCGCTGGGGCAAGCACGATGTGACCGCGCGGCTGCCTCACGCGCATCGTCCCGCGGCCGGCGAAGCGCTGCAGGTCGTGCTGCCCGCGCAGCATCTGCACTTCTTCGATCCGGCGACTGGACGACGCGCGAACTGAGACGTCCCCGGAGCGCCGCGACGGCGGCCCGCCGCCGGAACTCCCCTGCCGCCCGGCCCTCGCCGCGAAGTACAATGCCACCTGAACCACTTGCCGCGCGCGGCAGCGCCGTCGAATCCGACGCCGCGCCGGCCGGCGCCGGGTGTTCCGCCCGGCCCTCACACCGATTACCCATTCACCCCCGACTGCCCGCCCGCACGCGGCCGGCGTCGTCAACGTCTACTGCAAGCAAATGGCCCAATACGTTTTCACCATGAACCGGGTCGGCAAAATCGTGCCGCCCAAGCGCCAGATCCTCAAAGACATTTCGCTATCGTTCTTCCCCGGCGCGAAGATCGGCCTGCTCGGCCTGAACGGCTCGGGCAAGTCGACCCTGATCCGCATCATGGCCGGTGTGGACACGGAGATCGAAGGCGAAGCGACACCGATGCCGAACCTGAACATCGGCTATCTGCCGCAGGAGCCGCAACTCGATCCGCAGAAAACAGTGCGTGAAGCGGTCGAGGAAGGCCTCGGCGACGTGTTCAACGCGCAGAAAAAGCTCGACGAGATCTACGCGGCCTACGCGGAGCCGGACGCCGACTTCGATGCGCTCGCCGCCGAGCAGGCGAAGTACGAAGCGATCCTCGCAACGACCGACGGCAGCGCCGAGCAGCAGATCGAAATCGCCGCCGACGCACTGCGCCTGCCGGCATGGGACGCGAAGATCGAGCATCTGTCGGGCGGCGAAAAGCGCCGCGTCGCGCTGTGCAAGCTGCTGCTGCAAAAGCCCGACATGCTGCTGCTCGACGAGCCGACCAACCACCTCGACGCGGAATCGGTCGAATGGCTCGAGCAGTTCCTGACGCGCTTCCCGGGCACCGTGGTCGCCGTCACGCACGATCGCTACTTCCTCGACAACGCCGCCGAGTGGATTCTCGAACTCGACCGCGGCCACGGCATTCCGTGGAAGGGCAACTACAGCAGCTGGCTCGATCAGAAGGAAGAGCGCCTGAAGCAGGAAGAAGCGTCGGAGTCCGCGCGTCAGAAGGCGATCAAGAAGGAACTCGAGTGGGTGCGCCAGAACCCGAAGGGCCGCCAGGCGAAGTCGAAGGCGCGTATCGCGCGCTTCGAGGAACTGAACAGCCAGGACTACCAGAAGCGCAACGAAACGCAGGAAATCTTCATTCCGGTCGGCGACCGCCTCGGCAATGAAGTGATCGAGTTCAAGAATGTCAGCAAGTCGTACGGCGACCGGCTGCTGCTCGATAACGTCAGCTTCAAGATCCCGGCCGGCGCGATCGTCGGCATCATCGGTCCGAACGGCGCCGGCAAGTCGACGCTGTTCCGTATGCTGACCGGCCGCGAGCAACCGGATTCGGGCGAGATCGTGCAGGGTCCGACCGTCAAGCTCGCGTACGTCGACCAGAGCCGCGAAGCGCTCGCAGGCACCAAGACCGTGTTCGAGGAAATCTCGGGCGGCGCGGACGTGCTGACGGTCGGCAAGTACGAAACGCCGTCGCGCGCGTATATCGGCCGCTTCAATTTCAAGGGCGGCGACCAGCAGAAGATCGTCGGCAATCTGTCCGGCGGCGAGCGCGGTCGTCTGCATCTGGCGAAGACGCTGATCGCGGGCGGCAACGTACTGCTGCTCGACGAACCGTCGAACGACCTCGACGTCGAAACGCTGCGCGCGCTCGAAGACGCGCTGCTCGAATTCGCGGGCTCGGTGCTCGTGATTTCGCACGATCGCTGGTTCCTCGATCGCATCGCGACGCATATCCTCGCGTTCGAAGGCGACTCGCAAGTCACGTTCTTCGACGGCAACTACCAGGAATACGAAGCGGACAAGCGCGCGCGTCTCGGCGAGGAAGGCGCGCGGCCGAAGCGCCTGCGCTACAAGCCGATCTCGCGTTAAGAAGCGGGCGGACGACGGCCCGTCTGGCGTAATGCCGGACGGGCCGCGGGGCATGCGCGTTGCTGACCGTCGCTAGATGGAGGCGCGCGTGAAAGTCTCGCGCACGCGACAGACGGTCAACACCACGCCGCGCGATGCGGTGACGAGGAGACAGGCATGGCGATGTCGAAGGTCAGGCGCTGGATCGTCGTCCTGGGGGCAACGCTATTGGCGTTGATTCTGACCGCAATCGGCGCGACGCAATTCGCGCAACAGGAGGTCAAGAATCGCGTCAGCGCGGCGCTCGGGCCGCTTGGCAGCGCCGACAGTATCGACGTCGGCCTCACCTCGGTACACCTCACCCACGTCGTGCTAAAAGCGCCGCCTGGCTGGCCAGCGGGCGAACCGCTACGCGCCGACGAAATCACGATCACCCCGGACGTGCGCGATCTGATCGCGCGGCGCATGCATATCCGCGAGGTCGTCGTGCGCGGCTTCGACATGGCCGTGTTACGCACGAAGGACGGCTCGCTGAATCTGCTGCCGAACCTGCGCGAATCGCTGAACCGCGGCGATCAGCCGGGCAACGCCGGCACGGCGCCGCCGATCCCGCGCGAAAAGCTGGTCGACCATATCCGCTTCGAACACGGCAACTTCCATTTCTACGACATGACTGTCGGGCCGCCGCCGTTCAAGGTCACGGTCAGCAACGCCAACGCGAGCGTCGACCATCTGCATCTGCCGGCGCTTACCGAACCGACCAATGTCAGCGTTCGCGGCTCGATGAAGGGGCCGGCGCATACGGGCACCGTGACGTTCGACGGCTGGATCAAAATCGCCAGCCGCGATTCGCAGACGACGAGCACGCTGCACGGCGTCGATATTGCGATGCTCGATCCGTATCTGCTGAAGAAGGCCGGCACGCGCGCACAGGTGACGGGCGGCACCGTCGACCTGACGATTGAATCGACGGTGCGGAACTATCATCTCCATGCGCCCGGCACGGTGACAGTCCACAATCTGCAGCTCGCCGAATCCGACAATCCGCTCGAGACGTTCATGTCGATTCCGACCCGCGCCGCCGTCGCGGCGCTGAAGACGCATAACGGCGACATCACGCTGCATTTCGTGCTCGACGGCGATCTGCGCGATCCGAAGTTCTCGGTGCGCGAAGGAATCCTCACGCGCATCGGCGCGGGGTTTGCGAAGGCGCTCGGGGTCAGCGTCGAAGGCGTCGCGAAGGGTGCGGGCGAGACCGTCAAGGGTCTCGGCAATGCGCTAAAGAATCTGCTGGGGCAGTAGCGGCGGCGGTCAGGTCAAACCGGCAAGCCCAATTCGCGCAGCTTGGCTTCCGTTTGCGCGGCGCTCGCGTGATGCACGCCGTGCCAGCCGAGCGCCGTCGCGGCTTCGGCGTTCTTCGCGTTGTCGTCGATGAAGACGAGTTCGGCCGGCTCGACACCGGGCATTTGCAGTGCGATGCGCCGGCGCATCTCCGCGAAGATCGCCGGGTCGGGCTTCACGAGCTTCACGCGCCCCGACACGACGATGTCGCGAAACCGCCGCAGAACCGGATAGTGCTCCCACGCGTACGGAAACGTCTCGGCCGACCAGTTGGTCAGCCCGAAGAGCGGCACCTCGGCCGCTTCGAGCTTTTCCATCAGCGCGATGCCGTCGTCGAGCACACCCGCCACCATCTGGTGCCAGCGCTCATAGAACGCGCGGATCAGCGGTTCGTGATCGGGAAACCGCGCGATCAGCTCGTCGGTGGCTTCGACGATCGGCTGACCGCCATCCTGGCGGATCACCCAGTCCATCGAGCAGACGTGCGTGAGGAACCAGCGGCGCTCGGCTTCGTCGGGAATCAGCTCGCGGTAAAGGTACTCGGGACTCCAGTCGATGAGCACACCGCCGAAATCGAACACCACTGCCTTGATCGCCATCCACCACGCTCCTTTGGGAAGGTCGTCGCTAGGCTCAGATGGGTTGCGTGCGCAGTTCCAGCCACGCTTTCGCGTCGCCCGACACATGCGGCGCTAGGCGCGTGCGCACCGTCTCGTGATACGCGTTGAGCCACGCGCGCTCGTCGTCGCGCAGCAGCGACAGCTCGATGCAGCGCGTGTCGATCGGACACAGTGTCAGCGTTTCGAACTTCAGGAAATCGCCGAATTCGGTTTTTTCGGCGGCCACGTTCAGCACGAGGTTTTCGATGCGCACGCCCCACTTGCCCGGCCGATACAGACCCGGCTCGTTCGACGTGATCATGCCCTCCTCCATCGCGGTCCACGGTTCGGCCGGCGCGTAGTGCGAGATCACCTGCGGGCCTTCGTGCACGTTCAGGAAGTAGCCGACCCCGTGACCGGTGCCGTGGCCATAGTCGGCGCCGGCCTGCCAGATCGGTGCGCGCGCGATCGCGTCGAGCATCGGCGAGCGGATGCCGCGCGGGAATTGCGCGCGTGACAGCGCGATCATGCCCTTCAGCACGACCGTGAAATCGCGGCGCTGTTCGTTGCTCGGCGTGCCGACCGGGACGACGCGCGTGATGTCGGTCGTGCCGCTCAGATACTGGCCGCCCGAATCGATCAGCAGCAGGCCATTGCCTTCGATCACCGCATGCGACTCCTCGGTCGCGCGATAGTGCGGCATCGCGCCGTTCGCATTGAAGCCCGCGATCGTCGCGAAGCTCAGCGACACGAAGCCGGGACGGCGCGCGCGAGCTGCCGTCAGACGCTCGTCGATCGTCAGCTCGGTGACGCGCTCGCGGCCGAGCGCGCTTTCGAACCACGCGAAGAATTCGGCGAGCGCGGCGCCGTCCTGCTCCATCGTCTCGCGCACGTGCGTGGCATCGGCGGCGGTCTTGCACGACTTCAGGAAAGTGGACGGATTGACCGCCTCGACCACCTTGACCGACGACGGCACCGCCTGCAGCGAGCCGTACGTGATGCGGCGCGGATCGATCAGCAGCGTGCTGCCGGCTGGCAGGGCGGCAAGCGCGTCGGCGGTTTTCGCGTACGGCTCGACGCTGATGCCGTCGCGCGCGAGCACTTCGGCGAGCGCTGGCGACACCTTGCCGTCGGCGATAAACAGCGACGCCCGATCCACGCCGATCAGCGCGTGCGCGACGAACACCGGGTTGTAGCTGACATCGGCGCCGCGCAGATTCAGCAGCCAGGCGAGGTCGTCGAGCGTCGAGATGAAGTGCCACTGCGCGCCTTTCTCGACCATCGCGCGACGCACCTGCGCAAGCTTGTCCGCGCGTGTGACGCCCGCTTGCGGCGCGGCGTGCTCGAAGACGGCGTCGGCGGGCAGCGCCGGGCGCTGCGCCCAGATCGCGTCGAACAGATCGAGGTCGGTGCGCAATCGCACGCCGCGCGCGATCAGTGCGGCGCTCAACGCGCGCGCGGCCGCGACGCCCAGCACCGCGCCGTCCACACCGACCGTGCCGCCGCTCGCGACGTTCTGCGCGAGCCATTCGAAATGCGGCGTCGTGAGCTGGCCGCCGGTCATCTTCATCAGCTCGACACCGCTGCCGGCGAGCTGCGCACTCGCCTGCTCCCAGTAGCGGCTGTCGGTCCAGACGCCGGCGAAATCGGCGGTGACGATCAGCGTGCCGGCCGAGCCGGTGAAGCCCGACAGCCACTGGCGGCCTTGCCAGCGCCCTGGCAGATACTCGGACAGATGCGGATCCGCCGACGGCACGAGGTAAGCGGCAATGCCTTCGCGCGCCATCGCGGCGCGCAGGCTCGCGAGGCGCTCGGGAATGGAGGAGGTTTCGGGAAGTCGGGCGTTCATGGAGTTACCTGCAAGGATTCATCGACGGATTGACCGGCGCGTTGATTGACGCGACAAGAGGCCGACCGTCACGGCGACGGCGATGAGCGCGACGGCGGTGCATACCGGCCATTCGAGCATGTCGCCGTCATGGAAGAGACTTGTCACATTGCCGGCCATCCGCGCGACGCTCGTGCCGAGCACACCGGCCAACAGCGCGGCCCACCAGCGGGCGCGGCTCGCGCGGCGCTGCGGATGCAACCACCAGCCCGCGAGGCCGATCACCGCGCCGAGTAGGAGAATGCCCGGCCAACCCATCAGGCGTCGACTCCAGACTGGGCGCTCAAACACGGCAAGATCAATTTCGGATTCGTCTCATAGGCGAAAGGAGCCGCCAACGCTAGCATTTTTGCCTCCTCAACTATACAAGTTCAGCACGGCGCTTTCCGCATAGCGGTTGAGTTTAGGGATCGGGGTGTGCTTAGGCAAGTTGTAAGTCTGACGAAAACGCCTCATGCTTCGCCCGTTGCCAGGCTGACGCAGCGCCATGCGCATCGCCCTTATCGAACCCGACGTCCAACACGCCAAACTGGTTGACCGGCTCATTTTCGCCGGCGGCCACGCGTGCCAGCACTTCACCACTAGCGCCACGTTCCTGCAGCGCGCTACCGACGAATTTTTCGACCTGTTGATCACCGAAAGTTGGGCCGGCGACCATTGCGCCGAAGACGTGATCCCGCGCGCGCGCTCCATTCTGCCGGGCCTGCCCGTCATGATGCTGCTGACCGCACCGCGCGAATGCCAGATCGTCGCCGCGTTGCATGCCGGCGCCGACGACTGTCTCAGCAAGCCAGTGCGCGGCCCCGAAATGCTCGCGCGTATCGAGGCGCTGCAGCGCCGTGCGGGCCTACGGCGGCCGCCCAACCGTCGACGCGACGTGATCGGCGGCTATACGTTCGACGCGGCGAATTTGGCCGTGACATTCCGCGACCTGACCGTGATCCTGACGCCGAAGGAATTCCGCCTCGCGCTGTTGTTGTTCAACAATCTCGCGCGGCCGGTGTCGCGCGCGCATATTCTCGAAACCGTGTGGGCCCGCCGCCGCGACGTAAAGTCGCGCACCATCGACACCCACGCGTCGCGCGTGCGCAGCAAGTTGCAACTGCGCCCGCAGCTTGGCTACACGCTGACGCCGGTCTATGGTTACGGTTACCAGCTCGACGCGATCCCGCCGGAGAGCCTGACAGGCGCGAACTGACGCATGGGGGATATATGGCGGGCAGGATGTGAGTATCGTGGAAACGCTATAATATGAGGCTGAACGATAGCTCCCCCAAATGCAGCTTCTAACGATCGGAATCAACCATCACACTGCGCCTGTCGCCTTGCGCGAACGCGTGGCGTTTCCGCTCGAACAGATAAAGCCCGCTCTGGATACGTTCAAAGGCATCTGGCTGGGCCACATGGCCCCCAACGCGCCCGAGGCCGCAATTCTGTCCACCTGCAACCGCACCGAACTCTACTGCGCGACCGACGACCTCACCGCGCGCGAAGCCTCAGTGCAGTGGCTGTCGAAGTACCACAACCTCCCCATCGATGAACTCGCGCCGCACGTCTATGCGTTGCCGCAGTCCGAAGCCGTGCGCCATGCGTTCCGCGTCGCGTCGGGGCTCGATTCGATGGTGCTCGGCGAAACGCAGATCGTCGGACAAATGAAGGACGCGGTGCGCACCGCCTCCGAAGCCGGCGCGCTCGGCACCTATCTGAATCAGCTATTCCAGCGCACCTTCGCCGTCGCGAAGGAAGTGCGCAGCACGACCGAAATCGGCGCGCAGTCGGTGTCGATGGCCGCGGCCGCGGTACGCCTCGCCCAACGCATTTTTGACAAGATCGCGAACCAGCGCGTGCTGTTCATCGGTGCTGGCGAAATGATCGAACTTTGCGCGACGCACTTCGCGGCGCAGCATCCGCGGGAACTCGTCGTCGCGAACCGAACCGCCGAGCGCGGCATGCGGCTCGCCGAGCGCTTCAACGGCCGCGCCATTCCGCTCTCCGAGTTACCCGCGCGGATGCACGAATTCGACATCATCGTGTCGTGCACAGCGTCCACGTTGCCGATCATCGGTCTTGGAGCGGTCGAGCGCGCGGTCAAGGCGCGCCGTCACCGGCCGATTTTCATGGTCGACCTCGCGGTGCCGCGCGACATCGAACCCGAAGCCGGCCAGCTCGAAGACGTGTTCCTGTACACCGTCGACGACCTCGGCGCGATCGTCCGCGAAGGCAATGCGTCGCGCCAGGCCGCGGTCGCGCAGGCCGAAGCGATCATCGAAACGCGCGTGCAGAACTTCATGCAGTGGCTTGATGCGCGCAGCATCGTGCCGGTGATCCGCCACATGCACACGCAGGCCGACACGCTGCGCCGCGCAGAGGTCGAACGCGCGCAGAAAATGCTCGCGCGCGGCGACGATCCGGCCGCAGTCCTCGAGGCACTGTCGCAATCGCTCACCAATAAGCTGATCCATGGTCCTACGCACGCGCTGAATCGCGCGAGCACCGACAACCGCGACAAGCTGATCGAACTGATGAGCGGCTTCTACAAACACTCCGGCTCTACCGAACGTTAGCGGCGCAGTGCTCGCCGCACCCCGCGCGCCACCGCCGTGGCTCGCAAAGTGCTCCGCCCCGGGCATTCGCCCGTTCTCCTGGCCGCATCCATTCCGGAGTCCGCTCCGCTACCCGCCCGATGAAAACGAGCATGCAACGCAAGCTCGACCAGCTGACCACCCGGCTGGCCGAACTGAACGACCTGTTGAGCCGCGAGGACGTCACCTCCAACCTCGACCAATACCGCAAGCTGACGCGCGAACACGCGGAGCTCGGCCCGCTCGTCGAGCATTACGGGCTGTGGCGCCAGGCGCAAAACGACGCCGCCACGGCGCAGGAACTGCTCGCCGACGCGTCGATGCGCGATTTCGCCGAAGATGAAATCCGCGCAGCACGCGATCGTATGGAGACGCTCGGCGTCGAACTGCAGAAAATGCTTCTGCCGAAAGATCCGAACGACGAGCGCAACATTTTCCTCGAAATCCGCGCGGGCACCGGCGGCGACGAATCCGCGCTGTTCGCGGGCGATCTGCTGCGCATGTATCTGCGCTATGCCGAGCGCAACCGCTGGCAGGCCGAGATGATGTCGGCGAGCGAATCGGACCTCGGCGGCTATCGCGAAGTGATCGTGCGAATTGCCGGCGATGCCGCGTATTCGAAGCTGAAGTTCGAGTCGGGCGGGCATCGCGTGCAGCGCGTGCCCGCCACCGAAACGCAGGGCCGCATCCATACCTCGGCGTGCACGGTCGCGGTGATGCCGGAGGCGGACGAGATCGGCGAAGTCGAGATCAATCCGGCCGATCTGCGTATCGACACGTTCCGCGCGTCGGGCGCGGGCGGCCAGCACATCAACAAGACCGACTCGGCGGTGCGCGTCACGCACTTGCCGACGGGCATCGTCGTCGAATGTCAGGACGACCGCTCGCAGCACAAGAACAAGGATCGCGCGCTGAAGGTGCTCGCCGCGCGCATCAAGGACAAGCAGGCGCACGAGCAGCAGGCGAAGGAAGCGGCGACGCGCAAGAACCTGATCGGCTCGGGCGACCGTTCGGAGCGCATCCGCACGTACAACTTCCCGCAGGGGCGCCTCACCGATCACCGCATCAATCTGACGCTGTATCGCCTCGACGCGATCATGGATGGCGATCTCGAAGAACTGATCGCGGCGCTTGTCAGCGAGCATCAGGCCGAACTGCTGGCCTCGCTCGGCGACGCCGACTAACGCCCCGCCAATGACCGACGCCTCCCCGGCTCCGCTCGACTCCACCGCTCTGCCCGCCACGGCCGAGGCGCTATTGCGCGCATCGCCGCTGCCGCCGCTCGAAGCGCGGATTCTGCTCACGCATGTGCTCGGTTGGCGGCGCACGCAGCTGATCACGCGCGGCGAGGAGCCGCTCGAACGCGCAAGCGTCGAGCGTTATCGCACGCTCGAGGCGCGGCGCATGGCCGGCGAACCGGTCGCGCAGCTCGTCGGTGCGCGCGAATTCTTCGGGCTCGAATTCGAAGTGACGCCGCACGTGCTGATTCCGCGTCCTGAGACCGAGCTGCTGGTGGAGACCGCGCTCGCGGCGATCGAACCTCGGCCGCGCCCACGTGTGCTCGATCTCGGCACCGGGACCGGCGCAATCGCGGTGGCGATCGCGTCGATGCGGCCCGACGCGCAGGTCTGGGCGCTCGACCGCTCGGCCGACGCGCTCGCCGTCGCCGCGCGCAACAGCGCGCGCCTGCTCGACGTGAAACGCCCGGGGGGCGCCGTCGTATTCCTGCCCAGCGACTGGTACGACTCGCTCGACGCCGCGTTGCGCTTCGATGCGATCGTCAGCAATCCACCGTATATCGCGAGCGGCGACCCGCATCTGCGTGAAGGCGATCTGCGCTTCGAGCCGCGCGGCGCGCTCACCGACGAGGCCGACGGCCTCAGCGCGATCCGCGCGATCGTCGCCGGCGCCCCCGAGCGTCTCGCCGCCGACGGCACGCTTTGGATCGAACATGGCTACGACCAGGCCGAAGCCGTGCGCGGGTTGCTGAGCGAACGCGGTTTTGCCGAGGTCCGCTCGGCGCGCGATCTCGCCGGCATCGAGCGGATCAGCGGCGGCGTGCTGCGCGCCGCTGCGGCCTGAGCGCGGTCGCCGAGGCTAAAACCCCCAGGCGCGACGTGGCTGCGGCCGCCCGTAGCGAAATCCGCTATCATTTCAGCCTAATCTCATCCTTTATCGGAACCGCAAGGTCAGTCATGGATACGCAACAACGCATCAAGCAAATCGTCGACGGCAACAACGTCGTTCTCTTCATGAAGGGCACGGCCCAGTTCCCGATGTGCGGTTTTTCCGGCCGCGCCATCCAGATCCTGAAGGCGTGCGGTGCCGGTGAAATCAAGACCGTCAACGTGCTCGAAGACGACGAAATCCGTCAGGGCATCAAGGTGTTCTCGAACTGGCCGACCATTCCGCAGCTGTACGTGAAGGGCGAATTCATCGGCGGCTCGGACATCATGATGGAGATGTACGAATCGGGCGAACTGCAGCAGCTGTTCGCCGCGGCCTGAGCGTTCTACGCTTCGTTGGCTTCATCAGGCGCCGCAAGCCATGCAGCAAGCACGCACCGCGGTGCCTCGCCGGCTGATCGTCGCGATCACCGGCGCCACCGGCGCCATCTACGGCATCCGGCTGCTCGAGACGCTGCGGCGGCTCGGCGGCGTCGAGAGTCACCTGCTGATTTCGAGCGCGGGTTTGCTCAACATCCAGCATGAACTCCAGTTGGGCAAGGAAGACGTGCATCCGCTCGCGGATGTCGTCCATTCGGTGCGCGATGTTGGCGCGAGCATCGCATCCGGCTCGTTCGCGACCGACGGCATGATCGTCGCGCCCTGCTCGATGAAAACTCTCGCGAGCATCGCGCACGGTTTCGCCGACAACCTCATCACCCGCGCCGCCGACGTCACACTGAAGGAGCGTCGCCGTCTCGTGCTGCTGGTGCGCGAAACGCCGTTCAATCTCGCGCATCTGCGCAATATGACGGCCGTCACCGAAATGGGCGGAGTGATCTTCCCGCCGCTGCCCGCGTTCTATAACCGGCCTGCTTCGATCGACGAGATGGTCGACCACACTGTCGCACGCGTGCTCGATCTGTTTGCGCTAGGGCCAGCATTGTCGCCGGCGTGGGAAGGATTGCGGGGCGCGCAGGATTAACCGCGACAACGCGGATTAACAACAGCCGCGACGCAATCAATTCCCGCCGAACCCGTTTATCAAGCTGGCGTGCGGACCTATATTGGTAGCAACCCAATTTCTCCGTGCCGTGCTTACTCGGCCGCGTTGCTCTCATGAACCGCTTACCTTCGCTTTTCCTGTCTCACGGCGCACCCACGTTGCCGATCGATCCGTCGATGCCGTCCGCCGAGTTCGGCGCGCTCGGCACGCAATTGCCGCGTCCTGCGGCAATTCTGATGCTGTCGGCGCACTGGGGCACCGCGCAGCCACTCGCGAGCATCGCGACGGCGCCTGAAACCATTCACGATTTTTATGGTTTTCCGCGCCAGCTCTATGAAATCCAATACCCGGCGCCGGGCGCGCCCGACGTCGCACGTAGCGCCGCCGCGCTGCTCGGCGCGAACGGCATCGTCGCGGACGTGCAGCCGCGAGGACTCGACCACGGCGCATGGGTGCCGATGCTGCTGATGTTTCCGCGAGCGGACGTGCCGATCGCGCAACTGTCGATCCAACCGCGCAAGGACGCCGCGCATCATTTCCGCGTCGGCCGCGCGCTGCGCGCGCTGAAAGACGAAGGCGTGATGGTGATCGGCTCCGGCCAGATCACCCATAACCTGCGCGCCGCCGATTTCTCCGCGCGCCCGGAAGACGCCGATCCGCGTGTGGCCGAATTCACCGACTGGTTCGAGGACAAGCTTGTCGCGCGCGATATCGACGCGCTGCTCGACTATCGCCGCCAGGCGCCGCACGCGGTGTTGATGCATCCGACCGACGAGCATCTGTTGCCGGTATTCGCTGCGCTCGGCGCCGCCGACGACGACTATTCGCTCGCGATCCAGTCGCTCGGCACCTACCAACGCTCGCTCGCGATGACGAACTACGTGTTCGGGACCGCCTGATCCGGCGCGGGGGTCGCGCACAAAAGTCAACAAAAAGCCCGCCTGATCAGTGATCAGGCGGGCTTTTTATCGGCCCCGAAAGATCCGCGTCGAGCGGATCTTCGGTTTCGACCGGCGCTCAATGCGCGCCGACACCTTCGAGCACTTCGTCGTGCACGAGCCGCTCGTCCAGATACTCCGAACGATAGCCGCTGTTCACGCCCCAGAAGTAGAACACCAACGAGAAGGCGATCACGGCGAGCATGTCCCAGCCATACGGCAGAATGCCGAAGCCGCCAAACTCCTTGCTGCCGATCAGCGACAGGATCGCCATGATCGGCAGATACGCGACCAGCCACCAGGCAGCCTTCAAGTCACGGCCCCAGCCCTCGAAGCCCGACTTCGCCTGGAAGTAGAAATACACCGGCAACGCGACGACCATCAGCAGAATGATTTCGCCGGTCAGCGGCCACTTCGCCCAGTACAGGATCAGCGACGCGCAGACGAACGCGAACGGCGCGATCACCTTCATGCCGGCGATGTGCAGCGGGCGCTCGAGATCGGTTGCCGCGCGGCGCAGTGCCATCAGGCTGATCGGGCCGGTCAGGTACGAGATCACGGTCGCGACCGAAATCACCGCCGCGAGCGAACTCCAGCCGCGGAAGAAAAACAGGAAGATGAACGAGACGAGCAGGTTGAACCACATCGCGTTGCGCGGAACGCCATAGAACGGGTGCACGTTACCGAACATCTTCGGCATCGTGTTGTTGCGCTCCATCGCGTAGATCATGCGCGAGGTGGTCGCCATGTAGGTCGTACCGGTGCCGCTCGGGCTCACGAACGCGTCGACGTACAGCAGGATCGCCAGCCAGTTCAGGTTCAGCGCAATCGCCAGTTCCGCGAACGGCGAAGCAAAGCTGAAGTGGCTCCAGCCCTTCATCACGTCGGCCGGATTCACGGCGCCGATGTATGCGATCTGCAGCAACACGTAGATCACGAGCGCGAGCAGAATCGAGCCGATCACCGCGAACGGCACGCTCTTGGCCGGATTTCGCGCTTCACCGGCCAGGTTGATCGGGCTCTGGAAACCGTTGAACGCGAACACGATGCCGCTCGTCGCGACCGCGGTCAGCACCGCCGACCAGCCGTACGGCGCGAACGTGGTCGTCTGACCAAAGTTCTCAGTGTGAACGCCTGTCATCATCAGGCCGAGGATCGTTGCGCCCGGGATCAGGAACTTGAAGATCGTGATCGCCGAGTTGGCGCGCGCGAATAGCTTAACGCCCCAGTAGTTGAGCAGGAAATAGATGATGACGAGCCCGGCGGACAGCAGTAGGCCGTTGGTCGTCAATGACCCGTCGACGAACAGCGCACGCGCCCAGGGATAGGGCCACGTACTCATATATTGGATCGATGCTTCGGCCTCGATCGGGATCACCGACACGATCGCGATCCAGTTAGCCCACGCGCTGATGAAACCGACCAGCGCGCCGTGCGAGTAGCGCGCATAGCGCACCATCCCGCCAGATTCCGGAAACATCGCACCGAGTTCCGCGTAGGTCAGCGCAATCGCGAGAATCACGACCGCACCGATGATCCATGCGCAAATCGCAGCCGGACCGGCGATTTTTGCAGCCTTCCACGCGCCGAACAGCCAGCCCGATCCGATGATCGAGCCCAGACCGGTCAGCATCAGCGCGAATGGCCCGATGTTCCGTTGTATAGAACTTTTCACTTCTTCTCCTAAATCAGAACCATGTCGGCACCGCGTGACATCGCTTGTGGCGGGGGAAACGGGGTGACGCGCATGTAAGCGCGTCCATATGCGGAACAGGTGCAACCGACGCGCGGCGCGTAGTTTAACGGTTGCACCGTGTTGCTGCAGCGAAACCGCAGCCGAACTAAGGGTTCCCCTAACAAAAAGTTGGCCCCCTGCGCAAGCTTTGTAAGAAAATTTCGGATAAGTCCGGCAAAGTTTCGTCTAGACTGTTGACCTTCGTCCGAATTCGCCGTATAACGTTCGGGCAGGATTTCAAGTGGCGAGTGAAGTGGTTCTTTCGTAGTTCGCCCATCAACGGTACTCCGGTTGGTCCCATTACCCCCTTCCTTGATTTTCATGCACCCGGGCTTCGGCCTTATTCACCATTTTTTAGGAAAAAGTAATATGGAAACCGGTACCGTCAAGTGGTTCAACGACGCTAAGGGCTTCGGCTTCATCACTCCGGACGGCGGCGGTGAAGATCTGTTTGCGCATTTCTCGGAAATTCGCACGGAAGGCTTCAAGACGCTGCAAGAAAACCAGAAGGTCACGTTTGAAGTGAAGACGGGCCCGAAGGGCAAGCAAGCGGCTAACATCAAGCCGGTGTAAGCTCCGCGCTTCCTTCTGGACGCAAAAAAACCCCGCCTCGGCGGGGTTTTTTATTACGGCGGCCAATCTGAATGCACCGATTAACTTCGCGTGACTTCGCAATTCGCGGCGGATTATTTGTTGATTATCCGGGATTATCCGAATACACGCCGCGCATGAATACCGAGGCCGGTCGCCACGCTCGCGAGACGATCGCCGAACACCGCTTGCGCGTCTGGAAACGCCGCGGCCAGCGCGCCCGACAGAAACGCGAGGCCGGTCGACCCGCCGGTGAAATAGATCGCGTCGACATCGCGCGGCGCGACGCCCGCCGCCTGCACCGTATCGCGCGCGGCCTGCACGATGCGTCGCGTTTCTTCCTCGCCTGCCTTGACGAGCTGCGCTTCGTCGAACGCGAGACGCAGATCCTCTTCCACTTGCTCGAGATCGATTACGGTCTCGCCGCCCGCCGCCACGCCGATCTTGGCCTCTTCCGCGTGGGCGGCGAGCGCGTGCCCGAAACGCTGCTCGACCACGCGCATCAGCCGGTCGTGGTGCTTCGTCTCCGTGAAAAGGTGCCGCATCAGCGCGAGTTCGCTGACGCGCTTCGGCGTGTAGACGGTGTTGATCAGGTGCCAGGTCGCGAGATCGAAATAAATCCGGTTCGGGATTTCGCGCCCTTGCGGATCGAGCGACTGGTAGCCCAGTTCACGCAGTATCGTAGCGAGTTCGACGCGGCGGTCGAAGTCCGTACCCGCGACGTGCACGCCGTGGTGCGCGAGCACGTCGTCCTTGCGCTCGACGCGCTTCATCCGTTCCGGCCCCACTCGCACGAGCGAAAAGTCCGAGGTACCGCCGCCGATGTCCGCCACAAGCACGAGCCCCTCGGCGCTCAGGTGCGATTCGTAGTCGAACGCAGCCGCGATCGGTTCATACTGAAAGTGGATGTCGCGCAAGCCGGCCGTGCGCGCGGCGGCTTCGAGCTGTTGCTGCGCCATCTGGTCGGCGCGCGGGTCGTCGTCGACGAAGAACACTGGGCGGCCCAGCACCGCGCGGTCGATCGCCCCGCCGGCGCTCGCCTCGGCCGCGCGTTTCAGGTGAGTCAGGAACGTCGCGATCACCTCGGTGTACTTGATCGCACTGCCGTCGCCGAGATCGGTTGTATTCTCGGCGAGCGGCGAGCCGAGAATGCTTTTCATCGAGCGCATCAGCCGGCCGTCGAAACCGTCGATGTAAGCAGCGAGCGCCGCGCGCCCGAACTCGCTGGTGTGTTCGTCGGTATTGAAGAAGACCGCGGTGGGCAGCGTCGTGTACGCGCCTTCGACCGGCGCCAGCTTCAGCTGCGGGCCGGCCGGAACCGCGACGGCCGAATTGGAAGTACCGAAGTCAATCGCGCAATAGTTCATGGCAGGAATGGCCGCTCACGGCTGGCGCGCACAGAAAGGGGAGCGGCTTTGTATCACGAAAACTCCGTCAGCATCAACTGAAGCTGACGGGACGTCCGCAAGATCGTTAGAAATCATGGCGCGGAATGGATCTTGCGGCGTCCGACCGGATATGCCGTCCCATTTCGCCATCGAGGAGACTTCGCGTCATGAGCGTGCCGCCCACCGCCGCCGTCGATGACCAGCATGCCACGCTGATCGAAACCGATCTGCCGTCGCGGCTGGACCGTCTGCCGTGGGGCCGCTTTCATACGCTGATCGTGGTCGCGCTCGGCGTGACGTGGCTGCTCGACGGCCTTGAGGTGACGCTCGCCGGCGCGGTCGCGAGCGCGCTGAAAACCAGCCCGGCGCTGCGCTTTTCGAATGCCGAGGTCGGCCTCGCGGGCAGCGCATACATTGCCGGCGCGGTGCTCGGTGCGCTCGGTTTCGGTTGGCTGACCGACCGGCTCGGCCGCCGCAAGCTGTTTTTCATCACGCTGACGCTCTATCTGGCCGCGACCGCGGCGACCGCGCTGTCGTGGAATCTGACGAGCTTCATGCTGTTCCGCTTCCTGACCGGCGCGGGTATCGGCGGCGAATACACGGCGATCAACTCGACGATCCAGGAATTCACGCCGGCACGCGTGCGCGGCTGGACCGACCTCGGCATCAACGGCACGTTCTGGGTGGGCGCGGGGCTCGGCGCCGCGGGCTCGCTGGTGCTGCTCGATCCGCACCTGCTGCCTTCCGACTGGGGCTGGCGCGCGTGTTTTTTCATCGGCGCGGTGCTCGCGCTGGCGATCCTGCCGATGCGCATCTGGATACCCGAAAGCCCGCGCTGGCTACTCACGCACGGCGACGAGCGCGACGCCCGCACGATCGTCGAAGGCATCGAGACGCGTTTTCGCGACGCCGGCCACACGCTCGCCGACGACGCCCTCACGCGGCTGCGACTGCGCGCGCGCGACCATACGCCGTTGCGCGAGGTGTTCCACACGCTGTTCAACGTGCACCGGCGCCGCGCGCTGGTCGGTCTCACGTTGATGACCGCGCAGGCATTCTTCTACAACGCGATCTTTTTCACCTACGCGCTCGTCCTCACCGACTTCTATCACGTGCCGGGCGACGACATCGGCTGGTATCTGCTGCCTTTCGCGCTCGGCAATTTCCTGGGGCCACTCGTGCTCGGGCGGCTGTTCGACGTGATCGGCCGACGCAAGATGATCGCCGCGACCTACGCGATGTCGGCGATCCTGCTGACGCTGTCAGGCTATCTGTTCGAGCAGCAACTGCTGAGCGTCGTCACGCAGACGGTCGCCTGGATGGTCATTTTCTTCTTTGCGTCGGCGGCCGCGAGTTCCGCGTATCTGACCGTGAGCGAATCGTTTCCACTCGAAATCCGCGCGCTCGCGATCGCGGTTTTCTATGCGTTCGGCACCGCGCTCGGCGGCATCATCGGGCCGGCGTTTTTCGGTCGGCTGATCGATACGCATCAGCGCAGCGAGGTGTTTTCGGGCTATCTGGTCGGCTCGGCGTTGATGCTCGCGGCGGCGCTCGTCGCGGCGATCTGGGGTGTCGACGCGGAGCGCAAGTCGCTCGAACATGTGGCCGCGCCGCTGTCGAGCGTGACGGATGGTGAGAACGGCATGGACGGCGCTGCATGAAAAACGCGCGGACCGTGCCGCGCGTGCCTGACTGCTTCGTTGCTCATCGCCTGCTTTCCTCGCTTTACGCGAAATCGCGCGGCAAGCGCAGCAAATCCATCACTCAGAACGCCTTCTTCCAGGCGCCGGCGTACGCGATCTCCGCGAGCGCCGCGCGTTGACGCGGCGCCTTCTCGCGTTCGCGCAGGACCGGGTCCAGTTTGTCGACGTCGCCGTAATGGCCGAGCGAAATCATCGCGATCGGCTCGACGTCCTTTGGTAATTCGAAGGTGGTACGGAACGCGTTCACGTCGAAGCCGCTCATCTGGTGCGCGGCGAGGCCGAGCGCGTGCGCCTGCAGCACCAGCGCCATCGCCGCCGCGCCGGCGTCGTAGAACGCGCAGCGGTTTACGTCGCCCTTGTTGGTCAGTGTGTGCGCGGTCACCGCGATCAGCACTGGCGCGGGCGCATTCCAGCCCTGGTTGAACGGCACTAGCGTGGCGAAAGCCTTCTTGAATGCGACTTCGTCGACGCTGCGATCGAATACGACAAAACGCCAGGGCTGCGCGTTATATGAAGACGGCGCCCAGCGCGCCGCTTCTAGCACGGCTCGCAACTGATCGCGGCTCACCGGCTCGCTCGAATACGCGCGAGGGCTCCAGCGGCCTGCAATCAGCTCGTGAATGGCAACTTCGGTTGAGGCGGGTTTGGTGGCCATGCGCTTCTCTCGGTAGAAATTCATGATCGTCGGGCGGCTGCCCGAGGCCACATAGCATAACGGGCTTTCGGTGCGCGCTCCAAGTTGCGGCGCGGCGCTATGCGTGCTGGCTGAGAAAATGCGCACGGCCCCGTTATGGGGCCGTGTGCCGATGCTTCGCTGACGGTGAATCCGCGCGGCGCGCGAGGCGCCTCAGATTGCCTGCGGCGTCGGTACCTTGGCAGGGCGGTTGATGCGCAGCACGATCACCGCGGCGATCAGACACAAGCCGCCGGAAATCATCGATGCGACCGTGTAGGTGCCAAGACTCGCGCGCAGCATGCCCGCACCGAGCGCCGCGAACGCCGCGCCGAGCTGGTGGCCCGCGACCACCCAGCCGAACACGATCGGCGCCGATTCCTTGCCGTAGACGTCGGTCGCAAGACGCACGGTCGGCGGCACGGTGGCGATCCAGTCGAGACCGTAGAACACCGCGAACAGCGGCAGTCCGAAAAAGTCGATGCCGAACGCGTGCGGCAGATACATCAGCGACAGCCCCCGCAGCCCGTAATACCAGAACAGCAGCACGCGGCTATTGAAGCGGTCCGACAGCCAGCCCGACATCGTCGTGCCGAAGAGGTCGAACACGCCCATCGCCGCGAGCAACGACGCGCCCTGCACTTCGGTCATCCCGTAGTCGCCGCACATCGCGATCAGATGGGTGCCGACATAGCCATTGGTGCTCGCGCCGCAAATGAAGAAGCTGAAGAACAGCAGCCAGAAGTCGCGCGTTTTGCTCGCCGACGCGAGCGTGCCGAATGCGATCGCGAGCGGATTCTGCCTGGTGACGGTCGTCGTGATGGGCGCGTCGTGCGGTTCGCCGTACGGGCGCAGCTGCATGCTGGCCGGATGCTCGGGCAGCAGGAAGGCGACGAGCGGAATCACGACGCCCGCCGCGAGCGCGACGACCCACACGACCTGACGCCAGCCGTAATGCTCGGCAATGGCCGCGAGCAGCGGCAGAAACACCAACTGGCCGGTCGCCGAGCTGGCGGTCAGGATACCCATCACGAGACCGCGGCGCGTCGTGAACCAGCGCGTCACGACCGTCGCCGACAGCGACAGCGCCGCTACTCCGGTCGAGCCGCCGACCATCACGCCCCAGATCAGCACCATTTGCCACGGATGCGTCATCAGCGACGACAGGGCGACACCCGCAGCCATGGTGCCCAGCGCGCTCAGCAGCGTGGGGCGCACACCGAAGCGCTGCATCGCGGCGGCCGCGAACGGCCCCATCAACCCGTACAGCGCGATGTTCACCGAGATCGCGAGCGAAATCGTCGCGCGGCTCCAGCCGAATTGGTGCTCGAGCGGCACCATCATCACGCTCGGTGTCGCTCGCGTACCCGCAGCCGCGAGCAACACCAGGAACACCACGGCGACGGTCAACCAGCCGTAATGGAAACGCCCGCCTATCAGTCGCGCAGCCCAGTTCATTGGTTCTCCCATCGACGCGGCCCCAGTGGCCGCGCCGTTCGTATTATTACGGCCCCGGTGAATGACTTGTGACAGATCGGTCACAATAGTGTTGCGATCTTAGTTACTGGTCAGTAACATGTCAAGGCGTCAATCTCATTCGGGTGACTTGCCATGTCCGACAGCGAAACCCCCAAGCCCGCTCGTACTCGTGCGCGGCGCGCGCGCGGCGCGCAGACCGCCGGGCCGCAGGCGCAGCTGCATCTGCTGCGCGCGGCCAGCGAGTTGTTCTATCGCGAGGGCGTGCGCACGGTCGGCGTCGATGCGGTGGTCGAGCGCGCGGGCGTGAACAAGATGAGTCTGTACCGGCAGTTTTCGTCGAAGGACGAGCTCGTGATGGCGTATCTGGAGCAGAAGGACGAGCAGTTCTTCCGCTACGTC
The DNA here is from genome assembly GCF_050436225.1 of Paraburkholderia lebeckiae. Taxonomy (NCBI): domain Bacteria; kingdom Pseudomonadati; phylum Pseudomonadota; class Betaproteobacteria; order Burkholderiales; family Burkholderiaceae; genus Paraburkholderia; species Paraburkholderia lebeckiae. The sequence goes on along the minus strand of NZ_JBNDLU010000002.1, from coordinate 4,300,896 downwards.
GAGAAGAGCTTCGAGAAGCATCGGGGCGAGCCGGCGAAGCAGCTTCGGCAGTTCTTCGACGACCTCGCGGTACGCGCCTCGGTCGGCGATTACCGCGGCTGCCCGTTCGTGAATGTGTCGGTGGAGTTTTCGGATACCGCGCATCCGGCGCGGCAGTTCGTGTTCGGCAACAAGCAGCGCCTGATGGCGCGCCTCGTCGAACTGTCGACGGCGGCCGGCGCCGGCGATCCGCAAGCGCTGGCCGATGGGCTCGGTCTGCTGATCGAGGGCGTGTACGCGGCGAGCCAGACTTACGGGCCGGGCTGCGGGCCGATCCTCGCCGCGCCGAAAGTCGCCGCGCAGTTGATTGCGGCCGCTTGCGCGGAGAAGCCGGTTCGCTGAGCCAGTCCGTCAGCCGGGTCCTTTAGAATTGCGCGTTTTCCCGTCACATCCGTCCGCCATGCCGTTGCCCGCCGAATCCCACGATGCCGTTATCGCCGCGACCCGTCATTGGCTGACGGAGGCCGTGATCGGCCTGAACCTGTGTCCGTTCGCGAAGGCCGCGCATGTGAAGGGGCAGATTCGCTATGCGGTCAGCGAAGCGCACACGCTCGAAGCGGTGCTGACCGACCTGGAAGCCGAACTGCAGACCCTCGTCGCCGCCGACCCCGCCGCCATCGACACGACGTTGCTGATTCTGCCGCGCGCGTTCGACGACTTTCTCGGCTTCAACGACTGCCTGTTCTTCGCCGACCGGCTCGTCCAGCAGCTACGGCTCGAAGGCGTCATCCAGATCGCGAGCTTTCATCCGCATTACCAGTTCGAAGGCAGCGAGCCCGACGATATCGAAAACTACACGAACCGGGCGCCCTATCCGATCTTGCATCTGCTGCGGGAAGACAGCATCGAGCGAGCCGTGCAGGCCTTTCCCGACGCGGAAGAGATCTACGAGCGCAATCAGGAAACGCTGCGGCGCATTGGCCTCGCGGGCTGGGATGCGTTGATGAAGCGCTAAGTGAAGCGCCCAGCCGCGCCTCAGGCCGGCACGAAAAATCGCTCCTTCAGCGCATCGAGCCCGAGCGCGTCGAGCACTTCGCCGAGCCGCTCAGCGGGCCGGCGTCGCGGCAGGTCCTTGTATTGCGCGATGATCAACTCGTTTTTCATCGAGTGTTCCCAGCCGACCAGCTCGGTCACGCTGACCTGATAGCCATGCGCTTCGAGCTGCAGGCAGCGCAGCACGTTCGTGATCTGGCTGCCGAATTCGCGCGTGTGCAGCGGATGCCGCCAGATTTCCGTCAGCGCGGTCTTCAGAGCCTTGCCCTTGTTCTGCCGCAGCACGCCGGCTACCTCGGCCTGGCAGCACGGCACGACGACGATGTACTTCGCGTGCTTTTCGAGTGCGAAACGGATCGCGTCGTCGGTGGCGGTATTGCACGCGTGCAGCGCGGTCACGATGTCGATTTCGGCGGGCAACCGCGTCGACGTGATCGACTCCGCCACCGACAGATTCAGAAACGACATCCCCTTGAAGCCGAGCCGCGCCGCCAGCTCTTCTGACTTCGTCACCAGCTCTTCGCGCGTTTCAATGCCGTAAATGTGCGAAGCCCCACCAGCGACGTCCTGAAACTCCTTGAAAAACAGGTCGTACAGGATAAAACCGAGGTATGACTTGCCCGCGCCGTGATCGACGAGCGTCAGCGCCCCCTGCTGGTCCTTCAGCTCCTTGAGTAGCGGCTCGATGAACTGGAACAGATGGTAGACCTGCTTCAGCTTGCGACGGCTGTCCTGATTCATCTTGCCGTCGCGCGTGAGGATGTGGAGCTCTTTGAGCAGTTCGACGGACTGGTTGGGACGGATTTCGTGGGTTTTGCCGGACATCGTATGGGTCGCCATCAATTGCAGTGCGAACGTGCGACAGATGACGGAAAAAGAGAAAGGTTGCTGCCAGTTTACCCAAAGTGCAGCAATCCCAGCCAGTACGCCGCCCGGACCACGGGAGACAGGCGGTCGACTAGGAACACTTCCTGCTCGAAAGGCGTTGCGCGGAAGTGTCTCGATAATGGCTGAAAACAGCTTGAGCGCCGGCTGAGAAAACAGGAGGCTGTCCGGCCGTGCAACCGGACACGCGAACCGGATGCATGTGGGGAGAGCGGTCCCGCAACAAGGGCCGAACATTACGTAACCAGCAGCGGCCGGCTTTGCAACGGGTCGCGCGCTCGGATGATCACAGAAGAGGCGGCAATGGATACGGTACCCAACGGAAATGTCGAACAGAAGTTTCAGGAAATGCTGGCGAAGCTCACCGCCGCGCCGGCGTGGTCGGAGAAACAGCAACTCGAACTGGAGATGGCTCGCGACATCTCCACGGAAATGCTGCGACTTGCCGAGGTCATGCGCGACGGCAACGTCGACCTAGAGACCTGCCTGACGATGCTCAAGTACGCCAAGGTCCTCGACTTCGTGATGACGACGCTCGCGTCGCGACGCGACATCAAGCCGCAGACGTTGCGGGTGATCTTCAAGCTCGCCGGGCTGAAGGTCGATGAGGCCTATCCGGGTTAGCGCGTCGGCATCCTGATTAGATTGGCTTGGTATCGCGTTTCTCGTGTCACGACAAGACTGCTGCAACACGCCCGCACGCGGGCGGCTGTATGCCGCTCGCGACGCGGGCTTCCACACTCCCCTTCCACGGGTGTCTCAAGCGTGCGGCGCCTCGACGGGCGGCGTTCCCTCATGAAATAGCGTCTTCAGCTGCTCGCGCAGCTCCGGCGAATCCGCGTGCTTGTGAACGCTGACGGCATGCTGGACCGCGGCTTCGAGCAGTTCGCCGTCGCTGTCGGCGGATAGCGCGACAGTGCAGTTCGTTTCGCTCGGAAACTCGCGACAGTCGATATATTTGCGGGTCATGGCAATCTCCTTGAACCAGATGATCGACCCTTCCACCGATTCGACAGGCGATGCGCCTCGGCTGCCGGCGCGCGGCAGTGAAGCGCGCCGCAGCGGCTGCGTCGGAAGTGACGTGATTGGGGATTAACGCGAGAAACGACGCGAACGGCGACTGATGGAAGGTGTTTGAAAAGTATAGGTCGTGTGCGGCGCGAGCCAAGCGGTGAACGCGATGCGCAACGGCCGGGAGAAAGACTGAATCCAGTATTTTCCGGTCTGGGGCAATCGAGCCCGGTCGCCGGGCCGAATAGCCGCCTATTTGCCAGTACCCAGCACAGTTCGACAGAGTTCGTCGGCGTTTGCCGCGCGCCGCGCGCGGTGTAACAATAGCGCCCTTCGCACCGCATATCCGTTCGGTCACCGCGGCGCACCGCCTTTTCTCCCCGTTGATCCGCTGAACCGCATGTCATTCCCGCTCGATTCCGCCCGCGTCGCCGTGATCGGCGGCGGCCCCGCCGGCCTGATGGCCGCCGAGACGCTTGCCCGGCGCGGCGTGCAAGTCCACGTATATGACGCGATGCCGTCGGTCGGCCGCAAATTCCTGATGGCGGGCAAAGGCGGCATGAACATCACGCATTCGGAAGCCCCCACGCCGTTTCTCGGGCGCTACGGCTCGCGCCGCGAGCGCATCGCGCCGTTACTCGACGCGTTCGGTCCCGACGCGCTGCGCGCATGGTTGCGCGAGTCGGGCGTCGAGACGTTCGTCGGCAGTTCGGGGCGCGTATTTCCGTCCGACATGAAGGCCGCGCCGATGCTGCGCGCGTGGCTGCATCGGCTACGCGAAGCGGGTGTGCAGTTTCATATGCGTCACAAGTGGAGCGGCTGGGCGTCAACATCCGAAGACGGTGCCGCCCACGCGTTGCGCTTCGACATGCCCGACGGCGAGCAGACGGTCAGCTGCGACGCGGTCGTGTTCGCGCTCGGCGGCGCCAGTTGGCCGCGTCTCGGCTCCGACGCCGCGTGGGTGCCGCTAATGACGTCGCGCGACGTGCCGGTGACGCCGCTGCGTCCCGCGAACTGCGGCTTCGACGCGGACTGGAGCCCGTATCTGCGCGAGCGTTTCGCAGGTCAGCCGATCAAGACGGTCGCGATTTCCCTCACCGGCGTAGACGGAAAAGTCCACAATCGACAAGGTGAAATACTTTTGACCGAAACGGGCCTCGAAGGGAGCCTGATTTACGCGTTGTCGGCGCCGATCCGCGAGCGAATTCTCGCCGGCGGCGAGGTCACGATCGCGCTGGATCTCGCGCCAGGCTTGCCGCTCGAGCGAGTCGTTGAGGAAGTGACGCGGCCGCGCGGCTCACGCTCGATTGCGAGCCATCTGCACGGGCGAATCGGAATCGGCGGGGTCAAGCTGGCGTTGTTGCACGAGATTCTGTCGAAAGAAGCATTCGCCGATGCGCGCGGCCTGGCCCACGCGATCAAGGCGCTGCCGATCCGACTGCTGCGCGCGCGACCAATCGAGGAAGCGATCAGTACGGCGGGCGGAATCCCGTTCGAGGCGTTGGACGCGCATCTGATGATCGACCGGATGCCCGGCGCATTCTGCGCGGGCGAAATGCTCGATTGGGAGGCGCCGACTGGTGGTTATCTGCTGACCGCCTGCTTTGCCAGCGGGCTGGTCGCTGGCCGGGGCGCATGCGCGTATCTGGAAGCGCACGGCACGTCGGCGTGACGCGCGCAGTCGCCATCACCGCACCTTGAGCCGCCACAACGACGTGACCTCGGCCGCTCGCGCAACATACAACGGATCGTTCTGATCGCTGGCCTTCGGATGCCGTGGACGAATGTCCTCGCGTCCCACGACACTGAGCCCCGCGTGCTCGATCGCCGCGAGGAGCCACTCGCGCGTGCGCAGCCCAAGGTGCTCGGCGAAATCCGAAATGATCAGCCAGCCCTCGCCGCCCTGCGTCAGATGATCAGCGAGGCCGTTCAGGAAGCCGACCAGCATGCGGCTGTCCGGATCGTAGACCGCGTATTCGAGCGGCGACGCGGGCCGCGCCGGCACCCACGGCGGATTGCAGACGACGAGCGGTGCGCGACCGTCCGGAAACAGATCGGCCTGCACGATCTCAACCTGCTCGGCGAAACCAAGTCGTGCGAGATTTTCACGAGCACACGCAAGCGCGCGCGCATCCTGGTCTGTCGCGACGATTTTGCGCACGCCGCGTTGGGCCAGCAGCGCGGCCAGCACGCCGGTGCCGGTGCCGATATCGAACGCGAGCTCCAGCGACGGCAGCGGCGTGCGCGCGACCAGATCGACGTACTCGCCGCGCACCGGTGAGAACACACCGTAGTGCGGATGGATGCGCTCGCCGAGCGCCGCAATCTCGACGCCCTTCTTGCGCCATTCGTGCGCGCCGATCAAACCGAGCAACTCGCGCAACGACACGACGGACGCGTCACCGGTCGCCGGTCCATAAGCTTCGATGCAGGCCTGCCGCACGTCGGGCGCGCGATGCAGCGGAATGGTGTAGTCGGCATCGAGCGGAATCAGGATCATGCCGAGCGTGCGCGCGCGCTGCGACTGCGCCTGCCGATGCAGGTTGAACGCGTCGAGCGGTGTCGCTCCCTGCTTGCGCGGCTTGCGTTCGAGCCGGCGCGTGACGGCCTGCAGCAGTTGGCGCGCGTTCTGGAAGTCGCCGCGCCACAGCAGCGCGGTGCCTTCGCAGGCGAGGCGGTAGGCCGAATCGGCGGTGGTGCGGTCGTCGGCGACGACGACGCGCTTCGGCGGCGGCACGGCCGCCTCGGAACGCCAGCGTGCGGTGCGCGGACCGTCGGCTTCTGGCCAGGTGAGAGTTGCGGGGCTGGTCATGGTGCAATGGAGTCGATGTGACGTCGTCGGCGACGTGGACCGCGGCAGCGGACCGGAATGTCCGGCGGCGGCCCGCCATCCCGGGCGACGCCCGAATAGTACCGTACCGCCGCCGTGCGGATCCGCGACGCGGCATGAATTGGTGACGGTGATGAGGTGAGTCTAGACGCAGCGAAAGTAGACAATAATATCCACAATCGACAAGGTGAAAGAGATATCGTGATTTTTGAGCCATCGCGGGGCTCACCTCACGCTGCCCCTCGCACGTTTTGACGTGCGTGAAACCCTCGTCGCAAGCGAGCCCGCCAAGGCTTCGGTGATCGGCATCAGAAACGATCCGGCCGATTTCCACCGAAAAAAGAAAAACCCCGCCAAAGCGTGTGCTTCGACGGGGTTTTCTAGCATTTGCAGTTACTGCTGATAAAGCAATCTGGTGCCGGCTGCAGGACTCGAACCCGCCACCTCATGATTACAAGTCAAGCGCTCTACCTGATGAGCTAAGCCGGCATGAGGCCGTGATTCTACTTCATTTCACGATCTTAAGGCGAGCCCTTCCGCCGCCTTTCGAGCCATCGTCGTCGGGCTGCGGTTTGTCGTCGGCGTCGGTGGCCACGGCCGGGTCGGCTGGGGCGGTTTCGACGGCGCGCGGAGCCGTCGGCGTGTCAGCTTCGTCCGCGGCATCCGCGCCCGAATCCTGAGCCTCGCCGCCCGCCGATTCGACCGGGAACGCCATTCCCTGGCCGTTTTCGCGCGCGTAGATCGCGAGGATATTGGCGATCGGCACCTCGATCTTGTGCGACTTGCCGGAGAAGCGCGCGTTGAACTCGATCCACTCGTTGCCCATCTGCAACTGGCTGGTCGCCTCGAAGCTGATGTTCAACACGATTTCGTTGTCGCGCACGAACTGACGGGGCACGCGCGTCTGATTGTCGACGCGGACCGCGATATGCGGTGTGTAGCCGTTATCCGTGCACCACTCGTAGAGCGCGCGCAACAGATAGGGCTTCGTGGAAATCTCTTGCATCAGCAGTCCTCTTGCGGGCGCGTACGCCGCATCGAAGCGATGCGGCGTACGCGCTCCAAAGCCAAACTCAACGACGCATCACCTTTTCCGACGGCGTCAGCGCTTCGATATAAGCCGGGCGGCTGAAAATGCGCTCGGCGTACTTCATCAGCGGCGCGGCGTTCTTCGACAGCTCGATACCATAGTGGTCAAGGCGCCAAAGCAGCGGTGCGATCGCGACGTCGAGCATCGAGAACTCTTCGCCGAGCATGTACTTGTTCTTCAGGAAGATCGGCGCGAGCTGCGTCAGGCGATCGCGGATCGCGAGGCGCGCCTTCTCGTGATTCTTCTCCGCTGCCTTGCCCTTCTCATTTTCGAGCGTGCCGACGTGAACGAACAGCTCTTTCTCGAAGTTGAGCAGGAACAGGCGGGCACGCGCGCGCTGGACCGGATCGGCCGGCATCAGCTGCGGGTGCGGGAAGCGCTCGTCGATGTACTCGTTGATGATGTTCGATTCGTACAGAATCAGGTCCCGTTCGACGAGAATCGGCACCTGACCATACGGATTCATCACGGCGATGTCTTCCGGCTTGTTGAACAGGTCGACGTCGCGGATCTCGAAGTCCATGCCCTTTTCGAACAACACCAGCCGGCAACGCTGGGAGAACGGGCAAGTAGTGCCGGAATACAGAACCATCATGTTTACGTTTCCTCAAAAAGCTGAAGGGCCAGCGCGCGGAAAAACCGTTCAGCAGGTTTTTCCTGGCGCCGGCCCCACGCCATGTAGCGGCGTGATTATTTGATATGTTTCCAGTACGCGGCGTTCAGTCGCCAGGCGAAAAAGCTCAGGATACCGAGGAACAACAGCACCCACACGCCAAGTTGCCTGCGGGTTTGCTGCGTCGGTTCGGACATCCATGACAGGTACGACACGAGGTCGGCCACAGCAGAATCATAATCTACCGGCGACATCGTCCCCGGAGTCAGTTGCTGGAAGCCGAGGAATTTGTGTACTTTTTCGCCGGTTTTTTCGTCGGTCTCGTCGCCGAATTTCGCCGCGCGCTGCCCCTGAAGCTGCCACAGCACGTGAGGCATGCTCACGTTTTGGTACACCAGATTGTTCCAGCCGGTCGGCCGCGTATCGTCGCGGTAAAAACTCCGCAGATACGTGTAAAGCCAGTCCGTGCCGCGCGCCCGCGCCTCCACCGACAGATCCGGCGGCGTCGCCCCAAACCACCCTTTCGCATCCTCCGGGCGCATCGCCACGGTCATCGTGTTGCCGACCTTGTCGGTGGTGAACAGCAGGTTCGCCTGGATTTCGTTCGGCGTGATGCCGAGATCGGTCAGGCGGTTGTAGCGCATCAGGTTCGCGCTGTGGCAATTCAGGCAGTAGTTTACAAACAATTGCGCGCCGTGCTGCAAAGAAGCGAAATTGTTCGTGTTGTCCGGGGCGCGATCGAGCGGGAAATTCTCGTCCGCGTGAACCGGAGCGGCCAACAGCGCAAGCACGGTCGCGCCGACCAGCGCGCACATCGAAAGCAGTTTTTTCATCTTCATGTTCTCCTGGCTCGCGATTAGTGAGGCTTGAACCGCACCCGCTCGGGCGGCTGCTTGAACTTGCCAAGCCGCGTCCAGAAGGGCATGCCGAGGAAAAACGCGAAGTAGATCAGCGCGCAGATCTGGGCGATCAGCGTCGCGGCCGGCGACGGCGGTCGCGTGCCGAGGAAGCCGAGCGTCAGGAACGCGATCACGAAGATCCCGAAGAAAACCTTGTGGAAGAACGGCCGGTAGCGGATCGACTTGACCGGCGACCGGTCCAGCCACGGCAGGAAGAACAGCGAAATCACCGCGCTGCCCATCACTACGACGCCCCAGAACTTCGATTCGGTGAACACCATCGCGACGATCACCAGCACCGCAAGCACCGGCAGACCGAGCTTCCACTTGCCGCGCGCGCGCACGAGCGCCAGCAACCCGAGTAGCGCGATGACGATCATCAGCACGATCTTGAATGGATCGGTGGTGGCGCGCAGCATCGCATAAAAGGCGGTGAAGTACCACACAGGCGCAATTTCCGGCGGCGTCTGCAGCGGATTCGCGGGGATGAAGTTGTTGGCTTCAAGGAAGTACCCACCCATTTCCGGCGCGAAGAAGATGATCGCGGCGAAGATCAACAGGAAGATCGCCACGCCCATGAAGTCGTGCACCGAGTAGTACGGGTGGAACGGAATGCCGTCGAGCGGCACGCCATCCGGGCCCTTCTTGGCCTTGATCTCAATGCCGTCGGGGTTGTTCGAGCCGACTTCGTGCAGCGCGACCAGGTGCGCGATCACGAGGCCGACCAGCACCAGTGGAATCGCGATCACGTGAAACGCGAAGAAGCGGTTCAGCGTGACGTCGGACACGACGTAGTCGCCGCGAATCCACAGCGACAGATCCGGCCCGATGAACGGAATCGCCGAGAACAGGTTCACGATCACCTGCGCGCCCCAGAACGACATCTGCCCCCACGGCAGCAGATAGCCGAAGAACGCCTCGGCCATCAGGCTCAGGAAGATCAGGCAGCCGAAAATCCACACGAGCTCGCGCGGCTTGCGGTACGAGCCGTACATGAGCCCGCGGAACATGTGCAGATACACGACGACGAAAAACATCGACGCACCCGTCGAGTGCATGTAGCGGATCAGCCAGCCCCACGGCACTTCGCGCATGATGTACTCGACCGACGAGAACGCGAGCGTCGCGTCGGGCTTGTAGTTCATCGTCAGGAATATGCCGGTGACGATCTGGTTGACCAGCACCAGCAACGCAAGCGAACCGAAGAAGTACCAGAAGTTGAAGTTCTTCGGCGCGTAGTACTCGGAAACGTGCTTCTTCCACGTAGCAGTCATCGGGAAGCGCTGGTCGATCCAACCAGCCAGCCCGGTCGTCTCTACTTCGTGTTCGCTCGCCATTACGCTTCTCCTTTTTCGTCCTTCCCGATCACAAGGGCCGTCGCCGACGTGAACATGAAGCGCGGGATGTCGAGGTTCTGCGGAGCGGGTTTGTTCTTGAAGACGCGGCCGGCCATGTCGTAGGTCGAGCCGTGGCACGGGCACAGGAAGCCGCCGGGCCAGTCGTCGGGGAGATTCGGCTGCGGGCCTTCCTGGAAGCGCGGCGTCGGCGTGCAGCCCAGATGCGTGCAAACGGCAACAGCGACGAGCAGATGCTTGTTCTCGGCGCGTGAACGGAATTCGTTGTTGCAGTAGTCCGGCAGCGGCATCGAGAACGGATTCAGCGAGTGGGGGTCCGCTACCTGGCTGTCGGCTTTTTGAACATCGGCGAGCATGCGGTCCGTGCGGTTGATGATCCACACCGGCTTGCCACGCCAGGCGACCGTCATCATGTCGCCGGGCTTCAGACCACTGATATCGACCTCGACCGGGGCACCTGCGGCCTTGGCCTTTTCGGATGGTGCAAACGAACTAACAAAGGGTACGACAACGGCAACACCTCCTATGCCGCCTGCTACGGTCGTCGCTACCAGCCAGTTACGGCGGCTGCCATCGACGCGTTCCTCTTCTTTGTCTCGCATTACACGCCCCACTTCTGAGTTGGATTTTTCCTTCACGTCGCTTCTACCGCCGCTAGTTTGCTCGAATGGAGTCGCCATTTACAAGGGCCGATTGCCAAAAACCGTGCGAAGCCCTTGATAACTCAGGGTTTGTCCGTACCGATCGCAAACTTTTTCGTGCCCCCTTTTAAGTGCCTTCTGCGGTATTCCTGCGTTTTTCTTCGTTAATGCAATTCGCAATTCAAACGGGATTGGGGATATCGATAAACAGATGTTCGATATCGAACGATTCGGACAGATGCTTGCCCACCGCCTGCACGCCGAAGCGCTCGGTCGCGTGGTGGCCAGCTGCCAGAAATGCGACGCCGCTTTCCGCCGCCGTATGCATCACCGACTCGGATACCTCGCCGGTCACGTAGACGTCGACACCCGCGTTGATCGCCGCGTCGAACATGCCTTGCGCGGCGCCCGTGCACCAGCCGACGCGGCGCAGTTCCATATCCGAATCGCCGAACACGAGCGGCGTGCGGCCCAGCGTCTGCTCGATTTCCGCGGTAAGGTGCGACAGCGTGATCGGCATCGGCAGCGTGGCGAGCCAGCCCAGATCGTTGTCGCCGAAACGCGCGTCGCTGATCCAGCCCATCTTCTCGCCGATCTGCGCGTTGTTGCCGAACTCGGGATGATCGTCGAGCGGCAGATGGTAGGCGAACAGGTTCAGGTCGTTGGCGAGCAGCAGCTTCAAACGAGCATGTTTGCGGCCGGTTATCTGCGGTGCCTCGTTGCGCCAGAAGTAGCCGTGATGGACCAGCACGGCGTCCGCGCCCCAGTCGAGCGCGGCCTCCAGGAAGGCCACCGACGCGGTCACGCCGGTCGCGAGTTTGTTGATCCGGCGGCGTCCTTCGACCTGCAATCCGTTCGGGCAATAGTCCTTGAAGCGCGCGGTTTCAAGGAGATTGTTCAAGTACAATTCAAGTTCAATCCGATCCATATAGACCTCTAGTCTTCAGATGCTTAGACGCTTCTGGCTGTTATTTGCCCAAGCGGTGACGGTGCTGTTGGCGCTGATGTTCATCATTGCGACCCTCAAACCGCATTGGCTGCAGCGTCAAGGACAATTCGGCAGACAACTCGCCGAACCGATCGTCGCGCTACGGGAAGTGGCGCCGGGCATCGGCACTGGCCATGCCGAAACGTCCTATGCCGAAGCGGCGCAAAAGGCCATGCCCGCGGTCGTCAACGTGTTCTCCAGCAAGGATGGCTCGCTGCCTCCCGACCCGCGCGCCAAAGATCCGCTGTTCCGCTACTTCTTCGGCGACAGGAACAATCGCAAGCAGCAGGAGCAGCCTGCCTCGAATCTCGGCTCAGGCGTGATAGTGAGTTCGGAAGGTTACATTCTAACGAACCAGCACGTCGTCGACGGCGCCGATCAGATCGAAATCGCGCTCGCCGATGGCCGCACCGCCAGCGCGAAGGTCATCGGCATCGACCCTGAAACCGATCTGGCCGTGCTCAAGGTCAATATGACCAATCTGCCCACCATCACGCTCGGCCGGATGGACCAGACCCGCGTCGGCGACGTCGTACTCGCGATCGGCAATCCGTTCGGCGTCGGGCAGACCGTGACGATGGGCATCGTCAGCGCGCTCGGCCGCAACCATCTCGGCATCAATACGTTCGAAAACTTCATCCAGACCGACGCCCCGATCAACCCCGGCAACTCGGGCGGTGCGCTCGTCGACATGAACGGCAACCTGCTCGGCATCAACACCGCCATCTACTCGCGCTCGGGCGGCTCGCTCGGCATCGGCTTCGCGATTCCGGTGTCGACCGCGCGCAGCGTGCTCGAGAGCATCATTACGACCGGAACGGTCACGCGCGGCTGGATCGGCGTCGAACCGCAGGACGTAACGCCGGAAATCGCGGAGTCGTTCGGGCTCGATCAGAAGTCGGGCGCGATTGTCGCGGGCGTGCTGAAAAGCGGCCCGGCCGACCGCGCGGGCATCAAGCCCGGCGACATCCTGACGAGCGTAAACGGCCAGGCGATCACCGATACCACGCGTCTATTGAACGTGATCGCGCAGATCAAGCCCGGTACGGCGGCGAAAGTGCATCTGGTGCGCAAAGGTCATCAGATCGATCTCGACGTGAAGATCGGCAAACGCCCGCCGCCGCCGAAACAGACGGAAGACGACAACGGCGGCGGCGATCAGCCGGATGACGAAGGCGGCTGAAGCTAAATGCCGCGATTCCACGCAATGAATAAGGGCAGTCCGCAATGAACTGCCCTTTTTCATTTGACGCCCGGCACTGACTCGCGACACCTCAACTGGACGGCGGCGGACTCGCATCCTCCACGACCACCGGCTGCTTGCCGACGATCAACCGCGCCGCGACGATGCCAGCTTCATACAGCAGAATCAGCGGGACCGCGAGGATCAGCTGCGAAAACACGTCCGGCGGCGTTACGACGGCCGACACCACGAACGCGCCGACGATCACATACGGCCGAATCTCCTTCAACTTCTTCAGCGTCACCACGTTCATCCGCACCAGCAGCACGACGACGATCGGCACCTCGAACGTGACGCCGAACGCGATGAACATCGTCAGCACGAAGCTCAGGTAATTGTTGATATCGGTTGTCATTTCCGCGCCGAGCGGCGCGTTGTAGTGCGCCATCACGCGGAAAATGGTCGGAAACACGACGAAGTACGCGAACGCCATGCCGCATAGGAACAGCGTGTAACTGCTCGCGACCAGCGGCGCGACCAGCTTCTTCTCGTGCTGATAGAGCCCGGGCGCAACGAACGCCCAGATCTGGTACAGCACGACCGGCAGCGCGATCACGAAGGCGACCAGCATCGTCACCTTCATCGGCACGAAGAACGAGCCAGTGACGTCTGTGACGATCATCTTGCCGTCCTTCGGCAGATTCATCATCAGCGGACGGGCGAGCAGTTTGAAGATGTCCGGCGCCCAGTACACGAGCCCGATGAACACGACGACGACGGCGAGCCCCGCACGGATGATCCGATCACGCAGTTCGACGAGGTGGGAAATGAAGGTCTCTTCAGTGCCTTCGTTCTGGGATTGCTGGGGGTCGCTCACACCGGCCCTCGGTTAGAGATTGTCGATCTGAACATCAGAAGAACCGCGTCGGACGACGCAGGTTGGCAGGCGTGTGCCGCGCAACGCGCGCGGCGCCCGACTGCACGCGCGTGCGCCGCAGGCTCGCTCGCTTGTACCAGGTGGGCGTGGCGCTCTGCTGGACGCGCCAGGTCTTGCGTTTGGGCGCGGCGGCCGGCGTACTGACCGGCCACGAGGCGGCACCCGCGCTGCCGCTGGCCCCGCTGCCGGCGTCTTCGAGCGCGCCGCCGGCGATGCTCGGCGACACCGACGTACCGCTATTCCATGCTTCGTTCAGTTCATTCTCGTGCTTGCGCAGATTGTCCTGAACCGACGTTTCGACATTGCTCGCGGCCTTCTCGAACTCGGTCTTCATGCGCCGCAATTCGTCGAGCTCGATTTCGCGCGTGACTTCGGCCTTAACGTCGTTGATGTACCGCTGTGCGCGGCCGAACAGCGCGCCGGCCGTGCGGGCGACACGCGGCAGGCGCTCAGGCCCGAGGACGACCAGCGCGACGACGCCGATCAGCGCCATCTTGGTTAGACCGAGGTCCAGCATGAAGTGGAATGTCCGTCAGAAACGCGGGAACGGCGCGAAGGCCGCGGCTTAGCGGTAATCGCTCGATTGCTGCGTCTTTTCCTTCGCTTCGACGTCCACGGCGCCGTTGCGCGGCAGCTCGCGCTGCTGCTGTTGCGCGGCGGCCGACGACGAATCGGCTTCCTTCACGCCTTCCTTGAAGCCCTTCACGGCGCCGCCCAGATCGCTGCCGATGTTGCGCAGCTTCTTCGTGCCGAACACGAGCGCGACGATCAACAGAACGATCAACCAATGCCAAATACTCAACGAACCCATGACTACTCTCCTTAACCCCGGCGCCGCATCTCGATGCGGCCAATTTGCATAACCTGAAGCGCGTGCGCTTCATCTCCATATATCTCTACGTTACCGCAGGCTGCACCGCCTCGCTCGCAATGCGGCCAACGTCTCTACGCCTGTCATTGTGGCCACACGATCGCGTCGACGTTATTACACAGCGGTAAAAACAACGGCAGCGCTATTGTCCTCGACCAAAACTCGCGGCGGTGCGCACTTGCCACGCATCGCGCATGAACCGGCCCTCAGCCCATGCGTTGCCAGGGACGCGGTCCCGCGAGAATGTGCGCGTGCAGGTGATACACCTCCTGACCACCGCCCGGACCGGTATTGATTACCGTGCGAAAGCCCGTTTCGCCGCCGTTATACGCGACCCCCAATTGTTCGGCCAGTCGCGCGGCCAGGATAAGCATTCTACCAAGCAGAGGCGCGTCGCTTTCCGTGCAGTTCGACAGCGTTGCAATGTGCTTGCGAGGAATCACCAGCACATGCGTTTCGGCCGCCGGACGGATGTCGCGGAAGGCGACGAACTCGTCGTCTTCGTGGACCCTGGTCGACGGGATTTCGCCAGCGGCAATCTTGCAGAAAAGACAGTTCGGATCGTGACTCATCGTATTCCTGACGCGGTATGACTTAGGCGAGCGAAGCCGCCCGCGCCGAAGTTCGATCCGAAAGCCGGCCCGCCCATACGGACCGGCTAGCGTTCAGACCCAACTGGCCGGATTCGCGAACGGCTTGTTATCGTACAGATACAGCCAGCCTTTGATAATACGGTACAACATCCATATGCTGACTGCCCACAGCACCGGAATGCCGATCACGACGAGCAGCAGCAACGCGCCGATCGCGTAACCGACGAGGCCCAGCCAGAACGTGCGGATCTGCCATTCGAAGTGCGCTTCGTACGGCGTGCCGGCTACGTCCGACCGTTTGACGTAGTTGATGATGATCGCGATCAGAATGGTGAGCCCGCCGGTCAGCCAGTGGACCGCATACAGCGCGTACAGCACGTGCGTGAGCGTGCGCAGGCTGCGCTCGCGCTCAGGCTCCATCGCGTGGCGGTAGACCGGCGGCGGATAGCTTCCTTGCGGCTGTTCCATGCTTGCGTCCTCCCGGAGGTGCGGTTACCGCTATATTGGTGGCGCGCGCGCGACTTCAAGCGGAAACGCCAGATTTCCGCTCCGGCTGCTCAGTCGCCGTTTTCCTCGCGCTCGCGGCTCTTGCGCAGCGCCTTTTCCTCGATGCCCGACAGGCCTTCGCGACGCTCGAGTTCGGCGATCACGTCGGCGGGGCTCAGATCGAAATGCGACAACATCACGAGGCAGTGGAACCACAGGTCCGCAACCTCGCCGACCAGCGCCTTCGGTGCGCCGCCCTGGCGCACGTCCTTCGCGGCCAGCACGACTTCGGTGGCTTCTTCGCCGATCTTTTTCAGCACCGCGTCGTCGCCCTTGTGGAACAGGCGCGATACATACGAGATGTCCGGATCGCCGCCCTTGCGGCTGTCGATCACCGCCGCGAGGCGCAGCAGCGTGTCAAGCGTGGAAGTCGTGGCGGGCGACGGGTTTTGCGTGGATTGCGTCATTTGTAGATGTGTTCGGGGTCTTTCAGCACGGGATCGACGGCCTGCCAGTCGCCGTCGTCCACCGAGCCTTCGAATTTCTGGAAAAAGCACGAGTGGCGGCCGGTGTGGCACGCGATGCCCGATACCTGCTCGACTTTCAGCAGCACGACGTCTTCGTCGCAATCGAGTCGCACTTCATGCACATGCTGCACGTGGCCCGACTCCTCACCCTTGAACCACAGGCGCTGGCGCGAGCGCGAGAAATACACCGCGCGGCCGGTCTCGACGGTCTTCGCGAGAGCCTCGCGGTTCATCCACGCGAACATCAGCACGTCGCTCGTCGACGCTTCCTGTGCGATCACCGGCACGAGGCCGTTCGCGTCCCACTTGACTTTGTCGAGCCAGTTCACTGCCGAGGGATTCATCACGTCACAACCTCACCGAAATGCCCTGGTCGGCCATGAAGCGCTTGGCCTCGCCGACCGTGTGTTCGCCATAGTGGAAGATGCTCGCGGCGAGCACCGCGTCCGCGCGACCGCTCTTGATGCCGTCGGCGAGATGCTGCAGATTGCCGACGCCGCCCGAGGCGATCACGGGCACCGGCACCGCGTCCGACACCGCGCGCGTGAGCGAAAGGTCGAAGCCGCTCTTGGTGCCGTCGCGATCCATGCTGGTCAGCAGGATTTCGCCCGCGCCCAACTCGGCCATCTTGCGCGCCCATTCGACCGCATCGAGACCGGTGGCCTTGCGGCCGCCGTGCGTGAACACTTCCCAGCGCGGCGTTTCGCCGTCGGCCGACACGCGCTTCGCATCGATCGCGACGACGATGCACTGCGAGCCGTATTTGGCGGTCGCGTCCTTCACGAGTTGCGGATTCGCTACCGCCGACGAATTCATGCTGATCTTGTCGGCGCCCGCGTTCAGCAGGCGCCGCACGTCTTCGACCGCGCGCACGCCGCCACCGACCGTCAGCGGAATGAACACCTGCGAAGCGACCGCCTCGATGATCGGCAGAATCAGGTCGCGCTGATCCGAGGTCGCGGTGATGTCGAGGAACGTCAGTTCGTCGGCGCCCTGATCGTCGTAACGGCGCGCGATTTCGACCGGGTCGCCCGCGTCGCGCAGTTCGACGAAGTTGACGCCCTTGACCACGCGGCCCGCGGTGACGTCGAGACAGGGGATGATGCGTTTAGCTAGAGCCATGATCGTGCAATTCTGCCAATACCGCTGATGAGGCCGCTCGCTTGCGGGCAAGCGGCACGGTGCCGGCGCGAGCGGTTGCGTCGCGCCGCGAGTGAGGTGCCGGCCGGAAACTGGCGAAGTTCCGGGCGCTTAATCGTGCGACGCGCGTTACAGGCAAGCCATCGGTCGAGCGAGTGCCGCAAGCCGAGGTGAGCGCGACGCCGGCGGCGAGCGCAACCTGCCCAGCACGCGCGGCCGACGCCGTGCTTAAGCGTCGTCCGCTTCGCGCAGCTTGTCCGCGAGCGTCTGCGCGGCCGCGAAGTCGAGGTCGCCCGAATAGATCGCGCGGCCGCAGATTACGCCCTCGATGCCCTCGCCTTCGACTTCGCACAGCGATTCGATGTCCGCGAGGTTCGACAGGCCGCCGCTCGCGATCACCGGAATCTTGACCGCGCGCGCAAGGCGCACCGTCGCTTCGATGTTGATGCCTTGCAGCATGCCGTCACGGCCGATGTCGGTGTAGATGATCGACTCGCAGCCGTAGTCCTCGAACTTGCGCGCGAGGTCGGCCACTTCGTGACCGGTCAGCTTGCTCCAGCCGTCGGTGGCGACCTTGCCGTCTTTCGCGTCGAGACCAACGATGATGTGACCGCCGAACGCGGTGCACGCGTCCTGCAGAAAGCCGGGGTTCTTCACCGCGGCCGTGCCGATGATCACGTACGACAAACCGTCGTCCAGATAGCGCTCGATCGTGTTCAGGTCGCGGATGCCACCGCCCAGCTGAACCGGAATCGCGCCGCCCACTTCATCGACTATCGCCCGGATTGCATCGCCGTTCTTCGGCTTGCCGGCGAACGCGCCATTCAGATCGACGAGATGCAGACGACGCGCGCCGCGGTCGACCCAATGTCGGGCCATTGCCGCCGGTTCCTCGGAGAAAATCGTCGCCTGGTCCATATCGCCCTGTTTGAGGCGTACACACTGACCATCTTTCAGGTCGATGGCGGGAATCAGCAGCATAGCAATCGGGTGTTATCTGGGAGTGGATTGAAGGTCGGCGGCAGCGGCTGGCGAGTCAGCCCGCCGCAATACCGTCTCGCTAGTTTAGTACAACTCGTTCGGCGCTCCAGTGTGGCGCCGGTCGGATGCGGAACCGCTGCACCGCGCGACGCGCGCGCGGCAACGGGATGAAAAAAGGCGTTCACGGGTTCCAGTGCACGAAGTTGCGATACACGCGCAAACCCGCCTCGGCGCTCTTTTCAGGGTGGAATTGGGTGGCAAAGATGTTATCCCGCGCTACCGCCGAGGTAAAGGCCACGCCGTAGACCGTTTCGCCCGACGTATGCGCCGGGTTGTCCGGCACCACGTAGTAGCTGTGCACGAAGTAGAAGAACGCGTTGTCGGCGACACCGTCCCACAGCGGATGCGGCTGCGCCTGACGCACGCGGTTCCAGCCCATCTGCGGGACCTTGAAGCGCGAGCCGTCGTCCTGCACCTGGCCTTCGAGCTCGAAGCGCACCACCTTGCCGGGCAACAGACCCAGACCCGGCGTGTCGCCTTCGGCGCTCCAGTCGAACAGCATCTGCTCGCCGACGCACACACCCATCAGCGGCTTGCTGCGCGACGCCTCGACGACCGCTTCCTGCAAACCGGACGCGCCGAGACTGCGCATGCAGTCGGGCATCGCACCCTGGCCCGGCAGCACCACGCGGTCGGCCGAGCGGATCGCTTCCGGACGATCGACGATCGCCACGTCCGCTTCCGGCGCCGCTTTACGCAGTGCCTGGGCAACCGAGCGCAGGTTGCCCATTCCGTAATCCACAATCGCTATCGAAGTTTTCATTTCAAGTTTGGCCGCTCAGCCCTCGATCCATCGATGCCGCCGCGCGGCGTCAAACGACGAGCCGGCAAATGCGGTCCTGCCCGATGAGTCGCTTGAAGGTGAGTGGCCTGAAGACGTTGGAGGCGGTGAAACCCGTGTTAAAGCCTGCTACGGCCGTTACGTTAGAGGCTGCCCTTGGTCGACGGAATCTGTCCGGCCGCGCGCTCGTCGAGTTCGACGGCCATGCGCAACGCACGCCCGAATGCCTTGAACACCGTTTCGAGCTGATGGTGCGCGTTGATGCCGCGCAGGTTGTCGATGTGCAGCGTTACGCCGGCATGGTTCACGAAGCCGCGGAAGAATTCAATCGACAGGTCGACGTCGAACGTGCCGATGCGCGCGCGCGTGAACGGCACGTGAAATTCGAGGCCCGGACGGCCGGAAAAATCGATCACGACGCGCGACAGCGCTTCGTCGAGCGGCACGTAGGAATGGCCGTAGCGGCGAATGCCCTTGCGATCGCCGATCGCCTTCGCGACGGCCTGGCCGAGCGTGATGCCGGTGTCTTCGACCGTGTGATGGTCGTCGATATGCAGGTCGCCATGCGCTTCGATCTCGAGGTCGAACGACCCGTGGCGGGCGATCTGGTCGAGCATGTGGTCCAGGAACGGCACACCGGTGGTCAGCTTCTGCTGGCCGGTGCCGTCCAGGTTGATCTTCACACGGATCTGCGTTTCGCTGGTGTTGCGAACGACTTCCGCAAGGCGCATGGCAATTCCTCGAATCTGGCTTAAAAGCGCTAGTAATTTGGGGTGGACAAACTGGCGGGCTGCTCAATGCAGCCGTTCAACGCAGCGGCTCAGTGCCGCCGCTCAATGCGGCGGGTTACCGCAACACGAGTTTCAGGCCGGCGAGCAACTGGGCGTTCTCGTTCGGCGAACCGACGGTCAAACGCACGCAATTGGCCAGCAATGGATGCATTTTACTCACGTTTTTGATCAGAATCCGCGCCGTTAGCAGGGTCTCGATCAATACCGACGCATCGGGCACCCGCACGAGCAGGAAGTTGCCCGCGCTAGCGAACACTTCGGCGCCCGGCAGCGCGGCCACCGCCTGCGCGAGTTTCTCGCGTTCGTCGCGCAATTGCGCGGCCTGCGCATCGAGCACGCCGATGTGGTCCAGCAGGAAATCAGCGGCGGCCTGCGTCAGCACGTTGGTGTTGTACGGCGGGCGCACCTTGTCGAACTCGGTCAGCCACGCGGGCTTGCCGACCAGGTAACCGAGGCGAATGCCGGCGAGGCCCAGCTTCGACACCGTGCGCATCACGACGACGTTGTCGAACTGGTCGGCGCGCGGCAGCCAGCTCTTCTGCGCGAACGGCTGATACGCCTCGTCGATCACGACGAGGCTCTTGCCCGCCGCGGCGATGATGCGCTCGATTTCGGCGTCATCGAACAGCGTGCCGGTCGGGTTGTTCGGATACGCGAGATAGATGATCGCCGGTTCATGCTCGGCTATCGCCGCGAGCATCGCGTCGGTATCGAGCGTGAAGTCGGCTTTGAGCGGCACGCCGACGAATTCGAGATGCGCCAGCTTCGCCGACATCTGATACATGACGAAGCCCGGCACCGGCGCGAGCACCTTCGCGCCCGGCTTCGCGCACGCGACCGACATGATGCTGATGATTTCATCCGAGCCATTGCCGAGCAGCACGTCGCACGCCGCCGGCACGCCCATCACGTGACGAATGCGCTCGATCAACTGCTCGGGGCGCGGCGCCGGATAACGATTCAGCGCGACGCCGGCCAGACGCTGGCCGAGATGCGCCGCAAGTTCCGACGGCAGCGGAAACGGATTTTCCATCGCGTCGAGCTTGATGAAGCCGGTGGCATCCGGAACCGGATAGCTCGTCATTGCGAGCACGTCGCTGCGGATGATGTCTTGAGGTGTCGTCATAGGTTCGGGGGCCGGGCCGGGCGAAAGACGCCGGGTCGGCGTCATCAGCGCGGGGCGCTGGGGTTGGTCTCTATTGTCGTTATTAAACGGGGCGGGTGGGCTCGATACGTCGCACGAGCGGGTGGAAGCCGGAAAACATGGAAGCCGGTCGATGCGGCGGCGGTTGCGGCCCTCGCCGCTTCTCCTGTTCCCGCTTACGCCTGCTTGAGTTCCGCCGCGCGCCAGCGCGATCAGCGCTCCGCCTCAGCCGCGTTCGTTGTTGTTCTGCCGCATCCGGTATTCGGCGCTGCGTGCGTGCGCTTGCAGACCTTCGCCGTATGCCAGTTCCGCGGCAATCTCGCCGAGCGTCTGCGCACCTTCCGCGCTGACCTCGATCAGGCTCGAACGCTTGAAGAAATCATAGACGCCGAGCGGCGACGAAAACCGTGCGGTACGCGACGTCGGCAGCACATGGTTCGGGCCCGCGCAGTAGTCGCCGAGGCTCTCGCTCGTGTAACGGCCAAGGAAGATCGCGCCTGCGTGACGGATCTGCTGCGCCCACTGATGCGGCTCCAGCGCCGAAATTTCAAGGTGCTCCGGCGCGATGTCGTTGGCGATCGCGCAGGCCTCGGCCATGTCGCGCACCTTGATCAGCGCGCCGCGGTTTTCGAGCGACGTGCGGATCACTTCGTGGCGCTGCATGGTGGGCAGCAGTTCATCGATCGCTTCCTGCACGCGCGCGATGAACGCGTTGTCGGGGCACAGCAGGATCGACTGCGCGAGCTCGTCGTGCTCGGCTTGCGAAAACAGGTCCATCGCGACCCAGCGCGGGTCGGTCGTGCCGTCGCACAACACGAGGATCTCCGACGGCCCGGCGATCATGTCGATGCCGACCGTGCCGAACACGCGACGCTTGGCCGACGCGACGTACGCGTTGCCGGGGCCGCAGATCTTGTCGACCGCGGGCACGCTCGGCGTGCCGTACGCGAGCGCGCCCACCGCCTGCGCGCCGCCGATCGTGAACACGCGATCGACGCCACCCAGCAGAGCCGCCGCGAGCACGAGCGGATTCTTCACGCCTTCCGGCGTCGGCACGACCATCACGATTTCGCGAACGCCGGCCACCCGCGCCGGTATCGCGTTCATCAGCACCGACGACGGATACGCGGCCTTGCCACCCGGCACGTAGATCCCCGCGCGATCGAGCGGCGTGACCTTCTGGCCGAGCACGGTGCCGTCGGCTTCGGTGTACTGCCAGCTATGGCTGCCGCACTCGATCTTCTGCTTCTCGTGATAGCCGCGCACGCGTGCCGCCGCCGCTTCGAGCGACGCGCGCCGCTTCGGCTCGAGACTTTCGAGCGCCGCCTCGAGCTCGGCCATCGGCAGCTCGAGCTCGGCCACGCTTTTCGCATCGACGCGATCGAAGCGATTCGTGTACTCGAGCACCGCCTCGTCGCCGCGCGTCTTCACGTCGTTCAGAATCTGCGCGACCGCGCGCTCGATGGCTTCGTCTTCGCTCGCCTCGAACGCGAGCACCGCATGCAGCGACTTGTGGAAGTCGCGAGCGGTGGAATCGAGTTTGCGAATCTTGGTAGACATACAGGTATCCGTTTCGGTAAGGCGCGCTATCAGTGCAACGTCACATTGCCATCGTCAGTCAGGCCGCCGGGGCGGCGGTTTGCGACGAAGCATTGGCAAACGCGTCGAGAATCGGCCGCAACGCGGCGCGTTTGAGCTTCAGCGCTGCCTGGTTCACGACGAGGCGCGACGAAATCTGCATGATCTCCTCCACCTCGACCAGATTGTTCGCGCGCAGCGTATTGCCCGAGCTGACCAGGTCGACGATCGCGTCGGCGAGACCAACCAGCGGAGCGAGTTCCATCGAACCGTACAGCTTGATCAGATCGACGTGAACGCCCTTGGCGGCAAAATGCTCACGAGCGGTTTCAACATACTTGGTCGCGACCCGCAGACGCGCGCCCTGGCGCACCGCGTTCGCATAATCGAAACCGGCCGCGACCGCGACCGACATGCGGCAACGCGCAATGTCCAGATCCACCGGCTGATACAGGCCGCTGCCGCCATGCTCGAGCAGCACGTCCTTGCCAGCCACGCCGAAGTCGGCCGCGCCGTACTCGACATAGGTCGGCACGTCGGTCGCGCGCACGACGATCACGCGCAGGTTCGGGTCGGTGGTCGGCAGAATCAGCTTGCGCGACGTCTCGGGATCTTCCGCTACCTCGATGCCTGCCGCCGCAAGCAGCGGCAGCGTTTCCTCGAAGATACGCCCTTTCGACAACGCGAGCGTGAGCGGCGCGCTGACCGCCGGCGACGACGACGTTTGCGGCATCGAACTCATGCCCCGCTCCCGGAAACCCGGCGCACCTTCGCGCCGATCGCATTGAGCTTCGCTTCCATGCGGTCGTAGCCGCGATCGAGGTGATAGATGCGGTCGATCAGCGTCTCGCCCTCGGCGCGCAGCGCGGCGATCACCAGACTCGCGGACGCGCGCAGATCGGTGGCCATCACCTTCGCGCCGGACAGTTTTTCGACGCCGGTTACGAGCGCCGTGTTGCCGTCGATCGTGATGCTCGCGCCGAGACGGTTCAGCTCCTGGACGTGCATGAAGCGGTTTTCGAAGATCGTCTCCACAACTTGCGACGTACCGTCCGCGATTGTGTTGAGCGCCATGAACTGCGCCTGCATGTCAGTCGGAAACGCCGGGTATTCGGAAGTGCGGAACGTGACCGCGCTCGGGCGCTTGTCCATACGCACGCGCATCCAGTCGTCGCCTTCCTCGACCGTGACGCCCGCTTCGCGCAGCTTTTCGGTGACGGCTTCGAGCAGCAGCGGACGCATCTTGCTCAGCGTGACGTCGCCACCCGCCGCCGCGACCGCGCACAGGAAAGTGCCCGCTTCGATCCGGTCCGGGATCACCGTGTGCTTCGCACCGTGCAGCTTGTCGACGCCATGGATCACCAGACGGTCGGTGCCGATGCCTTCGATCTTCGCGCCCATCGCGACGAGCAGATGCGCGAGGTCGACCACTTCGGGTTCGCGCGCGGCGTTCTCGATGACCGTCTCGCCTTCGGCGAGCACCGCCGCCATCAGCAGGTTCTCGGTACCGGTCACGGTGATCATGTCGGTGACGATGCGCGCGCCCTTCAGACGCTTCGCGCGCGCTTCGATGAAGCCGTGCTCGATCGTGATCTCGGCGCCCATCGCCTGCAGACCCTTGATGTGCTGATCGACCGGACGCGCGCCGATCGCGCAGCCGCCCGGCAGCGACACGCGCGCATGACCGAAGCGCGCGACGAGCGGACCGAGCACGAGGATCGACGCGCGCATCGTCTTCACCATTTCGTATGGCGCGACGAGATTGTCGACCTTCGACGCGTCGAGCGCGACGCGCCCTTCCCCGGCTTCGATACGCACGCCCATCTGGCCGAGCAGCTTGAGCATCGTGCGCACGTCCTGCAGATCGGGCACGTTCTCCAGATGCACCGGATCGGCGCTCAGCAGACCCGCGCACAGGATCGGCAATGCCGCGTTTTTCGCACCCGAGACAACAACTTCACCGGAGAGCGGGTAGCCACCTTCAATGATGAGTTTATCCATGCCTGTGGGTTCCTGATCGGCCCGGTTCGCGTCCGGACCTGCCTTGTCTGTGTTCGGCGCGCCGCTAGCGGCGTCGCGCCCTTCCTGAGTAATTCGCACTAAATTTCCAGATTACGCGTTCTGCCATTCGGCGGGCGTCAGCGTCTTCATGCTGAGCGCGTGGATTTCTTCGCGCATGCGGTCGCCGAGCGCCGCATACACGAGTTGGTGACGCTGGATCAGGCGCTTGCCTTCGAAGTTCGGCGAGACGATCGTCGCAAAGAAATGCTGACCGTCGCCTTCGACTTCGAGATGCTCGCACGCGAGTCCAGCTGCAATGTACTGCTTGACCTGTTCGGGAGTCGGCAACATGAGAGAAGCTCCTCGTCAGTGGCGCAGCTTGTAGCCGGTAGCGAGCATGCGCATCGCCACGACGGCCAGCACCACGAAGAAACCGGCGACGATCGCGAGGCTCACCAGCGGGTCGATATCCGACACGCCGAAAAAACCATAGCGAAAGCCGTCGATCATGTAGAAAAACGGATTGAGCCGCGATACTTCGCGCCATACGGGCGGCAGCGTATGCGTCGAGTAGAACACGCCCGACAGGAACGTGAGCGGCATGATCAGAAAGTTCTGGAACGCGGCGAGCTGGTCGAACTTCTCGGCCCAAATGCCGGCGATCAGACCCAGCGTGCCGAGAATCGCCGCGCCGAACATCGCGAACACGATGATGTAGAGCGGCGCGGTGAAGGCGAGCGGCACGAACCAGATCGTCACGATGAACACGCCGAAGCCGACACACAGCCCGCGCGCCACGGCCGCGAGCACGTAGGCCGCGAACATCTCGTGGTGCGACAGCGGCGGCAGCAGCACGAACACGAGGTTGCCGGTGATCTTCGATTGAATCAGCGACGAAGAACTGTTCGCGAACGCGTTCTGCAGCACGCTCATCATCACGAGGCCCGGAATCAGGAAGCTCGTGTATTCGACGCCCGGATAGACCTGCACGTGGCCGCGCAGCGCGTGGCCGAAGATGGTCAGGTAAAGCAGCGCGGTGATGACCGGCGCGAGCACGGTCTGAAACGACACCTTCCAGAAGCGCAGCAGTTCTTTGTAAAACAGCGTGCTAAATCCACTGTACCCGCTCATGCAAGCCCCTCGATCACTTCTGGACCGTTCATCACCTGAACGAATACGTCTTCGAGGTCGGCCTTGCGGACCTCGATTTCTTCGAATGTACAACCGGCCGCGCGGCATTGCGCGAGGATGCGCTCGACGTCGTCGTAGCTCGTCAGGCGCAGCAGATGCTGGCGGCCATTGCCGTTGCCGGCGCCGCTTTCCGCCTCGAGCGGACGCAGCTCGGCGGGCAGCACGCCCTGCGCGAAGCGTACGAACAGTTGCATGCCGGCGAAACGCTGCAGCAGTGTGCCGGTGCGATCGAGCGCAACGACCTCGCCACGGCGCAGCATCGCGATGCGGTCGCACAACGATTCGGCTTCTTCAAGATAGTGCGTGGTCAGCACGATCGTGTGGCCTTCGCGATTCAGGCGCGAGATGAACTTCCACAGCGTCTGGCGCAACTCGACGTCGACACCCGCGGTCGGCTCGTCGAGCACGATCACCGGCGGGCGGTGCACAAGCGCCTGCGCGACCAGCACGCGGCGCTTCATCCCGCCCGACAGCGCGCGCATGTTGGCATCGGCCTTTTCGGTGAGATCGAGATTGGCCATGATCTCGTCGATCCACGCGTCGTTGTTGCGCAGCCCGTAGTAGCCGGACTGGATGCGCAAGGTTTCGCGCACCGTGAAGAACGGATCGAACACGAGCTCCTGCGGCACCACGCCGAGCGCGCGGCGCGCGTTGCGGAAATCGTCGACGACGTCGTGACCGCGCACCGCGATGCTGCCTTCGTCGGCGCGGGCGAGACCCGCGAGTATGCTGATGAGCGTCGTCTTGCCCGCGCCGTTCGGACCGAGCAGTCCGAAGAACTCGCCTTCTTCGACCGTGAGGCTGACGCCCTTGAGCGCCTGCAAGTCCTTGTAGCGCTTCTTGACGTTACGAATTTCTATGGCTGACATGACTATGGGCCGCGTGCGTCGCGGCGCCTGAAGTAACCCCAATGGAGCTTGGGGACGCGCAAATGCTGGAAGAAACGGAACCGGGGCCGATTAGGGGGCCAGTTCAACGCCCCAAAAAAACGTTTGATTATAGGGCAAAAACTGAAAACCCCGGCCTGGCCGGAAGGAGGGAGACGACGCTAGAGGAGCGTCAATGTCGCGCTGACGCAACCATGCTGGAGGCGCCAGAAGAGAGAAGCGTATCGACGCCGTAGGCCTGCGCGAGACTGGCGAGCCCAGCCGGCAGATTGACGATTTCGAACTTGCCGCCGCGCGCCGCCGCGGCCCGCACCCACGCGAGCAGGACGGCGAGCGCCGACGAATCGAATTGCGTGAGCGGCGCGCAATCGACGCCGCCCGCACCCGCCGCGATGCGTTGCAGACCCGCCGCGAGCGCGGCGTTCGCGCTCGCGTGGGTCAGCGTCGTGCCGCTGTCGAAGCGGTTAGCAACCGGATTCAGCACGTCGCTCACGACTGCTTGCCCGCGGCGAGTTGCTGATTGCGCTGCGTGAGGAACTGGATCAGTCCGTCCACGCCCTTCTGCTGGATCTGCTCGTTGAACTGCTGCTGATACGCCTGGATCAGCCACGCGCCGAGCACGTTAATGTCATACACGCGCCAGCCCTGCGCCGTCTTGTACAGGCGGTAGTCGAGTTCGATCGGCTGGCCGTTGTTCATCACGACCGAGCGCACCACCGTGTCGGTGTCGTCCGGGTTCATGCGGAACGGCTTGTACTGGATCTGCTGGTCGCGCACCTGCGCGAGCGCGCCCGAGTACGTGCGGATCAGCAGCATCTTGAACTGCTCGACCACCTGGTTCTGCTGTTCGGGCGTCGCGGTGCGCCAGTTACGGCCCATCGCGAGCTGGGTGGTGCGGCGGAAGTCCGTGTACGGCAAGATCTTTTCGTTGACGAGCGCCGTGATGTGCTTGATGTCGCCCTGCTGGATCGACTTGTCGCCGCGAATCGCGTCCATCACCTGCTGGGTGACGGTCTTGATCAACGCGTCGGGCGCGTTGGTGTCGACGGTTTGCGCCGATGCGCCCGCGCTGATGAACGAAAACAACGCGGCAAACAACGGAATCAGGAAGAATTTTTTCATATCGAGCTTTGCCTCAAAAATAGTGCAACAGTTTGGACCGACCTTATCACGCGAGTTCGACGGCAATCCATGCGCAAACTGCGAGAGTCGTATCGATCTGTTACGGCTGCACGTTCAATGCAATCTTAGGGACGGGAAGTTGAAGCGTGTGGGCGGCACCAACTGACCGGCCGGAATCTGCGTTTCCGGGCCGCCTTTCAGGTCGAGAGGCGGTGTTTCGGCACCCGACGCGGCCTCCGGTGCCGACGCGCCTTGCGGCGTGCCCACGGCCGCGCCGGATGCGGGAGCCGCCTTGGCCGGCGCCCCTGCCTCGCCCGGCTCGCCTTCGTCGTACTTCGGCAGCGGCGCTTCCTCGTCGTAGCTCGGCAGTTCCTGCGGACGCCGGCGGTTATCCGACAACAGATACTGCCGGCGCTGCAGATACGCGTTACGCACGAACGAGTATTTGTCGAGCGCCGCGCCTTCCAGCAGGTTGCTCGCTCCGAGCAGGTTCGCGCGCGTGTTGACGATGTTCAGGCCATACAGCGCCCAGCTCAGGCCCGGCGGGTCGACGTAGCTGATCGGGTTCACGTAGTAGTTGCCGAGCGAGCCGACCGCATCGCGCACCGTGCTCGGCCCGAACAGCGGCAGCACCAGATAGGGGCCTGCCGGCACGCCGTAGTGGCCAAGCGTCAGACCGAGGTCGTTGTCGTGCTTCGGGAGCTTCGCGAGCGTCGCGACGTCGAACAGGCCGCCGACGCCGAACAACGTGTTGATCACGATCCGCATGATGTCGGACACGCCGTCGGCGATGCGCAGCTGCAGCAGGTTGTTCGCCGCGATATAGACGTCGCCGATGTTCGAGAAAAAGTTCGTCACGCTGTCGCGAACCGGCTGCGGCGTGACCCAAACGTAGCCCTGCGCAACCGGCTTCAGCGCGTACTGGTCGATCTTGTCGTTGACGGTGAAGATCGTACGGTTCAACCCTTCGAACGGATCGCCCTTGGTAGGCGTCTGTACGGTCGTGCAACCGGCGAGCAGCGCAGCCGCCACGGCGACCTTGCCAAACTGTAGGACACGCGCGCCGCTGCGCGGGGTCTGCAGTGTCGTCTGCATCTAATTCTCCTTGTTGGCCTTACTGGCCGGCAGCGCCGGAGGCCGGCGCGCCCGGCGCCGGTGCAGGGGCGGATGCGGCGGGCTTCGCCGCGCCGGAATCCGCGGCCTTGCTATACAGGAACTGGCCGATCAGGTTTTCCAGCACGATCGCCGATTGCGTCATCGAGATCGTATCGCCGGCTTTCAGCATTTCCGAGTCGCCGCCCGGCTCGAGCCCGATGTACTGTTCGCCGAGCAGACCCGAGGTCAGGATCTTCGCCGAAGTGTCCCTCGGAAACTGGTATTGCTTGTCGATATCGATCGTGACGAGCGCCTGGTAGGCGTTGCTGTCGAAGCCGATCGACGCGACCCGGCCGACCGTCACGCCGGCGCTCTTGACCGGCGCACGGGGCTTCAGCCCGCCGATGTTGTCGAACTTGAGCTTGACCGGGTAGGTTGCCTGGAACGACAACGAGCTCATGTTGCCGGCCTTCAGCGCAAGAAACAGCAACGCCACGAAACCCAGCACCACGAACAGGCCGACCCAGAAGTCGAGAACATTCTTTTTCATCGTCATCCCAAAGTGAATCCGCCGCGCCGCCGCCACTTCCCGCCGTGCGCGGCGCATCATGCACCGCCGGCAGCCGGCACGCTGCGCGGTCTTAGCTGAACATCAGTGCGGTCAGCAGGAAATCGAGCCCGAGCACCGCGAGCGACGCGTACACGACCGTGCGGGTCGTCGCGCGCGACACGCCTTCCGGCGTCGGCTTCGCCTCGTAGCCCTGAAACAGCGCGACGAAGGTCACCGCGAGGCCGAACACCACACTCTTGACGACCCCGGCGCCGACATCGCGCCACACGTCGACGCCGCTTTGCATCTGCGACCAGAATGCGCCGGCATCGACGCCGATCAGCAGCACGCCCACCACGTAACCGCCCAGAACGCCGACCGCGCTGAAGATCGCGGCGAGGATCGGCATCGACACGATGCCGGCCCACAGGCGCGGCGCGATCACGACCTTGACCGGATCGACGGCCATCATTTCCATCGCGGTGAGCTGCTCGCCCGCCTTCATCAGGCCGATTTCCGCGGTCAGCGACGTGCCCGCGCGCCCGGCGAACAACAGCGCGGTCACGACCGGCCCGAGCTCGCGCACGAGCGACAGCGCGACCAGCAACCCGAGCGCCTGCTCGGAGCCATAACGGTTCAGCGTGTAATAGCCCTGCAACCCGAGCACGAAGCCGACGAACAGCCCCGACACCGCGATGATCACGAGCGAATAATTACCGACGAAGTGGATCTGCTTCGTGACAAGACGCGGGCGGCGCAGCAGCGGGAAAAATTCGAGCACGAGCCGCAGGAAGAAGCGCGTCGCGTAGCCGGCGGTGCCGAGCCCGGTGATGACCGAGCGACCGATCGTACTGATCATGACTGGCCTCCGCCGATGCCGAAGTCCGCCGCGAGCGGCGTCTGCGCCGGATAGTGGAATCTGAACGGGCCGTCCGGCGCGCCGTCGATGAACTGCCGCACGGTCGGATCGGTCGACGCGCGCAGTTCGTCGGGCGTGCCCTCGGCAAGCACACCGCCGTTGGACAGGAAGTACACGTAGTCGGCGATCGCGAATGATTCCGGCACGTCGTGCGTGACGAGAATCGACGTGGCGCCGAGCGCCCGGTTCAGCGTGCGGATCAGGTTCGCGGTGATGCCGAGCGAGATCGGGTCGAGACCGGCGAACGGCTCGTCGTACATCATCAGTTCGGGGTCGAGCGCGATTGCGCGCGCGAGCGCCACGCGTCGCGCCATGCCGCCGGAAATCTCGGACGGCAGAAGGTCGCGCGCGCCGCGCAGACCGACCGCGTTGAGTTTCATCAGCACGAGGTCGCGCAGCAGTTCTTCGGGGAGATCGGTGTGCTCGCGAAGCGAGAAGGCGACGTTTTCGAACACCGACATGTCGGTGAACAGCGCGCCGAACTGGAACAGCATGCCCATCTTGCGGCGCAGCGCGTAAAGGCCTTCGCGCGTCTGCTCGCCGATGTCCTCGCCATGGAACAGCACCTGGCCGCGCTGGGCGCGCACGAGGCCGCCGATCAGCCGCAGCACCGTGGTCTTGCCGCAACCCGAGCCGCCCATGACCGCGACGACCTGACCGCGACGAAAGCGCAGATTCAGATTCGACAGGACGAGCCGGTCGCCGTAACCGAAGTCGACGTCGCGCAGCTCGAGTAAGGTCTCGGGATAGGAAGGCACCAAACTGACGATCCTTTTACAGGGAAGGCCGAATTATAGGGCCATCATGCAAAAGCTGCCGTGAGGTGCCCCGTTCCTTGACTATGCCTGACGATTATTGCGTAAACGTGTGTTGCAGTGCAGAAACGGCGGCGGCCGGGTCGGCCGCTTCCGTCACCGCGCGCACCACGGCCGCGCAGCCGACATCGGTCGCGAGCACGTCCGGCAGCACCTGCAGATCGATCCCGCCGATCGCGACGAGCGGCACCACGCCGTCGAGCAGCCGCACGTAGCGTGCGAGGCGCCGCAAGCCCTGCGGCGCGGTCGGCATCACTTTGGTGGTGGTCGGGAACACGGCGCCCAACGCAATATAGCTCGGACGGAAATGCAGCGCCTTCAGCATCTCGTAGAAGCCGTGAGTCGACAGACCGAGCCGGATGCCCGCGTCGGCCAGCGCGGACAGATCCGCGGTATGCACGTCTTCCTGGCCGAGGTGCACGCCGTACGCGCCCGCCTCGAGCGCCGCCTGCCAGTGATCGTTGATGAACACCTGCGCGTCGTGCGCGCGGCCGGCCGCCACGCAGCGCGCGATTTCGCGCTTCAGCTCGTCGGCTGGTTCGGCCGACTTGCGGCGCAACTGCACCGTCTTCACGCCGAAGCCGACCACCCGTTCGACCCAGTCCGCGGTCGGCAACACCGGATACAGGCCGAGCCTTGCCGGGCAGCGCGGGAACGCCTTGGCGGGTGCCGCCGGCAGGTCGGTAAGGCGCGGAAAGCGAGCGAGGTCGGCCGGGAAAGCATCGTCGGTGCGGGTTTCGTCGCCATCGCGCCACGCGAGCGCGAGCACCAGCGCGTCGTGCGGATCGAAACCGCAGTCGAGGAACGCGGCAAGCGCGGGAATCCAGTCTTCCGCCAGATGGCCTTCGAGGCCGTATTTCTCGCCGCCCAGATGCAGCGTCGCGCGGTTTTCCGCGGCGACGATCACGCCCGCACCCCGCGTCAGCCAGCGCGCGATCTGCTCGCCGTGCTGCTGTGCGTCAGCGATCACGATCAGGTCGCCACCGTTCGGTTCGTCGGGTGCGATCAGGCAGATGCGCCACGGCGCGTGCGTCGGCGGCCAGTCGCCGAGACGTGCGCGGATGCGCTCGGCGGCTTCGATGAGTTCGTCGGCCGTCGGCCAGAACAGATCGCGGTCCTTCAGCGTCAACGTCTGAGTCATGCGGTACCCCCATCCTGATGCCAGAACGGCATGCCGACCACCGGCGTGCTCGCGTGCGCGCTCTCGCGCTCGGCCATCGGGCCCGCGAGATACGCTTGCCGACCCGCCTCGACACCCAGCGCGAACGCGCGCGCCATCGCGTCGGGGTGCGTCGCCTGCGACACGGCCGTGTTCAGCAGCACGCCGTCGAAGCCCCACTCCATCACCTGGGCCGCATGCGACGGCACGCCGAGCCCGGCGTCGACGATCAGCGGCACGTCCGGCAGCCGCTCGCGCAACACGCGCAGCCCGTATGGATTGATCACGCCCTTGCCGGTGCCGATCGGCGCGCCCCACGGCATCAGCGCCTCGCAGCCGGCGTCGAGCAGACGGCGGCCGATCACCAGATCTTCGGTGCAGTACGGCAGCACCTTGAAGCCATCCTTGACGAGACGCGCGGCGGCTTCGATCAGGCCGACCGGATCGGGCTGCAGTGTGTAGTCGTCTCCGATCAGTTCGAGCTTGATCCACTCGGTCTCGAAAATTTCGCGCGCCATGTGCGCGGTCGTCACCGCTTCACCGACGCTCAGGCAACCCGCCGTGTTCGGCAGCAGCGGCACGCCGTGGCGCTTGAGCAGATCGAAGAAGCCGGCTTCGGCGTTGCCCTCGTTCATCTGACGGCGCAGCGCGACCGTCACCATGCCGGGGCGCGCGGCGTCGATCGAATCGGACAGCGATTGCAGCGACGGATAGCGCGATGTGCCGAGCAGCACGCGGCTTGCAAAAGTTTGACCGTATAGCGTCAGCGCGTCGGCGGTCTCGTGAGAAGTCATTTGCATCATCCTGGTTTGCCGTCGCGGCTAGAACCGACCGCGTTGCGGCAATGGGTTTTCGGCGACGGTTGTCGCGTTCGGTAAGCGACAGGCTGGCGCGGTCGCGCTCAGCCGCCCGCGACCGGCTGCACGACGTCGAGCCGGTCGCCCGTTTGCAACGCGCGCGCCGCATGCTGCGCACGCGCGACGAAATCGCCGTTGAGCGCGACCGCGAACGGCGGACGCGCGCCAAAGGCGGCGAGCGCATCGGCGACAGTCGCGCCCTCGGGCAGCGACAACGGCTTCTGATTGATATGAATGTCCATGGTGTTCGAATACGGTTCAATCGATGGCGCAAGCGACATCGCGCGCGGCACGTCGGCCGCTACGCTCGGGCCGGCTCGCGCGCGAAATGCTGCTGGAACAGCTCGCTCCAGCGTGAGTCACGCCGCCAGCCGGCGAATGTGTCGGCATCACCGACGCGGCCGTCGAGCAGCGCGCTCGCGAAGCGCACGGCTTCGTCGGCGACTTCGGGCGCGATCATGTAGCCGTGCCGGTACAGGCCGTTCACGCGCAGCGTGCGCGCGCCGTCCCACAGCAGCGCGGGACGATGATCGGGCAAGGTCGGGCGGCACTGCGAATTCAGCTCGAGAATGCGCGCCTCGCCGAAGCCCGGGTGCACCGAAAACGCCGCGCTCAGCAACTCGAGCGCCGAACGCACGCTAACGGGCGACATGTCCTCGCCCTCTATCTCCGTCGCGCCGATCACGTAAAGACCGTTCTGCTTCGGCGCGATATACAGCGGGTAGCGCGGATGCAGTAGCCGCACCGGGCGCGTCAGCTGCAGGTGAGGCGCATGCACGCGC
This sequence comes from Paraburkholderia lebeckiae, assembly GCF_050436225.1. Taxonomy (NCBI): domain Bacteria; kingdom Pseudomonadati; phylum Pseudomonadota; class Betaproteobacteria; order Burkholderiales; family Burkholderiaceae; genus Paraburkholderia; species Paraburkholderia lebeckiae. The sequence continues at coordinate 4,267,102 of NZ_JBNDLU010000002.1, read as the reverse complement.
GCAACTTCGCCGCGGATGCCGCGCAGCGTCGGCAGCACCGGCTTCGCGCCGAGCCCGCGGCAATCGATGATGATGCCGGCGTCGGGCAGCGATGCGTCGTCGATCGGCGTGTTCCAGTGCGTGTCGACGCCGCGCTCGGCAAGCCCGGCCGCGAGCGCGGACAGCACCTGGCGGTTGTCGAGCTGGCCTTCTCGCGGCAGCAGCCAGCCTTGGCTGAAGCGGCCGGCCAACGCGGGTTCGGCGGCGCCGAGCTGCGCGCCCGCCAACGCGACGAAGCCGCCGTCGAGCAATTCGGCCGGCGCGTTCGCACGCACGCGCCGCTCGAATAGCGGCGCCTCAGTGCGATCCGCGTGATGCCAGACGACGAGCGTGCCGTTGCGCTGGAAAAACACCGGCTCCGGCAGTTCGGCAAGCACGCGCGGCCAGCTTTCGAGCGAACTCGCGCCAAGCCGCGTGATCAGCAGCTCGGCGCTCGCGGCCTCTGCCAGCGGCGCGAGCATCGCGGCGGCGACCCACGCGGCAGCCTGCGAACCGGTGGCATCGCCGCGCTCGTAGAGCGCCACGCGATGCCCGTCGCCAGCGAGGCGCCACGCGACCAGCCGGCCGCACAGGCCGCCGCCGAGCACGGCGAAATCGGGTCGGGCGGGATGATTCATCGCGCGCGCTCCGTTCGACTGCGGTGGGCAAAACCAAAGCGGCACGGCTCGCCCGAGGCGGCGTGACGAAGGGAAAAATGCATGTCTGAAGAATAGGCGGTCATCGAGTCCTTTCCGTACGGCCAAAAACGCACGTACCCAGGACGAAACCGGCGGGTGAAGCCGGCCGGTCACGACGTGCGCATGTGAGCTGCGCTCGCCGCCCGGCGGGGAATGGAAGACGGTTGCTTCCGGAAACTTCCCGCGCCGGTATTACCCGGATCGGGTGCAAAGGGTCTCTCTCAGCCTCGCCGCCCCGGCATGAAAGTCATGCCGCCTGTGGGCGAAGCACCCCTGTTTCGTCGCAGGTCATTAGACCATAAAAGGCGCGGCGCCCGCAAACCAGCGCTCCGCGGTCGCCACCCCAGTTTTGATCTGGCACCGTCTATCGAGATGCCGGTGCGAAGCGGCCCGGCGCTCTGGCACAATGCCGTGACCGGTGCCGCAAAAACGCGGCGCGCGCGGCGCTCGTGGCCGCATGCGTGGCGGCGGCACCCCAGCGGATGCCGGCCCCGAAAATTAATTTTCGCTTAAGGGCGTCACGCCAGAATCGGGCGCCCGTCCGGGCTCGCGTTCATCGAGCGTGATAGCGCGATGCCCGGCCAGGTATCGCAGACCCGCGGCAGCCACGCCCTCGCAAAGGGGCCTGCTGTTTGTGGGATCGCCCGACATGGGTCAACCAGATCGGACCCGTACGCCGGAATGGCACTTCGGGTCAGCACTTCATCAGGACGCTCATGACACCACATACTTCCGCCAGCCCCGCGCTGCCGCCCGACGAAAAGGTCTCCGCGTGGACCCTGATCAAGCCCTACTGGGTTTCCGAGGAACGAGGCATCGCGTGGGGGCTGCTCGTCACGATCATCGTGATGAATCTGCTCGTCGTCTGGATCAACGTGCGCCTGAATAGCTGGAGCAGGGACTTCTACAACGCGCTGCAGGCGAAGAACGTCCACGACTTCCCGCACCTGCTGATGATCTTTACCGGACTCGCGTTCGGTTTCATCATCCTCGCCGTGTATGGACGCTATCTGCGCCAGATGCTCGGCTTCCGCTGGCGCCAGTGGCTGACCACCCGCTACCTGAACGAGTGGCTCAACGACAGCGCGTTCTACCGCATCGAGCGCGACCGTCTCGCCGACAACCCCGACCAGCGGATCAGCGACGACCTGCAGTCGTTCGCGACCACCACGCTGTCGCTGACGCTCGATCTGCTGTCGACCGTCGTCACGCTCGTGTCGTTCATCACGATCCTGTGGTCGCTCGCGGGCGCGTTGAGCATCTCGCTCGGCGGCATGCCGCTGCAGATCCCCGGCTATATGGTGTGGGCCGCGGCGCTGTATGCGGTGGTCGGCTCGCTCATCACGCAGAAGGTCGGCCATCCGCTCGTGTCGATCAACTATCAGGCGCAGAAGGTCGAGGCCGATTTCCGTTTCGGTTTGATCCGGCTGCGTGAGAACGCCGAGCAGATCGCGTTCTACAACGGCATGGAAACCGAGAAGACGAACGCGCGCACGCTGTTCGGCCGTATCCGCGACAACTGGTGGCAGGTAATGAAGTACACGAAGCGCCTGACCTTCGTGCTGAGCTTCTACGGCCAGATCGCGATCATTTTCCCGATCGTCGTCGCCTCACCGCGCTACTTCGCGGGCGCGTTCACGTTCGGCGTGCTGATGCAGATTTCGAGCGCGTTCGGCACGGTCAGCGATTCGTTCTCGTGGTTCATCAACAGTTATACGAGCCTCGTCGAATGGCGCGCGACCGTGAACCGGTTGCGCGAATTCAAGCGCGTCGTGCATTCGCCACGTCTGAAGGAATCGGTGTCGCCGGCCACGGAACACGGCGGCATCAATCTGCATTTCGTCGACAGCAACACGCTTACCACCGACAGCCTCCAGCTCGCGCTGCCCAATGGCAACCCACTGTCGCGCATCCGCGATATCGCGATCCGGCCGGGCTCGCGCTGGCTCGTGCGCGGTCCGTCGGGCGCCGGCAAGAGCACGCTGATGCGCGCGCTCGCGGGCCTGTGGCCGTTCGGCGACGGCTCGATCGACGCACCGGTCAACGCGCGCATGATGTTCATCCCGCAGGTCAGCTACATGCCGATCGGCACGCTGAAGGCGGCGCTGGCGTATCCGTCGGCGGCGGACACCTATGGCGACGACGAATGCCGCGACGCGCTCATCACCTGCCATCTGTCGGAATACGCGGACCGTCTGCAGGAAACCGCGCACTGGACTCGCGTGCTGTCGCCGGGTGAGCAGCAGCGCTTCGCCGCCGCGCGCGTGCTGCTGCACAAGCCGGACTACCTGTTCCTCGACGAAGCGACCAGCGCGCTCGACGCGGAAAACGAGTCGCGGCTCTATCGGCTGTTCACCGAGCGGTTGCCGAAGGCGGCGATCGTCAGCGTCGCGCATCGCGAATCGCTCGCGGCGTTCCATGACGAAACGCTCGACGTCGAGCGTTCTGCCGAAGCGGTAGCGGCGTGAGCGACGCGAGCGGCGCTCACGTCAGCGAAGCGCACGGCACCGCCGCTCGCGTCGTGCTGATCACCGGCGCCGGTTCCGGCATCGGCGCGGCGCTCGCACGGCGCCTCGCGGCGCCGCATACGTCGTTGATGCTGCACGCGCGCGGCGCAGACGACGCCTCCCGTCGACGGCTCGTGCAGGTTGCCGCCGACTGCACGGCAAGCGGCGCACGCTGCGCGACGGTGTTCGGCGACCTCGCCGAGCGCGGTGCGGCGGAGCACGTGATCCATCAGACGCTCGCGAGCTTCGGCGCACTCGATCAACTGGTCGCGAACGCCGGCCATGCGCAGCGCCAAACGCTGGCCGCGCTCGATCCCGACACCTTCGGCGCCGCCTTCGCCGCGATGCCAGCCGCCTTCGCCGCGCTCGTGCGGCGCGCGATGCCCGCGCTCGAAACATCGAAGCGCGGTCGCGTGGTCGCCTTGAGTTCGTTCGTCGCGCATCGCTATCGCGCGGATGCGCCATTCGCCGCGACGGCGGCCGCGAAAGCGGCACTCGAAGCGCTTGCGAAAACGGCGGCCGCGGAGCTCGCGCCGCTCGGCGTGACCGTCAATTGCGTGGCGCCGGGCTACACGCGCAAGGATCGCGGCCCAAGCGCCGACAACGCGGCCGTGTGGGCGCACGCCGCCGAAGCAACGCCGCTCGGTCACGTCGCCGAACCGGACGACGTCGCCGCGCTGATCGCATTCCTGCTGTCCGACGCGGCACGCCACATCACCGGCCAGGTAATTCACATCGATGGCGGCTTGACGCTCGGTTAAGCCTCGCCTGCGCGCCGGCATCTCCGGACGCAACATCCGGAAAGACACGAGAAGAGTTCGAAAGCATTTGCGGAGCGCGCAAGCTGTTCCGCGCTTTGAAAATGCCTGCGAGCAGCGACGATAGTCGTACGGGCCGCGCCATGCGCCGGCCTTCGTTGATGTCAGTCACGTCTCTCATCGCAACCGCTCTTCGGACTCCTCGCCCATGTCATTCGCTCGCCGTGTTTCACCTTTGCTCCCGTCTTTGCTCCCGCGCATCGCGCTCGCCTGCGGCGCGGCGCTGCTGCTCACGAACGCCGTCGATGCCGCACAAACGACCGAGCCGAACCAACCCGCCGATATCTGCCCGGCGCTCACGCATATCGTCGAAGCGAGCGATTTCCGGCAACTGCCGGGCGAGGCCGCCGCGCAACTGCCGGGTGTCTCCCGTACCGACGATTGCCGCGCCGGCCCGAACGCGTACGACTGCCACTGGCGCGCGCACTGGCAAGCCGACGGCGTCATCAACGATCCGCTCGAAGAACTCGGCGCCGACATCGCCGCCTGCTTTCCGCGCGTCGTGCACGACGTCAACACACCCGTGCGCCAGCATTTCATCGTGACCACCGACGCCCACCGCGTGAACGTCACCGCGAGCGTGCAAGGTCAGAACGAACTGCGACTGCGCGTGACGCGCTGAGCGCGCGGCCGTCGCTGCTTTTGATGCTTCTTCGCATTTTGTGACCGGGATCGGGCGCTGCCTCATGACCTCGTCGCCGACCGTCCGCGCGCCAGCGGCAACCAGGCACTCGCGCCTGTGTCTGGTCGCCTCGCTGATATGCCGGCGTCGTTGCGCCCTTGCCGCCTTCGCCGCGACGCTGACGCTCGCGCTCGACGGCTGCGCCTGGACGCTGATGCAGGCCGCCGACGCCACCGGCTCCGTCATCCAGGCCGGCTACGCGATCGCGTCGAACTACTCGTCGCCGACCTTCGTCAACGGGCGGCCCGCGGATTTGCAGCACGTCTGCATCGAAGTGAACCCGACGGTGTCGGTCGGCGATTTCGTGCCGGCGCTGCAACTCGCGCTCGAACGGCGCGGTATTCGTTCGGACGTCTACAATCCCGGCACCTCGCCGGCCGGCTGCGAAGCGCGGCTCGTCTACAACGCCGCGATCGACTATGGCCGCCGCTCGTTCAGCGACGAATCGATCCAGTACCTGTCGATCATCGATCTGACGCTGATCCAGAGCGGCCGCATTCTGGTCACCGCGCGCTATCAGACCGGCGGCCTGAACACCGACCGTTTTTCGTCGGCCTCGGTCAAGCTCGGCGGACTGATCGAGCGGATGGTGATCGATCGGACCGATTTCCCGCGTCAAGCGCAGCAACAGCAGACCCTGCAAACCTCGCAGGCCTTCCCGCCGCCCCACTGAGTGCCCGCGGCTTTGCTTTCGCTTGCAGCGCCTTACACGGGAAAGGATTGGAAAGCGGTATACGCTTTGCGCGGCCCGTGCGCATCACTAAGATGACCTGAATGAACCAGACCATCCTGATCGTCGACGACGATCCCGTCGTACGCGAGCTCGTCAGCGAATATCTGCACGGCCGCGGCTTCAAGGTCGCCACGCTGGAAAATGGCTTGGCGTTGCAGCGCAGATTGCAGCACGAGCGGCCCGCGCTCGTCGTGCTCGACATCATGATGCCGGAGCTCGACGGCATCAGCGCGCTGCGCGCCCTGCGTGTCGCCGGCGACGACATTCCCGTGATCCTCCTGACCGCGCGCGCCGACCCGATCGATCGCGTGATCGGCCTCGAACTCGGCGCCGACGATTATCTCGGCAAGCCTTTCGAACCGAGCGAGCTCGTCGCGCGGATTCGCACCGTGCTGCGGCGTCGCGGCTCGATTGCGCCGGGCGCGCCCGAACAGCGCGCGCCCTATCATTTCGGCCGCTTCGAAGTGAATTTCCCCGCGCGCGAACTGCGCCGCGACGGCGATCGCATCACGCTGCGTTCGAGCGAATTCGCGATGCTGAAGGTGTTCGTCACGCACGCGATGACCGTGCTCACGCGTGCGCAGCTGCTCGAAAAACTGCACGGCAATAGCGAAGCGCATCGCAATCGCAGTCTCGACGTATCGATCTGGCGCTTGCGTCGATTGATCGAAGTGGACCCGTCGGAACCGCGCTACGTGCAGACGGTGTGGGGACGCGGCTACGTGTTCGTGCCGGACGGCGAGATCGGCGCGGCCGAACGCGGACCTGCGCCGCCGCCCGGTTAGCGGCGCCTGATGGTCGAAGCCGGCTGATCCGGCCCACGCGTCGCACGTAACGCGCAGCGCGGGGTCGCGCGCACCGCGCTGGCCCGGCTGACGGTCAAAACGTCAGCACACTCAGAAACATCCTCTGCAGCCAGCCCATCGTCGTCGCATCGTTGACCATGCCGAGGCCCGCCTGCTCGATGCGCGCGTTCGCGACCTTGCTCGACGCGACGTAATTGCCTGCTTCGATGTCCTTGGGATTGACGATGCCCGAGAGTCGAAGACGGTCGCGGGTCCCGCTCATCGCGATCACCTTCTCGCCTGACACGACGAGATTGCCGCCCGACACCATGCCGATCACGGTCACGGCTAGCGTGCCCGTCATGTCGCTGATGTCGCTCAGATTGCCCTGCCCTTTGTAGTCGGTGCTGGCAGAACCGATGTTGAACAGTTTCGCGAGTCGCGCGGCGGCATTCGTCGATTGATCCGCGGCGGTCGCGGTGATGCTGCTCGCGCGGTTCGCCGACGCGCTGGCGCTGTTGTTGCCGCTATACGATTCCGACAGCCGGATCGTCAGCACGTCGCCGACGTGCTGCGCGCGCGGCGTCTCATACAGCAGCAGCGGCGCGCCGGCCTGATAGATCGCGCCTTGCGTGTTGACGTTCAACGGCGCGGACGCGAGCGGCGGCGCCATCGGCGTTTCGACGATCGACCTGGTCTGCGCGCTCGAACAGGCCGCGAGACAGCTCGCGGCGCCGAGCACGAGGGTGAGACGTAGCGCGGTCATGCTGGCTCCGTGGCGAGAAAGATGAAATGGAGTTGAAGGGCGGCGCTAGTCAGACACCACCCGGCTTCGGCATTGGCTCGCGCCGATAATCAGAGATGCCAGGCAATCGTCAGCCCGCGTCGGCGTCGCTCGCCTGCCACTGCCGCACGACCGCTTTCATCCACCCATCCGAGCCCTTCAGCAGATACGTGAGCGTGCCGTTGCGGCTGCCGGGCAGAAAGCACAGCGTGATCGAACTCACCGCGTTCTCCCATACGTACATCGGCATCGCGCCCGGCGCCGCCGCGTTGCGCGTCGCGAGACGCGGCGGCCCGTAACGATCCTCGAGCGCGTCGCGCAGATCCTCCGCGGTCAGCTCGTCGATCACGAACGACATCTCGTAGAGACGCAGCGCGCCCTGCCCGTCGATGCGCGCGAAGCGCATCACGTGTTCGAGCGCCGGCGCACCATCGACCACGGCCTGCGACACCGCCCAGCGTTCATCATCGCGATGCGCCCAGCGGCACGCGACGCTCAGGCTATCGTGCGACTTCAGCCGCATGCCGAGCGCTCCGGCCTGCACGTCCGTCTCGCAGATCGGCACGCTGCCGACCGGCGTCGCGCGCACGGTCGAGCCCGCGCGGAATTCGTCGATCGTGATGCCGAGCGCGACGCCGCGAAACGAAAACGGCGCGTCCGGCGAGCGCCGCCGGGTGTCGGTGACGACGCTGTTCGATGCCGCGCTGGCCGCCTTCGCACTGCGCACGACGAGCTGTGCATGCGCGGCGCACGACAGCACACCGCCGAGCAGCATCAGTGCACCAACCATCCGGGTGAGCATCATGATTCAATCGATCGCGGAAGCGCACATGTCGAAAGGCGTCGCCGCCGCATGGCCGACGACCGGCAGCACTTTCAGGGTCGCTGCCGTGAGCCGGCATGGCAGCGCAGCGGCGCCGCAGCCGCCGAGCGGCAACAGCAGCGCGCCGGCAACGAGCCACGCCACGGCGCGCCGCCGCTGCTCAGTAGTTCTGGATAACGGCACGCGGACCTCGCCGATTCACGCAGTCGTGTTGACCAGATGGCCGATGAGCCCCGTCCCCGGCGCAGGCAGTGCAGGCTGCCCGAGCCCGGTGCTTTGCTGCGATTTCGCCGCCGCGCCCGTGGAGCTTGAACTGGCGGACTTCTCCGTGGCCGGCTTATTCGCCAGCGAGGAGAAAGACGTGGAACTGAGCGTATTGTGGATCGTCATGATGGACCTCGCGAAGGCGCGCATTGCGCACCGGTGTCGGTTGAACGCCGCGCGCCGTCGTCCGAGGCAGCGGGCCTCGTTCGGCGTGCGGCGCGACTTGCTGCGGAACCAATCATCGCGCCGCGCGGGTGCCGACGATGGGCGAAGCAAAGCACGCTTTCGCGCGGTTGTTACGATCCGTTCCGTGGGCTTGCGAGGGCTTTCGAGTGCTTGCCAACTGTTGTCATCGCGTGCCTGTCGTCGCGCAGAGCCGGATCAGGCAGTGCTAAAGTAAGCGCTGCACCTTCGCTGATCCGCCCCGGCGCGAGCCCGTCAGCGCCGAGCAGCACACAGTAAGTGTTGGTAAGGAAATGCCCGGGTCGCGCGTCGGGCGCGCCAGTCTAGAATTTCGCCATGAATCCACAGGTCCTTATCGTCGACGACGATCCGGTCGTACGCGATCTGCTTTGCAAGTTTCTGCAGTCGAACGGCTTCGATGCGTCCGTGCTGCATGACGGCACCCATTTGCAGCGTCGTCTCGAGCGTGAGCGGCCGTCGGTCGTCGTGCTCGACATCATGATGCCGAACACCGACGGCCTGCGCGCGCTCACCGCGTTGCGCGCCGCCGGCGACGACATCCCGGTGATCTTCGTGACCGCGCGCGGCACGGTGGCCGACCGCATCGTCGGTCTGTCGCTCGGCGCGGACGACTATCTGACCAAACCGTTCGATCCGCGCGAACTGCTCGTGCGGATCCAGACCGTGTTGCGCCGGCGCGGGCCGTCCACCACGAGCGCACCCGAAGCACGCAAGCGCTATCGCTTCGGTCCATTCGAACTGGACTTCGCCACGCGCTCGCTGAGCCGCGACGACGCCAAGCTGCCGCTGCGCGACAGCGAATTCGCGCTGCTGAAGATCTTCGTCAACAATCCGTACAAGGTGCTGTCGCGCGTGCTGATTCACGATCTCGTGCATCGCGACAACCTCGCGTTCCGCGACCGTAGCCTCGACGTACCGATCTGGCGCCTGCGCCGCGTGATCGAGGACGACCCGTCGAACCCGTGCTACGTGCAGACCGTGCGCGGCAAGGGCTACGTGTTCGTGCCCGACGCCAACGGCACACCCTTCGAGGACGGGGCCGCCCCGAGCGCATGAGAAATCCGCTGAACACGCTGTTCGGCAGAATGGCGTTGCTGTCGGCGGCGGTGCTGTTCGCGATTCAGGCGAGCTGGTTCGTGCTGGTGACGATGCAGCCGCCGCGCCATGAAATCGACGGCTTCGCGCGCGGCATCCTGCTCGTGCTGCAGGCGATCAACGGCGAGCCGATCAAGGGCGCCGCGCTCGCGCCGGCGATGCGCGTGCATCTGGTGCCCACCTGGAACATGCCGACCAGCGTGCATCTGGGCGAGCCGCACGAGCATATGGTGGTCGAACTGAGCCGGCACCTGCGTGAGAACTTGCCGGCCGGCACGCGGATCGCCGTCGACGATCTGCGTCCACCGCAACTGTGGGTGCTGGTCCCGGGCAAGTCGAACTGGGTCGTCGTGCCGGTCGACCTACCGCCGCCGCCGCGCTTTCTGATCGAATCGGTGTCGATGCTGGTCGCCGGGCTGATCCTGTCGTTGTTCGCGGTGTGGCAGATGCAACGGCCGTTGTCGCGCGTGGCCGATGCGTCGCGCGCGTTCGGCTCGGGCGGCCGGCCTGAACCCGTGCCGGTGCAGGGCCCGCGCGAGCTGCGTGACCTGATCGGCTCATTCAACGACATGATGCGGCGCCTGAACGAAGCCGGCGACGACCAGGCGGTGATGCTCGCCGGCGTCGCGCACGATCTGAAGGCGCCGCTCACGCGCCTGAAGCTGCGCGCAAGCGTGCTGGTCGACGAAAACGAGCGCGCGGGCCTGATCCGCGACGTCGATTCGCTGACCAACATCGTCCAGCAGTTCCTCGAATTCGCGGGCCAATCGGCGGACGCCGGACCGCCCGTCGAAGTCGACGAGTTCTTGCGCGAGCAGTTTTCCCCAGGCGATTACGCGGACGCCGCTGAAACCGCCGAAGCGGCGGACCCCGCCGAAACCCCGCTGTTCGCGCTCGATCTGCGCGCCGGCCCCTCGTTCACGCTGCCGCGCACGCTGCTCGACCGGCTGGTGACGAATCTCGTCGACAACGCGCTCGAACACGGCATGCCGCCGGTGGAAATCTCGACTGCGTGCGACGACCGTCATTGGACGATTAGCGTGCGCGACCACGGCGCCGGCATTCCCGACGACCGCATTGCCGCGGCGATGAAGCCGTTCGTGCGGCTCGACGCCGCGCGCGGCGGCGAAGGCCATTGCGGGCTCGGTCTCGCGATCGTCGCGCGGCTCGCACACGATCGCGGTGGACGCTGCTTCGTGCGCAATCACGCGCAGGGGGGGCTCGAAGTACGGATCGAATTGCCGGTGGACCCGGCGCTGTCGTAAGGATGCTCGCAGGCAAACGCGGCGCGGACCGGACACTTACCTGCCCTTACCGCATCGACTGTCGCGCGGGTTGCGGCCTTATAGTCGCCCTCGGCAACCTCGATGCAGCCCTTCCCGGTCCGCCCGCACCTCTGCGGCGGACTTTTTTTTGCGCTGCAGGAAGGCCAACAAAGCGCGCCAGCGAAGCGCGTCAATGCACGAGCCGATTGCGCAGCGCGTCGACCGTCGCCGTGGAAAGACCGAGGCCTTGCGTCAGGTAGCTCGCCATCGTGCCGTAGCTCGCCTGCACCTGGTCGAAGCCCGCCTGCAGATAATTCTCGTCGACGTCGAGCAACGGCGCTCTCGCAATCGCGATGGCCGCGCCTTCCTGCGCGCGCAGTGTGGTGGTTTGCGCTGCGATCGATGGCGCGAGATAGACGTTGCTGAGCAGGTAGTCCTGCATGATCACGTCGAGCGGAACGTTGGCGATGCTGAGCAGCAGCGCCGCGACCCAGCCCGCGCGATCCTTGCCCGCATTCGAGTGGAATAGCTGCGCGCCCGTGCCGTCGGCGAGCGCGCCGAGCAACGCGCCATAGGCGGCTCGCTGCGGGCCGCCGGTCACATACTCGCGCGCCTGCGCCTGCATGAACGCGACGGCGTTGACCGGAGAATCGACCGGGGGTGCGACGAAGTCGTTCATGCCGAGCACGTTCAGCGTCGAGGATGTCGCGCCGCTCGGCAGCACGTCGGCGGTGCGTGCGATTTCGGCGGGCGTGCGCAGGTCGTAGACCGACACGATACCGAGCTTGTCGAGCGTCGCTGTGTCGGTGCCGCTCAGCGTCAGCGCGTTCGCGCGATAGAACACGCCGCGCCGCATCTGTTTGCCGTCGACGGTCAGGTAGCCGGCACCCGCGCCGCCGACATCGCGGAAGTTGCTGACCGACACAAGCCGCGGCGTAGCCGGCTGATCGGCTTCGAGACTACCGCCGCAGGCGGACAGCAGGGTACTGCCGAAACCCGCGGCCAGCATCGCACCGGCCGAGTCCCTCAGAAAGCGTCGCCGCGCCGCCGACGCCTCGCCCGGGATGCCGCGCTCCACGGGCACGGTCATGCTCGCAAGGGCGCGGAAAGGCGAACGGTTTTTCACGGTAACGGACATCGGGGCGACAGGTGATAGGAGGATAGTGGGGCAGCCGGGGCTGCAGACGCAGTTTAACGTTGACCAATACGTTTTGCGTTACATCGTAGCGGTTAGTAAGAAAAAAAGAGGGACGGTTGGCCCACTGATTTCCGTTCCCTTGCGGTGCCTTATCGGCCGTTACCTCTCGCACGCCCTTTTTGACCCCGACTGGCCTCACGACGCCGCATCCCCGTAGAATACGGACACCCTCCCATCCGGCCCCCGCAGGCACAAGAAACCTGGAGACCACAAGAAAACATGTCTTCTCTCCAATGGTTCACCGAGCTGACCCCGCGCGAGCGTCGCACGCTATTCGCCGGTTTCGGCGGATACGCGATCGACGCGTTCGACTTCATGATCTACTCGTTCCTCATTCCGACGCTGATCGCGACGTGGGGCATGAGCAAAAGCGAAGCAGGCATGATCGCCACCAGCTCGCTGATTTCGTCGGCGATCGGCGGCTGGCTCGCCGGCATTCTTGCCGATCGCCACGGCCGCATCCGTGTACTGCAATGGACGATCGCCACCTTCGCGATTTTCACGTTCCTGTCTGGCTTCACGCAGTCGTTCTGGCAGTTGCTCGCCACGCGTACGCTGCAGGGCATCGGCTTCGGCGGTGAGTGGTCGGTCGTGACGATCATGATGGCCGAGACGATCCGTTCGCCGCAGCATCGCGCAAAGGCGGTCGGCACCGTGCAGAGCAGCTGGTCGTTCGGCTGGGCGGCCGCGGCGATCGTCTACTGGGCGGCTTTCGCGTTGCTGCCGGAGCAGTACGCGTGGCGCGCGTGCTTCTGGGTTGGCCTGCTGCCCGCCGCATGGATCATCTATATCCGCCGCAATGTCAGCGACCCCGACATCTTTGTCGCGACCCGTCGCGCGCGCGAAAGCGGCATCAACACGTCGCACTTCATGCAGATCTTCTCAGCCGAGCATCTGAAGACAACTGTGCTCGGCAGCGCGCTGTGCACCGGCATGCTCGGTGGCTACTACGCGATCACGACGTGGCTGCCCACCTATCTGAAGACGGAGCGCCATCTGTCGGTGTTCAATACGAGCGGCTATCTGATCGTGCTGATCGTCGGTTCGTTCGTCGGCTATATCGTCGGCGCGATTCTGTGCGACAGGATCGGCCGGCGCGCGTCGTTCGTGCTGTTCGCGGTCGGCTCGTTCGTGCTCGGCATGGTCTACACGATGCTGCCGATCACCGACGCGATGATGCTCGCGCTCGGCTTTCCGCTCGGCATCGTCGTGCAGGGAATTTTCGCGGGCATCGGCGCGTATCTGTCGGAGCTGTATCCGAACGAGATCCGCGGTTCGGGACAAGGCTTCTGCTACAACCTCGGGCGCGGGCTCGGCTCGTTCTTTCCGATACTCGTCGGCACCTTCGCGCAGACGATGACGCTCGTGAAGGCGATGGGCATCGTCGCGGGTTCGGGGTATCTGCTCGTGATCGTCGCCGCGTTGTGCCTGCCGGAAACGAAAGGCAAGGTACTCGGGGCGGCCGGCTCCGCCGCTTGAGATCGTCTGAAACCGCAGTTCCCAATCATGAAAACGATCGTACTCGGCGGCGGCGTCATCGGCGTCGCCACTGCTTTTTATCTGTGCCAGCAAGGCTGCGACGTGATGGTGATCGAGCGCGAACCCGACGTCGCCCTGTCCACGAGTTTCGGCAACGCCGGTGTGATCGCGCCGGGCTACGTGACGCCATGGGCCGCGCCCGGCATGCCGGCGAAAATCCTCAAGTACCTGTTCAAGCCGGCCTCGCCGCTGATCTTCCGGCCGACGCTCGATCCGGCCCAATGGCGCTGGATCGCGCGCTGGCTGCGCGAGTGCGACCTCGACCGCTTTCGCGTGAACAAGCAGCGTATGCAGCGCATCGCGTACTACAGCCGCGCTTGCCTGCACGAATTTCGCGGCCGTCATCCGTTCGATTACGGCCGCAGCCAGGGCTATCTGCAACTGTTTCGCAGCGAGTACGACGTCGAACTAGCGCAGCCGGCGCTCGCTGTGCTGCGCGATGCGGGCATCGTGCATCGGGAAGTCAGCGCCGCGCAGTGCGCGGAGATCGAGCCGGGTCTGCACTGGGCGCGTCAGGCGCCGTTCTCGGGCCTCTATCTGCCCGACGACGAGGCCGGCGACTGCGCGCGCTTCACCCGCGAACTGCGCGCGATCTGCGAACGCAATGGTGTGAGCTTTCGCTTCGACACGCGCGTCACGTCGCTCGATGTCGAGGGAGCGACGGTGCGCGGCGTGCATATTCAAAGCGAGCGGGGCGCGCAGACGCTGCCGGCCGACGCGGTGGTCGTCGCGCTCGGCGTCGATAGCGCGGCGCTGCTCGCGCCGCTCGGCGTGAAGGTGCCGCTCTATCCGGTGAAGGGCTATTCGGCCACGCTGCCTGTGACCGACGAGGAAAAAGCGCCACGGGCGGCACTCATGGACGAATCGCTGAAGACGGCGATCACGCGCTTCGGCAACAACCTGCGCATCGCGGGTACGGCGGAGCTCGGCAATCGCCAGACGACGTTGCGCGAGCAGGCGCTGCAAACGCTGCTCACGGTGCTGCGCGACTGGTTTCCGCACGCGGCCAATCCGACTTCCGCTCACTTCTGGGTCGGCCGCCGGCCGATGACGCCCGATGGCGCGCCGCTGCTCGGCCCGTGCAACATCGATAACTTATGGCTGAACCTCGGGCACGGCTCGACGGGCTGGGCGATGTCGATGGGCTCGGCGCGCGTGGTCGCGGATCTGATCGCGCAGCGCAATCCGGAGATCGATCTCGACGGTCTGACGCTCGCGCGCTATCGCCAATGAGGCGGACATAACGCACCGCGACCAGGCAAAAGAAAACCGGGCTCCCCTTTCAGGCGAGCCCGGTTTCTTTTTTACTGCATTGCTTTCCCGCTACCGGCGCACTTCATGGGGCGCCTTGTGGTCTCCACGTCTTCCTGCAAATCGTGGCCGGCGCGCGCGGCCTGGAACTCCAGGCACGCACACCGGCTGAAGACGCTTAACGCGGCAGTTCCGAATGCCCCATCAGGAACGCATCGACCGAACGTGCGCACTGACGGCCTTCGCGAATCGCCCAGACCACGAGCGACTGGCCGCGGCGCATGTCGCCCGCCGTGAACACCTTGTTCACCGACGTGTAGTACGCCTTGTCGCCCTCGGTCGTGGCGCGCACGTTGCCGCGCGCATCCTTGTCGACGCCGAACGCCTCGAGCACCGGCGACACCGGCTGCGTGAAGCCCATCGCGAGCAGCACGAGGTCGGCCTTCATTTCGAATTCAGAGTTCGGCACTTCGACCATCTTGCCATCTTTCCATTCGACCCGCGCGGCGATCAGCTTCTCGACCTTGCCGTTCTTGCCTTCGAGACGCTTGGTCGCGACCGCCCAGTCGCGCTCGCAGCCTTCCTCATGCGACGACGACGTGCGCAGCTTGATCGGCCAGTACGGCCATACGAGCGGCTTGTTCTCTTCTTCCGGCGGCTGCGGCAGCAGTTCGAACTGCGTGACGCTCTTCGCGCCATGACGGTTCGACGTGCCCACGCAGTCGGAACCGGTATCGCCGCCACCGATCACGACGACGTGCTTGCCCTTCGCGACGAGCTGGTTAGGCACTTTGTCGCCGGCGTTGACCTTGTTCTGCTGCGGCAGGAATTCCATCGCGTAGTACACGCCTTCGAACTCGCGGCCCGGCACCGGCAGATCGCGCGGCGTTTCCGAACCACCGGAGATCACGACCGCCTCGAACTGTTCGTTCAGCTCGGCCGGCGTGATGGTCTCCTTCGCCGTGTTGCCGATGTGCGCCGGCAGCGAGTCCGGCTTGCCGATGAACACGTTGGTGCGGAACGTCACGCCTTCGGCTTCCATCTGGCGCATGCGGCGGTCGATCTGCCACTTCTCCAGTTTGAAGTCGGGGATGCCATAACGCAGCAGGCCGCCGATCCGGTCGTTCTTCTCGAACACGGTCACGTCATGACCGGCGCGCGCGAGCTGCTGCGCGGCGGCGAGACCCGCGGGGCCCGAGCCGACCACGGCAACCTTCTTGCCGGTCTTGTGCTTCGGCGTTTGCGGCGCGACCCAGCCTTCGGCCCAGGCCTTGTCGATGATCGCGTGCTCGATCGACTTGATGCCGACCGGGTCGTCGTTGATGCCGAGCGTGCACGCCGCTTCACACGGCGCCGGGCAGATGCGGCCCGTGAACTCGGGGAAGTTGTTGGTCGAGTGCAGCACTTCGATCGCGTTCTTCCAGTCCTGACGGAACACCAGGTCGTTGAAGTCCGGGATGATGTTGTTGACCGGGCAGCCGCTGTTGCAGAACGGAATGCCGCAGTCCATGCAACGCGCGCCTTGAATCTTCGCCTCGTCGTCGGTCAGTGCCGCGACGAATTCCTTGTAGTGCTTCACACGCGTGAGTGGAGCCTCGTACGTCTCGTGGCGACGTTCGAACTCGAGAAAACCGGTTGCCTTGCCCATGTGGTTCTCTTCTCTATCTGTATCTAGGGGTAATCTGGACCCACCGCGCTTCTATTGGTCGGAACGCGGTGGGTAACGTCTAAATGTGACTTCCGTGAAGGCAGCTCAGGCAGCGAGCACTTCGCTGTTCGCCTTCTTCGCGGCGAGTTCGCCGAGCGCGCGCTTGTATTCGGTCGGGAACACCTTCACGAACTGACGGCGTGCCGCGTCCCAGTTTTCGAGCAGCGCCTTCGCACGCGGAGAGCCCGTGAACTGGAAGTGACGCTCGATGAGCCCCTTGAGCAGCGCTTCGTCGGTCGTGCCGCGATGCCACACGCCCCGATCGACCGTGCGCTCCTGTTCGGCCTGTTGCAGCACCGGTTCGAGCGCGACCATCGACTTGTTGCACTTGCTCGCGAACATGCCGTCCGGATCGAACACGTACGCGATACCGCCCGACATGCCGGCCGCGAAATTACGGCCCGTCTCGCCGAGCACGACCACCGTGCCGCCCGTCATGTATTCGCAACCGTGGTCGCCCGTGCCTTCGACGACCGCCGTCGCGCCCGAGTTACGCACGCAGAAACGCTCGCCGGCCACGCCGCGGAAGTAGGCTTCGCCTTCGATCGCGCCGTACATCACCGTGTTGCCGCAGATGATGTTCTCTTCCGACTTGCCGCGGAAATCGTTGGTCGGACGGATGATGATGCGGCCGCCCGACAGGCCCTTGCCCACGTAGTCGTTGCCGTCGCCGACCAGATCCAGCGTGATGCCCTTCGCGAGGAACGCGCCGAAGCTCTGACCCGCGGTGCCCTTCAACTGGATGTGGATCGCGTCGTCCGCGAGACCTTCGTGGCCGTACTTCTTCGCGATCGTGCCCGACAGCATCGCGCCGACCGTGCGGTTCACGTTGCGCACCGGCTGGATGAACGACACGTGCTCGCCTTTCTCGATCGCGGCCTTCGCCTTCTCGATCAGCGTGTGGTCGAGCGCGCGGTCGAGGCCGTGATCCTGCACGTCGACATGCTTGCGCGCGACTTGCGCCGGCACTTGCGGCTGGTAGAACACACGCGAGAAGTCGAGGCCCTTCGCCTTCCAGTGCTCGATGCCCTTCTTCGTGTCGAGCAGTTCCGCGCGGCCGATCAGGTCGTCGAACTTGCGGATACCGAGTTGCGCCATGATTTCACGCGCTTCTTCCGCAACGAAGAAGAAGAAGTTCACGACGTGTTCCGGCTGGCCCTGGAACTTCGCACGCAGCACCGGGTCTTGCGTCGCGACGCCGACCGGGCACGTGTTCAGATGGCACTTGCGCATCATGATGCAGCCTTCGACGACAAGCGGCGCCGTCGCGAAGCCGAACTCGTCCGCGCCGAGCAGCGCGCCGATCACGACGTCGCGGCCGGTCTTCATCTGACCGTCGGCCTGCACGCGGATACGGCCGCGCAACTGGTTCAGCACCAGCGTCTGCTGCGTTTCGGCGAGACCAAGTTCCCACGGCGTGCCCGCATGCTTGATCGACGACAGCGGCGATGCACCCGTGCCGCCGTCATGACCGGCGATCACGACGTGATCGGCCTTCGCCTTCGCGACCCCCGCTGCAACCGTACCGACGCCCGACTCCGACACGAGCTTCACCGAGATGCTCGACGACGCGTTCACGTTCTTCAGATCGTGAATCAGCTGCGCAAGGTCTTCGATCGAGTAGATGTCGTGGTGCGGCGGCGGCGAAATCAGGCCGACGCCCGGCACCGAGTAACGCAGCTTGCCGATATAGTCCGACACCTTGTGGCCCGGCAGCTGACCGCCTTCGCCCGGCTTCGCGCCCTGCGCCATCTTGATCTGGATCTGATCGGCCGACGCGAGGTACTCCGCCGTCACGCCGAAGCGGCCCGACGCGACCTGCTTGATGCGCGAGCGCAGCGAATCGCCTTCCTTGAGCGGAATGTCGACGACCACTTCGTCGCCGATCACGGACTTCATCGTGTCGCCGTTCTTGATCGGAATGCCACGCAGTTCGTTGCGGTAACGGTTCGCGTCTTCACCGCCTTCACCGGTGTTCGACTTGCCGCCGATGCGGTTCATCGCGACGGCGAGCGTGGCGTGCGCTTCGGTGCTGATCGAGCCCATCGACATTGCGCCGGTCGCGAAACGCTTGACGATTTCCTTCGCCGGTTCGACTTCGTCGAGCGGGATCGCCTTGGTCGGATCGAACTTGAACTCGAACAGGCCGCGGAAGGTCATGTGGCGCTTGGTCTGATCGTTGATCAGATGCGCGTATTCCTTGTACGTCTGGTACGAGTTACTGCGCGCCGAGTGCTGCAGCTTGGCGATCGCATCCGGCGTCCACATGTGTTCTTCGCCGCGTACCCGGTACGCGTACTCGCCGCCCGCATCGAGCATGTTCGCGAGGACCGGGTTGTCGCCGAATGCTTCGCGATGCAGACGGATCGCTTCTTCCGCGACGTCGAACAGGCCAATGCCGCCGACTTTCGACGACGTGCCGTGGAAGTACTTCGACACCAGATCCGCGGCGAGACCGACCGCTTCGAAAATCTGCGCGCCGGTGTACGACATGTAGGTCGAAATACCCATCTTCGACATGACCTTCTGCAGGCCCTTGCCGACTGCCTTCGTGAAGTTGTAGACCGCCTTCTCCGCCGACAGGTCGCCCTTCAGGCCGGCCGCGAGCTGGCTCAGCGTTTCCATCGCGAGGTACGGGTGCACGGCTTCCGCGCCATAGCCCGCGAGCAGCGCGAAGTGGTGCGTTTCGCGCGCCGAACCGGTTTCGACGACGAGACCCGTGCTCGTGCGCAGACCCTGCTGCACGAGGTGCGTGTGGATCGCCGCCGTAGCGAGCAGCGCCGGAATCGCGACGTTGTCGCGGTCGGTCTTGCGGTCCGACACGATCAGCATGTTGTAGCCGGACTTGACCGCATCGACGGCTTCCGCGCACAGCGACGCAAGGCGTGCCTCGATGCCTTCCTTGCCCCAGGCGACCGGATAGCAGATGTTCAGTTCGTACGAGCTGAACTTGCCGCCCGTGTACTGATCGATCGCGCGGATCTTCGCGATGTCCTTGAAGTCGAGCACCGGCTGCGACACTTCGAGACGCATCGGCGGGTTGATGTTGTTCGTGTCGAGCAGATTCGGCTTCGGGCCGACGAACGACACGAGCGACATCACCATGTTTTCACGGATCGGGTCGATCGGCGGGTTCGTGACCTGCGCGAACAGCTGCTTGAAGTAGTGATAGAGCGTCTTGTTCTTGTTGGACATGACCGCGAGCGGCGAGTCGTTGCCCATCGAGCCGACGGCTTCCTCGCCCGCTTGCGCCATCGGCGCCATCAGGAACTTCAGGTCTTCCTGGGTGTAGCCGAACGCCTGCTGGCGATCCAGCAGCGCAGCAGCTTCGCGGCGTTCCGTCACGACGTCTTCGGCCTTCGCCTCGATCTCGTCGAGCTTGATGCGCACGGCGTCGATCCAGCTCTTGTACGGCTTGGCGTTCGCGAGGTTGTCCTTCAGTTCCTTGTCGTCGATGATGCGGCCGTGCTCCATGTCGATCAGGAACATCTTGCCCGGCTGCAGACGCCACTTCTTGACGATTTTCGACTCGGAAATAGGCAACGTGCCGGCTTCCGACGCCATGATCACGAGGTCGTCGTCGGTGACGATGTAGCGCGCCGGGCGCAGACCGTTACGGTCGAGCGTCGCGCCGATCTGGCGGCCGTCGGTGAACGCGATAGCGGCGGGGCCGTCCCACGGCTCCATCATGGCGGCGTGGTATTCGTAGAACGCGCGGCGGTTTTCGTCCATCAGCGTGTGCTGTTCCCAGGCTTCCGGAATCATCATCATCATCGCGTGGACGAGCGGGTAGCCGGCCATCACCAGCAGTTCGAGACAGTTGTCGAACGATGCCGTATCCGATTGGCCCGGATAGATCAGTGGCCACAGCTTCGGCAGA
Organism: Paraburkholderia lebeckiae; assembly: GCF_050436225.1. NCBI lineage: Bacteria > Pseudomonadati > Pseudomonadota > Betaproteobacteria > Burkholderiales > Burkholderiaceae > Paraburkholderia > Paraburkholderia lebeckiae. Next base: position 4,246,850 of record NZ_JBNDLU010000002.1, on the reverse strand, counting down.
TCGTCGCCGAGTACGTGCGAGGCGATCGCGCCGGTACGCGCGTTCAGCCAGTTGACGTTGCCCTTCACCGTGTTGATTTCGCCGTTGTGGGCGATCATGCGGTACGGGTGAGCCAGTTCCCACGCCGGGAACGTGTTGGTCGAGAAGCGCTGATGCACGAGTGCGAGCGCCGACACGACGCGCTCGTCCTGCAGGTCGCGGTAATACACGCCGACCTGACCCGCAAGCAGCAGACCCTTGTAGACGACCGTGCGCGCCGACATCGACGGCACGAAGTATTCCTTGCCGTGCTTGAGCTTCAGCGCCTGGATGCGATGGCTCGCGGTCTTGCGGATGATGTACAGCTTCCGCTCGAGCGCGTCGGTCACCATGATGTCCTTGCCGCGGCCGATGAAGATCTGGCGGATCAGCGGCTCGCTCGCCTTCACCGTCGGCGAGATCGGCATGGCGTGGTCGACCGGCACGTCGCGCCAGCCGAGCACGACCTGACCTTCGGCCTTCACCGTACGCTCGAGCTCCTGTTCGCAGGCAATGCGCGACGCGTGCTCCTTCGGCAGGAAAATCATGCCGACGCCGTATTCGCCAGCCGGCGGCAGCGTCACGCCCTGCCTGGCCATTTCTTCGCGATAGAAGCCGTCCGGAATCTGGATCAGGATGCCCGCGCCGTCGCCCATCAGCGGATCGGCGCCGACTGCGCCCCGGTGGTCGAGGTTCTCGAGAATCTTCAGGCCCTGCTGGACGATTTCGTGACTCTTGTGGCCCTTGATATGAGCGACGAAGCCGACGCCGCAGGCGTCATGCTCGTTTTGCGGGTCGTACAGACCTTGGGCGGCGGGAACCGGGTGAATCGGTTGCTGGTGGTCGTTCATGGGGACACCGTCTGTGAGGAGGCCGGACAGGCCGTTAAACCATTGTTTTTTTGCCGCAGTGCGCTTCGCGACCGCGACGGCGCTCTTCTCGCAGCAAGACTGCGCGGCACGAAAAGCGTCGGAAATCGGAATATACGCGACGAATCAAGGAAATAGCAAATAAAACCTAGTGATCGGCCCCCGATTATCAAATTGGTGCATTGCGATTATTTTTTATTGGTTCCATATCAATTTGGGGCAAAAGAAAACGGCATACGACATGCCGCCTTCATGCAGTCCCTTGATGCAAAACGCTTTAATCGGATTTAAAGCGGCTCTATCGGCGCCGCCGGGCATCGCCCTGCCCCCGCCTCACTGCGTATGCGGCGTCTCGCGCACCTTACGTGGCCGGCCACGCGGTAGGGGCGACACACGTCGGTTGGCGGCGCGCGCCGCCCATTCGCGGTACGTGTCGCTGCCGAGCACCCAGCCCTTCAACGTGGCTTGCTGGAGCTGGCTTGCCTCGCGCTCGTCGAGCGGCTGCTCGCACAGTTCGCGATAAGCACGCTGCCGCTCGAACGGCGTATTGCCGAGCGACCAGTAAAGGGGATGATCCGTGATCAGACTGTCGAGGGTGAGGCCGATGTGATGACGATAGCTCGACCAGCGATAATCCTCGGCCGCGTTGACCAGTTCCAAGCGCACCGGACACATTTCGACGACGCGGCTCGCAAGCAGGAAGTAGCGCTCACCTTCGATCACGGTGGCCCGGTAACGGCCTTCCCACAAGGTGCCGCGGCGCGCATAGCGCCGGTTGAAGTGCGCGACGTAGCGCCGCCCGACGGCCTGCATCGCCTTGGGCAGACTCGACTCCTCGGTGGGCGTGACCAGCAGTTGCACGGCGCCCGGCATCAAGGCGTAAGCGTGGATGGAAAGGTGATGGTCCCGGGAGGCCGCCTTCAAACAGTCGATGAAAAGCTCGTAGTCCTGGTCGTCGACGAAGGCGGGCTGCTGGTCGAGCCCGCGGAGGATGACGTGCTGCGGCTGGTCGGGGACATAAAGACGTGCAAGCCGTGCCATGCTGGAGTGTCCAATAGTCGCGTTGGTATATACCCGAAGGTCCGAAGAGCCGCATGGGCGCAAGGTTCGGCGCCATGCGGCCAAGCCAGAAACCACGCGGCGCTTAGGGAGAAAACTCTAACCGCCGCGTATGGTTTGTTTCAAACGTTGTAGTCATAATGAGCGGGCCTTTTTTGGAGGAGCACATATGAAATTAAAACAGGCCGTAACGGGGATGGCAGTGCTAGCCTGCGTGAGCACGGCAGCGCACGCACAATCGGCCGGCACCTTTTTCTTCTCGACGGGCTGGTTTCATCTGGCGCCCCAATCGAGCAGCGACCCACTGACCGTGACCAGCATTGGCGGTAGCCCAACCAACATCACCGAAGCCAACACCGGCGCCTCGCTGAGTTCGGCCGATACCATCGGTTTCACCGCCGGCTACTTCGTCACCGACCATATCGCAACCGAATTCGTCATTGGCGTCCCCCCTACTTTCGATCTGTTCGGCACGGGCAGCTTCGCGCAGTTCGGTAAGCTCGGGCAGGCCAAACAGTGGAGCCCGACGCTGCTGTTCAAGTACTACTTCAACGCGCCGACCGCTTCGTTCCGCCCGTATCTCGGTCTCGGTGTGAGCCGCATCTGGTTCACCGACGCACACATTTCCAACAGCGCATTCGAAGCCAACGTTCTGCATGGTCCGACCAGTGTGTCGACGGATAGTTCGTGGGTACCTGTGTTTAATGCGGGCTTCACGTACGCCTTCAATCAGCATTGGTTCGCCGGCGTGTCGATCTCGTACCTGCCGCTCAGCACGACCGCAAAGCTCAGTTCGGCATCGGCCACGCCGGTCGGCACGCTGACCGTGCAATCGCAAACCAAGATCAAGCTGAACCCGATCGTCACTTACGTCAACGTCGGTTACCGTTTCTAACGCTTCGCTAGAGCGGGTAGCTTGAATTAGGGTAGTCGAATTTTCGCGACCTGGGGAACGCCGTCATCGAACCGATGACTGCGTTTGCATTTGGCGTCTCTGTTGCATCGGGATGGCAACGTCATCCGGCATCAGCGTTTGTAAATTTGACGCGAATTCGGCGCGTCGGTGTGCAAAATCTGGCGACCATACGGGCACGCGCCATCCTGTCGCGAGCCGCACGCGTGCAGCGTTGCCGGCGATGCAGCGCTTGGCATCGAAGTTGCGTTTAGATGGCGTTTCCTACGCGACGACGCGATACCGCGTCTGCGCATAGCGTGTCCGCGCGACGATGCGCGGGGCCTTTCAACTCATCGACGGAGCGACCATGACAGCACTTCCAAATACGCGAGACGCCCTCGGCGAATCCTGGACCAGCGCGAGTCGCCGCGCGCGGCGCATCGCTCGCCATAGCCGCCACGCGGCCGAAGATATCGCGGTCGAGTTGCGCACCCTGCTGTCGGAACTCGAATCGACCTTGGCCGACGGCACGCAGGCCGACGCCGTGGCCCTACGCGGCAGGCTGCGCAAACAGTTGGACGCCGCGCGCGAGCGGCTGAACGACACGCGCGACGCGATGCGCGATCGTGCGGGCGTCGCGATCTCGGACGCCGATCACTACGTGCATGAAAATCCGTGGCAGACGATTGCGATCGTCGGCGGGCTTGCGCTGGTGGCGGGGGCGCTGTTCGCGTCCCGTTCGCGATGACGCTGGCTTGCCCGGTTTGACGGTGCTGGCACGGGGGGCGCGACGGCCGCTTCGATGCGGCAAGGCTGAACGTTACACCGCTTGCCGCGCCCAGCCGCTAGCGCCTAGTTATCGTCGATCACGAACAGCCGCCGATACTCCTTCAGCGCGTAACGATCGGTCATCCCCGCGATGTAATGCGCGATCAAACGCGGCTGACACGTCGCATCGGCCGACTGATAGTCGGGCGGCAGCAGCCGCGGGTCGTCGGTGAACGCGTCGAACAGGCCGACCACGACGCGGCGTGCCTTGTTGGCCATGCGCATCACCCGATAGTGACGGTACATGTTTCTGAACAGGAAGCGCTTGAGCGCCGCGGCCTGCGCGGCGATCGCATCACTGTGCGCGACGAGCGGGGGCGCCGCGCGCACGTCGTCGAGTGACGCCGGCGCGTAGCGCGCGAGATTGGCCCGCGTCGTTTCGATCAGATCGACGATCAGCGTATTGATCACGCGCCGCACCGTCTCGTGAATCAGCCGACGCCCCTCGATCTGCGGATAGTCGCCGCGCGCCGCCTCGCAGTGCATCTGCCACAGTTCCACTTCGGCGAGCTGCTCGAGCGACAACAGACCGGAGCGCAGACCGTCGTCGACGTCGTGATTGTTGTACGCGATTTCGTCGGCGACGTTGGCGATCTGCGCTTCGAGCGACGGTTGCCGCCCTTCGAGAAAGCGCTCGCCCAACGTCCCGAGCCGGCGCGCGTTGTCGCGCGAGCAATGCTTGAGAATGCCCTCGCGCGTCTCGAAGCACAGGTTCAACCCATTGAACGCTCCGTAGTGCTCTTCAAGTTCGTCGACGACCGCGAGGCTCTGCAGGTTGTGCTCGAAGCCGCCATGCTCGCGCATGCATTCGTTCAACGCATCCTGGCCGGCATGGCCGAACGGCGTATGGCCGAGATCGTGCGCCAGCGAAATCGCTTCGACGAGATCTTCATTGACGCGCAGATTGCGCGCAACCGAGCGCGCGATCTGCGCAACTTCGAGGCTATGGGTGAGGCGCGTGCGAAACAGGTCGCCCTCGTGGTTGACGAATACCTGAGTCTTGTATTCGAGCCGCCGGAATGCGGTCGAGTGGACGATGCGGTCGCGGTCGCGCTGAAACTCGGTACGCGCGCTCGGCGCGGATTCCGCATAGCGACGCCCACGCGACTGGCTCGAATGCGCCGCGTACGGTGCGAGATGCGCTTCGAGCGCCTGCTGGGTCGGCGCGGGGACGGCGGGTGCGGCAACCGCGGCAGCGGCATCCGCGGTGCTGGCCGTGGCAGCGATGACGCCGTTCCCGGCGCCTGCGCGCGCGCTCGTCGTGTCATGCTGGATATCGTCGCTGCGCCTGTCAGTCACCGGGTCCTCCGAAACATGGGCGGCGCCTCGTGACGCGGGTGCGTGAAGCGTGGCTGCAGGGCCGTGTCGAATCTAGACGGCGGCGGCCAGCGTCGCATGCACGTCGGCGTCGGGCGCGCGGGTGATCAGTGTCTCACCGAAACGCTTCAGCAGAATGAACTTGATCGCGCCGGCTTCCGCCTTCTTGTCGATCTGCATCAGCTCGATGTAACGATCCGCGCCGAGCGCGGGAGCACGAGTGGGCAGATGCGCGGCAAGCACGACGTCGACGAGCCGCTTGCGCGACGCTTCATCGAGATGGCCGAGCCTCACGGACAGATCCGCCGCCATCACCATTCCGCAGCCGACCGCCTCGCCGTGCAGCCACTCGCCATAGCCGAGTCCGGCTTCGATCGCGTGGCCGAACGTGTGACCGAAGTTGAGGATCGCGCGCAGACCACCTTCGCGCTCGTCCTGCGCCACCACCGACGCCTTGATCTCGCACGAGCGTTTGACTGCCTCCGTCAACGCCTGCGGTTCGCAGCGGTTCAAAGCATCGATATTGGCCTCGATCCAGGTGAAGAAACCGGCGTCGGCGATTGCGCCGGTCTTGATGATCTCGGCGATGCCCGCCGCGAGTTCGCGTTCGGGCAACGTACGCAATGCGCCGATGTCAGCGATCACCGCCCGAGGCTGGTAGAACGCGCCGATCATGTTCTTGCCTAGCGGATGGTTGATGCCGGTCTTGCCGCCGACCGACGAATCGACCTGCGACAGCAACGTGGTCGGCACCTGGATGAACGGCACGCCGCGCATGTAGCAGGCGGCGGCAAACCCGGTCATGTCGCCGATCACACCGCCACCGAGCGCGATCAGCGTGGTCTTGCGGTCGGCGCGCGAGCCGAGCAGCGCGTCGAAGATGAGGTTCAGCGTCTGCAGATTCTTGTGAGCTTCGCCGTCCGGCAAAACCACCGTGGACACCTGCTTGTTCAGCGGCGCAAGCGCCGCGCGCAGCTTGTCGCCGTAGAGCGGATCGACGGTGCTATTGGTGACGATCGTGACCGAGTTGCCGGCGATATGCGGCGCGAACAGCGCGGTCTGGCCGATCAGGTCGGCACCGATATGGATGGGGTAGGCGCGCTCGCCCAGTTCGACGTTGACGGTAATCATACGGTCCATTATGACGCAGGAGGTTTGGCGACGCCGGCCATCTCGAGCTGCATCAGAACCATGTTGACGAGTCCGTTGACCGAGGGCCGGCCGGTTTCGATCACGAAGTGCGCGCATTCGCGGTACAGCGGGTCGCGCACTTCATAGAGCGCTTCGAGGCGCGCCTTGGGGTCTTCCGTTTGCAGCAGCGGGCGATTCTTGTCGCGCCGCGTGCGCAGCCACAGGTCATGCGGATTGGCGCGCAGATAGATCACGAGGCCACGGCTTTTCAACGCTTCGCGGTTTTCCGGCCGCAGCACTGCACCGCCGCCGGTCGCGAGCACGATATCGTCGCGCCCGGTCAGCTCCGAGATCACGCTCGCTTCGCGATCGCGAAAGCCCGCTTCGCCCTCAAGCTCGAAGATCACGGGAATGCGCGCGCCCGTGCGCGCCTCGATTTCATGGTCGGAATCGAAGAACGGGCGCTCGAGACGGCGCGCAACCGCCCGACCCACAGTGGTTTTTCCTGCCCCCATGAGCCCTACGAAAAAAACATTGGCGTGTGCGTCCCGCGCTTGCAACGGTATCCTCTGGCTAATCCGGTGTAGTTCGTGCCGCAGCTTACTGGCAAAGCGGCTGCCTTGTCGAGCCTGCGCGCCGCCGGCGGACGGCGGCGCATGCGTGCCCTATATGCCCTAATTTTCCCGCACCACGCGCGGCGTGATGAAAACCGCCAGTTCGCTACGCGTGTCGCGATGAGTCCGATGGCGGAACAATGCGCCCAGAACAGGTATTTTGCCGAGGAGGGGCACCCGCTCGACGTCGTCACGGTCGTCGGTCTCGTAAATTCCGCCGATCGACACCGTACCGCCATCCTCGACCTCGACGCGCGTTTGCACGTGCTTGGTGTTGATCGCGGGCCCGGCGTCGGTCTGCTCGCCGACGCTGTCCTTCGCGACGTCGAGATCGAGCACCACGCGGCCATCCGGCATGATCTGCGGCTCGACCTCCAGTTTGAGCGTCGCGCGGCGAAACTGCACGCCCGATACGCCCTGGCCGACCTTCGCCTGATACGGTAGCTCGGTGCCCTGCTCGACGATCGCCTTCATCCGGTCCGCGGTAACGACCCGTGGACTCGACACGATTTTCCCATGCCCTTCGGACTCGAGCGCCGAGAGCTCGATATTCAGCAGCCGGGTCGCGTGAGCCGCGAACAGCGTGAGGCCAGCGGTCGCGGCATCGAATCCGGAGATCGGTCGGGCCGACAGATCGTACACGGAGCCGTCCGTTCCACCCGTCAGCCCCCTCGACGTACCGTCCGCGCTGGTGCCGGCGAGCGACAGCCGCACCCCGAGATTGCGCGAAAAGCCCTGGTCGCCTTCGACGATCTGAGCCTCGATCAGCACCTGGCGAGTCGGCCGGTCGACGGAAGCGATCAGCGCCGCGATCTGCTCGAGCCGCCCCGCGAGATCGGTGACGAACAGCAGGTTGGTGCGCGGATCAGCGGTGACGGCGCCACGTTTGGACAGCACGCGCTGGGTGCCGGAACCGGTCAGCAGGCGACGCACGTCCTCGGCGTGCGCGTAGTGCAGCTCGAACGTGCGGCTCGCGAGCGGCTCGAGGTCCGCGGCGCGCGCGTGGGCTTCGAAGCGCTGACGTTCGCGCGCGGCGAGCTCGGCGGCAGGCGCGACCCAGATTACGTTGCCGTGGCGCTCCATCGCCAGATTGTTGACGTCGAGCAAGGTGTCGAACGCGGTGCGCCACGGCACCTTGTCGAGACGTATCGACACGGCGCCGCGCACTTTGTCGCTGGCGACGATGTTCAGGCCGGTGAACTCGGCGAACGCTTTCAGGACCGCGCCAAGTTGCGCACGCTGAAAGTTCAGCGAGATCGGCTTGTTGCCGGCGGGAAGGCCCGAGTCCGCACTGGCCGCAGCGTCGGCGAGGCGCGGCCGCGGCGGCAGCGGGACCGGCGGGCCTTCGAGACTGGGCGTGCCGGCACTGTCGTCGCGAGCCGGGTTTGCGGGCTGGTTTGGCGAAGGCGGCGGCGTTGGGCCGTTGGCGACGTCGTCCGCGGAAGCGTCGGGTGCTATCGCGGAACGCGGGGCCGGCTGGAGGGTGTCCGGCTCCTGGGCCGCGCCTGGCGTGGAAACGTCGCCGAACGGATTCGCCGCCTGGCCGATGCCGCCGCTCGGCAGCGGCGCCGTCTCGTAGGCGGTGTTGGCCGATACGGCCGGGTCGTCGAGCGCCGCGTAAGTCGGCAACGGCGGCAGCAGCAGTGGCGTCGCTGCCTGTGCGACGCCGGCAACCAGCGTCGCGGCGACGTAGAGCCCGAAACACCGTCCGGAGACGACGCGGACCTCGCGTCCGACACCCAGCGTCGCCACGCTCCATCGCTTGAGCGGGCGCATCATGACGGCTCCGTCAGCGTCAGCGTGCGCGTCGCGCCGCCGTTCGCGAGCGTAATGCCAAGCGCGTCGAACTGTGTGACCCGCTCGACGCCCAGTCGTTGCCCGGCCGCGACCGTCGTCGTGCCGTCTGGCGTGTCGAGCAGCGCGAGCCCGCGGGTACGATCGCGCAGCAAACCGACAAGGCGCAACTCAGAGGTATCGCCCAGCTCGCCGCTCGCGGAGATCTGCGACTTCGCAAAAGGATCGAAGAACACGAGGCCTTCGTCGTCATCGTCGGCAGCCTCGTCGGCGTCAGGGCTCGCGTCGGCGCTCGCAGCGGGGGTGTCGGGCACCGGTCGCAGCGCGGCGTACACCTGCAGCGTCGCGGCCACCGCGAGCCCTTTGCCGTCCTGCTTGACGGTCACGTCGACGGGAACGATCAGCACCGGCAGTTGTGCGAGCCCGTGGAAAAACGCCATCAGGTGAACGAAGTCGGTGCGCGCGGTGAGCTGCAGCACGCGCATCCGCTCGACGCCCTCGCCGCTCGCCGCGCCCGGTTCCACCGCAAGTAGCGCGACGCCGCTTTGCGTGGCCAGCTCGGAGACGATGCGCACGTCGTCGGCGGAGTTCCACGACACGGCGCTCGGCTCCGTGGCCGGCATCGCTGCGGCTGCACGGCGCAGCGACGGCAGCTGTGCGAGCGTGTGCCGCGCGTCCGCGAGCCGCTGCGTGCTGACCGCGAGCGCCGCGCGGCTCGCTTCCAGTCCGGCGAGATCAGCCGCGTTCCAGCCGTACGCGCCGACGCCGAACACGAGCGCGGCAAGCGTCGCCGCGACGAGCCAGCGACGGCGCCGGCTCCACGCCTCGAGCGGCACACGCGCCCGCTTGACCCAGCGCGAAAAACCAGCGGACCCATGCGCCGCACCACCCGCCTCGAAAAAGGTCGTGCTCATCGCGCACCTCCCGTTCGTGCAGCCTTCAGGGCGCGCGTCGCCTTGTGCGGCGGATCGCCCCAGCGCAGGCGCGCATCGAACTCCACGGGTCCGCCTATCGCCTGTTCCGTCGACGCGTCGCCCTTCCCCGTCGCCCGATGCAGATCGCGCATCTCCGCGCCCTGCACGCCGTGGATCGCGCCGAGCCGCTTGAGCCACTCAGCCGACGCGATATGGCCACTCGAAGTCGCCAGCAATTCAGTCTCGTACTCGCGCTGGCGCAACTGCCGCAACACGACGCGATCGCCGGGTTCGAAGCTCAGCGCGTCGAGCAGATCGCGCAGATGTGCGAGCGGCCTCGCGAGACTCGCGGCGCGCGCCGCGGCTTCGCGCTGATCCTGTTCGGCCCGCGACAGCTTCGCGTGCTCCGCGAGCGGCGCGGCGAGCGGAGTCAGCGCCTGCCCGGCCGCCGCGCGCCGCGCATCGAGCCGCGCTGCGGCGAAGCTCTGCCAACCGGCGACGAGCAACACACCTGCGGCACCGACACACGCAGCCACAGCCCAGTCGCGCATACAGCGGCGCCGCGCGAGTCGCGCGTTGCGTTGGCGATACGGCAGCAGATTGAAGCCGCCCAGCCACGGTACAGCGGCGCGCTGATCGGTACTCGCGGCGACGCCAGACGAAAACGACAGAACGGCCCTCATTCCAGCACCCCGCGCAACGCGAGCCCAAACGCGACCGCGCCAGCCGGCTCGTGCAGCAAGGCGTCGTCGAGCGGCCGCGCGTGGCTACCGAGCAGCGCGCATTCGAACGGCAGCGCCGAGCAGCCGAGCACGTCGCCAATATCGGCGAGTGAAAAGCCGACGCCGTCAAGCAGATCGATTTCGCCGCCGATCAGCGCGCAGTCGAACTCCGGCCCTCGCATGAGATCGCGCAACGCGTCCGCGAGATCGGCATGCTCGGGCGCCGGGTAGCGCATCTCGCCGACGCTCGCGCCATCGACGACGCTCCAGCCGTACACGCCGTCCGTACCGACCCACACCGCCGCGTACGGCTCGTTCGGGTCGAGCTCGCGACTTGCCGCGTGGCGCAGCGCGCGCAATGCCGCGTGTGGTTCGCCATCGATCGCGGACAGCGAAATCCCCGCGGTCGCGGCGCATTCGATCCGTGCTTCGAGATGCTGACGCGCGGTCGCGGCGATCTTCACCGAGCGCACCGGCGACGGCGTCTCGTCGACGTACCAGTCGACCGCGAGCGCATGACGTTCGAGGCCGGCGATGCGCTCCGCCTCTCCCATCACCGCGGGCGCAAGTCCGGCGAGCGCAACGCCGCCGCCCTCCGCCTCGCAGTCGCTCTGAGCGGCGAGCCGCGCGAGCGGCACTGTCGTCGTCAGCGTGGCCGACGAAGGCACGGCCATCGCGCAGCGCAGCGCGTGCGTCGCGCACACGCGCGGCAAACCGGCGAACGCATCGCGCAACGCCCGCGCGACGGCCTGCCGATCGACGATCTCGGCGCCCGCCATGGCGCCGGCCGCGAGCGGCACCGTGCTCATATATTCGAGATGCAGCGCGCCCCGGGCGCGTTGACTCACCACGACGAGACGCACGTTTTGCGAACCGACATCGATGCCGGCGGCGAAACGCTGCCGGCCCTCCCGCACCGCCTGAAGCCACGAATTTTTATAGGCCATACCGCCCTCCCTTTGACTCACGCGACGAACCATTCGAACGCGAGTAACGAGGGATCATTGTCGGCAGACGCACGTCCTAACGACATTCAGCCGAATGGCTAACGCGGCTGCGAAGCCGCCCCGAGCGACATCAAAGCGACTACAGTTGGGACTGCAGCGAAGTCATTCCCGCGCCTCCTGGCGTGTGCCGATTGCACGTTATCCGTAAGCTTGTCGAAAGCAGAAAAACCCTGGCGGCTATAATCGCGGGACTGTTTTTCCGGTACTCCTATGCAAGCCACGTCTCCTACGTCCCCACCGCCCGCGCCGAAAAAGCGCAAACGTCCGTTATGGCTGAAGCTGATTCTCGGCTTTGTCGGGTTGATCGTGGCGGGCATCGTATGCGTGGCGCTGGTGCTCGGCTATGCGCTCGTCGTCGCGACGCCGAACCTGCCGTCACTCGATGCATTGACCGACTATCAGCCCAAAGTGCCGCTGCGAATCTATACGGCCGACCACGTGCTGATCGGCGAATTCGGCGAGGAGCGGCGCGACATCGTGCACATCCACGACGTGCCCGACAGCCTGAAGAAAGCGATCCTCGCGATCGAGGACGCCCGCTTCTATGAGCACGGTGGCGTCGACCTCACCGGCATCGCGCGAGCCGGCTTCGTCGCGCTGACCAACGGTCATGCGACGCAAGGCGCGAGCACGATCACGATGCAGGTCGCGCGCAACTTCTTTCTGTCCAGTGAGAAGACGTACACGCGCAAGATCTACGAGATGCTGCTCGCGTACAAGATCGAGTCGAAGCTGAGCAAGGATCAGATTCTCGAGGTGTACATGAATCAGATCTATCTCGGTCAGCGCGCGTACGGTTTCGCGAGTGCCGCGCGCGTGTACTTCGGCAAGGATCTGAAGGACCTGACGCTCGCCGAATCGGCGATGCTCGCCGGTCTGCCGAAGGCGCCGTCCGCGTATAACCCGGTCGTCAATCCGAAGCGTGCGAAGGTGCGCCAGGAGTACATCCTGCAGCGCATGTATGAATTGCACTACATCACTCAGGAACAGTACGACGAGGCGAGCCGGCAGCGGCTCGTCGTGAAGGGCATGGGCAAGGAGTACAGCGTGCACGCGGAATACGTCGCGGAAATGGTGCGGCAGATGATGTACGCACAGTATCGCGAGGAAGCCTACACGCGCGGTCTGAACGTCGTGACCACGATCGACTCGGCCGATCAGGACGTCGCCTACCACGCGGTGCGCAAAGGCTTGATGGACTACGAGCGCCGTCACGGCTATCGCGGCCCGGAGGCGTTCATCGATCTGCCGGCCGACGCCGACGAGCGCGAGCAGGCCATCGACGACGCGCTGCTCGAACATCCCGACAATGGCGAAATCATCGCGGCCGTCGTCACGGCGGCGAGCCCGAAGCAGGTGCAGGCGGCGTTCATCGACGGCAATGTCGCGACCATTCAGGGCGACGGCCTGCGCTATGCGCAGTTCGCGCTCGGCCCGCGCGCGCAACCGACTCAGCGCATCCGGCCCGGCGCGATCGTGCGGCTCGTGAAGAACGACGAGGGCGACTGGTCGATCACGCAATTGCCCCAGGTGGAAGGCGCGTTCATCTCGGTGGTGCCGCAGGACGGTGCGATCCGCTCGCTGGTCGGCGGCTTCGACTTCAACAAGAACAAGTTCAATCACGTGACGCAGGCGTGGCGTCAGCCGGGCTCCAGCTTCAAGCCGTTCATCTATTCGGCGTCGCTCGAAAAGGGCCTCGGGCCCGCCACGATCATCAACGACGCGCCGCTTTTCTTCAGCGCCGCCGAAACCGGCGGCCAGGCGTGGGAGCCGAAAAACTACGGCGGCGGCTTCGACGGTCCGATGACGATGCGCACCGCGCTGCAGAAATCGAAGAACCTCGTGTCGATCCGCATCCTGAACCAGATCGGCCCGAAGTACGCGCAGCAATACATCACGCGTTTTGGCTTCGACGCGGACCGCCATCCCGCCTATCTGCCGATGGCGCTCGGCGCGGGCCTCGTGACGCCGCTGCAGATGGCGGGCGCGTTTTCGGTGTTCGCCAACGGCGGCTACCGGATCAATCCGTATCTGATCGCGGAGGTCACCGATCAGCGCGGCATCGTCGTCGCGCACGCGCAGCCGCTCGTGGCCGGGCAAAGCGCGCCGTTCGCGATCCAACCGCGCAACGCCTACGTGATGAACAGCCTGCTGCAAAGCGTCGCGCAGCACGGCACCGGGGCGAAGAGCAACGTGCTCAAGCGCACCGATCTCGCCGGCAAGACCGGCACGACCAACGATTCCCGCGACGCGTGGTTCGCCGGCTATCAGCACACGCTCACCGCGATCGCGTGGATCGGCTACGACAACCCGCGCAGCCTCGGCGACAAGGAAACCGGCGGCGGCCTGGCGCTGCCGGTGTGGATCGAGTACATGGGACGCGCGCTGAAGGGGGTGCCCGAGTACAAGATGCCACGCCCCGACGACGTCAGCGAAATCGGCTCGGAGCTTTATTTCGACGAGTTCACGCCGGGCCACGGTTTCATCGCGACGGTCGGCGTCAGTCAGGCGACGCTCGATGCGGAGGCGAGCGCGGCAGCCGCCGCGCCGGAACAGGTCGGCGAACAGGAAAAGCAGGACATCATGAATCTGTTCCGCGGGCACTGAGGCTTCCTCGATGTCCCGCTAGAAAAGAAAAACCGCCGCGTTCGATACGCGGCGGTTCTGTTTTGAGCGCGCTTCGCGCTTATTGCGCGGCGAAATGCACCGGCTCGCCAGCCTGCTGCGTCGCATACTGCGACAGCGCCGCGAAAAACTCCGCGCCGCTGCGCGTGTCGCGCCATTCACCGTCGACGAAACGGAAGTGGAAGCCGCCGGCCTTCGCCGCGATCCAGATCTCGCTCATCGGCGGCTGAAGGTTGACGATGATCTTCGTGCGGTTCTCGAATTCGAGCGTCAGAACGTTGCCGCTGCGCTCGAGTTCGATGTCGGCGTCGGTGTCGTCGAGCGCGCTCTCGATGGCGGCCAGCACGGCTTCCGCACGGGTCAGGTAATCACTATCGGACATGCTAAACTCCATCGATTATTCATTCAGGGACAGTCATGCGAGTCGTAACTCGGATGCGCGCGGCAGCGCCCGGCCGCGCGATTGTAGCGGTTTTAGCCATTCTCGCAGGTTGTGCGCTCACCGGCTGCGGCCAACGCGGCTCGCTCTATCTGCCGACCGTACCGCCGATGCCTGCCCCGCCGGCTCACCGCACGCAAACACCGTCGACCGATCGAACGCAACCGGCTAGCGGCAGCGCGGCCGACATGGGATCGATCCCGGACACCTCGGGCAAGCCGCTCACGCTCGCCCCCGAAGACCAGCTCACGGTGCCGCCTGCTTCGGCGGCATCGGCTCCCGCAGTGCCGCTGCCCGCCTCTGCCGTCCCTTCCGTTCAATAAGACTTTCGCATGACTCGATCCGCATTTGACTACGTCGACGGCGTATTGCACGCCGAAGGCGTGTCCGCCGTTTCACTCGCCGAGCAGTTCGGCACGCCGCTCTACGTCTATTCGCGCGCCGCGCTCACCGCTGCGTGGAACGCCTATGCGGGCGCCTGCGGGGTGCGTCGCGCGAGCGTGCACGTGGCCGTCAAGGCCAACAGCAATCTCGCGGTGCTGAACGTTTTCGCGCGCCTCGGCGCGGGCTTCGACATCGTGTCGGGCGGCGAGCTCGCGCGCGTGCTCGCGGCCGGCGGCAAAGCGGAAAACACCTTGTTTTCGGGCGTCGGCAAGCAGGCAAGCGAAATGCGCGACGCGCTCGCGGCGGGCGTCAAATGCTTCAACGTCGAATCCATTCCCGAACTCGACCGCCTCAACGCGGTAGCGGGCGAAATGGGCAAGAAAGCGCCGGTGTCGCTGCGCGTGAATCCCGATGTCGATGCGAAAACGCATCCGTACATTTCCACCGGACTCAAGACGAACAAGTTTGGCGTCGCGTTCGAAGACGCACGCGCCACCTACCAGGCGGCCGCGGCGATGTCGAATCTCGAGGTGATCGGCATCGACTGCCATATTGGCTCGCAGATCACCGAAGTCGCGCCCTATCTCGACGCGATCGACAAAGTGCTGGAACTCGTCGAGCAGATCGAGCAGGACGGCGTGTCGATTCGCCATATCGACGTCGGCGGCGGTCTCGGCATCACCTACGACGACGAAACGCCGCCGGAAATCGGTGAGTTCGTGCGCACGGTGCTCGATCGCATCGATGCGCGCGGCCACGGTCACCGCGAAGTCTATTTCGAGCCGGGCCGCTCGCTGGTCGGCAATGCGGGCGTGCTGCTCACACGTCTCGAGTTTCTGAAGCCGGGCGAGGACAAGAACTTCGCGATCGTCGACGCGGCGATGACCGATCTCGCGCGCCCCGCGATGTACGATGCGTATCACGCCATCGAGCCGGTCGTGAAGCGCGACGTCCCCGCGCACGTCTATGACGTGGTCGGCCCCGTCTGCGAAAGCGGCGACTGGCTTGGCCGCGAACGGCTGCTCGCGGTCGAACCCGGCGATCTGCTCGCGATCCGCTCGGCCGGCGCGTACGGCTTCGTGATGAGCTCGAACTACAACACCCGTGCGCGCGCCGCCGAGGTGATGGTGGATGGTACACAGGCGCATGTGGTTCGCGCGCGCGAAGAGGTCAAGCAGCTGTTTGCGGATGAAACGATACTGCCGGCGTAAACGTCGGTACCTGCGGCAGAGCGCGAAGGTCGAGCGCAGCAACGAAAATGGCGATGCCACGGTGACATCGCCATTTTTATTTGAAACAGCGTGACGCCAATAAACTCGCCATCATCGTCGGCGCGTTCCCATCCGCCGCTCACGTATCCACACCACCAGCCGCCATCCCAGCAACGCGATCATCACCGCGCCGTAGATCTTCGGCAGCAACAGGTCGTGCTTGCCCGCCTTCATCCACCAGAAATGCAGGATCGCGAGCACGCCGATCGCATAGATCGCGCGATGCAGCGTCTGCCAGCGACGTCCGAGCTTGCGCACCATCGCGCGCGGCGACGTGACCGCAAGCGCGATCAGCAGCACGAACGCGGTGAAGCCCACCGTGATGAACGGTCGCTTGCCGATGTCCTTCAGAATCTCCGCAACATCGAACCACTTGTCGAACCACAGGTACGTGGTGAAATGCAGCGTCGCGTAGAAGAACGTGTAGAGCCCGAGCATGCGGCGGAAACGCACGAACGCGGCGACGCCGGTCAGACGGCGTAGCGGCGTCACCGCAAGCGTGATGCACAGGAACACGAGCGTCCACAGGCCGGTCGAGCGTGTGATGAATTCAATCGGATTCGCGCCGAGCCGGTCGGTCAGGCCGAACAGCACCAGGCGCGCGAGAGGATAGAGCGCCGCGATGAAGACTGCGACTTTCGTGGGCACGACCCAGCGCGCGCCGCCGGTGGAACGCGGCTTCGCCGCCGACGTCGACGACGTCCGCCGCGTCGCAGGCTCGGTGCGGGTGACAGTTTGCGTATCGGAAACCATCGCGCTCGCCCTAGAAGTTCTTCTTCAGGTCCATGCCCTGATAGAGCGACGCGACCTGATCGCCGTAACCGTTGAACATCAGTGTCTTGCGTTTCGGCGTGAAAAAGCCGTCTTCGCCGATGCGCCGTTCAGTAGCTTGACTCCAGCGCGGATGATCGACATTCGGATTCACGTTCGAATAAAACCCATATTCGTTCGACGCGTACGTGTTCCAGCTCGTCGGCGGCTGCTTCTCGACGAAGCGGATTTTCACGAGCGACTTCGCACTCTTGAAGCCGTACTTCCACGGCACCACGACGCGCACCGGCGCGCCGTTCTGATTCGGCAGCACCTGGCCGTAGAGGCCCATCGTCAGTAGCGTCAGCGGATGCATCGCCTCGTCCATCCGCAGACCTTCGGAGTACGGCCAATCGAGTATGGGTGCCGACAGCCCTGGCATCTGCGACGGATCGGCGAGCGTGATGAACTGCACGTACTTTGCATTGCCGTTCGGCTGGACGCGTTTGATCAGCTCCGACAACGAGACGCCGATCCACGGCACCACGATCGACCAGCCTTCGACGCAGCGATGCCGGTACACACGCTCCTCGAGCGGCGCGAGCTTCAGCAGATCGTCGATGTCGTACACCTTCGGATTCTTGATCTCGCCCTCGACGCTCACCTTCCATGGATGCGGCCGCAACGTGCCCGCGTGCTGCGAGGGATCGGATTTATCGGTGCCGAACTCGTAGAAATTGTTGTAGGTGGTGATGTCCTTGTACGGCGTAATCTTGTCGAGCGCGACGAACCTGGTGTTGGTTCTCGCCGCGAGCTTCTGCGCCTTCGGATCGGGCGACGAGTAGGTCGCGAGCGCCTCGCCGCTCACGCCGATCAGGCTGCCGAGCGCCATCGCGCCCGCCGCCTGCAGGATGCGTCGCCGGTTCTCGAACACGTGCCGCGGCGCGATTTCGCTGCGCGAAATGTCATCGCCGGTCAGTTGAATTCTGTCGCTTCGCTTGATCCACATCGTGCTGCTCCTTGCCGGCCCGCCGCGTCGCGCGCGTTGCGGAGCCTTATTGATGATCGCCCCTTTGGGGGCGTCTGTCATCCACGGGTAGTTGCTCAGGTGCTCGACTGGCGAACACCGGGGAGCAACGAATATTCCATCGGCCATAAAAAAACCGCCGGTGCGAAAGCACGCGGCGGTTCTTAGTCGGTTCAGCGCGGCGGATCTTACAGCTTGCCGTAGCTATGCAAGCCCGACAGGAACATGTTCACGCCGAGGAACGCGAAGCTCGTGACCAGCAGCCCGGTCAGCGCCCACCACGCGGCGAGCGCGCCGCGCAGGCCCTTCATCATACGCATGTGCAGCCAGGCCGCGTAGTTCAGCCACACGATCAGCGCCCACGTCTCCTTCGGGTCCCAGCTCCAGTAGCCGCCCCAGGCTTGGGCGGCCCACAGCGCGCCGAGAATCGTCGCGATCGTGAAGAACGCGAAGCCGACCGCGATCGACTTGTACATCACGTCGTCGAGCACGTCGAGCGCCGGCAGACGATCCGCGAGCACGCCGCGTTCCTTCGCCAGATATGCGACGCCGACCATCGCCGACAGCGCGAAGCTGCCATAGCCGATGAAGTTCGCCGGCACGTGAATCTTCATCCACCAGCTTTGCAGCGCCGGCACGAGCGGCTGGATCTGCTGCGCGTCGCGCGCGACCGAGTACCACATCAGGAAGCCGACGGCTGCGCTGATCACGAGCAACACGAACGCGCCAAGCGCGCGCGTGTTGTAGTGCTGCTCGTAGTACAGATAGAACAGCGCGGTGATCAGGCTGAACAGCACGAACACTTCATAGAGGTTCGAAATCGGAATATGGCCGACGTCCGCGCCGATCAGGTATGACTCGTACCAGCGCACCATCATGCCGACGAAGCCCATCAGCACCGCCGCCCACGTCATCTTCGAGCCGATCGCGGCGCCGGTCGGCGAGCGCGACAGCAGCGCGATCCAGTAGAACACGGTCGCGAATACGAAGAGCGCGCTCATCCACAGGATCGCGGACTGACTCGACAGGAAATACTTGAGGAAGAAAGCGTTGTCGGCGCGGCTCAAATCGCCGTCGTAGATCTGGATCGCCAGCAGCGACAGGGCGGCGATTCCCACCATCAGCGGACGCACGGGCTTCCAGCGCCAGCCGAGCACGACGAAAACCGGCACCGAGCACATCAGCACCAGTTTGTCGTAGTAGTTCATGAACGGGTAATAGCGCGACAGCGCGAACCCGGCGCCCCCGACGAGCGCGAGCGCGAACAGCCAGTCGGCGATACCCAGGCGTTTCAGGAACGGCCGTTCGTCGAAATTCGGGAGTTCGGGCGTGCTGCTCGCAAACGCCGTGTCGGCGCGTGAAGCAGAAGAGGAGGAGGAAACCTGAGTCAAGTCCATGATCTTACCGGGTCGAATCCTGTGAGCTTGCAGACGGAGCGGCGGCCTGAGCGGCCGGGCTGGCATCGGCTGCTTCGATGAGTTTCGCGCCCAGTGCGGCGCTCACGGCGGCGCGCGTCTGGACGAACTCTTTCTCGAAGTCTAGCGTCTTACGCGCGCTCGACATCGCCATTACGACGCTCGTGCCGTGGTCCGTATCCTTGAGCCAGAACCACAGACGCCGTTCGCGAACGTAGAACATCGAGAAGATGCCCAATACGAGAAGCAGGCTGCCAAGATACACGACTTTTTTGCCCGGCGCGCGCGTCAACTGAAATACCGAAGCTTGCACCTGCTTGAATGAGTCAAGCTGCAAATAGACCGGCGATCCATACAGAAAGCTGTCGGAAATCGCATTAAGCGAACTCTGGATGAAGCGGCTCGTGTCCGCATCGGTCGGCGCGGCGGGCTCGCCGAGCCGCTGGCGCGACTGTTGCCACAAGTCCCACGTCACGCCTTCGAGCATGCGAAGCAGCAGGCCCACGGCCTTTTCCTGCTCGCCCTTCGGTACCGAGCGGTCGATAAACCCAGCGACCGCCTGGAAGCCGCCGAGCGTTTCGCCATTCGGCATCTTCATGCTGCTGTCGGCGCCCGCAAAAAGGGTCAGCACCCGCAAGGCGCTTTCCTCCAGATGTTGCTGCAACTCCGCATTTGAACCCGGCACCGAACGCTGCGCGAATTGATGAGCGGCCATGGCCCGTTGGTTCGGGTCTTCCAGCGTGGCGCGCAGATTCATCCATTCCTTGAGCGTGCCGCCGCTGTCGGCGGGAATTCGCAGATAGCGGAACGGGTCGTCGGGATTCAAGCGCATGCCGGCGAGGAACATTTTCTCGCCGTTCACGTCGACGGGCAGCATGTAGTTGTTGTATTCGCGCGCCTGGCCATCCTTGCCGCGAATCTTGTACTGCACCGACGGGCCGACGTTGTGCAGATCAAGCGGCTTCGACGTTTTCGCGCCGGAGCCGAGGCGCTCGTCGAACGCTTCCTTCAGCGAGTGCTGCGCGGCAACCCCGCGCGCATCGTTCTGCCCCTTACCGTTCGAGATGTTTTCGACGTTGATTGCGCGGAAGTCGGTAAATTCGACGGTCTGGCCGTCGGCCAGCGGCGTGGCCGAACTCAACGGCGCGCTGCCGCCGATCGTGCCGCCAAACGGCGCGGGCTTAGCACTCGGGCCGGACATCGGGAAGGCAGTCATCTGCATCTGCGAGCCGCCGTCCTGGAAGCTCGATTGATAAATCGACACGCCGTCGTATTCGAACGGCTTGTTGACCTCGACGCGCGCCGGCACGCGCGCGCCGGTCTTGTGATCAATCACGACGATGTCGCTCGCGAACAGCTTCGGCATGCCGGTCGAGTAGTAATCGACGATGAACTTGTTGAGCTCGATCGAAAACGGCAGGTCCTGGATCAGCGAACCATTGGGCTGATTCAGGATCGCGGTCGACACGTGCTGCCCTTCGGGTACCCACGCGTAGCCGCGGAACGTCGGGTTCGATTGCGACAGCCGATGCTCGGGCGAAATCTCGTTGATGACCGTGTTCGAGTTGATCGGCGACTTGTCGAACAGCCACATTTGGAGCTTGATCGGCAGATTGCTGTCGAGCAGGCCGCCGAGGCAGATCACGACGATCGCGAGGTGCGCGGAGATGTAGCCGAACTTCGTCAGCGCGCCACGCTTCGCGGCGATCAACGTCGCGCCGTCCGACTCGCGCGTGACGAATTTGTAGTCGAGCTTCGCCGACAACCTTGCGAGCACCGCCGCCGACTGTGCGCGCGCGCCGTGCACCGCGAACTCGCCCTTGTGATGGAACGCGCGCAGGCTGCCTTCGCGAACCTTGTCCTTCCAGCTCCTCGCGTCGGCGACCATCTTCGGCCCATTGCGGATCACGCACAGCGACACGGACACCATCAGGAAGCCGAGAATCAGCATGAACCACCACGAGCTGTACACCGTGTAGAGGCTCAGCGCGCGGAAAATGTCCGCCCAGAACGGACCGAACTGGTTGACGTAGTTGGGATACGGATCGTCCTGCGTGAGGACGGTACCGATGATGCTGGCGATCGACAGAATCACCAGCAGCGCAATGGCAAAACGCATCGAGCTCAGGAGCTCGATGGCGCTGCGCATGACGCGATTGCCCGACTTCGACTGCAGACCCGACGTGGTGACGCTCATTCAAACTCCGACTGAACAGCAAAAAAGGGTGAAGGGCTGTCATAGCGACGACACCCTCACCCTTTTCTTGTTTTTCACCGGCCTCGCCGGGCCGGTTGGATTCGCGCGGACGAAGCGCTTAATGCAGGCCCGCGATGTAGTCGGCGACCGCTTTGATTTCGTTGTCCGACAGACGCGATGCTATCGCATGCATCGCGTCGTTGTTATTACGAGCGCCCGGACCTTGCGTGAACGCGGTCAATTGCGTCACCGAGTACTCGGCCCACTGCCCCGACAGGCGTGGATACTGGATCGGAATACCCTGCCCCGTTGGCCCGTGACAGGCCGCACAGGCCGGCACGCCGCGGTCGGCAATCCCACCGCGATAGATTTGCTGCCCCACCGCGACGGTGTTCTTGTTGTGCGCATAGCCAGGCTTGGGCGTCTGCGTCGAGAAGTAAGCCGCGACGTTGATCATGTCCTGATCGGAAAGCGCGGCGGCCATGCCCGCCATGATCGCATTGTTGCGCGCGGCCTGTTTGGCGCCCGGCTGCGCCTTGAAATCTCTGAGCTGCTTGACGAGATACTCAGGATGCTGGCCCGCCAGTTTCGGGTATGCGCCGCCGGCACTGTTGCCGTCTGCGCCGTGACATGACGCGCATACCTGAACCGCGATTGCCTGCCCCCGATTGATGTCCGGCTTTGCCGGATCTGCTGCTCGTGCCTGAATTGCCAAACCTGAAAGACCTGCCGTTACATGAAGCACCATCAGAGTCTTGCACAGTCGATTCATTCGCACACCCTGTCTCGTCTTGTGGGATTTTAGAGGTTCTGCAAAGTACGACGACGGCGACCGAGTGACCGCCAGGAGCCGCCAAGGCACGTGGGGCGGCCTCCTAAGGTTTTCAGTAAACCATCGTATTGTACAATAACTCGCTAATCGCTTAGACGCCAGTCGGGCTTGACCCCGTTCCCGCTGCGAGCTCCGCAGCTTCTCCATCTGGCTTCCACCATGCCCTTCCTGCTCCACGAATCCCGCTTCTATACCACCGTCAATCATCTGCGCGACCTGCCGGCCACCGCGCAGCCCGAGATCGCTTTCGCGGGACGCTCGAACGCGGGCAAATCGACCGCGATCAACGTGCTCTGCAATCAGAAGCGACTTGCATTCGCAAGTAAGACGCCTGGCCGCACGCAGCACATCAATTATTTTTCGGTTGGCAAGGCGGATGAGCCGACCGCCTATCTGGTCGACCTGCCGGGCTACGGTTATGCGGAAGTGCCGGGTGCGGCGAAGGCGCACTGGGAGGCGCTGCTGTCCACGTATCTGCAATCGCGCTCGCAACTGCGCGGCATGATCCTCATGATGGATTCGCGCCGCCCTCTGACGGATCTCGATCGGCGCATGATCGAGTGGTTCGCGCCGACCGGCAAGCCGATCCACACGCTGCTCACCAAATGCGACAAATTGACGCGCCAGGAAAGCACGAACGCGTTGCGCACCGCGCAGAAGGGACTGGCCGAATATCGGGCTGCGGGCTATCGCGGCGAACTCACCGCGCAACTGTTTTCGGCGCTCAAGCGAACGGGGCTCGATGAAGCGCATGAGCTGATCGAGAGCTGGCTGATCCCGGAGGCAGCGGGCGAAACAGGCGAAACGCCGGCCGCGGGCTGAACGCATATCAATGCAGGAATCCCGCGGCACGCGTGATATGCCTGTAAAACGCGCGTCAGAGCGCGTTTGCGGCCGCGCATAAAAAAACCCGCCGCTTGAACGGCGGGTCAAACAGCCTAATCGAAAAACGACAGGCACCCGCTCAGGGAGGAGAAGCGGGGAGGTCAGCGCTAGGCGCCTTGCTCGATCGGTATGATATACCATTGTCTCGAAAAGTTTCCGGGAGCGGAGCCAGGTGCCATTTGTCCACTCCACCTATCCACGATCTTCGATTCGATATGAGCTTCTACCCTCACTACCGTCCGCGCCGCATGCGCCGTGACGACTTCTCGCGTCGCATGATGCGCGAAAACATCCTCACGACCAACGATCTGATTTACCCTGTGTTCATCGTCGAGGGAACCAACGTGCGGCAAGCCGTGCCGTCGATGCCGGGCGTCGAGCGCGTGTCGGTCGATCTGCTGATGGGCGTCGCCGAGCAGTGCGTCGAACTGGGCGTGCCGGTGTTGTCTCTGTTTCCGGCGATCGAGCCCTCGCTGAAAACACCCGAAGGCCGTGAAGCGGCCAACCCGGCGGGCCTGATCCCGCGCGCGGTGCGTGAGTTGAAGAAGAATTTTCCGGAACTCGGCGTGCTCACCGACGTGGCGCTCGATCCGTATACGAGCCATGGTCAGGACGGCGTGCTCGACGAAGCCGGCTACGTGATCAACGACGAAACCGTCGAGATCCTCGTCGAGCAGGCTCGTGCGCAGGCGGAAGCCGGCGTCGACATCGTCGCGCCGTCGGACATGATGGACGGACGCATCGGTGCGATCCGCCAAATGCTCGAGAGCGAGGACCACATTCACACGCGCATCATGGCGTACGCGGCAAAGTACGCTTCGGCGTTCTACGGCCCGTTCCGCGATGCCGTCGGTTCCGCGACGAACCTAGGTAAGAGCAACAAGATGACCTACCAGATGGACCCGGCCAATTCGAACGAGGCGCTGCGCGAAGTGCAGGCCGACATCGACGAAGGCGCGGACATGGTGATGGTCAAGCCGGGCATGCCGTATCTGGACATCGTGCGTCGCGTGAAGGACGAGTTCCAGTTCCCCACCTACGTGTACCAGGTAAGCGGCGAATACGCGATGCTGAAGGCCGCCGCGCAGAATGGCTGGCTCAATCACGACAAGGTGATGATGGAATCGCTGCTCGCGTTCAAGCGTGCAGGCGCGGACGGCGTGCTGACGTACTTCGCGCTGGATGCAGCGAAGATCCTGCGTTCGCAGAAGTAAGCCTGGCGCGGTTTAGCGCGCGGCCGTCGACAAAAAAACGGAGGCGAACCCTAGGGTTTCGCCTCCGTTTTTTGTGCGGCCCTTTGCGAAGCGGCGGCGTTGCAACGCACCGCGGCCTTCGATTACACCCCCGACGCACTCGCCCGATCCAGTGTGCGCAGGAATTTATCCGCCGATTCGTAGCCGACTACCCGCAACACTTCCTTGCCACCCTGATCGAAAAAAATAATCCCCGGCGGCCCGAACAGATTGAAGCGCTTGAGCAGCGCCTGGTCGTCGGTATTGTTTGCAGTGACGTCGGCGCGCAGCAGATTCATCTGCTTCAGCTTCGCCTGAACGCGCGGGTCGCTGAAGGTGAATTTCTCCATTTCCTTGCAGCTCACGCACCAGTCCGCGTAAAAATCGAGTATGGCTGGCTGCGCCGCCGTTTTGACGGCCTGGTCGAGCTGATCCGATGAACGTACCGGCGCGAACGTCAAATCGCTTTGCGACGCCGTTGCGCCTGCGCTGGAGCCATCCTTCGCGATGCTCGCCTGATTGCCGACGCGAGCCGCGAGCACCGCCAGCGGTCGCAGCGGATCCGACGATCCCGCCGCGAGGCCAACTAGAAGCGCGGCTGCCCAAACCGCCATCACGACGCCGACCGCCCGCCCAAGCCGGTGCCATATCGAGGCGCCCGCAACCGACTTGGAAAACAGGCCGAGCGCAACCGCGGCGATCAGCAGCCAGAGGGCGCTCAACAGCATCGACGCCGCCCCGCCGAGCACCGGCCAAACAATCCACAGCGCCGCGGCCAGCAGAACGACGCCAAAGAACACTTTTACGCTGTCCATCCACTTGCCCGCGCGCGGCAGCAGCGTACCCGCGCCGAGGCCAATGATCAGCAGCGGCAGCCCAAGCCCGATGCCCATCGAGAACAGCGCCGCGCCACCGAGCACGGCGTTGCCGGTATGCGCGATGAACGCGAGCACCGCAAAAAGCGGCGCGGTCATGCAGGCGCCGACAACCAGCGCCGACAGCGCGCCCATCACGGCGACCGCGGTTAATTTGCCACCCGAGCGTCCCGCTGACGCGCTCGACATGCGTTCGCGCCAGCGCGGCGGCAGTTCGAGATCCACACCGGCGATCAGCAGCAGCGCGAAAATCATAAGAAGCCCGCCGAACGCGCCGAGCACCCACGGGTTCTGCAGCCATGCGCCGAGACTCTGCCCGACGAGTGCCGCCACGATACCCAGCACCGTGTACACGAGCGCCATCCCGACTACATACGCGAGCGACAGCGCGAAGCCACGCCTGCGCGTGACGCGCGCTCCCTCACCGATGATGATCGCCGACAGAATCGGAATCATCGGATACGAGCACGGCAGCAAGCTCAGAATGGCGCCGGCAACGAAATAAAGCCCGACGATCGCAAAAAAACCGCCACGCTGCAGCAGCGACTGCGCGTAATCGGCGCTGGTGGCGCGTTCGTACCAGGGTTCGTTGTCAGTGGCGGCGGATTGTTGCGCGGTTGGGGTCGCCACCCCGCGGCCAGCCGGCTGCAGCGCCTCGCTGCTCACGTGGTACACGCGCTCCATCGGGGGGTAGCAGATGCCCGCGTCGGCGCAGCCCTGCGACGTCACCGCAAGATCGAACGGTCCGGCAGCCTGCTTGACCGGAATACGAATAGTCAGCTTGTTGCGGTACGTCTCGACATTCTTGTTGAATGTCTGATCGAACTTCACGTGACCGCCTGGCAGTTCAGGCTCGCCAAGCGTCGCCGTGCCGTTGCGGGTCGCGAACGCGAAGCGCTCGCGGTACATGTAGTAGCCGTCCGCAATCTTGTAGGTGACGACGACTTGGCCGGGAGCCTCGGTCGCGCTGAACCGGAACGCTACGGACGGGTCGAGGAAGTCGTCCGCGGCGCGTGCGAGCGTGGCGACTTGCGCGAGGAACGCGCAGCCGAGCAGAAAGAATGCGGTGCGCAGCGCAGCGCGCGCGCGCCGGTCGAGACCGTTAAACATGAAGAGAGCGTTGGGTTTCAGCAGTGATCCACTGGCCGTAGGCGGCGGAGGCCGTCGCTTGCCATGAGAGGATTTCCGGCGTGCCGTACGGATGGTGAGCCTGAATGTATTGCTCCAGTTCGAGCGCGCGAGCGGCGCTGGTCTTGAACAGCAGCTGGATTTCCTGCGCGGTTTCGATCGCGCCCTGCCAGTGATAGCTCGACTGCACGCTGCCTAGCTGGGTGACGCACGCGCAAAGGCGAGCAGCGAGCGCGTCGGCTGCGAGCTTTTGAGCGACGGCCGCATCCGGCACCGTTGTCAGCACCAAGGTCACATTCACACTCACACCAAGCTCCGGCGGCGCAGGATTTCGATCCCGATATCGTATCACCTGACCCTGTCGCCCTGCATGGCGTCACGCGGTGCGGCCGCGACATTTGGTCACTGGGACGCGGCTTTCGACATCGATGAAAAATCCGCCGCCGTGTCAAGTCCTGGAATAGGTTGACAGTATCCAGATGCTAGAGCGCCCGATGCACCGCATCGAGCGTTTTGTATTTCAGAGCGGCATGTGGCCGCTCATGGTTGTAGGTGCGCACCGACTGTTCGACCATCTTTGCCGCCTGCTTGAGATCGGCAGGACGCTGCAGCAAGAACTCGCCTTTAGGAATGGCTTTGATTCGTTCGGCCAGGGCGTTCCGATAGTAGTCGTAGCCGTCCGCCATCGAACATCGCAAGCCGTGGCGCCGATGAATACCCTGATAGTAGGTCGAACAGTACTGCTTAGGTTCAAGGAGTCGTCGCAACACCCGCCATCAAGCTGCGAATAGTAACTCCTCTAGCGCTTCTGCTGGCGTCTTCCATCCGAGTGTTTTGCGTGGTCGGCGGTTTAGCGCGTTGGCGACCGCGTCGAGTTCACGCTCCGAGTATCGGCTGATATCGGTGTCCTTTGGAAAGTATTGTCGAAGTAGGCCGTTGGTGTTCTCATCGGTCCGCGCTGCCACGGGCTTTGTGGATCGCAGAAGTAAATTGCTAGGCCGGTGTCGATCTTTAGCTGGTATCCGTCAGCGGAACCCGTGTTGACGGAATCGCCGGGTTAGATGTCGACAATCTTTCGCAGCAGAGCGTACGAGACTCGCCAATGGCCTTCCGAATCATTAACGGCGATAGACGCAGTTTTCGCGTTCAACCGGACGATGATGCCGACTCGTTCGCCCAGATGTTTGTCGGTGAAGCCAACGGTGTCGCCAATGAAGAATTCCTCGCGTTGTGCTCGCGGTGGCGGCGACGCGGGCGCGCGAGTCGGGCCGCTCATAGTGTCAGGGATAACCGCCGCGTATGGCACCGACCAACGCTGACGGCTCTGGTTATCCTGGATCACCGCCTGGGATTGCCGCAGCTCCACCACCGTTCCGTGCGAAGGTGGTCCGAGCGGATCGCCCCCGATATAGCTAACCTCCATTCCCAGGTGCAGGCGTTGACGCACTTCGAGAATCCGTCGCGGGTCGTCCAGCATTTTGCCGATGGCGAGATAGAGGCGATACAACTCGGCGCTGGGCGCCTGCCGAAGCGAGTCGAGAATGTCCATGGGCAGTGAGGTGTTTATCGGGCGAACGGCAACAGTTCGTGCACCCGGTTGACAGGATACGATGGTAACTGCTCAAGCGTGCGCTCAAGCCACGAATAGGGCTCGATTGCGTTCAGGCGAGCTGTACCGATCAGGGAATACATCGTGGCGGCCGCTCGAGCGCCACGCGCCGAGCCCTGCGAATATCCAGTTCGATCTTCCGACGGCAATCGGGCGAATGTGACGCTCCAGCGCATTGTTGTCCGGTAGCAGAATACCGTTCTCAGTGTAGCGACGAGCGCTGGCCAATGACCTAATGCATAGCCGAAGGCTTTCGCGAGTGGCGCCTGAGTCGGCAAACCGATGACGTTGCCCTCCAGCCATTGCCGGAACTGTTTGAGCACCGGCAGCGCCTCGGTTTGCCGCGCCGCATATTTGATGTCGGGGGTGTGATCCTTGGTCCGCGACTCGATCGCATACAGTCGGGCGATCCATTGCAGCGCTTGTGCTGCAAGTCCGGGTTTGCTTTGCGCCTTCGCGATTTCGAAGAAGCGTCGGCGGCAATGGGCCCAACATCCGATCTCGACGATGTCTCCTGTTTCGTAGAGCGCGTCATGCCCACTGTACGCGTTCGCCTGCAGATAACCTTTGTGCTTTTGCAGGTACCGCAGCGGATGCGAGCCCGCGCGCGATTCGGCGAACTCGAACACCACCGCCGGCGGGTCGTCGACCCAGACGCCGTTCTCCTCGCGTTGGCCGGCGCCCAGATAGCCCCATAATCACGCCATGCGCGTCGCCTTGCGACCTTTCTCGAGCAATGGCAACGTCGTGTTGTCCACGTGCATGCGCGCTCGCAACTGGTGAGACTGTAGCGGTGGCAGCAGCACTTCGAGCAGTTCGGCTGCCGCCAGCTTCCATTCGCACAGCGTTGCCCGGGGCAGATGCACACCACGTCCTGCATAGCGCATTTCCTGCCGGTTCAAAGGCAGATGATCGACGTAGGTATTGACCGGGATGTTAGCCAGTAGGCTTGCGCTCGCATCGCTCTTCGGCAGCGGCGAAGGCTGTGCGCTTGCGGTCACGATGGTCGACTCACCGTCTTTCCTTGCCGCGTACCTGAAGCGGATGTGCTCGATTACGGTGAGCCTGGACAGTTCGTAGTGCAGCGTCTCGCTGCGCTCTTCGCCGATACTCTCGAGCGAATCGAATGCGACTTTCTGTTCGTCGCTCAGATCGTATTCAACTCGCCTGCGCGGCAGATTCTTCAGCAGCGTCGGGCGCCCCTTGCGGGTGTGGCCCGCGACCGCAACCTCCACGGACTCAGGAGGGATGGGCAACTCCGTGGTCGCATCGAACAGTTCCGCCTGGCACGACAGCCGCTCGGAACTGACACCGAAGCGCACGCGTTTGGCTTGGGCAATCTGGTGCTGCAGGATTTCCAGCTGCTCCCACAGCACGCATGCCAGCCTGTTATGTTCGAGCGCGAAGGCTTGCAGCGCATCGGGCTCGACCGGCAAATCCGCGACAGTGATGGCGGTGGGCGACATGGCTATCATGATGCCCAACTCGCGCGACGTTTACAAGATCGGAGAGCGTTGTATCTGCGCAAGCAATAGCCAGTTCAGCTCACGCGCGTCACTGCGACGGCGCGATGCGGCTCGCGCGCCGGGATCTCAACGCCTTCGAACCATGCGTTGAGCTCGGCGAGGTGTGAAGCCGCGTAGCGCGAGCGCCAGCGGTGACGGAAGGCGGACCTTTCAAGGCGCTTGTGCCAGAGCGCGAAGCCGGTGCGATCCCAGTAAAGGCATTTGACCTTCGAGCGGTCCCGGCCGACGAACACAAACAGATTGCCCGAGACAGGGTTCTGGGCGTTCCGCCCCACGCTCAGCCTTCCATTGGGCGACTGTGGCCCGATACGTTAGCGTATTTCAGGATGAGTCACAGAAAACAAAAAAAGCCAGGCGATGCGCCTGGCTTTTTGTCGAAGCAGAAAGCTTACTCAGCTTCTTGCACTTCCGTTTCTTCAACTTCCGGACGGTCGAGCAGTTCGACCAGTGCCATCGGCGCATTGTCACCAATGCGGAAGCCGAACTTCAGCACGCGGAGGTAGCCGCCCGGACGGTTTGCGTAGCGCGGGCCGAGCACGTCGAAGAGCTTCGTGACCGAGTCACGATCGCGCAGGCGGTTGAACGCCAGACGACGGTTTGCGAGCGACGGCTTCTTGCCGAGCGTGATCAGCGGCTCGACGACTTTACGAAGTTCCTTCGCCTTCGGCAGCGTGGTCTTGATGACTTCGTGCTCGATCAGCGAGTTGGACATGTTACGGAGCATTGCCAAACGGTGGCTGCTCGTGCGGTTCAGTTTCCGCAGACCATGACGGTGACGCATGTTAATTCCTTCAGTTCAAAGTTTTGGTCCAGCTCTTCTATCGCACTCGTTCTGCACCATCAACAACAAACAGTGAGCGCACGGGCCGGTAGTGACAACAGACAAGACGCGGATTTTAAAGGAAAATCCGCGTCTTTGCCAGTACAGTACAGCGGCGCAATTCGCGGGTTACACCCGACCGAGTTGTCCGCTTACTTGTCGAGACCAGCCGGCGGCCAGTTTTCGAGCTTCATGCCGAGCGTCAGACCACGCGATGCCAGAACTTCCTTGATCTCGTTCAGCGACTTCCGACCCAGATTCGGAGTCTTGAGCAACTCGTTCTCGGTACGCTGGATCAGGTCGCCGATGTAGTAGATGTTCTCGGCCTTCAGGCAGTTCGCGGAACGAACCGTCAGTTCGAGATCGTCGACCGGACGCAGCAGGATCGGATCGATCTGCGGTGCGCGCGACGGCGCTTCCGCCGCTGCTTCGGTACCTTCCAGCGCCGCGAACACCGACAGTTGATCGACCAGAATGCGCGCCGATTGACGGATCGCTTCTTCCGGCGAAATCACACCGTTGGTCTCGATGTTCATCACGAGCTTGTCGAGGTCGGTGCGCTGCTCGACGCGAGCGCTTTCGACCGCGTAGCTCACGCGACGAACCGGCGAAAACGAGGCGTCCAGCACGATCCGGCCGATGATCTTGGCCGACTCTTCACCGTAACGACGCACATTGCCCGGCACATACCCGCGGCCCTTTTCGACCTTGATCTGCACGTCGAGCTTGCCGCCCTTCGACAGATGCGCAATCACGTGATCGGGATTGATGACTTCGCAATCGTGTGCGAGTTCGATATCGCCGGCCGTGACCACGCCTTCGCCTTCCTTCCGCAGGGTAACCGTCACTTCGTCACGGTTATGCAGCTTGAAGACGACGCCCTTCAGGTTCAACAACAGGTTGACCACATCCTCTTGCACACCGTCGAGCGTCGAATACTCGTGCACGACGCCTGCAATCGTCACCTCGGTCGGGGCGTAGCCCACCATCGACGACAACAGCACGCGCCGAAGCGCGTTACCCAAGGTGTGGCCATAACCGCGTTCAAACGGCTCCATGACCACTTTCGCATGGCTCTCGCCAAGCGATTCAACTGCAATAATCTTGGGCTTCAACAAACTGGTTTGCATAGGTTTTCCTTTTCAATACCCTCGGCTCGTTACACCGATAAGGCTGACCGGTAACAACCTGAAAATAAACAGCCGAGACGCCCCCTTGCGCAACGCAATCAGGGCGCCCCGGCCGTCAATCCGATTACCGCGAATACAATTCGACGATCAGGCTTTCGTTGATGTCGCCAGCGATGTCGCTGCGTTCCGGCTTCTGCTTGAAGGTACCTTCGAACTTCTTCGCGTCGACCGCGACCCAGCTCGGCATGCCGCCTTGTTCAGCGAGCGACAGCGCCTCAATGACGCGAGCCTGCTTGCGCTTCTGTTCACGCACGGCGACGACGTCCCCAGCCTTCACTTGCATCGACGGGATGTTCGTCACGACGCCGTTCACCGTGATTGCCTTGTGGCCAACGAGCTGACGCGCTTCAGCGCGCGTCGAGCCGAAGCCCATGCGATACACGACGTTGTCCAGACGCGATTCGAGCAGTTGCAGCAGGTTTTCACCCGTGTTGCCCTTCAGGCGGTCTGCTTCAGCGAAGTAGCGGCGGAACTGGCGCTCGAGGACACCGTAGATACGCTTTACTTTTTGCTTCTCGCGCAGCTGAGTGCCATAGTCGGACGTACGTGCGCCCGAGGTACGGCCGTGCTGGCCGGGCTTGCTGTCAAGCTTGCACTTGTCAGCGAGCGAACGGCGCGCGCTCTTCAGGAAGAGGTCAGTGCCTTCACGGCGGGACAGCTTGGCCTTGGGGCCGATATAACGTGCCACGTTGATTCCTTCGGTGATTTATCACGCGAATGCTTCCACTCGCGCTAGTCCGAACCCTTTGGGTCGAACGGTGGGCTTAGTCAATTCAATAACGCGCGCAGCCCGCCACCGCGCAAGGCGGCAACAGGCGCTTGCAATCCCAGCGTCTTAGATACGACGACGCTTCGGCGGACGGCAGCCGTTGTGCGGGACCGGCGTCACGTCGGAGATCGCGGTGATCTTGATGCCAAGACCATGCAGCGCGCGCACCGCCGATTCACGGCCAGGACCGGGGCCCTTGATCCGCACTTCGAGGTTCTTAACGCCGTATTCCATTGCCACCCGGCCAGCCGACTCAGCTGCGACCTGAGCTGCAAACGGGGTCGACTTACGCGAACCCTTGAAGCCCTGACCGCCTGACGTTGCCCAAGCAAGCGCGTTGCCTTGACGGTCGGTAATGGTGATGATGGTGTTGTTGAACGACGCGTGAACGTGAACCACGCCCTCGGCGACGTTCTTCTTGACCTTCTTGCGAACGCGTTGCGCCGCGGAGTTGTTCGAAGCCTTAGCCATTACGTTTTCCTGTAACTGTCAGTTCCGCTTACTTCTTCAGCGATTGCGCTGCACGACGCGGCCCCTTGCGCGTACGGGCATTCGTACGCGTACGCTGGCCGCGCAGGGGAAGACCCTTACGATGCCGCACGCCACGATAGCAGCCGAGATCCATCAGGCGCTTGATGTTCATCGTCGTTTCACGGCGCAGATCGCCTTCAACGATGAACTTGCCGACTTCTTCACGCAGCTTTTCGAGGTCTGCGTCAGTCAGGTCTTTGACCTTCTTCGAAAATGCCACACCAGCAGCGACGCAAATGTCGCGCGAGCGCGTGCGACCGATACCGTAAATAGCCGTCAGGCCGATTTCAGTATGCTGGTGATTCGGGATGTTAACCCCTGCGATACGAGCCATTGTTTTTCCTCAAACAAAAAGCGCAAGCAAAAGCGCGGCGTTCAGCCTTGACGCTGTTTGTGGCGCGGATCAGAGCTGCAAATCACGCGCACAACGCCTTTGCGCTTGATGATCTTGCAATTGCGGCAAATGCGCTTAACCGATGCCATCACTTTCATGATATTACCCTTTTTTCAAATCACTTCGCCCGGAACACGATCCGCGCACGCGACAGATCGTAAGGCGTCAATTCAACCGTCACCTTGTCGCCCGGCAAAATCCGGATGTAGTGCATCCGCATTTTGCCGGATATGTGTCCCAACACGACATGGCCGTTTTCCAGCTTCACCCTGAAGGTAGCGTTAGGCAGGTTCTCGATTACTTCGCCCTGCATCTGGATAACATCGTCTTTGGCCATAAGTCCTTTCAACGCATCGGGACGCCGCCGCCTTTGAAATTAGCTTTCTTCAGCAGCGATTCATACTGTTGCGACATAACGTACGACTGCACCTGTGCCATGAAATCCATTGTGACGACGACAATGATCAGCAGCGACGTTCCACCAAAATAAAACGGCACGTTCCAGCGCAGCACCAGAAATTCGGGCAGCAGGCAAACGAACACGATGTAGATCGCACCGGCCAACGTCAGACGCGTTAGGATGCGGTCGATATATCGCGCCGTCTGATCGCCCGGGCGGATGCCAGGGACGAAAGCGCCGCTCTTTTTCAGGTTGTCGGCCGTTTCCCTGCTGTTAAACACCAGTGCGGTGTAAAAGAAACAGAAGAAGACGATCGCCAACGCGTACAGCAACACGTACACGGGTTGACCGGGCTTCAGGGCTTCGGCCACGTTGTGCAACGTGTCTGCGAACCAGCTGGTACGCGAACCCGAACTGAACCAGTTCAGGATAGTTGCCGGGAAGAGAATGATCGACGATGCGAAGATCGGCGGAATCACACCCGACATGTTCAGCTTCAGCGGCAAATGCGAAGACTGGCCGCCGTAAATCTTGTTGCCCACTTGCCGCTTCGCGTAATTCACAAGAATCTTGCGCTGGCCACGTTCGATGAACACCACCAGATACGTCACAGCCGCAATCAGCGCGACGACGATAATCGCCGAGATGATGCTCATCGAGCCGGTTCGCACCAGTTCAAAGAGACCACCGATTGCGTTCGGGAAACCTGCCGCAATACCGCCGAAAATGATGATCGAGATACCGTTACCAAGCCCGCGTTCCGTGATCTGCTCACCCAGCCACATCAGGAACATCGTGCCGGTCACTAGCGTTACGACCGTCGTCAAGCGGAAAACCATCCCCGGATCGATCACGAGGCCCGGCTGATTTTCCAGCGCGACGGCAATACCGAAGGCCTGGAACGTCGCCAGCACGACCGTGAAGATCCGCGTGTACTGCGTAATCTTCCGCTGACCTGCCTGCCCTTCCTTTTTCAGCGCTTCGAGCTGCGGCGAAACAATCGCCAGCAACTGCATGATGATCGACGCCGAAATGTACGGCATGATCCCAAGCGCGAAAATCGTGAACCGCGAAAGTGCGCCACCCGAGAACATGTTGAACATGCCTAGGATGCCACCCGACTGGCTTTGGAACAGCTTCGCCAGTTGGTCCGGGTCGATACCCGGCACCGGAATGTGCGCGCCGATTCGGTAGACGACCAGCGCCAGCAGCAGGAACACTGCTCGCCGGCGCAGATCACCAAACTTCGCCGCGCTGCGACCGGGTTTTGCGAGACTCGGGCTGTTAGCCAAGTACCTTCTCCGATGCAAATGCTAGTGACGGCAAATAACTTGCGCGTTACTCGGCAAAAGAGCCACCGGCTGCCTCGATAGCAGCACGTGCGCTCTTCGTCGCACCCAGACCCTTCACAACGACCTTGCGCTTGAGCTCGCCCGTTGCAATGATCTTGGCGCTACGGATCAGCTCGCCGACCAAGCCGGCTTGCTTGAGAGCCAGCAGATCGATTTCGTCGACCGGCAGCTTCTCCAGATCCGAGAGACGCACTTCACCGACGAATTCCTTCGTCAGCGAGGTGAATCCACGCTTCGGCAGGCGACGTTGCAGCGGCATTTGACCGCCTTCGAAGCCAACCTTATGAAAGCCGCCCGAACGCGACTTCTGACCCTTGTGACCACGGCCAGCGGTCTTGCCGAGGCCGGAACCGATGCCGCGACCAACGCGACGCTTTGCGTGCTTCGCGCCTTCAGCCGGCTTCAGGTTATTCAATTCCATTATCAACTCCTTGAGTCCTAGTCAGCCGCTTAGCTGATGACCTTAACGAGGTACGAAACCTTGTTGATCATGCCGCGCACAGCCGGCGTGTCCTGCAACTCGCTAACCGAATTGAGTCGGCGCAGACCCAAGCCACGCACCGTTGCACGGTGCGATTCACGGGTGCCGATCAGGCTCTTGACGAGCTGGACCTTGACAGTTTTATCAGACATGGTGTCCACCTTTAGCCCAGAATGTCTTCGACGGACTTGCCACGCTTCGCAGCGATGTCGGCCGGCGTGGACTGCTTGCGCAGGCCGTCGAGCGTCGCACGAACGAGGTTGTACGGGTTCGTCGAACCGTGGCTCTTGGCCACGACGTTCTGCACGCCCATCACGTCGAACACTGCGCGCATCGGGCCCCCAGCGATCACGCCGGTACCGTCCTTCGCCGGAGCGAGGAGAACCGTCGATGCGCCGTGCTTACCGTGCACTTCGTGTTGCAGGGTACCGTTCTTCAGCGGCACCTTGAACATGTTGCGACGAGCCTGCTCCATCGCCTTCTGGACAGCGACCGGCACTTCCTTCGCCTTGCCCTTGCCCATACCGACGCGGCCATCACCGTCGCCAACCACGGTCAGTGCAGCGAAGCCGAGAATACGGCCACCCTTCACGACCTTGGTCACGCGGTTGACCGAGATCATCTTTTCACGAAGGCCGTCGTCGCGTTCGTCAGCCTGAACTTTAGCTTGCATCTTTGCCATGACGAATTCTTCCCTTAGAACTTGAGTCCGGCTTCGCGCGCCGCATCAGCCAGCGCTTTCACGCGGCCGTGGTAACGGAAACCCGAACGGTCGAAGGCGACGGATTCGATGCCGGCAGCCTTAGCCTTTTCAGCAATGCGCTTGCCGATCAGGGTCGCAGCAGCAACGTTGCCGCCCTTGCCCGATTGATCGGCCAGTTGCGCACGCACTTCGGCTTCGAGCGTCGACGCGCTGGCGAGCACCTTGGTGCCGCACGGCGAGAACACTTGCGCATAGATGTGCGTGTTCGTGCGATGCACGGCGAGACGTGCGACCTGCAGCTCAGCGAGCTTGATACGCGTCTGACGAGCGCGGCGCAGGCGAGATTGAGTCTTATCCATGATTGCGCACCCTTACTTCTTCTTCGTTTCTTTGAGGATCACAACCTCATCGGCGTAACGCACGCCCTTGCCCTTGTAGGGCTCCGGCGGACGGTAGCCGCGCACTTCTGCAGCGACTTGACCGACTTGTTGCTTGTTGATCCCCTTGATCACGATTTCGGTTTGCGACGGGGTTTCTGCCTTGACGCCAGCCGGCATCTGGTGCACCACCGGGTGCGAGAAACCCAGCGACAGGTTCAGCTTGTCGCCTTGCGCTTGTGCGCGATAACCGACGCCAACCAGCGTCAGTTTGCGCTCGAAACCCTTCGTCACGCCGTGCACCATGTTCGCAACAAGCGCGCGCATCGTGCCCGACATCGCATTCGCTTCGCGGCTTTCATCGACCGGCTCGAACTTCAGCGTGCCGCTGTCGTTCACTACCTTCACGAGGCTGTTGGCAGCCTGCGAAATCGTACCCAGCGGACCCTTGACAGTAATGCTGTCGGCGCTCAGGGCCACCTCCGCGCCTTGCAGCGCGATCGGGCTCTTACCTACTCGAGACATGTTTCTCTCCTTTCGGCCTTAAGCGACGTAGCAGATGACTTCGCCGCCAACGCCCGTTGCACGTGCCTTGCGGTCCGTCATCACGCCCTTCGGCGTCGACACGATTGCCACGCCCAGGCCATTCATGACCACAGGGATGTCGTTACGGCCGCGGTACACACGCAGACCAGGCTTCGAGACGCGTTCAATGCGCTCGATGACCGGACGGCCAGCGTAATACTTCAACACGATGTTCAATTCCGACTTCGCACCTTCGGACTTCACTGCGAAATCGTCGATATAACCTTCGTCCTTCAGGACCTGCGCAATCGCAACCTTGACTTTCGACGAGGGCATAGTCACCGAAACCTTCTCGACCATCTGCGCATTGCGGATGCGAGTCAGCATATCGGCGATAGGATCACTCATGCTCATTTATGTTTCTCCTATTACCAGCTCGCCTTGGTCAGGCCAGGGATCTCGCCGCGGAACGCGATTTCGCGAATCTTGTTACGCGCCAGCCCGAATTTACGGAACGTGCCGCGCGGACGACCGGTAATTGCGCAACGGTTGCGCTTACGGGTCGGGTTAGAGTTTCGCGGCAGTTGCTGCAGTTCCAAGCGTGCTGCGTAGTGCTCTTCTTCCGACTTGCTCGCATCGCCAATGATTGCCTTCAATGCTGCACGCTTGGGAGCGTACTTGGCGGCGAGGCGAGCACGCTTCTTTTCACGTTCGATCAGTGCCAGTTTAGCCACGGTAACCTCAGTTTCTGAACGGGAACTTGAAGCTGGCGAGCAGAGCCTTTGCTTCGTCGTCAGTCTTCGCAGTCGTCGTGATGCTGATGTTCAGCCCACGCAGTGCGTCGATCTTGTCGTAGTCGATTTCGGGGAAAATAATCTGCTCTTTCACACCGATGTTGTAGTTGCCGCGACCATCGAACGCCTTGCCCGACACGCCACGGAAGTCGCGCACACGGGGGAGCGCAACCG
This sequence comes from Paraburkholderia lebeckiae, assembly GCF_050436225.1. Lineage (NCBI taxonomy): Bacteria > Pseudomonadati > Pseudomonadota > Betaproteobacteria > Burkholderiales > Burkholderiaceae > Paraburkholderia > Paraburkholderia lebeckiae. The sequence continues at coordinate 4,208,977 of NZ_JBNDLU010000002.1, read as the reverse complement.
TCACGAAACGGTCCAGGAATTCGTACATTGCCTGGCCACGCAGCGTGACCATTGCACCGATCGGATAGCCCTGACGGATCTTGAAGCCAGCGATTGCCTTGCGTGCCTTCGTGATCACCGGCTTCTGGCCCGCGATCTTCGTCAGATCGCCAACGGCGTTTTCGATGATCTTCTTGTCAGCGACGGCTTCGCCAAGGCCCATGTTCAGGGTGATCTTGGTGATGCGCGGCACTTCCATCACGGACTTGTAACCGAACTTCTCGATGAGGCCGGGTACAACCTTCTCTTTGTAAAACTCTTGCAAACGAGCCATTTTTTACTCCGCAGCGTCAGGCGCTCAGTACGGCACCGGTCGTCTTCAGGAAACGGATCTTCTTGTCCCCTTCGACTTTGATGCCTACACGCGATGGCTTGCCATTCGCGTCCACCAATGCGACGTTCGAAATTTGCAGCGGCATCGTCTTGGCTTCCACGCCGCCCGTCGTACCCTTCATCGGGTTCGGCTTGACGTGCTTCTTGACGAGATTGATGCCCTCGACAGTCACGGTCTCGCCGTGAACGGCCAGCACTACGCCACGCTTGCCCTTATCTTTGCCGGTGATGACGATAACTTCGTCACCCTTGCGAATCTTGTTCATCGCGACTCCTTACAGCACTTCAGGCGCCAGCGAAACGATCTTCATGAATCGTTCGCTACGCAACTCGCGCGTGACAGGCCCGAAAATACGGGTACCGATCGGTTCGAGCTTGGTGTTGAGCAACACAGCTGCGTTGCCGTCGAACTTGATCAGCGAGCCGTCCTGACGGCGCACGCCCTTGGCGGTGCGAACCACCACGGCGTTGTAGATTTCGCCTTTCTTCACGCGCCCGCGCGGCGTTGCCTCTTTGACAGTCACCTTGATGATGTCGCCAATGCTGGCATAACGACGCTTCGAGCCGCCGAGCACCTTGATGCACATGACTTCACGTGCACCCGTGTTGTCGGCTACTTCAAGCCGAGTTTCGGTCTGGATCATGGTTTATCTTTCCCAACTTAATCCGGTCACACCACCATGGCGCTTCCCGGTCAGTCTTGGTCCCGTCAGCCGATCGGCTGCTTGGGTTAGAACAGCAGCGACGGCAAACGAAACCCGCCATCGCAATCCGGTGAATCCTTCGGTCTAGGCTGGCGCCCGAACCGCTTCCCCCACCAACTTCGCCCGCGACGGGGCTCCCATAAAGAGGGAAGACCGAAATTATATCAAATAACCTCGGTCTTGCAAGCGAAACTTACTGCGATTTCAACTACTTCTAAAGCTTGGCGACATTAGATGACGCGAGCAGCCTCGACTAGGCGAGCCACAACCCAAGCCTTCGTCTTCGAAATCGGACGAGTTTCCTGGATTTCAACGAGGTCGCCCTCGTTGTACGTGTTCGCGTCGTCATGCGCGTGGTACTTCTTCGACCGCACGACGTACTTGCCGTAGATCGGGTGCTTCACGCGGTGCTCGACCAGCACGGTAACCGTCTTGTCCATCTTGTTGCTGACGACCTTGCCGACCAGCGTCCGCTTGAGCGAGGTTTTTACGCTATCGTTCATTTCTGGTTCGCCTTCTCAGTCAGGACGGTCCGCACACGTGCGATGTCGCGACGGACCTTCTTCAGCTGGCTCGTGTTCGTGAGCTGCTGGGTCGCGAGTTGCATGCGCAGGCCGAATTGCGCCTTTAACAGGTCCGACAGCTCCTTGTTGAGCGCGGCCTGATCTTTCTGGTGAAGTTCGGAAGCCTTCATCATTTGCTCCTTAGGCGCCGAGCTGACGCACGATAAACGTCGTCTTCAGCGGCAGCTTCGCTGCAGCCAGACGGAACGCTTCGCGCGCCAGTTCTTCGGTTACGCCGTCCATTTCGTACAGCATCTTGCCCGGTTGAATCTCAGCGACGTAGTACTCCGGGTTACCCTTACCGTTACCCATACGCACTTCCGCCGGCTTGGTCGAGATCGGCTTGTCCGGGAAGATCCGGATCCAGATGCGGCCACCGCGCTTGATGTGACGCGTCATTGCGCGACGCGCCGCTTCAATCTGGCGCGCGGTCAGACGGCCACGACCGACAGCCTTCAGGCCGAACTCACCGAACGACACCGCGTTGCCGCGGGTAGCAACGCCGGTGTTACGACCTTTCTGCTCTTTGCGATACTTTCTGCGTTTCGGTTGCAGCATCGTTATTCTCCAGTCTTCCCGTCGCCGCCAGCACCGCCAGCACGACGAGGAGCGCCACGGCGTGCACCTGCCGGGCCACCACCTTCACCATCACGACGCGGACGGCGATCGCCACCCGGACGCGCGTTGCGGCGCGGACGCTTTTCTTCGGCGACTTCTTCGACCACCGGCGCGTCGTTGCGGCCGAGCGTGTCGCCCTTGTAGACCCACACCTTCACGCCGATGATGCCGTACGTCGTCTTTGCTTCCGACGTTGCGTAGTCGATATCCGCACGCAGCGTATGAAGCGGCACGCGACCTTCGCGATACCATTCCGTACGGGCGATTTCGATACCGTTCAGGCGGCCAGCGCTCATGATCTTGATGCCTTGAGCACCCAGACGCATCGCGTTCTGCATCGCACGCTTCATCGCGCGACGGAACATGATCCGGCGCTCGAGCTGTTGCGTAATCGAATCAGCGATCAGTTGCGCGTCCGTTTCCGGCTTGCGGATTTCTTCGATGTTGACGTGAACCGGAACGCCCATGCGCTTTTGCAGCTCGGACTTCAGCAGTTCGATGTCTTCACCCTTCTTACCGATCACGACACCCGGACGCGAGCTGAAAATCGTGATGCGGGCGTTCTTTGCAGGACGCTCGATCACAACGCGACCGACGGACGCGTTCTTCAGCTTCTTCTTCAGGTATTCACGAACACCGATGTCTTCCTGCAACATCGCCGCGAAATTGTTGTTGTTCGCGTACCAACGCGACGCCCAATTGCGGCTGACGGCCAAACGGAAGCCAGTCGGATGAATTTTCTGTCCCATCGTATGACCCCTTAATTCCCGACCGTCACAGTGATGTGACAGGATTGCTTCTCGATGCGGTTACCGCGGCCTTTAGCGCGCGCGGTGAAACGCTTCAGCGATGCTGCCTTGTCGATGTAGATGCTCTTTATCTTGAGCTCGTCGATATCGGCACCTTCGTTGTGCTCCGCATTCGCGATCGCCGACAGCACGACCTTCTTCACGATTCCCGCAGCCTTCTTCGGCGAGAACGTCAGAACGTTCAGCGCCTTGTCGACCGGCAAACCGCGGATCTGGTCAGCCACAAGGCGCGTTTTCTGCGCCGAGATGCGGGCACCGCGATGAATTGCTTTCACTTCCATCTTGATACCCCTTATTTCTTGGCCTTCTTGTCGGCCGCGTGACCCTTGAACGTACGGGTCAGTGCGAACTCGCCAAGCTTGTGGCCGACCATGTTTTCCGTGACATACACCGGAACGTGTTGACGGCCGTTGTGAACGGCGATCGTCAGACCGATGAAGTCCGGCAGGATCGTCGAGCGACGCGACCAAGTCTTAATCGGTTTCTTATCACGCGATGCCGCAGCCGCCTCAACCTTCTTCAGCAAATGGGCGTCGCAGAACGGACCTTTCTTAATAGAACGTGCCATTGCCTACTCCTTAACGCTTGTGACGGCGCTGGACGATCATGCTCGTCGTGCGCTTGTTGCTGCGGGTACGATAGCCCTTCGTCGGCGTGCCCCACGGGCTCACCGGATCGCGGCCTGCCGCAGTCTTGCCTTCGCCACCACCGTGCGGGTGGTCGACCGGGTTCATTGCAACGCCACGCACCGTCGGGCGGATACCGCGCCAGCGGTTCGCACCAGCCTTACCGATTTGACGGAGGCTATGCTCTTCGTTGCCTACTTCACCGATCGTTGCGCGGCATTCAACGTGAACGCGGCGGATTTCGCCCGAACGCAGACGGACCTGCGCGTAGATGCCTTCGCGAGCCAGCAGCATCGCCGATGTACCTGCGGAACGCGCCATTTGCGCGCCCTTGCCCGGCAGCATTTCGATGCAGTGAATCGTCGTACCGACCGGGATGTTGCGGATCGGCAGCGTGTTACCTGCGCGGATCGGCGCCTCCGAACCCGACATCAGCTGTTGACCGACGGTGATACCCTTCGGAGCGATGATGTAGCGCCGCTCGCCGTCTGCGTACAGAACCAGCGCGATGTTCGCGCTACGGTTCGGGTCGTACTCGAGACGCTCGACCTTTGCGGGAATACCATCCTTCGTGCGACGGAAGTCGACGACACGATAGTGATGCTTGTGACCACCACCCTTGTGACGCGTGGTGATGTGACCGTTGTTATTACGGCCGGCGGTCGACGACTGCGTGTCGAGCAGCGCTGCGAACGGCTTGCCCTTATGCAGTTCCTTGTTGACCACCTTGACCATCGCGCGGCGGCCCGGCGAAGTCGGCTTAACTTTCACGATTGCCATGATTACTTGGCCTCCGCTTCAAAGTTGATTTCCTGGCCGGGCTTCAGGCAGACGTACGCCTTCTTCACGTCCTTGCGCTTGCCCATGAAGCGGCCAAAGCGCTTGGCTTTGCCCTTCGCGACCAGCACATTGACGGAATCGACTTCCACCTTGAACAGCAGCTCGACTGCAGCCTTCACTTCCTGCTTCGTGGCATCCGGCGCGACTTCGAACACAACTTGCTCGTTCTTGTCGGCAACCAGCGTCGCCTTTTCGGAGACCACCGGCGCGAGCAGGACCTGCATCAAACGATGATCGTTCTTGCGAATCTCGCTCATGACAGCAACTCCTCGATCTGGGCGACCGCAGCCTTCGTGATCAGGATCTTTTTGAAGTAGATCAGCGACAGCGGGTCGGCGTAACGCGGCTCGACAACCGCCACGTGGGCGAGGTTGCGCGACGCGAGGTACAGGTTTTCGTCAACCGTGTCGGTAATCACCAGCACGGAGTCGAGACCCATCGCCTTGAATTTTTCGGCCAGCAGCTTCGTCTTCGGCGCTTCGAGCGTCAGCTCGTCGACGACCGAGATGCGGCCTTCGCGGGCCAGCTGCGAGAAGATCGAGCACAGACCTGCGCGATGCATCTTCTTGTTGACCTTGTGCGAAAAGTTTTCTTCCGGCGAATTCGGGAAGATACGGCCACCGCCGCGCCACAGCGGGCTCGACGACATACCGGCACGGGCGCGACCCGTACCCTTCTGGCGCCACGGCTTCTTGGTCGTGTGCTTGACCTGCTCACGATCCTTCTGCGCGCGGTTGCCGCTACGGGCATTCGCCTGGTACGCCACCACCACCTGGTGAATCAGGGCTTCGTTGTAATCGCGGCCGAACACGACGTCCGACGCGCTAACGCCCGCACCTTCCTGACCATTGGCATTCAGGAGCTTAAGTTCCATTATTTCGCTCCTTTCACGGCACGTGTCTTCACGGCCGGCGTAACGAATACCTTGCCACCCTTCGCACCCGGAACGGCGCCCTTGACCAGCAGCAGCTTGCGGTCAGCGTCGATACGAGCGATTTCGAGGTTTTGCACCGTTACCTTCTCGTCACCCATGTGACCGGTCATGCGCTTACCCGGGAAAACACGGCCCGGATCCTGCGCCATACCGATCGAGCCCGGCACGTTGTGCGAGCGCGAGTTACCGTGCGACGCACGGCCCGACGAGAAGTTGTAACGCTTGATGGTACCGGCGTAGCCCTTACCGATCGACACGCCTTGCACGTCGACCTTCTGGCCCACTTCGAACAGCTCGGGACCAACCACGGTGCCGCTCGACAACTCGGCAGCCTTAGCGGCATCGATCTGGAATTCTTTGAGGATTTCACCGGCCTGAACGCCGGCTTTGGCGAGATGACCTGCCAACGGCTTCGTCACGCGCGATGCGCGGCGTGTACCGAAGGCAACCTGCACGGCCGTGTAGCCGTCGGTTTCAACAGTCTTGATCTGCGTCACGCGGTTGTCGGACACGTCCAGCACGGTGACGGGAATCGAATCCCCTTCAGCCGTGAAGATACGGGTCATGCCAACCTTGCGACCTACGAGTCCAAGGCTCATCGTTTTCTCCATTCCCGACTGCGATTGGTCGGGGCTAATTTACAAAATGCCGGCGCTGTTTCGGGCATGAAACCATGCTGCAGCACGCCGGCTTTTTTGCGCAAATGCGCGAAAAGCCCATTATTGTAGCGAGTCTTTTCGTTTTTCGCAAGCAATCAATGACTTAGCGCTGCCCGGCTTGCCGGACCAAGGGTGAAGCCTTACTGCAGCTTGATTTCAACGTCCACGCCAGCCGGCAGATCCAGCTTCATCAGCGCGTCGACAGTCTTGTCCGTCGGGTCGACGATGTCCATCAGACGCTGGTGCGTGCGGATCTCAAGCTGGTCACGCGACGTCTTGTTGACGTGCGGCGAACGCAGGATGTCGAAGCGTTGAATGCGGGTCGGCAGGGGCACTGGACCACGAACGATTGCGCCAGTCCGCTTTGCCGTATCGACGATTTCAGCTGCCGATTGGTCGATCAGGCGATAGTCGAAAGCCTTCAGGCGAATGCGGATTTTCTGGTTCTGCATGACAAATTCCTTAAAAAGAGCGAGGCGATATTGCACCGCCGATTAGAAAAAGAACGTGGGCTCGGACGCTCGCGCCGAGCGAGTGCCCGAGCCCGGGCGCTACAGACTATTACAGCAATGCGCGATTTTACTCGATGATCTTGGCGACGACACCAGCGCCGACCGTACGGCCACCTTCGCGAATTGCGAAGCGCAGACCTTCTTCCATCGCGATCGGGTTGATCAGTTTCACCGTGATCGACACGTTGTCGCCCGGCATCACCATTTCCTTGTCCTTCGGCAGTTCGATCGAGCCCGTCACATCCGTCGTACGGAAGTAGAACTGCGGACGGTAGTTGTTGAAGAACGGCGTGTGACGGCCGCCTTCGTCCTTGCTCAGCACGTACACTTCAGCCGTGAAGTGCGTGTGCGGGTTGATCGAACCCGGCTTGGCCAGAACCTGACCACGCTCCACGTCTTCACGCTTCGTGCCGCGCAGCAGGATACCGACGTTGTCGCCTGCCTGACCTTGGTCGAGCAGCTTGCGGAACATTTCCACGCCCGTGCAGGTCGTCTTGGCCGTTGCGCGGATACCGACGATCTCGATTTCCTCGCCGACCTTGACCACGCCACGCTCGACGCGGCCCGTCACCACCGTGCCACGACCCGAGATCGAGAACACGTCTTCCACCGGCATCAGGAACGCACCGTCAACCGCGCGCTCCGGCGTCGGGATGTACGTGTCCAGCGCATCGGCCAGGTTCATGATCGCCACTTCGCCCAGTTCGCCCTTGTCGCCTTCCAGCGCCAGCTTGGCCGAACCCTTGATGATCGGCGTGTCGTCGCCCGGGAAGTCGTACTTCGACAGAAGTTCGCGAACTTCCATTTCGACGAGTTCCAGCAGCTCGGCGTCGTCCACCATGTCGCACTTGTTCAGGAACACGATGATGTACGGAACGCCAACCTGACGCGCCAGCAGGATGTGCTCACGCGTTTGCGGCATCGGACCATCAGCGGCCGAGCACACCAGGATTGCGCCGTCCATCTGCGCCGCGCCCGTGATCATGTTCTTCACGTAGTCAGCGTGGCCCGGGCAGTCGACGTGGGCATAGTGGCGGTTAGCCGTTTCGTACTCGACGTGCGCGGTGTTAATGGTAATACCACGCGCCTTTTCTTCCGGCGCCGCGTCGATCTGGTCGTACGCCTTCGCTTCGCCGCCAAACTTCTGCGTCAGAACCGTCGTGATCGCTGCCGTCAGCGTGGTCTTGCCGTGGTCAACGTGACCGATCGTGCCCACGTTCACGTGCGGCTTGGTCCGTTCGAATTTACCTTTAGCCATGTTTCTCTTCTTTCAGAAAGTTAATCGTTGAATGACTTTGCCGCGCGATTACTTCGACTTCGCGTTGATGATCGCTTCCGACACGTTACGCGGAGCTTCAGCGTAGTGCTTGAACTCCATCGTGTACGTTGCGCGACCCTGCGTCAGCGAACGCAGCGACGTCGAGTAGCCGAACATTTCCGACAGCGGCACTTCGGCGCGAACGATCTTGCCGCCGCCAACCATGTCATCCATGCCCTGAACAATACCGCGACGGCCAGAGAGGTCGCCCATCACGTTGCCCATGTAGTCTTCCGGCGTTTCGACTTCGACAGCCATCATCGGTTCGAGGATGACCGGCTGTGCCTTGCGCATAGCTTCCTTGAACGCCATCGAACCGGCCATGCGAAACGCATTTTCGTTCGAGTCGACGTCGTGGTAGGAACCGAACGTCAGGTGAACCTTCACGTCCACGACCGGGAACCCCGCCAGCACGCCGGCCTTCAGCGTTTCCTGGATACCCTTGTCGACTGCCGGGATGTATTCACGCGGAATCACACCGCCCTTGATCTCGTCCAGGAACTCGTAGCCCTTGCCTTGCTCGTTCGGCTCGAGCGTGATGACCGCATGACCGTACTGGCCGCGACCACCCGACTGCTTGACGAACTTGCCGTCAACGTCTTCCGCCTTGCCGCGAATCGTTTCGCGGTAAGCCACCTGCGGCTTGCCAACCGTTGCTTCGACGCCGAACTCACGTTTCATCCGGTCGACCAGAATTTCCAAGTGGAGCTCGCCCATGCCCGAAATAATGGTTTGACCCGATTCTTCGTCCGTTTGAACGCGGAACGACGGATCTTCCTGCGCTAGACGGTTCAGAGCCAGACCCATCTTTTCCTGGTCCGGCTTCGTCTTCGGCTCAACAGCCTGCGAAATCACGGGTTCCGGGAAAACCATGCGCTCGAGCACGATCGGGCTCGTCGGATCGCACAGCGTGTCGCCCGTGGTCGCGTCCTTCAGGCCCACCGCAGCAGCGATGTCGCCTGCGCGCACTTCCTTGATTTCTTCGCGCTGGTTCGCGTGCATCTGCAGAATACGGCCCAGACGTTCCTTCTTGTCCTTCGTCGCGTTCAGCAGGGTGTCGCCCGAATTCACAACGCCAGAGTACACCCGAAAGAAGATCAGTTGGCCGACGAACGGGTCGGTCATGATCTTGAATGCCAGTGCCGAGAACTTTTCGTCGTCAGCAGCGCGGCGCTCACCCTTTTCACCGTTTTCCAACTCGCCGGTAACCGGCGGGATGTCGATCGGCGACGGCAGGAAGTCGAGCACGGCGTCCAGCATGCGCTGCACACCCTTGTTCTTGAACGCGGTGCCGCACAGCATCGGCTGGATTTCGCAAGCGATCGTTCGGTCGCGCAGACCCTTGATGATTTCCTCTTCGGTCAGCTTACCCGACTCGAGGTACTTGTTCATCATGTCCTCGTTCGCTTCAGCCGCGGCTTCGATCATCTTTTCACGCCATTCGTTGCATGTGTCGACGAGGTCTGCCGGGATGTCTTCGTACGAGAACTTGGTGCCTTGGGACGCGTCGTCCCAAATGATCGCCTTCATCTTCATCAGATCGACGACGCCCGTGAAGTTCTCTTCCGCGCCGATAGGCACGACGACCGGAACCGGGTTCGCCTTCAGACGCAGCTTGAGCTGGTCGTAGACTTTGAAGAAGTTCGCGCCGGTACGGTCCATCTTGTTGATGAACGCGAGACGGGGAACCTTGTACTTGTTAGCCTGACGCCATACGGTTTCCGATTGGGGCTGCACGCCGCCCACAGCGCAGTACACCATGCACGCGCCGTCGAGCACACGCATCGAGCGCTCGACTTCAATCGTGAAGTCGACGTGACCCGGGGTGTCGATGATGTTGATGCGGTGTTCGGCGCGGTCGCCTGCCATGCCTTTCCAGAATGCCGTGGTAGCAGCGGAAGTAATCGTGATGCCGCGCTCCTGTTCCTGCTCCATCCAGTCCATGGTGGCAGCGCCGTCGTGAACTTCACCAATCTTGTGGTTCACGCCCGTGTAGAACAGAATGCGCTCGGTCGTCGTCGTTTTGCCGGCGTCGATGTGAGCGCTAATACCGATGTTACGGTAGCGCTCGATAGGAGTCTTGCGAGCCACTTTGATCCTCTATTGGGATGACGCGATGCGAGAGATACCCATCGCGCTGTAACACAAACGGGCGAGGCGCCTTTGAAGCGCACCCGCCCGGAATTTCTTTCCGTTTTTCCGCTAAACCCGGGGTCGGGAAGCTTAGAAACGGAAGTGCGAGAACGCCTTGTTGGCTTCTGCCATCCGGTGAACTTCGTCGCGCTTCTTCATCGCGCCCCCACGGCCTTCGGCCGCTTCGGAGAGTTCACCTGCCAGACGCAGGGCCATCGACTTCTCGCTGCGCTTCTTCGCGGCTTCACGCAGCCAACGCATCGCCAATGCCATACGACGCGACGGGCGCACTTCGACCGGAACCTGATAGTTCGCACCACCAACGCGGCGGCTCTTCACTTCGACCACCGGCTTGACGTTGTTGAGCGCCACCGTGAACACTTCCAGCGGGTCCTTGCCACCCTTGGTCTGGATCTGTTCGAAAGCGCCGTACACGATACGCTCGGCAACTGACTTCTTGCCGGAGAGCATCAGCACGTTCATGAATTTTGCTACATCAACGTTGCCAAACTTCGGATCCGGCAACACTTCCCGCTTGGGGACTTCGCGACGACGCGGCATGTTTCTTCCTTTATCTTTTCAGTTGGAGCCGTTTACAGCCCCGCGGCCACCAACTAACCCGATTCATCCGTAAGACTAACCAGCCTGGTCGGGTGACCACTTACTCGATAGCACCGGCGATTCCGGCACCATCGCTATTACCGCCTTTGCAGGCGACCTGAAACCACGATCGACTGGCTAATTACTTGCCAGCCTTGGCACGCTTCGCACCGTACTTCGAGCGAGCCTGCTTACGATCCTTGACGCCCTGGGTATCCAGCGAGCCGCGAACCATGTGGTAACGCACACCCGGCAAGTCCTTCACACGGCCGCCGCGAATCAGCACGACCGAGTGTTCCTGCAGGTTGTGGCCTTCACCACCGATGTACGAAATGACTTCGAAGCCGTTCGTCAGACGAACCTTGGCGACCTTACGGAGTGCCGAGTTCGGCTTCTTCGGCGTCGTGGTGTACACACGGGTGCACACGCCGCGACGCTGGGGGCAGTCCTGCAAAGCCGGGCTCTTGCTCTTCGTCGTTTCCGACGTGCGGCCTTTGCGAACCAGTTGATTGATGGTTGGCATTGTTTATTCCTGAAATTGAAGAAAATCGACGCATCGGTTTCCGGGCAAAGCGGAAACGCCCGCGCATCGAACTTCCCGGCTGGCCCGCTCACGCACTAACTGAAGTTGCGCGTAGGCATTCCAAGAACCGGAACCTAGTATAATATTCCGAAAATACCAAGAGAGTCAACAAGTTGCGGTGTTTCGCCCCCTGTCAATCCGGCTAAACAGTCAGACTACGTCAGTCTGCCGCTACGACGTGCAGCAATTCGTCGCCGAAACGGTCCAGTTTACGCGCCCCCATGCCCGGAATCCCGCGCAGATCGTCGATCGAATGGGGGCCGAGACGGGCGATTTCCGCGAGCGTCGCGTCATGGAAAATCACATAAGCCGGCACTCCGTCGCTCTTTGCGGTTTCTGTGCGCCACATGCGTAGACGCTCCCAGCGGGCCCGCTCGCGAGGCCCCATGCCGACGGTCGGATCCGCGCGCTCGCTCGTACGACCCGACGATTGACGTGTGCGTGTCGGCTTGACGTAGCGGCGCATCGTCACCTTCTGCTCGCCCTTGAGCACCGGCTTGCTCGCCTCCGTCAGCACGAGCGAACCGAAGCCCTCGTGATCGACCGTCAGGTAACCGAATGCGACGAGTTGGCGGAAGATCGCACGCCACTCCGGCTCACCGAGCGCCGCGCCGATACCGAACGTGGTCAGCTTCTCGTGGCCGCGCTGCAGGATTTTTTCGCTGCGGTTGCCACGCAAAATATCTATCAGGTGTCCGGCGCCGAAATGAAAGCCGCTCGCACGCTGCGCGCGAAACACGCACGACAGCGCCATCTGAGCCTCGCGCGTCGCATCCCAGGTCGGCGGCGGCTCGAGACAGTTATCGCAGTTGCCGCACGGTTCGCTCGTTTCGCCGAAGTACGCGAGCAGGCGCACCCGCCGGCAAGTCGCCGTTTCGCACAAACCGAGGAGCGCGTCGAGCTTGCCGGTCTGGACGCGCTTGTGCGCGTCGTCTGCTTCGGATTCGTCGATCATCTTGCGCTGCTGCACGACGTCGCCGAGCCCGTAGGCCATCCACGCGTTCGACGGCAGTCCGTCGCGGCCCGCGCGGCCGGTTTCCTGGTAGTACCCTTCCACGCTCTTGGGCAAATCCAGATGCGCGACGAACCGCACGTCGGGTTTGTCGATGCCCATGCCGAACGCAATCGTCGCGCACATCACGATGCCTTCCTCGCGCTGGAACATCTCCTGATGTTTCTGGCGCACCTCGAACTCCATGCCGGCGTGGTACGGCAGCGCGCGCATGCCCTTTTCCTTCAGCCACTCCGCGGTTTCCTCGACCTTGCGGCGCGACAGGCAATAAACGACGCCCGCGTCGGTCGTGCCATCGGCTTTCGTATGCTCCGCGCGAATGAAGTCGAGCAGTTGCGTGCGCGCGTTGTCTTTTTCGGCGATGCGATAGCGGATGTTCGGCCGATCGAAACTCGACACGAATACGCGCGCATCCTCGAGCGCGAGACGGTGGATGATTTCGTCGCGCGTGATCGCGTCGGCGGTCGCCGTCAGCGCGATGCGCGGGACATTCGGAAAGCGCTCGTGCAGCACCGACAGTTGGATGTATTCGGGCCGGAAATCGTGTCCCCATTGCGACACGCAGTGCGCTTCGTCGATCGCGAAAAGACCGATGCGCGTGCGTTCGAGCAGTTCCTGGAAGCGCGGAGTCATCAGCCGCTCCGGTGCGACGTAGAGCAGATCGACGTCGCCGTCGCGGAGCGCCCGCTCGGTGGCCACCGCCTCCGCGCTCGATAACGTTGAGTTCAGGTACGCGGCCCGCACGCCGACTTCGGTCAGCGCGGCCACCTGATCCTGCATCAGCGCGATCAACGGCGATACGACAATACCGGCGCCGAAGCCGCGTTCGCGACGCACCAGCGACGGAATCTGATAGCACAGCGATTTGCCGCCGCCCGTCGGCATCAGCACAAGGCAATCGCCACCGTCGGCGACGTGCTCGACAATTTCGCCCTGCTGCCCTCTGAACGCGGGATAACCAAAGACTTCATTGAGGATTTCGAGCGGTCGGGACATGTATTTGAGAGAGACGGCGAAGGAAAGGCACGCAGGCGGTGAGACGAATTTTACCAACGCATTCGTGCCGCGCCCGCGCTTTGCGACAACGTTAGCCATCGGGCCTAGTACTACTGCTCCGGCACGTAGCACCGATGGCACGCGCAAAAAGAGCAAAAAAAAACCGCTCAGTCGAAACTGAGCGGCTTTCGTGACTCGTCAGGCAAGGCGGCTTGCGCCGCCAGCACTTACTCGCCCGAGTGCTGCTGTTCGGCAGCCGGGGTTTCCGGCGTCCCGAAGTCGAACGACTCTTCCGCTGCGATCTGATCGAAACGCTCCCGGTCGGCCAGTTCCTTGCTCTTGCGCGCCTTGTGGAACGCGAGACCCGTACCGGCCGGAATCAGACGGCCGACGATCACGTTTTCCTTCAGGCCACGCAGGTCGTCGCGCTTGCCCATGATCGCCGCTTCGGTCAGCACGCGGGTCGTTTCCTGGAACGACGCCGCGGAGATGAACGAATCGGTCGACAGCGACGCCTTCGTGATACCGAGCAGCACGTTTTCGTACGTTGCCGGACGCTTGTCTTCCGCGATCATACGGTCGTTCTCGTCGAGCATGTCCGACCGCTCGACCTGTTCGCCCGGGATGAAACGCGTGTCGCCGTTGTCCGAAATCTGCACGCGGCGCAGCATCTGACGCACGATCACTTCGATGTGCTTGTCGTTGATTTTCACGCCTTGCAGACGGTACACGTCCTGCACTTCGTCCACGATGTAGCGCGACAGCGCCTCGACGCCCTGCAGACGCAGGATGTCGTGCGGATCCGCCGGTCCGTCGACGATCATTTCGCCCTTGTTGACGACCTGACCATCGTGCACCAGAACCTGCTTTTCCTTCGCGATCAGGAACTCGTGCTGGTTGCCCTCGAGGTCCGTGATAACGAGACGCTGCTTGCCCTTCGTGTCCTTACCGAACGACGTCGTACCCGTGACTTCCGCCAGGATACCCGCGTCCTTCGGCGAACGTGCTTCGAACAGTTCCGCCACACGCGGCAGACCACCGGTAATATCACGCGTCTTCTGCGATTCGGTCGGGATACGTGCAAGCACTTCGCCAACCTGCACCTGCTGACCGTCCTTCACGGTGATCAGCGCGCCGACCTGGAAGCCGATCTGCACCGAGTGCTCGGTGTTCGGGATCTTCACTTCCTCGCCGTTCGCATCGAGCAGCTTGACCTGCGGACGCACCGTCTTCGACGCCTGCGAACCACGACGCTTCACGTCGATCACGACGAGCGTGGACAGACCCGTCACGTCGTCGATCTGTTTCGCGACCGTCACGCCTTCCTCGACGTTCTCGAACTTCACCGTACCGCCGTACTCGGTGATGATCGGACGCGTCATCGGATCCCACGTGGCCAGTTGCGTGCCAGCCTTGATCTGCGCACCGTCGAGCTGCAGCAGCGTGGCGCCGTACGGCACCTTGTGACGCTCGCGCTCGCGGCCGTGATCGTCGGTGATCATCGCTTCGCCCGAACGCGAGATGACGATCTGCTCGCCCTTCGCATTCGTGACGTAACGCATCGTCGACGTGAAACGCACCGTCCCGTTCGACTTCGCTTCGACCGACGAAGCCACCGCCGCACGCGACGCCGCGCCACCGATGTGGAACGTACGCATCGTGAGCTGCGTGCCCGGTTCACCGATCGACTGCGCCGCGATCACGCCGACCGCTTCGCCGACGTTCACGAGCGAGCCGCGGCCGAGGTCGCGACCGTAGCAGGCCGCGCACAGACCGTAGCGCGTTTCGCAGGTAAGCGGCGTGCGCACGCGCACTTCGTCGATGCCGAGGCGTTCGATGTCTTCGACCGCGTCTTCGTCGAGCAGCGTGCCCGCTTCGAACAGCGTTTCCTGCGATTCCGGGTTGACGATGTCAGCCACGGCCACGCGACCCAGGATACGGTCACGCAGCGCTTCGACCACTTCACCGCCTTCCACGAGCGCCTTCATCGCCACGCCGTTCGACGTGCCGCAATCTTCCTCGACGACGACCAGATCCTGCGTCACGTCAACGAGACGACGCGTCAGGTAACCCGAGTTCGCGGTCTTCAGTGCCGTATCAGCCAGACCCTTACGTGCACCGTGGGTCGAGATGAAGTACTGCAACACGTTCAGACCTTCGCGGAAGTTCGCCGTAATCGGCGTCTCGATGATCGAGCCGTCCGGCTTCGCCATCAGACCGCGCATACCGGCCAGCTGACGGATCTGAACCGCGGAACCACGAGCACCCGAGTCCGCCATCATGTAGATGGAGTTGAACGACTCCTGACGCGTCTGGTTGCCGTCGCGGTCCGTGACCGGTTCCGTCGACAGCTGTTCCATCATTGCCTTGCCGACCGCTTCCGACGTCGCCGACCAGATGTCGACCACGTTGTTGTAGCGCTCCTGCGCAGTGACGAGACCCGACATGTACTGACGGTCGTATTCCTTCACCTTCTTCGCGGCGTCGCCAACGATGGTTTCCTTCTGCGGCGGTACGAGCATGTCGTCGACGCAGATCGAAATACCAGCGCGCGTTGCCAGACGGAAGCCTGACTGCATCAGTTGGTCGGCGAAAATCACCGTCTCACGCAGACCGCACTTGCGGAACGCGGTGTTGATCAGACGCGAGATTTCCTTCTTCTTCAGCGGCTTGTTCAGCACCGAGAACGGCAGACCCGGCGGCAGGATTTCCGACAGGATCGAGCGGCCAACCGTGGTCGCATACAGCGTAATCTTCGGCACGAACGCCGGCGCGCCTTCCGACTTGTCTTCGTTGTGGACCATTTCGGTGATCCGCACGTTGACGCGCGAGGCCAGTTCGACTTCCTTGTTCTCGTACGCGCGCAGCACTTCCGACACGCCCGTGAACGTCAGCCCTTCGCCCTTGCCGTTCACCGCTTCACGCGTCGCGTAGTACAGGCCCAGCACGATATCCTGCGACGGCACGATCGACGGATCGCCGTTAGCCGGGAACAGCACGTTGTTCGACGCGAGCATCAGCGTGCGCGCTTCCATCTGCGCTTCGAGCGACAGCGGCACGTGAACGGCCATCTGGTCACCGTCGAAGTCGGCGTTGAACGCCGCGCAAACGAGCGGGTGCAGCTGGATTGCCTTACCTTCGATCAGCACCGGCTCGAAAGCCTGGATGCCGAGACGGTGCAGCGTCGGCGCACGGTTCAGCATGACCGGATGTTCGCGGATCACCTCTTCGAGGATGTCCCACACCACCGGTGTCTGGTTCTCGACCTCCTTCTTCGCAGCCTTGATGGTGGTAGCGACACCCATCACTTCGAGCTTATTGAAGATGAACGGCTTGAACAGTTCGAGCGCCATCAGCTTCGGCAGACCGCACTGATGCAGCTTCAGCGTCGGGCCGACCACGATCACCGAACGGCCCGAGTAGTCGACACGCTTACCGAGCAGGTTCTGACGGAAGCGACCGCCCTTACCCTTGATCATGTCCGCGAGCGACTTCAGCGGACGCTTGTTCGCACCGGTCATCGCCTTGCCGCGACGGCCGTTGTCGAGCAGCGAGTCGACGGCTTCCTGCAGCATCCGCTTTTCGTTGCGGACGATGATTTCAGGCGCCTTCAGCTCGAGCAAACGCTTCAACCGGTTGTTACGGTTGATCACGCGGCGATACAGGTCGTTCAGGTCCGACGTCGCGAAACGGCCGCCGTCGAGCGGGACGAGCGGACGCAGTTCCGGCGGCAGCACCGGCAGCACTTCGAGGACCATCCAGTCCGGCTTGATGCCCGAACGCTGGAACGCCTCGAGCACTTTCAGGCGCTTCGCGTACTTCTTGATCTTCGCTTCCGAGCCGGTATTCTTGAGCTCCGTGCGCAGCAGCTCGACCTGCTCGTCGATGTTGATCGCGCGCAGCAGTTCGCGAATACCTTCCGCGCCCATCTCGGCACGGAATTCGTCGCCGTATTCCTCGACCTTGTTGTAGTAATCCTCTTCGGTCATGATCTGCCGCGCTTTGAGCGGCGTCATGCCCGGATCGATCACCACGTATGCTTCGAAGTACAGCACGCGCTCGATGTCGCGCAGCGTCATGTCGAGCACCATGCCCAGACGCGACGGCAGCGACTTCAGGAACCAGATGTGCGCGACCGGCGAGGCCAGCTCAATGTGGCCCATCCGCTCACGACGCACCTTCGCAAGCGTCACTTCGACGCCGCACTTCTCGCAGATCACACCGCGGTGCTTCAGGCGCTTGTACTTGCCGCAAAGGCATTCGTAGTCCTTGATCGGACCGAAAATCTTCGCGCAGAACAGACCATCGCGCTCTGGCTTGAACGTGCGGTAGTTGATGGTTTCCGGCTTCTTGACTTCACCGAACGACCACGAACGGATCTTGTCCGGCGAGGCCAGACCGATCTTGATCGCGTCGAAAACTTCAGGTTGTTGGACTTGCTTGAATAGATCGAGCAAAGCTTTCATCGCTTCTCTCCAGTAGTCCGATTAGTTCCGGTCCAGGTCGATGTCGATACCCAGCGACCGGATTTCCTTCACCAACACGTTGAACGACTCAGGCATGCCGGCATCGATCACGTGATCGCCCTTGACCAGGTTCTCGTAAACCTTGGTCCGGCCCGTCACGTCGTCCGACTTCACCGTCAGCATTTCCTGCAGCACGTACGATGCGCCGTACGCTTCGAGCGCCCACACTTCCATTTCACCGAAACGCTGGCCACCGAACTGCGCCTTACCGCCCAACGGCTGCTGCGTGACGAGCGAGTACGGGCCCGTGGAACGCGCGTGCATCTTGTCGTCGACCAGGTGGTGCAGCTTCAGGTAGTGCATGTAGCCGACCGTCACCGTACGTTCGAACATCTCGCCCGTGCGACCGTCGAACAGACGCACCTGGTTCTTCGACGGCGTCATGCCGAGGTTTTCAGCGATGTCGTCCGGGAATGCCAGATCCAGCGCGCGGGACATTTCTTCTTCCGTCGCACCGTCGAACACCGGCGTTGCGAACGGCACGCCTTCGCGCAGGTTCTTCGCCAGTTCGAGGATTTCGTCGTCGCTGAAGCTGTCCAGCTCTTCGGCGCGGCCCGATTCGTTGTAGATCTTGATCAGGAATTCGCGCAGTTCAGCGATCTTCGCCTGACGCTGCAGCATTTCGCCGATACGCCAGCCGAGACCCTTCGCGGCCCAACCCAGATGCACTTCGAGAACCTGACCCACGTTCATCCGCGACGGCACGCCGAGCGGGTTCAGAACGACGTCAGCCGGACGGCCGTCGGCCATGTACGGCATGTCTTCGATCGGCACGATCTTCGACACGACACCCTTGTTACCGTGACGGCCTGCCATCTTGTCGCCAGGCTGCAGACGGCGCTTCACCGCCAGATACACCTTGACCATCTTCAGCACGCCCGGCGGCAGTTCGTCGCCTTGCGTGAGCTTCTTGCGCTTCTCTTCGAACGCGAGGTCGAACTGGTGACGCTTCTCTTCGATCGAGTTCTTGATCGCTTCGAGCTGGGCCGCTGCTTCTTCATCCGCAAGGCGAATGTCGAACCAGTGATAGTGGTCCAGATCTTCGAGGTAAGCGCGGTCGATCTTCGTGCCCTTCGCGAGCTTCTTCGGACCGCCGTTCACCACCTTGCCTTCGAGCATACGTGCGAGACGCTGGAACGCATCACCTTCCACGATACGCAGCTGGTCGTTCAGGTCGAGACGATAGCGCTTCAGTTCATCGTCGATGATCTGTTGCGCGCGCTTGTCGCGCTGGATGCCTTCACGCGTGAATACCTGCACGTCGATCACAGTGCCGCTCATGCCCGACGGCACGCGCAGCGACGTGTCCTTCACGTCCGACGCCTTCTCACCGAAGATCGCGCGCAGCAGCTTTTCTTCCGGCGTCAGCTGGGTTTCGCCCTTCGGCGTGACCTTGCCAACCAGCACATCGCCCGCCTCGACTTCCGCGCCGATGTACACGATGCCCGACTCGTCGAGACGGCCAAGCTGCACTTCCGCGAGGTTCGAGATGTCGCGCGTGATTTCTTCCGGTCCGAGCTTCGTGTCGCGAGCAACGACGTTCAGTTCTTCGATGTGGATCGACGTGTAGCGGTCGTCCGCAACCACCTTCTCCGATATCAGGATCGAGTCTTCGAAGTTATAGCCGTTCCACGGCATGAACGCGATCAGCATGTTCTGGCCGAGCGCGAGCTCGCCCAGATCGGTCGATGCGCCGTCAGCCAGCACGTCGCCACGCGCAACCTTGTCGCCCATCTTCGCGATCGGACGTTGGTTGATGTTCGTGTTCTGATTTGAACGCGTGTACTTGATCAGGTTGTAGATGTCGACACCGACTTCACCCGCAACCGCTTCGTCGTCGTTCACGCGAATCACGATACGGCCCGCGTCGACGTAATCAACCACACCGCCACGCAGTGCCTGAACCGTCGTGCCCGAGTCGACCGCCACGGTGCGCTCGATGCCCGTACCGACGACCGGCTTTTCCGGACGCAGACACGGCACGGCCTGACGCTGCATGTTCGAGCCCATCAATGCGCGGTTCGCGTCGTCGTGCTCGAGGAACGGAATCAGCGAAGCTGCGACCGACACGATCTGCGACGGCGCCACGTCCATGTACTGGATGCGGTCCGGTGTGACCATCAGCGTTTCGCCCGCTTCACGGGACGACACGAGTTCGTCGGTCAGCGTGCCGTCGTCGGCTACTGCCGCGTTCGCCTGAGCGATCACGTAACGGCCCTCTTCGATCGCCGACAGATAGTCGATCTGATCGGTGACCTTGCCGTCCGCGACCTTTCGATACGGCGTTTCGAGGAAGCCGTATTCGTTCAGGTGCGCGTACAGAGCAAGCGAGTTGATCAGACCGATGTTCGGACCTTCTGGCGTCTCGATCGGGCACACGCGGCCGTAGTGGGTCGGATGCACGTCGCGGACTTCGAAGCCTGCGCGTTCGCGAGTCAGACCGCCCGGGCCCAGTGCAGAAACACGACGCTTGTGCGTGATTTCCGACAGCGGGTTGGTCTGGTCCATGAACTGCGACAGCTGCGACGAACCGAAGAACTCGCGGATCGCCGAGGAAATCGGCTTCGAGTTGATCAGGTCGTGCGGCATCAGGTTTTCGCTTTCGGCCTGGCCGAGACGTTCCTTCACAGCACGTTCGACGCGCACGAGGCCCGCGCGGAACTGGTTCTCTGCGAGTTCGCCGACGCAACGTACACGACGGTTGCCGAGGTGGTCGATGTCGTCTACTTCGCCCTTGCCGTTGCGCAACTCGACGAGGATCTTGATCGTCGCGAGGATGTCGTCGTCCTGCAGCGTCATCGGGCCGACGATTTCGTCACGGCCGACGCGACGATTGAACTTCATACGACCCACCTTCGACAGGTCGTACGCTTCTTCACTGTAGAACAGACGGTTGAACAGTGCCTCGACCGCTTCTTCAGTCGGCGGCTCCCCTGGGCGCATCATGCGGTAGATCGCGATCCGCGCGGCCATCCTGTCGGCCGTTTCGTCGATGCGCAGCGTCGACGAGATATACGGACCTTGGTCCAGATCGTTCGTGTAGAGCGTCTGGATGTCCTTGATCTTCGCTTCGCGCAGCTTGTCGAGCACGGATTCGGTGATCTCGTCGTTCGCGTTCGCGATGACTTCACCGGTATCGCCGTCGATCACATTCTTCGCGAGCACGCGACCGAGCAGATAATCTTCCGGGACCGAGATGAACTTGGTCTTCGCGTTGTCGAGATCGCGAATGTGTTTGGCGTTGATCCGCTTGTCCTTCTGGACGATCACGTTGCCGTCGCGGTCCGTGATATCGAAACGCGCAACTTCGCCACGCAGACGCTCCGGCACGAATTCCATCTGCGCGCCTTCCGGCATCAGCGTGAAATTGTCGAACACGAAGAAGTTTGCGAGGATCTGTTCCGGAGTGAGGCCGATCGCCTTCAGCAGGATCGTGACCGGCATCTTGCGGCGACGGTCGACGCGGAAGTACAGCACGTCCTTCGGGTCGAACTCAAAGTCGAGCCACGAACCGCGGTAAGGAATGATACGTGCCGAGAACAGCAGCTTTCCCGAGCTGTGCGTCTTGCCCTTATCGTGTTCGAAGAACACGCCCGGCGAACGGTGCAGCTGCGAAACGATCACACGTTCCGTGCCATTGATGACGAACGAACCGGTCGGCGTCATGAGCGGAATTTCGCCCATGTACACTTCCTGTTCCTTCACTTCCTTGACGACTGGCTTGCTCGGCGATTCCTTGTCGAGCAGCACCAGACGCACTTTGGCGCGCAGCGCCGAGCAGTACGTCAGACCGCGCTGTTGGCATTCCTTGATGTTGAACGCCGGCGGCGACAGCATGTAGCTGACGAACTCGAGACGCGCGAAGCCGTTATGCGAAACGATCGGGAAAACGGAAGTAAACGCAGCTTGCAGGCCTTCCGGCTTGCGTTGCGTAGACGACGTATCTGCTTGCAGAAACGTGCTGAATGATTCAAGCTGGGTAGCCAGCAGGAAAGGTACTTGGTGAACGATGGGGCGCTTCGCAAAACTCTTGCGAATACGCTTCTTCTCGGTGAAGGAATATTGCATACGATCTCCGAATCACGGCGGGCATAGTTGTCGAGGCAGGATACCTTGATGAGACAACCCGAGTGTTCACCGACTGAGACCCGATGGCCGTCCGATGGCTTGAACGAGCCTAGAAGCTTGGTGGTTGGCCGCTACCAACCGCTGGCTGACGGCAGCGAATGCCTGTGTTGCCCGCTACCCGACCAAACTTGCCTTCTGCAGTCGCTTCAGAAGACAAAGAGAAATGCCGGTCAATATTACCGTGGGCGTTTTTCTTTGGCTTCTGGGATCACATTCCTGCCGGCATACACCCGCAGAAACGCGTCCTCCACAAAGCACAAAAAGGCCGGCGGTGAAAAACCGCCAGCCTTCGCGCAGCGCGTTGAAGCTTACTTGATTTCAACCTTCGCGCCGGCTTCTTCCAGCTTCTTCTTGGCTTCTTCAGCAGCAGCCTTCGGCACCGCTTCCTTAACGGGCTTCGGTGCACCGTCGACCAGATCCTTCGCTTCCTTCAGGCCGAGACCCGTCAGTTCGCGAACGGCCTTAATGACCGAAACCTTGTTTGCACCGGTTTCAGCCAAGATGACCGTGAATTCAGTCTGCTCTTCAGCAGCAGCGGCGCCGCCAGCTGCACCTGCCGGGCCAGCCACTGCAACAGCAGCTGCCGACACGCCAAACTTTTCTTCGAACGCCTTGACCAGCTCGTTCAGTTCCAGAACCGACATCGAGCCTACGGCTTCGAGGATGTCTTCTTTTGCGATTGCCATTTGAAATACTCCTAAATTGATTTCGGATACAGCCAGCGATCAATCACGCCTCGACTGAAGTGCATTACGCAGCGGTTTCTTCGCCTTGCTTCTTTTCTGCCAGCGCGGCCAGAGCGCGCGCGAATCCAGAAACAGGTGCCTGCATAACATACAACAGCTTGGAGAGCAGTTCTTCGCGGCTCGGGATGTTTGCCAGCGCTTGCACGCCGGCCTTGTCCATCACCTTGCCTTCGTAGGAACCAGCCTTGATGACCAACTTGTCATTGCTCTTGCTGAAGTCATTGACGACCTTAGCAGCAGCAATCGCATCTTCCGAGATGCCGTAGATCAGGGGGCCAGTCATCTGCTCTGCCAGCGGAGCAAACGGGGTACCCTCGACGGCGCGACGCGCCAGCGTGTTCTTCAACACGCGAAGGTAAACCTGTTGCTCACGCGCTTTCGCGCGCAGCTTGGTCAGATCGCCAACCGCGATTCCACGATACTCAGCCAGAACCACGGTCTGAGCTTTCGCGACTTGCGCGGCAACCTCAGCGACGACGGCCTGCTTGCTTTCTTTGTTGAGTGGCACGGTTAACCTCCAGATTCGATACACGCGGCGTGCGCCTTGTGTACCGCGTTCAATAACGGCGTCCGACCAGTCAGGAGTATTTCGACCATCAAAAATCCGTATCGCTACAGACATCCAACGGCTTCATCACTACAAAACCTTTTCGGGTTCGCCATCTGCGTTGGCTTTACATTAAGGACCCGCCTACTTGCTGCGTGCCCACCAACGGTCTTTGACAACCGGTCGCGCGATGCAGACTGCCACCTCGCAACCGCCCAAAGCCCTTAAACGCCGCCCCAACTCGCGCCGGAGCGGCGAAATTCATTACTGGGCAGCGATCGACGTCTGGTCGACACGAACACCAACGCCCATCGTGCTCGACAGAGCGACCTTGCGCAGATACACGCCCTTGCTCGTGGTAGGCTTCGCCTTCTGCAGCGCTTCGATCAGCGCATTCAGGTTGTTGCGCAGTGCTGCCGGCTCGAACGAAGCGCGGCCGATCGTTGCGTGGATAATGCCGGCCTTATCGACACGGAATTGAACCTGACCAGCCTTGGCGTTCTTGACCGCGGTCGCGACGTCCGGCGTGACCGTGCCAACCTTCGGGTTCGGCATCAGGCCACGCGGGCCGAGGATTTGCCCGAGCGTACCGACGATACGCATCGTGTCCGGCGAAGCGATCACGATGTCAAAGTTCAGGTTCCCGGCCTTGACCTGCTCGGCCAAGTCTTCCATACCGACGACGTCAGCACCAGCGGCACGAGCCTGCTCAGCCTTTTCGCCCTGCGCGAACACAGCGACGCGGACCGACTTACCGGTACCAGCGGGCAGCACGACCGAGCCGCGAACCACTTGATCCGACTTCTTTGCGTCAATGCCGAGTTGCACGGCGACGTCGATCGACTCGTCGAACTTCGCGCTTGCGCATTCCTTCACGAGCGACAGAGCGTCTTCGATCGGGTACAGCTTCTGACGATCCACTTTGGCTGCAAATGCTTGCAGACGCTTCGAAAGCTTAGCCATTTACACGCCCTCCACAGTGATGCCCATCGAGCGGGCGCTACCAGCGATCGTACGAACCGCTGCGGCCAGATCAGCAGCCGTCAGATCGGGCATCTTGGTCTTGGCGATATCTTCAGCTTGAGCGCGGGTGATCTTGCCGACCTTGTCGGTATGCGGCTTGCTCGAACCCTTGTCGAGCTTCGCTGCCTTCTTGATCAGAACCGTAGCCGGCGGCGTCTTCAGAACGAACGTGAAGCTCTTGTCCGCGAATGCCGTGATCACGACAGGAATCGGCAGACCCGGTTCCATCGCTTGAGTCTGTGCGTTGAACGCCTTGCAGAACTCCATGATGTTCAGGCCGCGCTGACCCAGTGCCGGACCAACCGGCGGCGACGGGTTGGCTTTACCTGCAGGAATCTGCAGCTTGATAAAGCCGATAATTTTCTTTGCCATTTCGAGAACCTCTTTTGGAACGCCGCCTTACGTGCGGACGCTCAGTGAGTAGTAGCGCGTGTTCGCCGACAAACTGGCTAGTTACGCTCCTCAACGGCCATTACGCGGACCGTAAGCACGAAATACGGAACGCACCTAGCGGTGCGTTCCGTAAAATCTGGACTACAACTTTTCGACTTGGCCGAATTCCAACTCGACCGGCGTTGCGCGGCCGAAGATTGTAACGGAAACACGGACTCGCGACTTTTCGTAGTTCACTTCTTCGACGCTGCCGTTGAAATCTGTGAACGGGCCTTCTTTCACCCGCACCATCTCGCCTACCTCAAACAGGGTCTTCGGGCGCGGCTTCTCCACGCCCTCCTGCATCTGCGACATGATCTTTTCAACTTCCCGAGGGGAGATCGGGCTCGGCCGATTACGCGCCCCGCCGACGAAACCGGTCACCTTCGCCGTATTCTTCACGAGGTGCCACGTTTCGTCTGTCATTTCCATTTCGACTAAAACATAGCCCGGGAAAAAACGACGTTCGGTTACTGATTTGTGACCGCCCTTTACCTCAACAACTTCTTCTGTTGGAACGAGGATCTGGCCGAACTGACCCTGCATACCAGCCCGCTCGATGCGCTCCTGAAGCGCTCGTTGCACGCTCTTCTCCATACCGGAATATGCGTGCACTACGTACCAACGTTTGCCGCTCGGGGATGCCGGAGTATCACTCATATCATTTCCAACCCAGAATCGCCGAGAAAATCGCCCACTCAATGGATTTATCACAAACCCAGAGAAAGATAGCCATCACGACTACGAAGCCGAAGACCACGAGTGTTGTTTGGGTCGCCTCTTTGCGACTCGGCCAAACTACCTTGCGGACCTCTTTGTACGAGTCATTGGCGAAAGCGATGAAACCCTTGCCAGGCGTCGAGAGAAGAGCGACTGCGACACCCGCGATCGCACCAACAGCCAAGGCGACTCCGCGGATGTACCATTCCTGGCCACTAAGCCAGAAGAACCCCACGAACCCGGCCAAGACCAGCAACACACCTGCGATCAACATCAACTTGTCGCCGGATGTATTTACAGTTTCGACGGAAGGATTCGCCATAACACCTTAACAAGCGCCACTACGACGCGATAGTTGGCAGGGGCAGAGGGAATCGAACCCCCAACCTTCGGTTTTGGAGACCGACGCTCTGCCAGTTGAGCTATACCCCTAAACCATCCAGGGTCGACGACACCGCCAACCCCGATACAACCGATTATCGAGAACTCTCTGGCGTTACTCGATGATCTTGGCGACGACACCAGCGCCGACCGTACGGCCACCTTCGCGAATTGCGAAGCGCAGACCTTCTTCCATCGCGATCGGGTTGATCAGTTTCACCGTGATCGACACGTTGTCGCCCGGCATCACCATTTCCTTGTCCTTCGGCAGTTCGATCGAGCCCGTCACATCCGTCGTACGGAAGTAGAACTGCGGACGGTAGTTGTTGAAGAACGGCGTGTGACGGCCGCCTTCGTCCTTGCTCAGCACGTACACTTCAGCCGTGAAGTGCGTGTGCGGGTTGATCGAACCCGGCTTGGCCAGAACCTGACCACGCTCCACGTCTTCACGCTTCGTGCCGCGCAGCAGGATACCGACGTTGTCGCCTGCCTGACCTTGGTCGAGCAGCTTGCGGAACATTTCCACGCCCGTGCAGGTCGTCTTGGCCGTTGCGCGGATACCGACGATCTCGATTTCCTCGCCGACCTTGACCACGCCACGCTCGACGCGGCCCGTCACCACCGTGCCACGACCCGAGATCGAGAACACGTCTTCCACCGGCATCAGGAACGCACCGTCAACCGCGCGCTCCGGCGTCGGGATGTACGTGTCCAGCGCATCGGCCAGGTTCATGATCGCCACTTCGCCCAGTTCGCCCTTGTCGCCTTCCAGCGCCAGCTTGGCCGAACCCTTGATGATCGGCGTGTCGTCGCCCGGGAAGTCGTACTTCGACAGAAGTTCGCGAACTTCCATTTCGACGAGTTCCAGCAGCTCGGCGTCGTCCACCATGTCGCACTTGTTCAGGAACACGATGATGTACGGAACGCCAACCTGACGCGCCAGCAGGATGTGCTCACGCGTTTGCGGCATCGGACCATCAGCGGCCGAGCACACCAGGATTGCGCCGTCCATCTGCGCCGCGCCCGTGATCATGTTCTTCACGTAGTCAGCGTGGCCCGGGCAGTCGACGTGGGCATAGTGGCGGTTAGCCGTTTCGTACTCGACGTGCGCGGTGTTAATGGTAATACCACGCGCCTTTTCTTCCGGCGCCGCGTCGATCTGGTCGTACGCCTTCGCTTCGCCGCCAAACTTCTGCGTCAGAACCGTCGTGATCGCTGCCGTCAGCGTGGTCTTGCCGTGGTCAACGTGACCGATCGTGCCCACGTTCACGTGCGGCTTGGTCCGCTCAAACTTACCCTTGGCCATTTTCGACTCCTAAGAGGATTTTCCGTACGTTGCGCCGGGCGCAAACAATCACCGATTACTTCTGGTGCCCATGGGCAGGATCGAACTGCCGACCTCTCCCTTACCAAGGGAGTGCTCTACCACTGAGCCACATGGGCGCTACCTCTATGTTGCTGGAGCGGGTGAAGGGAATCGAACCCTCGTCGTAAGCTTGGAAGGCTTCTGCTCTACCATTGAGCTACACCCGCAAGGATCATGGATTCCCAACAACTGCTACATCTTGCATTCTGGTGGAGGAGGTTGGATTCGAACCAACGTAGGCGTAAGCCAACAGATTTACAGTCTGCCCCCTTTAGCCACTCGGGCACCCCTCCGCAGAGAACTAATGATTATGGGGGAACAATGTCTCTTTGTCAAGGGCTGCTTGACCGTTCCGATCCCAACGCTCTCACTTATATAGCGATTGGGTGTTAGCTGTCCGTAAACGCAAAAACCCCACCGCGGCGGGTGGGGTTTCTGACCTGGGGGGGAGCCTGACGATTACCTACTTTCACACGGGCAATCCGCACTATCATCGGCGTGGAGTCGTTTCACGGTCCTGTTCGGGATGGGAAGGGGTGGGACCGACTCGCTATGGTCATCAGGCATGACGGGTTGCTGCGTCGCAGGGGTTGGAGTCAACCGGTTGCGCCACAGCCAATCGGGAAGAAGCGTAAAGGATTCGTGTGGGGGTTGTGTTGTTTCTGGCACAACACTGAATCCCAACCGTGCGTTTCTGTTAGCTCCCGCGGGAGTTCACACCAATCCCCTT
The DNA here is from genome assembly GCF_050436225.1 of Paraburkholderia lebeckiae. Classification (NCBI taxonomy): domain Bacteria; kingdom Pseudomonadati; phylum Pseudomonadota; class Betaproteobacteria; order Burkholderiales; family Burkholderiaceae; genus Paraburkholderia; species Paraburkholderia lebeckiae. The sequence goes on along the minus strand of NZ_JBNDLU010000002.1, from coordinate 4,181,099 downwards.
CGGGGATCGGACCCGCGCAAGTGCTGAAGCACTAACGCGGGTCGAGACACACCTGTTATAGGATCAAGCCTTACGGGCAATTAGTATCAGTTAGCTCAGTACATTACTGTACGTGCACACCTGACCTATCAACGTCCTGGTCTTGAACGACCCTTCAAGGGGCTCGAAGCCCCGGGGATATCTCATCTTAAGGCGAGTTTCCCGCTTAGATGCTTTCAGCGGTTATCTCTTCCGAACATAGCTACCCGGCGATGCCACTGGCGTGACAACCGGTACACCAGAGGTTCGTCCACTCCGGTCCTCTCGTACTAGGAGCAGCCCCCTTCAAATATCCAGCGCCCACGGCAGATAGGGACCAAACTGTCTCACGACGTTTTAAACCCAGCTCACGTACCTCTTTAAATGGCGAACAGCCATACCCTTGGGACCGGCTACAGCCCCAGGATGAGATGAGCCGACATCGAGGTGCCAAACACCGCCGTCGATATGAACTCTTGGGCGGTATCAGCCTGTTATCCCCAGAGTACCTTTTATCCGTTGAGCGATGGCCCTTCCATACAGAACCACCGGATCACTATGACCTGCTTTCGCACCTGTTCGACTTGTCAGTCTCACAGTCAAGCACGCTTATGCCATTGCACTATCAGCACGATTTCCGACCGTACCTAGCGTACCTTCGTACTCCTCCGTTACACTTTGGGAGGAGACCGCCCCAGTCAAACTGCCTACCATGCACGGTCCCCGATCCGGATCACGGACCAAGGTTAGAACCTCAAACAGATCAGGGTGGTATTTCAAGGACGGCTCCACGCAGACTGGCGTCCACGCTTCATAGCCTCCCACCTATCCTACACAGACCGGTTCAAAGTCCAATGCAAAGCTACAGTAAAGGTTCATGGGGTCTTTCCGTCTAGCCGCGGGGAGATTGCATCATCACAAACACTTCAACTTCGCTGAGTCTCGGGAGGAGACAGTGTGGCCATCGTTACGCCATTCGTGCAGGTCGGAACTTACCCGACAAGGAATTTCGCTACCTTAGGACCGTTATAGTTACGGCCGCCGTTTACCGGGACTTCAATCAGGAGCTTGCACCCCATCA